>JBFWVC010000001.1:0-399321 GCA_050246945.1 Hyphomicrobiaceae bacterium
ACAGCGTCCCTGCCGGCTACGAGCAGATCAACATCAAGATGAAGGTGAAAGCCGATTGCTCCGACGAGGAGCTCGACGCCCTGCTGACTTATGCCCAGCAGCACTCTCCCGTGTGCAACACCGTCTGCCGGCCAGTGCCCGTCGTCATTCAAAGGGTCTCGGCCTGATCGGAGACTGACGGACGAGCGCCGCCGGCTCGCGATCCGAGCTGGCGGCCTGCTCAACGAACGACCTCTGCCGCAATCGGAGAAACACCAATCGAGGAACACGATGATGAACAACACACTGTTTGTGAAGAGCGAAGCTGCTAGCCCGCACCTGAAGGACATCCCAACCCAATTGAGCCAGTGCGCCAGCGACCTAGTGCGCGGCGTACTGCGACTGTGGCACGCATACAGAGCCCATCGCGAACACCCTGCCGCCAAGGCTCAGCTCATGGCCCTCAATGACCACATGCTGAAGGACATCGGTCTCGACCGCAGTGAGATCGACTCGGTGCTTCTGAATAGGTCGCAGGACCGCAGGCGTAGCACGCGCCCGTCCATGGCGGTTTATTTCTGAGGATACCGTCATGGATCAGAACTTTGGTGATCGGTGGCCTGATATGGCCACTGACAACATCGCGTGGCCCGTCTACGTTAGCCAAGCCCGTCCCTCTGGCTCTTCGCTATGCATCGTGTAGACGATTTTGAACATCTCTTCGAGACTGGCATCACGGCCCAGTCGCAATCTCGACCAAACCTCCCCTACCCCCTTCAAGACATCTCGCTCCTGGACGAGCAACGGATGGCTCTTCGGGAACGGCGTCCGGTCCTTGCGGATGGCATCTGCAAAGATTGCAAGGCCGCGCATCTAGGGATTGAAGCGCTCCGAGTAGACGTAACGGCTCACGCGCATGGGATGAATCCATTTCAAGGTCTCGGCGATCAAAGGTTTCGTCATGACCTGCACCCATGCACTGACGATCGAGCTGTAGAGTGCATCGTTGAACTCCGAGACACGCCTCACGCGCTCGAACGCAGCGTGATCGGCCGGCGTTCGCAGATCTTCCACCTGCCGCGGTTCGAAGCGAACGATGAAATGCGGCTTGTGGCAGTCGGGATCGCCTGAAGGATTGTCGACCTTCATCTCATACAGTCCCGGCTTGAGCGCCTCGATCTCATCGAGACTTTCGAGAATGGCGCGATGTTCCAGACGCGCCACCTTGGCGGAGACAAAAATTCCAAGGTGCCCGACGTGTGGGTTCGTCATGTAAACGATCCGCTGGCCGCACGTTTTGAGATCCGCCGTGTCACGGAAAACTACGGGAATCCAGCCGAGCGCCTGAAGGGGCGGGGTGATGTCGTCTCCGTAGGAAGCAAAAATCACGACCGGGTTCGCGATGGTCCGCAAGTCGGCCACGCATCCGTCACAAATCCGCAATTGTCCCTGCTCGAGCTTGTTTCCAATGAACAAGTTCTCAACGATTGCAAGGATCTCCTCCCGGCTGAGAAAATAGAACCCGTCCCACCAGCGCTCGAACTCAAGAAAGCGCTCACGCTCGTCATCGATCTGATGAAAAAAGGATTGGCGTACTTCTCCCAAATCGCCTTTTCAGGGACGAGGCTTTCGAAATTCTGCGCCAGCCACGCACCGTCGAAACGTCCATCGCCGAGATCTGCCATCAGATGCGCAAGCCAGGCACCACCGGAAAGAGCCCCGCTCACGCGCATCGGATTGGTGCCGGCCTCACCGGCCCAATATGAGAGCGGAGAACCGTTGAGCACGACCGGACCAGTCAGGCCCCGGCAGTCGGCCGAAAGCAGTGTCAAGGCCCAGCCGGCCTGACAGTTGCCGTAGAGGATCGGCGGCTTTCCCGGATGCCGTCGGGAGACCTCGACAACAAAGCGGCGCAGCGCGTGGAGCACGTCGGCCAGCGTCTGACCATGCTGCGGCTCCGGGAAGAAGATGACGAAATACACGGGATGGCCCTCGTGCATCGCCAAACCAACTTCCGAGTCGCGCTTGAAGCCGCCGATTCCCGGTCCATAACCTGCACGCGGATCGACGATGACAACCGGCGGTTTTGCAGGATCGACGCAATCCACCCGGCACTCGTCACCGACTTCGATGATTCGGAACAGGGCATAGTTCGTGGCGCGCTCAAACTGACGCGCGTCGAGGATCATCTCAAATTTGAAATCAAGTAGCGGCGGGAAGCCGGCTCGCTCGTGCTCAAGCATGTTATCGGCGCGCTGCCACAACGCATCCCAGAACAAAATTGTACGCTCCGAGATGTCTTGCAGATATTCTGCAAAGAGGGGTCCCGCCGAAGGACCTCACAGATCCGCGCCTACGTGATCGCCGACAACCGTCTCGCCGAGAACGCGGGTTGGGATTCCGAGCTGCTGGCCATCGAGCTGCAGTACCTCTCAGAACTGGACCTCGATTTCGACGTGACGATCACGGGCCTTTCGATGCCCGAGAACGATGTCCTGATTGGCGGCCTAGAAGCGCAGGCCCAGAAGCCCGACCCGGCCGATGCCGTCCCCGAGATCGCCGGGCCGGCCGTGACGCGTCTCGGCGACGCGACTGCCCCCGAGACCTACGCACGGCTGCTTGAGGGCGAGACGGCGCAGATGGTCTTCGCCGACCCGCCTTACAACGTGCCGATCGAAGGTCATGTGTCGGGACTCGGCGAAGTCAGGCATCGCGAGTTCGGGATGGAGGAATGGGTAGAGAAATGCTCACCCAAAGATGGACCGCCGGGTGAGCCTGAAATATTCGATTAACAGCCGCGTCGAGTGAACAGCCGTATTCGCCTCGCGGAACCGCAATCGTATCCAACTAGCATTCATCGTATTTCAACACTGGCGTAAGGAGGATCCAAACTCAGCCTATGCTTGGCGCCAACCGCCGTCTCCTTCAAAGCCCCCGTCGGACACCACAAAGGGACGTAGCGACTTTGCTAATCCCGGCTCGTAACGCCATGAAGTTTCTCTTCCAGTTCGGCGATCCTCTTCCTTAGCGGTTGAACCGCAACCTCGATCTCGTCGGTGGTGTAGCGGGGCGTAATATGCTGCGGGCAGTTCCAATCGAACGCCTCGACTCTGATGATGACGCCGTGCTCAACCCGCGCCCGGTAGTCAGTAAGAGAGACACAGCGGACGAGGTCGTCGTCTCCATCGAACTCGACGACCCTCGCGCGACCGAGAACTTTCAAGCGAGTACGGTTCGGATAGTCCATCAGAAACAGAGAGACGCGATCATCCGTGTTGAGGTTTCCAACCGATACGTACTGCCGGTTGCCCGAAAAATCCGCGAACCCGAGGGTCTTCTCATCGAGCACCCGAAGGAAGCCCTTCGGTCCGCCGCGATGCTGGACGTACGGCCAGCCAGTCTCGCTGACAGTCGCCATATAGAAGCTGTCGCGCTCAGCGATGAATTGGGCTTCGCTCGGGCCGAGCCGGTCGTTGAGGTCGACGTCGCCGCCTTCGCGTCGGGCGTAGCCAGAGCGGCTTCCCAAGGCCTGCTGCACGGATTTCACGGTGTCCGTGAATGCGATCTCGGCAAACTTGTGCCCCATGCCTCATCTCCTGCAGACCCGAGAGAGGACCCGGGTCTGCGTTGCTGTGTCCTAGGTCGCTGACTGTCTGTGCTCGGTCGCGGTCAGGCCGCTGCCCGGCGAAGCTCGATGGCAGGGAAGTCGATCTCGGTGCCGGCGACCTCGTTGACGTAGTTCGTCAACGTGTTGAGTGCGACGTGGGCGACGATTTCAACGATCTCGCCGTCCTCGAAGCCGGCCCTTCTGACGGTCTCAACCGCGGCTTCGGAGACATGACCGCGATTTTCGACAACCGAGACAGCGAATTTCACCGCCGCATCCGCCTTGGGGTCGTTCGATGCGCCGTTGCGGTTGGCCGTGATTTCGGCATCGTCGAGCTTGGCGAGGTTTCGGGCGAGGTACGTATGGGCGGAAAGGCAATAACCGCAGCCGTTGACCTCTGCGACGGCAAGCGCGATCCGCTCTCTGGTTTGTGCCGAAAGCCGGCCCTTCGACAGGGTGCTGTTCAAGCCGAAATAGCCTTCGAGGGCAGCCGGGCTGTTGGCGAGCACACGGAACAGGTTCGGAACGCTCCCGAGCTGCTTCTTGGCGTTCTCGAGTAACGGCTGGGACGCCGCCGGAGCGGCTTCGATGGTCGGCAGTGTCTGAATGCGGCTCATGATCATCTCCTTGATTGCTAACCGGTGCTTGGCCGACGTGGCCGCCCGGTGAGACAGGAGATAGGGCATTCCAATTTTGAGGGATATCCGGCAAAATAGAGAAGTCGCTTTCCAGAATTTGAGAGGCAGGCATGGATCGGTTCGAGTCGATGTCGGCGTTCGTTGCTGTCGCCGAGGCTGGCGGATTTTCCGCAGCGTCACGGGCTCTTGGGATGCCGCTTGCAACAATCAGCAGGAAGGTGGCGGAGCTCGAGGAAGCCTTGGGCGTGCAGCTCCTGGTGCGATCGAATAAGTCCGTGTCGTTGACGGACATCGGCAGGGAGTACTTCGAAAGCAGCCGTCGGCTGTTGGAAGATCTGGCCGAAATCGAACGAGGTGCTTCAGGAGCCTACAGCACGCCGAAAGGCCTGCTTGTCGTCTCCGCTCCGGTTGCCCTGGGCCGTCTGCATCTATCGCCGATCCTGATCGACTTCCTGCGGGCCTATCCGGAGATCGATGTCGAACTCCGGCTGAGCGACCGATATGCAGATCTGTTCGAGGATCGGATCGACGTTGCGCTGCGGGTGGGCGAGTTGGCAGACAGCAGCATGATCGCTGTGCGTGCCGGCGAGGTGCGTCGTGTGGTTTGCGCAAGCCCCGCCTATCTCGCCAGAAAGCGCGGGCCGTCACATCCCCGCGACCTGGCTCAACACGACTGCATCACGATGGTGCCGCTAGAGAACGCCAAGGAATGGTCCTTCAAGATCGGCAAGCGCTTCGAGAAGTTCTCCCTCCACTCCCGGTTGGTCGTGACCACTGCGGAAACGGCGGCCGATGCTGCCGTTGCCGGTCTCGGCGTCACCCGCTTGTTCTGCTATCAAGTTGCGTCCGCGATTATGGAGAAGCGCCTGCAACTTCTCCTCCGCAAGTTCGAGGCCGAGCCCGCACCGGTGCAGTTTGTATATCCCGGCGGGCGTCGCATTCCGCAAAAGCTACGAGCCCTTCTCGATTATGTTCAGCCGCGGCTGAAATCGAGACTCGTCTTCGAGGCGTGATGTCAGAGGGAGAACACTCTTCGAGTTGCCGTCCAAGAAGGCTCAGGTTGCCGATGTGTGTGGAAGCCGACGAGGGCGTCGCGATCAGTCAGCTACTCTTTACTGACGAGTGAGCGCACCCATAGTGAGATCTGATGTCATGAGCGACCGATCTGATTGGCCAAGACATGATCCTCTTCGCACAGTGCTGGCCGGTCTCGCCTACTTCGCAGTGATTTTCGCCGCCGGCTTCGCGCTTGGTACAGTCCGGGTCGTTCTGCTGATCCCGAGGATTGGTGAGACCGCCGCTGTGGTCACAGAGCTTCCGGTAATCCTGACCGTCGCCTGGATCGCCTCTCGCTGGCTGGTTCCGCCACAACTCCTCGTCATTGCGGGCGGCCTGAGCACTCTTCTCAAAGGAAGATGTGAACGTGGCGCGGGTCTTCGATGTCCTTAGCTTTCGCGAGTTGATTACGCCGATTTTGCTCGAGGTTCTGTTCTGGGCCGGTATCGGCGGCACGGCTTACGGCACCGTTTGGCTCTTGTGGCATAATCATTGGGCATGGTGGATGGCGTTGGTCTTCGGATCGCTTCACACGCGGTTCGTCTGCGAATTCACGCTGCTCGCATTCCGGAGTTATGACCGGCTGGTCGAGATTGCCGGCGCGTTGCGCTCGAAGGACTGATCCATCGACTTTGTCGGGATTCTTGAAGCGGTCGCGCCTTGATCGTAGCAAAGCCAGACAGCGGGAGACACCAGCATGAAGGTCTGCATCATCGGGGCGTCGGGCAAGCTCGGCCAGTACATGATCGAGCATTGTCTGGCCCGCGGCTATGAACTGACCGGCGTGTGCCGTGAGAAGAGCGTCGGCAAGCTCGAGCGCTTCAAAGGCCGGATCGAGATTTTTCCCGGCGCTACCAACGACGCGGCTTTGATCGCCAAGGCGATGCAGGGCTGTGATGGGGTGCTAACGGTCCTCGTCCCGTGGGGCGTCGAAGGTTACGCGACGCGGACGGCCGAGGCCGTCCTTGACGCGGCCGGACCCGAAACCCGCCTCGTGTTTTCTTGCGGCTGGCACATCACGAAGGACGGCAAGGATGTCTACACCTGGCGCATGAAAGCGCTGCTGGCCGTGTTCGGTCCTGTCGCCAGACTGTTCCGCTTTGCCGACCTTGACGATCAGGTCGAAGCCTGTCGCCGTGTTTTTGCCAGCAACAAGCGCTGGACGGTGGCGCGCGGTAGCGACCTCGAAGAAGGGGAGAGCGAAGGTCTTCCGGTATGGTCGCAGCACGTTGGCGACCCTGTCCTTGCGAGCAATCGTACGCGTCGCATCGACTTTGCGTTGTTTATGGTGGACGCCCTCACCAATGATTCGCTCATTCACGAGGCACCCGCGATCGTGAGCTGCAAGAGCCAGTCGGCACAGGCTGCTTTGGCGCGTACTGGTTAAAGCTCAAGCGCGCGTCTGCTCCGTCGCGAATTGCCGAGGTGGAGAGAAGCAGTTCAGTTGCCGCATGATATACGGGAGGCAGGGGCCATGCTCCCTGTATGCCCTCGGGTTCGCTTCGCTCAAGCTCTGAAAAATGATAGGTTTTGCTCGAACGACCAGCGAGACAACTGAACCATGGCCATACCGTCCGCACACGAGAATGAACCGCACTTCATCACGCGCAGTGGCTGGTTGCGCGCCGCCGTTCTCGGTGCCAATGACGGCATCGTATCGATTTCCTCGCTGCTGGTCGGCGTGGCGGCGGCCGATACGTCTGCAAGCGCAGTTGCCCTGGCCGGTGTCGCTGGCGTAACCGCAGGCGCCATGTCGATGGCTGCCGGCGAGTATGTCTCTGTTTCCTCGCAATCGGATATCGAGAAGGCAGACATCGAGCGCGAGAAGCAGGCGCTCAAGGACGATCCCGACATCGAGCATGCCGAGCTTATCGCCATTTACCAGCATCGCGGGCTATCGCGGGAGACCGCCAAACAGGTCGCCAAGGAACTGAGTGCTCACGATGCACTTGGCGCCCACGTGCGCGACGAACTTGGCCTCTCTGAAATCCACGCCGCCAATCCGCTGCAGGCGGCCTTCGCGTCCGGCGCGACCTTCACGGTGGCTGGTGCGATACCGTTGATCGCGGCCCTACTGGCACCGCATGCTTACATCATTACGACCGTCCTCGTTGTGACGGTATTGGCCCTCGCAATACTTGGCGTTCTTGGCGCAAGGATCGGGGGCGCACCGGTTGGCCCCTCCGTAGTGCGCATCGTTGGCTGGGGCATCTTTGCCATGGCGATCACGGCCGCCATCGGCAAGCTGTTTGGGGTAAGCGTTTAGAGCACCAACCGACTACAGCAGACTCCTGCAATGCTTGACTGCGGCACCCATATGGATGTCGCGGCGTCGCGCTCCAGATCAAGCTGGCGACTCGTCCCTGCTATCGACAATCGAGCGTTTGGCTGGGACAACCTGCAACACATTTCGCTGACCGTACGCTTTTCACGCCCCAAGCGAGGAAATAGCGTAGAACGCAATGCGGGATACACTTAGATCAGCGGCGAAGGCTCGCCCGATCGCGACCGAACCGATGCGTCTAATTCGTTACAGATCGAGTAGATTGTCGACGCGGTGCGCAACGAAGCTTTTGAATGGTAGGCGCATCGTCTGCCAACTCGCCATTGCCAGGAAAGTTTGTCGGTAGGATTGCCAGGGCCGAACCGCATGCTCGGTCCGAATATGCAGATTGTAGTGTTCGTCATTCCCGAGAACGTCGATCTCAAGGCCATCGAAAGCGCTGGCGTCGACAATGCTACCGTCGGACGCGAGATCGAGCGAGATCTGTACGAAACCGCCATTGTTGTCGAGGCTGACGTGACCGCGCATTCGGACCGCGGGTCGATTATCGACTGTCTCGCAACACATGGTCCCGCGAGACACCCCGCCCATCACCGTGTCAGCAGAAAAGTGCCACCGGGCGCCATTGGCCGCAAACGGCGCAGGCTTACTGAAATCATCGATCAGCATCGTTTCCAGCCTCGCCTAGGTCATCGGCAGCGTCGGAAGTACATAGGAAAGCAGTCTGCGCCTCGCTGTCGATACTCTCGCCCCGCCCCCGGTATCGCGGCGAATAATGAAAGGTCCTCAGCTGCTTGACGTTCGCACGCCTTGCCAACAACCCGGCCTGTCTGGCTGTCAGATGATTTCTGGCTGCTGCACGAGCGGCGTCCTCGTCCAGAAAAGTCGCCTCGATAAATAGCATGTCAGCATTTGAGGCGAGAGCGACGATCGCCTGAGCATTCCTCTCGCTGTAGGCGACGTCCACTACATAAGCGATCTTGCGGCCCTTTGTAACCTTCATGATCTCGGCTTTGAGCCGCCCAAGTGGAAGATGTGTCGGCTTGGTATCTCCACCATCAGCCCAAGAGACCCCGATTGGAGTGTCGTCACTTTCTCCCCTCAAAATAGCGTCTTTAAAATCTCGTAGCCACGGTCCGATGACGAGCCCCAACGCCTCGACCCTGCTGCGCAAGATGTTGATGCGTGCGCGCTCCTGCAGAGCAAACGCCAGAACCGGGATGCCGTGATCTAGAAACGCGGTCCGGACCTGAAACCCAGGCTCGACAAACAGCAAGCCATCTTCGCATGTCTTGCTGCCGCGATCATTCCGCTGGAAGCTGTTTACGCCCGAGAAGGACGCACTCTTCAGCTGCCCCTCGGCATCGAGTTCTGAGACTTGTAAGGTCAGATTGCCGTCGTAGCCATGTATCAGGTTCCAAGTATAGGCGTTGAGCTTGCTCTCGACGGCATCGATCAGGCCTGATGGTCCCCAAAGTTGCACCGTCTTCTCGCGACCCAGCAGCGCTCGCAGCAACTGATCGAAGCCCATGAAATGATCCATATGACGATGCGTGATGAAAACGTGGGCGATGCGAAGCAGCTTCCGTGGCACAAGCGCTGAAATATCCCCGAGATCGAACAGAAGCGCGCGTCGCTCGAACACCAGATTGACGTAGAGACCTGGATCATCAAAGGGTCCGTTTACGAGCTGCGGATCGAAATACTTGGCCATTGATCAGGGCTGATGCAGAAAACTGGGGCTAGCGGCTCTATACGGCGGCGGGTTGCTTCTTGCTCTAGTCGCGTTCGCGTCTACTAGACCTCCTGCATGGGTCCCGATGGACGCGGCGCAAGCCGATGGTCGATGAACAGTGCCAGCCATACCGTCGGTTGATCGGGTGCCGTCCACGTCACGCGGTGACGGCAGTGGGCTTCCAGAAAGATCGCATCACCTGGCCCCAGCTCACGCTCTTGATACTCACCATCTATTGCAAGTCGAGCCTTGCCACAAAGCACCATGACCCATTCGGGATCGCCTTGATCATACCAGAAGCCTTCAGGCGAGGACTGCCCAAGAGACACTATCCGCTCCAGTCGCACACCTTGGCCGGTGACCACCGCCTCGGTGACCTCGGAAGTCGTTGCGTCGGGTAGAGAGTTAAATAGATTGAATTTGGACATTTTCAAACCGCCTGGACGCGAGCACGATGATTAATGGTGCTGACCACGATCACATAAGCATAGCAGCTCGTAGCGATTTAATTCGGAAATGGCGCGGCGCAAACGTTACTGTTAAGCCTTGTGGTGTAGGGGCCGCGTAGTCCTACGCTCGTAACATCAACGGTGAAACGATAAATCTGAAGTCTGAAATGTGATAGTGAACACAAACCCACTCTCTCTTCAGAAAAACCATGGCGCCGCGATCGAAGCTTACCGTTGAGAGCCCAGCAAAGCTTGGAGCGTCGCGCCGCCACCTGATCGAGGTTTCATTACAAAAGGCCCGATCTACGCGCCGCAAGCATGCGGCACGACGTGTATGGGATATCGACGGCCCGCAGGTCGGTATCAAGGACTAGGGCGGTCATAAATTGCATGCCGAGTTTATCGGGCGGCCGCGCTGAGATCATGGGCTCAAGGCCAGCTTCCAATCTTTGCTTTTTGGATGAATTGAGAATGCGCGAAGTAAACGAGAAACCGGAAAACGGAAGCGCGCATCTTGAAGCCGCACTCGGCTACCTCGGTCGCGGTTGGTCGTTGGTGCCAGTGGCTCCACGCACCAAGCGGCCGATCGTCGCGTGGCAGAGTTTCCAGCATCGATTGCCGAGCAAAGACGAGGTCGAGGGCTGGTTCCGACGCTGGCCAACCGCAAACCTCGCTGTGGTCACAGGCGCGATTTCAGGCCTCGTTGTCGCCGATATCGATCCCAGGCACGGCGGGAACGAATCGCTTGCGAAAATGGAGGAAAGGCATGGACCGCTGCCGGAGACAATCGAGGCTAGCACTGGTGGTGGTGGGCGGCACGTCTATTTCGCCCATCCTGGTCATGAGGTGAGAAACCGAGTGGGGCTCGCGCCGGGTATCGATCTGCGGGGTGATGGCGGATGCATCATCGTGCCGCCGTCAGTGCATCCGTGCGGAAAGCGGTACCGCTGGAAGCCAGGTCACGCTCCCGGCCAAGTTGAACTCGCCCCGCTACCAATCTGGCTCGAACTATCCAGGTTCCCCAGCGAAGGCGCACGAGGGCATCCGGTTGCCTATTGGCGCGAGCTTGTCCGTGATGGCGTGCCGGAGGGCCGGCGCAATGCGACCATAGCCTCGTTCGCTGGGCACCTTCTTTGGCATGCGGTCGATCCCGATGTCGTCATGGAGCTTTTGCTTGCCTGGAACCGGGTCCGATGCAGCCCGCCTCTTCCCGATGAAGAAGTTATTGAGACGGTACGGTCCATCGAGCGCACGCACAAACATCAAGCTATTGTAGGTTCATGAACTAGCAGACCACTTCCAACCTCAACCTACACGCTGGCGTTTTCAAGCGCACGGCAAAAGACCATTCCTAGGCTACCCGATGAACGATTACTCAGTGCCGATGGCCTACGGCTACCGCGAGGTCGTCGTGATCTTCTGCGGCACGGAGGAGATCGCGCGGCTCAAGCGATCCTACGAGCGCGCCGAGTTCATCTGCGATCCCCGCCACTATCTGGCACTCATCGAACAGAAGCCCGAGGCACTCGACCGACCGGCAGCCTTGCAGGGATGGCCACTGTCACCAGACTTCATTGACCTGCGGCGGATGCTGGAAAGCCGGATGGGGACCCGTGGCAAGCGAGAGTTCATCCAGGTTCTGCGATTGATGGA
Organism: Hyphomicrobiaceae bacterium; assembly: GCA_050246945.1. GTDB lineage: Bacteria > Pseudomonadota > Alphaproteobacteria > Rhizobiales > Hyphomicrobiaceae > JAEUMD01. Next base: position 11,402 of record JBFWVC010000001.1, read on the forward strand.
GACGTTCCCCGAGGCCATCGTTGCCGCCGCTGTGAGCGACGCGATCCGGCTTGGCGCCCCAGGCTTCGATGCTGTCAAACAGCTGGTCATTGCCCGTGTCGAGCATCGTCCGCCCCGGCTCGATACGACGGCGTATCCCTATCTGCCCAAGGCTGACCGTCGCGACAACGCGCGCTGCCGATTATGGGGCGCTTCTCGGCGCCGGTTGCGGGTGGGCAACTGAAGGCGCAAGTAGAACGGAGACTGCCGCATGACCACCATTGCCACCGACAAGTCCTCGATGGAAAAGGGACAGACCAAGCCGCAGGTTCAGCTGCATCATCATCTGAAAGCCCTGCGACTTCCGACTCTCCTGTCGCAATATAAAAAGGTGGCCGGGTAGTGCGCCCGTGACAGCGTCGATGCAGAAGCCATTGCTAAGGTCGCTCATCTCGCGGCGCAGATCTTTCGCCTTTTGATCTCAACTTCGCGCCTTGGCGGCTACGATGATCTCAAAATCTGGGCCGCAAAGTTCGGCAGAAGCCCACGTCCGAGAGATCCGTCGTCAGACACGCCAGCGCTATCGTGTGGGGGAGAAGATCCGCATCACGCTGGAGGGCCTGCGGGGTGAACATTCGATTGCCGATTTGTGCCGGCGCGAGAGCATCGCCCATACATCGGAGTCAACGTCGTTTTGATACCCCTCAATGCCGAGGCGACGGCATCATCGCAACGTCAAGTTATCGTGGTCACATGCGAGCGGCGCATGCGAGCGGCAAGGGGCATTGCCGTACAGCGGAGGGCAGATGATCGAGCATTCTGAAACCAATCCAGGCGAGCACTTTGGAGACGTTTTCGAAGAAGAGGCGGATCTGCTGGGCTACTCGCCGATCGATGGTTATGTTGCCCGCGATTTGGGACCGGGTTCGCAAGTCGATAGGGGTGCGACGCGGCTCTGGTACCCCGAAGCCGTAACAACATTCGAGATGCCATCGCGAGGGCGCTACAAAGACGACTATCCGAAAGGCGCCGTCGTGCACTTCACCGCAGGACGATGCGATGACGGCGACCCGCATGCAGAGCAGACAATTCGCCATGGTGCCGGTCAAGGACATTGCTATTTTTGTATCTCGCAAACCGGCCGGGTTTACCAAACCGCACCACTCAGCCACTGGGGCTATCACGCCGGCAAGAGCTACCACGCGGGCCTTGGCAGCAGCCTGTCCGCGAAACTTGTCGGCATCGAGGTTTGCTGCGCGGGACGCGTCAACAAGACCGCAAACGGATACGAGCCGTGGTGGAACAAACCGGGTGCTTCATCTAACAATTATTATGTCGAGGAGCAGGTGCGCTTCGCCATTGCTGGTGAAAACATCACGGAGACGGGTCACTACCACAAATACACGCAGAATCAGGAGGTCTCTCTCGTCAAACTACTTATGTGGCTCCACCAGAATTGCCCAAGCGTATTCGAAATCGGTTACGTCCTCGGGCACGATGAGATTGCTCCCCAGCGGAAGAACGATCCCGGCGGATCACTGTCGCTGACAATGCCTCAGCTGCGCGTCAGGCTTCAGAAGGAAATCCGGATCCCGACAAGCTGATCCGGAAACACCGCAATCAGATCCGCGACGCACGCCGCTAAAAGCCCGCAGCCGTGGCCTTCGTCGGCCTAATGATAATTGTGGCGGTCCATGCGCCTCCACCTCTGCGTAATGTCCTGGTCGTAATCTTCGTCTACTGGCGCCGAACTCCTGGCAACACAAAGAGTGCCTCAATAAGCAATGAGAGCCTCAATAATGACACTCACGATCCACTGGCTCTCACTATGTTTGCAGCGGTATGCCTCCACAAAGCCTGGCCGTTTATTCAGGCGATGAGGCGGAAATCACCGTTCTCTTACATTTTTCCAAACGAGAAGAATATCGCCCAGCCGAAATTCGCTCCCATGCGGCGTTACTTGGGCATGTTTTATGGTGCAATTGTGCTCTCGATTGCCTGGGCTTCGCTGATGTTGGATGTCCACTAGGGCCTGTTCATCTTAGGTAGAAGCGTATCCAGCGTTTCTGAAGTGGTTTGCGCACTCGGCAGCGCTGAAGTGAGGGAGCCATTTGCCGATGCCGCGCCAAATCGAATCAAGGGTTCGTGCGCGTGCCTTGCGCAGCAGATGCTTCAACTTTGCGAACACTTGCTCAATGAGATTGAGGTCGGGCGAGTAGGGCGGCAGGAAGTGGAATTTCGAGTCCAGAGACAGCGGGGCATTTGGCGCGCGAAGACGGGCTATTCGGGGCGCAGAGACCGCCCGCAACGACGACACAAATATGCTAAGCCGCGGTTAGTGCGTGTCGATTAGCGATGCTAAAATAATAAGTAAAATCAATAAATTATGGTTGGTGGCCCGCAAATGATTCGAACCACGAACCTCTCTCTGGTGTTTCACAATGACTCAATGGTCATCCAAGATGAAACCTGCGAAATCATGTGCACCTTATCTTGCTCTTGCTGGTTCAGAGGCGAGCACCACTTTCAAGGTGAAAGCATCGCGCTCCGTCGTCGACGGCCTTACGCGATTCGGAGTGACGCGCCTCTTTGAAACCAGTCTCAGATTGGCTACGAACCCAGTCTCTGCGTCGCAGCTACGGACGGCGCCCGGAAAAGGAATTTGGAGGCCAGAGACAGCGGGATATTTGCCGCGCGAAGGCCGGCTATTCGAGGCGCAGAGACCGGCCAAAACACAACTACGTACGCGCTAACCTGCGGTTAGTCCGAGTCAATTGCCAATGCCAATTTTACGGTTGAAATCAAGGAGTTATGCTTTGGTGGAGCCGAGGGGAATCGAACCCCTGACCTCTGCAGTGCGATCGGCTCCAGGGGTGTTTTCGCAGGTTCCGGGAGGTTCCGGCAGACACCGCATAACCATATGATTTCATTGTTTTTATTGCGCAGAGGCCCGTTCCATGGGATAACCCTCCTACACGCCAAAGGCCGTCTTGGTATGTGCCCGGTATGTGCCCAGGGGACACGTTTTGTTCATGCCCATCTTGAAGCGCAATCACCGTCAGATCCTCGCCGCCAAGGCCATCGATGGAAAGCGCACGCGCTATCGCATCGACGGCGTGCCGGGCCTGTGGCTGAACGTCGGTCCAAACGGCCAGAAGACCTGGTACGTCCGCTACCAACCGGGCGGCCGCAAAACGCAAACGTTCCGCCAGTATTCCCTGGGCGATGTCAGGTCCGTCAGTTTGCAGGACGCTACCCAGGCCGCCGGGCGGATCATGACACGCGTGAAGGTCGAGGATCGCGATCCTGTCGCTGAGCGCGTCGCGAAGAAGCAAGAGGCCCTCACCTTCGGTGAAGTCTTCGACGATTGGTACAAGCGCCACGCGCTCGTGAAGCTCACCCGCGCAGAGACGGATCTCTCACGTTACCGCAATCACCTCGAAGGAGAGTTCGCGTCCAGGCGCATTGGCGATCTGAAGCGCATTGAGATCGCCCGCTACCGTGACAAGGTGGCGGCCAAAGCCACGCCCCTCGTCTCGAACGAAGTGCTGGTCCTGATCAACCGTGTTCTCAACTGGGCGCTCGACGAGGGCTTGATCGAAGCCAATCCGGCCGCGCGCCTGCGTAAAGTGGGCAAGCGCCGGCCGCGCGAGCGCGTCCTCAATAACGCTGGCATGGTGACCTTCTGGCAGGCGCTTGAAGCAACCGAAACAATGACCGGGGAGCACATGGCGCGCGGCGAGAAGGGTCGCATGCTCTCCCCCGCAACGCGCTCTGTTCTTCGCCTTCTGCTTCTTACCGGGCAGCGACGCTCGGAAGTGGTGGAGGCTCGAAAGTCGGAGCTGGAGCTCGATATCGACGACCCAGTCTGGACCATTCCAGGCGAGCGCACCAAGAACGGCCTTCTGCATCGCGTCCCGCTTTGCCCGCTCGCCAAGGCGGAGTTTGCCAGGGCAATTGCCGCGAGCCCGGAGGGGAGTATCTACGTGTTCTCATCACCGGAAACTGAGGAAGACGAGCCGATTTCCGCCAACGCGGTCACGCGGGCCATGGCGCGTCTGGTCGCCGAGATCAAAATCTCACGCGTCTCGCCGCATGACCTGAGGCGCACCGTCGGCACCGAGATGGCGCGCTTAGGGCTGCCGGTTCACGTGCGTTCCCTCGTGCTCAATCACAGCCCTATGAGTCGCGGCGTGACCGACGCGGTCTACAACCGCTACGCCTATGACAAGGAGAAGCGTGAGGCTCTCGCCGCATGGGAGGCGCACCTCGCCCAGATTGTCAGCCGACGCGCCAAGGCGGCGTAGAATGCTATTGTCGGTGGAAGCTGCCGTAGGTGCTTGCCCCACGGCCTCGGAAAATTGATCTGCTTCAACGCACTCAAAATGCCTTCGGCCGAGAATGCGCTGATTGAGCCCAAGCTGGAGCCTGTAATCAAATGGCCGAGTACAAGGAATACGTTGCCTGGGATGCAACAACGCGCTGGTTTCATTGGATCAATGCGCTTGCCGTTGTCGGGCTTTTGGGAACCGGGCTCGTCATTCTCTTCGACAATGCACTAGGCCTCTCTGCGGCAGGCAAGGTGACGCTCAAGAGCGTTCACGTCTCCTTCGGCTATGTCATGGCCGCAAACTTGCTGTGGCGGTTCATCTGGGCCTTCTTCGGCAACCGGTACGCGCAGTGGCGTGCCATCGTTCCGGGCGGCTCCGGCTATCTCTCAGCGCTACGCGCCTATGCGGCTTCCTTCCTCTCCGGCGAGCCGCAGCAGTATATCGGCCATAATCCACTAGCACGCATCGGCGTCGCGCTGCTGTTACTGCTGTTGCTTGTTCAAGTCGCAACCGGGCTTGTCATCGCCGGCACCGATCTTTACTGGCCGCCGTTCGGCCGATGGTTTGCAGCATGGGTCGCCGCACCGGGGGTCGATCCCGCTCTCGTTGTGCCGGGCGCGACGGAGCTCATCGACAAGACTTCCTATGATGCCATGCGAGCATTTCGCCGGCCCTTCGTGGATGTGCACGAGATCGCCTTCTATGCCCTCGCCGTGCTGATCGTCCTCCACATCATCGCGGTCGTGATGACGGAGATACATGAAGGTGGCAGTATCACTTCGGCCATGTTCACGGGTCGCAAAATTCTCTCGCGTCACCCACCCGACGCACCCTAGAACGAGCGCCCTCCGTACCAGAAACGGGAAGTGCATTTGTGTTCGATGAACACTTCGCTCGTTGCGCGCCTATGGCTGTAGCGTTGTCGGGATTCGTTTCGGTCGTGCCGGCACCTGAAGCCCGGCGGGTTGCTCCACGCAACGGGCCGGGCGCGGTGCGGAGAGGCAGCTCAGGTCGGACCCATATCAGACTTTCGCTTGCGTCCGGTGATCATCGCCTTCACCAAATTTTCGCGATGCTCGAAGCTGGCGGCGAGAACGCCCAGCACATGCAGCACGACCAGTGCGACCGTGGCATTGGCCAATGCGCCGTGGATATCCTCCATAGCTTCTGAACCCCAATAGGCATCTGTGGTCATCAGGTAGCCGGTCGCGCATGTACCGACGAGCATGATAATGAGCGCGACCACCATTAGTCCCCCGGCGGGATTGTGCCCCATGTAGCGGCGTGCTCTGAGCAGCAGCACGTCACGCAGATAACCAAGTGCCTCCTGTGGTGAGCGCACGAAGTTGGCAAAACGCGCGTGGCGGGGGCCAACGAAGCCCCACACGATGCGCAGTGCCAGCAGACCGGCGATGGCATATCCGGCGGAAATGTGCACCCGCTCGATCTCGTCGCCGGTCACATAGGCCGTCGCGAATAACGCCACCAACGACCAGTGAAATACGCGAATGAATGGGTCCCAGACTTTGACCGTTGCCGGCGGCGTCGCGCCGCCGGCTTTGGTCATGACGGTGTCATGCGTAGTGTTCATGGCCTAACTCGTTACAGCGTGCCGACGATGTTGCCGTTCGTCGGATCGACGAACAGCTCAACGCGGTTGCCGGCTTTGTCGATGGCATAGAACTCACCGCAAGCGTTCTTCAGCTTGCCCTTGCGCACCGTGTAACCAAGCGCCTCGAGCTTGCCCTGTAGGGCCTCGACGGCCAGCCACTTGTCCTGGGCGGCGTCGGTGCAGGGGCGGCCGAGGCTGCCGGCGTAAGCCAGCGATACGGTTCCCAGGACGGCCGCAGCGGCGACAATGGCAATCAACCTTTTCATGATCAGTCTCCCTTGATGATCGTGGCCCGCCGCTTGTTGCGTCGAGCTGTTGCAGGACACTGCACGAGTGGCGCTGACCGGGAGCTGTTGATCCATGTCAGCGACCTGTCAGGTCGCCTGCGGCATGTTGTGCGCATGAAAAACGATAGGTATATTATGAAGTTATGCGTTGGAGCGGCGATGGTCATGTTGACCGCTTTCCTGACGGCTCTGGCGCTGCCGCTACGTGCAGATGAGGCCGAGCGTCATGAGCGCGATCAAGCACGTCGCGCGGTGCAGAGGGGCGAAATCCGCTCACTGGAGGATATCCTCGCGTCCCTTCGCGGCAAGCTGCCGGGAGAAATTGCGGGAGTCGATATCGAACGCGAGGACGGTCGCTGGCTCTACGAGTTTCGCGTGATCGACACCAACGGCAATCTGTTCGAGGTCTATGTCGATCCCCGGACGGGAACCATCGAGCGCACAAAGGAGAAGTGATGCGCGTCCTCCTGGTCGAAGACGATCGCCGTATTGCCTCGGACGTTGCGCGCGCCCTGGAAGCTGCAGGCTATGTGGTCGAGATTGTGAGCGACGGCGAGGAGGCGTGGTTCCTCGGCGACACCGAGGACTACGGCGCAGTTATCCTCGATCTCGGGCTGCCGGGGATGGACGGGCTTTCGGTGCTCAAGCGCTGGCGAGCGAACGGTCGCCAAGTGCCGGTCCTCATTCTGACCGCGCGCGGCAGTTGGGCCGAGCGCGTCGACGGCATTGACGCCGGGGCCGACGACTATCTGCCAAAGCCTTTTCGCATGGAGGAGCTGTTGTCCCGCCTCCGCGCCATTGCGCGTCGTTCCTCGGGCCAGGCCTCCTCGGTGATATCGGTGGGTGACGTGACGCTGGATGAGAGGCAGATGAAGGTAAGCGTGCGCGGCATCCCTATTGCACTGTCGCCACTTGAGTATCGCGTCGTGGCCTATCTACTTATGCGGCGTGGGCGCGTGGTGCCGCAGGCCGAGCTCGATGAGAACGTCTACGGTCATGGCGAAGACCACGGGTCAAACGCACTCGAAGTGCTGATCGGACGGGTGCGGCGCAAGCTCGGTGTCGACCTGATCGAGACCCGCCGTGGCTTCGGCTACATCGTGCCGGACAAGCCAACATGAAAGCGCCATCACTGCGACTGCGGCTCATCGTTGGAGGTGCAGTCGCCATCCTGATTGCCCTGGCCGTGGCGGGCGGCGGCCTCGTCTTACTGTTCGAGCGCCATGCCACCCGCAGTCTTGGTGATGATCTCACCATTTATGTCAATCAGCTGATCGCCAGCATCGACGTCGACGCGCAGGATCGGCTCGTGGTCTCGCGCCAACTTGCCGACCCACGCTTTTCCGAGCCGCTGTCGGGCCTTTATTGGCAAATTACCGACGGGGGCAGACAAATCCTGCGTTCCCGGTCGCTGTGGGATACCGCGCTGATGCTTGACCCCGACCAGCCGGCGCCGGGGCAGGTGCATCTCCATGAGATGGATGGCCCCGCAGATTCTCGTGTTCTGGTAGCGGAACGAGTGATTAGCATGACGGTGGCGGATCAGCGCGTCCCCGTGCGAGTCGCTGTGGCTGCCGATCTCGCACGCGTATCGCGCGCAACTGCGAGCTTCACGAAAGATCTCAGTCTGGCACTCGGCCTTCTGGGCCTTGTCCTCGCAGTTGCCACTGCCGTGCAGGTGAGCCTGGGCCTGCAGCCGCTCAAGGCACTGCAGCGCGGCATCGCAGATGTGCGCGCCGGCCGCATTCACCATTTGCCGCCGGCAGCGCCGGCCGAGGTGCGCCCCCTGGTCGAGGAAGTGAATGCGTTGCTGGACGCGCAAGAGCGCGAGATTGAGCGTTCGCGAGGCCGCGCCGCCGATCTTGCTCATGGGCTGAAGACACCGCTTGCGGCACTCACGGGGGACGCCAGGCGTTTGCGCGAGGCCGGACAGGATAAGATCGCGGGCGACATCGAAAGCGTGGCCGATTCGATGAGCCGTCATGTCGACCGTGAGCTGGCGCGCGCACGTAGCCGCAGCGCCATACGCCGCAAGGCCGGTCTATCGACCGAGCTTACCCCGCTCGTGCGCAGCTTGATCTTGACGCTCGCGCGCACGCCGGCGGGCGAACGGGTATCGTTCGAGCAGCGTGTTCCCGATGCGTTGTCCGTCCCGATGGATCGAACCGATCTGGCGGAAGTGCTCGGCAATATTCTCGACAACGCTGCACGGCATGCAAGTGCACGCGTACGCATTAGCGCGCGCACCATTCCTGAGGGCGCGGTCATGGTCATCGAGGACGATGGCGAGGGCATTGCGCCGCCAGCGCGGGCCGGCGTGGTAGAGCGCGGTATGCGGCTTGACGAGCGCGCGGAGGGCACAGGCCTCGGGCTCGCCATCGTGCAGGACGTTCTGGAGGCCTACGGCTGGCGGCTCACACTCGGCAAGTCGGAGGCGCTTGGTGGCCTCGAAGTATCGCTCGCGCCGATGGAACCGCCAATACCGGCAGGCTGACAGCTTGCTGACGCCCCGTGTCAGCCGCCGGACGCCGGCGTGGCGCTAGACAGTCTCCTCGACGGCAGCATGCCGTTGGTAGAACACGGGAGACATCAGATGCGAACTCTTCTTACATTGGCGACGATTGCCATCACTGGGCTGGCCGGTGCGGCCTACGCCGGCGACCAAGCGAAGGACAACACGAAGGCCAGTCGCACCATTTCGGCCGAGCAGATGAAAGCCGGGATGGAGCAGCTCGGCTACGACGTCCAGCGCATGGAGAGGGACGACGGCGCCTACGAGCTCTATCTCGTCGACCGCGACAGCGGCGGCAAGGTCAAGGCGCACTTCGACATCACGACCGGCGAGATGACGCGCGCAAAGCTTGCGCACGTTGACCGTAAGACGGGAGAGCACGAAGAGCGCGATGAGGATCGCGATTGAGTGCGATACCATATGGTTGTGGCGCCGGTTTCGGCCGGCGCCGTAGCCTATCGCAGGCGCACTATTGGGCCGTATCCGAAGTATCCATGCGCTGGTAACGACAGCCTTCGGAGCGGGGGAGACGCCTTCTTCGATCTAAGGGTACCGCAGGCCTAGGCCGCGTAGATCGTAATCAATTTATGGAATATGATTGCGTGGTGATTCGCGATCGCATGCGAGCACCGCTGATTCCGTCAGGCCAAATCATGGCAGCAAAGCCCAAAAAATCCTCGCCACATGGCGCGCGTGGCACCAAGAGGAATACTTCAGGCCCGATCACGGTTCGCCCGTCCAAGTGGGCTGATCACGCTGTTGTCGGTCAGCACCTACGCAAAGCGAAAACCGGATCGCCTGCCAAGCTCTTCGGTGCGGGCTCCGAGACTGCGTCGGACATCAAATTGCGCGAGCCCGAGAAGGCTCCGGCTTTGTCCAGGAAGGCCGCGAACGAATTGATGGCGCGCCTGAAGACGCATGTGGCGACCGTCACCAGGCCGGCCCGCCTCTCGTCTTCGCAAATCACCGCGCTCTTAAGAGAGCTTGCGGCAACGTACGAGCAAACGGGGCTACCGCCTCCCCTCCCCGATAAAGCGCCGGAGCTATGGAGCGAACGGGAGGGCCGCAGTGAAAATCCGGTGGCCTTCCTGAGGCGTGTCTATGCACCCTGGCTCGGGCGCGGGCTCATACGGCCACATGTGAAGGCCCTCGACCCTGGCCTCTACAACGCATTTAACGTGTGGTGTCACCGCAATCCCGACGACACGCTGCCCGAGCTTCTCACGCTCTCGGCGCGCATCGACGAGATGGTCGAAGACCTATCCGGCCGATATGAGCCGGAGGATTTACGCAAGCTCGGCCTTGCCCTGCAGATGCGCCATCGGAAGCGCAAGTAATATTAAACAAGTTTTTACTTACATCCGGCCTCATGGGGATGCGGGCGGATTGATTGCCGCCCGCAACCCAGGCGGTCCCATCCGCTGCCAAGACATGGAGACCATGCTCATGAACATTGAAGCAGTCGCACCTCGTGCCGGCCCCGATACCTTCGCCCGTCTTCGCTTGCTGACCCGCAAGGAGGTCTTAAGCCTCGTTCCCTACACATCGCAGCACATCTATCGCCTGGAGCGTGCAGGCAAGTTCCCGCGCCGCGTGCGTGTCGGCGAAAACCGCGTCGCCTGGCGCCAAATCGATATCGAGGAATGGCTCAAGAACCGCACGGTGGTGGTCATTCCCGAGCCGATCGATGACTAAACGCATCGAAGACATGTCGGCCAGAGCAAGCCCCGCCGTCTTTGATGCGGCGGGGCTGCTCTTTGTTCGTCGCTAATCGGCGAGATGGAAGTTCTCGACAATGCCGTCCGCTTTTCGGAGCGCACCGGACAAGATTGCCGGGCTACGGATGCATGCTCGTGACCCGTAGGTGACATCAGCGCGCTGATCGCCGACGACTGCTTCTGACCAGCATGCGACGTATAGGCGATCCAGCCGCCCACCGTGCATACTTCGGCGCTTTGCATCGACCAGCCGAGGCCCTCCCCGTCTTCCCATGATCACACTTGTCGAACAGCACAAGGCCCTGATCGCTCTCTTCATCGTTGGCGTGACGTTTGCCGCCTTCTTGCTTGAACGATTTCCCCCGGCAGTGGTGGCCATTTGTGGGGCCGCGGCGTTTCTGCTGCTCGCGATCGGTACAGGCCTGGAAAAGACCGGCGCTGTTGATCTCATCGTCAGCGGCCTCGATCCGCTTTTGCGCCAAGGCTCGCCTCTGCTCGTATTGTTTGTAATCTACTTTCTGGCGGTCGCACTGACGGAGTTGATTACCAACAATGCGGTCGCGATCGTCCTCACCCCGATCGCGATAGGGGTTGCCGACAATCTCGGAGTCGATGCTCGGCCACTCGTCGTCGCGGTCATGTTCGGTGCCAGTGCCTGCTTTGCCACGCCTATCGGATATCAGACGAACACAATGGTCTATGGCGCCGGCGAGTATCGCTTTGCCGATTTCCTCAGGATCGGGATTCCAATGAATATCATCGTTGGGCTCGCCACGTGCGCCGCAATCTATGCGTTCATGCCTCTCGCCAAGTAGGGCTTGTCGCACCACGCGGTGTCCAATGCCCGAGACGGGGCCGAGCGTCTCTTCTGGCGTCGTTCAAATGGGACGACGTCGCATCGCCGATCAGCCGGTTCATATTTTCGGATTGGGCAGATCGGAGCCATGGCGGAGACGCTGCGGGCGGTTCGACGTACGGCCACAGATTGGTTCCAACTGCGTTATCGCAACTCGATTGAATGGTTCGAAGGTCGCACGCACTCAGATCGAGCTCCTTGGCCTCAATTACATGGCCGAAGGAATCGTGAAATATCTGATCCCACGTGCACTGTTCGGCAACTTTAAATGAGACCCGGAAAGGCCTGCCGTTCCGATCTTCAAAGACTTTGGGGAGCCAGAAGCGCACGCAACGATCTCCAATTAGGCCCATGATCCAACGGCGAGCGGAGTAGAGCCGAGCCTGATTGATTGAGAACGAAGAAGACTCGATAAGCTTATTCCACCTGCTGAATTCCTACACCGCTTCGCGCACTTCCACTGCGCTATGCGCCAAACGTACGATTGCGCATAAGCTCAGCATTTCTTCTTGGTTTGGTTCGCATCCTCACATCGCTAGGTCTTTCTGCCGCGACCGTCATCACCCGAGGTCACGCACAGAGAGGAAAAAGCGATGAAGATCGACATCACCAGACGACAGGCCCTTGCGCTCGCGACCGCGGCCGGCCTCGTCGTAGGCGTCCATGCAGCACAGGCCGATACGACATTGCTCAACGTGTCTTATGATCCGACGCGTGAGCTATATCAGGAGTTCAACGCGGAATTTGCGAAGCACTGGAAGGAGAAAACGGGTCAGAGCATCAAGATCAATCAGTCTCACGGTGGTGCTGGTAAGCAGGCGCGCGCCGTCATCGACGGGCTCGAGGCCGACGTCCTAACGCTGGCGCTTGCCTATGACATCGATGCCATCGCCGAAAAGACCGGCAAGTTTCCGAAGGACTGGCAGAAGCGTCTACCGAACAACTCTGCACCTTACACCTCGACTATCGTGTTTCTTGTACGCAAGGGCAATCCCAAAGGGATCAAGGATTGGAGCGACCTGGTGAAGTCTGGCGTTTCCGTCGTCACGCCCAATCCGAAGACCTCAGGTGGCGCGCGCTGGAACTATCTCGCCGCCTGGGCCTACGCATTGAAGCAGCCCGGTGGGAACGAAGAGAAGGCAAGGGAGCTTGTTACGGCGCTCTACAAGAACGTGCCGGTGCTTGACACGGGGGCGCGCGGCTCCACCACGACCTTCGTCGAGCGCGGCATCGGCGACGCGCTATTGGCCTGGGAGAATGAGGCCTTCCTCGCCATCAACGAGCTTGGTCCCGACAAATTTGAGATTGTCGTCCCATCCGTGTCGATCCTGGCAGAGCCACCGGTGACGGTCGTCGATGAGAATGCCAAGAAGCACGGGACGCTTGATGCAGCCAAAGCATACCTCGAGTACCTCTACTCTCCCGTCGCACAGAAGCTCGCCGCCAAGAACTACTACCGGCCGGTGAAGCCAGAGTACGCCGATCCGAAGGATCTGAGCCGCTTCCCTGAGGTCAATCTCATCACCGTCGATGAGATATTCGGCGGCTGGCAGAAGGCCCAGAAGACCCACTTCGACGACGGCGGAATCTTCGACCAGATCTACTCCAGCAAAAGCTAATCCCGTCACCGAGGCTTGCTCCCGCTTGCAAGCCTTGCGCGTGCCGTCCTTCGCAGGAGTGGGCTCCCGGGGGGCGCCGGCCGAGGACGGCACGCGCTCCCCATCCTCACGCATTCGCAACAAACGAATGAGGTACGTCATGGACTCGACGCTCATCGTCCCCGGTCTCCACGGCAGTGGCGCCGACCACTGGCAGACCTGGTTCCAACAGAAGCTGCCGCATTCCGTGCGGGTTATTCAGCGCGATTGGCAGGATCCCTACCTTCCGCACTGGTCGGCGCGTGTGCGCCGCGAGCTCAATCGAGTCCCCGGCCGCATATGGGTCGTCGCGCACAGCTTCGGCTGCTTGGCTGCAGCGCAGGCCGCATTTGATTACGGCGACCACATCAGCGGTCTCATGCTGGTTGCTCCTGCCGATCCCGACAAGTTCGGAGCCGCGACCTACTTGCCGGAGCGACCTCTCGGTGTGCCAGCCGTTCTGGTCGCCAGCACGAACGATCCCTGGATGCGCTTCGATCGTGCGGTCGATTGGGCCGACACGTGGGGCGCTGAGCTGATCAACCTCGGTCCTGCTGGCCACATCAATACCCAATCGGGCTTCGGCCCCTGGCCGCAGGGGCTTTCCATACTGCGTGAGCTTCGCCGCGACGCGACGGCCTGGTCGGAGCAGCACACCAACGACGAGCGCTACCTCCAACTCGGGGAGCTTTGAACCCAAGCACAGGCTAACGCAGTCGGAATTCAGTTTGAGTTTTGTCAGTAGAGTAGGAGTGAACCATGTACGGGGGAGTATTGGGAAGGACCAGCCTGTCGTTGGCCCTGGGTGTTCTAGTTATCGCGGCAGTCGCTCCGGCGTTGGCCGCAGATCTCGGGGGAGACTGCTGCGCCGACCTCGATGAGCGCATTTCCGAGCTGGAAGCGACCACGGCAACCAAGGGAAACCGCAAGGTCTCTCTGGAGATTTCGGGTCACGTCAACCAGGCCATCTTGTTCTGGGACGACGGCAGCGAGAGCAATGCCTATCTGGTGACGAACGACAACGAGCGAACGCGCTTCCGTTTCAAAGGCAAGGCCAAAATCAGTGCGGACTTGGAGGCCGGCTACGCGATCGAGATTGGCGTTCGCACCGCCAACTCGAAGCGGTTCACGCAGGACAATCCGGAAGGCGCCTCTGCGTCCGATGTCGGCTTCGACCTGCGTGATTCTTACTGGTACCTGAAGAGCAAGTCGCTCGGCCGCTTCTCTCTGGGACGCCAAGCAACCGCCACCGACAAGATCACCGAGATCAATCTGACCCAGACCTCTTCGTTCGCGAAATATTCGGATGTGGAGGATACCGGTCTGGGCTTGATTTTGCGCTCTTCGGCCAACGGTGGGTTTACGAACAGCGGCATCACCTGGCGCCGGCTCATTGGTGACGGTGGCGATCAGCCGGGCGAAGGCGAGCGGCGCTTCGACGCCGTGAAGTACGTCTCCCCCGAGTTCGCCGGCTTTGCCGTCTCTGCCGCTTGGGGCGAGGACGACTACTGGGACGTGGCGTTGAATTACGAAGGCGAGCACGCGGGCTTCAAGATCGCGGCAGGGATCGGCTATGGCGAGATCAGCGATACGAACCAGACTCAGACGGTTTGCGCAGCACAAGCTAGGGCCGAGGATATCGGGCTGGGCAGCGACACCGACTGCCGGCAGTTCGGTGGCTCGGTGAGCCTCCTGCATGAGGCGTCGGGCTTGTTCATCAACTTCGGTGCAGGGGCGAAGACCGACGACCTTATCGAGGACACGGTGCGATTTGGCGGTACCGGAGTCGACGACGCCCAGACGTTCTGGGCTGTGCAGGCCGGCATCGAGAAGAAATTCTTCGAGTTCGGCAAGACCACGGTCTATGGAGAATATTACGACTATGAAGGCGGCGGTGCCACACGCCGCACTATAGGGAATGGAGATGCGCTCAATCCCACCGGCAATGCCGGCGATAGCTGGGCGGTGTGGGGCTCCGGCGTCAACGTCATCGGCGCAGGTCTCGCGCAAGGTATCGATAAGGCGGCGATGGTCCTTTACCTATCGTACCGCCACGTCGAGGGCGATCTGACGCTGCGGGAGCTCAACGGCAACGTGGCGAGCGGCACCATCGCCGACGCCCCACTTGAGGACCTCGATCTCGTCCTCACCGGCGCGATCATCAAGTTCTGAAGTGCCAACTCCAGCCAGTGAGGAGAACCACCTTCGCGGGTGGCTCTCTTCACGTCAGGGTTTCGGTTCCCGCCTCGCTCCTTATCAGGATTGGGAATAAGCAGCGCAGAAATACGTTGTTCGCGCACGATGACCGCGCGGTTAGGTTGCCGCCCGCAAGCTGAACGGGAGCCCTTATCAATGCAAGCCGAATTCATTTGGTCCTGGGCCGGTCTGCTACTGGCGCTCGTCTTCGTTACGGCGCTCGTTCTGACCTAGCGCGGAACATGCGGGGGATCAGGGGAGAAGCGCCATGCAGTGGACACGACGGCCCAGAGTGCTGCCCGGCTTCCGGTTATCCTTGGGCTACACGCTCACCTATTTGTCGCTGATCGTGCTGGTTCCACTCGCCGCGGTCTTCATCAAGACCGCGGAACTCAGCCCCGAGCGGTTCTGGGAGGTTGCGACCGCGCCTCGTGTGATGGCCTCCTATCGGCTCAGCTTCGGCGCGTCGCTGCTCGCTGCCGCCATCAACGTCGCATTTGGCCTGCTACTGGCTTGGTCCCTCGTACGCTATGATTTTCCGGGCAAGCGCATCGTCGACGCGCTCGTCGATCTGCCTTTTGCCCTCCCCACGGCGGTCGCCGGCATTGCGCTCACAGCACTCTACGCCGGGAACGGTCGGCTCGGAGAGTATCTGGAGCCGTTGGGTATAAAGGTCGCCTATACCCCTCTGGGCGTCCTCGTCGCTCTGATCTTTATCGGCATTCCCTTCGTCGTGCGCACCGTGCAGCCGGTGCTCGAGGATCTCGACATCGAGTTCGAGGAGGCCGCGGCCAGCCTCGGTGCCTCGCGCCTGCAAACCGTCCGGAGGGTGGTGTTGCCCATGCTGGCCCCGGCGCTGCTCACTGGTTTCGCATTGGCCTTCGCGCGCGCTGTTGGCGAGTATGGCTCGGTGATATTCATCGCCGGCAATCTGCCCATGGTCTCCGAGATCACACCGCTCATCATCATTACCAAGCTGGAGCAGTACGACTACGTCGGCGCCACTGCGGTCGCCGCTGTCATGCTCGTGGTCTCGTTCGTGCTACTGCTGATTATCAATTTGCTGCAGGCGTGGACGGCTCGCTCGAGCAGGAGGTCACGCTGATGGCGAATGCAATTCATGCCTTTGGCTCGCACGGCCGCGCCGCCCGCTTCGAGCAAAGCCCCTCTGCGCGCGAGCCGGCTGTAGTGAAATGGCTCATTATTGCAGTATCGCTGGCGTTCTTCGCCACGTTTGTGCTGCTGCCGCTGCTTGTCGTTTTCGGGGAAGCCTTGCGAAAAGGCTGGGCCGTATATTGGGCGGCGCTTGTCGAGCCCGATGCGCTCTCGTCGATGCAGTTGACGCTGCTTGCGGCAGCGATCTCGGTGCCCCTCAACTTAGTGTTCGGCATTGCTGCGGCCTGGGCAATTGCAAAGCACGACTTTCGCGGCAAGCAGGTGCTGATCACGCTCATAGACCTGCCGTTCTCGGTCTCGCCGGTCATCGCCGGGCTCATTTACGTGCTTGTGTTCGGTGCGCAAGGCTGGTTCGGACCTTGGCTGGCGGAGCACGACATCAAGGTCATCTTCGCCGTTCCCGGCATCGTTCTCGCCACGATCTTCGTGACGTTTCCCTTCGTGGCGAGAGAGCTCATACCGCTGATGCAGGCTCAAGGACGCGAGGAGGAGGAGGCGGCGCTAGTGCTCGGCGCCACCGGCTGGCAGTCGTTCTTCAGGGTGACCGTTCCCAACGTCAAGTGGGGCCTGCTCTACGGCGTGATCCTCTGCAATGCCCGCGCGATGGGGGAGTTCGGCGCCGTCTCGGTCGTGTCTGGCCACATCCGCGGCTCCACCAACACCATGCCGCTGCACGTCGAGATCCTCTACAATGAGTACAACTTCACCGCTGCCTTCGCCGTAGCCTCGCTGCTGGCCCTTTTGGCGCTGGTAACGCTTTTCATCAAGACCATTATCGAATGGCGAACGGCCCGTGAGCCGCGGCCGATCGGAGCACCATGAGCATCACTGTTCAGAATATCCGCAAGAGCTTCGGGTCGTTTGTCGCTCTCGAGGGTATAAGTCTCGACTTTCCCACGGGGGAACTCGTGGCATTGCTCGGGCCATCGGGCTGCGGAAAGACCACGCTCTTGCGCATCATCGCGGGGCTCGACTTTGCCGACCAGGGCCGGATCATTCTCGACGGCGAGGATGCCTCTGCGACTCACGTGGGCGAGCGCCAGGTCGGGTTCGTGTTTCAGCACTACGCGCTCTTTCGCCATATGACGGTGTTCGAGAACGTAGCCTTCGGCCTGCGCGTAAAGCGGGAGAACCGCCGGCCTGAGTCGGAAATTCGTCGCAAGGTGGGTGAGCTTCTCGAATTGGTGCAGCTCGCCTGGCTTTCCGACCGCTATCCCTCGCAGCTGTCGGGTGGGCAGCGCCAGCGCATCGCGCTCGCCCGCGCTCTCGCTGTTGGCCCGCGCGTGCTCCTGCTCGATGAGCCGTTCGGCGCCCTCGACGCGAAGGTGCGCAAGGAGCTGCGCCGCTGGTTGCGGCGCCTCCACGACGAATTGCACATCACTTCGATCTTCGTGACCCACGATCAGGATGAGGCGCTCGAGCTTGCCGATAGGCTCGTGCTGATGAACCGCGGCAAGGTCGAGCAGGTTGGGACCGTGCGTGAGGTCTACACCAATCCGGCGACGCCCTTCGTCTGCAGCTTTCTGGGCTCCGTGAACGAGTTCCGGGGGCAGATCGACGGTGGCAATATCCGCATAGGTGACGACCTCTTGCCGGGTCTCGGCCAGGGCCATGAAAATGGCAAGCCTGTGCTCGCGTTCGCGCGCCCGCACGAACTGGAGATCGTTGCTGAACAGTCGGATCCGGCGGTCGGCGTTCCCGCTAAGGTTCACCGTATACTGGAGGTGGGAGCTGTTGCCCGCGTGGAGCTTGTAGCGCCCAATCAGGTGGAGGCAGGGCATGAGCCACAGCACTTCGAGGTCGAGCTGGCGTCGGAGCGCTTGTCTGAGCTGGCACTGGCAAGCGGCCAGTCGGTCCGACTCGTGAGCCGACAGTTGCGCATTTTTGAACCAGGAGCCCCGTCGTGAACTTCCAGCAGCTTCGTATCATTGCCGAGACCGTGAAGCGCAACTACAACCTGACCGAGGTGGCGAACGCGCTCTATACCTCGCAATCCGGGGTCTCGAAGCACATCAAGGATCTCGAGGACGAGCTCGGCGTTGAGCTCTTCGTACGCCGCGGCAAGCGGTTGATCGGAATGACCGAGCCCGGCAAGGAGCTCGTCGGCATCGTCGAGCGCATGCTGCTCGACGCCAAGAACATCAAGCGCCTCGCCGAGCAGTTCTCCATGACCGACCGCGGCGATCTCACGATCGCGGCCACGCACACGCAGGCGCGCTATGCGCTGCCCCCCGTGATCGTCAAGTTCAAGAGGGCCTTCCCGCACGTGCGGCTCATCCTGCATCAGGCAAGCCCCAAGGAGACGGTGGCGATGCTCCTCGACGGCAGCGCCGATATCGGCGTCGCCACAGAGGCGCTCGAGGACAATCCCGATGTCGCTGCATTCCCTTATTACTCGTGGGATCATGCTGTTGTCGTTCCTGCGGGGCACGCACTCGAGCGCACCAATCCGATGACGCTCGACGCCATAGCCGAGTGGCCAATCATCACATACGACCAGGGCTTCACCGGGCGCCCGCGCATCGATCAGGCCTTTGCCAAGGCGGGCATCGAACCCGAGATTGTGTTGACGGCGCTCGATGCGGACGTGATCAAGACCTACGTAGAACTGGGGCTGGGGATCGGCATCATCGCCTCGATGGCTTACGACCCCAAGCGGGACACCGGCCTCACGCTTTTGGATGCCAGCGGTCTCTTTGCCCGCAACACATCGCGGATCGCCGTCCGCCAGGGGCGCTATCTCCGGGGCTATGCCTATCGCTTCTTGGAGCTATGCTCACCCGACCTCACCGAATCGATTGTACGCTCCAGCGTGACGCCAACGGGCGAACCCGAGGCGACCGACTAGTGGTCGCGTCTGGGTCCGCTCATGGTACCGATGCGGCCGCCCAGTGAAGGCCCATTGAGTTCCGCTGATGTCCCTTCACGTAAGGGGCGACAAATCCGCTCCCAAACGAACTGCTGACGTTCCTCTATTCCCGATCAACGCAAGTTGCTTGGGGAACTCTGCCAAGACAGCTTTCTCTACAAAACCACATTTGCCCAACTGGCCGATTGCACAAGTCGCACCGATCTTGACCGCGCCTGTGCAATCCGTGCAGGCTTGAAATGCATTATGACGACCGATCCTGTTCTCATCGCCTACACAGCCAAGCGCACCAAGTCCGGCCGCACCGCATGGACGCGCATCGGTCAGGCCTACCCGCATGAAAGCGGCGCCGGTCTCACCGTGGTTCTCGATTCCATGCCCCTGGACGGCCGCATCATCCTTCTCGAACTTGATGAGCGTGACCACGAACAGTTGGCCGCCGAGCGGGCCAAACATGTATCGAAATCTCATGCACCGGATGCTTGAGTGCAGCACGGCACGTCGCCTAAGTGAGGGGTTTCTCGGAAGTGAGAAAATGGGCGGGATGAATTAAATCAGATGCTTGATCCGATTCGCTGAGTCGGGAAGTGAGAAAACGGGCGAGCCCGTTCCCGCAAGTGAAAAACTCGAGAAGTGAATTCACTTCTTGACTGTCTCACTTTTGATCAGCACGCTGAATTCGTGCGTAAAGAAACGAACCCGCACGAAGACATACCCAAGACCCCGCTCGCTAGTTCGTCGGGACCCCTGCTCGCAACCGATCTCAAGGTCTCCGGACAGCCGCTGCATCCCGAGAATGCCGGCCAGATCATCAAGCCGCGCGAGCTAGTCGACATCATCGAGATTACGCCGCTCAACCGCGCCGAGACGATTCTCTACAACCAGCTTCTCGCCCACGCCTGGAACGACATTCGCGCACGCGCCGTGCACAAGATCCGCAAATCCGTCCTTCGCGGCTCGCATCAAAGCAATGACCGTCTCGACGAAGCCTTCGATAAGCTCATGGGCGCTTGGGCCAAGATCCGTGCACGCGATCCGCAAACCGGCGAGATGGCGACATTCCGCGTCCACCTGCTTGGCACCAACAAGGAAGAGGACAAGAGCGACGGCTACTTCACCTACACCTTCCCGCCCGATCTTCTCGCCATCATCTCCCAGTCCAATGCCTGGGCGACGATCCGCTCGCACATCATGTACACGCTGCGCTCCAAATACTCGATCCGCCTCTACGAGATGATCGAACGCCGCATCGGGCTCACCAAGCAGTTCGAGGAGTTCTCGATCGAGGATTTGCGCGGGCTTCTCGGTGTTCCGGACGGCAAACTTCCGCGCTATGCGGACTTCAACAAGCACTGCCTTCAGCCCGCCCTTGGCGAAGTCAATCAACTGACCGACTTCTTCGTCTCGATCGCGGCCGTCAAGAAGGGTCACACGGTCGAAAAGCTGATCATGCACTGGGCGCGAAAAGATCCCGACGGCCGCCGCCAGGCCGAATCCGAGCGCGAGCGTAGCCGCGTCGGACGCTCCGCGCGCCGCCAGGGCATGGTCGAAGTCATCACCTTCGACTAGGGGACCTCGATGCACTCGCCCAATCTCTCACTTTCAGTTCAGTGCGTTCCATTCCCGCGAGTCGCGCAGTACGACCACCGCCCAATCTCTCACTTGCCGACGCCGCAGGACCACTTCGTGCGCCGTTGCCTGCAACCCAGCCCAATTCCTCACTTCAAGCCTGACTTGCCAGAATCATGCGCCCCTTCTCTCACCCGCCATCGCCCAACATCTCACTTGCGGCGCCCGATCTCTCACCCGACTCCGCCCAATTTCTCACCTAGATCGCCCGATCTCTCACTTCCAGTGCTGTAACCAGCTGTTATTGCGCCTCGATTCAGGCTCTGAAATAGAATCTTGAATCATTGAATTAATAGAATCCCAGACCACGCACCCTCACCGGGATTATGTCTTCTCTACTCGGTGTCCTACGCTCGAAAGTGAAACGACTTGTGCCCGGATAGAGAGCCTCACTTCGTTCGGTGATGATTGCGTGGCCGCATTCGCGGCCACAACCATTTTGAAGCCCCTCACCCTTCGTTCGCGCATACGCGCTCACTGCGCCGCACCTGTTAAGCGGAATCCGCGTTGCACGCGGATAACCGATGTGATGTGAGCCGGTGGATATGCCCAGTCTCGCAAAGTGAAGCGACTTCCAAGTGGAGAGGATGTTGTTTGGCTATGCGTGAGACCGACACGTGAAGTCACAGCCTTAAGGGGCCGGCATCTTCCTCGTGGATAGGGCCGAAATTCCACACAGACGCATCCTGACCACGATCCGGCGCATCGCATGGGAGGTTGAGACCGTCGGAGACGACGCGCGATCCTGAAGCGTTTATGGCGGTCAATGTCCGGACCGGTACGACGGAGCGAGTTCCACGAAGCCGCTTCATCGCCCAGGGTCTCACCGCCTTCCTACACTTTCCGCAGGGTCTGGCATGGCAAGTGAAAGTGAGACGCGATTGTTCTCACTTTCACCTTCGTAATCGGGAAGGCCCCTTCCCCGCCTGATGCGTCATCCTGCTCAAGGCTTCACCAAAAACCATGGGCCGCGCCGGTTGGATGTTCGCCAGCCATCGCCATTCGGGCCTAGCCGGACCTGCCGGCCAAACGATCAAGGCCGAAGCAAGCGGCCGCCCTGCCCTATCGGTTGGACGGCCGGCCTTGACCGCACCGGCAACGGTCCGTCTTGGAAGAAGGCCCTGGCGACGGGCTGGCTCCGAAAACCATGGGCGGATGTGTGCGCCCCTTGCGCAAATGCGAAGCGGACAACTACCCAAATCCACAAATCACCGATTGGCCAAAGCGGCGCTTGCTCATCAGGGGCAAGTGTTGGGTTGATGGCTTGCCCAACTGTAGCGGTGCGCTCTTGAGCAGTTGGTCAAGCGTACCTTTGCGCATCTGCGCCATTGCGCGAAACGGCAAGTGAGAATTTGGGTGAGTTCTCACTTTTGCATTTATGGCCTTGCGCAAAAATGCGGTTGGGCATCCGCAACGAATCCTGCATGCTTTTCCTCATATGGGCAATTCGCCGGTTACGCAGTTACCCAAATCCATATTTGCCAAAGTCAATATTTGCGTACATGCAGAAAGTTCGCGTTCCATGATTATCACATTCGCATCCTCCAAGGGCGGCGTCGGTAAATCTACCGCCTGCGCCTGCGTCGCCGCCGAGCTCGCGCGGGAAGGAGCCAACGTTCTCCTCCTTGATCTCGACCAGAACCGTACTCTCGACCGGTGGGCCAAGCGCGCGCCGTTCCCTGGCCTCACAGTCAAAGCTGTCGATCAGCAGAAGTTCTCCAACGTGCTGCGCGATGACGAGAAAAGCGGCCATTACGATCACATCTGCATCGACCTGCCAGGCACGCGTGAGGTGACACTCTACAAGGCGCTCGCCCGCGCCGATCTGGTAGTGATCCCGGCGCAAGCGTCCGAGCCCGACTTACGCGAGGCGCTCGTGATTGTCGGCGACATCCGCGACGTGGGCGAGACGACCGGCCGGGCGATCCCCTACCGGCTGCTACTGACCAAGATATTTCCTTTGCGCACCCGTGTAACCGACTTCGCCTATGCCGAGCTGGAACGCCATGGGCTGCCGCTCTTCCGCACCGCTCTCGTTGAGCGCGCTGCCTACCGCGAAATGTTTCTGACCGGCGAGCCGCCAACTGCCACCGAGCCCGACAAGGGCGCAGGGCTGGAGATCCGCGCGCTGCTCGCCGAGATCAAAGCCATCGCGGGGCAGGGGACCGAGACCAAACTCCAACAGGCAGGATGATGATGAAAGAAGACCGCAAACCCTTTATATCCCTCGATGTGGATGTCGACGACGAGAAGCTTGAGAAACTCGCAGCCACCAAGGGTGTGGGCATGCTCGTCAAGCCCGAAGCCAACGGGGCAGGGGAGGGGGCTGAAGCAAAGCGCAAAGCTCCTTCACCGGCCAATGGCGCAACACCGCGCTCGCGCATGAAGACCGTCAATCTGGAGCTGCCCGACTATGTCTGGACTGATCTGAAAATCCGCGCAGCCAAGAGCCAAGTCTCGCTCCGCCACATCGTCATGACGGCGCTGCGTGATTTTGGCGTCGAGATCGCCGAGAGCGACATGGTGCAGGACGGCCGGCGGATGCGGTGACGGACGCGGAGCCCGACACGCCGGAGCTGTTCATCGAAGTCCATTGCAGCCTGCCCAACGTCTGGCCGCCGGAGCCGATCCTCAAATTCAGGATGAAAGACGATGCCTCCCGCGCCGCCTTCGATGATGCCAAAGAGGCCTTCGCTGTGCCTGCTGGCCTTGCTCAGGGCGAGGTCTACCTGGTTTCCCCGACAGCGATCGTCGACAGCTTCCTCACCTGCAAGCTCGGTTTGATAGAAGTGCTCTCCAAACTGGAAGAAGAGGGCGAAGCGACCGAGATCACCCGCGCCGAGTGAAGATCGCCGTGCATCGCCGGAATTGGCCCCTAATGAATTCGAGGACGCTGATTGGCCACGGCGTCTTGTCGAGATGCACCGGTGCCTGTGGCTTCATGAACTCCCTCAGGTCAAACCAGGGATCGCCAGTGTCAGTCGGCGGGTGGTGCGGGCAGGTCCGGCCCTTGAGATGCTGCATGCGGGCGCTCTCACGAACCGTGCTCCGGTTTCCGTCGTATTCCAGGTAGGAAAATCCACGCCCGGGTTGGAACCAGGGGGTAAGCATCTGGATGGCCAATCCCACTGCCGTGCTTGCAAGTACGCCGTTAGGCCAGACGACCTGTGGTCTGCCGCCGGCTGCGCCATACGCTTCCGCTTCACGACGCAGGCGCTCGTCCGTAACGATGCCGCAACATCGCAGGCAGGGCTCGCCGGGGCAGGAACGCACGATCTGGCCTGCAACAAGGAACCGGCCCTTGGAAGTCTCGTGAACGTCCATGCCGATGTCAATGTACGGGATAAGATATCGGCGCGCGAAGCGCTCCAGCTGCTCGCGTTCCGAAAACGTATCGAGGCAGCCCATGATCAGGTCGCAGGCCTTCAGCGCATCCGTCGCATCATGCCAGGATGTGTTGTACTCCTGAATCCTCGCGTCCGGCATCAACCCACGGATCAATCGGGCGGTGATGACGGTTTTGAGAGTGCCGTCGCGGACGTCTGTGAGGGTTCCGCCGATAAGGCGGTTGGTGTTGGTCTCATCGATCTCCTGAGGGTCGACCAGCACATACCCACCGACGCCGGCATGGGCGAATTGCTGCCCAATGTGGGAGCCGCCGCCGCCCAGGCCGACGAGGCCAACCGTTGCTCCGCGCAGGATCCGGTCGCTATCGGTCCCAAGGAAGCTTTGTCTCGCCAATCGCGTCATGCCGGCCTCCATTTTCCCAAGGCGACCCCAACCTCGCAGAACTGCGTCACATCGAGGGGCACCGCCCGCCGTCCAAGCCACACATGCCCGCGCGCAGCGCTGTCGCTGAGCACGATCGCCCCGTGCGGGCACTGCGGCGCAACCTTGAAGAAATCGGGCACAAATTTCCGGTTCTCACGGAAGTCGATGCCGCTGAATTGAGGGACTCCTCGTCCCCGATGCGTGTGAACGTGAAAGAGTGCCGAGCCGGTCTGCATGGCCCACTGGAGCGCATCCCGAATGGCGTGTGGTCCCATCATTGCCCCCACCTCATGGCTGCGCAGATACTGCGTATCGGGCACAGTGCGGTACTCGCGAGCCAGAAGTATCAAGCCGTCCCGAAACGACGACACGCCAGCCGATATGAAGCCCACCCTTTCGTGGGCGAAAGGGTGCGGTCGGTGCAGATCTTTTCGGACGTCCTGCAGCAGAGCGGTGGTGATCTTGAAGGCGATCATCATCAGGCCACCGCCCGCAGATGAGCGCAAAGCATGGCGGGCCATGGCAGGTTCGCAGGGACGTCCTTCCAGGAAATCGCCCACCATTCACGATCTGCGACGCGGAAGCGGTTCCAGTTCCCGCTGCATTCCGCAAGCTTCTCCGAGAAGAAGAGGCGCGTGGCGTACCCCGAGTGTGCGGCCGGATACAGGAGAAGGTCCATCTGACGATCCTTCTGCCTGCTCCTGAACCGGAACCCTGGGAGCAAGACGGCAGAGGTGCCGCCTTCGCTTAACAGGCGCGCTTTTTCGTGAAGCGCCTTGAGCGCCTCGAAACCCTTGCCTGCACTCATGACGAACCTCCGCAAGGGACCTGGCTGATGAACTTCATTCCCTCTCTGACACGGATCTTCTCGCCCGGTTCGAGCAGCCGCAGCTGACCGTCGGCGTCGATCACGTTGATGAGGTATCCGGGCTCGACACCAAGGACCTTAAGCAGCCGCTCGGTCGTGTAGCTGCCACGCGGGATCTCCCTGATCTCATCGTCGATGCAGACAGAGACCAGGCCCTTCACCGTGCGGAGATGCTCCGTTCCGCGCTCGCCGAGAACGACATGGTCCTCCGGGCCAAGCTCGATGTCGGGCGCATCGACCCGCTCGAGCACGATCGCCTTACCTTCGCCGACCCGGCCAATGTCACGAATGGTCGGCTCCGCAACCTTCGGCGCGCCCCATTCGAATCCGCAACCGTCGAGCGTGAACCGGAAGATCCGGTCGGATGCAAAGGCGAAGAATCGCTCACGCCCTTTGCCGCCAAGGTCGACAGTCTCGTCCAGTGCCACTGACTGCGTGCCGGTCTTCGACACCTGTATCAGGATGTGTTCGTCCGCAGGATTGAAACCCGCCTCGGCCAGAATCTGCCTGGCGGTTGGGGTCCGGTCCTCGATGTGCTGCGTCCGGTCGTTGACCGTTACCGTGAATGATGCCCCCGCATGCCTCGCGGGGGATGTTGCTTCATCGTCCGGGCATACGGTGCCCGCGCCGTCCTTCCCTGCGTGATCGCTCATGATCGTCAACTCCTTTTAGTTGGTTCGGGCTTTCCGCCACTGTGTTAACGATATCAAGCGTGCTAAGTATGTCAAGCAGATTGTTCGCACGCTTGACTTATCAAGCGCGACGCAGCTAAAAAGGTCAGAACAAACAATAAGTTCGGAGGAGTCTCGGCATGGAACGCACGGCAGGATCAGGTACCGGCGGCGTAACGCTTGGCAAGTATCTGGCGTCGATTCGAACAGCGCGGAAGCTCACGCTCCGCCAGGTCGAGGAGGCGACGAACAAGGAGGTATCAAACGCCTACCTGAGCCAGATCGAGACCGAGAAGATCAAGAAGCCGTCGCCCAACATCCTGCACGCACTCGCCGAGCTCTATGCGATTGACTACGAAAACCTGATGCAGATGGCGGGCTACATCACGGCATCGGCAGCACGCAAAAGCGGCGAACGCCACGGCCGTGTCGCAACATTCTCCGAGCAGGATCTCACGCCTGAAGAAGAGGCAGCCCTGGTCGATTATCTGCAATTCATGCGATCGAGGAAGAGGCCGCCGGATGAAAAGTGATGATTGCAGTCTCGATCCGCAACAGCGCCAGGCCGTAGAGACTCGCGCGCGGGAATTGCTGAGCAGGGCGGATGCCTGGGGTATCTATCCGACACCCATTGAACAGCTGCTTGAGGCCGCCAATCTTCAGGTCGCACCCAGCAAGGCCTTCGATCCCGCAGCCGTTCTAACCTACCTCAAAGGCAAGGCAGTCAATGCCGGCCGGCATCTGAAAAGCGCGATCAAGAAGGTCTTCGGCATCTACGATGCCGGTGACCAGATCATCCACATCGACGACAGCGTCGTCCCGCAGAAGCAATCTTTCCTGAAGCTGCACGAGACGGGGCATCACGAGTTACCCCACCATCGCAAGACCTTTCGTATCTTCGAGGATTGCGAGCAGACACTCTCCCCGGAAATCGCAGACCTGTTCGAGCGTGAGGCCAATAATTTTGCCCGCTTCGCCATGTTCCAGGGTGACGCCTACGCGCGCATGGCGGCCGATCATGCGCTGAGCGTCAAAAGCCATATGAGTCTCGCGAAGACGTTCGGAGCTTCCCAGTACGCGTCAGCCCGCGAGTTTGCCCGCACAAATCACCGCGAGTGCCTGGTGATCGTCCTCAACAAGCCCGAATTCTGCGCCGTTCACGGTGTGAGCGCGAGCGTCCGGCGCATCGTGGGATCACCTTCATTCAGGCAGAAATTTGCGATGCCGGACGACGAGATTATTACGCCCGATCATGCGCTCGGACCTTTGCTTCCCGTTGGCAAAAGGCGGATGGCGCCGGCCATCGGATTGGCCATGGAAGACCGCAATGGCGATCGGCACGAATGCCTCGCCGAATCCTTCTACACTGGCCACAATGTATTGATCCTGCTCTACACCAAGCGGTCGCTGGCGATGAAGACAACAATCATCATGCCGCCAGGTGTCCAGCACTCATCCAATTCCAGCAGCCGGACCGTCGCTTGACCACGTTCAAATCAATCAAGATCAAAGGTACGGTCTACGACTTCGCACACCTCGAACCCATAACGCTCGACGTAACGATAGGGCAGGGTGACAAGGCCGAGACGTTCAGGGTTCTTGTAAATTTCGGCTGCCATTGTTTCACGACGACGTACGATGCCGCCGTTCACACGCCCGACTATCGCTACACGCACGGCAGTGAGCTGCGCGCCTTCTGTCCCGAACGGTATGCCTACTCGAAGGGCCTGCCCGACATCCTGAACGGCATCGGCAACAAGAAGGTCTTCTTCACCTGGGAAAATAATTTCCTGCACGTCGAACTCATCGTGGAAGAGGGGCAGAGCATCCAGTACGCCATCTTCTTCGACCTCAAGAGAGGCACGAAGGGCAAGGCGCACGTGATTATGACTGTGGTCAGCGCATACGAGAAACCTGAACTGACCGACAGGCTCTCAGCCATCAAGTTCCATACGCTCGTTGCGAAGACCGCCCGGGGAGAGAAGATCTCGATTCCGAATCCCACGACCCGGAAAAGAAAATAGGCCCCGCAGGGCCTATCCTTGAAGCTAGAAGCTTCCCGCGAGACCCTCTTTATCGCCTGCGCGCCGCAGGAACCGGTTGCCCGGCAGGGTGACCATGTTTCACTCGCCCTTGGTCACGTAACCAGTATATAGCGAGCGCGCTTAACAAATCAAGCAAATCGCGCTGCATGCTAAGTACGTCAAGCACCATGTGGGCATTTCTTCCGATTTGTCAATGTTGCGGCAGAGTTTGTTCTGTAATTGTTCTCAAATGGGCGCATGGCTGCGCATACGCAGCCACCGGGCCCTCGTGAACGGAACCCCGCGAGCCAGCGGGTTTCCGCCATCCGGCTTCGACCCCTTGCGCGAATGCTGCACCGCATCGTGACTTATGCGGATGAATGGCGATCATCTCCTTGCCAATTAATCAACAAAAACAAGGAGAAGTACATGAGTGCCCATTCACTCAAATACACCACACATGAAGGCGTCGTCCGCACGGTCCCGCTCGATACGATCCGCCTGATCAAGCCGCTTACCGCTCCCGATAAGGCGAAGGCCGCAGCGGGCCTGAAAGAGAAGGGGATCGACATCGATCCCGATCGCATCAGCGCCCGTATCGAGTTTTCCGACAAGTCCTCGCGCTTGGCGCGGGAAGGGGTGGACGCCTTCCGTGAGCAGGGAGTGGGCCTCGTCAATCTCGGCTCCGATCGCTACACGCCGGCCACCAACATCACCGCCGCCGAAGCTTTCACCAAAGAAGATGCCGAGCGTCTCAAGGGCGAGGACTACACGCTTAAAGGCACGTTCCGCTCCAAGGTCGAGACCAAGGCGGGCGTAGTACTTTCCTCCGCTCATCCGCAGCAGGTCATGGATCGCCGCGCCAAGGCACTCGGGCAGGTGACCGAGAAGCCGTCCGGCGGCACTGCGCCGGTCTGATGCGGCCCGGTTCACCAAGCGGGGCCCCAGGGCTGAGAGATCCTAAGGATCGTATCGACGAGCGCTGCGACCGGCTTGGCACCGGGTCCGCGGATAATTACGCCGCATTCCATCGAGTAGTCGCGCGAAGCACTCGTCATATTCGATGAGCCGACATAGGCCTTGTCGTCATCCGCGAGAAGAAGCTTGGCGTGAAACGACTCGTACCCTGCTGGCCGGACCGCGGGGTCGTGTTCAATGTAGTACCGGAAGACGCTGACGCCCAGCTCCCGAAAAGCGCGCTCCCGCGCCTGCAGTTGAAGCTTGTCGGCTTCCTTCATCCCCCGGACGATGAGCGTGCGTTGAACTGGCCGCTTTGTGGTGGCAGCAAACAGGCTCTCCACCCAGTCAAGCCCCTCCCTGTCAATAAACGGGCTCGCGATCACAAACCGGCGCACGGCCTCGCTGGCGAGCTGAGCAAGGCTGTCGGTAGTGTGATAAAGCCCCGCCCATGAGAAGTTGCTCTTTGGCAGAAGTTCCATAAGCCGTGAGGGATGTGCGGGAGGGCTGAGGGTGATCTCGACCAGGTTTGAATCCCTGTGACGATACCTTGCGTAGGCGGCACCCCTCAGCACGGCGGCATGGCGCCGGACATTTTCCGGGGAGATCGCGAGACTGAGGCCTTCTGGATGTCTTCTTAGGGCGCCCGCTGCCATCAATGCTTCGAGGAGTTTCCTGTAATGCTGGGGGGAAAGGTTTGTCTTGGCGCAGATATCGTCAAGAAGCCCTGCGCGCATCACAGGGGTGTGCGCCGCGGCAAATTCTTGAAGAACGAGTGCTGCGGCGCGCGGATCGAATGCCACAGCATCAAGAAGCGCTTCTTCCGGCAGATCGATCGTCATCGCATTACGGAAGCCTGAAAAATCCTGTGAGGCGTGTGCGGTCGATGTCCCAGCTCGGCGGCTCTCCGCCGTTTAGGGCCGCGCGACTAAGGAGATTGTTGGATGCGATGCATGCCACATCAGGCGCCATGATGCAGGCCGGGCAGGCGCCGCCGCGTTGATCACAAAGCGAGCCGGCATCGCATTTGAGCGCCCGGTCCCACAGCAAGCGGTCAAGGACGGTAATGCCGTGGTTGCGCCACATAGCGGACAGGTTGCCAAGATCCGGGGTCATGCCCTTGCGATAGACAAGGAACGCTAGATCGGCGGGAAAGACGTATTCGCCGATGGAGCCATGATCCAGGCCGGAAAACTCGACGACGGCATGCGCAAAATGGTGGGCCATCGTATGCAGGAGCATGTAGACGTAGCTTGGAATTGTACGGAGTGCGCGGCTGTCGGCGGTACGTTCCCGGTACTGCTCAAGAAAGCGCCCGAAATCGACATATTGCTCTATGAGCAAACCACCAAGCTTCATACCGCCTCGGGGCGGCAGCTGGTCGGTGATACCGTTTTCCAGCAGCCACCGGATGACGCGCTCTTCGTTGAGCCTTAGGTAAAATCCCTCATTCTTCTGCTCAAGGAGGTAGATCGGGCGCTTGTTTCTCTCGGCGTGACTGAACGCCTTGAGCCGGACCGGCATCTGGCGCTCCTTGACCTCGGTCACGGGTATGGAGCTGACGCGCGTATAACCGAAGCTGAACTCGCAAATCTCGAGGCCGCGGAGAAGGACGAGCTCATCGAGGCCGATCTGTGCGAGTCTCTGTGTTACAGACGCAGTGTACGAATCGCGTGTGGGTTTGTCGTTCTTGTCGATGTCGCACACGTCGGGATTGGTTACCGAAATTGCGGGCAGAGTAGGATCTGAACCCTGTCTTTCCACCTGCTCGCAGCGAAGAGAAGCGTGTTCGATGCTAAGGCGTATCGGATTGTACTTCCGCGCCCAGTCCTGATTGGCTTCCACCTGGGCCCGCAGCAGGGGGGATTCTGTCTGCTGCCGCGCCACAAGACCGTCTGCTTCGTATTTGGCGCGTTTTTCGGAAAGGGCCTTCTCCTGGTCCGGTTTTAGCGCATCTGGGATCAGCTCCAGTATCTGGACGAGCCGTTCGTACTCGGCGCATTCGGCGTGGCGGCCGTTCTCGCGAAGCTGGCGAATGACTTCCTGATGATCGAGAGGCGTCCCAGGAAAGTTGTAGATCTCCATGAGACGTGCGATGAGGTCATCGCGCCGGCCGGCAGCCAGCACTGAGACAACATCGTTGTCACGGAAGAGGATGAAGTTGTCCTTCTGCACGTAGAATACGGACGATGCGCGGTACGAGACCGGCAACATGTTCCATTCTTTCGGAAGGTTGCCCTCACCGCTGTCCATGCGGGGCTTGAGGAGCTCAAGGGTCTCGCGATCGGCCTGCACTACTTCTTTGGCAGACAGGCAGTTGGTGCACTGAAAGCGCCAGTCGCTGAAGAATGGCGAGCCTTTGGTCACGAGCCTGTATTCGTCGTGATTGCAGTTCTGGCACTTCTTAAGTTTGTCCACCCTGCCGTTGGCGCCCATCACGTTTCGGTAGGGACTCAAACCGGCGTAATTGCCGGACCAGTGGGCGAAGATCACGTCAACCTGGCGCCAGTTATGCTTCTTTGATGCGCTCTTTGTGCAGTCCTTTCGCGCCTCGACCTGCGGCCAACGCTGCTTCAGCTCGCTCGTATTGTCGAACTCCTGAAGGAGGCCGCATTCGCTGCACACAAAAACAAGCGGGTCGGGAACGAAGCCGATGCGACTTGGTTGGCAGAGGACGAACTGGCCGGGGTCCGCGACGGGCTCGTTCTTATAGTTGAGGAAAGCATTGTCGAGGCATTGCTGGGGCAGGATGGTGGGCGCAGTCCTGGCCCGCATGGCCCTATCAAACCAGCTTTCGACGAAATCCTGAAGGTGATCGAAAAGCTGCTTCTGGACAGCCGCGGAAGGTGTCCGTGCAGGAGCCGACAGGGGAATCGAGACACAGCAGCCCATGCCGCCTTCATAGGTGAAGAGGGCTCCGGGGGCGTAGACGGTCGCAATTTGCGTTCTGGATCTGTGCACGTCCTTAGCCTTCCCCGTCTTCATCGTCGAACTCGCTAACACGGCCGGATTGCTTTCTGACAATCTTCAGCGCGTTTTTCACGAGCTCCCTGTCGTCCGCGCCACGGGGGCCACGGCCGAGACCGAGCGCCGGAACGAACCGACCCGCCTCATCGATATCCCGGAGCGATGTCATCGGCTTCTGACCGACGGGTGCGTTATCCCAAAAATCGCTTAGGCGGGTCGTGCCGTACTGAGTGCGAAACTCGTCGGTAAGACGCTTCGACATATCGCGGATGCTGCCCTCGTAGTATTCGGCATGCGGCGCGGCGCCGAGATGTGCAGAGCCTCTGCCGGCCACGCCGACAGCTGCAACGGCAAAATCCATGAAATCCTTGGATGCTCCGGGCAGCAGGGATGTGACGAGCTTGCTGACGTCGCTTACGGTCTCGAAGACCGGGGCGCGCGACTTTTGGTCGGAAGGCTCGTCTATGAATAGCTTCTGTTCGGCCCAGCCGCTAAGCCACGCTTGAAACAAGCTCGTGAGAACGCGATCATGCGCACTCGCGGCCCATCTCGTGATGGCCGGGGGAGCAATCATCCTTTCAAGGAAGCGGTTGAAGACATCATGGGTCTCGACGATGTAGCGGTCGCGCCGCGCGTGGGGCGTCGGGACCAGGAGGCAAAAGCCGACATGGGTCCGGCCTACACGCGAGGATGCCTGAATAAACTCAGCTATATCGCTCGGCATACCCGCAAAAAACATCGCGTTGAATTTATCGACATCGACGCCGTGCGAGATGGCGGACGTGGCCACAATATTGCGGAGGCTCTGGTCGAGCGGGGGAAGCTCATCGCCGGGGCGATAGTCTCCCTCGGCCTTGCGCATAATCCCCTGAATCTGCGCGACGTCGACACCGCCGGATATTAGATCGTTATGGAATTGCCGAAGCGGACGGTCGTAGCGCCGGTGGAATTTTGCGACTTCCTCGCGAAAGGCGTCGATGACCTGATCGCCGCCCTTCTTGTTGGTCACATACGTAAGGGAGATGCGAAAGAGATCGAGAAGGCTCGCCATCGCATCGGGGGCCTTCGCGCACTCCGCGATCGCGCGGGCATGCATGTCATGAAGCGGGGTAGCTGGCGAGAGCGACGCTACGATCCTCTCAGCGGCAGCTTGTCTTCTGGTCGCATCCTGAAAATCGGACCAGAGCTCTGTGATGGCGAGGTGATATGCCGAAAGCACGTTGACTGTTGTTACCGTATGGTTCTTGCCGTTCGTCATGATGGATGCGTAGACGCGCATCCAAGGGGCTTCGATCTCCGGTGCCCTGGCTGAATTTCCACCGAGATTGGCGCGGTTCGGATTCACAGCCCGCGCGGGAACGGCGTAAAAGGAACGGTATATGGATGGGCCCGGATAAGGGAAATGCATGTGCCGGCGCTGATAGAGCGCGCCGAATTGCTGTTGCGGCACGCTCACGGTTGCGGTGGCGGCGACGACCTTCGCCAGCCGGGGCGGGTGCTTCCCGAAAGGACTGCGGGCAACGCGGCCACCCAGCAACTGCGCCGCTCGGTAGAAGATCTGCTCAAGCATCGTCTCGAACAGGCCGGCAAATGTGCCGAGGCTTTCTTCGAGGAGATGCGCCTCGTCCTGGATGATCAACGAGGGGAAGGGGTCGTGGAAGATTTCGGCGCGGCCTTCATATGCGGGGGCAACTTCTTCGCAGTTATTTGCGGCGGCTCCATCCTTGAGCATCTTTCGTGAAGGGATGATAAGCGCGCCGGAGTCGCGCTCGCGCCAGCGCGCAAAGCCAAACATCCCCATGACCCGATTAATGGTCGCGGGATGCTGGCCGATCAGCGCAAGCTTGTCGATGACACCAAGCAGTATGGATGGGGCATGGCGATAGATATCGCGGTCTATGATGAGAAGCGGAAGCTGACTTGAGCCGGTTCGCTTGTTCCAGTCACAACTTTCATTGAAGCAGAAAATGCCAATCTCGTCCTCAAGCCCGCTCGTTATGCGCCGCAGTCCCGTCGGCTCGTCGCAGATCGGGCATTTCGGGATCTTATTGAAGGATTCGTTGACCGACTCGTAGTCGGAGCCAAGTCTTGCATCGTTCTTGTGCTTGGTGTCGTTGCGGTCGGGAACCGGTTCGAGACGGTCATCGTCCGATCGGTTGGGCGTGTTGCCGCTTCCAACCCAGAAGCCGATTTCGAACGGTGATCCGCCAAGCTTTGCATCGCGTCTGACGAACTCCGCGCGCATGATAATCGAGATCAGGCGCTGCGCCTGCTGAAGCGTAAGAAGCCGCAACGGGTATCGAACGAGCGCGGTAACGCCGAGATGCTTCCCGCGCATTCTGTCGAGGAAGAGATTGAAGACCAGCAAACCAAAGAACGCCTCTGACTTGCCGCCGCCTGTAGGAAAGTAAAGAAGGGTAGCAGTTTCCTCGTCGAAGTCCGGGTCGAACCACGGTGCCTTGGCGTATTCCTGCATCCGCGAGCTGATGGTCGGAATGTGGGCGAGGACGAAGGCGAGCTGGAAGAGCCGCCAGCCCTTGATGCCCCGCTGAGTGCCGACATCCCGGAAAGTTCGGTTAAGAAGGCGCCAGGCCTTGTACGGCGCGCTCTCTAACGCGGCCGGATCGCTCTTGAAAGATGCGTAGGATGTCTCCAGCAGGGCGATGCCAAGCTCGATTCGATCGGCTTCGCGCCCGTAGGCGGCCAGATCGTCCTGGAACTTGGCGGTTTCACGGTCTGCTTCATCCTGCGTTTCCGCACCGCGTGCCGGATCGAGTGTCGCACGCTCATTGGCAATCCAGTCGCGATACGTTGCCGGAATTCGGCGCAGAACCGCGGGGTCGAATTGATCGGCCGCCAGCTCCTCGAATGCCATCGGAACATTGTCGATCTGCGACGGCACCAAACGCGGCTGGTTGTACCGGGGCATCCACGTCGTACGGAGCGTCGTCCGATCCCCGGCATCCGCTTCAATGACGCCGCAGTTGATGCCGATGGCGGGATAGGAAAGAAAATCCCTGAAGCGGTAGGACGGTTCTACCCGGTCAAGTTTGAGACGCCGGTGAGCGCGGGTCGGCAAATCGAGCGCAAGCGAAACCTGGTGAATAGCGTGTTCGTACCGGTGTCTCTTTCTCTTGCCGACCTCCTCATTGTTGTTCTCAAGCATGACGCGGAGGTTGCTTCGGGCGCGGTCCCGTAGATCTGGCTCGACCTGCAGGATAAGAGAAAGGCCGCTCATGTCTGGTGCCAGATCATCCACCGGCGGATTGGTCTTGCGCTGCTCGTTAAGAAAAGCGTCCCATGCGGCTTCGTTGCGGAAATTGCTTGGCCTGATCGTTGCCCTGCGATAGGCCCAGTTCTGCCCATCCTCGGATTTGATCCAGGCATCGACGGTATCGCGGATCAGCTTTCTCAGAGAGACGAGCCAGTCTGCGACCACTGCCGCAGTCTTTTCCTTTTCCGCAAGATCGACGGTGAGAGGCGCGGGGACTATAGGCAGACGCCACCATTTCTGAGGAATATCAATCTCCTGGGCAGCAGCATCGGTCTTATAGTCATAGCGACCACGGCTGATGACGAGCTGATCCTCCTTCTTCTCGTCGACACCCTCAGCCTTTTCTCCCCCGGCATCACTATTTGCGCCGTCCTGCTCTTCGTCGGCAATCCAGGCCTCAGGCGATATCTCGACGCCGTGAGTGGCGAGAAGCTCCCGGTATATCTCTTGCTGGATTTCGCGGCGCTTGCGCCGCTGGTCTTCGGGCTTTGCATCCTCCGCCTGCATGGTCTCCTTGAGGCGGGGTTTCATCTCATCGCGGATATGCGCCTCGACGTCCTTTTTTAGCGGCGGGTTGGGAAAAAGGTCATGCGAAGGCTCGGTGAGCTCAGCCCAGGTCGGCATAGCGCGCACATATATGGAAAAACATACGGTGACGGTGACCGGCACGGATTCCTGCGCGGCGATCTGGCAATCAAGGCCGTGAGTGCAGACGTGGATGTCAGAGGTTTCGTCAACGCCGTTTTCGGAATAGCGAGGCAGCAGGAAGCCTGACACGTAACGGAGAGATGGCTTTGCGCCATACACGTATCGGCCCTCGTCTCCGCTCCCACTAACGCGCTGAAATACGAGGTTCAGAAGTGCGTCGGTCAGCGCCTCCTTGGCGTCGTCGAGGTAAGGCCGGAGAGGCGACGGCGGTGATCTGAAGTCGATTAGCTTCATGGACTTTCGGCCTCACGATCATTGGCGGTGACGGTAACCACATGGTTTTCAGCGGTTTCATAGATGCGCCAGACTTCCTGGCGGCGTTCGGGTGGCAGGAACGCGGCGGTGCCGAGGGGGTCGATCAGGATACCCATGAAGACCTGGTGGAAAGCGGCACCGTTCCGGATGCGCATGGACCGGGTCCAGAAGACGCCAAGGTCCCAATAGTGCCGTGCCACGTCGTCGCTGATTCCCAATGCTTTCATCATGACTGCAAAATGCCTTCTTACGCGGGGCGCTTGCGGCCGCACCTTGTC
This sequence comes from Hyphomicrobiaceae bacterium, assembly GCA_050246945.1. Lineage (GTDB taxonomy): Bacteria > Pseudomonadota > Alphaproteobacteria > Rhizobiales > Hyphomicrobiaceae > JAEUMD01. The sequence continues at coordinate 47,977 of JBFWVC010000001.1, forward strand.
GCGCCTAGCATCGATCAGATCGGAGACATCGATCCAGCTTCTGATTGCCTGCTGGCCCGGCAACTGGAGAGCAGGATCAAGTGCAAGCATTCGATCCCGCAGAGCGATTGCCTTGTTCGTCATGTCTGGGCCGGGAAGGCGTGATGCTGCCTGCGCCACGTCGCGATGATAAAGAACGAGGATGTCGGATGCCTTGGCGGCCAGTTGAAGCTTGTCGCGGGCAGATTCGACGAAATCTGGCGTAAAGACGCAGATCTGATCTCCCTCTTGCAACCCTGAGGCCTCGCAACGGGTGAAGACCTGCAGCGCATCGGGGTCGTATCGCGCAAACTCCGAACCGTCGAAGGCGCGGATTTTCATGCCGCCGGATGTCGACAGAATGCGCGTGCGCCCCGAACCCGGTGCAGCGATCGAGGTGAGGTCAAGCATTCCGATTTTCGGCAGGGGCGGTGCGGCATCGAGATCCGGAAGGTCGATCCTCCTCCCCTTGAGGACGCGCTCAAGTTCAGCGGCGATCGCTTCGAGCCTAGCGCGAACTTCGTCGATCCCATCGAGTTCAAGCAGCACGCGTGCTCGCCGCAAGGTGCTTTCCACCCGTGCCAGATGGGTCAGTACCACAAGAGATTTTGGCAGATTGGCACGGGTAAACATCCCGAGCAGATCATCGGCTCCGGGCTCCATGAAGATGATGCGATCGAATTGTGCGTCCGCGGCACCGAGCGCTTCGACCGCCTCGCGGCGATCAACGAGAAAAAGAGAGGTGCCAATACGAGGGCGTAGTGAGGAAAGGGAGTCGTCCTCCTCCAGGCGCCATTCTGCGAAGCCCCGCAGGAGTTCGCTTGAGAAGACGACAAGGGTTCGTCCGCCGGCTTCCGCGGCATGCAGGAGACACTTGTCGAATAGAGCACAGCCAGGATTGTTGGATTCCGCTGCGGCGAAGAGCTTATCGATGGCCGTCAAGAAATGTGAAAGGTCATTCTGGTTGGCGCCAGCGAGGCCGTCTCGCAGCGCCGCTTTGATCTTGCCGCGCGGAGCGTATCGATCATAGCGAGCGAGGATGGCCTGACATTCGAAACGCTCGTAATTCTCCTCTGCGAACTCGATCAATTGCTTGGGATATCCAGGAATACCAATCAGGTTCTGGATCGCGTACATCGCATCGGTGACAGCACTCGCCAGCTCTTCATCACCATTATCGATAAGGCGCCTGCGGAGCTTGTATCCGAAATCCGCTATGCTCAGAACTTCTCCGCCATATGCCTCTACGACGATGTGGGGAGCCGGGCCGCCTTCGATAGTGTCCGTCGCAACAAGATCTGAACTTGGTGTCAGGATGACTTTCGCGGCGGCGGGCTGTCTATTGTCGGGACTCTTATTGCGGCGGACGTCATACCGCTTGAGACTTTCCCATCGCAGCGTCTGCAAGACAAAGGCGTCGTCGGTCAGCGCGAGGATTGGCGGTGCGTTGTCTCCGTAGAAATCGCCGACGGTCGCACAGAACTTGGTGACACGTTGGCGCCAGGCATCGTGGCCGAGCCTGTTGCGTGCCCTTCGGGTGAGATCCAGCAAAATGATGTCGGGGTGCCGGCCGCCGTGTTTTGGATCGAGCCCGCCTTCCCGCCAAAGTGCGATCCGGACAGCGTCTGCATGGATGCCGTACATGAAAAATGGCGAGTTCTCGGGATTGGAGACAACATTGACGTGTTCGGTGCTTCCGATCCAGGTGTGGTTACGGAGACGGCGAAGGAACTGGTCGTGGTAGGACTTAAGCGCATTTCCCGTGATACCGATCTGCGGGGTAATTTCGTAAAGAGAGGGATGAATAAGGCGCGGGTTGCGCTCAAGGGCTTTTCGGGTGCGCTTGTAGCTCTTTCCGTTGCCGACATGCTTTAGGCTGTGAAGAGCCAGCACATAGGGGTAGGCTCGGTCTTTCCTGTTCGTACAGATCCGTTGCAGAGGGAGAGAAACCTTCCTGACCAGCTCATCGCGATCCGCGAGCAATGTTCGTTGCGTCGCCCCTACGTTCTGGCTCCAGGGAAAGTAGATCGTCGCCAATCCCTCTGTGTCGACATTCGCGAGGCGATTGAGAGCGGCCAGGGCATGGAAGATGGCTACGCCATCAAGCCTGTGGGGCCAGAGCAAGATGGCTTCGCTGTTGCCACCGGCGATTACGCGCTCCAGGGCAGCGATGACGTCTTGAGCAGCCGGGCCAAGGCACTCACGCGCTTCGCTGCCCACCCTGCGCCACAATTCCGGACTCCGCGGCGGCTCCGGCGATTTGCCGGCGGCGTTAGAAGGCACCGCTGATAGAGTCAAAGACATCACGAAGACCCCTTGCTGTCAGGAACCGAGCGCTCATAAGCAAGCTCAGCGTTCTGCTCGTCTTCGGAAGTCGCCTTGAACAAGCTCTTAACGAGCTCGGGAGACGGGAGTGGCAATTCGCGAAGCGCCTTGGTGGAGACGCTTACGGTTCCCGAGATTCGGCGAAAGCGTGAATCGACCGCGGCGGTATTGATCAGCCGGCACAGCTTGGAGATCGGGACGACCTGCTCAGCTTGCGGGTCCGGGAGGATGAGGATCGTATGGTTCTCTGAGACGAACCCTCGACCGCCTGGAACGCGCGCTTTGCGAACGAGACCGGCAACCAGCCGTCTCTTTTGGCGGCGATTGGTCGTGCGCTGAAGGATAATCGCATCGGTCGTTACGACCGCTGTGGTTGGCCCCGTAAGTTTGACAAATCCGATGCGTCCATCGGACGGCATGTCGTGACTTGGCTCGCAGAGAGCGTTCGCACGTACATTGTGGGCCCAATATAGCGGCACTTCGTTACGCCTGGGCTTCTTGCCGATGCGATACCGGTCCTGCTCCCGGTTCCAGACAAAATATCCAGTCTTCGTGATGTAGCCGTAGTCGGACAGGGTGGCAAAGCCATCGCGGAAATATTCGCCCTGAGATGTCCCATCCGGAAGCGCCCAAATGCGACCGCTCGGCGCTGCGGGGAGTTCAATAGTACCCAGATCGACTGGCTTTCGGTCAACCGTAAGCAGAGAGCTCCGCGGCAGCTCTACAGGTTGGGGAGGGCCCTTCTTTCGCAGCAGCAAGATGCCCACGTCGTAGAGAACATCTACAAAGACATCGCTGCGCTTGTCGATAAGATCGAGGCGCAGAACGTGCGTCGTTTCGAGGATGTGCTCCCGAAGCGCGGCAAAGTATGAGCCTCCAACGAACGATATCGGGATGATGAGACAGATCAGGCCTCCCGGCCGCGTGTCGCGGATAGCGAGCTCCACGAACAAGGCGTAGAGATTCACATAGCTTTCGCTGATGACAGTGGAAAACAGTGAAAGAATCTTCTTGGATGGGCGGTAGACTCTTCCGTAGGGCGGATTGGCAACGACGGCGTCATAAAGCTCTTGCGGTGCCGGCCGTTTGAGCGAGTTGCCTTGTGCAATCGAGACGGACCAGGGCGCGCTCCGCGCGCCAAGCTCAGCCTTGAGCGCGTCCCTCATCAAGATTTCGGACAGGCGCGCGAGCCGGGGCTCAATCTCAGCACCCGAGAGCGTTTTCTCGATGATGGCAAGGATTTGGGATGCAGAATCGCCTTTGGCGCGTGCCGCTTTCGCGATGCGAGCGGCGAGCGGGACGAGAAAGGCGGCACCACCCGATGCAGGATCGTGAATACGGTCGATACCCGGCCGCAGTCCGGCGGCCTGCATAATGTCGATGACATACTCGGCAAGGTAGGGCGGCGTGAAGTAAGCGGCCAAACGCCGGCGGCGTTCTTTCGGCATCAAGAGGGCGTAGAGACTGGACACCCAATAGTGCTTTTCTTCGGAAGGCAGCCCCGCGAAGAAAGCGCGGACGACAGGATCTGCCATGCGGCCCGCGATGATGGCCTTGCACGCCTGAAGAGGTGTCATCGGCGAGCGCCCGACAGCAGCGACCACCGTCCTCAGCTCTCGCAGTCGTCTGCAAAGCTGATGATTGATATCGTCGATATCTTTTACGGCCCCCGCGCGCATAAAATCCCTTTAGTATTCTGTCGTTTCAAATGCCTCCATTAGACATCTCTAGTACGCGCGCCGCGCTTCTTCGCGGGTCTTTTCCCCGCCGCCTTATGGGCCTTGACGTACTGGCGCATGAACTCCCGCAGAACCTGCGCCGCCGGACGATCTGCGGACTGGCAAGCCTCAAGGAATTCAGAACGGAGTCCACGCTCGACGCGAATGCGAATCCCTGAGTCCTTGGGGTGCTGCATCGGAGGAGTGTATCCAATGGATGCACAAAATGACAGCCCTTTGTGGTGATGCTTGTGGAGAGAATCCTTCTCTCTAAGGACAGGGGGCGCGCTCGTAGCCAAGCCCTCGTAAAGGTGGACGCGTAGAGAACAGCGAGCCGACGAGGATAGCAGGCCGAGTCAACAGCAGCATACATGCGCGACTAGCTGCCAAAAATTGGCGACCTGATAAGAGACGCTCAGGTGATTGATTTCCCGTAAGATACATTATCACTTCGGGTGTATCGCGTAGAAACAACTGCTTAGACGACCATTCTGATCGCCCGATCATTCCTTCGCGCCGTCGCCTTGCATGTTCGGTGATCGCAATTGCGTTCGCGGTCCGGTGGCTATTGGCGCGACGATGCCAGCCCGCTGCATCCGGTCAAGGGGCTGCCCGCACCACACTCCCTTCGGGACCGTGTTGCCCCTCTGACCGTCTGCGAAGGACGGCCCGCCAATCTCCCGCGCATGCACCTGAAACCGCAACGCGCAAGGAGATCGCGACGTGATTACAACATTCCCCGTCTACGAAGAGTACCGCACAGTCTGGCAGACTATCGGCATCGTCGTTCGTTGGGCACCCCGATGGCTCGGCAGTGACGATGAAGAATATTCATTCTCGCATATGGAAATCATCGCCGATGACCGGCATCCCCTCCCCGTGACCGAAACGGGATACCGTTCCCACTTCTGCCACCCATCCGATATCGAGGCGCATGGCGGTCCGGTCAGCTTCGCCGTCGCCTGGCTGGACCACGAAGCCGGCACGCCGGAATGGCAGGCCCGGCTTGCATCCTTCCAGCAACTCTCCCTCTTCTGAGCGTTCCCGGGCCAGACCATTGTGTTCGGCAGGGTCCACCGAGACGAAGGAAACGGAGCGGTCTGCGTGCCGCTGCCTCGCTCACATCAGACGAACAAGGACAGGTTCGATCCACTCGGGAAATGCCATCAGCAGCACGGCACGGGCGGCATAGAGTATTGCGTACCAGGTGGCGAACGTAACAGTGATAAGGCTCGTCAGTACGAGGGCCCCCATCACAAGGTGGACGATCGCAGCACCGGCCGCGGGTATGCAGCTTGGGACCGTCGTAAAGAGGAGCCGGCCAAAGGTTCCAGACGTATCAAATACATGCGCGGCACCCAGCAAAGCCCTGGTCAATGGGCCACCAAATATCAGCGCAGCAATGGTCGTCCCCACAAGAAGATCCATGCGTTCGAGAGGCGTCCACGAACGCAGGACAACTGCGATACCCGTAATGACAAGTGGGATGATGACGAATGCGTACGATGCGTGCCGGATGGTGGGAGGAAGAGCGGTTCGTGACGGGCTTGTACGGATGGCGTCCTGTTCGCACCCGAAGAGGACCAACAGCGCCAGTAGCCACGGCACGGCGTGGAGAGCCAGGCGAAGCGCTCTTAGGGGAAACGTCACGTCCGCAATCTGCATGTTGCCCGCTATGAACCGGAAGGGGCCAGCGCTTCCCATGGCGAAGACCTGACCAGGCAGGACAGGGCCTTCGGCGGTGACACTGCTGCAGCCATACGGGAATTCCGGACCCGGCGGAGCTGTTACCAGGCCCGGCGCCACGAAGCTCGCGGCGTCCGAGCAGGCGAGAAACAGCGTTCGTCCTGACTTCGGGATGAACCTGTCGGACGCGCTCACGAGCACAGGAGGATCGAGCCCCAGGAACAGCAGATGATCGCGCAGCCCGTGCAGATAGAAGTACGCGCTGACCAGAGGGCCGAGCGCGACCAGGAATATGGCGAGCACACCCCGCCGTCGTGGCAGTACGATCCTGATCATGTTGCGTTACTCGATACTCCTGCAGTCCGATGGCTGTGCCCTCGAATGCTCCCGCTCATAGCTTCGGCACGCTGCCCACCGTCTGCGCGCGAAGCTCGTCGATGTAGGTCTGGAAGAAGCCGAAATCTGCTGTGAGGTTCGCCTTCATGCGATCGTTGTCCGTGAGGCGAAACCACACGCTTTCGATGTGGTCGTCAGAGATCCCGTAGGTGGCTTCCATCTCGAACACCACGTCGCAGACACCCTTGTCGTTGATGGAGGCGATCCGCGATTGCTCGATCGTATCCGAGGTAACCGCAGTGCAGTCCGTGAACGGCTGCGGGTTGGTGATCCACGCCTTGCCGTCGTCGAACTGGAAGCGATAGGTCACGCCCTCGCTGCCCTTGATCACAAGCGGCTCGGCCCGGAACTTCTTCTTGAGGCTCGCCACCACCTCCGAAATACGCGGTTGGTCCTTCTGATCCGAGTAAATGAGCAGCCGCTCGATCGAATAGACTTGATGGCCCGATGAAGGCGCGCTTAAGCGCACCGTGATGTAGTCGTCTCCTCGCGGTTGGGACGTCCGTATCTCAAGCTGGACCTTGCCAACATACGCGGCCGTTATGCTTCCATGGGGTGTCGGCAACTGAAAGACGGTCTGCGTCTCCTTGAGCTTCGCATCTCCATTGTCCTCGCTGCGCAATGCTTCGATCTTGGCCTTGGCGTCAGCGTAGGTGTCGCCGAGCTCGATCCCGCGAATATCACCGCGCACGCCCTGCGGAAGCCCCTCCCCCTTGGCGATCGCCTGAACCTGTTTCCAGACGATGTCTTCTGCTCTGGAAGGGCTTCCACCGGATAGAATTGCTGCGCCGGATACCAGTGCGGTCGCGAGCACACGCATTGGCAAGCGCATGCCATTTGCGACGCGCGAGAAGCGCGGACGACTGGTGCGCAACGAATCATCTTCGATGAGCGTTGTGGTGCAGTGGTACGAAAGGGGTCCCTTTTGGACCTAGCGCGATCATGGGGGCGGCGCGCTTGATTTTGCCATAACTTGCTGCACTATACGGCTCAACTCCGACAGCAACGTCAAGGAATCCGCCGCATGAAAAAGGGACCCCTTTTGGCGGGTCGCCGCGCATGCGTACGGAGGTGAGGTCTTGACCGGCAGTCGCGGCACTCCCTGCGTTGCCATGCGCTGCCAGGTTCCCTCATAATTTTCCCATGAAGGTTGGCTACGTCAGGGTCTCGGACGATGACCAGACACAGGATCTGCAAATCGACGCACTGAACGCTGCGGCATGCGATGTGATCTATGCCGATCACGGCGTCTCCGGTGTGCGTACGCATCGCAAGGGTCTTGATGACGTTCTCGCCTCGTTGGTCACGGGCGATACGTTGGTCGTCTGGAAGCTTGATCGGCTCGGGCGATCGACGGTCCATCTCCTCCAACTGCTGGATCAGCTACGAGATCGCGGCGTCGACTTCATCGCGCTCACCCAAGGCATCGATACAACGACGGCCGTTGGGCGCATGCTCTACGGTCAACTGGCGGTCTTCGCGGAGTTCGAGCGGGAGCAGATCAGCGAGCGCACGCGGGCCGGCATGGCCGCCGCCAAACGGCGCGGCAAACATGTCGGCCGCCCATACAAGTTGAGCGAGCGTGAAATCGAGCAAGCTATTGCGCGGCTTGGCTCCGGAGACGTGACGGTTACGGCTATGGCCCAGTCCCTCTCGGTCAGCACCAAGACGTTGCGTCGCGCGGTCGGCCGTTGTCTTTCGCGATCTGAAGCACCGTAGCCTCTGGGTGCGCGCCACCAAATCCAAATTTGGGCAATTGCGCCGCCAAGGCTCGACGCCAGACGAAACGCGCGACCACCGGCCTACTCGGCCAGTTCATCCTCATCGATAGTCATATCGAGCGAGAAATAGCTCACCAGTCCCTTCCTGTAGCGAAGCTTGTCGCCTGTTATGACCGCATAGTGCAGCCGTTCTCCGATCAGCATCTGTAGCAACGAGGGAAGTGCGTCGGAGGGCAGCGACAGCAGCCTTCTGAGCTGCCCATCGTAAAGATCAAGTGAGCCAACACATCGCGGCTCGTCCTTTTGCCTTTGATCCCAGTTGAGCCTGGGGTCCGGCAGCAGTGTGAGTTCCGCTGTCTCCGCCTTGAGACTGGTCGGTCGTAGCAGCTTGCCCCGCAAAGCCAGGTGCCGGAAATCGGAATACGGATCGGTGCGGTGGCTCATATTGTTCACCCCGAACGACAGGCTCCACTCCCAATCCTCGATCCTGACGACATACGTTCTCGGCTCGTCTTGCTCTCGACTACGGCGACGCCGCCTCTTTGGTGCGCTCGCCATCACACCCTCCTTCTCCCTTTCCATATGATCCCGCACGGTGGCGGTCTCTCATTCTGCCGTCTGATTGCGCTCACGCGCGGCCGCTTCAAGGGCTGACGCCCTCGGCTTGCGGCTAACGCCGGCCGCCTTGCCCTATCGGGCTCTCGGTTCCGCGCCCGCTTATCCGTGATCGCCCTCCATCCGGCATCGAGACCGCCAATTCCGGCGGGCTCAGGTCAGAAGGAGGAAAATCACCATGCCCGTACGCCCCGCGAAGTCGAAAGCGCGCCGCGACATCCACGCAGACATCACCAACCAGCTCATCGCCGCCATCGAGGCCGATCCGGGCCTGCCGCAAATGCCGTGGCGCAGGCACGCCGGCAAGCCACTCTTCCTGCCGGAGAACGCGCTGACGCAGAAGCCGTATAACGGCATCAATGTCGTCAGCCTCTGGGTGGCAGCCGAAACGCGCGGCTATTCCGCGCCCATCTGGGGCACATATCGCCAGTGGGCTGAATTGGGTTGCCAGGTGCGTAAGGGCGAGAAGTCGTCCCTCGTTGTCTTCTACAAAGAGTATGAGACCGATCCTGATCCGGAGAATACCGATGACGACGGCAAGCGCCGCGTCGCGCGCGCATCTTACGTCTTCAATGCGAGCCAGGTCGATGGCTGTACGCTGCCTGATGCACCGGAGCCGCTAGGTTCCATCGAGCGCATTTCTGCCGCCGACCGGTTTGTCACCTCCACGGGCGCGACGATCGAGCATGGCGGGGATCGCGCCTTCTATCGCCCCTCGACCGATCACATCCAGATGCCGCCGGAAGACCTCTTCTGCGGTACCGATACTTTGTCCCGCTCCGAATCCTACTACGCTGTCCTCGTCCACGAGCTGACGCATTGGTCCGGCGCGAAGCACCGTCTCGCCCGCGATATGGGCAAGCGCTTCGGCGACAACGCCTACGCGGCCGAGGAACTGGTCGCCGAAATCGGCTCGGCCTTCCTGTGCGCCGAACTTGGCATCACCGAAGGCGAGCCCCGCGCCGATCACGCACAGTACATCGCGCATTGGCTGAAGATGATGAAGGATGACAATCGCGCCATCTTCGCCGCAGCCGCAAAGGCGTCGGAGGCGGTTGCGTACCTCAGGGCGCTTCGGCCGCCAGCATAGCCGGCAGCTATGCCAACCCGTCCCTCATTGCCAACTGACGGAGACTTCGCCGCCAAGTGCTTCGACCGCCCGCATCATGGCCTTGCGGTTGATGTTTCCGTTCACCCAGCATGCCTTCTGGAAATACCGCTTGGTGCCCGCCATGGCATCCACATCGACCATGGAGAGGTTCAGCTCAAAGGCCCGATCCCGAATAAGATCGATGATCGGGTAGCCGGTCGTCACCAACTTCTTGCGCGCACGGTGGATTCCGACGTGCTGTGCCTTGGCTTTGATTTGCGACCACGTGACGTCCGGAAAAGCGGCCTGCAATTGGTGTCGTTCGGCCTTTGGGTAAAGCCGCCGCAAGCGGGTGACCTCTGTCCCTAACCAGACGTGTCGGCGCTTCACAATATCAAGGGTGCGGGCGCGGGCCCTGAGCGAATAGTAAGTTCGCCTACGCAGCTTGCGGCGCAACGCGCGGTAGTCCGGATAAAGCGCTCGGACGATATCGTCCTCTCTCTTTGTCCAAAGCCAATGTCCCTTTGGCGTCCGGCCCGTTCGCGCCATACGTTCACGCGCGCGGTACGCACTCGCCGCGCCCCTTGCTGCATACACCAGTCGCATGAGTTCATTGTTGCGTGCTGAAACGCAGAAGTTGAGCGTCAAGTTGCGGCGTCGCGGCTTCTCCACAGATTAGCCACGGCACGTTTGGCGCGCGCCCTCCACGGTTTCGACTTTTCGGCCCAGGTCTTTGGTCTCGGAATCGCATGAGGCATTCGAATTGGGGTAGCCCGTCGTCGGGGTGCGAGACCGACAAGCGGGCGAAGCCGTCATTCATCTGTCCAGGCAGCTCGCCGAATGGCGGCATACTTGTCCCTTAGGCGCTCCCACGTGCTGTCGCCCCAAATCACAAACTTCGTCCGGTTTATTGCGAGATCGTCGAGCTTGTTGACGGGCGCAAGAGCCGAGGCATCCTTCAGCCAGTCAGTTGCGGTCGCGCTCAATGCATCGAGATCGTTGACCAAATCCGTTCTTGAGGGGGATGCGTACATCACGACCGCTCCCTTCGTTACGTCGGTAACGACGTTTGGGAATACTTGTTTGAGCGTCCTGAAAATGATGACGGATGTTGGCGAGAACGGTGTCGACTCTTCAATCCACACACCGAGAATTCCCTCCGGTTTCAGGTGTTGCCGTATGTTTTGGTACATCTCAAGGGAGAAAAGATGCGTGGCGTTCATGTTCTGCATCCACGCAACGTCAATGGCGACAGCATCGTAGGGTGTGCCCCCGTATTCCGCGAAATGCCGAAATCCGTCCCGGATCAGAAGATTGATGCGAGGGTCGTCTTGGCTGTGCGGCAAGATGCTATCGTACAATCTCTGTGCCTCGGCGATGACGGGATTGATCTCAATGACGTCGAGGGCGGCGTCCGGCATCGCATTTTCCAGCATCGCGGCCATGGTCATCCCACAACCCAGACCGATATTTGCGAAACGTGCGCCATGCTGCTGTCCTGCACGTCGGGCTGGCCATTCCCCAGCCGCCCAGGCTGAAGGATCGACCGCAAGTGGGTTGCTCCATTGAGAGCCAGTTATGCAGAGTGGGCGGCCGTCAATGTTGAGCTGCCGATTCTCGCCTGACTGAATTACGGAAACCAGCCCAAAGGGGGACCGCTCGCTGTAAAGGATCTGGTCGCTCCGGCCCTGCTTTGCCTCCACCGGCATGCCTTCGACAGCGAGCACGCGAGGTGTGATCGATGTGGCCACAGGCAGCGTCCACAGCCCAAGTAAGACGAGAGAGATCGTCACCGCAGGAGCCATCGCCCGTCGGAACCGGGGCAGCTTTAGTGTGCTGGTGAGCCACATAATGGCTTGAACGCCGAGCACGACGAGAAAGCTCGCCTGGATGCCGAGTGTAGGCAATAACCAGAACCCACCGGCGACCGCGCCAGCCACGGAGCCTGCCGTATCTGCGATGAGTACCTTCTGGGTTCTGTGGGGGGCAGTGTCGTGCATCAGCCTGACAACGATTGCACCACTTAAGCCGGCGAGCCCAACGCCGAACAGCGCTGCGGTCGCAACGGTCGCAGGGAGACCGAGAACAATCACGCCAAACCGCCAGGTGAGTAGCTCTGCGATGGCTGTCAAACCAAAAGTCGCTGCGAGCAGGGAGCTCAGCGCTGGCATATAGCGCCGCGACAACGTAGCGCCGAGCCAGAAGCCCGTCAGATGCAATGCAATGATCGATGCGGCCGCGTATTCAGAATTTGCGACGTAAAAGAAGATGATTCGATTGACGATAAACTGGCCAGCGAGCGTCCAGAATCCGACCGCCAGGGCGAGGATGGTCGTTGAGCGCATTCTGTTGTCCATCAATTCCAGCTGACCGTCACACGGCCAACGCCGCCGGTGCCGCCTTTGTAGGTTCCGCCGTTCCCTCGGGCCCCGCTTGCCCCGACGGCAACCGTAACGCTCGAGCCTTGGCTATATGTGCCAGCTGAATAGGTGCGCGTGGCATATCCGCCGCCACCGCCCCCATCGCCACCGCAGGCACCCCGGGCGACAAAGCGTGCTCCTCCACCCCCTCCGCCGGGGGCAGAGCCGTTGTTGCCGTTGCCGTTGCTCCCGCGAGACGAGCCGCCGGACCCACCGCTTGCACCTGAACCACCTGCAGCACCATTGCTGCTGGAGGTGCCTCCGGTCGCGCCCGTTTGGTTCGTTGTTCCGCCAGAAGCCGTTCCACCGGCACCGCCGCTGCTTCCGGATGCTCTAGCGCCCCCGTTTGCAACGACGCTGCCGGCCCAGTTCGACGATCCCCCATTCCCGCCGGCGACTGTGCTGTAAGTGCTGCAACCGGCGCCGCCGCCACCACCGCCCCAGACTTTGACTGTGAGGGTCTGGTGATGTGGCACGGTGAAGGTGAAAGTCCCGGCCGACGAGAATGTCTGTGAGCCCGCAGTCACCGTCGCGGTCGTCACACTCCAATTGTCGGACACCGTCCCAACTGTAATCGTTGCGGATCTTGCCGTGCTGGACGTGTTGGCCGACGTCTGGCGCACGCGCAACGTCTGTCCGTTGCTGATTGAACCAGTGGTGCCCCAACCGCCGCCATTGATGCTGATCTGCGGGGAGCCAGCCCCGGACACGGATACCGATACTGGAGCCGGGCCGATGCCGCTAATGGTAAGCGTGTTGGATGAAATCGTCGCCGCCAGGCCTTGTCCGGTCAGATCGGTGAACGCAAAGGCGTTCGGCGTATTGTCCTGGCTTGTGGTTGTAACGCTCCAGGTATCGGAGACCGTTCCCACAGTGAGCACAGCGGAATGTGTCGTAAGCGAACTTCCTGAAGAAGTGAGTCGCAGCTGAACGGTATCGCCGTCATTGACGTAACCGCTAGTCACCCACGTACCGCCGTTGACGCGAAATTGCGGGGAGCCCTGACCGGAAATGGTCGTGTAGACGGCCAGTTCCGGCGGGTTATCCAACCCGGCAAGTGTGATTGTGTTCGATGAAATGAGTGCGGAGAACGTCTGGCCTGTCAGGTCCGTAAAGACAAAGGAAGTGGGCGCAGTGTCTCCACCCCCACCCCCCACCTGACTAAAATCCGTCCAACTCGTTCCATCGCAGTACTTGTATGGCGGGGAGGCACCGGAAACGTATTTGATCGCGCCTTCTTTCGAGGCTGTGCACGACGCGGCGTCGTTGCCGATCCTGAGACTGCCATTGACGTCAAGCCTTGTTTGCGGGCTCGTCGTGCCGATCCCGACGTTGCCGTTGAGATCAACCCGCATGCGCTCAATTGGAGCGCTTGAAGGCGTGAAGAAGACATGCCTGTCTGCGCGGTAGTTTTGCTGGCCCGCGGAGATCCCGATTCCGAACTGCTTGCTGTTGCCCGTATCCTCCCACAGGCGGATCATGTTCATATTGGTGGGATCTGCATCCACAAGATTGCCCAGCTGCAGACGTGCGTTGGGTGCCGTCGTCCCGATGCCCACACGTCCGGACGAAGTGATCCTCAGCCTCGTAGTTATACCTGTGCCGCTTCCACTCGCTTTGGATGCATCTGCTCGAAGATCGATATATCCAGCAGGATTGAGCGCCACCATCGCCGCCCCGGACAGGCTGTTGGCGCCATATGATTCCCACGTTCCGCTTGAGGTGCGATACCCATTTGATGTGAGCGTTACTTCATACGCACCGTGCGTATCCAGCTGCCCCAGACGATCAGTTCCGCCAATCCCATAGAAATTTGTTGCGGCCCAAAAATTCGATGGCGCTTCTATCATCGTGCGTCCGTTTACTTCGAGTGTTGTCCTCGGAGCCGTCGTGCCGATACCTACGTTGCCGCCATCAGGAACGAGAGAGACGCGGTTGTTTGCACCCGTGACCGTCGCTCGAATTTCCATGGCCCGGGTTGCACCGTCGCTCGCAACGATACTAAAATTCTTGTTGTCCACTTCGGACATGAGCTGAAGGTCTGAATCCGCACCGGTTCCAGTGCTACGGAACCTCCAAGGCCGGTCAGTTTCAAATCGTAGAAGGTCGGACGCGGCTCCGAGCGTGGTGATCTGCAGCTTCGCGGCGGGATTCGTCGTGCCGATACCGACATTGCCACTACTCTTGATGCGTACTTTTTCATTGATCGAACCAACGCCTCCAGTCTCAATAACAAGATCCCCCGCGCCTTCGGCAATTGCGGCCATCCCCGTGCCGCTACCATAAAATCTGAACGCCCCATAAGTGCCCGAGTGATCCAACCTGATGATCGGAATCGAAGAGCTGATATCCAAACTCGTCGCCGGACTCGCGGTCCCGATGCCGAGGCGTTTGTTGGGGTTGTCCCAGACGAAGTCGCTGTTGGCGGCGAACGCGCCCGTCGTGCTGTTGCGGAACTGGACTTCGGCCCCAGTGCCGGCCGCGCCCGTCGCGGGCGCATCCGCCGTGCAGTCGATCGCCGTGCCGCCCGCGTTCGCTGCACACCATTTTGTCGCGGTCAGCAATCCGACCTGTGGGTCCGTCTCGGAGCCCGCGCCGCCCATCAAATCCACCCACGCGCCGTTGGCGCGGAGTTTCATCGTGGCGGTCACGGTGTCATAGACCATCAAGCCGTCTGCTGGTGAAGCGATCGCCGTCACCTGCGCTGTCGTCATGCGCGGAGGGAGGAATCCTCTGGTCGCGGAGCTCAGATCCAGAAGGGCCGATGCGGGGACGCTTCCGCCGCCGATGCTCACACCACCATCTTTGTGGAAGAGCAATGCTGTGATGCGAGGACTGCCATCGGAGTTGCGCCAGGAGAGCTTGTAACCAAAGCTGGTGTCGCCGCCGCCCACTCCGGTGGCGCCCAGAAGAAGGATCTTCTCATTGGCAGTGTTTGTATAAGTGGCGGCTGAATCCTGAAGCGCGAACCTGAGCGCGCCAAATGTGCCTGTTGAATTGAACGAAACGACCCCATCCTGAATGGTCAGTTTGTCTGTCGGTGAGGCCGTCCCGATGCCAAGGCGATTGTTGGCATCGTCCCAGACGAGGTTGGCATCATCCGCCGCAAATGTTCCCGCGCTACTACGAAACTGAACGGCCCCCTCCGTGCTACCCGCAGCAGCGCCCGTGGTCTCTGCGGACTGCAGTCCGACCCAATTCGTCCCGTCGCAAAGTTTCAGGACGTCGTTAGTGTCATCATAGACCAGCATCCCTTCTTTGACGGTGGATGCGAATAAGGTCGAGGGCGCTGCCTGCGTGCCACCCTGCGATGCAATGAAGCTCACGACCATGTCGTTCGCACTCGCAAGCGGTGCGGCAGGGCAATCGGCGGAGGCGGGCGTTGCAAGGCATGTTGAGAGAAGAAGCCCCGTCAGCACGGTGATGCACAGGGTCCGGACGCCCGAGGTGTCTTTGTGGGATTGGCCCCCGAGCGCCCGGACACTATGCACCGTCCCGGACTTCATTCAGCCCCCGGTGTGGGTTTGGTGATGATCCATCCCTTCGCAAGCCATGCCTTACCGTCGAACGGGATTTCACCGGTCATCAATTGAGAGAGTTTGGAGTCGAGCGCGGCGACGGCCTCAACCAGACAGGTCAAAGCCGCGCGATCCTTCGCGGGATCATCGCTTTCAAGGGAATGTCGGGCTTGCTGAAGAGCAAGTGCCACATCGTGCGGACAATCGCTTGTCTGCTCAGCCGAAGCGTGCGCGCGCGAAAGCGCGAGGTGTGCTGCAACGATAACGGTCAATAGCACCAGTCGTGTAAGGGCTGTGCGCAGGTCAAGTTTCGGGGCAGTGTCGATGGTGGACGCGAGTACGCTCAAGCGCCCTCGCTTCCATCTTCCGCCCACCACCGATTGACCTCGTGATCAGGATTTGTCGCGAGAGGCTCGTTGACGCGCAGCTCGATCACGGCGCCGGTCGGTATCGCATCGAGTTTCAGGCGGAAGCCTTTGCCGTCCTTGTGTGCCCAGGCAGCGCCGCACGGCATCCAAAAGTCGCGATCGTTTCCGGAACGCGTGTAGTAGGCAATATGAGACGGCTTGTTATTCGATCTCTTGTCAATATCACGTGCAGTATTCTCTTTGGGCAATTCTCCTCCTATGTCGCCCGATCATTTTATACATCGCTGATCGTGTAATTCAATTCATCATTATACGTCATTTTCCGTAAGAATGGAAAATTTGAATTCTGGAGCCGATTAGCTGCTGCGCCGAAGCGACTCCCATCGGCCGTCACGCCACCACACTGGCCGATCATCGATGAGCGGCAGTCCGCCTGTCGCGCCATCTCGCCACCAGAAGTGAATGCCGGCTTGCAGCCGGTGTTCTTCCTGCTCGATGTCGTAGAGCCATCGGTTGAAGCGCCGGATGGCAGCGCAATTTGTACCGTCCGGCATCTCGTAGAGCAGCTCTTCGAGCATGCCGTATTTCAGCAGGACATCGTCCCTGTCGTCCGAAGGTCGCGCCATGAAACGCTCAGCCGCTGCCAGCATCTCGGCGTAGGCCTGCTTGTAAGCAGCGATTTCCGCGTCCGTAGCGGGTGCCGGTCTGTTGAGCCGCAGCCAGAGCAGCGGCTTCTGCATCTCCCATCGGTGGTCCATGGCGGCGGACAATTCCGCGCCCAGGAGTTTGAGCGACGGCATCGCGGCCGTCTTCCTTGATGCGACACCGGCCAGGGCCTTTGGAGCACCAAGGCCCATCACTGCAAGGCCGGATGTCAGGGCCAGCAACATACCTCGCCGGTCAATCATCACTCCCCCTCCCTTTAAACAGGCAAAGCCTCGATCCGCTTCTTCTCCTCCCAGTAGCAGGTCGTCCAGGTATCAACTGGCCGCTCGGCCTTGAGCGCGAGCGCTTTCCGTTGGAATGCCACGTCTGCGGGTCTTATGGAACGGATCGGGAGAATGCGCTCGATCAGCGTGTCGGTTTTGAAGACAGCATCAAAGAGCCCATCCACGTGCTTCGAAATCTTGAACCGCTCCTCCCACCACGCGTCACTCCACCTTGGCAGCGCTTTCACGCGGGCCATCAGCTTTCCGCATTGCTCGCCGTGGCGTTGGCGGCGTTCGATTTGGACCGCCAGTTGGGCTGCAAGGTCTTGCAGTTCAGGGCTTAATGCCTGCGATGCTTCAGAAGGTGTCGCGAGGGTGAGCGGCATCATGGACAGGCACGCGGCTGCTGTGCACGTCCCCACAAATTGCCGCCTGTCCAGATCCTTTGCTCGCCGCTTATCCATCGTAGCCCCCTCCTTGAACAGCTGCATCGAACGGGTTCTTCGCGCCGGTGTCCTTACATTCTTGTGGGTCGCAGCCGATTTAGTGCGTTGTTAACCGCGCCATCGCTCACGCATTCATGCAGGCTAGCGCGCAAACGGGGCGGTATCGGTCCGGGATCTTGGCAACAGTGCGATTCCCCTCCTTCGCCCGTGGCCTTCTCGTGCCCTACGCGCCGAAATACCCGATGCCGGCCATGGATGATTGGGGCCTAGCCGGACCCGCCAGCCGTATCAACGCGGCTCGCTTCCGCACTTCGCTAAAGCTCGTTTGTGCAGCTCCGCCCCTGGTGACAGGCGCGCATGCGCGCGGCGTTTGATCCGTCCGCCTATGGGTCCGGCATATCCGGTCCCCATCAAGGCCGGGCAACGGTGTTCGGCCAGAAAATCGAGAAACACCAGGAGTGAAGTTATGAGCACTGACCCCAAACCCAACACGAACCGGCCGACGCACGCCATCTACCAGGTGATCGGCGATGACGACAAAGCACGATGGAACCGCGTGGGCTCCGCATGGCTCCATAAGGATACGCAGGGTGCGAACCTGAAGTTCGACAGCATGCCGATGCATGGGCGCATCGTGATCCGCGTGATCAAAGACATTGAGAACAGCACTGATACTCAAGGGGGTGCATAATGACCCCCACACGCTTCTCTCACCAAGCGCTCGCCGCCGATGCCTTCGAAGCGCTGATCGAGAACACGATCATCCACACGCAAGACCTCTATGACCTCGACGGCGAGACGTTTCTTAAAGTCCGTAGCGGCACGGTCGAAACCTTCGATGAATCCTACGCGATCGGGGGCCTGTCATGAGCGATGTGACGAACCTTCAACGCGCGGTGTGGGCGGAAACCGCTCTCACCACCTTCCGCGAGGTGACGCGGTGCGACCTCGAAGACGCGCTTGGCGATCTCTTAGGCGACCTCATGCACTGGGCGGTGTTCTCAAAGTTCGATTTCGAGGCCGCACTGGATCGGGCGCGTGACCACTTCCAGCAGGAGGTGGACGAATGCCGGTAACGACATGCGAAAACTGTGGTGCACTCTATCAGTGGAGCTGGCGCGAAGCCTTCGACAAGTTCGGCTTTGGTGACGGCGACGGCCAGATTGAGACGTACCAGGTCGAGGCTGTGCTCCGGCAGGCAGGGTACGACGTAGAAACCCAGCAATGGGGAATCCACAACACCGTCATCACCTCCATCCGCCGCGACGGCAAGGAACTCATCGGCTACGACAACCCAGGCGTCACCGTCGGATACGATGATCCACGTTGCTACCTGCCCGAGGACATCATCGATCTTCTTGACCGTGAACTGCCAGACGGGGAGGAGTTTCTATGAGCGCCTCCTTCGCCATCCCGCCGGTATGGGCCGCTGGAAGCGGCCCTGCCGCGCAGGCACGTCCCGTGCCGCGCCGGATACCCAATGAGTTCTATCCAACGCCACCGGAAGCCACGCGTGCGCTTCTCTCGGTCGAGGCCTTCGATGGCCCGATCTGGGAGCCCGCCTGTGGTGACGGTCGTATCGCAAAGGTCCTTGCGCGCCACGGCTACGCCGTGGTGCCCACGGACCTGAACGCCTACGGGTTCGGCGAAGCGGATGTGGACTTCCTTAAAACCACTACGCCGCGCGCGCGGCACATCGTGACCAACCCGCCTTACGGCTGGGGGCTTGCCGACCGCTTCGTTGCGAGGGCGCTCGCGTTTTCGCGTGAGACAGGCGGCAAGGTCGCCATGCTCCTCAATATGGGATCGCACTGCCATCGCAGAAGAACGCCATGGTGGTGTGATCATCCCCCCGCACGGATCTATGCCGTAGACGACATTGTCTGCTGGCCAGAGGACCGCTACGGACCGCCGCCGCGTCATTTCACGAAGCATCGCTATGTCTGGGCCGTCTGGACGCCGGATCATTCGGGTCCACCGCAATTCTGGTGGCTCTCCGGCGCAGCATTTCGCGCACCCTCTCCTGCATTTCAGTTCAACATTGCCAACAAAAGGAAATACTCATGAGCAACATCAATCACCGCCACACCATAATCAACACCGACACGTTCGACGCGCGCTTCCGACCGATCGCAAACCATATAAATAGCAACGCGTCCGTGGATTTCGGGGGCGGCGGGTGCCTGTTCGAGACCTATGGCGAGGAACTGGCCTATGTCCGTTCGCACAATCCGCAATGCGTCTGGACGATCATCGATGGCGATGACGGCGAGTCGCTCATTGTGAGCGGCTATCACTTCGTCAACCGCCTTGGATACATCCTGACCGCCAGGCCGGTGCCGGCAGATGCGCGTTACACGGTTCGCAATTACGACGATTAATGAGCGATAGGGTCTGCCACCGCGCTCCCATAAGAGCTCGCAAGGTGGCAGACCCGTTTTCCATTTCAGTTGATGATAAAGTCGGCCGTCGCCGCGCCGTTGCGGTAGCCGCGCATGACGCGGCCCGCCATGGCAAGCGCCGCTTCGGGCGTGAGATCAAGGGACTCGCGCGCCGTCGCCTCGCGCAGCTCGCGCAAGGCCTTGGTCAACTGCACGGCGAGCTTGCGTGCCGTTCCCTCGTTTATGCGCCACGCGATCATGATGGCATCGCCCTCGCTCGTGTGAATGTCGACGACATAGCCGTGCTCACGCGTCCGGCGCACCTCGATCGAGCGAAAGATGTTTTGCCTCCATGGAAGATCGCCAGAACGACGATCAAACGGGATGCCGTACGGAACATAGACGCTGCCATCCCGACGAAACAGAATCCCGCGTCTCTTCAGGCAACTCTCCGGTGCATCGGAGCAAGTCGCTACGAACCCGATAATGCTGGCGGCGGGAAGCCAAAGCCATTCCAGGCCATGCCGACCGTCCATCAGAATCGAGATCGAGCAGACAAAGCCGCCAACGAAAAAGATGATCATGATGGCGCTCGCGTACATCCCGAACTTGCTTTCTTCGCGCCATGCGGCTCCGGCAGACGTGAGCCGGCCCTCGCGGTCATTCATGCGGATGGCTTCGACAAGGGCGGGATTAGGCGTCATGGCTCAACCTCTCCAGATAGATGGGGGGACGGCCCGGCATCAGGATCAGCTGCCGTCCCGTCTCGCGGGAAAAAAGCGTCGTGATCTCATTCGGATCGAGCAGGCGGGTGGAGCGGATATGCTCGCGCACCCCGTCATCGCCATGCGCCATGGCAGCGCCTGAGACGCGTACATCCTGCCGTTCGATCACCTGGCAGCTCCCGAGCATCTTCGAGAGGTGCTCGGTGGTCGTCAGATCCGCATTGCCGAACGCCTGCACGATGCCGGCATTGCCAAGAAACGTCTCCCACGCCTTCGAATAGTTGGTCTTGAGTTGGGTCAGGTCCTGGAGGACCGGCCAGAGCTTCACGCCAAATCCGGCCATAAGGCCCGCAGCCGTCGCGACCGAGCGCATATGGCCGAGGGTCGAGAATTCCTCCAGAACGAACCACACGGGCAGTTTCCCGCGTGGGATGGGGCGGCGTTCAATAGCGACGAGCGCCTGCTGGATGACGAGCCGCAGCCACCGGTAATGCGTGCCCATGCGCATGCCGGGGAGAACGAGGTAGATCGTGGTTTTGCCTGCGGACAATTCCGACAACTGGAAATCCGAGCGCTCCATGATGGGCACCACATCATCCAGCGGCGCGGTCTGCTCCTGCGCGGTCGATAGGATGCCCTGCAACTCGCGCCCGCCGGATTCCTTCTTGCCGAGGAATGAAGCCCCGATGTTCGCCACGATCCCGTCGAACGCCGATGACTCGGTCATATCTGTAAAGAGCTTGTCCAGCTCAGCTGGTGTGGCGTTGAGCAGTCCTCGCACCTCACGCATGGTGGGCGCGCTTGTCGTGGCGATCAGATGGAGGGTGATCCCCCGAACAAGGTTCTTGGCGGAATCCGTCCAGTGGGGATCGCGCTGATTGCTGATGATCAGGGCATCGGCGATCAGTGCGGCATCCGCCGCTACATGATCGGCGCGTCCCTGCCCGAGCTCCGCGAACGGGTTGTGGCAGGACGAATGCGGGACAACCTCCCCGAAGGGATCGAGGACGAAAACGCGCTGCCCCAGCCTCGTCCGATGCGCGGCCGTCGCCCGCGCAAGCTCACCCTTTGGGTCGAGCACGATGCAGGAGCCCGGGTAGCGCTTCAGGTTCGGAATCAGGACCGTTGACGACTTGCCGGCGCGCGCACCGGCAATCGTGATCATATGCCGATCATCGGCGCGGCCGATCATACGTCCTTGCCAATGCCCCAGGAGAACCTCGCCGGCCTTCCAGTCCCAGGGCTTCCCGAGCTGCCACGGATGTCCCCACGCGGCCGATGGGGCCTTCTCGTGTCGGCCGGCAATGCCGGAGCCGCGTGGGGGAAACTGATCCGAATGCATGCGCGCGCCATTCCAGAAAATCGAGAGCATGCATCCGTTATGAATAATTCGGTCGAGGCCGTAAACGTGACGCCAGGCAATCGCAAAACGCGCCGCGTTACGCCATGTGATGCGATGTTCGGTTGAGATTTTCCGAAATTATTTTCGTCATCCTTTTGTTTGCGCCCTTTAGCCCATCCTTTCGTCCCGACCCAGGTGATCGGCTGGCCGCCGCAGCAAGCGGGCGGTCAAGGAAGCCGCGCAAACGCGCCGGCTCCCGCGCATGCGGGTGTATCCTTGACGGGTGCGCGCAAGGCGGCACGCTCGCCCTGGTGGGGGCAAAAAATTCACCTGAAAAAATGTTACGGCATGTGGCGCGGGTTTTCTCGAAGCGCGGAAATGCGTGCCTATGAGCGATATTGCGGAAAATAAAAAACTTGGGAATAAAACAAGGGCTGCGGATTCAACAACCAATGATGGAACTGTAGCGTTAGAGCTTGGGGTAGCGAGATGTGTTTTTGTGCACGTGTACAAAGGTACACGTTTACAAAAACCACTCGCCGGGGAGCCGCTTCCGCTCTTCCCCAGGTCCCCTTCCGGTCCGGGCGCAGCTTCGCGCACCCGAACCCAACCATGACGCAAGAAGACCGATGCAAAGGCGAGCCAGGAAGTCCGATGATCGTCGGACACAGACCATAACCTTCCGCGTATCGTCGGAGGAACGACGCCGTCTCGACGAAGCCGCGATTGAAGCCGGTATGACGTTGAGCGCCTACGTTGCGGCCACCGTTGATCGCAGGACAAGCGAGCTGCGCAGGCGGCTGGCTGGTATGCAGAAGGCCGCGACGCCGCCCCCTCCCCCTTCACCCAACATTCCGCCGGAGGTCGTCTACGAACTCAGGCGCATCGGCAATAATGTCAACCAGATCGCTCATGCTGTGAATTCCGGTCTCCCGCCGGATATCCGCCATTACGGCAAGCAGCTGCTCCTGATCCTGCAGGTGATTGAAACGCATGGCCTTGACCCCAGGACGGTCGAGGACGGCAACCTCAAGGCACCAGGCAATGATTCCCCGCCTTCACAAACGCGGGCAGAGTTTCAAAGGAGCGTGCACCTATATCCTTCACGATCCTGGCGAGACTTCCGCCCACCGCGTCCTGTGGACCCAAAGCGTCAATCTTGAAGGATCTCCCGACGATGCATGGCGCGCCATGCATGCAACCTGGCGCGACCGCGTAAAGCTCAAACGCGCGGCCGGGGTGGATTTGCGCGGGCGTGACAACAAGAAGCCGGTGCTTCACATGACTCTCTCATGGCACACGGATGATGCACCGACGCCGGAGCATATGCGGGAGACGGCGCTTTCCGCCCTCAAGGCAATCGGTCTTGATCGTCATCAGGCCCTCATGGCCGCTCATGACGACAAGGAGCATCTGCACGTCCATCTTGTCATCAACACGGTCGATCCCGAGAACGGCCGCACCGCGCCGATGAAATACACCAAGGAGCGCCTATCGCGTTGGGCCGAGGCGTATGAAAGGGAGCACGGGCTCCGCATCGAGCAACGTGTCGATAACAACCGCAAGCGCGACGAGATCAAAGCCGCACGCGGGCACGAGAACGCGGAAGCTGAGCAGGCCGCCGAACAGGAGCAGAAGGCCAAGGCTCCTTATGAGCCCGTAAAACATCAGCCGGTGCAGCGGCAAGAGTGGATCGAGAAGCAGGCCGTCATCGACCGTATGAAGCGGCTGCGTGCGGAGTACGACCGTCGGCATCTGTCGGAAAGAGGCGTCACATGGGCACGCCAACGGCAGGAGTTTGCGGAGCTGGTGGCAACCACGAGACAGGCGACCGACAACGCCCGCAGTCATGTGAAGGACCAGTATCGCCGCCGGTGGCGGGAACTCTACGCAGCGCAGCGCAAGGAAGCGTGCCATGTCTCCCGACAGGGCACCCACATCTTCGAACGCGCGGTCTATGTCTTCGTCAATAGCGAACGGCTTGGCAATGGCAGGCCGCTCCCGATGAAGCGCAAGGTGCAACTGATCCTTTCGCAACGAAAGCTCGATGATGCCGTTGGCCGCATGCACCGGCGTGAGCGCGTTGGCCTCAGCCAGATGCAGAAAGCCGACAGGCACGAACTGGTTCAACGCGCCATGCGTGCCCATGAGCCGCGTTTTGACGCCATGAAGGCCCGTCACGCAGCGGAGCGTGCGGCTGAGCGTACGCGGCAGAAAGACGTGACGCGGAGGTCCGTCGATTTCCTCCGCGCAAAAAACCAACTGCAACTAGAACGGACATTCGGAGAACCGGTTCGAATGGCGGCTGATGCGCCTCCCTTGGAGACGGATGCGGGCTATGTCGCGCGCATTCGTGCCGAGATACAGGCTTCCTATGAGCGTCGGCGTGGTTCCGATACGCCGCCGCTGGAACCCTTGTCACCCGCACCACCTGCGTCGCCTGAGCCGAGCAACGACGCGAGGTCACCCTCCGTCTCATCGCCTTTCAACGAGACAGCTTTGCCACCAACGAAGGGCCGGGCGGCGCACATCCGCCGGGATATGGAAGAATGGCGGAAGCGGAACAAGGGGCAGGATTTCGGGCGGGAGATGTAGTCGACCAGGACGCGAGTTTGCCACTTCCGCGAAAATAGCACCAAGAGTGCAGTTTCGTTGAGTTCTGAGAACTATATCAGGCTATAGCCTGATTTCCATCGCTGTAATATCAGGCGTTGGCCTGATTTAGTTGTTGAAATTATCAGGTTATGGCCTTATATTAGTTCTGTGAAAACAGGCTATACCCTTATGAAGAGCACACTCAAACGCGCCCGTACCCGGCTGGACGAGAGGCTGGACACGCTCAGGCCGGCATCCCGCTTCGCGCCTCCGCCGAAGGGTTGGATTCGCGCGATAAGAGACGCGCTCGGCATGACCGGCAAGCAATTCGCCGGGCGTCTCAACGTGCGTCCTCAGACGGTTGCCGACATCGAGAAATCGGAGGCAACCGGCTCGATCCGGCTCAGCACCCTGCAGCGCGCGGCGGATGCCCTGGGATGCACGCTCGTCTATGCGCTTGTTCCCAAATCGTCACTGGAAGACATGGTGGATGCCAGGGCACGGCAGATCGCTCTTCGGGATCTGCGCCGCGTCTCCCACACCATGAAGCTGGAAGCGCAGGAAGTCGGCGATGCCGATCTCGAAGAGCGCATTGAGACGTATATCCGTGAGTCGGTCAGGGATCGCGATCTCTGGGATGCGCCGTGACCGACCTCTTCCAGGAACCTGATGACGCTACGCCACTCGAGCCCGAAGAACGTGAAGGGCTACTGCAGACGTGGATTACCCACCGCAGCGATCTGAACGAAGCGGAGCAGGAGAATATTGTGAAGGGGGCGGCATGGGCCCGCTCCCGCCGGCAGCGCAACGCGGACATCCTCAACGAAGGCTTTGCCAGATCCCTGCATCGACGCATGTTCGGCGATGTGTGGCAGTGGGCCGGGACATTCCGTCAGACCGAGCGCAACATCGGCATCGAGGCGCATCGCATCCCGAACGATATCGGGATGATGTTCGATGACGTCCGCTACTGGGTCGACCACGAGACCTTCCCGCCCGATGAGATAGCTGTGCGCCTGCATCACCGGCTCGTTGCCATCCATCCCTTCCCCAACGGCAACGGCCGCCACGCGCGCCTCATGGCAGATCTTCTCATCGAACGCCTGGGCGGGCAGCCATTCACATGGGGCGGTGGAAGCCTGCACGATATCGGCGAGCTGCGCCGTCAATACATCGACGCGCTGCGCGCAGCCGATAATCACGACATCGAACCGCTCGTGGAATTTGCACGCTCATGACAATGGTGCGGCCCGAAACGTTCCCCCCGCGTGGTCGCCTACATTGTGTCTGATGAATCGAGGTGAGTAACATGTTCGCTTTTGTCGATGAAACCGGGAACACTGGCGCAAACTTATTTGATGAGGATCAGCCCTATTTCCTAACCGCCGCGCTGATTAGTAAGTCGGATTTCGACCTAGTCTATGGCCCTAGCATCCAGGCGCTCTGCGTCAGGCTGGGGGTGCCTCAGCTTCATGCGAACCAGCTCAAGCCAGATCAACTCGACCAGGCGGCGCAGGCCGTACTGCGCATACTAAAAAAGGCAGACGCTCGCTTCTTCGTCTCCCGCGTTGAGAAGAAATATCTGGCTGCAACCAAGCTTTTCGATACGATTTTCGACGCCGGAGAAAACAAGGGCGTGCCCGCTCATATCTACAATATCCGCGCATTGCGCATGATGCTCATGTTCCGTGTCGCGACGATGCTCGACTATGGTATCGCCAAGTATTTTTGGTCAGCTCTCATGGAGCCGAAGCAAGAGAAAGCTCAGGAGATGTTCGTTGCAGTCTGCGAACAGCTTCGAACAAGGGTGGATCAGCTACCCGATCAAAAGACCAAGAAACTCGTTGATGACGGGCTGACATGGGCCATCAAGCATCCCGATGAAATCAAGATGCACTCCAAAGGGAAGCTGGCGCGCTATGGCCATCTTCCCAATATGGTGGCGTTCGGCAATCTCCTCGATGGGCTCGAAAAGCAATCAATTGCTTGGAACCGACCTGTTCGTCGCATTACACACGACCGCCAGATGCAGTTCGAGACTAGCCTTGCCCGATGGCATGAGCTCTTCTCCAACGCGTCGCCAGATCCGATCTTCCTGCCCGGCGAGAAGTACGTCTTCCAGAAGGTCTTCGGAAGTGAGTTCTGCGTATCATCGGCTGACAAGAGTGCAGGCATTCAGGTCACCGATCTCATGCTGTGGATTTTGAGACGGATTTCGCACGAAATTCAGATTTCGGAAGAATGCGCCCGGCTTTTTGGCTTCGCCGCTAGGCGGGGCTACATGCATGATTTCACGTTCAAGCATGTCTCCGCAGAGGCGGAACGTCTTGTAAGACGCATGCTTGCGAGCGAGCCTGACCCTGTCGCACTTCAGAAGGCGAAGGAGTACATCGCTCAAGACGAAGCGCGGCGTACCCGTATGCTGGCGGAGCCGGAAGCCACGAAAGGATAGCAGCTGTCACATGGTCGAAGTTCGCGGGTTCTGAATCAATGGTCGGTGACGAGCAACTCTGTCGGGTAGCCCAGTAGGTACTCGGCGATGCCGCGATGTATACCGTGGAAGGACATGATGTCGGGTTCGTCACCCGGGATGATACCGGCCTCAAGCTGGCGTCCGTCCATCCCAGGGATAAACGGCGAGAAGAATAGGATGCGGTCCTTAAAATACCCGATGTCTGCATTGATCAATGCTGCGGGTGTCGGCTTCTCCGAGTTACAGAACTGTTCTGCGACTGTGATAGATAGTGAGTACGAGCTGATGACATCCCGCTCCTTGTAAACGCGCATGTCCCTGAACGGCTCCGCCAGTACGAGTCCTCTTCGAAAGAACACCTCGTCGCTGGCCATGCTGCAGGACCGGGGGTGCCGCTCAATCCAGTCGTCGATGGCGACGGACAACATGCTTTGGTTTAGTTCCAAGATCCTGGCGCAGTCTTGCGGCGTCAGGAGTTGTGAGGAAACGTCAAACCGAGTGGGGCGGCCCTGACGCCCCAAAAGGTATCCCTCGACGCTGGCTCGCAATTGCTGCACAGCACTGTCCTGTCTCTTCGCCCTGCCATCGAGCCAATCCTCGGCAAGAACGGAACAGAATGCCATCGCCTTCTGTTGGCCGATTGCGCTCGTCAGCCGCGTCAGAAATTCCGCTTCGCATTCCGACTGACGGTCGATGAAGAAATTCATCGCATCGAGTTGCGCTTCGCTCGCGCGGACTACTCTTAGGCCCTTCACATATTCTGTGCGGCCAACCGTCTGATCCTCAATATGCGCAGCGTCTAGGAACCGGGCCATCATGTCCTCGGATTCCAAATACTGCGGCAGCGAGGCAGTCATAAGAGCTTTAGAGGTCGACATCCCTATCTGCTTAGCAGCATGAGCCTCGCTGCACATAGCGCAATAGCTCGGAGCACGGTCCCGTATGTGCCCGGTATGTGCCCAGCAAAAAGCCGGCGGGCCGCCGGCTTCATAACGTCTTGAATTAATTGGTGGAGCCGAGGGGAATCGAACCCCTGACCTCTGCAGTGCGATTGCAGCGCTCTCCCATCTGAGCTACGGCCCCTCAAGGTGGCCGGCATTTAGGGCGCCCCCCCCGATATTGTCAAGATGACGGTCCGGGACACCACGGCGAACAATCCGCCGCTCGCACGCACTCTAAACGATCGCTTATTTCCCGGCGCCAAGGCCCCTTTCGTTTCGCGCCTCCAACCGGTTCAATCCCATCCATCTGTTGAGCGGAACGGCACCCGGGGGATCTCATTAGAATCCCTCTCGCGGCGCAATTTCACTGACACGATATCGCAATGCGCTACTTGCGACCCCCCGCCGCTTGCCGCGCCCGGCCAGGAACTGTACACGTCTCCAAGCTGCTTTCCGGACCAGAGGCCCATGATTGAACTCCTGCTTTTCATCAGCCAGCTCATCACCATGTATGAGTTCCTGGTCATTGCCAGCGTCATCTTGAGCTGGTTGATCGGCTTCGGCATCGTCAACCCCTACAATCACATAGCGCGCGCAGTCTGGAACTTCTTCCAGACCATTATCGAACCGGCCCTGCGGCCGATCCGCGCCATGTTGCCCGATTTTGGCGGCATCGACATTTCGCCCATTGTGCTGCTCATCGCGCTGCAGTTCGTCCAGCATGTCATTCTGCCCAACATCATGAAGGCCTTCGTTTGATGGACGCGGACGACGTGCCTTGGCGACAGATTGGCGATGGACTGGTGGTGCGTATCCGCGTGACGCCCAAGTCATCGCGCGACACCATCGAGGGGATCGAAGCGACGCCCGAAGGAGCGGCAGTCAAGGCGCGCGTGCGCGCCGTGCCGTCCGAAGGTGCGGCCAACACCGCATTAGCCACCTTGTTCGCAAAGTGGCTAGGAATACCCAAGGCCAATGTGGCGCTGGTCGCCGGGAGCAGATCGCGAATCAAGTCACTTGCCGTGCGCGGCGAGCCGGCTCAGCTGGCACGCGATCTGGCTGCCAAGCTCGGCCACTAGTGTTCTGGATCTGACGTTTGTTGCCCGGGCGGAGATCGCCAAGCGTCAGTGCAACCAGAACACCAACCGAAGAATTGCCGGGGTTCCGGGCTGACGCGCTGGTGCCCGAAAGGGAACCGAGCATCAGAGTCGAAACACGAGAGCCTGATCGACTGAAATGGATGCAGTCGTGCTTTCATTGAATGCACCAATCAGCCTCTCGAACTATGAGATGGAGCACGCCAAAACAGCCAGACTCGATTCAATCCGATCCTGACCCACGCCAATCAAGGGGGGCAAGTCGGAACACGACTTGGGAGTAGCCATTATTGCAACCCCAAATTCCTATTCCGCGCAAGCACCACATCCCGTTCCCCCGACGCATACCAATCCATCCCTCGCGCAACGGGATGATATCCATCGAAAGGCGGGTGGCAGAACATTGACGATTGCCAAATAGAAGAAACGAAAGTGTAGGAGAAAGCACACGATGCCGGACGCAAAAATCATCGATGGCAAGGCCATTGCAGCCAACGTTCGCGCCGAAGTCGCAAGCGAAGTTGCTCGCATCAAGGCCGAGCATGGATTCGTACCCGGCCTGGCGGTCGTTCTGGTCGGCGAGGACCCCGCCTCCAAGGTCTATGTCAAGAACAAAGCGCTGCAGACCGTCGAGACGGGCATGCAGTCCTTCGAGCACAAGCTGCCGGCCGAGACGTCTGAAGCCGATCTGCTCGCGCTGGTCGATAAGCTCAACAAGGACCCGGCTGTCAACGGCATCCTCGTTCAGCTGCCGTTGCCCAAGCACGTCAACGCAGAGAAGGTCCTGAACGCCATCGACCCCGACAAGGACGTCGACGGCTTCCACCCCGTCAACGTCGGCCGGCTCTGGATCGGTGAGCGCTCGCTGGTGCCCTGCACACCGACGGGTTCGGTGATCCTGGCAAAGACCGCCGCACCAAGCCTGGCTGGCATGAGCGCCGTCGTCGTCGGACGCTCCAATATCGTGGGTAAACCAGTTGCAGCGCTGCTGCTGCGAGAGAACTGCACGGTAACGGTCGCGCACTCGCGCACCAAGGATCTGGCAGGCGTGGTAAAGGGCGCGGATCTGGTCGTGGCCGCGGTTGGCATACCCGAGATGGTACGCGGCGATTGGATCAAACCGGGCGCGATCGTCATCGACGTCGGCATCAATCGCGTCACGGGACCCGACGGCAAGGGCAAGCTCGTTGGCGACGTCAACTATGCGGAGTGCGCCAAGTTAGCCGGTGCGATCACGCCTGTGCCTGGCGGCGTCGGCCCCATGACGATTGCCTGCCTGCTGCGCAACACCGCCCAGGCAGCCGCCATGCAGAAGGGCTTCAAGAGCGCGTTTGCTTGATCGTGCGCGACGCCGACCGCTGCACATTCGACGACATTTGCGGGGGCCATTGGCTCCCGCTTCGTCTCGATTGCCGCGCTTCATCTAAACCAAGTTGAGCTCAAGTATGGTGCGGCTAAGCGTGAATAACTTGCTCGAAACAACGCACTGGATAGTGCCGCACGGCCTGGGCCTGATGACCGAGCACCGTTGCAGTGTTCCCTGCGCACCAAGCACCCCCCGCAAACGGAAGCAACGAACGTTACGTCAGGCTCTTCGAACTGCGGAAGAGCGATTCAGTTGACCCTGACCCGACAGTTCAAGCCGCCTGCCGCTGGCGCAGCGTCTCGCCGCGGTAGCTCAATGCCTCGGCGATCTGTATGCGCCCAACGCCCTCGGCGCCATCGAGATCCGCCAGCGTGCGCGCCACCTTCAAAGTACGATGGAACCCGCGCGCAGACAGCCCTAGCTTTTCAGCCGCCTGCCGCAACAGGGCCGTGCCCTCAACGTCCGGCATTGCGATTTCCTCCAGCAAGCGACCCGAGCAGTCCGCGTTGGTACGCACGCCACGTACGCCAAGAGCCGTGAAGCGCTCGCGCTGCCAATTACGAGCTGCGATCACCCGTGCGCGCACCTCGACACTTCCCTCGCGCGGCGGCGGTAGCACGAGGTCCGCGGCTGACACCGCAGGCACCTCGATCTGAAGGTCGATCCGATCGAGCAGTGGGCCGGACACGCGCGCCTGATACTCCTCTGCGCACCGCGGGCCACGTCTGCAAGACTGCCCCGGTGACCCTCCGCCGCAACGGCACGGGTTCATCGCCGCGATCAGCTGAATGCGGGATGGATAGGTAACGCGATGGTTGGCCCGGGCGATCACGGTCTCGCCCGTCTCCAGGGGCTGCCGCAGACCATCGAGGACCTGCGGCGTAAACTCGGGAAGTTCGTCGAGGAACAGCACGCCCAGATGCGCCATCGAAACTTCGCCGGGACGCGGTCGCGATCCACCTCCCACGAGGGCCGCCATGCTTGCGGAATGATGCGGCGCGCGGAATGGCCGCTCCGTCGCAAGCTTGCCGCCCGAAAGTTCTCCCGCCAGCGAATGCACCATCGACACTTCGAGCATCTCTTCCGGTGTCAGCGGCGGCAGGATCGATGGTAGACGCGAAGCGAGCATGGATTTGCCCGACCCTGGCGGACCGATCATCAAGAGATTGTGCCCACCAGCTGCCGCAATCTCAAGCGCTCGCTTTGCGCTTTCTTGGCCCTTTATGTCCTTTAAGTCCGGCAGCAAACCCCGCGCCGACTCGACGTTCGGCTTCGGCCGAGACAGCGTCTGCAGCCCCTTGAAATGATTGACCAGAGATAGCAGATGGGGTGCGGCGAGCACATCGAAGTCCTCGCCCGCCCAGGCTGCTTCGGCCCCCACATCCGCCGGACAGATGAGGCCCTTTTTCAAGCCATTGGCCCCGATGGCAGCTGGCAGCGCGCCCGGCACGCCGCGTATCGAGCCGTCGAGCGCCAGTTCCCCGATGGCGGCGAAGCCGGAGATCGCATCGGGCGCAATCGCCCCCATTGCCGACATCAGCGCCAAGGCGATCGGCAGATCAAAGTGGCTGCCCTCCTTGGGCAGATCGGCGGGAGCAAGATTGACCGTCAGATGCTTATAGGGAAGTCCAAGGCCCACCGCATGCAATGCATTTCGCACGCGCTCGCGGCTTTCCGCCACTGCCTTGTCCGGCAGACCGACGATGGCGAACGTCGCTTGTCCCGGCGTGATCCTGACCTGCACCTCGACATGCCGCGCTTCGATGCCGACGAAAGCCAAGGTCGAGATCTGTCCGTACATGCAGGTGCCCCCATACCCACCGGAACGGCCCCAAGCCGAGCGGTGTTGTGGGAGCCTAGTCTGCCTGCGGACGACCCGTCAAGAACAAAGAATGAACGCGAGTCTCGGGCTAACGCATGCCTTCACGCTGAAACGCTGCACACTTGAGCCGAACATTTACGACACCGACGACTTTGCCTTCACCCGTGCCCCGCCATCACGCGCCCCTCGCCGATCTTCCATTCGATCGAATCCCAGATCATCGCCGCGATATCCGGGCCTCCGTGCTGCTTGATATGGCGGATGCCGGTCGGTGAGGTCACGTTGATTTCCGTAAGATAGGGACCGATCACGTCGATGCCGGTAAAGATGAGGCCCCGCCGTTTGAGTTCCGGCCCCAGCCGCGCGCAGATTTCGCGATCGCGGTCCGTCAGGTCGACCGCAGCGGCAGTGCCGCCCACGTGCAGGTTGGATCGCGTCTCGCCATCTGCTGGGATGCGATTTATGACGCCCGCCAGATCGCCGTCGACGAGAATGATGCGCTTGTCGCCCTGGCGTACCTCGGGCCGATATTCCTGCACCATGAACGGCTCGCGGAAGATCGTCTGGAATAGCTCGACGAGCGCGCCGAGATTGGTGTCCTCCGACGTGATGCGGAACACGGACGCCCCGCCATTTCCGTAGAGCGGCTTGATGATGATGTCGCGGTGTTGCTTTCGGAACGCCTGCACGTCGCTAAGCGAGCGCGTGACCATCGTCGGTGGCATCAGATCGAGAAAGTCGAGCACCCAGAGCTTTTCTGGAGCGTTGCGGACCTCGCGCGGATCGTTGACCACGAGCGTTCCGGGATGGATGCGCTCCAATAGGTGCGTAGAGGTGATGTAGGCCATGTCGAAGGGCGGATCCTGCCTCAGCAGCACGACATCGAAGGACGAAAGCTCCTCCACGCGCGGATTTGAAACCGCATAGTGCGCGCCCGCTTCATCCTTCACTTTGAGTGTCTCGCCACGCGCACGCAACGTATTGCCATCCAGCGTCAACGCCTGCGGCACGTAATAAAAGAGATCGTGACCGCGCAACTGTGCCTCGAGCAGCAACGCAAACGTGGAGTCACCGCGAATGTCTATGCGGTCAATGGGATCCATTTGGCAGGCGACCCGCAGTCGCCGCGATGCGAATGACGACATGGGTTTCGATGTGCTCCTGCGTATCGGAGTGTGGACAGACAAAGTCGAGGTGCACGTGCGCCCTCCCGTTCAGGCAAGCGCGTGCCCGGCCGGAAGTCAACAGTGCGCCAGCACGCTGACCGCAGACCGCCGGTGTTCGCGACGTATTCGGCATGCTGAACAAGGCAAATTAATCTTCCGTTAACCGGATCAGCCCAGCCTCGAAAGTGCCGAACGAGGAACTGGGTCACATGCAAAACAGCAATTTGAGCGATGAGCTGATCGACGCACTGGCGCGGCTTCAATCGTCATTCGAGGCACTCGCAACCACGCGCGAAGAGCTTGGTGAAACGGTCAAAGTCGCCCTTACGGAGCTAACGCGGCAGATAAATGAGATCGATGCCAATCTCAACTCCGAGCCAAACACGTCGGGTTGCAGCCGCACCATTCCAGCACGCAGAGCCGCTTGAGCAGGCCCTCTCGCTCGGAACCGAAACATGATCCATTATAGCGCATTCGGCAGATGTTGCGGCCAGCGCCAAGGCAGCACGAAGACGAGGTCGAATCCCAGTTCCATCTTGCCGTACACTGGATGTCGCGCTAGCCACAGATCAGCCGCGCGATGCACCCTGCGACGCTGATTGTTGCTGACACAGGCTTCCGCCGCTGCGCGGCTCGCCCGCAATTTCACCTCGACGAAAGCAAGCCGTCCGCGTCTTGTCGCGATGATATCGATTTCTCCCGCAGGGGTGGCAACGCGTCTCCCGATGATGCGATAGCCTTTCATGCGCAGCATAAGCGAAGCCAGTCCTTCGCCGCGATGGCCGCGCCGATGTCGCTGTTGCCGCTCGGTTCTGACCATTTCCTGTCGCGACATGGCGGGTTCAGGCATCCGCGGCAGTCCGCGACGAAAACGATCGCATGTCAGCGCTCCCGCTCACCCTTGAGCTTCAAACCGAGGTCGTAGGCGCGGTTCCGCGCTACCCCCAGTGCGTCGGCAACGGCCTTGGCGGCATCCTTGAGTCGCATATCCTGCAAGGCATTCGCAAGTGCGGCCTCGATCGCCGCGTCACTGGGCTCCGGCTGCTCGGGCTGGCCGACGAGGATCACGAATTCACCGCGAGCCGACTGCCGTGAAAACCGGTCTGCAAGCTCAGCCAGATTGCCGCGATCGAACTCTTCATGCAGCTTGGTGAGCTCTCGCGCGACCGCAGCCGGACGCGCTCCCATCACCGATTCGAGGTCCGCAAGCGTCTCCGCGACCCGCGAAGGTGCCTCGTAGAATACCAGAGTGGCATCGATCCGCTTCAGTTGCACAAGCCTCGCCTGTCGCGCTGCCGACTTGGGTGGCAGGAAGCCCGCGAATAGGAACACATCCGTCGGCAGGCCGGCACCCGCCAACGCGCACAACACAGCAGAGGCGCCTGGAAGGCTCACTACCGCATGTCCGCGATCCAGCGCTTCGCCTACCAGCTTGTACCCGGGATCCGAGACGAGAGGAGTGCCCGCGTCCGAGATCAAAGCAACCCGCGCGCCTGACGCCAGTTCGTCCATGATCTGCGGTCGCTGTGCGGCGGCGTTGTGATCGTGATAGCTCTTGAGCGGCACGCGGATGCCGTAATGCTGAACGAGCGTCCGCGAATGACGTGTATCCTCGCAGTAGATCACATCGGCGCGCGCCAGAACGGCAAGTGCACGCAATGTAATGTCACCGAGATTGCCGATGGGCGTCGACACCAGATAAAGGCCCGGCGCCAAGGCGCCGCCGAGCTGGCGGGTGACCTCACGGCTCGCCGCCATGGCTACGGCCGCCAGATTGTCATCGCGGCCGGTATCGAGATCCTCACAGGTCATGCGCGCCGGCTTTCCGGCCTGACGATCCTTGTCCACAACCATTCCGCTTCCTATCGTCCAGGGCGCGGCCACTCCAATTCGGAGTGCCGGCTAGGCTCCAGCGTGAGAAAATCGGTCCGTCAGCTGCGCTTTTTGTTGCCGATGAGCAACCGCGAAGCCACCCCGCCCCCACCCGGTACATCTGTTTTGACCTCCCGCAGCATAACCGGCCGCGCGTTTCAGTTCATTGTGTCATGAAAGCTCTTCTCTGCTTCGCGTCAAATCGCTAACTGGAATGTGTAGCGGACCCGTATTTGTCGTCCCGCGCCGGAAATTTGCCGCCGTGGCGAGGTCATACTGCGTTATGGTCAAAGTCCGATCCGACGGGTCGCAGAACACCGGAGTCTCAAGCATGCTGATGGTTGCGCGCATCGATGTTTGCGCCTGTTGAGGACACGAAACAACGATGCGATTGAGCCATCGCCACGCCTCGAACCCGTTCACCCGCCGCAATGCCTTGGGTGCCCTTGCGTGTTTGTGCGCGGGCCTGCTCGCAGCTTGCAGCGCCAATGTCGGCACAGGCAACGGTCCCCAAGCCTCTCTCGACCCTGCGAAAGACGACGCCGTGACCAAGAATGCGAGCGGTGAGACCAAGGTCGCCGTCCTGTTGCCACTGGCCGGGATGGGTCCATCCTCGGCGGTCGCAAAGAGCCTCAAGCAGGCAGGTGAGATGGCACTTTTCGAGCGCGACAATCCCAATGTCCGCCTGATGGTGAAAGATGACGGCGGAACGCCGGAAGGCGCACGCGCCGCAGCCGAGCAGGCAGTACGCGATGGCGCCGAGATCATTCTCGGGCCCCTTTTTTCGCGTTCGGTAACCGCCGCCGCGCCGGTGGCACGGCAGGCCAACGTTCCGCTACTCGCATTTTCCAATGATTCACGCGTAGCCGGCGACGGCGTCTATCTCATCAGTTTCCTTCCGGGTCCCGAAATCGATCGCATCGTCTCCTTTGCCGTCTCGCGCGGCAAACGCCGCTTCGCCGCCCTCATCCCAGCCGACGCCTATGGCGACACTGTCGAGCCGGCATTCCGCGCAGCCGTCAGCCAGAATGGCGGCACCCTCGTCCACATTGACCGCTATCCCTTGAGCGCCAATGCCATGATGGAGCCGGTGAAGCGCGTTGCCGAGGCGATCCGCAGCGCCGAAGTCGCCGGCGAGCCGGTCGATGCGCTGTTCCTGCCAGGCGGCCAGGACTCGCTGCCGCAGCTGGCGCCGCTCATCACATATCACGGCATCGATCCGCGCCGTGTACAGCTCCTCGGCACCGGCGCCTGGGATTACCCCAACGTCGGCCGCGAGCAGGCGCTGGCGGGTGGATGGTATCCGAGTCCCGACCCACGCAGCTGGCAGGACTTCTCCGCCCGCTTCGCCCGTACGTTCGGCACCGCGCCACCGCGCTTGGCGAGTCTCGCTTATGACGCCGTCGGCCTTGCTGTCTCGCTTTCATCCGCACCGCCCGGCCAGCGCTTCACCGCCCAAACCCTCACCAACCCCCAGGGCTTTAACGGAGTCGATGGCACGGTCACGTTCTCGACCAACGGTTTATCGCAGCGCCGCCTCGCGGTTCTTGAGATCCAGCAGTATGGAAACAACGTGATAGACCCGGCACCTAGGTTCGGCTCCGCGCCGGCGACAACCGCACCCGTCCATGGCGAAGCGTCCTCCGCACCGCCGGTGACGGGCTCGGTGCGTGTGCCCTTGCCAGCATATTGATAGCACGCTCGTCTTCCAGATCGGCTCCGAGTGCGGCGCTATATTGCGCTATGAGGACTATCGCATCACCGACAATTCTGCTTTAGAGCATGTTTAGCTGAAGTGTGTAGCGGTCCAGCTGAACATGCTCGAATCGATAAATTGGATTGTTATGCGTGCATTCACCAAGCCTGAACACGATCCAGTGTCCACATGGAGCCTGATCGTCGGAGGTGGAACCGTTTGCGGTTCTGGCGAAGACCTGGATTGGACTGTCAGACAAGGAACTGGGAAGCACGCCACCGTTGTGAATTGGTTCCTACAATATCGGAGCTGCACTGGCCGGCCATCAGCTGGGCAACACAGGTACCTGTCCGATCGCGGGCGGCAGGTTACATCGAACCACACCGCTTGAGACGCATCGTCCCACTTGTCCTGCATCGACCAGATTGCCCGCCTATCCGAGCGCCCCACTGATGTCATCCGTCCTCACCATCGTAGCGCCCGTCTTCGGCCTCATCATGATCGGTTACGTCTCCGGTCGGCTGGAGCTGATCTCCAGCGGCGCCGCCAAAGGCATCTCCGACTTCGCCTTCACGTTGGCTATTCCCGCACTGCTCTGCCGGACCGTCGCCTCCGCCGATTTGGGCAGCTTGTCGCCACTCGGTATTCTCGGCAGCTTTTACGGCGCTGGCTTCTCGACATGGGCACTGGCGACGCTATTGACCGTTCTGCTTTTGAAGCGCCCTGCCGCCGATGCACCCGCCATCGCCATGACTTCCAGCTTCGGCAATACCGTCATGCTGGGCATCCCCCTGGCGATGGGAGTCTACGGAGCGGCTGCGACGCCCGTCATCGCTCTGATTCTGTCCATCCATGCCCCGATCTGGTGGCTGACCGGCATGCTGCACGCCTCCGCCACCGGCGAACACCAGGGCAATTCTGTCTGGAACATCATCAAGAGCACGTCGAACGAGCTCGTCCACAACCCGATCGTGATCGGCATCATCGTGGGCGCTTTGTGGCGCCTCATTGGAGAGCCCTTACCTGCGGCCATCGATCGCCTCCTGGAACTGATGGCCCAGGCCGGCGTTCCGACGGCGCTGGTCGCCCTCGGCCTGTCGCTGGTGAATTTCGCGATCAAAGGGCAGGTCCCGACCTTGATATCCGTTACCGCTTTGAAGCTCCTTTGGATGCCGGCGGTTGCCTGGCTGCTGGCAACGTATGTTTTCCAGGTCGACGCCACGACGCGCGGGATCATCACCATCATGACCGCGGTGCCGACCGGCGCCAATGCATTCCTGTTTGCGGTGCGGCTGAATCGCGCCGTCGATTCGACGTCGGGCGCCGTAGCGCTCGGCTCCCTGCTTGCCGCCGGCACGGCAGCCCTTCTCGTCAGCACCCTTCATGCACCCTGAAGGTGCATGCAGCGCGATCATGCCTGACCTGTTTGGGGGTTCAGCGTGAAAGGCATGCCCCATGACAAAGAGCTGGATCGTGTGCATGTTTCGAAGAGTGACGAGCGCGATCCAGTCACACCGCCAGCGATCCTTGCACTATCGGTTGGGAAGTCGGGGGCGATCGGCGTATCCGTGCACAGCGCTACGGCTCAAGTTCGGTATCCCAATAGAGATAGTCGACCCAGCTCTCGTGCAGATAGTTGGGCGGAAACTGGCGGCCATTACGGTGCAGTTCGAAAACCGTGGGCCGCATCGGCGCCTGCATGGGATGCATTCCCGCATCCCGCGGCATCGCATTGCCCTTGGCCAGGTTGCACGGTGCACATGCAGTGACGACATTCTCCCAGCGCGTCAACCCACCACGCGAGCGCGGAATCACATGATCGAACGTCAGATCTTCACGAGCACCGCAATACTGGCAGGAGAAACGGTCGCGCAGGAAAACGTTGAAACGCGTGAACGCGGGATAGAGAGCCGGTTTGACGTAGGTCTTCAGCGAGACAACGCTTGGCAGCCGCATCTCGAACGTGGGGCTGCGTACGAACCGGTCGTATTCGGAGACGATGTTGACGCGATCAAGGAATACCGCCTTGACCGCTTCCTGCCAGCTCCAGAGCGACAATGGATAGTAGCTCAGCGGCCGGAAGTCGGCATTCAGAACCAGGGCCGGAAAACCTTCCGGCACGGTAGCATGAGCGAGCACGGTCTGCTTCCTGTCGGATCCTAGTCCACGAATCACAAATGTTTCCGTAATTCGCGGTCGGGATACTAGCCGTGCATGTCAACTCTGTGAAGATGACAGCATCAGCACGACTGGAAAACGCCCAGCCTCCTGAAATTACGCAAAAAATTGCATGCTGGATTGTGGGGAATCACGCCGCCGCGCCCAGCGACTGTTGCAGGAATCTTCCACCGAGGAACAGACCCTGCATGTCGATGCCGTGCCCGAGCCCTGGCGAAAGGTGCCAGGACGACGCCAACCCCGCTTCCGCGAGCGCAGTGGTCGTGATTTCCAGCGCCTCCGCCGGGATCACGTCGTCGGCCTCGCCGTGAATGAGCAGTATCGGCGGCTGCCCCCTCACGCCGAGCGCCTCTCTGTCGGCGGCCAGATGCTCGGGCCCGGCGATGATGCCTGAATAACCCAGAATTGCAGCCGGTGGTGTCGTAAGGCGCAATCCCACGTGCAGCGACAGCATGGTGCCTTGGCTGAAGCCGACCAGCGCGAGCCGCCCCACGCCGAGCCTCATACGCTCAAGCTCCGCCAAAATGAAGCGTTCGAGCACTGGCGCCGCACGATGTGTTCCACTCCAACGCTCCTCTGGGCTGCGCGTCGTGAGCGCAAACCATTGAAATCCACCGAAGCCCGCGAATGGCAACGGCTCAGGAGCGTTGGGAGCGACGAAGGCGGCCTCGGGCAGAAGCTCCTGCCAATGGTCGGCAAGACCGATCAGATCCTCACCGTTTGCTCCGTATCCGTGCAACAGCACCACCAACGCATCGGGGCGGCCGTGCCGAGGCATACGGCGGGGACCGTCGAGGTCGGGCATCATGATCGTCACTCCGAGCGTGGTTGAGATGAACGCGTGGCACGGCGCCGCGCGCCATCGGCCCGCAAAGCAGCCGCCGTTTCCTTGCCGGCGTTGGCTGGGTCGGCCGGCTGCTGTCGGCGCAGATTGGCATAGTCGGCCCAGACCAAGCGCGCCGCAACGCCTCGCCACGGGCGCCATCGCTCAGCGATCCTTAGCGTTTCGTCTGCCGACACGCGCTCACCCAGCGCAAAGGCTCGCGCCACGCCGACCTGAAGGGCAAGATCGCCTGCCGCCCAGGCATCGGCACGGCCAAGACAGAACATCACGAATATGTCCGCCGTCCATGGGCCGACCCCATGCACCGCCGTCAGCGCTCGGCGCACGTCCTCGTCGCTGGCACCTCCAAGCCTGTCAATCCGCAACGCCGGATTTACTCCGCGCGTCGCGTCCGCCAATGCCTTCAAGGTTCGGATCTTTGCAGCTGACAAGCCGGCAGCAGCCAGCGCGGTGGGACGCGCGCGAGCAATGCGCTCCGCACTGACCGTCGAAAGCGACCGCTCGAGCCGCGCCCATATCGCAGAAGCACTCGCGATCGACAATTGCTGTCCGACGATAATGCGTGCCAGCCCGGCAAAGTCCGCCTGATACCGCCGCAATGGCGGATCGCCGCTACGCTCATGAATGGCCTTCATGACCGAACAGCGTCGACGCAAAACGCGCACACCATCGCGAATATCGCTTTCCGTGCGAATGAGTTTCTGCGCCATGCCACCGCTTGCCGGTTCGCTTCGCACTTTCATGAAACGCCCATCGGCTCTAGGATTGGACAGTTCAAGCTTCCATCCATTGCGGACAACGTCATGCGTCGCGGAAACCTGATACTCCTGGCTTGCATAATCTGTTTGGCAACCCTACCCGCGGTCGTCCCCGATATCCTCGCGCGCAACGCCGGTACGGCGCGCGCCGCACCGATTGAACCACGCCTTCCGCCCGCTGGCGACTGGCAGACGTTGACGCATGATCGTCTCGGCTTCAAGATTGATTACCCGGCCAGTATTTTCCGGCCGGCAACCGGGCAGCATTCGGACGCAGGCCACGTCCTCGTTTCGCACGATGGCCGCGCCAAGCTTCTGATTGCCGCATTCGACAACGACGCACACACATCCCTTCGCGATTATCGCGCGCACGTACTTGAGACGAGTTATGCGGGTGCTGATATCGACTATGCACCGATGCGCCGCAGCTGGTTCGTGCTTTCGGGAACGCGCAATGAAACCGAGTTCTACGAGCGCGTATCCTTCACTTGCTCTGGCCAGCGCATCACCAGTTGGGCGATGCTCTATCCGCACGCACAGCAGCACCATTACAATCCGATTCTGGAAATGATCGCCCGCACGTTTCGCCCTAGTCGAACCACCAATGCGGACTGTTCGGGCACCGACGAGGATTGAGAACCTCGACGCGACCCATTAGATCATGCCCGTTGCGCGACGTTATCGGCCGCGCCCGCGGGATACCCAGATGATCGAACGCCAAAGTACCGTCTTTCGCTTCGCGCCAAGTCCCAACGGCGAATTGCACCTGGGCCACGCGCTTTCCGCCATGATCGGCCATGACTGGTCGGTGCGCGTCGGCGGACGCTTTCTCGTCCGAATCGAGGATATTGACCAGACGCGCTCGCGCGATCATTTCATCCAATCGATCCTCGAGGATCTCGCCTGGCTCGGGCTCGACTGGGAACGGCCAGAGTTGCGCCAGTCCGAGCACTTCGCTGAATATGCAGCTTCCGCGGCCCGGCTTCAAAACATGGGCGTTGTATATCCCTGCTTTGCCACACGCGGCGAGATTGCCGTGGCGATCGCCTCCGCCGCCAAGGCTGGCGCGCCTCAACGGCTCGACCCGGACGGCGCACCCATCTACCCGGGTCTTTATCGAGGCATGAGCGATCAAGCTGTCGCCGCCCGACGCGATGCAGGCGAACCCGGAGCATTGAGGCTCGACATGGACAAGGCGCTTGCCGTCGTCGCACGCAAGCTCGGCGGCCGCCCGCTGACGTTCCGCGAGATTGCTCAGGACGGGACTGAGCGCATCGTGCCAGCGGATCCGGCCCGATGGGGCGATTCCATCCTCATTCGCAAGGACACACCTGCCAGCTATCACCTGTCCGTGGTTGTTGACGATGCCCGCCAGGGCATCACGCACGTCACGCGTGGTCAGGATTTGTACGCCGCAACCGACCTGCACCGGCTGCTTCAGGTGCTGCTCGATCTGCCCGAGCCGCGTTATCACCACCACCGCCTGCTCCTCGGCTCTGACGGCCTGAAGCTGGCCAAGAGCACCGGCGCCCCGCGGCTGAAAGACCTGCGTGCCCAAGGCGTGACCCCATCTGAAATACGCCTGCGCCTGGGCCTGGCTGGGTTCTGACCGCCACGCTCGAAAGCGCGTGATGCATGCTGGACACCATCGGCAAGCCGCATAAACCAAGAAGCATTAATGACTACGTTGTTAACGCTTTAGAGCGTATGCTTAATTTTGAGTTCAAGGTCCGCGCCGCGGCGGCGGCCGTCGGGTTGCAGCGACACACGTTCCAAGCTGCGCCGCCGCCAGCAGGGGATTTGCAGATCGTCTCTCCGAGGGAAGTTCCAGAACGGGAATGAAGAAGGCCGCGAACAGGAAGCCACGACACAACACCCGGCGCGCCAAAGCGCGGTCGGCTGGCACGCGTTCGCATGCCCCCACGAATTCCACCGGAGCACCGCATCGTCTTGGACGGGACTCGACTCGACCGAACCTGCTGGGCCGCATTTCGCAGGCTGGCAGTCTCTTCGCAGCTCCGGTCAGACGCAGCGGAAGGTCCACGCGCACCACGTTCGCATGGTTTCGACGCTTTCCCGATGCATGCACGCGAGCCGTTCCCATCCGCGCCGAGGACCGCGAAACGTTCGCTTTGCTTCTGGCACCGTTTTTCATCCTTGCGATTGCGATCGCCGGCAACCAGAGCATCCAGCTCGGCAAGCACCTGAAAGCGCTGATCGCGCGTCCTGTCGCACCGGTCATGCTGCCAGCCGGCAACGAGGCGGCACACCGGATCACGCTGCGGCCGGACTCAGGCGTCGGGCACCTCGTCCACCCCGTCATAGTGCGGCAGCAAACCACTGCAAATTGGATCGAGATTCCCGATGGCCTCGCCACGGCCCGCACCGCACCGGATCATGAAGCACGGGCGGCTGCCACAGTCGCCACCTTGCCGCCGTCGCGCACGTCTGTCGTTTGGGCGCCCCACCTCGCGAGCGGTTTGCCGCCCGACTCCGCAGCTGTTCCCGCCCCACCCACACAACGCTCCCTCACCCCCGGCCCGCCCGCAGGCCTGATGCCTATGGCTATGCCGGCACTCGTGGCGAACGTCACGCCCGAATGGCATGGCGTCTCGACGGACCAACGCGGCCGGGTGCTCGCCGCCATCGGACCCAGCGCGATGGAAGCACTCGTCGCGTTCGACGAGGAACGCGACATGGCAACCCGGCACATCAGCCTCTTTGAGCGTTGCTCTTTGCCCGTTGCCGATCCCGGTGCATCCCGTGCCGCCTGGACCACGTCGACCAATCCGCCCACGCCGATCGCACCGGCAACCTGGTTTGCGCCCGCCGGCACACCCTTGTTTGGCCAACGCCTTGCAGCCGCCGCACGTCGCCAACTCGGCGAATTCGTCGTCTATAACGATGCCTACCGTCACATTGCTTATCCGAGCGGGGACGTGGCCAAGCTCTACGGCGTATGCACCGATGTCGTGATTCGCGCATATCGCGACGTCGGCATCGATTTGCAGGTAGCGGTACAAAATGCACACGTAGGTTCGGGAGATCGCAATATCGACCACCGCCGCACTGAGACGCTGCGCCGCTTCTTCCAGCGCGCGGGTGAGAGCCTGCCGGTCACGACATTCGCCGAGGACTACCTGCCTGGCGATATCGTCACCTACGCGCGCCCGCAGAACACTGGCACCGCGTCTCGTTCGCATATCGCCGTTGTCAGCGACGTGATCGCGCCATCGGGGCGGCCTATGATCGTTCACAATCGTGGTTGGGGTCCGCAGCTCGAGGATGCGCTTTTTGTCGATCGGATCACTGGCCACTACCGCTACGCCGGCCCCATGAGGTCCGCGCCTGCCGGTGAAGCCTCCACGACCCTTCCCTCGATGGGCCGCCGCAGCGCGCAAGACCGCCCCCGCACGTCACCGCCAAGGTCGCGTCGCACCGCTTCGACACACCCCACCGTCCGCTGAGCTTCGCCAACCATCGAACGGCACCGCTGCCTGTGCATCGAAGGAAGTCGGACGTGCAAATTTTCCGGACACTCGAATGCAAGGCTGCGGCCCGCGCGGACGCATTCCGGCAATTGTCCCCCTGCCGAAAGATTGCTGTGCGCACTCAGCCAAATTCAGCACTGCCCAATTCATCGTTTCGGCATGTTTTGGTGATTTTGATGATGCGATTGCAACACCGGTG
Source organism: Hyphomicrobiaceae bacterium (assembly GCA_050246945.1). GTDB lineage: Bacteria > Pseudomonadota > Alphaproteobacteria > Rhizobiales > Hyphomicrobiaceae > JAEUMD01. The sequence continues at coordinate 92,173 of JBFWVC010000001.1, forward strand.
GAATGAAACCCACGCGCCGGCCATTCGAGGATTTTCCCAAGTTGTATGCCGCACCCGACATCGCTCCCGTGAAGAATACGACGACCGCCAACCGTTCACTGACACGCAAGATACCTGTCGGCGCCCTGCGTCTGCTCCTGCTGCTATTCCTCACTGCGATCTTCATTGCGGCCGGTCGCGCGACACCCCAACCTGCTCGCGCAGCCGAACCGGTTGATTTTGGCGCTCGCCTCGTTGCGGCCGCTCGCAAGCAAACGTGGATCCCGGTGATTTACAACCCCGCATATCGCAACATCGGATATCCCAACGGCGACGTGCCCTGGTATTTCGGCGTCTGTACCGACGTCATCGTGCGCGCCTATCGCAGCCTCGACATCGACCTCCAGGTGCTTGTCCACGAGGCCCGCGTCGGCTCCGGCGATACCAACATCGACCATCGCCGCGTTCCCGTTCTGAAGCGCTTTTTTGAACGCAGGGCCCGCTCCCTGCCTGTCACGAAGGACCCCGCCGATTATGCCGCTGGCGACATTGTCACCTATTTCATGCCCGACGGCCGCTTCTCGAAGACGCATATTGCGATTGTTTCAGATCGGAAAAACTCTTCCGGAGTCCCGCTGATTATTCACAACCGCGGCTGGGGGGTAAGCGAAGAAGACTGGCTTTTCGACGAGAAGATCACCGGCCATTTCCGCTTCGCACCGCAAGAAAAAACAGCAGAGCAGCGGCACGGCTGAATTGGTCGTGCCATCGGCTGCCTGACATTGCGAGACAATATGAGGGCACGAGGTTTCGCTCTCAGCCTCGGCCTTTGAGCCAAATTACTCCCCATTAACCCTTTCTCAATCTCTTTATACGTTGGAAAATTGAAGCCTTTATCCTCTTCGGTCATCAAGTCTGAGGGGATTGGAATTTTGCAACAATTATCGAAGTTTGTTTTTCCAATTGTAAAATTGGGGAAATCAGCGCATTTTTGTTTCGACTTTGCCGCGACTCGAAAATGGTGAGCTGGACTCGTTCCCTATGAGCATGCCCCTTCCATCCGGTGTGGAGTTGACAACCGTCGTCGCCGTGGCGATAGCATTGTCGCTCACCGGCATGTGGCTCACCCGGAGCGCTGCCCACCTGATCGGCTATGACAGCAAACCCCCGGCACGCTCTGCATCGCACCCGGGCGGAGGGACCCATTCACGTCACCAAGGTCGTGCGTTCGCGATCGCCATGCCGGATTGGCTGCGACTGGATCGCTGGCCAACCGCTTGGAAAACAGTGCTCGCCAAGCTGAGCGGCGCTTCTGAAAATGTCCGTCTGCGCCGTCCCGTGCGTCGGCACTCCGCTGCGATCAGCGGCATCGCCGCGAAACAGGCGATCATCCCGGCCCCGCAACGATTGACGATCGAAGCGCAGTGGGAGCGCACTGCAAATCTCGTCGGTCGCGCGGTTTCCGGTGCCCGCACCGTTCGCGCGGCTCACGTCGCAGCCAGCGAGAAGCTCGATGCGGCACACTATGCGCTCGATAAACTCATGGAAGAGCTTGAGGGTATTATTTCGCTGAGCCCATCGCAGGCCCAGATCACGGTGCTTGCGCGCGCGCCCAACGTCGTCAGCCTGCGCAGGACGTCGGCCGCAGCCGCTCGCGCCGCCGCTTGATCGACCGGCGCTGCAATCAAGCCTTTCGCCAAATCAACCAGCAAATTGCGCAGATCAGTCCGTCTTGGCACCTTGGAGCATGTTCAGCTGAACCGCTGTACACTTCAGCTGAACACGACCTAATGTTCTGGATCTGACGTTTGTTGCCCGGGCGAAGGTCGTCAAACGTCAGTCGTTCCAGAACACAAACCAAATCTAGGGTTCCGGGCTGACGCGCAGGTACCCGATAGGGAACCATCCGTCATTGTCGGACCACGAGCCAATGGCGTGTTCGCGCCCCCAAAAAAATTGGGCTACGCGGTAGCGCAGCCCGGAAGTTGGCAGATCAGCAGAAGAGCGAAACAGCAATTCGCGCACTCAAGCAGCGCGGCGAACCGGCCTGGAGCACAGCGCCTCAGCCAGATACGCAACCGCCTTGTCCCATGACAAATCCACCATCCGGTCGGCTTGGCGGCCAAAACCGAACGCCTTCAGGGCATCGACAGGCGAACCGCCATCTCGAAACACCCGAGCACAGGATTGGCGCGCTATACCCATGGCCTCGTTCCATTGCAGGGGATTGATGTATTCGGGACTCATGACGAAGGACCTCCTCGACTTTGCGGACGCGCCTGGGGGGATGCGGGTCCTGAACGCTCACCGGCGCCACGGGCCCGACGACAGGCCACGCACGAAGCGCCACATAGGTGGCAAGCACACTCAGCATCATGGTGACACTACGCGGAACCGTGAAATGCGCCACCTCGATTGAGGACAGCTCGGACGCTGAACATGCTTGCCGTCTCGTCCGAATGACCGCCGCACGCGGTCACCAAGAATTCTCTGACTGGGTCCTCGGCTACTCCGCAGGACCCGATTGCACTGCAGCCTCCACACCCTCGGCGGGGTGAACCGACCGCAACACAGCACCTACGACCTCATAGAGACTTGACCACTGGTACTCTTCACTATCCACGCTACAACCCTCGAAACGACAAACCTGAACGCGATGCAACACGACGCGATACGACAACTCAACTCAACGCCACCGGTACGACGCACTTGCGATGGGCGAGCCGCTCGAAACGACGCGAAACGAACAACGAGCCGCTCGCCTGGATCACGAAAAGAAGCGCGAGGCTTCCTTTTGATTGGGGGTATTCCACTACGCTCTACGCAACACCACGTCACTCGTACCAACGCCACGCTACGCTACAAACGCATTACGAAACGGGTAGCTCGGAACACGGGGGACTTGCCACGCGAGCCAGCATCGCGAACCGCAAAGAACGCACGGCTGATACGAAAACCACGCAGCCCGGCCGGGCTGACGACGCTGGCAACTGGACGGGCCATTACGCAGGCCCTCCACACTGATAAACGACACCGGAAATACGCACCCGGCTTGAGAGCGAAACGCTGCCCGGTTGAAACCCGCCGGGTATGCTCTCGGATCTTCGCGAGCTTGGAGGCGCCTTCGAAATATCGAATGAACTGACCGGCAACCCCGTCCGCTTCCGTGTCCCGCGAACGAGAGAGAATTAACCGTGACATTTGGGCGACGCTTAGGCCGAACAAAGGTCCGACGGAGGAATTTTCCTTGACCGCCGATGAATGAGCTTCCCTGCGCCGCAAGAACGCCCGCAATTCCGGCCGTTTCGCGCGGTGCGTCTGTAGCACTTCAAGTTGTGGATAAAATCATCCGCGGCGCGGCGGCGGCTTGTCTGCGCTCACCGCCGTTCGGCTGCCGCAAACGCCGCTCGCAGACCAGCTGCAAAAAGCGCCAGCGAGACGAGCGCGTTCCAGCCGGCGAAGGAAAGGAAAAAAATGCGGATCTGAGGCTCGTCGCATCGCACCACAGTTGTCCGCTTGAGGGAATCGATCAGTGCGCCCGCATCCGTCGCCATCGATTGCTGACCGCTGCACGTGGACGGCCCCGGCCAGAACTTCCATTCCGCGCCGGCCTGATAGGCCCCAAGCCCCGCATTTGCGAGAAACGCAAGCGCCACAGCGAAGAAGACCATCGCCGCCCATCGCGGCTGCTCCGCGCCGACCAGCGCGAGCGCCACGAATGTCGCCGGAATGGAGAAATAATACGCCCACCGCTGCAGGAGGCAAAGCTCGCATGGCTTGTAGCCGCCGATATGCTCAAATCCCAGCGCCGCCAGGATGATCGCGATGGCCACGAACAGCAATGCCCCGCCCATGCGATACGCCTCGCTGCCTGTCACGCGTGAGACATGAGTGGCCACGATTATCTCTCCGCTTTGCTTTTGAAGGCTCCGGCACGCACGCGGCGGCGCTGTCCTTCACGCTATACGAAATACTTGATCGCCAGGAAACCACCGAACAGCAGCACCAGGAATACCGATAGGACGAGCCCCAGACGTTCCTCGATGAAGGCGCGGATTGGTGCGCCGAACCAGTAGAGCAACGCTGCGACGACATAAAAACGCAGACCGCGCGCTACAACGCTCGCAACCGCGAATACGCCGAGATTGAGTCCCGTCACACCGCTGGCAATGGTGATGACCTTGTAGGGAAACGGCGTGATGCCCGCGAACAGCACGATCCACGCGCCGTAATCATTGTACTGCGAGGCGAATGTCTCGAACTTGTCGAAGTATCCATAGAAGGACAGGAGCGGTCTTGCGACTTGTTCGAAAAGGAAATAGCCGATCGCATATCCGAAAAAGCCGCCGATGACCGATCCGGCGGTGGCAATCGCCGCATAGAGCCAGGCCTTGGCGCGCTGCGCCAGCACCATTGGCACGAGCATGACATCTGGCGGAATGGGAAAAAACGAGCTTTCGATGAAGGCGACGCCGAACAGCGCCGATCCCGCGTGACGGTGCGTGGCCAGTCGCATCGTCCAATCGTACATCCCTCGCAGCATTTCGTATCGATCCTGCCCCGCCCGTTGAAAGACAACCCCGCTCGGTTCTCGCTCGAGAATTGCGCAGGCCCGCTCATTTAGTCGGAGAATCAGGCTGCGGGAAGATGCTGTGGCCGCGTCGACACCAGACTTTCGGCAAGTCGCGCAACCACCCAGTCGAGAACGAGCCGCCCATCCGCTGACGCCTTTAGCCGCGTGGACGCGGCCTCCGTATTGATGAGACCCTCTGCCGCAAGTCGGGCGACCGCCGTTCTCGATGGCGCCAGCCCGGTCAGCGCCGAGAGCCGCTCCAAATCGATTCCCTCGCTGATTCTGAGCCCCATCAGCAGCATCTCGTCGGCCTGCTCCTCCGCCCCGAGAACGCTTTCATCGACAAAACCGCGGCCGCGTGCCTCCACTGCCTCGAGCCATGCCTCCGGAGCGCGTTCCGTCGTCGTCGCTATACGTGCCTCGTCCCGCTCGCGAACGAGACGTCCATGCGCACCGGCACCGACGCCGACATAGCCGCCATAGCGCCAGTATGTGAGGTTGTGCCTGCTCTCCGCACCCGGACGCGCATGGTTCGATATCTCGTAGGCTGGCAGACCGGCGGCCTCGGTCATCTCCTGCGTGAGATCATAAAGAGCGCGCGCCGTGTCGGCTTCCGGTATCACGAGCTTGCCTGCGGCGTTGAGCGCCGCATAAGGCGTGTCCGGCTCGATGGTCAGCTGATAGAGCGAAAGATGGTCGCCCGCCATGGCGAGCGCCTCGCTAAGCTCCTGGCTCCAGGCATGCGCCGTTTGACCAGGCCGCGCGTAGATCATATCGAAGGTGAACCGTGGAAACGTCCGAGCCGCGATCGCCAGCGCGGCCTTTGCTTCCGCTACCGAATGAACGCGCCCCAGGCGCCTCAGCTCAGCGTCGTGCAGCGACTGAACGCCCAGCGACACGCGGTTGACGCCCGCCGCGCGATAGCCTGCGAAGCGATCCGCCTCCACGCTGCCCGGATTGGCTTCCAGCGTTATCTCCGCGCCCCCTTCGACATCCCACAACGTAGCGATCTCGTCCAGAATTCCAGCCACCACCTCAGGTGGCATCAATGACGGCGTGCCCCCGCCGAAGAAAATGCTCGTCACGGGCTGCCTGCGGCCGGTGACCGATTGGGCATAGCCGAGTTCGCGGCGATAGGCCGCCAGAAAACGGGCATGATCTGGCGCCTTCACCCGCACATGGCTGTTGAAATCACAGTAAGGGCATTTCTGAGCACAGAATGGCCAATGGACGTAGATGCCGAAACCCGGCTTGGTGTCGTTCAAGTCTCTCTCCGCTGTGGCCGAAGGTAAGGCAGAGGCATGCCCCAACGAGGCAGCGGACGCAACCCGCCAACCATGCGACACGGGGACTTCAGCTGCACCTTTGCAGGCGCCGCTGAACCGGGAACAAGCGGCACGAACACACGGCTTTAGACCCTGTTGGTAGCCGCCAGCAGCCCCCGGGCGAGCAGCCTCCATTTGGTTTCGTCGTCCAGAGTTTCCGCTTCGAGCCACGAGGCCAGGCGACGCAAACCAGGCGCCATGCCAGCGCCGACTTCCTCCGGATGCGCAGCGGCATCTGCGGCGAGATTTACGACGAAGCGAACGAGCTCCTGTTGCGTCGAAAGGTTCGCTGCTGCGGCTTGCAGACCCGAAACGGAAACGCCCCGCGACGGCAGGGTCGCCGTCTTCGGCAGCCCCGCAAGGCACGCGGCTTTGAACGCCGCAAAAGCACGCGTCCTGTGAGAAACCGCGTGCTTCTCCTCCGGCGCCATCTCGCCGAATGTTTCCTCCGCGCCATCCGGCTGGAACATCGGATCGTAGCCGAAGCCGTTGCCCCCCCGCGGTGGCCAGACGAGGTGCCCGAAGACTTTGCCCTCGAAGATCTCGCTGGACCCGTCAGGCCAGGCGAGGCACAGCACCGAAACGAAATTGGCGCGTGGTCCAGATCCCGTCCAGCCGCCACGCATGGTGATCTCGTCCGCCACCTTCTGCATCGCGATCGAGAAATCTTTGGTTGGCCCAGCCCAGCGCGCCGAATAGATGCCGGGCGCACCTTTGAGTGCATCGACCTCCAGTCCCGAATCGTCGGCGAGCGCAGGTAATCCGGAAGCCTTCGCGGCGGCCACGGCCTTCAATCGTGCGTTGCCTGAAAACGTCGCTTCTGTCTCTTCGGGCTCGCTGAGCTTCAGCGCCTTCGCCGAAACCGCTTCCAGTCCATATGGCGCGATGAGTTGTTGGATTTCCCAGACCTTGCCGGGATTGTGGCTGGCGACGACGATCCGCGACCCCGCTTCGAGCTTTTGCGCTACTTCGAGGATGTGAGACATCAGCTTCAAAACCCCCAGATATTGGGCTCGGCGAACTCGATGGCGTTGCCGGCCGGATCGCGAAAATAGATCGAGCGCCCGCCGGACGGCCAGCGGAAATCCGCCTCGATTTCAACGCCTGCGGATTCCAGATGCGCCTTCCAATGCGCGATCTCGTCGCCGTTTGCAGCAAAGCATACGTGCCCTTCGCCACGTGCGCCGTGCGGCGGTACCGGCAGTTTCGAGCCGGGATCGGGCGGCTTCACGGTCTCCAGCGGATTGAAGATGAGCAGCATCTGCCGTCCGAGCTTGAAGAACACGTGCCGCCCGGGCAACTTGGCATAGACCCCGAGCCCGATCACGCGCGTGTAGAATGCTTCCACGGCATCGAGATCCACCGCGTAGAGGATCGTCTCCAGAATCTCGACAGGAGGATTCGGCTGCATTTTCTCAGTCCTCCTGCGTACTAACGCCTCCGTTCCGTGGCGGTTGGAAATCACGCCCTCACGCCACAGTCAGCTTCTGCAGTTCGACGAGCTCGCCGATGCCCTTCTTGGCGAGCGCCATCAGTCCGTCGAAGCTGCCCTGGCTGAACGGGACCGTCTCGGCCGTGCCTTGCACCTCCACGATGCCTCCCGATCCGGTCATGACGAAATTGGCGTCGGCATCCGCGTTGGAATCTTCCGCATAGTCGAGGTCGAGCACCGGCTGCCCGCTATAGAGCCCGCAGCTCACCGCGGCCACCTGGTCGCGCAATACGCCATCCTTCACCATATCGCGCAGCTTCATCCATTGGATGCAGTCGTGCAGCGCCACCCAGGCACCGGTGATTGCCGCCGTTCGTGTCCCACCGTCCGCCTGGATGACATCGCAATCGACCGTGATCTGCCGTTCTCCGAGCTTCTGCAGATCGACAACCGCGCGCAGCGCGCGGCCGATCAGACGCTGAATCTCCTGCGTGCGCCCCGATGGGCTGCCCTTGGTCACCTCTCGGCGCGTCCGCTCGCTCGTCGCCCGCGGCAGCATCGCATATTCCGCAGTCACCCACCCGCGCTGCTGGCCCTTCAGCCACGGCGGCACCCGCTCCTCCAGGCTCGCCGTGCACAAAACATGTGTGTTTCCGAACTTGATGAGGCACGAGCCCTCCGCATGCATGGACACCGCGCGCTCTATGGAGACGCGGCGAAGTTCGTCGGGCTGGCGTTTGGATGGGCGCATGTGTCACCGGATGTCATGACGATGGAAGAGCCGCCCACGACCGGCCGGCCCGGGCTGCGGCGCAAGCTAGAAGAGCAGGAGCGCCCGTTCAACTCGAAAAGGGCGGAAACGACTGGTTGCTGGATCGAAATCGTGCCCTCGTCCGCCCAATTTGACCGCCGCCTTCCCCGCTGATTACAGTTGGTTGGCCGAAGCTTCGGCAACCGCTTCTGCCTATTCCAAGTGACGATGCACATGTCGACCGATGGCCTGACGACCCTCGATGCCTTGAACGACCGTTCGCGCGCCATCCTGCGCCAGATCGTTGAGACCTACCTCGCCACGGGAGAGCCGGTTGGTTCGCGCAACCTGTCGCGTGTGCTGCCGATGACGCTATCGCCGGCGTCGATCCGCAACGTCATGTCGGACCTCGAGCACTTGGGCCTCATCTACGCGCCGCACACGTCCGCCGGCCGCATGCCGACGCAATCGGGCCTGAGGATGTTCGTCGATGGACTCCTCGAGGTCGGCGATCTCTCAGCTGACGAGCGCCAGCGGATCGAGCGCCAGATTGCCGGCCGGCCGCAGACCTCGTTCGACCAGGTCCTCGCTGAAGCAAGCAATATGATCTCCGGCCTTTCCCACTGCGCCGGCGTCGTTCTCGCCGAAAAGCAGGTACGCCGCTTGAAGCACATCGAGTTCGTTGCGCTGGAACCGACCAAGGCACTCGTCGTTCTCGTTTCCGACGACCAGGAGATTGAAAACCGCATCATCAACCTGCCCGAAGGGCTGCCTCCCTCGGCGCTGGCGGAGGCTGCCAACTTCCTCAATACGCACATCCGCGGTCTCACGATGGGCGACGCACGCCACCGCATCGAGACCCAGCTGAAACAGGCCAAGGCCGAGTTGGACGCGCTCACCAAGAAAGTGATCCAGTCGGGCCTCGCCGAATGGTCCGGCGCGCTCGATGATCGCAAAAGCCTCATCGTGCGCGGCCAGTCCAATCTGCTCAAGGACCTGACGGCCGCCGAAGATCTGGAACGCATCCGCCAGCTCTTCAACGACCTGGAATCCAAGCAGGAGATGGTCCAGCTCCTGCATCTCGCCGAAAGTGCTGACGGAGTGAAGATATTCATCGGTTCTGAGAACAAGCTGTTCTCGTTGTCCGGCTCCTCTCTGGTGGTGGCACCGTTCCACGACAAGACCAGCAAGGTGGTCGGAATTCTGGGCGTTATCGGCCCGACCCGTATCAACTACGCGCGCATCATTCCGATGGTCGATTACACGGCAAAAATCGTCGGTCGGCTGTTGTCGCGATGACGCGGCCCCCTGCGCGCGACTTGATTTTTCGCGAATTGCGGCCGATATGCGGAACTCGAAGCGCGCCGCTGTCCCCTGCCAGCTCGTCCGCAAGCAGGATCGCGGCGCGACTGCCGGAAATTCGGCGCCAGCGCCGGTTGAGGCAACCGAGAGCGGAGTGATCATGTCGGACCAGAACAGATCCCACCAGCCAGGCCAAGGCAACGGCGCGGGGAATGAGGCGAAAAAGGCGGCCGGCCCCGAGAGAACGGACCAGGCGCCCAAGCCCTCAGAAGCCAGGTCCTCCGAACCCAAAGCCTCGAAAAAAGAAGAAGCCGAAGCAGCCGCGGATATGGATACACATGCCGATGCAGTCGATATCGGTGCCGATCCCAGTGCCGTGCTTGCCGCCGAGGTCGAGACGTTGCAGGCACAAATCGCCGATCTGACTGACCGGCTGCTGCGCGCTCATGCCGATCTCGACAATATCAGAAAGCGCGGCGAGCGCGAGAAGCAGGAAACCGCACGCTACGCAATCTCGAACTTTGCCAAGGATACCGTCAGCCTGGTCGACAACTTCCAGCGCGCGATGCAGGCGGTCGAACCGGCAGCCATCGAGAAGGATCCGCATTTGAAGGCGCTGCTCGAAGGCGTTGCGATGACCGAGCGCGAGTTCATGAATGTGTTGGAGCGCCACGGAGTTCGCCGCATCACGCCCAAGGGCCAGCCGTTCGATCCGCGCTTGCATCAGGCCGTGATGGAACGCCAAGACCCGAGCGTCGCGAACGGCACCGTGGTCGAGGTCTTCCAGTCGGGGTATACGATCGAGGATCGCTGCCTTCGCCCCGCAATGGTCGTGGTTGCGCGCGGCGGCGGCAAGGCGCAACCCGCCGAGAAAACGGCAGCCGAAGAGAACTCGGCATCGGCGTCCGCACAGACCCCTGAGGAGCGCAATCAACAGGGCGGCGACCAAACGGCACAAACCGCTGATGCCGCGCCCGACAGCGATACGCCATCATCCGACAACGACAATCCGACCGCGTGAGGCTGCTTGCCGGAGGGTGCCAGGCCGCCGGCGCATACAGGCTGTCTGACAGACGTCGCGCCCTGTAGTGTTGATCACCTCAGCCGCGTGGCAAAACGCCGCTCGGCGCAGTGCGTCCCAGGCTCCGGTGTGCAGCTGTAGAGCGAGTACAGAACCGCGTCCGCGCGCCCCACCAGGTTTTCCGCGGGCACCATTCCCATGTCGGGAAAACGGCTGTCGTTGGAATTGTCGCGGTTGTCACCCATCATGAAATAGTGTCCCGCCGGAACCGTCGTTTCGGGCATCGATGCGCGATGGACACGGTGAGTGTATTCCAGGATCGGATGCGTGCGCCCGCCGGGTAGCGTCTCCTCGTAACGGTTCACTTCTACGATGCGTCCCTCGTACTCCCGGAAGCGATAGGTCTTCTCGAGTTTCCGTGCGAGCGCCTTGCCATTGAGGATCACCTGCCCATTGTCGACCGCGATCCGGTCGCCGGGAAGACCGATCAACCGCTTGATCATCCGGTCGGAACGCTTCGGATGCACGAACACTATGATGTCACCGCGCACGGGGTCGCGAGGCAACAGGCGCCCGTTGATTACGCCTTTCGGCAGCGAGAAGTCCAAGGGAAGCGAGTGCCGGCTGTAGCCATAGGCGAACTTGTTGACTGTCAGGCGATCGCCAACCTCCAGTGTTGGAACCATGCTCTCCGATGGAATGTGATAGGTCGCATAGGCCGCTGTCTGGAATGCGAAGGCGAGTACCAGAGCCGCGGCAATGCTCCACACCATGTCTTTCATGTCTCGACCTCCTGCCCCTTCCAACGGACAAACCCGCGCTCGGCCGGACTGCGTCCGAACCCGCTATTCCTCTAAGTCGCCGTTCCGTTTGGCGGTCATATAGATTCGACATCACGCCGGAAAGAGGGCGGTTCGCCCCCCGTCTCTCCATCGGCTGCGAGTTGGTATTTCGACCGCGATACGTCACCCGGTGATGCGCCCGGTTCTGGTTTCCTCGTACTCGCGCAAAATCCGCTCCGCCTTGGCGCTTTCCAGTTTGTGAACAAGGTTCTCCGCTTCATGCTGGTCGCGCAGCGCCTTCGAGAGTGTGAAGCACGAACCCACCAGGAAGAATGTGCCGAGCAGGAAGAAGCCTTTCATCCACAGTTCGCCCGGAATTGCCAGCACGCCCAGCAACATCATGCCGAGCGAGATGGCGAAGGAGGAATAGGCGTACATTCGCCAGGCTTTGGAATCCGCGTGCATCGTCGTGTCTCCTCGCAAAGATTTGGGATTTTCAAGACCGGATCGGTAGGTCTCACGCACTCGCGCGTAATCGAAGATTATTCAAGGAATGTCGAACGGCCGGAGCGATTGGTGTCGGTGCGACGGTTTCTGCAGCAATGTCCCAACGTGCGTAGAGAACATGTTCAGCCGAAGTGTGCAGCGGTCCCACATGGAGAACATGCCCAAGGAAACGCACGAATCGCGCGTGAATTTCTACAAATTGTTGACACGATGCAGCAATCATCCGGTCGAAGTCGGCACCGAAGTGGACACCGGAGCCGAAACCGCATGTCGCGCTCTCAACCGTTCCAGCACGCATTTTGGATCGGTGGCGGAGACAGGTTGCGTCGGCACGCATCCCGGTTCCCTGAGTGAAGGGTCGCGCGCTATACGCTCCATGGCTTCGGCGAAATCGCGCTGCTCGTTCTTGCGCACGCGGATTCGCTCCAGCGTCCGACGCGCTTCCTGTATGGCACTATTGGGAACACCCGCTGTGCCGAGCGAGCGTTGGTTGGTGCGGTTCACCGCAGCGGCCGCTCTCGCCGTGGCCAACCCCCGGCGCAATTCACCCAGCAGACGCGCGTTCTCCTCAAGCGACCGACGGATTCGATGCGCCGCTTCGGTGCAATCGGTTGCCGCCTGCTGATGCGCGCTGAGATCGTCACATAGCCCGGCGATACGCTCGGCCAACCGTTCGGCTTCCGTTTCATCGTCGATCCCGATCGCGGCGACGGCCGCAGTCTCGTCGTCCGAAATACGCATCTCCAAATCCTCCGCGAGCCGCCGCTCGCCGGCTTCCTCGGCTAGCACCAAAGCGAGATCGCGCTTGCCCGCCTCGAAGATTGTGGTGGCGTCACGCAGCCGCTGCTCCAGCAGCCGAGCGGCGTTGGCGTCGAAAATCGCCTCCTCTGCCTCCGCGACCTGGGCTTTGAACAGGGTCGAGAGCGTCTTGAACATGTTGAGGGTCCTCCACGATTCAGCCGTACCCGGATCCGCTCAGGCGTACGGCAGACAAATTTGAACGTCGTACAGTTGTCAATTTACGACAAAATAAACGTTGTTCAAGTGCGTCTCGCATGGATGCGCCGGCAACCGGAATGAAGAGTTAATTGAGTGTCGCAGGGTCGCGCCGGCAATCACGGCGGAGACGTGCAGCAGCACAAAGCCCTCCGCGCAATCCAACCTTGCCCATGCTCTCCTGTACATCCCAGTGCATCGCGCGCCACCGGTGGAATTCGGGCATAAGCGAAACCGCGCCGCCGGCTTGCTGGACCAATCGAGCTGGAGATGGCAGGTTCAAAAAAACATCACGACGCGGTGATCCGCCGCCGTTGCACGGCTGAGACGGCACCTTATATAAGCCGCAACAATGACCGCAGCTCCAGGGGGCCGTGCCCCCAACTCTGAGGGAATGGCGTTTCTTCAGATGAGGGACTAATCGGACGCCGAATTGGGTCCGAACGGCCTGCCGCAAGAAGAGGATCTTTAAACCAATGGCAAAAGTTATCGGCATCGACCTCGGAACCACCAACTCCTGTGTTGCCGTCATGGACGGTGGCAAACCGAAGGTGCTCGAGAACTCGGAGGGCGCCAACACGACTCCCTCGATCGTCGCCTTCACCGATGATGGCGAGCGCCTCGTCGGCCAGACGGCGAAGAACCAGGCTGTCACCAATCCGCTCAACACGCTTTTTGCGATCAAGCGCCTCATTGGCCGCCGTTTCGATGACGAGATGGTCAAGAAGGACCAGGGGCTGGTTCCCTACAAGATCGTCAAGGGTCCCAACGGGGATGCTTGGGTCGAGGCGCAAGGCAAGCAGTATTCGCCCCAGGAGGTCTCGGCCTTTATCCTTCAGAAGATGAAGGAGACGGCCGAGGCGAAGCTTGGTGAGAAGATCACGCAGGCCGTTATCACCGTTCCCGCCTACTTCAACGACGCGCAGCGTCAAGCCACCAAGGACGCCGGCAAGATCGCCGGGCTCGAAGTTCTGCGCATCATCAACGAGCCAACGGCCGCGGCCCTCGCCTATGGCCTCGACAAGAAGGAAAGCGCCAAGACCATCGCGGTTTACGACTTGGGTGGCGGCACCTTCGACATCTCGATTCTTGAGATCGGCGACGGCGTCTTCGAAGTGAAGTCGACCAACGGCGACACGTTCCTCGGCGGCGAGGACTTCGACATGAAGATCGTGGCCTACCTCGCCGACGAGTTCAAGAAGGAGCAGGGAATAGACCTGCGCAATGACAAGCTTGCCCTGCAACGCCTTAAGGAGGCTGCCGAGCGCGCCAAGAAGGAACTGTCGTCGTCGACGCAGACCGAGATCAACCTGCCCTACATCACTGCAGATGCATCGGGTCCGAAGCATCTAACGATGAAGCTTACCCGTGCCAAGCTGGAGAGCCTCGTCGATGAGCTCGTCGAACGCACCAAGGGCCCCTGCCTGAAGGCGATCAAGGATGCCGGCCTGAAGGCTGCCGACATCGACGAGGTCGTGCTCGTCGGCGGCATGACCCGCATGCCCAAGGTCCAGCATATCGTCAAGGAACTGTTCGGCAAGGAACCGCACAAGGGCGTCAATCCCGACGAGGTCGTCGCCATCGGCGCCGCCATCCAGGGTGGCGTGCTGAAGGGCGAGGTCAAGGACGTCCTGCTGCTCGACGTGACACCGCTCTCGCTCGGCATCGAGACGCTGGGTGGGGTGTTCACGCGCCTCATCGATCGCAATACCACGATCCCGACAAAGAAGAGCCAGACCTTCTCAACCGCGGATGACGGCCAGACAGCGGTAACCATCCGCGTTAGCCAAGGCGAGCGCGAGATGGCTGCCGACAACAAGCAGCTGGGCACGTTCGATCTCGTCGGCATCCCGCCGGCCCCGCGTGGGGTGCCGCAGATCGAGGTGACGTTCGATATCGACGCCAACGGCATCGTCCACGTCTCAGCCAAGGACAAGGCGACCGGCAAGGAGCAGTCGATTCAGATCCGCGCATCCGGCGGACTCTCGGACGACGAGATCGAGCGCATGGTCAAGGATGCCGAGGCGCATGCTGCCGAGGACAAGCAGCGCCGCGAGACGGTCGAGGCAAAGAACCACGCCGAGAGCATGGTTCACCAGCTCGAAAAACAGCTCGCCGACCTCAAGGACAATGCCAAGGTCGCCGCGATCAAGGACGAGGTCGAGAAGGAGATTGCCGCCACCAAGGAAGCGATCAACTCTGGCGACACCGAAAAGATCAAGGCCGCGACCGCATCGCTTGCGCAAGCGGCGATGAAGATTGGCGAGGCCATGTATGCCGGCCAGTCCGGTGGCGCTGGTGTTGATGACGAAGCCACGACGGCCTCGTCGGGCGCAGCGGCTGATGACAACGTCGTCGACGCGGACTTCGAAGAGGTTAAGGACGACGATCGGAAGAAGTCGTCCTGACGCTTTCAATCGGGACCCGGGCAACCGGGTCCCAGCCCCTTGCTGCCGCGATAGCGACCGCAAGCAGCTGATGATATCTCCCCAACCGCTTCGGCCCACGGACCCGCTCGGGCCTTTTCGTTGACCACCGCCAAGCGCATGCGCCCTTTGATCTTACATCGATCCGGCGCAACAATTTCACCCGACGCTTGGATCTCGTCGCCAACGGAAGCACTCAGCCAGGCGGGGCCGGATACCGATACGAACGCACATGGCAAAGCGCGATTATTATGAAGTCCTGGGATTGAAAAGGGACGCCAGCGAGGCGGACCTGAAAGGCGCATTTCGCAGGCTCGCCAAGGACAATCATCCCGACAGAAACCCCAACGACAAAGCCGCCGAGCAGCGCTTCAAGGAGATCAACGAGGCCTACGAGACCTTGAAGGATCCTCAAAAGCGCGCGGCCTACGATCAATTCGGCCATGCCGCTTTCGAGGGCGGGCGCGGACCCGGCGGACCGGGCGGCTTTGGCCCCGACTTCGCATCCTCGATGTCGGACATCTTCGACGACCTGTTCGGCGAATTCATGGGTGGTCGCCGCGGCGGCGGCCAGCGCACGCGCTCCGGCCGCGAACGTGGCGCGGATCTGCGCTACAATATGGAGATCTCGCTCTCAGACGCCTACACAGGCAAGGAAGCGGAAATCGTCGTGCCGACTTCCGTCGCCTGCGAAACCTGCTCGGGCACCGGCGCCAAGGCCGGCACCAAGCCCGCCACCTGCCCCACCTGTGCCGGTCACGGCAAGGTCCGTGCGAGCCAGGGCTTCTTCACCATCGAGCGGACCTGCCCGGCCTGTCACGGACGCGGCGAGGTCATTCAGGACCCGTGCCCTACCTGCTCGGGCACCGGCCGCGTCACCAAGGAGCGCAAGCTCGCCGTCAACATTCCCGCAGGCGTCGAGGACGGTACACGCATTCGTCTCGCCGGTGAGGGCGAAGCGGGCCTTCGCGGCGGACCAGCCGGCGACCTCTATATTTTTCTCTCGATCAAGCCGCACGAATTCTTCCAGCGTGATGGCGCAGACATATTCTGCAAAGTGCCGATCGCCATGACCACAGCGGCACTCGGTGGCCAGATCGACGTACCGACGGTCGATGGCGCGATCACCCGCGTCAAGGTTCCGGAAGGCACTGAATCCGGAAAGCAATTCCGCCTGCGTGGCAAAGGTATGCCCGTCTTGCGCTCCAAGGTGACCGGTGACATGTACATCCAGGTCGAGGTGGAAACGCCCAAGAACCTGACGCGCCGTCAGCGCGAGCTGCTCGAGGAATTCGAGAAGGAAAGCCATAAGGAGACGTCTCCGCACTCAGCAGGCTTTTTCGCGCGCGTTAAGGAGTTCTTCGAAGGCAAGGGCTGAGCCACGGATTTGTCCCCACCCTCATCGAACATGCCGTCAGGCCTGGTGCGTTCACCCGGCTTCGACTTTCGGTCGCCTGAGCGCCTTGCTTGACCTGCATCAAGGTTTCGAACCCACCGAAGCAGGACCGTCCTCGCATGCCAGAAGCACGAAAATTATGAGGACTGGATCATGACGCACACCATGAAGCTTGCGCTCGCCGCCGTCGCCACATGCGTTGTTGGGGCTCCCGCCGTTGCCATGTCGCCAGCGGGTGAGGAGGCAATGAACAAGGCTGGCCAGGTCATGTTCGAGCACCGCTGCCGCAGCTGTCATTCCGACGATCCCGCTGCAAAAAGCTATGGGCCGAGCCTCATCGGCGTGGTCGGCCGCAAGGCCGGCAGCGTCGCCGGCTTTGCCTATTCCGACGCCATGAAGGCTTCCGGCATCGTGTGGACCGAGGAGGCGCTTCGTGCCTGGATCGCCGACAATACCGGCATCATGCCCGGCACCCGCATGAAGCACATGAGCATCAGCGAAAAGAACGAGCAGGACTTCATCATTTCCTATCTCAAGTCGCTCAAATGAGCCGGCTGCGCCGATCGGAGCCTTTCCGTTCCCACCGGCCCGGGCTATCTACAGTGATGATCCGACCGCCGGGGCCTGGGCGTTGAATTACCGTCCGGGCTCGCTTGATCTTGGGCTTGCCGTCTGATTCGCATCCCGGGGTTCCCGCGCGGAGCGAACTCGCGCGCGAATTTACTGAAACGGGAGGTCACCGGACATGACTCGGAACGAACGCCGATCGCGCCGACGTTCGATAAATCTGCCGAAAGCCGCGCTCGTTCTCGTGGCCGCCATGAGCGAGCCAGGAAATGCCGGCGAAGGCATACCGGCAGATGTGAGTGCTGGCAGCGGCCCGGAAGCACATGCCGCAGGTTTCCCGCCCACAGCATTCAATCTCGTGGAATTCGGTCGTAATTTATACGTCCAGCGCTGCTCCAGTTGTCACGCGATTGCTTCAGGCGCAAGTTCGATAGCGCCGCCCCTCGACAACGTTATCGGGCGTCGCGCCGGCTCGGCGGCGGGCTATGACTATTCCGTCAAGCTTGCGGGTTCCGATCTCGTTTGGGACCAAAGGACACTCGACGATTGGCTCGCGAAATCGACCATCGCGACGCCGGACATCCGGTTCCGCCACGTTGGCATGCGCGACCCCATCGAGCGTCTCGCGGTCGTCAGCTACATCGCCGCCGCCAACTCGAACGCAAACGGTGATTCGCGAACCCGCGAGAAGTGAATGGCGTGACCGAAACGGCATCGCACCTTATGATCGCGCGGCTGTGCCCTCCACACTAATCTCGTGATCTAGAAATTCGCCTCACCAACGTGTTCATGCGTCCATGCGACATAAACACGATCTAACGCCACATCGGAAGCGCCACTGAACATGACATCGCAAGTCCGACTCCTTTTCTTCGCCGGTTCGCAACGGCAGGCATCCTTCAACAAGCGACTCGCCCGTCTCGGCACCTCGATTGCCGAAGCCAACGGGATTACGGCGACCTTTGCCGATCTGGGCGATTATCCGATGCCGATCTACGACGGCGACGCCGAATCGGCCGAAGGCCCCCCGGAAAACGCCCGCAAGCTGAAGCACCTGATGGGCCTGCACACCGGCATCTTCATCGCCGCACCCGAGTACAACTCCTCGATCACGCCGCTGCTGAAGAATACCCTCGACTGGATCAGCCGCGTCCGCGAGCAGGACGAGAGCCCAAACGAGGTCTTCAAGACCCGCGTCTTCGCATTGGGATCGGCCTCGCCCGGTGGCCTGGGTGGCCTCCGCGGCCTCAATACCGTGCGCCAGGTGCTTGAGCTGGGGCTCGGAGCCCTCGTCTTGCCCGAGCAATTCGCCGTGCCGCGCGCGGCCGATGCCTTCGACGAGAACGGCCACCTGAAGAACAAGGAGTCCCAAGAAACCTTCAAGACTCTGATCCAGAAGCTTGCCCGGGCCGCCCACGTGTTGCATGGGTAGCCGGACGGCGGGCTACCCCAGCCCACTGCGGACACAGCGGAGTGAGCGGCTGCCATGACCCATGACATCCACCTCAAAGATCGCCTGATCGTCGCGCTCGACATGCCGACCGTCGAGGAGGCGGCCCGTCTGGTCGCGCAACTCCAGGAAGGCGTGCACTTCTACAAGGTCGGCCTCGAGTTGCTGTTCGCCGGCGGCCTGGATTTCGCCCAGCATCTGAAGGCGCACGGCAAGCGCGTCTTCCTCGACATGAAGCTCCTGGACATTGGCAATACGGTCGAACGCGCGGTCGCCAATGCTGCCGAATTCGGCGTCGATTTCCTCACCATACACGGCCACGATCTGAAGACACTTCACGCTGCTGTCGTTGGCCGGGGCCGATCTCCCTTGAAGCTTCTCGCCGTAACCGTGCTAACCAACCTCTCCGCCGAAGACCTCAAGCAGCAAGGCTCGTCGATGACACCCGGCGATCTTGTGCTGCATCGCGCGCGCCTCGCACAGGAAGCGGGGTTCGACGGCGTCATTGCCTCGGGCCAGGAAGCCGAGCGCATACGCAAGGCCGTGGGCCCCGACTTCCTCATCGTCACGCCGGGCATTCGCCTGGAAGGCAGCGCCATGGACGATCAGGAACGGGTCATGACGCCGGAGCGCGCCATCCGCGCGGGCGCCGACCACATCGTCGTCGGCCGCCCCATAACCCAATCCGACGATCCGCGTGCCGCCGCGCTCGCCTTCGTCCACCACATCCGTGACGCGCTGTCGCTCAACTGAGTCCGGTGCGCTAACTGAGCCAACCACACGAGAGAACAGATATGCCCAAGGGATACGTCATCGCACATGCCACCGTCACCGATCCGGAGAAGTGGGGACAGTACGTCGCCAAGTCGAAGATCGCGCTCGACAAGTACGGCGGTACGCCGATCGTGCGCGGCGGCCAGTGCGAAATCGTCGAGGGCAATGGCACCCAGCGCAACGTTGTGATCGAGTTTGCGAGCTACGCCGACGCGATTGCCTATGCCAAATCGCCCGAGTATGCCGAGGCGAAGGCTTTGCGCCAGGGAGCCGGCGCAATAGACATCACGGTCGTAGAGGGCGTCTAGATTATTTCGAGCATGTCGAGCTGAAGTGTGGTGCGGTTTTGCGATAGCGACATGCTCAAACCCAACCACTCAAGGCATCAGGATCAGATCTTATAATTCGCGGCACGCTTTAACGTTCCAGGCTGACGCGCTGGCGCACGGCCTGGAGCCAAGCGCCAGCGTCGGAACACGAGCATTTCGGAGCCGGATGCGATCGCGGCCGGGCAACCGGGAGCTGCCAATGTCTTTTGAGTTCACCATACGCTCCCTATCCGCAGGCGACCGCGGACACTGGGAAAGGTTGTTCCGCGCCTATATCGACTTCTACGAGGCGCAGGTACCCGATGACATCATCGCAGCCACGTTCGAAAGCCTGCTGTCGAGCAATCCGGGGTCTTTCGTCGGCATACTCGCGGTCGACGGCTCGGACGTCCCCGTCGGCTTCGCCCACCTGTTGCACCACCCGTCGACGTGGTCCATGAGCGGATACGTCTATCTGGAAGACCTGTACGTTGATCCGGTCGTGCGCGGACACGGGATCGGCGAGGCATTGATTGCAGCAACTTACGCCGAAGCCGACCGTCTCGGTGCAACACGAACCTACTGGGTCACGATGGAAAACAACGTCGCGGCCCGCCGTCTCTACGACCGGGTCGCGAACAAGACACCTTTCGTGCAATACCGCCGCTGACAGCCCTGCCCGCGAATGAGCCGAACGCTCGTAGACAGGCTGACGCCGTTCCGATCTCCCAGATGTTGCCAAGATGATCCTCACTTGGCCTGACTGCGCGCGGAAGCATGCGGCCGACCACCGTCGAATTCGCGGCCAGCCAACGCCGCCGGGAACCACCGCTCCCCTACCCCAAACCATCTGCATCTGCTTTAAGCTGCGGCCAAGATCGGTGAGCGGACGCAACCGCTCGCATATCCTCGATATCAACCACCGCCGCCACCAAACTGAGGCGCACCATGCCGCACCGGCCTGAACAAGACCCCGCGCGCCCACCCTGGCGTGTCTCCGTGCTGACATTGTTCCCCGAGATGTTTCCTGGACCGCTGGGGCTTTCGCTCGCCGGCCAGGCGCTTGGCGCCGGCCTGTGGTCGCTCGCCCTCCACCAGATCCGCGAGCACGGAGTGGGCCGCCATCGCGCGGTGGACGACACCCCGGCAGGCGGCGGCGCCGGCATGGTCATGCGCGCCGACGTCATCGCCGCTGCGGTCGATGCCGCCCGTGGCGCCGATGGCGCTGACCTGCCGCTCATCTATTTCACGCCACGCGGCGAGCCGCTGACGCAGCGCCTCGCACGCGAGCTGGCCGGCGGGCCTGGGGTGATGTTGCTGGCCGGCCGCTTCGAGGGCGTCGATCAGCGGGTCATAGAAGCCCGCCAGATGCGCGAGGTATCGATCGGCGATTACATCCTCTCCGGCGGCGAGCTGGCCGCGTTGGTGCTCCTCGATGCCTGCATCCGTCTGCTGCCCGGCGTCGTCGGCTCTGCGATGAGCCTCGCGCACGAGAGCTTCGAGTCGGGCCTCTTGGAACATCCGCTTTACACCAGGCCGCGCGACTGGGAAGGCCGCACGATTCCCGAGGTTCTTCTCTCAGGCGATCACAAGCGCATTGCAGAATGGCAGGAGGCCGCGGCCCGGCGCATAACTCGAGAGCGCCGACCCGACCTCTTGAAGCCTACGAAACCCAACTGAATCCGGCTCTACAGCAGCACGAAAGCCGCATTGGTCCAATTGGACGCACCACGAAGCTTTGCGAATTTCGCATGGCTCTGGTATTTTGTGCGCCGCAGCATCTGCCGCCGCCGGTGGCAGCAGTCCGCTAGAGCGTGTTCAGCTGAAGTGTGCAGCGGTTCAGCGTGAAGAACATGTTCAATTCAGAGACTTGGATCGTGTTCATGCGTCCATGCGACATGAACACGATCCAGAGGGGACCGAGATGGACTGGGACAAGCTCCGCATCTTCCATGCCGCCGCTGAGGCAGGCAGTTTCACGCATGCCGGAGACGCGCTGCACATGAGCCAGTCGGCCGTCAGCCGCCAGGTGTCCGCGCTCGAGAAGGACCTCAAGATCTCTCTCTTCCACCGCCACGCGCGCGGACTCGTACTGACCGAGCAGGGCGAGATGCTCTACCGCACCGTGGCCGAAGTGATGACCAAGCTTCATACCGCCGAGACGCTGCTGTCGGATACTACCACCAAGCCTTCAGGCGAGCTGCGCGTGACGGCCGCAATCGGGCTCGGCACGGTCTGGGTCACACAGCGTCTACGGGAGTTCCTGGAGCTATATCCGGAGATTCGCATCGACCTCAATCTCAACGACGAGCAGGTGGATCTCGCCATGCGCGCCGCTGACGTAGCGCTTTGGACGCGTGAGCCCGAGCAGGCGGACTTGATCCGTCGTCCCCTGTTCTCGATGAAAGTGCGCGCCTACGCTTCAACACAGTACGTGCGCCGCTTCGGTGCACCCGCCAATTTGAAGGCGCTCGACGAACACCGTATCGTGTCTTATTCCGGCGTACCGGCACAGCATCTGGCAGCCATTACCTGGATCGAGACGGTAGGCCGCGATAGTCTGCCGCCGCGCACCCCCATCTTCCGGGCGAACTCGGTGGTGGCCCTCAAATACGCCGTCCGCGCCGGCATCGGCATCGGCATGATACCGGACTACATGGTCGAGGAGGAATCGGACCTTGTCACCGTCCTGACGGAGATCGACCCGCCCACGCTGCCAATCCTTTTCGTCTACCCCGAGGAACTGAAAACCTCGAAGAAGGTACAGGTGCTGCGGGATTTCCTGCTCGCAAAAGCCCGTCAGGTGAAACTCTGATCCGTCGTTTCGGCAACGCCCGACTGGAAGCTGATCGGCTGCGATGGAAGCGGTACTGGCCCAGAGGAAGGCGTCATTGAGGGACGCGATATAAGAAATGGAACAGGCCGCAACGACCAAATCGTCAATGCATGTTGCGCAAGAGTTTACAGCGGGTCTTGCCCAACATGAACATCAAATTCCCTCCGACCCTGTTCCAAGGTAACGGTCCGCAATTTTCCCGTTCTGATGGGCGCTGATCATTGGAACGACACGCCCACTCAACGATGCAACCTGATCGAACTGCAGCGCGCATGTCGCAAGCCCGGACGGCTTGGCAAGCCAGTATCCCTGAACCTCATCGCAACCGCATTTCGATGCGATCTCGAACTGCTCCTGCGTCTCCACGCCTTCGACGACACTTCCAATGCCAAGGTCGCGCCCCATGGAACAGATGCTCCAAAGTACCTTCCTGCTACGTTCCGATGTCTCGACATCCAAGATGACGCTACGATCAATTTTCAGCTTGTTGAAGCCGAGGCGGGCGAGTACGGAAAAGCTGGAATAACCGGCGCCGAAGTCGTCGAGCGAGACGGTAATCCCACGCGATTGCAGCGCTTCAATTGTCGTCGCCGCCCGATCCATCGCGCGCAGGACTGCCGTCTCTGTTACTTCTATCTCGATATTCCTGCCGCCGACGCCGAATTCATCCATGTACCCGTACAATCGGTCTACAAACGTCGGATCTGCAAAGATCTTTGCTGAAATGTTGACAGCGATCCGGACGTCGTCGGAGCGCGGACCGATTTCTTGCATCAGCCTGCGCAGCAGCTCGTCGCCAAGCCTCGGCATCAATCCGAGATGCTCAGCCAAGGGTATGAATTCGCCGGGCCCGATCTGCCCATACTGGGGATCAAACCACCTCGCCAAGGCCTCGACCGCCACCGTCCTGCCGGTCCGCCGCGAAACGATCGGTTGAAACTCGAAAGTCAAACCACCGATCGCCGCGGGATTGCGAAGGTTCTGTGCTATATATATGCGTCGGATTTGGTCTGTTTTCATGTCGCTTGAGTAGACAAACAACGACCCGGTTCCTTTGCTTTTGGCCTTATAGAGCGCGAGATCGGCCTCCTTGACGACTTCAGACAGGTCAACACGACATTTCGCATCCGCGAGACCGACAGATCCCGTGATGTTTACGTTGAAGCCCTCGACACGCCTGATTGTCTCGATGCCTGACACAATCGCCCGCGCGAGTTCGACGCACATTTCGATGTCATTGCGTTCCTTGAACAGCAAGCCGAACTCGTCACCGCCAAGCCGGAATACCTCCGCCTTGGATCCGGCAATTCTCTTGATCTCGTCAGCCACTTGAACGAGCAGGAGATCGCCGGTCGCATGGCCGTGAAGATCATTGACCTCCTTGAACTCGTCGAGATCGAGAAGCCCGACGACACTAATGGATAGTTGTTGGTCGCCATTGCCGGATGACTCGGCCGTCGCTCTGTTCATCAATTCGTCGAACGACCGTCTGTTGCGAAGACCCGTCAGAAAGTCATGGCGGGCCGCGTAATCGGACTCAGCGCGCGCCTCCAGCAATCGATGCTTTTGCAGTTCCACTTTGACCGTCGACTCGACCATCTCGCAAAGCACGCCCAGGTTCGTCATCGCCGTTCGATACATCATGAGTGAAATGCTAAGAAAGCAGACGATCAGCGCCTCCTCTGCACCTCCTTCGTGGAGCAGACCGAAACCAAGGCACATTACTGTCGGCAGGAATAGCGTCATGAACATCGGCACTGGCGCGAACCCGAGGCAGAGTGCGCCTGCGATACTGCAAAGCGCTATGTATGCGATGGTGAAGTTCTGGGTCCCCTGGTCCGCCAACATGGTCATCGACAGTGCCCAGGCTGACATGGTCAGCCCCATGACCACGCTGAGCACCGACACGGCCGCAATCTCCTTGCGGGCGAAATCAACCGTGACTTCCGCATCTTGCGCATGGATGTACCGACGCATGCGCCACGCGCCGACCGCGGACAAAAATATCGGCCCGGCTGCTGCATGAGCAAGTGAAACCGAATGCAGATGGAAGTAGGCCACGAAATAGGTCGCCGGGATGACGAACAAATAAAATGTACTATAAAGCTTTTGCTGCAGCTTGAACTGTTCTATGGAGATCCGACCATTCGCCAACGCAGTCGACTTGGCACAATCATCAATCGCATCTCCAAGGCAGCAGGACGATTTGCAGCCATGCTGCGTCCGGGAGCATGCGTCATCGATCCCGACTGACAATTGCTGCAGGTTGCCACTCAGATAGTCAAGCTTGAATTCCGCCTCCGTCGCTCCGCGCATTCCGGTCTCTCGGCTGGATTGCGATTGCATTACCGTGAACCTCATTTCAGAAAGTCGTCTCATGTCGACAGTGATGCCGCAAATTCAATTGCGAATTTCTTCACGTGATAGAAGAAAACATGAAATGAATTGGAATTTCGGATCGCAACTATTGCGCAAAAGTTTGTCTGACTTTTACCCAGGCCCATGATGATGGAGCAGCAGAAGGCGCTGCGCAATTTTGCGAATTTCGCAAATAGCATGCCTTCTTGGAGATGTGCTCTGGCCCGTCGCGCCACTCGCTCTAAGCAATCCGGTTCTGCGACTTGCCAACGCGGCTCGAATGCGCTTCTCCTTCGCCGTGAGGAAAAGCCCGGATGCCTTGGAGTTCAGGCTCAGGAACTGGCCACACGCGCGCTGGGCCGACGCGTCAGCTGATTGCGCGAACCTGCCCAACTCGCTATCTAGAGAGTGCCGAATGTGTTGCAGGCGCGAGAAGATGGCGCGACTGCGACCATCGCAATACGGATTCCAATAGACATTAGCTACGTAGGCACGGGCAGCGACTATGACCAAGACCGCCTCCACGACCCTCTATGACAAGATTTTCGAGGACCACGTTGTCGAACGCCAGCCCGACGGAACGTGCCTTCTCTATATCGATCGCCACCTCATCCACGAAGTGACGAGCCCGCAGGCGTTCGAGGGTCTGCGCATGGCCGGCCGCAAGGTGCGCGCACCGGAAAAGACACTCGCCGTCGTCGACCATAACGTGCCGACCACCGACCGCAGCCACGGCATCGATGATCAGGACAGCCGCATCCAGGTCGAGACGCTCGCGAAGAATGCTTCGGACTTCGGCATCGAGTACTACGACGAGCTCGACAGCCGCCAGGGCATCGTCCACGTCGTCGGCCCCGAGCAGGGCTTTACGCTACCCGGCACGACCATTGTCTGCGGCGACAGCCACACCTCCACGCACGGCGCTTTCGGCGCCCTGGCCCACGGCATCGGCACGTCCGAAGTCGAGCACGTCCTGGCCACCCAGACGCTTGTGCAGAAGAAGGCCAAGAACATGCTCGTCGACGTCAGCGGACAGACGCCGCACGGCGTGACGGCCAAGGACATCATCCTCGCCATCATTGGCGAGATCGGCACCGCCGGCGGCACGGGCCACGTCATCGAGTATGCGGGTGAAGCGATCCGCAATCTCAGCATGGAAGGCCGCATGACGGTCTGCAACATGTCGATCGAGGGCGGCGCCCGCGCCGGCATGATCGCACCAGACGAGAAGACCTATGCATTCATAAGGGGCAAGCCCAAGGCACCCAGGGGCGCGGCCTGGGACATGGCGATGAAGTACTGGGAAACGTTGAAGACCGAAGAAGGCGCGCACTTCGACACAGTCGTCAAGCTAGATGCCGCGAGGCTGCCGCCGATCGTCACGTGGGGCACGAGCCCCGAAGACGTCGCCGCCGTTACGGGCGTCGTACCAGATCCCGCGAAGGTGGCGAACGAGAACAAGCGCGCTTCCATGCAGCGCGCACTCGAATACATGGGCCTGTCGCCTGGCACCAAGATCACCGACATCCCGCTCGATGTCGTCTGGATCGGCTCGTGCACCAACGGCCGTATTGAGGATCTGCGCGCGGTGGCAAGAATCGTCGAGGGCAAGAAGATTTCATCCCGTCTCGCCTACGCCATGATCGTTCCGGGCTCCGGTCTGGTAAAGCAGCAGGCGGAAGCCGAGGGCCTTGACAGGATCTTCGTCGACGCGGGCTTCGAATGGCGCGAACCCGGCTGTTCGATGTGCCTCGGCATGAACCCGGACCAGCTGAAGCCCGGCCAGCGCTGCGCCTCTACGTCGAACCGCAACTTCGAGGGACGCCAGGGCTACAAGGGTCGCACGCATCTCGTTTCGCCGATCATGGCGGCGGCCGCAGCCCTGGAAGGCCACCTTGTAGACATCCGGGAGTATCCGGGGGCTTAAGGCGACCAGCAGTCATGAGAGCCGGCCGACGCGCAACCACCCGACACAGCAATCTTATCTGAAGTGGGCAGCGGTTCAGCCTGAAAAACGGGTTCAGAACAACGGACTTGATCGTGTGGTTGGTTCCACGAAGCATGAACACAATATATGTCTGTGCGGATCTTCGTTCGGTAGACAAGCCGAATGACGTGCCAGTTTCACCGGTCCGCGCTATATACGCCCCATGACCAGACCGCACGATACGACCGAAGTTTCACCTCCCGCATCTGCCGCCACCCGTTCCGGCTTCGAACATACGCGCGTGTGGGTGTTTGATCTCGACAACACGCTCTATCCCGCTGATTGCAACCTGTTCGCCCAAGTCGATCATCGCATGGGCGAATTCATCCAGAACTATCTGGGTGTCCCCTATGAATACGCCCGCCACCTGCAGAAGAGCTATTACCGCCAGTTCGGTACCACGCTCGCCGGACTGATGCGGATTCACAAGATGGAGCCGACAGCGTTCCTTGAGTACGTGCACGACATCGATCTGTCACCGGTACCCGAGCATCCGGAACTGGCGTCTGCATTGCAGAAGCTACCTGGCCGCAAGCTGATCTTCACCGCAGGCTCGCGCCGCCACGCCGAGAACGTGGCCGCCAAGCTCGGCGTCCTGCATCTGTTCGAGGACATCTGCGATATCGTGGCAACCGGCTTCGTGCCGAAGGAACAGCGCGAAGCCTATGACCGTATGAGCCGCGCCCACGGCGTGACGCCGACCCAGGCAGCGATGTTCGAGGACATGCCGCACAACTTGCGCGCCGCGCACGACCTCGGCATGACCACCGTGCTGGTTCATTCAAACTATATGGACCATCCCGCCCAGGCCAAGATCAAGACATGGACCAAGCCGCCCGAACACATCCACCACATGACCGAGGACCTGGCGCGCTTCCTTGCGGAAGTCAATGGTGCCTGAGCCTCCAATAGAAACCTGGACCCGCCGCACGCGTTTCTCAGAACGCCCTGCAATCCTGCTGTTGATCCAGACCAGTTAACGCCTCAGTACGAAGACTGCCGCAGCATATACTTGCACCAAGCCGCTGGATCGTGATTCGACCGGCACGTCCGGAAGAAACTGGAAAAGCAGCCGAAAACAGCATGGCCACCGCAATCAATATCCCAGCCTACAGCGATGCGCTGGTCGTACTTGGAACAGCCGGCATCATCGTACCGATGCTGAGCAGGTGGGGATTGAGCCCCGTCGTCGGATACCTCGGCGCCGGCGCTGTGCTGGGTCCTCTGGGTCTCGGTTCCTACGTGGCTGAAATTCCGCCACTCTATTGGCTGACGGTGACAGACGCCAAGAACGTGGCTGGTATCGCCAACCTCGGCGTCGTCTTTCTGCTCTTTCTTATCGGCCTCGAGCTTTCGTTCGAACGCCTCATCACCATGCGCCGGCTCGTATTCGGCCTCGGCGGACTGCAAATTGCTGTGACCAGCGTCGCCATTGCCGGCATCGTATCCATGTTCGGGTTCTCAGGTCCCGTTTCAGTGATATTGGGCGGATCGCTGGCGCTGTCGTCGACCGCGATCGTTCTCGAGGTGCTTTCAAGAGAGGACCGCCTCGCCACGGTCACAGGCCGGGTCAGTTTTGCCGTTCTGCTTGCGCAGGACCTCGCGGTGGTGCCGCTGCTGATTTTCATTTCACTACTCGCCGCGAACGGGGAAGGTTCGGTGTTCGCTAGCGTCGGCAAGGCGCTGCTTCAGGCCCTCATCGCTATCAGCATCATCATCGTCACAGGACGGTTGTTCCTCAGGCCCATGTTTCGTCTGGTCTCGGCAACAAGATCCAATGAACTGTTCATTGCCGCGACACTTTTTGTCGTGATCCTGACCGGCGTGATTGCAGCCTTGGCTGGTCTTTCAATGGCGCTTGGCGCCTTCATTGCCGGCCTCCTCCTCGCAGGCACCGAGTATCGGCGAGCCGTCCAGGCGACGACTGAACCATTCAAAGGTCTGTTGCTGGGAATGTTCTTTTTCACGGTCGGCATGAGCATTGATGTCCGCGAGGTGATCCGCGAACCGCAATGGATCGCCACAGCCGTCGTTGCCTTGATCGCCGGCAAGGCCGTGATTGTCGTCATGCTAACGCATCTGTTCAAGCTGGCGCGGCCCGTCAGCATCGAATCTGCGCTCCTGCTAGGCCCCGGCGGCGAGTTTGCATTCGTGGGCGTTGGACTGGCAGCGTCTCTGGGGCTCCTCAGCTCGCCTGTTGCCTCCTTCACGCTCACGGTCACATCGCTGACGATGACCCTGATCCCGGTGATGGCGATTCTCGGTCGCCACATCGCCGCCAGATTCGGTGACAGCCCAGTTCCCGAACCTGAAACCCTCGTCATGCCCGACCCTCGGAAGGCGCATGCGATCGTTGTAGGTTACGGGCGAATGGGCAAGGTGGTATGCGACCTCTTCAAGATGCACGCCATTCCCTATATCGCCATCGATCACAATGCCCCGTCGGTTATCGACGATCGACACAGAGGCCATGACGTCTATTTCGGAGACGCGACGAATCGTGCCTTCTTGGAAGCCTGCGGCGTCGCCAATGCGACATGCGTCATCGTCACCGTACAGTCTGCCAAGATCATCGATCATGTTGTCGAGCAGGTTCGCGCCCTTCGACCCGATGTGACGATCGTTTCGCGCGCCCGCGACGGGGAGCACGCGCGCCATCTCTATAGTACCGGCGTGAACGACGCTGTGCCGGAGACAGTGGAAGCCAGCCTCCAGCTATCACGCGCAGCACTCCTCGGCATGGGTATGTCGCAACAGGCGATCAGCGCATCCATCAAACAGGAACGTGAGACCCTGCGCCACCAACTGCGACCGCTGGTCTCCCCCAAAGCCGACTGAGTGCCAGCCCGGCCAGCCGCTGGAACACTTGCAGCATGTTAGGCTGAAGCCTGGAGCGGTCCGGCGCGAAAGACATGCCCAATAGAATGGGCTGGATCGTGTGCGGGCGGCCTAGAGCCATTCAGGCTCAGGTCGATTCAATTCTGTTTCTCAAGCGGCGCGCCGACCCGGCAGGAGGACGGCGCAGGGCGTAGCGGCGCTACGGCCAAGACGGGACGCGATGAGATCGGTGCAAATCCGCCTCTGCGGAGAGGTTCCACCTGAGCCTGAATGGCTCCAAATGCAAACTGATCCTGACCTGCCTTATCCACGCCCCTCGAATGGCATCTCGGTTGCCTTGATCGTCATCGACAGCACATTGGCATCGAGCGGCAGGCTCGCCATGTAGAGCACCGCGCTCGCAACGTGCGCCACATCCATGCGCGGCTCGACTTTCCGGGTGCCGTCTGCCTGCAGCGCCCCTTGTCCCTTCGCCATCGGCTCGGTCATCGCGGTTGCGGCGTTGCCGATATCGATCTGGCCGCAGGCGATGTCGTGGCCGCGGCAATCGAGCGCAATCGATTTCGTCAGTCCCGCGACCGCATGCTTCGTCGCTGTATAGCACGCCGACAGAGGTCGCGGCGTAAAAGCGGAAATCGACCCGTTGTTGATGATCCGCCCGCCCTTCGGGTTCTGCTTCTTCATGATCCGTATCGCTTGCTGGCAGCACAGGAAGACGCCGGTGAGATTGACGTCGACCACATGCCGCCAGTCATCGACCGAGAGATCTTCGAGCGGAACAGACGGCGCAAAGAGCCCCGCGTTGTTGAACAGTAGGTCGACGCGACCGAACGACTGTACCGTAGCCTGGAACAATCCCTTCACTTCCAGCGCGTCGGAAACGTCGCTTGCGTGGACAAGCATCTCACCACCGCCTGCCGCTGCAAGCGCCTTGGTTGCCTCCAGTTCAGCCGTACGCCGGCCAGCCAGCGCCACATGGTAGCCGTCACCTTGCAAGGCCAGCGCCACAGCCCGACCGATACCCGCACTCGCCCCTGTCACGACCGCCACTTTGCTTGCGCCTCTACCCGTCACGTCATCCTCCCGATTTGTAGGGCCTTGGCACTCTATGGTGCCTGCGACGAACGCTATCATGTCGCGCGTCGTCCGCAAGCGTCAGACATTGCAACACGCATTTCGAGTCCGATGATCCCGCAGTCGCACCAACCGACACCGCTTATCGAGCCCGTCTATGGGTGTGTAGAAGAACACTGCGCCAACAACGAAACGGGCGCCGCCCGGGCGCCCGTCTTTTGATCTTCGATAGGCCAAAGCGAATGGCTCAGCGCGTGGGTATCGGCGTCTCGCCGCGATAGTCGTAGAAGCCGCGCTTCGTCTTGCGGCCGAGCCAGCCCGCCTCGACGTACTTCACC
This sequence comes from Hyphomicrobiaceae bacterium, assembly GCA_050246945.1. Taxonomy (GTDB): domain Bacteria; phylum Pseudomonadota; class Alphaproteobacteria; order Rhizobiales; family Hyphomicrobiaceae; genus JAEUMD01. The sequence continues at coordinate 123,193 of JBFWVC010000001.1, forward strand.
AACAATGGGCATGGCCGATACTTCGAATCGGCGAGACCTTCGTAGAGAACCTGCATCACCGACAGACAGGTATCGAGGCCGATGAAATCCGCCAGCTCGAGCGGCCCCATCGGATGGTGCGCGCCGAGCTTCATCGCCTTGTCGATCGACTCCACCGTGCCGACGCCCTCATAGAGCGTGTAGACGGCTTCGTTGATCATGGGAAGCAGGATGCGGTTGACGATGAAGGCGGGGAAGTCCTCGCTCACCGCCGTGCGCTTCCCCAGACTTTGCACGAAGTCCTTTGCCACGCCGAACGTCTCGTCCTCGGTGGCAATTCCGCGGATGAGTTCGACCAGCTCCATCAACGGCACCGGGTTCATGAAGTGCATGCCGATGAAGTGCTCCGGCCGGTCCGTCGTCGATGCCAGGCGGGTGATCGAAATCGACGAGGTGTTGGTTGCCAGGATCGCATCATTCTTCAGGAAGGGGCAAAGATCCGTGAAGATCTTGCGCTTGATGCTCTCGTCCTCAGTTGCAGCCTCGATCACCAGATCGCAGTCGCCGAGCGCGTGGAAGTCGGCAGCATATCCGATGCGCTTCATGGCCAGATCGCGGTCCGCCTCCGCAATCATGCCCTTGGAAACCTGCCGACCCATGTTCTTCTCGATCGTCTGCAGTGCGCGATCGACCGCTTCCTTCTTCAGATCGTTGAGCGACACGTCATAGCCGGCCAACGCAATCACATGCGCGATTCCGTTTCCCATTTGGCCTGCTCCGATGATGCCGACCTTCTTGATCCTGCTCACCGAATTCTTGTCGACACTGTTGCTGGCGCTGGCCTTTGCCTTTTTGGGCGCCTTGACTGCTACGTCCATCTCGATGGTCCTCGTATTAATCGACCGCTCTATTGCCGGTATTCGATCGCCCCTGACCGTCCGGCTTTCTTTTTCACGTTCTTCAGCCTCGAGCTTTTTCCAGTTCGGCCGCCAGCTCCGGCAGCGCCTGGAACAGGTCTGCCACAAGCCCGTAATCGGCGACTTGGAAAATCGGCGCCTCCTCGTCCTTGTTGATCGCCACGATAATCTTCGAATCCTTCATACCCGCCAGATGCTGGATTGCCCCCGAGATTCCCACGGCGATGTAGAGCTCCGGCGCCACCACCTTGCCGGTTTGACCGACCTGCATGTCGTTGGGCACGAAACCGGCGTCCACCGCCGCACGCGAGGCACCGATCGCCGCCCCGAGCTGGTCCGCCACAGGCTCTATCAGCGTCTTGAAATTGTCGCCCGATTGCAGGCCGCGCCCACCGGAGATGATGATCCGCGCCGAGGCAAGGTCAGGCCGGTCTGACTTCGTCAGCTCGGCGCCCTTGAAACTCGAAAGTCCGGCTGACGCCGGCACGTCGATCTTCGCGACCGCTGCACTCCCGCCCTCGCCTGCCGCCGCGAACGCCGCGGTGCGTACGGTGATCACCTTCTTCGCCTCGCCCGACTTCACCGTCTGGATGGCGTTGCCTGCATAGATTGGACGTTCGAAGGTGTCGGCGCTTTTCACCGCAGTGACGTCGGAAATTTGCATGACATCGAGCAGCGCTGCCACGCGCGGCAGGATGTTCTTTCCTGATGCCGTCGCAGGCGCCATCAGCACGTCGTAGCTGCCCATCAGCTCGACCAGCAGGGCGGACACCTCCTCCGCGAGTCCATGTGCCAGCTGCGGAGCATCGGCCAGCAGTACTTTTGCGACACCGTCCAGCTTTGCTGCCTGATCAGCGGCCGCTTGCGCGTCTGCGCCCGCCACCAGGACGTGGATATCGCCTCCGATATTCTTTGCCGCCGTCACCGCCTTTGCCGTTGCAGGATTGAGCGTACCGTTGTCGTGTTCGGCGAGTATGAGAATGGTCATCACAACACCCCCGCTTCCGACTTCAGCTTGGAAACGAGATCAGCCACACTGCCGACCTTGACGCCCGCCTGGCGCTTCGCAGGCTCCGCCGTCACGAGCACTTGCAAACGCGGCGTGATATCGACGCCCAGATCGTCGGGCTTCTTCACGTCGAGTGGCTTCTTCTTCGCCTTCATGATGTTGGGCAGTGTCGGATAGCGCGGCTCGTTGAGGCGCAGGTCCGTCGTGATCACGGCTGGCAGCTTGAGTCCCACCGTCTCGAGGCCGCCATCGACTTCTCGAGTGACCGCGACCCCGCCATCTGCGAATTCGACTTTGGAAGCGAACGTACCTTGCGGCCATCCGAGCAGCGCAGCCAGCATCTGCCCCGTCTGGTTGCAGTCGTCGTCGATCGCCTGCTTGCCGACGATCACGACGTCGGGCTTCTCCTGCTCGACAAGCACCCTGAGAATCTTGGCAACCGCTAGAGGTTCGACCGTTGCGCCTTCCGGTGTTTCGACGAGGATGGCGCGGTCCGCGCCAATCGCCAGCGCCGTGCGCAAAGTGTCCTGAGCCTTCGTCGGACCGATCGAGACGACGACCACTTCGGTGGCGCCACCCTTCTCTTTCAGTCGGACGGCCTCTTCGACAGCAATCTCATCGAACGGATTCATCGACATCTTTACATTGGCAAGCTCGATGCCCGTTCCGTCGGCTTTGACACGGATCTTGACGTTGTAGTCAACGACCCGCTTCACCGGCACTAAAATCTTCATCTCCGCAGCGGTCCTCAGCCTCGAATTTCTTTGTTTGTCACCTGCTCTTCATCAACCTGCAGTACCTCACCGATAGGGCACCGTAGGCGTAAAAAGCATTGCAGCTACAGGACCCATCGCATGAGGCAACGCATCGGGTTCCCGAAGTCGTCTTGTGCACCGCAAACTCAGCTCCGCCCGCTATGACCCGAAAGGGCAGGCCAAGCCCGTGGGAATGAGGCGTGCATGAGCACTTCGCAGTTGCGAAACAGCAGCGTAGGTGCGGGTTTCTGGGAAGTCAATGCAACCGATGATGGGTACGCCCACCGGGCGCGGGAAAATCGAATTTCCACGCCGGCGATGCCCTTCGGGGCACACCCCCTCACGCGGCCCTCAGCCCCCGGTCGAAGAGGCGGACGCTGGGGCGCTTGAAGATGGGCACAAGGAGCGCCCCGGCGATCAGCCCGCCAATATGCGCCCACCACGCCACCGGACCCACCTGAGGTATTAGTACCATCACGATTTGTGTTACAATCCAAACACCTAGCACGATAGCAGCGCTCACCTGCATGGGCAAAATCTTGAATGCCAGCACCCAGACTCGCACCCGCGGATGCAGCATCAGATAGGCCGCAATGACACCGGCAACGGCACCGCTGGCGCCGATCAGCGGAACGTCCGAATCCGGCGCTATCGAGGCGTGCACCAAGCCCGCAAAAATGCCGCATAACATGTAGAAGACGAGGAAGCGGAAGTGCCCCATTGCGTCCTCTACGTTGTCTCCGAATACCCAAAGAAAGATCATGTTCCCGGCCAGATGCAGTAGATCGCCGTGAAAGAACATGTAGCTAACCAGCGTAAGGTTCTCCGGTAGCGGGATGGCCTGGGTCGGTGATTGGATCAACTGGCCGAAGAGTTCTCCGGGGATGACGGCGAAGCTCGCGACAAGAGCGTCCTGTCCGCCAGCGGCCGTGAGCGCGAAAACCAGCGCGTTGAGACCGATCAGGGCAAAGGTCACGTACTGGCGATGGATGTACTTCAGCGGATTGTCGTCCTGCAGCGGCACGAACACGAATTGAGCCTTCCTTCATCGAGTTGCCGCGCCGCATCGGCAGCGCTGGACCGGCGAAGATTTGCACGTCTGCATCGCTCCGACAACGCCATCGCGAACGCGATGGTCTGGCGCTGATCTCTACTGGCGCTTGGAGATTGCCACATGGCCCAGCAGCGGAAGGCCGCTACCGTATGTTCAGCTGAAGTGTGGAGCGGTTCAGCGTGAAGGACGCGCTTGAAAGCAAGCTCAGCGGTTCTTGCCCGGCACCCACAACACGTCACCCGCCCCGCGATCGTTCACATAACGACTGGCGACGAACAGGAAATCGGAAAGCCGATTGACGTATTGCAGCGCCGCCTCGCTCACTGGCTCGTCCTCGTGCAACGCAAGCTCCACCATCAGCCGCTCCGCGCGCCGGCAGACCGTTCGCGCCACATGAAGATGTGCCGCAGCAGGGGTACCGCCCGGAAGCACGAACGACTTCAGCGGCTTAAGCTCACTGTTGAGCTGATCGATCTCATCCTCGAGTCGCTTGACCTGATCCGCACTGATGCGCAGCGGCTCGTAGCCCAGCTCCTTGCCGGTATCGGGCACACAAAGATCCGCCCCCAAGTCGAACAGGTCGTTTTGCACCCGGACCAGCATGCTGCCGACCGTTTCGAAGGAATCGCTGATATGAAGCCTTGCCACGCCGACCACCGAGTTGGTTTCATCGACCGTGCCGTAGGCGGCAATCCGCAGCGAGTGCTTGGGAACACGCTCGCCGGTGCCGAGCCCCGTTGTCCCCTTGTCGCCCGTTCGCGTATAAATCTTGTTCAGTTTAACCATGGGCTCTCTTCATGCCAGGACAACGGTGCGGCTGGATCCTGAAGCTGGGGCTCAGTCCCTATGCTAGGCCTTCAACAGCAGATATCCGATGATGATCAGGATGGCCACGAACTGCAGGCCGACACGCCAGCGCATCAGCTTTTGGCTCAGGTTTGCACTCTTGTGGCTCATCAGGCTCCAAAGCCCGAGCATGAGCACCACCAGCACGGCCAGAACCGCAACGGTCGTGAGGTGATAAAGGGCGGTTTCCATGATTCTGCTCACCGATCCAGCGCGATACGAATATTCTCGCGCTTAGATAGACCTCCCTCCCTGTTGCAGCAAACACTTCGCGAGGTGACTGGGTCGCTCCGACGCACACCATGGCTGGCCACGGCTGGGCGCGTCTCAGCAGAATCAGTGGCAGCTGCTGGGAAAACCCTGCCTTTGGCTTTGGCACCGGCCTGCTATTGCCGTAATTTTGCGAATCATGCGCTGCACTGCGCTTCATGACGCCATCGCCCTTTTGCGCACCCACCAGGGGAACACATTTGAGCCGCCGCCCGGCACTCACGAGATCGTCCAAGCCAGCCTTTGGCGGTGCTCATCGCTGCTGTCCCTCGTCCGTCAGCGCGCGCATCATCTCGATGCTTGCGCTGGCCGGCGCGACGTCACTCATGATCGCAAATGAAGTAGCCCTGCCCTTCCTTTCTTCCGCAGCGCGCGCTCAGTCCGACCCCAGCGAAAAGCGTCGCCAGCTCGAGGAGCAACGTAACGAACTCAAGTCCGCCCACGACCGCGAACAGAAGCTTGCCAACGACGTCGCCGAGATCGACGCGGAACGCGAGCGGCTCAAGCAGCGTCTCGTCGAAACGGCAGCGCTCATTCAGAAGAGCGAGACCAAGATGTCGGCCATCGAGGGTCGACTTGGCGAGCTTCAGGCCCAGGAAAAGATCGTCCGCGGCTCGCTCGATCAACGCCACGGCCAGATTGCGAAACTGCTTGGCGCGTTGCAGCGCATGGGCCGCAACCCTCCGCCGGTGATGATTACCCGCCGCTCCGACGCCCTCCAGATGGTCCGCTCCGCCATGCTCCTTGCCGCAGCATTTCCCGAGCTGCGCGGCCAGGCGATGCAGCTGTCGTCCCGCCTCAAGGAGCTGGTCCGCGTCATGGACGACATCCGCTCCGAAAGCGAGCGATTGAAATCCGAGACCGCCCGGCTCACTGAGGCGCAGACCAAGCTTGCTGGGCTCATGGAGGAACGCAAGAAATCGCTCGACCAGCGCCGCGACGAGCTGGCGGAAGTGCGTCGCGCGAGCGCCGAAATTTCGCGTTCCGTGACCGATCTGACCGAGTTGATCTCCCGACTCGATGAGAAGGTCACTCAAAACACGAATCTCAAGAACTACGAGAAGGAGCTTGCGGACGCCCGCGTGCAGCCCGCCAAGCCACCTCCCTCCGGGCCGATCGTTCTGACCCCGGAGCAGTCGCCTGGCGCGGAGACACCCGTCACCCGCAAGGAAATTGCCCTCAATGTGCCCAAACCTGATGAAATCGTAGAGTTGCGGCCGAGCGGACGTGCTGACAGCGCGGCAAGGCACGATCGCATCAAGCCGGCGCTGCCGTTCCACAAGGCCCGCGGCCGGCTGCCGTTACCCGCGGCAGGCCGCACTGTCCTTAATTATGGCGAGAAAACGCAATATGGCGGAAACTCGAAGGGAATCGTTCTGGAGACGCGGTCAGGCGCGCAGATCACGTCTCCGTGTGATGGCTGGGTCGTTTATGCTGGCGAATTCCGCAGTTATGGCCAACTCTTGATAATCAATGCTGGCGGCGGGTATCATATTCTGCTTGCAGGATTGTCACGGATTGATGTGGAACCCGGACAATTCGTACTTGCAGCCGAGCCGGTTGGCACGATGAGTGGAACAGCGTCAACGCGAGAGTTGAAAAGCGGTTCCGACGCCCCAGTTCTGTACGTAGAATTCCGCAAGGAAGGTGATCCAATCGACCCAAGCCCCTGGTGGGTGAGTGGTCCCGAGAAGGTGCAAGGATGATGCGCAAGACCGACTTCGCATTCTGGACATTTCTGCTGATGACCGGCCTGGCAGGCGCGGCAACGGTCCTCAACGCGCCACAAACGCATTCGGCCACGACGAAGTCGCAGAGCCTTTATCAACAGCTCGACCTGTTCGGCGACGTGCTCGAGCGCGTCCGCTCCGACTACGTAGAAGAGCCCGATGACGAGAAGCTCATCGAGAGCGCCATCAATGGCATGCTCTCCTCGCTCGACCCGCATTCCGCATACCTCAATCGCAAGCACTTCCAGGACATGCAGGTGCAGACTAGGGGTGAGTTCGGCGGACTAGGTATCGAAGTAACGATGGAGAGTGGCGTCGTGAAGGTCGTCGCCCCGATCGACGATACTCCGGCTGCACGCGCAGGTGTGCAGGCAAACGATCTCATCACCCATCTCGACGACAAGGCCGTCAATGGATTGACGCTCGAGCAGGCCGTCGAGCAGATGCGCGGCGCGGTGAACACACCCATCACGTTGACGATCGTGCGCAAAGGCGTGGAGGAGCCACTCGAGATCAAGATCGTGCGCGACATCATCCGCATCAATGCGGTGAAGTCTCGCCGCGAAGGCGACGTCGGCTACGTCAAGATATCGACATTCAACGAGCAGACGCACTCCAACCTCGTCCGTGCGATCCAGACGCTGGAAAAGGAGATCGGTAACGAACTCAAGGGCTACATCATCGACCTTAGGAACAACCCTGGCGGCCTCCTCGACCAGGCGATCGCGGTATCCGATGACTTCCTCGAGCGTGGCGCAATCGTCTTCACACGCGGACGCAACAACGAGGAAACACAGCGCAATCAAGCCCGCCCGGGCGACATCACCGGCGGTAAGAAAATCGTCGTACTCATCAACGGTGGCTCGGCCTCGGCATCTGAAATCGTGGCAGGCGCTCTACAGGACCACAAGCGCGCCACCGTCATCGGCACGCGGTCGTTCGGCAAGGGCTCGGTGCAGACCATCATCCCTCTTGGAGCCAACGGCGCAATCCGACTGACCACGGCTCGCTATTACACGCCGTCGAACCGCTCCATTCAGGCCAAGGGCATCGCGCCTGACATTATCGTCGAGCAGGAGCTGCCCGAAGACATGAAGGCCAAGGCCTCCAAGACGAAAGTGCGCGGCGAGGCAAGCCTTCGTGGTCACCTCAGGAACGACAAGGATGAGGAAGAGGAGCAGTCCGGCTCATCCGCCTACGTACCCAAGGAACCCGAAAAGGATACGCAGCTGCAATACGCGCTGAACTTCCTGCGCGGCAAGGTGACCGGACCCGCCACCGCTTCACCCGCAACGCCGCCCGCCGAGGCTCAGCCCCAGAAGGCGAACTGACGGACGCCCAGTCCGCTTTTGCAGCAAACAATTGCAACGGGCGCCTGTACCCAGGCGCCCGTTTTCATTTGGCCGGCTGCCAATGCGCTTTGCCGCAACCAGTACCGTTTCAGAGCTAGAGCAGATGAATTGGAAGCGCGTGAGCGTCCTGCGAGGGCGTGGCTGAGACACTCAGGAAAGGTCCGCGGCGGCGTGTTAGAATTCCGCTTCAACGCGCACGTTGCGATGCGACCGAACTCGCGCGCTGCAAAATCAGAAAATCCGCAAGGCGATGAGCATGACGAAAATCGACATAGACAAGATGACCTACCGCCCATGTGTCGGCATCATGGTCTTGAACCGCGACGGCCTGATCTGGATCGGCCGCCGCTCCGACGCCAAGAACAAGATCGCGAACGGTACTTGGTGGCAGATGCCCCAAGGAGGCATCGACGCCGGCGAGGACCCCGCAGCCGCCGCACGGCGCGAGCTCTACGAAGAGACGCGTATCCGTTCTGCCCAAATCATCGCCGAGCACAGGAAGTGGCTCAATTACGACCTTCCAGTCGAGCTGATCGGCAAGAAGTGGGGCGGCAAGTACCGCGGCCAGACCCAGAAGTGGTTTGCCATGCGGTTCCTCGGCGACGACAGCGAAGTTGATATCTCTCCGGTCGATCACGAAATCGAGTTTGACGACTGGAGGTGGGCGAAGCGCTCCGAGCTGATGGACCTGATCGTCCCGTTCAAGCGCGAGGTTTATCGCGCCGTGCTCGACGAGCTGGGCCCACTTGCCGCAGACGGATGATTCTCAAGCGCCAGCGCGCGACTTCTGCTCCCTTCGGAACTGCAGCTTGCAGCCCTTCTGGTTCGAAACCTTCTCGATTGACTCGAACTCGCCCTTGAGGCGAGCCAGTTCGGCTGCGGTGGGACCGTCGCCCTTGATGAAGAACGCCGCTGGCCAGAACAGGACAATAGCCACGCCTGTTGCGACCGCATCATTCGTCGACTTTTGATCCTGGATGCCGGCAACCTCCGAGGCACGCGCCGACACACGCTCTGCCTCGAGACCCAGCTGCTCGCAAGTGAGATTGTTGTATTGCAAAGGTGAGACGTAGGCAGCACTGATGTCGTTCGAAGCCGATGCACAGCCCGCGACCGTTGCCGCAATTGCCAACAACGAAAAAATCCGAATCATTTTCCGCCCCCATCCAAGAAGCGGAACCCTATCAAGGCGCCGACTGGATACAACAGTATGCGGAATTATTCCCACCGAAAAGCGAACTCAGTGCAAAGCGCTCCGAACTGATTGACTTGATCGTCCCGCTCAAGCACGAGGTTTGTCGCGCCGCACTCGACGAACTGGGCCCGCTTGCATCGGACTATTGATTCCTCGACCCCCGACCATCGGCGCGTCACAAACTCCGCAGGTTGCCGCTGCACTCGTGGCGCTGCACCGACTGCCTAAGGCATGTCGAGCTGAGGTGCGCAGCGGTTCAGCGTGAAATGCATGCTCGAAACAATAGATTGGATCGTGTGCATGCTTTGACGAAACATGGACACGTTCTGGTCAGCACGGCACGTCCGTCACAACTTTGCGCTAGGCTTGAGACAAAGTGATTCGCACGACGTGCCCAGTGGCCATCGAGGATGCGGTCCCCGCCATGAACATTTCGACCCGGATTGCAGCTCCGACGCGCGAGAGCCTGCCGTTGCGTGACGGCGTCGGCATGGTTTTGTTCAATTCGCGTGGCGAGATCTGGATCGGCAGCCGCCGGCCACGTTGGATTGCTCCTGACGGCGACCCCGTTTGGCAGATGCCACAGGGTGGACTTCACGGCCGCGAGTTGCCCTTGGAAGCTGCGCTGCGAGAGCTGCGGGAAGAGACCGGCGCGACCTCATTTGTGCCCGTGGCCGAACTTGATCGCTGGCTATCCTTCGAGGTGCCCGACCACCTGCTCGGCTTGGCGTTGAAAGGGCGTTACCGCGGCCAGCGCCAGCTGTGGTTCGCATTGCGCTTTACCGGCTCGGACACGGAATTCAACCTGCAACGTGGCGCAATCCTGCGTCCGGAGTTCCAGTCCTGGATGTGGGCCACCCCCGAGGCTGCCCTTCGCATAGCCGTATCGTGGAAGCGGGATCTCTACGCCACAGTGCTCGACGCCTTTGCCGACATCATCGCGCCAGCTTGATCGAGTGGCTTCCCGACGCCGTTGCATCTGACGCAACCCACAACAGCCAGATGCGAACGCCGGGCATCGGTGTCGCCCGGCCTGAACCCGGCTTGCGCGAGGCTGCCCGCAGCCTGCTGTCAGGAGCCTAGGCGGCCTTCTTGCGCTGCAGCCCCCTAAGCTGGTCGATGGCACATGTCAGATGGCGAAGCGCGTCGTCGTCCTTGGCCTCCGCCAACGCCGATTCGGCCTTGTTCAGCGCATCCTCGAGCTGACGCTGGTCCGCCTCGTCGACGATGAAGGCATGCTCCGCAAGCACCGTGGCCGACTCCGGGTTGACCTCGACGAAACCGCCGTCGATGTAGATGCCCTTCGTAGCCACCGCCAGCTTGACGACGATGACACCGGGTAACAGTGTCGACACCACGGGCGCGTGACCGGCCAGAACGGTGAACTGACCTTCGGCGCCCGGTAGCACCGCTTCCTCCGCCACGTCCGACAGAAGGATGCGCTCCGGACTCACCAGCTCGAACTTGAACGTGCCTGACATTGCCTCGCCGTCCTCACTTATATTCGACGCCCGCAGCCGCTTGCGATTCAAAGCATGTTTAGCTGACTGTGATGCGGTTCAGCGTGAAAAACATGCTCGAAACAAAAAACCGGATCGTTTTCGTGCTCCCAAGAGACATGAATGCGATCTGGCGCAATTCGCGCCCCAATTCATTATGATACCGGCGCGGTCGTGCCGCGCCGGTATCTGTTTCAGTTCACCGCATCACCGTCCTGGCGCACGTCTTCCCGAGTCTGCAGCTCGGTGCCGCAGAAGGGGCAGAAGAACACGGGGTGGTCAACCATGCCCGGCTCCTCGCCCTCGATGTCGATCAGGCCGACCGACATATAGAGCACGCCGTCTTCGCCAACCACGATGAGCGGTTCGAACTCTGCACCGCTCATGGCCTCTTTGAGTTCCGTGCAGCAACTGCCGAACTCGTCGTCGCCCTCGCCCTCACCCTCGACGTCGTCTTCGTTTTGATCGGCCATGGTGTCCTCCTCCAGCCTGCGCTAGGCCCTTTATGGGGCGCTTCGCGTGTGATGGCGTCGTGTCCGTGAGCGCTTTTCCACCGCTCTTTTCGGTTCAAGCAGCCTCAGCCAGTTTCTCGGCTTTTGCGATGGCCTCCTCGATCGTGCCGACCATGTAGAACGCTGGCTCGGGGAGATGGTCGTAGTCGCCGTCGCATAGCCCCTTGAAGCCCTTGATGGTGTCAGCCAGCGGCACCTGTGCGCCATCCGAACCCGTGAACACCTTCGCCACGTCGAATGGCTGCGACATGAAGCGCTCGATCTTGCGAGCTCGGGCTACCGTCAGCTTGTCCTCTTCGCTGAGCTCGTCCATGCCGAGGATCGCAATGATGTCCTGGAGCGCCTTGTAGCGTTGCAGAATCTCCTGCACGCGACGCGCCACCTGGTAGTGATCCTCGCCGACGATACGCGGATCGAGCATTCGCGACGTGGAATCGAGCGGGTCGACGGCCGGATAGATGCCCTTTTCGGCGATCGAGCGCGAGAGCACTGTCGTTGCGTCCAAGTGGGCGAATGACGTCGCCGGTGCCGGATCGGTCAGGTCGTCGGCCGGAACGTAGATCGCTTGCACCGAAGTGATCGAGCCCTTCTGCGTGGAGGTGATGCGCTCCTGCAGCGCGCCCATGTCGGTGGCGAGCGTCGGCTGGTAGCCCACCGCCGAAGGAATGCGGCCGAGCAGCGCCGACACCTCGGAGCCCGCCTGCGTGAAGCGGAAGATGTTGTCGACGAAGAACAGCACGTCCTGGCCCTGGTCACGGAAGTACTCGGCAACCGTCAGGCCCGACAGAGCGACGCGAGCGCGCGCACCCGGAGGCTCGTTCATCTGGCCATAAACGAGTGCGCACTTGGAGCCGGCCGCGGAGCCGTCTTTCTTGGGGTCCTTGTTCACCCCCGACTCGATCATCTCGTGGTAGAGGTCGTTGCCCTCGCGCGTGCGCTCGCCGACGCCGGCGAACACCGAGTAGCCGCCGTGCGTCTTGGCGATGTTGTTGATGAGCTCCATGATGAGCACGGTCTTGCCGACGCCGGCGCCGCCGAACAGGCCGATCTTGCCGCCCTTCGCGTAGGGCGCGAGCAGGTCCACGACCTTGATGCCTGTCACCAGGATTTCTGCTTCCGTCGACTGGTCGACATAGGAGGGTGCCGGTGCGTGGATTGGACGATTCTCTTCGCCCTCCACCGGACCCGCTTCGTCGACAGGCTCGCCGATCACGTTCATGATGCGCCCCAGCGTGGCGTCACCGACTGGCACCGCGATCGGCTGGCCGGTGTCCTTCACGATCTGGCCGCGCACCAGACCCTCGGTAGAGTCCATGGCGATGGTACGCACCGTGTTTTCACCAAGATGCTGGGCCACCTCGAGCACCAGCCGGTTGCCTTGGTTCGTCGTCTCCAGCGCGTTGAGAATTGCGGGAAGGTGGCCCTCGAACTGCACGTCGACGACGGCGCCCGTTACCTGACGAATTTTGCCGGCCTTGTTTGCCATTGGTTTTCTCCAGCGATTGAATTCAGACGACAGTGAGCGTGACAGGGACGTTGCCACGTGTCGCCCTGGAATAGGGACAGATCTGGTGGGCTTCTTCGAGCAAGGCCTGAACCTTCGCCTTGTCAGCCCCCGGTATCGAAAGTGAAAGATCGACTTTCAGAGCAAAACTCGTCTCGTCCTTGTCGATCTCGACCGAGCACGTGACTCTCGCAGCTTGACCGTCGAGTCCGTGCTTGCGCGCCAGCGCAAGAACCGCCTGACCGAAGCACGACGAATAGCCCAGCGCAAAAAGCTGCTCCGGGTTGTGCCCCTCGCCCGAGCCACCCATCTCCTTGGGCAGCGCCATGGCGAGCGCCAACTTCCCTTCTTCCAGCACTGCGCGACCTTCCCGGCCACCCTTCGTAGTCGCACGTGTCTTGTAGCTCATCCTCTGACCCTCAAATCCGGACTAGAGCGCTTCGGCGCCCGAAATGATCTCGATGAGTTCTTTCGTGATTTGCGCCTGACGCTGGCGGTTGTAGGTGATCGTCAGCTTGTCGATCATCTCGCCGGCGTTGCGCGTCGCACTATCCATGGCGCTCATGCGCGCGCCCTGCTCGGACGCGGCATTTTCCAGAAGTCCGCGGAAGATCTGCGTGGCGATGTTGCGCCTCAGCAGCTGGCCCAGGATGACCTGCTCGTCAGGCTCGTATTCGTAGATCGCCGCGTTCTTCGATGTTGCGGCGTCTTCCTTGGTCTCGGGCAGCTTGGCGGGGATGAGCTGGAGCGCGGTCGGCTTCTGCGCAATCACCGACTGGAACTCGGAGAAGTAGATTGTCACGACATCGAACTCGCCCGCCTCGAACATCTCCAGGACGCGGTTGGCGATGCCCTCCGCCTCCCCGAATCCTATCTGGCGCACGTTTCGGAAATCGCGGCGCTCGAAGATTTGCTTGTTGAGGTCACGGCGCAGGTTGTCGGCGCCCTTGCGTCCAACGGTCATGATCTTCACCGTCTTGCCGGCGCTCAGGAGCCTCAGAGCGTCCGCGCGCGCAAGCTTGGCGATATTGGAATTGAAGCCGCCGCACAAACCGCGCTCGGCCGTCATGACGACCAAGAGATGCGTATCGTCCTTGCCGGTACCGACCAGCAGAGGAGACGCACCCTCGCGGCTCGAGATCTTTCCGGCCAGGCTCGCAAGAACAGCGTCCATGCGCTCTGCGTAGGGTCGCGCGGCCGTCGCCACCTCCTGCGCGCGGCGCAGCTTGGCGGCGGCGACCATCTGCATCGCCTTCGTGATTTTCCGCGTCGCCTTCACCGAGGCGATGCGGTTGCGTAGGTCTTTCAAGCTCGCCATTCGAGCATCCCGTTTCTTGTCCGGACCCTAGGGCATGTTTAGCTGAGGTGCGCAGCGGTTCAGCGTGGAAGACATGCTCAAAACAATAGGCTCGATCGTGTACGTGGTTCCGTGAAACATGCGCACGATCCAGGGGTGGCGCGGTCCCGGCGCCCGGCTTTCCGCCGCAGGCCGGGTACCGCGAAGCGCATCAAGCCGTGAAGGTCTTGGAGAATTTGTCGAGCACCTCGGTTAGCTTCTTTTCCGTATCTTCCGGCAATGCCTTCGTCGAGCGGATCGACTCCAGGATATCCTTGTGCTGATCGCGCAGCGAGTGAAGCAGCTGCTGCTCGAACTTGCCAACCGACTTGACCGGCAGTGGATCGAGGTAGCCGCGCGTACCAGCGAAGATCACGCACACCTGCTCTTCCATCTTCAGCGGCGAGAACTGCGGCTGTTTCAGAAGCTCGGTAAGACGCGCGCCGCGAGCCAGCAGCTTCTGCGTTGCGGCGTCGAGATCCGAACCGAACTGTGCGAACGCCGCCATCTCGCGGTACTGCGCCAGCTCGCCCTTGATCTTGCCGGCGACCGACTTCATCGCCTTGGTCTGCGCCGAGGATCCGACGCGCGACACGCTCAAGCCGACGTTGACCGCCGGACGGATGCCTTGGAAGAAGAGGTCGGTTTCGAGGAAGATCTGCCCATCGGTGATCGAGATCACGTTGGTAGGAATGTAGGCCGACACGTCGTTGGCCTGCGTCTCGATGACCGGGAGCGCGGTCAGAGAGCCCGCCCCGTGCGTGTCATTGAGTTTCGCGGCGCGCTCCAGCAAGCGTGAATGGAGATAGAACACGTCGCCAGGATAAGCTTCGCGACCCGGCGGGCGTCGCAGCAGTAGCGACATCTGACGATAGGCGACGGCCTGTTTGGAGAGGTCGTCGTAGGCGATCACCGCGTGCATGCCGTTGTCGCGGAAGTATTCGCCCATGGCGCAGCCGGTGAACGGGGCAAGATATTGCATCGGCGCCGGATCGGACGCCGTGGCAGCCACGACCACCGAGTACTCGAGCGCACCGCGCTCCTCGAGCACCTTGACGAACTGCGCGACCGTCGAGCGCTTCTGGCCGACCGCGACATAGACGCAGTAGAGCTTCGCCTTTTCGTCATCGCCATCGTTGAGAGGCTTCTGGTTGAGGAAGGTGTCGAGGATGATGGCCGTCTTGCCTGTCTGGCGGTCGCCGATGATGAGCTCGCGCTGGCCACGTCCGATCGGGATGAGCGCATCGACAGCTTTGAGACCCGTCGCCATCGGCTCGTGCACCGATTTCCGCGGCAGGATGCCCGGCGCCTTCACGTCGACGCGCATCATCGTGTCCGACTGGATCGGGCCCTTGCCATCGATCGGGTTGCCAAGACCATCGACGACGCGGCCCAGCAGCCCCTTGCCGACCGGCACCTCGACGATAGCCCCGGTCCGCTTGACCGTATCGCCTTCCTTGATCGCACGGTCATCGCCGAAGATGACGACGCCGACATTGTCGGCTTCGAGGTTCAGCGCCATGCCGCGAATGCCGCCAGGGAATTCGACCATCTCGCCGGCCTGCACATTGTCGAGACCATACACACGAGCGATACCGTCGCCGACCGACAGCACCTGACCGATCTCGGAGACCTCAGCCTCCTTGCCGAAGTTTTTGATCTGCTCTTTCAGGATCGAGGAGATCTCTGCGGCCCGGATTTCCATCTCTTGACCTCTTGTCTGTGCGTTTTCATTGCGTTCCGGAACTCGCGCGAGCCACCGGGCATCGGATCTTCAAGCGTCTGGTTGTCGAGCCCAAGCCCGGCAACCGGAATTCAGTTCGCGGCGAACCCCGCCGCTTTAGTCGCCACCGGTAAAGCGAGTTCCGGGGCGCTGCGCTGCTAGCCGGTCCCCTTCAGGCTCAGCCGCAGGTTGGAAAGCTTGGTACGCAGCGATGAATCGACCATCCGGCTGCCGATCTTTACGATCAGTCCGCCGAGCAGGCTCGGGTCGACGCGCGTTGCCAGTTGTACATCCTTGCCAACCGAAGCCTTCAGCGTCTGCTTCAGTTCAGCGATCTGCTCATCGTTGAGTGCCGCGGCGCTCGTCACCTCGGCCGTCACCTCGCCGCGGCTCTTGGCCACCAGCGCGCGATACGCTTTGATCATGTCGGGGATCGCGAACAACCGTCGGTTCTTTGAAAGCAGCTTAAGGAAATTGGTCGTCATCGGTCCGATCCCAGCCTTGACAGCGACCTTCTCGATCGCAGCAGACTGCTGCTCGGCGGAATAAAGCGGGCTCCTCACCAGGCTGGTGAGATCGGAACTCATGTCGAGGAGGTCTTGGAACTTGGCCAAGTCGCTCTCGACATCAGCCACCTTCTTCTCGTCATTGGCCAGATCGAACAGTGCAGCGGCATAGCGGCCGGCCACGCTGGCCATCATCGGATCGTCTGTCGCCACGTCAAAGGCTCTCGTACGGCGCTATTGGAATGCGCGTTTCTGGTTCTGGATGGGACCCAAGGCCCCGTTCCATCGCGGGAAAGTGGCATGCTCGTAAGAGGCCGCGTCTATCTGCCGATCAATTCGCCCCTACGAAGACGCGCGGTTCTCTAACATGGCCCGCCCAGGGCATCAACGGGTGCAGCGTGACCAGAAAGCCCTAAATGAGCCGCAGCGTATTAGCTTTTGGACGAACCCTCCAATTCCGGACGATGGAACGACGACCGCCTGCCGCCCTTCAACGTGCCGTTTTGCCGTCCGCGATCCGCGTCACAATCGCAGCCGACTGCTGTAACGTCCTGTGAACTGGACATTTTTCAGAAATTTCCACGAGGCGGTCCCGAACCTCTGGCGTCACCGGACCATCGACGGCAATCATACATTCGAACCTATCGATACGACCGCTCCGGCCTGCCGCAACCTCCCCGCAGTCCTCGCAGTGCTCGGTTGCAACCTTGCCGTGGCTCACATCAACCGAGATTCGCCCCAGTTCGAGCCCCTTGTGACGGGCATACATGCGCAGCGTCATCGATTTGCAGGCGCCGAGCGCAATCGACAGATAATCGTAGGGAGACGGCCCCAGATCGTCGCCACCGACAGACGCCGGCTCGTCCGCAAACAACCGATGGCGGCCCGCTGCCACCGTGTTCTGGAACTGCCCCTGACCAATCTCGCTGACGCGAATGCGGTCCTGCTCGCCCGGCCCTGGTTCCCGCTCGCCCTCCAGGAAGCGCGACGCCCAGGCCGCGATCACCCGCGCAGCATAAGCCGCATCACGTGGGTCGAGAAGCAGGTGGCCGGCATGATCGAGCGAGATGAAGCTCTTGGGATGCTTGGCGGCCGCGTAAAGACGTGCCGCGTGGTCGATGCCGACGATCTCGTCGAGCGGCGCGTGCAGGATCAGCAGCGCCTTCCGTAACCGGGACAACGACTCGACGATATTGTGGTGATCCGCATCATCGAGGAACTGGCGACGGATCGTGAACCTGTGCCCGTCGATCACGACATCGGCCTGTCCCCGCGCCCGCACCTCGTCGGGTGACGCTCCCAACAGACGCACGACCTCCGCAACATCGGCAGGCGTGCCGATGGTGGCTACCGCCTTTGCCTCTGGAATCTCTGACGCCGCTGCGAGGATGGCTGCCCCGCCCAGCGAATGCCCCACGAGCACCGTTGGCGCCTGGTAATTCGAACGCATGTGCGCAACGGCCGCCAGCACTGCCGCCCGGTAGTCCGAAAAATTGCCCTCCGAAAACTCGCCGCTCGATTTGCCGTGACCTGGCAGATCGAAACGCAGCACCGCCAGCCCCTCTCCAGCAAGCCCCTCAGCGATGCGCCGGGTAATCGCAAGATCCATCGAGCAGGTGAAACCATGCACCAGCAGCGCGTACGCCCGTGGCGGACCTGCCGGTAAATCGAGTCGCGCCGCAAGCGGGATCTGCCCCGCCCTGCTTTCGAAACCAAAATAAATCGGCGGCGTCTTTTTCGCCGGCGTTTTGCGTACGTCGGTCATGAGCATACTCCGGTGCCAGGTTCGGCTCTCTCCTGACCCGATGTCCTAGCGTGGTTTCCTGTGATCCGCGAGCCGTCCTTGGGTGCCGTTGCCAGGTACCTTCTCCGGGCTCGCCACCACTCGCTAGGACCGGACCGCGAAATCCAATGGCCCCCAATTCGGGCCCGACCTGAAACATTGAAGAAAAACATTCTTGAACGCGTCGGCTTGTCGTTAATAAATTGCAAATTTTCAGAATGCCTCGAATGGTCGAAATTCCGGAATTTCTCGCAATTCTTCCAGAATTGACGTCGGCGCGTCGAAACTGAATTCTAACCACGAACCGCCCCTCCTGAACCAATTCGGCAAGGAAACGCCAAGATTAATGCTAGATTAATACCGAATTGCTATACCCGACACTTCCTACACGGAATGAATTCAGAGGGCGTTCGCGTTGCTTTCCTCCTTCTGGCGGCGAAAAAACGGTCGGCTTGTTCAGCGTCTCAATGCTGCCATTGAGACGTCGGAACGATTGAGCGAAGTCTATAACGCGCCAAAGCCCCCTCGTGTGGTCATCGACACGTCGTACGTCGAGCACAAGTCGCGCCAACCCACCATCGCCCGCAATTTCGACGACGACCCAGCCGCGATCACCGGCACCCCGCAACACGCCGATGTGCAAGGGTACGTACACGACGCCGAACACAATGGTAGCGATGAGGCTGTCGGGTTCGAACGAGATGACGAGTCGGCGAACGGCGAAGCCTTGGCCGGCGACGTTGCGTTGCTCAAGGAAGCCGTCGAACAGTTGGAACTTGCCGAGCAGCGTGAGGCCGAAGCCCTCCAAGAGCTCGATACCATGCGCCGGCGTACCGAGGAGCTCGAGGCCGCTGTCGCCACCGAACGGGAGGCGCGACGCACCGCCGAAGCTGCGAGCGATGAAGCAAAGGCCGCCGCAGCATCCGCTGCTGGAGAACTGGCCGCATTGCGCTCGTCGCTCCCCGCACCCGAAAGGTCTGCACCCGCAGAGGCCGAAGCCCGCGCTCGGTTGGAAGCCAAACTGATGCTCGAACAGGCGGCCCGGCGCAAGGCGGAAGCCCAGCGTGACCAAGCCAGCCAAGCGCTGACCGAGGCCCACGACGAGATCGAGGTTCTCCGCAAAAACATCGCCACCGACGCAGCGGCGCGCCAGACGGACAACGCCGAATCCTCGAGCCAAAGCGACGTCCTTGAGGAAGTCGCGGCATTGCGATTGCAAAACGAGGAATTGGCCGCCGAGGCGGCCAAGGCGCGTGAAGCGCTTTCCCGCGCCGAATCCGACGTCAAGGCCGCGCGCCGGGCTACGGAAGCCGCCCGCAAGGAAGCGGCGGCGTTGCGAGAGGCCACTGTAAAGGCGGGCGAAGTCGAGAATGAATTAGTCGCGTCCAAGTCCCGTGAAGCTGACGCATGCGCCAAGGCCCAGAGGCTTGATTCGCGGATCGAGGAACTCGTAGCGCAGATCTCCGATATCGAACGCGAGCGTACTGCCGAGCAGCAAGCAGCACGCAAACAAGTCGCCGAATCCACCGCACAGCTGGAAGCGATGCGTCTTGCCTCCGAGCACCTCGCGGAAGAACGCGCCCACAAGGACGCCGATTTCAACAATCGCAATGAAATGCTGCTCAAGGACGTCGAGACGCTGCGAGGTCAGCTTGCTGGTCTTGAGGCAGCCGCTGCCAAGGAACGCGAAACGGCGCGCAAAGCCGCCGCCAAGGCAAGTGACGAAATTGCTGCCCTTCGCGCCGCCGCCAAGGAGCAGGCGGAGAACAAGGCGCGCGAGAGCGGCCAAGCCGAGCAGCACACGACCGAAGCGTTGGCGCAGGTTGAAACCCTTCGCAAGCAACTCGCGAAAGCGGAGGAGAATCGCGACGCAGAGCGAAAGGCCGCGGCCAGGGCAGCCGCAGATGCAGCTACGGAGATCGAATCCCTGCGCCTCGCCGCGCAGGAAGTCGCCACCAGCCAATTGAAGACTGCAGCCGAGGAAAACGCGACGATCGAGATGCTACGCGGAAAGTTGGAAGCGCTACGCCAGCGCGCCGACGAGTTGGAAACGGCATTCACCGCCGCCGAAGCCGCGCGCCTCAGCGCCGAGTTCGATCGCGAAAATGCGCGCAAGGAGGCTGACGAGGCAGAAGCCAGACTGGCCGCGCTTCACAACCAGCCGCCCGTGCAATCTTCATCGCAGGGCTTCACGTTGTCCGAGCCGCCCGTATTCAGGACGACGGCTGCTGTGAGCGACGTTGCATCCCCGTATGCACGCCGCAAGACGATGGATGCAGAGCCCACACCCTCCGATAGAACCAGCCCGCTATTAGCAGAAGCCGCAGCGGACGTTCCTGCAAGCGAGCCCCCGTCAGGGTACGAAGACGCATCGACATCCGGCGAACCCTCCAGTGATGCGCAGCGGCAGACGTGGGAGGTAGAAACCGCCACGCTGCGCGACGACGATGAGGTCGCAACACAGCACATCGCCAACATGCCGCCGCCGCTTCCACAGACTTCAGAGTCTGCATCCGTCGACACCCGGCCCGCCCACGCGCCCGCCGATGCCGGGGACGGCCTCCATCCCAACGCTCTACCCGATTCGCTTGCGGACGCCGATGAGGCCGAGCGGCGCGGCCGCGAAAAGCGCGTTCCCTCGCGAATGGCCGTCACACTCTGGACCGAAGCCTGGGGCCAGCCCCTCTCGTGCTTCCTTATCGACAAGTCGTCTCGCGGTGCCAAGATCGAAATGAAGCCGGACCGAATTTTCGGCGGCAACAACCGCATCAATGTAGGCGATCGCCTCACGCTTACGTTCTACTACGCGCAGGAACGCACATCGGTATTCTGCGACGTAATGTGGATGGACGGCAATTTCCTCGGCGTGAAGTACTATGGACAGTTTCACACCGAAATCAACAAGCCGCGCCCCGCGCAGCGCGGCCGGTTCGGAGCCGCCAAATAGCGCCACGCCAAGTCCGGCCTATTGGCTCAGCGCCAGCCTGAATTTCACGCCTTCTCCGGGCAGGTATAGAGTAGCGCAATCGCATATCCGCAACAGCGTTGACGCACCATGCCTACGCCCACCTGCCACTCGATCCGAACCGCCACCGCCGAAGACCTGCCGGCGATACTCGATCTTTATCGGCAGGCCGGGTTCGGCAGCGGCACTTCGATGGACCTCGAACGGGCAAGCACCATGCTTGGCCGAATCCAATCCTATCCCGACTACCGTCTCTACGTCGTCACGGAAAACGGCGGGCCTGCGCTCGGTACGTATGCCCTTCTCATCATGGACAACATCGCCCATGACGGCCGCCCGCTCGCCATTGTCGAGCAGGTCGTCGTGACAGCCGGATGCAAGCGCAAGGGCCTCGGTCGTCTGATGATGCATCACGCCATGGCCGAAGCACGCAAGGCCGACTGCTACAAGCTGCAGCTCTCCTCGCACACCCGCTTCAAGGACGCCCACGCATTCTACGACGGGCTGGGCTTCATCCGTCATGGTTACAGCTTCTATGTCGATATCGAATAATCGCAAGCAATTGTGCGCGCCTTATTCGAGCGGCAGAGGAAAATCTATCGCGCCCGCTGCAATTTCCTTCAGTCTTTGACAATGGCGCTTGTCACGAAACAGATGCCGATATGCGTTGGCCGCAAACCGCAGCGGACTGAGCGCCAGATACGTATCGTTGAAGATTGCATAACCGCTCGGTGTCTGGCGCGGAAATGAAGATAAGAACAGCTCCCGCGAGTCGTCCGGCAAAGACGCGATTTGGATCGCATAGGCCACATACTCATGCGCAGTGACCGGCAGGCGAAGACGGGCAACGCGCTCTCGAAAGATTGCATGCGCGACCTCATGGACAACGAGACTGTCGTACACGTCGCGCGGCGCAATCTTGCGGTAGACGCTGCCAGGCAGAATGAGCGACTGGGTCAGTTTATGGGTCGAGATTTGAATTCTCCAGCTATTCCCGTCGAACAATGCGATCACGGGAACGCCAAGTGGATGCCTGACCTGTGCTACGACTTCGATTGTTAGGTTGCGGCGCTGCTCGAATCTGCAGCGACCCAGGAACGAACGTGTCCAGATGGCGGCGGCGCAGATGCGTGCGGCCGTCCCATTGTTGTCGGACTGAATCGTGATCGACGTCCCCGGACACCGCAGCGTGTCTGCACGCACCTCAGCGGCGAATAGCCCCGCAAGGCCATACGCGAGGCCGGCAAGCAAAGACGACCGTCCTGCCAGGATCATGCTGCTCATGGTCAACCTCATCACCAAGGGAAGACCGTGAGGAGCAGGTTGTCCATCACTGAGTGACGCAGAACACGAAGGCCAGGCGCTCAATCCGCATCATAGGAAGCTGTATGGATCGATGTCGATCGATAGCCGCACGTCGCCCTTGATAGGCGGCACCGACTCCATCCACGCGCGGATGTAGTTTTGTATGTCGAGCTCGCGAGAAGCCTTGACCAGAAGTCGCCAGCGGTGCCGTCCGCGGATTATGGCGAGCGGCGCCTCTGCCGGCCCTAGCACCAGGATCTTCTCGGAAAACGGCGCCCGCCTTGCTATGTCGCGGCCCACGCTTTCCGCGAGTCCCTTGTCGCGCGACGACACGATCATTGCCACCAGTCGTCCATAGGGCGGCAACAGACCGCGCTGTCGCACGTGAATTTCCTGCTCCAGGAACGAGTCCCGGTCCCCGGAGATGATCGCCCGCATCACGGGATGC
This sequence comes from Hyphomicrobiaceae bacterium, assembly GCA_050246945.1. Classification (GTDB taxonomy): domain Bacteria; phylum Pseudomonadota; class Alphaproteobacteria; order Rhizobiales; family Hyphomicrobiaceae; genus JAEUMD01. The sequence continues at coordinate 145,881 of JBFWVC010000001.1, forward strand.
TCCGGGTTGTAGGTCTGCACGAGTCCGCGCCCGCCGGCATACGAGCGGCCCGCGCGCCCCGTCACCTGGTGCAACAGCTGGAACGTGCGCTCGCCCGCACGCGGGTCGGCTCCCTGCGCCAGCCCGAGATCACCGTCCACGACACCGACGAGCGCGAGATCGGGGAAATGGTGTCCCTTCGCCACCATCTGTGTGCCGATGATGATATCGGCCTCGTGATTTTCGATGCCCTGGATTACCTGACGCATCTCGACGAGACTTGGTATGAGATCGGACGACAGCATTGCCAGCCGCGCATTCGGAAAGCGTTCGGCCACTTCCTCCGCGACCCGCTCCACTCCCGGACCGCAGGCGACGAGCCCGCCCTCCTCGCCGCATTTGGCGCACTTCTCCGGCACGGGAAGCGAGAATCCGCAGTGATGGCAGTTGAGCCGGTTGCGGAAGCGGTGCTCCACGAGCCAGGCTGAGCATTGCGGACACTCGATGCGATGGCCGCAGGCACGGCATAGCGTCAGGGGCGCATAGCCGCGCCTGTTGAGGAAGAGGAGCGACTGCTGGCCGTTCGCCAGCGTCTCCTCCACCGCTGCGACGAGCGGCGGCGCCAGCCAGCGCCCTTTGTCGGGCTGCTCGGCGCGCAGGTCGATTCCTGTAATTTCTGGCAAGTCGGCTCCCGAGTAGCGCCCTGGCAGCACTACATGGCGGTAACGCCCCGTGCGAGCATTGACGTGACTTTCAATCGACGGCGTCGCCGACGCCAGCACGACCGGAAACGATCCGAGCGACCCGCGCACGACGCTCATGTCGCGCGCCTGATAATGAACGCGGTCGTCCTGCTTGTAGCCCTGGTCATGCTCCTCATCGACAATGATGAGGCCGAGATCGGGATAAGGGAGAAACAGCGCCGAACGCGCTCCGACAACCACGCGCGCCTCGCCTTGCGCAACCCATTTCCAGGTTCGGCCGCGGTCTGCCGGCGATAGTGCCGAATGCCACTCGACCGGTGCACCTCCGAACCGCGCCGCAAAGCGGCTCATGAACTGGCTGGTGAGCGCTATTTCCGGCAGCATGATGAGCGCCTGACGGCCCTGCTCCAGGGTCCGCGCCACAGCTTCGAAATAGACCTCCGTCTTGCCCGATCCGGTCACGCCATCGAGCAGCGACACGGAGAAATTCCGCGCATCGACCGCCGCGCGCAGCGTCTCCACCGCGCGGCCCTGGTCCTCTGTGAACGTGTTGGCCATGTGCCGTGGATCAAGTCGCGCCGGCTTGCGTTCGGGGATCACCACCTCGACCAGATTGCCCGACGCCACCAGCCCGTCCACCACACCGTTCGAGCAGCCCGCCTCCTCGGCCAGCGCCGACTTCACGCGGATGAGCCCGTCGGAAGCTACGTCGAGCACCCGCTGCCGCGCTGCCGTCATGCGTGGCGGATCGGCCGCCTCAGCTGCATAGCGCACGCCGAACCGCGGGTTCGAAGGCTCGAACACCGATTGCGCGCTCATCAACATGCGCACGACCATGCCGAGCGGCGACAGCGTATAACGGGCAATCCACTCCGCAAAACGCAGCGAAAGCTCCGGCAGAGGCGGCACATCGAGCAGGCAGTCGATCGTCTTCATCTTCTTGGGATCGACGGGCTTGCCCTCGCCCACGGCTTGGTCCCAGACCACGCCGATACGTCGCTGCGGCCCGAACGGCACCAGAACGAACGCCCCCGGACGGATGCCGGCAGCCTGCTCACCCTCCGGCAGCAGGTAATCGTAGGTCTGGTCGAGCGCCACCGGCAGCACCACGGGCACCGCGCCCGCTGCCGGTTCATGTTCTTTATCCAACTGGTCCAGAAGACTTTCCAAAGGCCCTGCCGACGGACTAGAAGCTACACCCATGCGAATCGAAACGACCAAACAGTAAACCTATCCGCTCCACCGGGGCGACGACGGGGCAAGGAGCCCGACGAAATGAAATTCTTCGTTGATACCGCTGATGTGGCTGAAATCCGCGAGCTTGCGGCCACGGGTCTCCTCGATGGCGTCACCACGAACCCATCGCTTGTGGCGAAATCAGGTCGCGACTTCAAGGAAGTGATTGCTGAGATCTGCGCTATCGTGCCCGGCCCGGTCTCCGCAGAGGTAACCGCACTCGAAGCCATCGGCATGATTGCTGAAGGTCGTGAACTCGCCAAGATCGCAAAGAACGTGACGATCAAGGTCCCGCTCACGATGGACGGTCTCAAGGCCTGCCGCGAGCTGACGAGCGAAGGCACGCTGGTCAACGTCACGCTTTGCTTCTCCGCCAACCAGGCGCTGCTCGCGGCGAAAGCCGGGGCGACGTTTATCTCGCCCTTCATCGGCCGCCTCGACGACATCGGGCAGGACGGCATGGTGCTGATCAAGGAGATCCGCCAGATCTACGACAACTATCCCGGCCTCTCCACCGAGATACTTGCCGCATCCATCCGTACCGTGAACCATGTCAAGGACGCCGCACTCATCGGCGCCGACGTTGCCACGATCCCGCCGTCGATCCTCAAGCAACTCGTCAAGCATCCACTGACCGACAAGGGTATCGAGATGTTCCTGGCCGACTGGGCGAAGACGAAGCAGAAGATCCTGTGAGGCACGCTTGCCCGAGCGCTTCCGTTTCCCGCGTCATGGGGAACAGGTCGAACCCGCGTTTGTCGCTCTGCTGGAGCGGCTCGAGCGCGAGTCGATCCTGCTCGACGGTCGCTTTCGCGTTCCCGGCACCGGCATCCGTTTCGGGTTGGACCCGCTCATCGGCATCATTCCGATTGCGGGCGATGTCATCTCCGCCGGATGGAGCCTTCGCCTTCTTGGCATCGCACGGCAACTCGGCGCCGGGCCGTCGCTGTTGCGCAAAATGCTGCTGATAACCTTTGCCGACTTCCTCGTCGGACTGGTGCCGGTGCTCGGCCCCGTCGTAGACATATTCTATCGTGGCAACATGAAGAACCTGGGTCTGCTGCTCGAAGCGATAGGCGAGGCCCGCTCCGCACTCGAAAACCGATCCCGGTGACCAGCATGATGACAAGAGAGCCGTCGAATTGAAGTGTGCAGCGCTTTCGCATGAAAAACGGGTTCAGATTGAAGGACAGGGTTGCGTACCTGTTTCCACGAAGCATGAAACCGATCCAGTCGCTGCCAAATCCTCCGCCTGACGGCGACTTGCGATCAGCGAACACCCGACGGCGCGGCATCGTTCGCCACCGTGACCGGGCACGTGCGCGCTAGGTTGCGGTAATCGCGCGCCGGCACGTAGTTGCCCACCGGCAGACGCCTCAGCGGTGACGAGAATGCACGCACGTTGCGCTGCCCGCCCATGCGCATTTCATCGACACGATGCCGGCCACTTCGCTCGACCCATGTCGGAATGAAGCCTGCCGCCGAGACTTCCGCGCGTGTCGTCGACGTCTTCGTCAGCTCAATGAGCGCAATAATGCCCGTACGCTGGTCATCGGAGACCTGGTTGGAGATGAAGTTACCCGTCGAATAGATGACAAGTCCGTCGCGCCCGTCCGCTGCCGTGACCTTCTCCCAGCCCTGCAGCACATGAGGATGTGTGCCGATCACGGCGCTCGCGCCCGCGGCGACCGCCTCACGCGCGTATGCGCGATCCGAACTCTTGGGCACAGGCGCCTTCTCGGTCCCCCAATGCGGAGTGAGAATCACGGCATCGACGTCCGGATCCTGCGCATTCCATCGGATCTCCTCGAACACTTTGTCGCGATCGCCGTAGCAGTTGAGCACCTGTTTGTGTCGGTCCGGCATCCCGTTCGTGGAATACGTACAAGCGATCCAGGCGACCGTCATGTCTCGAGCCTGCGTTTTCACAGCCCAGCGATGAAACGAGTCGGCAACACGCCGCTTCGTTCCGGAAAACTTGAGTTCCGCCGCTTCCAGCGCGTCGATCGTGCGATCGATACCCAGCGGACCGCGATCTGCCGAATGGTTATTGGACGTCGACACGAGATCGAATCCCGTCCGCTTCAGATCTCCGATGAGGGAGGGGTGGTAATTGAAGACGAGGGAGCCGCGCGGCGCGCCGTAGACGCGACCATCCCAACGACGCCCCGGATCGGTTACCGTCTGGCCACCCGGTGCCACCGCGCGCGCCGCCGGACCCTCGAGATTTCCGTAGGTAAGATCGGCACCGGCGAGCACGGGGACCAGAGATTCCCAGAAATCGGCATAGCTTCCGCCACTCGTAAGAGCGTGCCGTTGCAGCGAATTGTGGAACAGGAGATCGCCGACCGCTGCCAAGGTGATTCGCTCGCCAGCCGCGCAGCCCGCCCGGAAGGTCATCGTCTCTTCGCCGCCCGCAGCAGGAACCGCAGCCACAACCAAACTCGCTGCAACGACTAGCTGCTTCAATCCGAGCCCACGGCCAGCCATGGCCAACTCCTCACGCGACGCGCACAAACACGACAAACCTGTCGCGATAACGGTCTGAAATCGCGCAGAATATAAAACTGCCAGAAATTGCGCTCATGCTCCAGCGATCCCAGGGCCGCACCGAATTGCGACGCTCGACGTGTCTCGGCTGGCCTTCCCGCTCAGCTTGACGCCATTCACGCTCCGCCACACCGAAACGGCCCCGTGACCCCGCCGCAACCTCCTGTTAAACCTTTGTTAACCAAGTTGTCGCGTCATCAGCTGATTGCCACTCGCGACTGAGCACACATGCCGAATGCTGCACGCCCACGGACCAACGGCCCCCTCGGATCAGGCGATCCGACGGCATTGGACCTCGGCGCCGATCTGGCTGCGGCCGCGAGGTCCTGGCTGGAACACCTCGCCCTCGCGCGCGGCTACTCCAGTGAGACCCTGGCGGCCTATGAGCGCGACCTGCGCCAGTTCGTGTCCTTCCTCGCCGTGCATTTCGACTACACGCCCTGCCTTGCCGATCTCGCCCGCATCGACGCCAAGACCGTGCGCGCATTTTTATCGGCGCGCCGCAGGCAGGGCACGGTGAGTCGATCGCTTTCGCGCACACTCTCTGCTTTGCGCACATTCTTTCGCTGGTTGGAGGCAGATGGCCGCGTCAAAAACCGCTCACTTCAGCAGGTCTCGCTGCCGAAGGTGCCACACTCCGTGCCCAAACCGCTGACCGAGGCGCACGCCGCCCGCGTCGTCGAAGGCGAAGGCATGGGCGATATGACCGACGACTGGATCACCGTCCGCGACACCGCCGTCCTCCTGCTGCTCTATGGCGCCGGACTGCGCATCTCCGAAGCACTCGGCCTCACGGTCGCCGACGCGCCGATCGAAGGCCGCGACGCAATCGTCATCCGCGGCAAGGGCGGCAAGGAGCGCATGGTCCCGATCCTGCCGGTCGCCCAGCATGCCGTGCGCCGCTATGTCGAACTGTGCCCATATCCGCTTCGGGCCCATGATCCCCTGTTCGTCGGTGCCAAGGGCGGACCTCTCTCGCCCCGCATCATCCAGCTCGCCATGCAGCGCATGCGCGCGGCCCTCGGCCTGCCGGACACGGCGACACCGCACGCACTACGCCATTCGTTCGCAACCCATCTGCTGGCAGCGGGAGCCGATCTCCGCCAGATCCAGGAGCTGTTGGGCCATGCGTCGCTGTCCACCACCCAGGTCTATACCGCTGTCGACTGCGACCGCCTCCTCGCCATTTACGAGAAGGCCCATCCGCGCCACCGTTTGGATCCTGAATAACGCGGTGATTAACCCTTTTCACAAATTTTGCAACGTCCTACCCTGTTGATTGGAGACGCTTCGCCAATCGGAGTCATTCTCGACTGCGATGCGCCGCCACGACTTTTGGGGTTCTGGAGATGCTTTGCTGGCTACTTGGAGCCTGGTTCCGTCCAGCCGCTGGGTCGAGACTAGCGGCCATTGCGGCAGTGTGGATAGTACTCACCCCAGCAAACAGCCTTGCCCAACAGAATTCGACCGTTCCTGACCGCCAATGCCGCGGCGTCAACATGTTGCCCGAGCTGGCGGTCACATCGCCCGAAACCTATTCTGAGATTCGTTCCCAGGCCGAAGCAACCGCGAACGCGCGTGCCGTGTTGTGGAGAATTGAACGCCCGGGCGTGCCGCACTCCTATTTGCTCGGCACCATCCACATGACCGATCCACGCGTCACCGCCTTCTCACCGCGCCTTGAGGCCGCACTCGCCGAGACCGACACCGTCGCACTCGAAGTGGCAGACGTTTCCGCCGACGCCACCAACGGGGCGATCGCAAAGGCAGCGCGGCTTGTTCTGTTCACCGACGGCCGCACGCTCGACGACCTGCTGACCAACGACGAATACGACAAGGTCAAGACCACGCTGAAAGGCGCCGGTCTGCCCAGCGAAATGGCCGCGATGTTCCGGCCCTGGGTCGTTTCGATGATCTTGTCGGTCTCCGCGTGCGAGCGTGAGAAGGTGAAAGACGGCCTGCCTGTGCTCGATCTGAAGCTCGCCAACGCCGCGCGCGAACATGGCATCGAAGTGGTGGGCCTTGAGACGATCGACAGCCAGCTCTCAGCAATGGCGTCGGTTCCCGACGACCAGCAGATCGCCATGCTACGCGCCAGCCTCAAATTTTTCGACCGGGCCAACGATACGATGGAGACACTGCTGCAACTCTATTTGACCCGCGACATGGGGTCGGCATGGCCGTTCCATCTCGCATTGGCCAAACAGGCGGGCATCGACCGTCAATCCTTCTCCGGTTTTCAGAAACGCATCGTCTCCGACCGCAACGAGCACATGCGCGATGCGGCCCTGCCCCTTCTCCGCAAGGGTCGCACGTTGATCGCGGTCGGCGCATTGCACTTGATTGGCGACAACGGCCTCGTCGCGCTGCTGCGCGAAGCCGGCTACACCGTAACGCCAATCGATTGATGCATGACGGTCGGTCGGCGTCGGAGCATTTCCAGCCGTTTCAGCCTGTCCTCGTCCCAGCCCAAGCCGAAGCCCGGTCCATCCGGATTTGGCAGGCGCCCGGCTATTTGTTCGACGGCCTCTACGATGTGCGCGGCAATTGCACGAGCGCCGGATGCGGAATAGCAGAACACATAACTACGACCCACCACGTCCATCCGTCATGTGGAGATCGACCAGCACCAGTGGCACGGCCGGGACCGACGCAGCACTTGTGCCGAGAATGAAACGGATCGCAACCCGCACACCGCGAGCGCTGACACTCTGTATGGCCAGGCTCGATGCAGCATGCGCCATGTTGCTCTCACATGTGGATGGGACGCTTGTCGACGGCCAAAGCCGCTTCCTTGACCGCCTCCGAAAGCGTCGGATGGGCATGACAGATTCTTGCAAGATCCTCCGCCGAGCCGCCGAATTCCATGATGACGCAAGCTTCGGCGACGAGTTCGCCAACGTTGGGTCCGATCATGTGCACACCGAGGATACGATCAGTCTTGGCATCCGCCAGGATCTTGACGAAACCTTCGGCCGTCCGGTTGACCTTGGCGCGCCCATTGGCTGTGAACGGGAACTTGCCCACACTATAGGCGACACCCGCATCCTTTAGATCCTCTTCCGACTTGCCGACGGTGGCCACCTCTGGCGCTGTATAGATCACACCCGGAATGACATTGTAATTCACATGGCCAGACTGCCCCGCGAGCATCTCTGCTACGGCGACGCCTTCGTCCTCGGCCTTGTGCGCCAGCATAGGGCCCGCGATCACGTCCCCGATCGCGTAGATGCCCTTCACGTTCGTCTGGAAGTGTTCATCCACAACGACGCGCTTGCGCTGATCCAGCTGCACCCCCGCCTCACCGAGCCCCAGGCCATCGGTGTAGGGAACTCGCCCGATCGCAACCAGAACGACGTCGGCTGCAAGCTTCTTCGCCGCACCACCGGCCGCCGGCTCGATCGTGACAGAACAACCGATGTCACTCTTCTCGAGCGCCGTCACCTTTGAACCCAGGATGAACTTGAAGCCCTGCTTGGTGAGGATCTTCTGGAACTGCTTGGCAACCTCGAGGTCTGTTCCCGGCAGAATGCGATCGAGATACTCCACGACCGTCACCTCAGCTCCGAGTCGCCGCCAAACGGAACCCAGCTCCAGCCCGATCACGCCAGCTCCGACAACGATCATCGTGGCCGGCACCTTCTTCAGGTCCAACGCACCGGTCGACGAGACAACCTGCTTCTCGTCGATCTCGATCCCCGGGAGCTTGGCAACGTCGGACCCCGTCGCGATGACGATGTGCTTGGCCTCTAGCGCCTCCTTGCCGCCATCCTCCTTGCTGACCTCGATCTTGCCAGCCGCCAGAACACGTCCGGTCCCGTGATAGGCATCGATCTTGTTCTTCTTCAGCAGGAAGCCGATGCCGTCGACGTTGCCCTTCACGCCCTCCGCCTTGAACGACTGCATCTTGGTGAGGTCGAGCTTTGGCGAAACCTCGATCCCCATATCGGCGAAGGCGTGGCTGGCTTCCGCATAGAGTTCTGATGCATGCAAGAGTGCCTTGGACGGGATGCAGCCGACGTTGAGGCAGGTGCCGCCGTGCGTCTTGCGCTTCTCGACGACCGCCACCTTCATGCCAAGCTGCGCGGCACGAATCGCACAGACGTAGCCGCCGGGGCCGGTTCCGATGACGATGAGGTCGTAGGGTCCTGCCATTGCTTTGCCGTCCTTCAATATGCTCCGCTCAAGAGGCAACCGATCAACGCTGCCCGGCGTCCGCCGACGCTCCGAAAAGTGCGGCGCGATTCCGCTTGTGCTGGCGGCCACCCTATCGGAAAAAAGTGCCACAAATTTCCCGGGCTCCGCCATCGCCGAGCCCACGCACGCCAATGCCCTGCGCCCTCAAAGCTCCAGGATGAAGCGCTGCGGATCTTCCAGGCACTCCTTTACGCGCACCAGGAAGGTGACGGCTTCCTTGCCGTCGACGATGCGGTGATCGTAGCTGAGCGCCAGGTACATCATTGGCCGCACCACGACCTCGCCCTTGCGCACCACCGGTCGCTCCTCGATGCGGTGCATCCCGAGAATGCCCGACTGCGGCGCATTGAGGATCGGCGTTGACATCATCGAACCGTAGACGCCGCCGTTGGAGATCGTGAACGTGCCACCCTGCATGTCCTCGATCCCAAGCCGCCCATCCCGCGCACGCTTGCCGAACTCGGCAATGCGCGCTTCGATCTCCGCGAGCGACAACCGGTCTGCCTCGCGCAGGACCGGCACAACGAGACCCTTCTCCGTGCCCACTGCAACGCCGACGTGATAGTAATTCTTGTAGATGATGTCGGTGCCGTCGATCTCGGCATTGACCGCAGGAATCTCTTTGAGCGCCTGGATGCACGCTTTGACGAAGAAGCCCATGAACCCGAGCTTCACGCCATGCCGCTTCTCGAACAGATCCTTGTACTGGTTGCGCAGCGCCATGACGTTCGACATGTCGACGTCATTGAAGGTCGTCAGCATTGCGGCAGTGTTCTGCGCGTCCTTGAGACGCCGGGCAATCGTCTGGCGAAGTCGGGTCATCTTCACCCGTTCCTCGCGAACCACATCGTTGGCCACCGACGGTGCGCGCACCTGCTGCAACGGCACCGGCTGCGGTGCGGTCATGTAGTTCATCGCCTGGCTTGCCGACGCTCCCGCCGCGGCAGGCGCAGATGCCCCGTCGCCGCCAGGTCCGCGCTCGACGGCCGCCGCGACATCCGCCTTGAGCACCTGGCCGCGCTTGCCCGAGCCCTGCACGTCAGCAGCAGAAAGCCCCGCTTCCTCGAGTGCCTTGCGCGCTGCGGGCGATGGCGGCATGTCGCCACCTGCCCGGCTCTCGGGAGCTGAGCCAGCGCTCTCCGCTGGTGTCGGCTTGGGCTGTGCCGCCTCGGCCTTCTTCTCGGTAGCAGGGGGCGCAGCAGCGGCGGCGGGAGCGGCCGACTTGGCCCCACCCGCCCCTTCGTTAACGTGACCGAGCACCGCACCCACCTCGACCGTTTCTCCGGCTTCCGCGGCCACCTCTCCAAGCACGCCCGATGCGGGTGCGGGAACCTCGACCGTGACCTTGTCCGTTTCAAGCTCGACGAGCGGCTCGTCAGCCTTCACCGCGTCTCCCGGCTTCTTGAACCATTGGCCGACTGTGGCCTCGGTCACGCTCTCACCAAGCGTCGGAACACGGATCTCGATCGACATATCTCAGTTCGTCCTCTTGCGGTGCCGTACGCCAGGATGGAGCGTCGGCGGTTTTGATTTTCCACACCGGAAGGCTGTGCCGGCCGGCACGCGACCGGGCTGTGTGTCACCCCTCAGCCTAGCGCATCGGCAACGAGCTTCTTCTGTTCCTCGGCATGCTTGCGGGCGAGACCCGTTGCCGTCGATGCGGAAGCAGGACGCCCCGCATATCGCGCACGACCGACGTGACCTCCCACGTGCTCCAGCACCCACTCCATATTGGGCTCGATGAACGTCCACGCACCCATGTTCTTGGGCTCCTCCTGGCACCACACGATATCGGTGGCATTGGGATAGCGCGACAGCTCCTGGATCAGTGCACGCGCCGGAAACGGATAGAGCTGTTCGACGCGCAGCACGACCGTATCCGTGATGTCATTTGCCTCGCGTGCGTCGATGATGTCGTAATAGACCTTGCCGGTGCACATGACGACACGCTTGATGTCGTTGTCGGGCTTGAGGGCGATCTTCTCGGTGCTGCCGGGATTGTTGACGCGATCTGCGTCGTCCCACAGCAAACGGTGGAACGTGGTGCCCTTCCCCATCTCTTCGATGCGGGACGTCACACGCTTATGCCGTAGCAACGATTTCGGCGTCATCAGGATCAGCGGCTTGCGGAACTTGCGGTGGATCTGCCGCCGCAGGATGTGGAAGTAGTTGGCCGGCGTCGTACAGTTCGCCACCTGCCAATTGTCTTCCGCGGAGAGTTGCAGATAGCGCTCGAGCCGCGCCGAGGAATGCTCCGGTCCCTGGCCCTCGTAGCCGTGCGGCAGGAGACAAACGAGCCCCGACATTCTGAGCCACTTGCGCTCGCCCGATGACAGGAACTGGTCGAAGATCACTTGCGCTCCGTTGGCGAAATCGCCGAACTGCGCCTCCCACATCACCAGCGCGTTGGGCTCGGCCAGCGAATAGCCGTACTCGAAGCCTAGCACCGCCTCTTCCGACAGCATCGAGTTGATCACCTCGAATCGCGCCTGGTCCGGCGAGATGTGCCGCAGCGGCGTGAAGCGTCGTTCGGTCTCCTGGTCGATCAGCACGGAATGCCGATGAGAGAAGGTTCCACGTTCGCAATCCTGGCCAGACAGGCGCACCGGCACGCCTTCCACGCACAACGATCCGAATGCCAGGTGCTCAGCCATGCCCCAGTCGATGCCTTCGCCCGACTCGACCATTTCGCGGCGGCGCTCCAGCAACCGCCCCACTGTCTTGTGCACGTTGAAGTCTGCCGGGATTGTAGTGATGCGACGCCCGATGTCGCGCAACTTCTCGACCGGCACGCCTGTCTGTCCGCGCCTCGCCTCGTCCTCCGCGAAGCCGATCGACGACCAGCGGCCGTCCAGCCAGTCCGCCTTGTTGGGCTTGTAGGCATCGGAGGTGTCGAACTCACTGTCTAGATGCTGGCGGAACGAAGAGCGCATCTCCTCCACGCCCTCCTGCGTCAGCACACCTTCCTCGATGAGTCGTTTCGAATAGACGGTCGTGACGCTCGGATGGCTACGGATGGCGCGATACATGCGCGGCTGCGTGAACATCGGTTCATCCGACTCGTTGTGGCCGAACCGGCGGTAGCAGAACATGTCGATGACGACGGGCTTCTGGAACTTCTGCCGGAACTCCGTGGCGACCTTCGCGACATGCACCACCGCCTCCGGATCGTCGCCATTCACATGGAAGATCGGAGCCTCGATCATGCGGGCCACGTCCGAACAGTAGGGCGAGGAGCGCGAGTGGCGTGGATTCGTCGTAAATCCGATCTGGTTGTTGATGACGAAATGGATCGAACCGCCGGTACGATGGCCCTTCAAGCCGGAGAGTCCGAAGCATTCCGCCACCACGCCCTGGCCTGCAAACGCCGCGTCGCCATGGATCAGCAGCGGCATGACGGGCGTCCGCTCACCCGCCTTGCAGCCGTGCTGATCCTGCTTCGCACGCACTTTGCCCAGCACCACCGGATCGACGATCTCCAGATGCGACGGGTTGGCCGTCAACGACAGATGCACGTTGTTGCCATCGAACGAGCGATCCGATGAGGCGCCCAGATGATACTTCACGTCGCCCGATCCCTCGACCTCCTCTGGCTTGAAGGACCCGCCCTTGAACTCGTTGAAGATGGCGCGATGCGGCTTGCCCATCACGTTGGCGAGGACGTTGAGGCGCCCGCGATGCGCCATGCCGAGCACGATTTCGCGCACACCGAGCTGGCCGCCGCGCTTGATGATCTGCTCGAGCGCGGGCACCATTGCCTCGCCGCCATCGAGCCCGAACCGCTTCGTGCCGGTGTACTTCACGTCGCAGAATTTCTCGAACGTTTCCGCCTCGATCAGCTTGTTGAGGATCGCCTTCTTGCCTTCGATGGTGAAGCGGATGTCCTTCTCGGGCCCCTCGATGCGCTCTTGGATCCATGACTTTTGCGCCGGCGAAGTGATGTGCATGAACTGCACACCGATGTGACGGCAGTAGGTTCGACGCAGGATGGCGAGAATTTCGCGAATTGATGCGGTCTCGAGCCCGAGCACCTTGTCGATGAAGATCGGCCGGTCGAAATCTGCCTCGGTGAACCCGTAGGTCTCGGCCTTCAGTTCACGGTGAACTTTGCGGTCGACAAGCCCCAGCGGATCGAGATCGGCCGCCAGATGCCCCATCACGCGATACGAGCGGATGAGCATCAAGGCGCGAATCGAATCCTGCGTCGCCCTGAGCGACGCGACGGGCGACATGTCGAACCCGGCATAGTGTGCCCGCGCCGAGATCTTTTCCCGCAGGTCTCGCTCGACCCCCGCATAGTCCCCTGTCAGTGCACTGGTCAGCTCGTCATTCACCGCAAGCTGATTGAGGGGAACCGCCCACGAGGGAGCCTCTGCATGTGCAGGCTCGCCGCCCGCCTGGCCCGACTTCATCGATTCGAAGAAGTGGCGCCACTCGTCCGAGACCGAGCCCGGGTTCTGCTCGTACTCGGCCTGTAGCTCCTCGATGTAGGAGGCGTTCGCACCATCGAGGAAAGCTGTGCGGAGAAATTGCTCGTTCAGCGCCTGTCGTGACATTTGATATCCTTAGGATTTTTATCCTGGTCGTCGACCGCCGCCGCACTCGGAAACTGCCAGCGAAGAACCTCGGAGGGGCGCGGCATTCGGTCACTATGTAGTCCGTTTGACGCGCGGCTTTAAGACCGCCGAAAGAAGGGGGGCTGCTCAAATTTGGGCCGAGACCTCCAAACCATGTTGATGCTGGCAAATCCAGCCCCTGGTGGAAACGATGCAGGTTCGAGGCATGTGGGGTATGCAGACCTCACCGGCGGCGCGCAAGTCAGGCAACCACCCGAACCCTGAGAGCCGGCATGCCTTCCGGCTCGCACGGTGTCGCAAAAGTGCGCCTGACCTTCGCTGAATTTGCCAATTAACTTCTACACTGCGAACTTCACTTGTTCTGCTTTGAACGTAAATTGATTCAATATTGAGACACGGAGGGCGTTGGTCTCGATGTGGCAGCTCAGAGCCTGTCTGCGGGGAACAGCTCTGAGCGCTGCAGGAGTTGAGGGCGTGAAATTTCCTCCCAGCGCTCTCACTCCTGTGGCACCGCTTCTCTTTTCAAAAAAGGGAGATCGGATATGAGCGATTTTGCACCTTTTTTGCTTTTGTTGTCAGCCTGCGTTGCAGTGATCGTGTTGTTGGCTTGGCGCCTGGACCGTGAACCTGTAGCGAATAGGGCGCGCGCTGCAGCGTCCGACCACCCCTTGGAGTTCTGGATCCGACGTTTGAGTCCCGGGCGAAGGTCGTCAAACGTCAGCAAATCCAGAACGCCGACCAAAGAGGTTCGATCGGACAGGCCGCCATCGTTAGATGTTATTCAACCTGATCCCGGCCCGCTCTATTCTTCGCAGTATCACTCGCCTGGTGTTGGGCGAAGGAGACCGCACGCTCTTGCTGGTGCTCAATCGATAACCACGTGACGAAACAGGGGGCCGGCATTGCCCCCTGCTCTTCTTCCCAAACACACAACGAACTCGCGTCCGCTCAATTCCCCTTCAGCACGTCGACCAGCGTCTTGCCGAGCTTGGCCGGCGACGGCGAGACGCGGATTCCCGCGGCCTCCATCGCTGCGATCTTGTCATCCGCACCGCCCTTGCCGCCAGAGATGACGGCACCGGCATGTCCCATCGTGCGTCCCGGAGGCGCGGTGCGTCCGGCAATGAAGCCGGCCATCGGCTTCTTGCGGCCCTTCTTGGCCTGCTCGATGAGCCACGCGGACGCGTCCTCCTCCGCCGAGCCGCCGATCTCACCGATCATGATGATCGATTGCGTCTCGGGATCGTCGAGGAACAGGTCCAGCACATCGATGAACTCAGTTCCCTTCACCGGATCGCCACCGATGCCGACCGCTGTCGTCTGGCCAAGACCCTCGTTTGTCGTTTGGAACACGGCCTCATACGTCAGCGTGCCCGAACGTGACAGAATGCCAACCGAACCCTTCTTGAAGATGTTGCCTGGCATGATGCCGATCTTGCACTCGTCAGGCGTCAGAACGCCTGGGCAGTTGGGGCCGACCAGTCGTGACTTCGATTTGTCGAGCCGGACCTTGACGTGCACCATGTCCATCACCGGCACACCCTCGGTGATGGCCACGATCAGCGGCACTTCTGCGTCGATCGCCTCGATGATGGCGTCCGCGGCGCCCGCGGGCGGCACGTAGACCACAGTGGCATTGGCTCCGGTCTCGGCGACGCCTTCCTTCACCGACTTGAAGATCGGCAGTTTCTGGCCGTCCTTGCCGGTCCAGAAGTCTCCACCCTTCTTGGGATGGATACCGCCGACCATCTTGGTGCCGTGGTAGGCAAGCGCCTGCTCGGTGTGGAACGTGCCGGTCTTGCCGGTCAGACCCTGAACGAGAACCTTCGTGTTCTTGTTGATCATAATGGACATGTCTGCTCACGCTCCCTTGATCGCAGCCACGATCTTCTGCGCGGCATCGTCCAGATCGTCGGCCGAAATGACGTTGAGTCCGGATTCGTTGATGATCTTCTTGCCGAGATCGACGTTCGTGCCTTCCAGGCGCACGACCAGCGGAACCTTGAGGCCGACCTCCTTGACAGCGGCGACCACACCTTCCGCAATCGTGTCGCAACGCATGATGCCGCCGAAGATGTTGACCAGGATACCCTTCACATTGGGATCTGCTGTGATGATCTTGAAGGCGGCCGTCACCTTCTCCTTGCTGGCACCACCCCCGACGTCGAGGAAGTTCGCCGGCTCCTCGCCATAGAGCTTGATGATGTCCATCGTCGACATCGCAAGACCCGCACCATTGACCATGCAGCCGATGTTGCCGTCGAGCGCGACATAGGACAGGTCATACTTGGAAGCCTCGATCTCCTTGGCGTCCTCTTCGGTGATGTCGCGCAATTCCATAATGTCGGGATGACGGAACAAGGCGTTGTTGTCGAACGACACCTTGGCATCAAGCACGCGAACGCGCCCGCTCTTCAACACGATCAGCGGGTTGATTTCGAGAAGGCTCATGTCCTTCTCGGTGAACGCTTTGTAGAGCGCCGGGAACAGCTTCATGCCGTCCGTGCGCGCATCGCCTTCGAGCTTCAGCGCATCGCACAGCTTGCTCGCGTCCGCATCCGTCACACCCGTCTCCGGATTGATGGCCAGCGTCACGATCTTCTCGGGCGTGTCGTGGGCTACGGTCTCGATGTCCATGCCGCCTTCCGTCGAAACGACGAACGCGGGACGCCCGACCGTCCGGTCGATCAGAATCGAAAGGTAGAGCTCGCGCGCGATATCGGCGCCGTCCTCGATATAGAGACGGTTGACCTGCTTGCCCGACGGACCCGTCTGTTTGGTGACGAGCGTATTGCCGAACATCTCCTTGGCGTTTTTGATCGCCTCGTCCGCTGAGAACGACACGCGCACACCGCCCTTTGCATCGGCTGCAAGCTCCTTGAACTTGCCCTTGCCGCGTCCGCCCGCATGGATCTGGCTCTTCACCACCCACACCGGCCCTGGCAGCGATTTCACCGCTGCCTCGATCTGATCCGCAGAGGTCACCGGTGCGCCTGCTGCGATAGGCGCGCCATAGCTCTTGAGAACCTGTTTCGCCTGATATTCATGAATGTTCATTGGTTCGATCCACCCTTTTGAGCGTGTCGCTTCCCGTCATTCGAGGCAGCCCGTTGGCTCGAGCCTGCTGCTGCCGTCTGTTGTTGTTTCGTGCCGAGGCTCTTGCACGCAGGCGCCAGACTTAGCACTGCCGGCCTCGAAGCCGGACAGCACATTGGTCCCACCGCCCTTACTGTTTGCCACGGTGAGAGACGTCCAGGCCTGAATTTCGGCGTGCAAAGCCCGCCATACCGATCACGCAGGAAGTCTCCCCTCGCTGGCATACGGTATACCACGAAAGTGCAAAGCCGAAAGCATCAAATTTTTGCTCCCGCCAGATGCCGCCGCAAGGCGCGCAAAAACCTTGGGTGTGCCCCCCCTTGGGGGGTCGAAACCAACCTGCGATCCGAGTTCGAGGGCCACCCCCCGCCACTCTTGCATTTTCGGGCTCCACCGGACGGAACGAGATGCTCCGGCGGAAACAGAAACGGCGCGCCCCAGGGGCGCGCCGTCGCAAATCACGCACCCAGACCTGGCGCAATGCCTTTGCACGCCTCGACCAGCGTTTTGACCGAATTGACCGACTTCATGAACATCTCGCGCTCGGCACCGTTGAGGTCGACCTCGACGACGCGCTCAGCACCGCCCGCGCCGATCACCACAGGCACACCCACATAGATGTCCTTCACGCCGTACTCGCCACTGAGATAGGCAGCGCACGGCAGGATGCGCTTCTTGTCCTTGAGATAGCTTTCTGCCATCTCGATTGCCGATGCGGCCGGCGCATAGTAGGCCGAACCCGTCTTCAACAGGCCGACTATCTCGCCACCGCCCTTGCGTGTGCGATCGACGATCTGGTCGACGCGTTCCTGACTGATCCAGCCCATCTTGACGACGTCCGGCAATGGAATGCCCGCAATCGTCGAGTAGCGCACCAGAGGCACCATGTCGTCGCCGTGGCCGCCGAGCACGAATGCCGTCACGTCCTGCACCGAGATCTTCAACTCATCGGCGAGGAAGTGGCGGAAGCGACTGGAATCGAGCACGCCTGCCATACCGATCACCTTGTTCGTCGGCAGGCCCGATGCTTTCTGCAGCGCCCAAACCATCGCGTCGAGTGGATTGGTCACCGCGATGACGAGTGCGTTCGGCGCATATTTCTTGATGCCGGCTCCGACCTGTTCCATCACCTTCAGGTTGATGCCGAGTAGGTCATCGCGGCTCATGCCCGGCTTGCGCGGCACGCCGGCCGTGACGATGCAAACCGCTGCGCCCTCGATGTCAGCGTAGGCATTCGTGCCCTTGAGAGTGGCGTTGAACCCTTCGACCGCGCCCGATTGCGCGATATCGAGGGACTTCCCTTGCGGCATGCCCTCGGCGATGTCGAATAGAACGACGTCGCCCAGCTCCTTCAGACCGATGAGATGAGCGAGCGTTCCGCCGATCATACCGGCACCGATCAAAGCGATCTTCGTGCGCGCCATGCGGGTCTGTCTCCCTTGTTGAATGTGATGATGCGATCGGATGAGGCGCGGCGCGCACCGGGGGAGGCGTCGGCCCGAAATACGTCAGCGATCCTGCGACAAAATCGCTGTGCGTTGGTTAGCCCGAAACCCCCGGCCGCTCAAGGGAAAGCCCTTCACCATCGAACGAAAGTCTCGAAGATTCGTGATGCGCTCTCTTCTCTGGATCATGAGCGGTGATCGCCGGCCCACCCTCACCCCGCCCAAGATGCACTTGACCGCCGCTCACAATGGTCAAAAACTCGTCACCAAAGTGGTGTGAGGGGGCTCGTAAGCGGTGCCGGCCCCTGCGTGGACCGATAGACAGCTCGCACCGACCATTAGACGGGGCCGATGGAGGGCAAAATACTTCGACGCTTGCAGCGGATCTGGATCGCTGCCCTAGCGCTTTCCGTATCCGCGTGGGGCATGGCTGCGACGGTTGCCGAGCCCATTTCGCCAGTTGGCGGTCAAGACCAGTATCGCCTCCTGCGCTTGGAACGTCAGATCACCCGCTGGCACACCGATGTCAGCGGACCTGCCGTCGTCCGCTACGCTTTCCTGGACAAGGAGAGGCGCTTTCCCGGTGCGCGCAATTGCGGCGGCATGCAACCGCCCGAATTGTTGCGGGCCCGCTCTGGCATCACGCATGAAGTGTTGGCGCGCGAAATGTCTAAGGCTGCACGCCAATGGGAGCAAGTCGCCAACATTCGTTTTGTCGAGGCCGAAAACGAAAACCATGCGTCGCTACTGATCGGCGCGCAGACCAAACCGACCGGCCGCGCCTTTACGAACGTCGAGCTTTCGGAGCCCGCCGGTAGCGCCCCGCGGTCCATTTCACGCGCGCTCATCTGCCTCAATCCACAAATGCACTGGAAGATCGGGTTCGACGGCGATCTGGAATCCTACGACCTCCGCTACACGCTCGCTCACGAACTCGGCCACGCCATCGGCCTCGACCATCCGGGCCCGACCGGCCAGCTCATGGGCTTCCGTTACACCGAAGCATTCGACACGCTTCAACCGGGCGACATTGCCGGCGCGGTAGCGCTTTATGGCAAGCCGGTGCCCAGCGTTGCCCAAGCCGTTGCCGCACGTGTCGCGCCGCATGATGCGCTGACAAGACATGACGGGAACGACATGCCACAGGCGCGCGCACAAAGCCTTGCTTTGGGAGAAACCGGCGTCGGCCGGTAGATCGAATGCAGGGATCCGTCCGACCGCATTCCCAAATTGCCGATCACAAACTTTAGAGCATGTTCAGCTGAAGTGCGCATCGGTTCAGCGTGAAGGACATGCCCAATTCAAAGACTTGGAACGTGTTCATGCCTCCATGCGACATGAACACGATCTAGCCCGCTGGCATGTCTGTACACCGTTGGCCTGTCTCGCTTTGCCGTCACGAACGGCAACATGAGTTGAGGGAACCAACACCCATGTGGGGAGGTTTCACGGCCAGTTGCCCGACACGGCAACCAATAACGAACCAAAACAAGCATCTGAGCAATAGAGCTACTCGAGGAAGGAATAACGCTATGAAAAAGACCTTTCTTGCCGCTTCGATTTTCGCCCTTGCCGCCTCCGCGCCTGCACTGGCGCAGCAACCCACCGCACCGGCATCGCCGAGTGCACCGGCAGAGAAGATCGAGCGTCCAGCCGAGCCCGGTTCGATGAACCGGACGGACCCGGCGATGAAACCGGCGACCCCCTCGGCGACCAAGCCCGCTGGCGACAAGGCGGCCATGAAAGACACGTCTGACAAGCAAGCCGCGGTCCACGGCGAATGGCGCGCAAGCAAGCTGATCGGATCCACGATCGTCAATGCCGCAAATGAATCGATCGGTGAGATCAACGACCTGATCATCTCGAACGACGGCAAGGTCGCCTCCGTCATCGTTGGCGTAGGTGGATTCCTGGGTATGGGCGAGAAGAACGTCGCCCTCGCCTATCACGAGCTGAGCGTCTCCAAGGACGCGAACGGCAAGACTGTCGTAACGAGCAAGGCCACCAAGGAAGCACTGGATTCGATGCCGGAGTGGAAGGCTGGATCTAGGCTCTGACCACCTCTGGCGCGCACATGAACCGCGTATACGCATGCAAAGCATGTTTAGCCGAGGTGCGTTGCGGATCAGATTGAAAGACGTGCTTAGGACAAGGGCCTGGATCGTGGTCGTGTTTCCATCGACGGTGCATACGATCTAGCAATGCGTTCAGCAGTGCCGGCCCGGCGAATCTTCTTCGGGCCGGCTTTTTTCCGGTCACAACGTCTGCAATTCGAGGGTGGCGCGGTCCGTGCGATGCGCGACGTACGCCTCGGAGCGCATCTCGATCAAACGTGATGCCGTCCGTGTAAACAGATCCGATCCATCGCCGGCCACGTAGAGATCGTCGGGCTGCGCCTCTGCCGATACTACGATGCAGACGCCGTTGTCGTAGAAAGTATCGATCAGATTGATGAAGCGGCGCGCGTGATCCCGCCGCGCCGACCCCATGACGGGAATGTCATCAATCAGCACGGTATGGAAGGCATGCGCGACCGCCAGATAGTCGATCGCGCCAAGCGGTCGCTCGCACAGGTCCTCGAATGAGAAGCGCGCCACGCCTGCGGCCGCGGCCGGCACGATCAGCCGCCGCCCTTTAACCTCGAGCACCATGGGCTCGGTCGCATGCTGCCCCGTCATCCTGATCCAATGCTGGTTCATCGCATGTCTCGCGGCACCGTCAGCAGGCGTGAAATAGAGAGGTTGTCCTGCAATCTTGTCGAGCCGAAAGTCTTTCGCCGACACCAGCTCGAGCACGTCCATGTTGTCCTCGATGAGGTCGATGAACGGAAGGAACAGCTGCCGGTTAAGCCCATTTCTGTAGAGTTCGTCGGGCATGGCATTGGAAGTCGCCACCACCACCGCCTTGCGCTCGAACACCACCTTGAAGAACCTGCCGAGGATCATTGCGTCCGCGATATCCGTCACGTGAAGTTCGTCGAAGCAAAGAAGGCCTGGCGATCCTACCATCTCGGCGGCGACATGGGGGATCGGATCCCCGGTGTGTGTCTGGCGCGCCTTGGCGATTCGTTCGTGAGCCTCAGCCATGAACTGGTGGAAATGGTTCCGCCGCTTGGGCTGGAACTGCACGGACTCGAAGAACAAATCCATCAGCATCGTCTTGCCACGCCCGACGCCGCCATGGATGTAGAGGCCACGCGGCCCTGGCGCAGCCTTTCGCTGGAAGCGCGAGAAGAGCCCCTTGCCGCCCGGCGACCAGGCCTCGAGCTCCCTCGCCAGTTCGTCGAGCCGTCCGCCAACGCGCTGCTGGGCCGGATCCAATTCGATCTCCCCGGCAGCGACCATTTCCGCATAACGCTCGCGTACTCGCCTGCTCATTCAGTCTCCCGACTTCCGCGCATCAGGCATGCCAAATCGGCAGTGCTCTGACAGCGCCCTTTACCGTCATTGCCAAAAAAGCCCGGAAACTCCACCCACACCAAGGGCTAGATGCAAAAAACAATGTTCATTCTTCGAACAGTATCATGTGGCACTGCAGCATCAAGTCGCGGACCTTGATAGCCATGCCTTTGTTAAAAATGAAGCAATGCCTCTTATCTGTCGTATTGTGCGATGCAGTATAAGGGCCGCCGCGCCACCGGAAGCGAATAGTCCGGTCGGCCGGCACGACGGACCTCCGCACCAAGCCGGGAAAACGGCAGGCGGTGTCCGGAGAGGATAAACCAGAGCGAGGTTCATCATGAGCGAGCACCGATTCTGGGGAGGGACTATCCGCAAGTTGTGGCCGACGGAAACCGACAAGTTCCGCGACCATCTCCTGCGGCTGGACAAAGAAACGCGGCGATTGCGATTTGCCCACGGCGTGTCCGACGCCTTTATCGAGGATTATGCCAGCCGCATGTCCGAGATGGGCGCCATCGTCTACGGCTATTTCGTCGACGGCGAAATGCGCGGCGCTGCCGAGTTGCGAAAACTCGGCGACGTTTGGGGTCATGAGGCCGAAGCCGCCTTTTCAGTCGAGAAGCCATTTCAGGAGAAGGGCATCGGCACCGAGCTGATGGGGCGCGTGATCCGCTCCGCACGCAATCGTGGTGTTCATCTGCTCTACATGAGTTGCCTCGCCGAGAACGCGAAGATGCAAGCCGTCGCCCGCAAGCATGAGGCAGGTCTGCGATTCGAATACGGCGAAGTCATCGGCGAGATCATTCCAGACGACGCGAGCTACTTCTCCTATCTCGCGGAGGCGATGGAAGATCGCGTTGGCTACATGATGGCCGTGCTCGACCTTCAGTCGCGCCTGTCAAAAGCCAAGGCCGCGTGACACCGGCCCGGTACTGCCGCCGCCCGGAAATGGGTTCAAAGAAGCGCCGGAGCAGTCCTCCGGCGCTTCTCGCTTGTGGGCTTGTCGGTGCGGGCCGAAACCAGGAACTCGACCGAGTTCTTGTCTCACGCACCCGCCGTGCGGATCGCGACCCCGCGGTTGTCGTTTGCGACTGCCTTTATACGAAGTGCCTCCCGCTCCTCCAGCAGGAACGACGCCACCCGCGCGCGCGCCAGATCGCACCACGCGTTGACGAGCCCGAGCCGCTCTGACGGCGAGCACGGAATCGCCAGTGGATCGGGCATGGCCCAATGCACGAGACGCGGCACGCCATTCCAGACCGGCATTTCCTCCCACGCCACGTCCTCGCTTACCGTCAGGACAATCTCGAACCGTGGACCGTTTGCGCCGCAAAAAACCCGCCAATTGGTCGGTGACAGCGATGTTCTCAGCGGTATGCCAGCCTCTTTTAGAGCAAGAAACGCATAGGGATTGATGCGTTCCGCAGGCTCCGAGCCGCCGCTGAATGCACGCCACGCACCAGCCGATTGAGCATTGATGACTGCTTCCACGATTGGCGACATGACAGAATTGGTCCTGCAAACGACCAGAATATTTTTCATGACCGGCTCCGCAAACAATTCTCTGATTTCAACCCTGAACTGGGCGGCTGTTTCCAGCATGGCCCACCGGTACGGCACGCATAAACGCCCTGCAGGTGACGTGGTCATGACAAGGTGCATCCGTAACGGAAAATTGTCGGTACTCCATACGAGCCTTACGCCATTCCGCCGGCCGCCACGTGCACTGTGCCCGCCCTGTGCTTCGGCAAGAACAATAACCCGCTACATGTAGGATGTGGTCGAAAGCGGGCGCGGACGGCACCCGGCCAGGTCGCGCGCGTGCCGCTCACATTTCCGCGAGCCCCGCCATTGCCGCAATGTTTTGCAGTGACGGCAAAGTGCACATCCTGCGCTCGCATGTTCCAGTAGTGCGCGTTCGTCGCCTTGCGGCGTGCATGCATCCGGCGCAGCTCCCGTGGCGCAATAGAGATGATCGCGATGCACGATCAAAAATGAGAATCGCATCGCTCTAAAGCAAATTCGAGAAATAAAAACCGGCGACATTCGTTTCAAAATTCTGCTTCAGCACATGAATTGAGATCGTATCTCGACGTGGATTTGCATCGCGAATTGTTCGCTTCGCCAAACCGATTTCAAATTCCAAACGTCGAAATCGACAAAAATCGATGCCGTTTCGCAACACTTTCGATGTTGTGGAGAGAAAAATCGCGGCTAAGTTCATTTTCAATGTCAACAAAATCGAAGAACTTGCACATGATTTTTTTGTTCGAACTGATTCGAGCTGATTCGAACCTGAGAGAGGGAGAGAGAACTATGGCTAAGACTGTGAAGAAAGTTGCTAAGAAGGCTAAGGTCAAGAAGGCTGCAGCCAAGCGCGCTCCGGCCCGCAAGGCCGCGGCAAAGAAGGCACCGGCGAAGAAGACCGCTGCGCGCAAGCCGGCCGCTCGCAAGGCCGCCGTTCGCAAGCCTGCCGCCCGCAAGGCCGCGGCAAAGAAGCCTGTTGCCAAGAAAAAGGCTCCCGCGAAGCGGGCTGCCGCGCGCAAGAAGAAGGCTGCCTGAAGCATCGGGAATTGCGCTCCAGGCTGGGCACCCGGAGCGTGACCGGTGGTCTTCGACCGCCCCATTCAATCAAGACCGATGGCAGCGGGACGCGCCATCGGTCTTGCTCGTTTCAGGGGTAACAATATGCACCGGTCAAGCCGCACTGCGTGGTCCGCGGCGGCATCCGCGGCAGCCAGAACACACTTGCATGCGCAATCAGCCCGCCGCATCGCCCGGACTGTCGGACATATGTCCCTCGTTTGCCCACAGCGCCCGTGAGGTGAGCCAAAACGGCATCGGCAGGCCGACGAACACCAGCAGCGCACCGAGCACATGCCGGATGGGTCGCTTCCAGAACCACCGCCACTCGTAGGGCTCGATGCGTGAAACCCTGGGATCGACCGGCCGCAGCAAGGCCCGCGCGGTGTCCTCGACCTCTTCCGGTACCTGGATCGCCACCCCACCGATAGCGAACAGCACGAACCAATGCATTGCCGCATGCGCCCCGCCGCCTGTCGCGACCGGAATGCGGTATGCTTCAAGCATGCTCGCTCGGACCGCCGCTTCAGGCAGGCTCAAGCGCCGATCTATCATGACAAGTCGCGACACGGCACGGCCTCTCCAAGACTTCGGGGACACTGTCGGCGTCAACTGGAAGCCAGATCGCGCAGCCTGTCTGTCATCGCCGGAACAGCTCGGCCAAGACAAAAGGCCCGGCAGGAAACCCGCCGGGACCTCGACAAACTCAAAATATTTGTCCCGGCCGTCTCGCCGGATCAG
Organism: Hyphomicrobiaceae bacterium; assembly: GCA_050246945.1. Classification (GTDB taxonomy): domain Bacteria; phylum Pseudomonadota; class Alphaproteobacteria; order Rhizobiales; family Hyphomicrobiaceae; genus JAEUMD01. The sequence goes on from JBFWVC010000001.1 coordinate 170,390, forward strand.
ACCCGCCGTTCGACCATCAGCTTCTTCAGTTCCGCGATGGCCTTTGCCGGAGACAACCCCTTCGGGCATGCCTTGGCGCAGTTCATGATCGTATGGCAGCGATAAAGCCGGAAGGGATCTTCAAGGTTGTCGAGCCGCTCGCCGGTCGCCTCGTCGCGGCTGTCGATCACCCACCGATAGGCCTGCAACAGGATCGCCGGCCCAAGATAGCGGTCGGCGTTCCACCAGTAGCTCGGGCATGATGTCGAGCAGCAAGCGCACAGGATGCACTCGTAGAGCCCGTCCAGCTTTTCCCGGTCCTCGCGAGACTGCCGCCATTCCTTGGGCGGCGCCGGCGTATCCGTCTTCAGCCAGGGCTCGATCGAACGGTGCTGCGCGTAGAAATGCGTCAGATCCGGAATAAGATCTTTCACCACCTGCATATGCGGCAGCGGAAAGATCTTGACCGCACTCTTCACGTCCTCGATCGCCTTCAGGCAGGCCAGCGTGTTGGTGCCATCGATATTCATGGAGCAGGATCCGCAGATCCCCTCGCGGCACGACCGTCGGAACGTCAGCGTCGGATCGATCTCGTTCTTGATCTTGATGATGGCATCGAGAACCATCGGGCCGCAGTCGTCCAGATTGAGCCAATAGGTATCGATCCGCGGATTGGCTCCGTCATCCGGGTTCCAGCGATAGATCTGGAATTCCTTCCACCGCCCCGCACCGCTGGGCTTGTTCCACGTCTTGCCGGCCTTATAGGTCGAATTCTTTGGAAGCGTCAGCTGGACCATATCGAGACCCGTCGGTTTTCCCGCAGGGCCGCATCCCTGCTGCATTGCACATTGACTTGCCCCCTGGCCGCGGAAGTGTCAACGCTACCAACGCATCAGACTGGCTCCTGCCCATTCGCTTGCTGTCCCTCCCAGAAGCTGAAAAAAGCTAGTGTTCTGGATCGGACGTTCGATTCCCGGGCGAAGGTCGTCGAACCTCCGTGGATCCAGAACACAAACCAAAGAATCTAGGGTTCCGGGTTGGCGCGCAGGTGCCCGACAGGGAATCAAGCGTGAGGGAAGGAACGCTAGGATCGCCGCATCTGGCTCGCGCCCCCGCAACGCCCCCCCTGACGCAGCCCCGCCGCCGCACAACCAGACCCGCTGCCGAATTTGCGCAAACCTAAGGAGACTGAACCATTGTCGCCCCCCCGGTTCATCGCCATCGCAGCCGCTGTCGTTGCCCTCATCCACCTTGGCTGCGCCCCCGTCGGCGCCGGCGGTGGCGAACCTGCCGCGCTCGTAGGCCGCTGGACCGTAACCGCGTTGCAGGGAAAAGTGACCGATACGCCGGCCGGCGACATCACCTTCGATCCGGCCGACGGTTCGATCAGCGGCGCCACGTCGTGCAACTTCTTCCGCGGCAACTTCGATACGGCAGGCTGGAAACTCACGATCAAGGTCGGGATGATGACCCGGCGCGCCTGCGTTCGTGGCGCCGCAGAGCACGAGCGCGCATTCCTCGATGCTATGAATAGGACCAGCACCTTCCGCATCGATGACGACCGCCTGATACTTACCGCGACCGACGAGACGGTGCTGGCCGAATTGATCCGCACGCCCGACGCCTCCCTCGAAGGTCCCCGCCACAAGATCGTGTCCTATCTGAAGGACGGCGGCCTCCACAGCATTCGCGCCAACACCGGTGCCGCAATCGCATTCCGCGACGGCAGGATCGAAGGCGATACCGGTTGCCGTCCCTTCACCGCGAGCTACGTGCACCTAGGCGATTCGCTCTCCATCTCAAGCGTCACTCCTGCCCAAACGCTCGCGCCCTGCGCCGAGAACGTCCGCGATCAGGACGCCGCAATACTTGCCGGGCTGCTGGACATCAACACTTTTGACACCTCCCGCAATCTCATCCGCCTGCTCAAGAAGCAAGGTGGTGCTGCCGTCCTCTGGATTACACCCGAGTCCCCATGAGCACGGCACAGCGGATGCGCGTCGTGAGATCGCTTGCAAACACAGTCGCGCAGCAACAGCTGCGCGATGGTTTGCTGCTCGAATTCAAAGTCCACGCGCCCAAGAAGGCCTGAGCCGCGCCTCGTTCGGCGCCGCGATCGCCGCGCGTAGCTGGCCAAGCAACCGCTCCTTGTCCGCACCGAGAGTCCCTTTCAGGACCAGCCAGTTTGACGCGTGATCGGATCGGAAGATGGTCCGCCTGAGCTCCAGACGAGAAAGCAGGAGTTCCATTTCTTGCATCAAGTCGACGACGCCCAACTCCTGCCAATCATCAAAACCGGACCGGAACCGTTCCTCGCCCTTGGGGAAACTCACGACCAGCGTCGCGAGATACTCGGGCTGCGTTGCATTCATCAGTGCGGCCGAGTTCTCTGCGTGCTGACGTGACAGCGACTTTCCTCCGAGGCCATTCAGGATCATTACGGAACGCTTGATTCCAGCCTCCCCGAGCTTGTCGAGGGCGTCGCGCGTGGTTTCGAACGTCTCCCCCTTGTGGACGCGAGCCAGCACCTCATCGTCACCCGATTCGGCGCCGACATAGACCATCGCCAAGCCGAGATCGGCAAGTGCCTTGAGATCGCCTGACGTCTTGTTGCGCACGTTCCGCGGCAGGCAGTAGCTCGATACCCGCCGCACGCCCGGTAGCTCACGACGGATGGACTCCAGCACCGTCTGAAGCCGCCGCACCGAGAGTGTCAACGCATCGCCATCGGCCAGGAACACGCGCTTCACTTGGTCTCCATAGGCATCCCGGCAGCGCCTGATGGTCTCAATGATTTCGTCCTCGCTGCGCGGTCTGAATCGCTTCTGCGGATCGGTATACATCTCGCAGAAGGTGCACTTGTTCCACGAACAACCGTCGGTGACCGGCAGAATCAGCGACTGCGCCTCGCTCGGCGGCCGGTAGACCGGCGGAACATAGCGGACCGGATCGACATGCATATCGCACCAAGCCTCTCGTTTGGCTCACGCTGCCGAAGGCTGCGGACCGACGGCGCGCCTGTAGAGATGCCAGCTCGCGTGCCCGAGAACCGGAAGCATGATGAACAAGCCGACAAACGCCGACAACAGTGACAAACCCGTGAGCACGGCGATGAACGCGCACCAGCCGAGCATCGTCACCGGATTGGCGAAGACCAGCCTCACGCTCGTTACCATCGCCGTCACGAAATCGATGTCGCGATCATAGAGCATGGGGTACGTCACCACCGAGATCGAGAACACGATGATCGCTATGACCGCGCCGGCGATGTGACCAGCAACCAGGAACATCCATCCCTCTCTCGTGTTCACGATGAGATCGAAGGCTTGCGGTCCGAGGGCATCGAAACCCATGAACGACAGGAAGATGATCACGGCATAGTCGATCCACATGAAGAACGTGAACCCGGTGATCAGTGCCATCCATCTCAGATCGCGCTTGGAGGCATCGCGCACCGCGCCGAATACGGCCGGCCACGATAGCGGTTTGCCCTTTTCCAGGAAGTCGCTCACCGAATAGAATCCGACGCTGGCGAACGGAGCGATGAGCGCAAAGCCCATGGCAATCGGATAGACAAGATAATACAGCTCGAACAGCCACAGCATCAGCAGGAGCACCCAGCCGGCAACCGCGTACATCCCGCCGAAAAACAACCCGTACTTGGGCGCGCTTCGAAAATCGTTGATGCCCGCCGCGGTCACCTCGATCAGGTCTTCGAAGGTAATCTTGTAGACGCCCGGCCATTGCGCCTTGATGTTGCCGACGCGTCCGTCCCTGGCCGCGCCGTCACCGCCTGCTCGGACCTGGGTCGCCGCCGTTCCCGCCTCATCCGTCATGCCGTCCGCCCTTCAGATCAGATTTAAAGCTCCGTGTCGGGGCAATAATGGACGACCGGCCCGCAAGGTACAATGCGCACAGCGCCAGTCATCGCCGCAACTTGCGCTGCAGTGCATCACATCAAGGCGCGGCGGGAGTGAGTTTCAATATCGAGCCCTCGCCATCGTCGACCAGTACGTAAACCGCTCCGTCAGACCCCACGCGCACGTCGCGAATCCGATCTCCTCGATCGGACAAAAGTACTTCTTCGGCAACGACGTTGCCTCCCTTGACCACGAGACGCGACAATCGCGCGCCTGCCAGCCCTCCCACGAGAATATTGCCGTTCCATCCAGCGAACAGGGTGTTGCTGTAGAACGCTAGGCTCGATGTTGCGATCGACGGATCCCAATAGTAGACCGGCTGCTCCATCCCGTCCTTGTTCGTCCCCTCTCCGATCTTGGTGCCCGAGTAGTTGCGGCCGTAGCTGATGATGGGCCAGCCATAGTTCTTGCCGGCCTGTGGTTGATTGAGTTCGTCGCCGCCGCGTGCACCGTGCTCCACGGTCCACAGCAGTCCGGTGGACGTATCGATCGCGGCGCCCTGGATGTTGCGATGCCCAATCGACCAGATCTGCGGAGCCCAGCCGGGGATTTTCGGATTGTCGTCGGGCACGGAGCCATCTGGATTGATGCGGATCACCTTGCCGAGTTGCGTCGCCGGATCCTGCGCCAGATCGCCATTGCCGCGGTCCCCGGTCGTAATGAACAAGGTGCCATCAGGTGCCGGCACCACGCGCGATCCATAGTGATGGCTGGTACCCTGTGCCGGCTCCTGCCGGAAAATCACTTTGACGTTTTCGAGCCGCCCCGAGCCATTTGCGAGCACCAGCCGCGCGCGAACGACAGATGTACCGCTCTTGCCCCAGCCTTCCCGCGGCTCGGCAAAGGACATGTAGATTACGCTGCTTGTCGCGAAATCCGGTGCAAGGCGAATGTCGAGCAGGCCGCCCTGACCTCGCGCATAGACCGCCGGAACCCCCTCGACCGGCGTAGAGATCCTGCCGTCCTTGCCAACCAGGCGAAGCCGCCCGTCACGCTCGGTGACAAGCATTCGCCCGTCAGGAAGGAACTGAAGCCCCCACGGATGCGACAGGCCCTGTGCCACCGTTTCCACCTTGACCGGCGTTGGTGGCGCCTTCGGAGCATCTGTCTGAGCGGCCAGCGCCACGGTCATCGACCATGCATTCACGGCAGTCATTGCGAACGCGGATGCCAGAACGGCTGCGAGATACCGCCATTTGCGCATGATGTTGCCTCCTCTTTCGCGATGTGAGAAACGGCGCGCTCAGAGCGGCGGCGGCTCCTGGAGCCAGCGATGCTCGCGCCCCGCCGCGACAACTCGTTGCACCACGCGCCGGGGATTGCTCAGCGTCGAATGCTCATAGGCGATTGCGGTGAGATCCGGGCGTATCGCTTCCAGAAGCTCACCCGGCTTCAGCAGAAAATCCGGATTCGACGGCTTTCCATACCGCTCGTTGCCCAGTGCGAACGTCTCGTAGATCAAGATCCCGTTCGAACCCACCATCGCGACCACATCCTTGAGTATCGGCCGCCACAGGTAGTTGGCGATGATAACACCGTCGAACCCACCCGCACCGAGCCGCACGCTGAGCGGCCTGTCCGCGCCTGTCTCCAGATCCATTTCAATGAGTTGAACGCCTTCGGCACCCGAAAGATCGGCCACACCCGAAATGTCGCGATCGACTCCGACCACGTCGAGACCAGCGCCGAGCGCCGCCCGCATGTGCCGCCCGCTTCCGCACGCGACATCCAGTATGCGCCCGCCCGGTCGAACGCCGCCTAGAAACCGCATCACCCAGGGCGACGGCGCCCCCACACCCGAGCCACCTGTGTTCCTGATGTGCAAAAGGCTCCTCCACCGTGTCACTTCGCCCACGCCGCAACTGTCCATTGGACACCTTGCGAATTGTGTTTTGGTCCCTCCTCGCCATATATGGGCGCATGACCGCTCCGACCAGCACCATCCCGTTCGTAAAGATGAACGGCCTCGGCAATGATTTCGTCGTTGTCGATGGCCGCACTGCCCCGGTGCGTATCGAAGCGGAGGAGGCCCGCCATCTGGCCAGCCGATCCTCCGGCATCGGTTGCGATCAGGTCATTGTGCTTGAGCCCTCCCGCCACGCCGATGTGAAGATGCGCATCCTGAATGCTGACGGCTCCGAGGTCGGCGCCTGCGGCAATGCAACCCGCTGCGTAGCCTGGCTCCTGTCGGAAGAAACCGGCGCACGCCGGCTGACGATCGACACGGATGCCGGAGAACTCGAGGCTGTCGTCGCAAGCATCGATCGCATTACGGTCGACATGGGCCGCCCCCGCTTCGGCTGGCAGGACATTCCGCTCGCCGAGCAGTTTCACGATACACGCGCCATCGAATTGCAGGCAGGGCCCATCGACAACCCGGTTCTGCACTCGCCCTCAGTCGTCAACGTCGGCAACCCGCACGCGGTCTTCTGGGTTGACGATGTGGATGCCATAGACCTCGGCCGGATCGGCCCATTGTTGGAAAACCATCCCATCTTCCCCGAACGTGCCAATATCTCGATCGCCCAGGTTCTTTCGCGAACACACCTTAAGATCCGGACCTGGGAGCGCGGTGCCGGACTGACGCGCGCCTGCGGAACCGCGGCCTGTGCCGCCGCTGTCACCGCCATGCGCAAGAAGCTCGTCGACCGCGACGCCGAGGTGACCGTCACGCTGCCTGGTGGCGACCTTGTCATCGCCTGGACGCAGAATGATCACATCCTGATGACGGGCCCGGCAGAGACGGAGTTTCGCGGCGCTTTGGCCCGCGATGGCTTGCGCCCCCTACCCGCATGACGCTTGAGACCGATCCCGCAACCGATACAACGACAATGCACGACACGATCGACACGAGGAGCGATGTATTGCACGGTGACGCCGCAGGCGATGGCCTGGACGGCTCCGCCGGGCATGCGTTCTCCGACCCCGCCGCGCCAGCCGGCTCGCCCCACATCATCACCCTCGGATGCCGCCTTAATGCATATGAATCGGAGGTTATGCGCCGCCATGCAATGGCCGCCGGCCTTGACGACGTTGTTATCGTCAACACCTGCGCGGTGACCAACGAGGCCGTCCGTCAGGCCTGCCAGACCGTTCGCCGCCTGCGCCGTGAACGGCCGCAAGCGCGCATCATCGTGACAGGCTGCGCAGCCCAGCTCGAACCGGAACGCTTCGCCGAGCTCGATGCCGTCGACCACGTCATAGGTAACGCCGAAAAGATGCGTGCCCAGACCTTCACGGCACTTGCCGTAGGCGACCGCCCCGGAATTCTCGTCAACGATATCCAAAGCGTGACCGAGACCGCGAGCCACATGATCGATGGATTCGGCAATCGCGCCCGCGCTTACGTGCAGGTGCAGAACGGTTGCGACCACCGCTGCACGTTCTGCATCATTCCCTTCGGTCGCGGCCCGTCGCGCTCGGTTCCAGCGGGCGAGGTCGTCGCGGAAATCCGCCATCTCGTCGGCCAGGGCTTCGGCGAGATCGTGCTCACTGGTGTCGACATCACGTCCTACGGTGGCGATTTGCCTGGTGGGATGCGGCTTGGCCGTCTGGTTCGCCAGATCCTCAAGCTGGTCCCCGAACTGCCGCGCCTGCGCCTGTCATCGATAGATCAGGTGGAGACCGATTCCGACCTGCTCGCCGCGCTTGCCGAGGAGGAGCGCCTAATGCCGCACCTGCACCTGTCCATGCAGGCCGGCAACGACATGATCCTCAAGCGCATGAAGCGCCGCCATACCCGCGCCGACGCCATACGCTTTTGTACCGAGGCCCGCCGCTTGCGCCCCGACATTGTGTTCGGTGCCGATCTCATTGCCGGTTTTCCAACTGAGACGGACGAGATGTTTGCCGCCACGCGTGACATCGTCGCCGACTGCGACCTCACCTATCTCCACGTATTCCCGTTCTCGCCGAGGAAAGGCACCCCTGCCGCCCGCATGCCACAAGTGGACCGCCAGATTGTGAAGGCCCGAGCGGCCACTCTCCGTAGCCTTGGCGAAGCAGCACTGACCACCTATCTGGCAAACCAGAAGGGGCAAGTCGTGCAACTCTTGATGGAAAAGGACACCATGGGCCGGACCCCCCATTTTGCGGAGGTCCACCTTGACAGGGACGTCCCCGACCGAGCATTCGTCAGCGCCCGAGTGACGGGGCACAAGGATCTTCAACTCATGGGCGAGGTGGTCGCGTGAGCGAACAAGCCAGGAAAAAGGGATTTTTTTCCCGGTTGTTCACGGGAGACGCCCCGCCTGATCCGGCCAAGCCCGAGGCTCCGGATTACCCCCCGCGAGTTGAATCGCCTGCCGGCCCGGCGGCCGATGAGCAGCAGCGTGTGCCCACCCAAGCCGAAAATATGGCCTCGCCAGGTGAAGTCTCTCCGTCCGCTGATTTGTCAGCGAGCGGAGCCTCCCAGGCGCCTCAATTGGCGGAGCCCCGTCAATCGTCGGAACCAGAACCCTCCACTTTCGGACCGGAACTCGGCACAGCCTCGGTTTCAACTGCCCAGGAAGAGAAAAAGACAAGCTGGTTCAATCGCTTGAAGTCTGGCCTGAACCGCACGTCATCGAAACTCTCGGACGGAATTTCGGGGCTATTTACCAAACGAAAGCTCGACGCTGATACGCTGGACAATCTCGAAGACCTTTTGATCCAGGCGGACCTTGGGGTGGAAACGTCCATGCGCATCACCCAGGCCCTGTCACAGGGGCGCTACCAGAAGGGCATATCGGCCGACGACGTTCGCCGCGTCCTAGCCGCCGAGGTCACGCGTGTGCTCGAGCCCGTCGCCCGCCCGCTCGAGATCTCCTCGGAGCGCAAACCGCACGTCGTCCTGATGGTCGGCGTCAACGGCACCGGCAAGACCACGACGATCGGCAAGCTTGCCCAGCGTTATGCCCGCGAAGGAAAGAAAGTCATGATGGCCGCAGGCGACACGTTCCGCGCCGCCGCCATAGATCAGCTCAAGGTTTGGGGCGACAGATCCGGAGCCAAGGTTATTTCGCGTGACGTCGGAGCCGATTCCTCGGGCTTGGCCTTCGATGCGCTCAAGGAGGCTCAAGCCGGCGCCTACGACGTGCTCCTCATCGACACCGCTGGTCGTCTACAGAACAAGCAGGCGTTGATGGACGAGCTGGAAAAAGTGATCCGCGTCTTGAAGAAGCTCGATTCCTCGGCACCCCACGACGTGCTTCTTGTGCTTGACGCAACAACCGGGCAGAACGCGTTGAGTCAGGTTGAGGTTTTCCGGCAGCGCGCTGGCGTGACCGGCCTCGTTCTGACAAAATTGGATGGCACCGCGCGTGGCGGCATCATCGTCGCAATTGCTGAGAAGTTCGGCCTCCCCGTTCACGCGATTGGCGTTGGCGAGGGCATCGACGACCTTCAGCCGTTCGCTGCTGAATCCTTTGCAAAGGCGATTGCCGATGTCGCGTAACTTGATCGTGGAGCAGGCGCCCGCGAACACAGCGATTGAGCTGCCGTCTGGCAGCGCCAGGCCGGGGGGCACCTGCAAATGAAAACGGGCTTGCGGCGCTTCTATCCATTCAACATGGAGCAGACCGTCAATATCTTGAGCGAGTTCGGCCCGCTCATTACGATGTTCGTCGTCAACGCTGCTTATGGCATCACGGCCGGAACCTACGCACTGCTCATCACGACGGTTATGGCGATCGTGACGATGCGAATCGTGCTGAAGCGCTTGCCGGCGTTCCCCTTGATCGCCTCCACGGTCACGATTGTCTTCGGCATGCTCACGATCATCACACACGACCCGATGTGGGTGCAGATTAAAGTGACGATCTTCAACTCTATGTTCGCAATGTTCTTGTTTGGGGGCCTCTGGCTAAAGCGGAACTTCTTCAAGTACGTCTTCGAGAAGACATTCCATTACACTCAGGAAGGCTGGGACCGCTTCACGTGGAGTTTCGCTTGGTTCTTCGTCTTTACTGCTGTAGCCAACGAACTCGTTCGCCTGACCTTCAAGGACGATCACGTATACTCGTTGCTCGGCTACCAAATGGATGGCGTCAACGTCTGGATCCTCTTCAAGGTCGCGCTGATCATGCCGCTGTCCGGCATCTATGCCTACCTTCTGACCCGGCAGATGCAGAAACACCGGATCTCCGATCCGGCTGAATTCGAGATGCCCCCCGCAGCCCCTTCAGGCAACCCGCTGGCGCGTCCGAGCAAAGCTGAATTTGCACAAACGCTCGTCGATCCCAGGAAGCTCGCGACGTCGACCTCTCAGACCTCTCACCGCAAGGCTGCGCGTTGAATAAGCGCTTGGCCACACGCGTCGGACCAATGCAACGCTTGCGACACATGCGCCGTTGTCCCCCGCGCGTCATGGCTTCAGCGACTTGCTGGCGGCCAACGCATCGCGTCAATCCCTGCAGAAGTGCCTGCTTTCCGTTACCTGGCGTGGACCGAACCAATTATGCATGAAGACATAAAAGCTAAAGACAACCAGCCTGAGAACCTCGGGCTACAAGCCTTGAAATTGATTCTCGAAATCGGGCCGCTCGTGGTCTTTTTCCTTTCGAACTCCTGGTCTGGCATCCAGTTCGCGACCAAGACCTTCATGATCGCCACGATTCTGTCGCTCGCCCTCTCGCGCTGGCTCCTCGGCAAAATCGCTGTCATGCCGCTCGTAACGGCCGTTTTCGTAATGATATTCGGCGGTTTAACCGTCTGGCTTGAAGATGACGTGTTCATCAAGCTCAAGCCCACGATCGTCAATCTCTTTTTCGGCGCGATCCTGTTCGGCGGCTTGCTCTTTGGAAAATCACTCTTGAAGTACGTTTTTGCGGATGCCTTTCACCTCACCGACTTGGGTTGGCAAATTCTAACGCGGCGGTGGGGCTTCTTTTTCATCCTGCTCGCTGCCTTGAACGAAATTGTCTGGAGGAATTTCTCGACCGACTCCTGGGTCGCATTCAAGACTTTCGGCATTATGCCGATGACGATGGTTTTCGCCGTTTCACAGATCGGAATAATCAGGCGCCACGAACTGACGACAACTGACGAAACGCATCAAGATCAATAGCGCAATCTATATATCTGTGCTGATTGTTGGTATGCGAATCCAGACAAAGCATTCTAGACAGAGCATTATTGTTTATTGGACTCTTTAAGAAATTTTTTCTGAATAGGTCCATTTGCGCTGGACGCATGGCTCTTGATCGTATTTTCTCCGGTTGAATCGTATTCCTTCCCTGTTGTGACGAAGGTGCAACCAGCATCTCCCCACGGGAGTGGCGTGAGAAGGCGAATGAGACGAACAGAGCGACATCGACAAAAATGGTTAAGCACGTGCAGCCGGAAGAGAACGTGACGGCAAAATTGGAGCGTTCACCGATTCATCTTTTGCATCGGGCAGGGCAATGCGCAGGCGATATTTTCCAGGGCAAGCTCGGGACCACGGACCTGACGCCGCGCCAGTTCGCCGTGCTCGTGACCGTGGCCCAGAACGAGGGTCTGAGCCAAACGCATCTCGTCGAAAAGACTGGCATCGACCGTTCCACGCTCGCTGACATCGTGCGCCGTATGCTCAAGAAGAACCTTATTCAGCGCCGTCGAACGCGAGAGGATGCTCGCGCATACGCCGTAAGGTTGACCGATGAGGGCTGGCGCACTTTGCGTAGCGCAGAACCTGCGGCGATCGAGGTTGACGAGATCGTGCTGAGCGCCCTCGACCAGCATGAACGTGAGAAGTTTCTGACCAATCTCAATACAATTGTTACGGCCTTGGGCGCCCATGCATCGGGCCAAACCTTCGGCACTGCCGACTGAGCTACTGACCCGAAGCGCTACCTGCTGCAAACGAACGCGAATTGATGACACAATCTGGCGCGCATCCACACCGGCTGCTGCGCCATAGGCACGGTCCTTCTGGACCCCGCCCACCGAATCAACCAAGCCTAGGTGTGACATCCGTCCCAAACGCGCTGCGACAGCATGGTCGTGGCGCTATTTGGGATTCGCACTTTCGATCAGTAACGGGAATTCGTCCTTGATGGCCAAAGACGACCTAATTCGCGCCCTGCGCCAGATCGCGTTGCTCGACGGACTGTCGCCACTCCTGATCACCGAGATCGCGCGTCGCGCCGACCGCGTCGTGTATAAGCCCCGCCAAGCCATCTTGACCGCCGATCAGCCGACCGACGCCGCAACCATCATCTTCGCCGGCACTGCGGAACGGATCTCGGGACCGGGACTTCAGCAGTCGCCGCAACCGCTTCCCGCCGGCACCATAATCGCCGAGATGGCCATGCTGATCGACCTGACGCCGACGTCGTCGATCATTGCAATGAGCGAGGTTCGCGCGTTGCGCTTGTCACGTAACGAGATCCACCAACTCATCGCCGAGGATCCGGCCCTCGGCGAACATTTCATCGCCAAAGCCGTCGGCCGGCTCAGAGACATTGCCGCCCAAATGCGAGATATCGAACGGGAGCTTGCTACCGCTCTAGTGTCGTGATCGCGAAATTCGTCACATTCTGCGGCAACCTCGGAACGAATTTCGCGTTTCTGCCGACACTAGCAATTTCAGAGTTCTAGTGTGATTGGGATCGAGAAGTCCGCCTCGTAACCCGGCCGAAAAGTATGAAGCGGACCTCTCGATCATCACACTAGAGAAGGACGCCGTCGCTGGAGCCACTTCCACCACGGCACAGGGTCCTTCGAATCATTGAACGTCGGGGTACGCGGTCCGCATCGATGGCACGCAACCCTGACATCCGCGGCGCGATGAACTCCGCGGTGAAGCGCCATTTTTTCTGTTTTTTCAGGGGCTTAAAATGAAGACGCTCAACCCCGGGGGGAGGGGTTGAGCGTCGATAGCGCTTTACGCGCGCGGCACCGGGAGGGAAACCGGTACCACAGATGACATCTTCGGCTAGACGGGGGGCACTACCGAGTACAGGGTGATGTCATCTGTCTGTACGATACCTAATCCGAAGAGAGGGATATTCAACAGAGGAATCTACCCAGATCACGAAAACGTGATCGAAGTCCCCCGAATCATCCAACGCGAGCGCTTGGGTGAGCCCGAACAGACACACCCCAATAAGCTCAAGGGCACACTTCGGCACCCTTTCCCGCGTTCAACGCGGGTTGAAAGCCGCCCCCATGGGCTTGATAACGAATTGCTGCGCATCAAGTTCTTTGGCCCGGTCCAAATCACCGACCTCCACCTTGGTATCGAGCCCCTGCGCATCTCTCGTGATCCACTCCTTCAGCTCCAGTTCCGGCTCCGTGGCAAAAACGAGTCGGATGGCTCCGCTCGTATCGGGGCTCTTGTCGCGGAGCGTGAGAGCGATCAGGCCGCCGCCTTCCTGGACCTCGGAGATGCGCGCATCGCGGACCAGATCGACGTCCTTGCGCAACAGAAGGCGGAACGGGGTCTGGTCGAGTTGCACGCGGTCCTCGTTATTGAGGTCGTGGTCCTGAATCGCCAGGTTTCTGCCGTCCGAGATGATGACCTGCAGACTGGGCCGGGCATAGTCGAACCGGAACCGACCAGGCCGCTTCATCGAAAACTTGCCCTTCATCACCTTGCCATCGGCCGCGGTTTGCACAAACCGACCCGACAGGTTGTCCATCGTGTTGAAGTACACATTGACCTTGTTCACGATTTCCGTCTGAGCAGGATCGAGCGTGATGCCGCTGGTGCCGCCTGGAGCAATTTCCGCGCTCCATGCCGAACCGTCTACAGTACCACCTGCCGCAGTGGGAGCCTTTTCGTCCGCCGCCAGAGCAAACGAGGCGGCCGCGCACGTCAAAGCCGCGGCGAGAATAATACGAGTGCTCATCAATGGACCTATCAATCCCCCCTTGAGCCTCCGAACGGACGCTCCCCACTCCCTGCATTCCGCAACATTGCGACCAGAAGTTGGCGATCCTAGCGACCCTCGCCTTCAAAACAAGTCGAGTGCCGGCAACCGGAGCATCGAGTTGGGGATGATTGGAGCCGGACCAGACAGCAACGGGCCCCGACCGGTCCCTGGAGCCCGAATGGGTTTTAGGCGGCGTCTGCCGCGCCGTCGCCGTGAGCACCGCCGCCTTGTGCGAGAATTTCGCGCTTGCCGGCGTGATTTGCGGCGCCGATGAGGCCCTCCGCCTCCATCCGCTCGATCAGGTCAGCGGCACGGTTGTAGCCAATTGAGAGTCGCCGCTGCAGATAGCTGGTCGAAGCCTTGCGATCGCGAAGCACGATCGCCACGGCGCGATCATAGAGATCTTCCTCGCCCTGACCCTGCGGCAACTGCGCGTCCGAAGACGCCTCCTCGGGCGCATCGGTGATGCCTTCAACGTAGCGAGGTGCACCCTGCGCCCTGAGGAAGTCGGTGATCGCCTCGACCTCCTCGTCGGCGACGAATGCACCATGCACGCGTCCAGCCTGGCCCGAGCCGGCGGCAAACAGCATGTCGCCCTGCCCGAGCAGCTGCTCGGCACCCTGCTCGTTGAGGATCGTGCGGCTATCGATCTTGGATGTCACCTTGAATGAAATGCGCGTCGGGAAGTTCGCCTTGATCGTACCGGTTATCACATCGACCGACGGCCGCTGCGTCGCCATGATGATGTGGATGCCGGCCGCCCGCGCCATCTGCGCCAGACGCTGCACGGAAGCCTCTACCTCCTTGCCCGCCACCATCATCAGGTCTGCGAACTCATCGATCACGACGACGATGAAGGGCATCGTGTCGAGCTGCATCTGCTCCTGCTCGTAGATGGCTTCGCCCGTGCGCCGGTCGAACCCTGTCTGCACTGTGCGCGAAATCATTTCGCCGCGCTTCTTCGCATTGCGCACCCGGTTGTTGTAGACGTCGATGTTGCGCACCGACAATTTCGACATGCGCTTGTAGCGCTCTTCCATCTCGCCCACGACCCAATTCAACGCCGTCACCGCCTTGTGCGGATCGGTGACCACGGGCGCCAGCAGATGCGGAATGCCGTTGTAGACGGAAAGCTCCAGCATCTTCGGATCGATCATGAGGAAACGGCAGTCGTCCGGGCTCATGCGGTAGAGCATCGACACGATCATCGCGTTGACGCCGACAGACTTGCCCGAACCGGTCGTTCCCGCCACCAGGAGATGCGGCATGCGCGCGAGGTCCGCGACCACCGGCTCACCACCAATGGATTTGCCGAGCGCAATCGGTAGCGCCGAATCGAGTGACTTGTAGGAGTCAGATTCCAGAACCTCGCGCAGGAGCACCGGATCGCGACGCGAATTTGGCAGTTCGATCCCGATCGCATTGCGGCCAGGAACGACAGCCACGCGCGCCGAGATCGCACTCATCGACCGCGCGATATCTTCGGCGAGTCCGATGACACGCGATGACTTCACGCCGCGCGCCGGCTCGAATTCGAACAGCGTGACCACTGGCCCGGGCCGAATGTCACGTATCTCGCCCTTGACGCCGAAATCGGCAAGCACATCCTCGAGCAGACGCGCATTGCCGCGCAGCATCGTTTGCGTGAATTCCGGGCCCGCCTTGCCCGGTGCAGGCTTCTTAAGAAGATTGATCGAAGGAAGCTTGGTGCCCGTCTGCGCCTGGTGACGGAACGTCAGGCCGCCAAACAGCGCGTTGCGCTTGGCCGAGCGAGGAGTTGCGTTTGCGAGGGTCTGCGCCGCTGCGATGCTGTCGCTCTTGGGTGGCGGCACGCCCGCATTTGGCGGTACGGCACCCGCCATTTGCGCGCTACCAGCAGACGCCGCAGGATGTGCGGGGACGACAGCTGCCTTTGGTTCCATAAGTGCCTGATGATGCGCCGCCATTGCAGGCGTTGGTGCAGCCGGCACAGGAGCGAACCCCACCGGCTCTTCCTGCACATGGGCGACGGCGACGCCGGACGGCGCGAACCTGGCCGCAATGGCGCGGCTTGATTCCTCGGTCGTCATATCGAAATCGGCATCGCGATAGGGCAACGCGCCGTCGTTCTGCGGCGGTGTGAAGCCGTAGGGTTGTCCGTGCGGCGCCGCCTGATATCCGTGTGCCGGCCGCAATCCCGCAGGGCCAGCACCTGAAATGTGTCCGCTGGCTTGACCAGACGACGGTGCGTTTGCGGGCCACTCACCGTGCGCACCACCATCGGCTCGCGCCGAATACCCTTGTCGCCGCAGCCCTCTGGCAAAAGCCGAACCGCCCGCTCCATGGCCATTGTCGGCTCCAGCTCCCGGGATGCTGGCACCGAGCCGTGTCGCGTGATGATGCGCGACCGCGACGCTACGCTGCGCCACGCCGCGCGCGCCGGCCATGACGCGTGCGAAACGCGCGCTGAGCGGCATGCCGATCGGGTTCTCACTTTGCGGATGATCTTGCGCATCAGAAATCGAAGGATCGCTTGCCATGCCATGCACGCGCGCGCCGCCGAGCGCATTGGGCGGCATCATCAACTGCGGCTCGATGCGGCCTGCCGGATCGGAATAGTGACGCACGGTTTCCCCGACAATTGCGTGATCGAGGGGAGCTCGTTCTTGCCCGGCCGTATGCGACCGCACCTTGCCAGGCTGCAGCGCTGCCAGCACGTCGGCCCATGCTAAGCCGGTTGAGCGGCCCGTTGCCGCGGCAGCGACCAACGCCAGAACGAGTCCGGCTGCGACCCCTCCCCGCGCTGTATTGATGAGCTGGAACAGTTTCGCGCTTATTGCAAATACGGTATCGCCGACGATGCCGCCGAGCGCATGATGCAGCGGCCAGGATGCCATCACGGGCAACGCCGAGAAGGCACCCGCCACCGTCACCGCAGCCACCGGAAGCCATAAGAATTGCGATTTCTTGATGCCCGCGTCCGGTCCGGACGACTTCAGCATCTCCAGTCCCCAGAACAGCGGTACGATCAAGACGATCAGCGTCGCCAGCCCCAGGGTCTGTAGCAGAAGATCGGACACGATTGCGCCCAGCGCACCCATCAGGTTGCGCGGCGTGCCGCTCGTAGCATGCGTGAGACTGGGATCATTGACCGACCACGTCATCACGCTGAGCCAGAGCGCCGCCACCACCAGCAGCAGCAACCCGCCTGCAAAACGACCCAAAGCCGCAATTAGCCGTCGCTCGAGGGGCGGCAATGCGGCAGCACTGTTCGTGGAAACGTGCGACTCAAACGACATGGGGACAGCAACTTCTTACGCTAGGACGGAGACAATTCTACCGAGCGCTTCCCTGATCGTTGCCGGATCCGTCACCAATGCCACGCGCACGTAATCTGCGCCGGGGTTAAGACCGTCTCGTCCGGGCTGTGCCAGATAAGCACCCGGTATCACCCTGACACCCGACCGTTTCCATAAGGTTACCGTAGCCTCAACGCCCCCCCCAAAATGACTCAAATCGAGCCAGAGGAAGAAGCCGCCTGCCGGTCTCTGGTAGCCGAAGCGGCCGGCCAAGACCTCGTCACACACATCGAACTTCGCGCGGTAGGCCATCCGGTTGGATGCAACATGCTGTTCCTCGCTCCAAGCCGCGGCAGAAGCGTGTTGTATTGGCCCCGGCATCGTCGGGCCCACCAGGTTGCGTACCTCCGCCAGCGTCTCGATGAACGCGGCATCGCCCGCACAAAATCCGGAGCGCAGTCCCGGCAGGTTGGAGCGCTTCGACAGCGAATTGAAGACGACCATGTTGGAGAACCGCTCTGGCGTCGCCGCGGCGACCTCCAGCCCGCCGACTGGCGGCTCGCCGTTGTAGAGCTCGGAGTAGCACTCGTCGAAGAACAGCATGAAGTTGTGCGCCCGGGCGAGCTCCAAGGCGCGCAGGACATAGTCCCGCGACGCGATCGCGCCTTGCGGATTGGCGGGCGAACACAGGTAGAACGCCACCGTGCGCCCGAGCAGCGCTTTGTCCTCGGCGATCTCATCGAGATCAGGCAGATGACCGCTCGCAGCGGTTGCATTGAGAAAGACGGGCTCCGCACCCGTCGCGAGCGCAGCGCCGATATAGGCCTGGTAATACGGATTGCAGATGAGGATCGCCGGCCGGCCGCTCACCTTCTTGCGGCCGACCGCAGGAAGCGCCGCGAAGTAGAGGCCTTCTCGGGATCCGTTCACCGGCAGGACTTCGCGCGCGGCATCGACCGCGACGCCCCCCTTTAGGTCATAGCGCCGGTCTAGCCACTGCGCGATGGACTGCCGCAGCTCGTCGATGCCCTTGATCGGCGGATACTTGGCAAACAAGGCCTCCGCTTCGCAAATTTTTTCGGCGATAAACGGCGGCATCGTCTCGCGAGGTTCGCCCAGCGTCAAATCGACCGGCTTATCATGGCCGGGAGCAATTCCCTCCAGAAGTTGCCGCAATCGCGTGAATGGCGAGATGATTGCGCCGCTTGCCAGCGCCTCGAGCCCTTCCATTGATCCGTATCCCACCCGTTTTGCGTCACTGAAGTTCATCGAAGCGCCACGTTTATCCGCTTTGCCGGCCTTGCGTCGAGAGCAGCCTGTTCCACCGGGAACAGCACAAGCGCCCGCACCGTGCGAGGACGCTTTATCCAATGCTAAGACAGGAGAAGCCCAATGCTGCGCATCGCGTCGTTACCAGGGTCGGCCGCCGCTGCGGCGATCCTCATGTCCACTTTCACCGCAATTCCGGCGTCCGCCGCGGGAAGCCCCCTTGGCGTCTGGCTCGACGACACCGGCCGCGGTGCAGTCGAGATTACCGAGTGCAGTGGTGCGCTTTGCGGCAAGGTCGTCTGGGTGAAGTCGAAGAGCGACGCCAAAGGCTGCGGCGCCAATATCCTCGGAGGAGTCCGGCCCGTCGGCGGTGGCAGCTGGGACAACGGATGGATCTATAGTCCCGAGCATGGCCGCAAATTCGATGTCGCCCTGACACCTGTCGGCAGCGATCGCCTGCGCGTGACCGGATATGCCGGCATCAAGCTGTTCTCCGAGAACCGTACCTGGACGCGCGCCCCCGCCGACCTGCCCCGGTGCGACAGCCCCGAAACGGTTGCCGGCACCAAGACACCGCAGGCATCTGCCGCTACGGCAAAGGTTGACACTGCCGCCGCAAGCACCACGAGCGAGGCAATCACGGCACCCCCACCCCGCCCTGCGAGCCCGCCCGCAGTCAGAATAGCCAAGCAGGAGCCAGCACCCGCATCGGCCGCGCCGCCGGCTTCGACCGGAACATCTGAAACGGCACCGGCCCCTTCCTCCGCCACGCCCAAAGACGACGAAACGGGCACTGCGGCTGCACCAGCGGATGGCAGCGCGGCCAACACGGAAACCGCAGATGGCGCTGCCCCCGAAGGCGCATCGCCAAACTCTGGTGGCCTGTCTTTCGACAAACTGGTGAAGAAGTCGGCCGACGGCTCCTGCAAGCTCGATTTGCCGTGGGTGAAGATCAAGTTCGACTGCAAGAAGCTATAGCGGGCTGTTGAAATTGGACCAGCAGCCCACTGGACACTTGTGGGTATGGCGCTTTGTCGTCGAGCCAATCGTGCGCGACTACGACGATAAGGCTTCTCGTCAAGCTGGCAGGCTTAGTTGAACGGCCAAAAAGGATATTTCAACCGCCTGCTAGGTCTGTGGATCTGACGTTTGAATCTCGGGCGAAGGTCGTCAAACGTCAGCGAATCCAACATATGGATAAAAAAATCCTGGGTTCCGACGCTGCCACGCAGGTGCTCTAAAAGTGCACCGAGCGACAGCGTCGGAATAGCTCAAAACGAGTTTCCCCACGACGCGGAAGCATGTCTATCTGAACACGCGCTCCATGACGGTCCACGCGACCTGCATCGGCTGAAAACGTCCCGTGATTGTCGGCGTGGAGCTTGTTTGCACAAGAATTCTCTTCAACTCGTCAGTCTCGCATGAGACCCTAATCGCAAACCGATCTTTTGTCACACTGGCGACCTGTCCGTTGACTTTCAGGGTACCTATCCCCACGCCCACCCGCGCTCCCCGAACAAACGGACATTTTCCCGCCAATTTCAGGCCATCCGGCGTAATATCGATCGCGCGAAAGAATTCGGTCTGCGCCCCATGGGAAACCGCCAGTGACCCAATCGCGCGACCGCCCATGTCCCGGCGCGGGCTCTCTACGCAGACCAGACATGCCAGGACAAGCATGATCAAGTTGTACCAACACCAGACAAGCGCAATGCTGCTGGAATCTCTCATCGCCTCGTCGTTGTTTATCAAGAATGCTACGAGGATCGCTGCGACCGTCACACCCAGATATCCCGCGAAGACGATCATCATCGGCCACTGAATGAACCGACGACTCCGATCGCCCCCCTTCAAGGTGACCTTGAACCGCTGGTTCTTGGGATTTAGCAACCCGGCGGCAACCGAGCGCAGCACAGTGTGCGCGGACAGAAGCTGGCTGACATCCGACATGATCGGCAAGACGCGCCACTGCGTGAGCCAACCGTTGGCAAGCGTCATGACGACAAAGAATGGGAAGATGTGATCGACTGCATCGTATAGTCCCGCGTCGAGGGGCTTAAAGTCGAACAGCAGGAAGAGCGCCGGCATGATGATCGCAAGCACACGAAACGCATGCGTTGCGCTCCAATAGAGAAATGTATCAATAAGCGTCAGACGATCGACCCAGGAAATACCCGACCGGATTGAAAATGGCCCATGCGGCCCGCGGACTATCTGGACGAATCCAAGGCTCCAGCGGCTTCGCTGCGTGAGGTATTCCTTCAATCCTTCAGGCGCCAGCCCCACCGACAGCCGCTCATTGAGATAGACCGTCTGGTGTCCACGCTCCCGCAAGCACAAGGACAACAGGTAGTCTTCCGTCACCGAACCGGTCGGCATGCCGCCAATCTCCCGTAGCGCGCTATAACGGATAAGAGCGGATGTTCCGCAGCAAAACGCCGCGTTCCATGCATCCTTGGCTTCGAGCACGATATCGAAGAAATAGCGCTGCTCATCGGGCCATACCCGCTCTGCGGAGAGATTGCGCTGGATTGGATCTGGATTGACGAAATACTGGGGCGTTTGAACCACCGCTACGCTGTCGTCGTAGTGCATCAAGGCGAGCGTGCGCTCCAGAATCTGTGGCTCACACACGAAGTCGGCGTCAAGGATGGCCACATACTCGGGCGTTCTGTGCAGTGCGGCCACGTATTCGAGCGCGTGGTTTATGTTTCCAGCCTTCGCGTGCTCGTTGTTGGGCCGCGTGATATAGCCGCAGCCCGCCTTGCGGCAGAAATCCCTCAGCCACGGTCGTCGTCCGTCGTCGAGAATCCAGACCCTCTTGTTCGCATAGTGGATGCCGAGCGCGCCCTTGATCGTCGGCAGCACGACCTCCTTCCCCTCGTTATACGTACAAATAAAAACGTCGATCAACGGCGCGGCTCTTTCGCGGCGCAACCGCCGGACCCCTTCATCTGCATCTTGTGACCGGCTCCGCGTGCGGGCACGAATCATCCAGAACATCGACAGGGTAGCGCCAATCATCGAAAGCCCCTCGATGACCATGAACACAAATCCGACCAGGTACTCGAGCGTAAAGTCCATCGGTGGCAGCGTTTCGCCGACCCGCCAAAGCATATAGCGCCACATCAACCACACACACAGGCTAATGACCACGACGCGCGCGGCGGCGCTTGCGCGGCTGACTGACTGCATAACCAGAAGCAGGCTCCCGCCGATAACCAGGCCGGGCATCACAGCATCGGACAGTGTCATGCCCGACGCCAGTGCGATCGAGTTGTTCATGACACATGTAACCAGTAATTGAACCAATGGCGCATCCGCCTGACGAACCCGTCCCCGGCCCCTTCATCGAACCTGACAATGCCGGTCTGCCCAACAGTGCATGTGCCCTCCTTTACGAGATCGGGCACGTAGACTCCGACACGAAATGGTTCATTGCGCAGTTGCGCCGTCTCGATTGCCAGATTGGCAGGCGGGGCAGCAAGCCCATGCATCGTTACAATGTGCCCCCGATATTCGGTGAGATCGCTGCTTGACCTGAAAGTTGCTGTGCCATCAACCCGCAGCCGATTGTATGTCGCCTCGCTGACCGAGGTGCTGACCAGCGCACCGGTGCAATCCAATAGCCTAAATAGAGGCTGGCCACGTTGGACTAGTTCACCCGAAGCAGCGAGAACCTCCCAGACCCGCCCGTCGGCCGGAGCAGAAACAATCACTCTCTGCTTTTCCGAAAGACGTTGCTTTTCCCGCCCGAGATCCGCATTCAACTGTTCAATCAGCTTTTCCAAGCTGCCCAGTTGAAGTTCCCATGCCTGGACCTCGTAGGAGATTTGCTGCGCCCGCGTTTTCATGTGACTTAGCGCGTTGTGGTCATCAGTCAGCCGAATACCCTTGAGCGCGGCATCGAGCTCGACTTCGATCTGCCGAAGCTGATGCTGAAGGACCATCACGGATCGGCTGGCGACTTCACTATCGCGATGCTTGTTCTCCAGGAGCGCACGCGTAGAAAGTCCGCGACTGGCAAGCCACGCGGTTCTTTTCAGGCTCGACTCCGCATTCGCTTCGTTTGCCGTGGCAACTGAGATTTGAGCAATCACCTGGTCCTTGCGCGCACGGAATTGCCTGAGGCGCGCCGATCGGTGCAGCTGGTCGGCAGAAAGCAGGCTGATGCGCTCCTGTTTCGCTGCCTCGATCTTGCCCGAAAGGGTACCCTTCTCGGCGTCCAGGCGAAGCAACTCGCGCCTGATTGCGTCGAGGGGGCCGGTTTCCGCACGTGGATTGTTGACGACCATCATGATCTGGCCCCGCGTGAGTGCAGTGCCGATATGAAACCCCGCGCTCCACCACAGTTCTCCGTCAATCGGAGCACGAACCGTAACAACACGCGCGTTGACGACGGCCTGTGCGCTCTCTGACGCAACCAGCCTTTTGGTTGGCACGATTCCAATCGCAACAAGCGCTCCAACAGCAACCGCGACCTTGCCAACCCTGCCCCACTTGATCCCGCCGGACCCGCCACCTGCACTTTACGTATTGCTGCCATTTCGGCAACTGGAGCCGGCGGTTCCCGCTATGCCGTCATCATCGTGCTCCCTGTCGTCGTCCAGCAGGTCAATTCCATCCGCTTCGGGCACTCCGAGTTGATCGTCGCTTACGTCAATATGCGCTTTTTCGCGGTCGTCCTCCGTCATCGCGTAGCTTGTGTTTTTCCCAGAGCTCCGCAAGTAATTCGACCTACTCGGCCAAATTCGATTGTAGTCGCGATTCATTTTCTGGCTCCTTCTTCAATTCAGACTAGTTTTCGCTACGCCGCGATGATTCCACGGATTTTTTCGTCATTTAGCAAATTTGCGGCATGGCTCTCTAATTCGCTAAATATCTGTATTTTCCGTTGGTTGGATGATCGTAAGTGTACGGTCCATTCGTGAAGTGAGTGATAATGCAAGAACTGATTATTTCTTTTTGTGGAGCCGGAATGGGCAATCTTTCAATGTTTAATTGCCATGTACATTTCCGCTAATTCGAAAATTTTTTAAACCAACATAAATTGGCGCCAAAAATGTTTTTGCGACAGCCCCGAAACGGTTTCCGGCTCCAAGACACCGCAGGCATCTGCCGCTACGGCAAAGGTTGACACTGCCGCTGCACCAGCGGATGGCAGCGCGGCTAACACGGAAACCGCAAATGGCGCGGCCGCCCAAAGGCGCATCGCCAAGCTCCGGCGGCCTGTCGTTCGACAAACTGGTGAAGAAGACGGCCGACGGCTCCTGCAAGCTCGATTTGCCGTGGGTGAAGATCAAGTTCGACTGCAAGAAGCTCTAACGCACGTCGCGCAAAGGTGCGTCGCGGTTTGGCGACAACGACATGCACAGCGATAAGGATTCATAGGGTCGGAGGCGCATCTGAATATGTCCGACACGTTTTGGATTATGCAGCCTTCGCAGATCAGGGCTCATCAATGGGTAACCGCCCCGGGATCGAAGACCCCGGGGCGGTTTTGCCATTACCGACGCGTGACCATCCTCACACCCGCCCCATGCGCACATCCTCTTCCGGATTGGCGCTGATGCTGTGGATGGAGATATCGGCGCCGCGCCGCTGCTCCTCGTCCGACATGCGCAAGCCGAGCAGCATGTCCACGATCGAATAGACGGTGAGGCCGGCGGCGAAGCCGAACCCTGCACCCAATAGGCTGCCGACCAGCTGCGACACGAACGAGACATCCCCGAGACCACCCATTGCGGTCAGTCCGAAAATGCCGGCTGCGATGCCACCCCACAGGCCGCAAAGGCCGTGCAGCGGCCACACACCCAGCACGTCGTCGATCTTCCAGTTGATGGTAGCCCGCTGGAAGAACTGCACGAAAATCACACCCGCGACGCCGCCGGTCACGAACGCGCCAATGGGATGCATGACGTCTGAGCCCGCGCAGACTGCAACAAGGCCGGCCAGCGCGCCATTGTGAACGAAGCCTGGGTCGTTCTTGCCGGCAACAAGCGCTGCGAGGATCCCGCCCACCATCGCCATCAACGAATTCATTGCAACCAGACCCGATATTCCAGTCACGCTCTGGGAACTCATAACATTGAAGCCGAACCAACCGACACACAGCATCCAGGAGCCCATCGCCAGCCAGGGGATCGACGACGGCGGTATGCCCACGGAGCCCCCCTTTTCATACCGGCCGGTCCGGGCACCAAGCCGCATCACCGCACCCAGCGCTATCCAGCCACCAAATGCATGCACCACAATCGAGCCTGCAAAATCGTGGAACGCACCGCCGAGCATGCCCTTGAAGACTGCGTCCTGAACGCCGAAGTTCGAGTTCCATACGGTGCCTTCGATCAGCGGATAGGCCAGCCCAACGATCAGTGCCGTCGCCAACATTTGCGCGTTGAATCGCGCGCGCTCAGCTATGCCGCCCGAAACGATCGCGGGGATTGCAGCTGCGAACGTGCATAGGAAGAAGAATTTGACGAGGCTGAATCCGTTGGGAAGGAAGCCCTCAGCACCGCCCGACAGGCCTTGAGCACTGACGAAGAAGGTCACGCCGTAGGCGACCCAGTAGCCGATAAAGAAATAGCTCACCGTTGAGATGGCGAAATCAACGAGGATTTTGACCAGCGCGTTGACTTGGTTCTTATGCCGAACGGTACCGACCTCGAGGAAAGCGAAGCCCCCGTGCATTGCGAACACCAGAATGGCGCCCATAAGGAGAAAAAAGACGTTCGTGCCATGTTGCAACTCTTCCATGCGCGTCCCCCAGCGGTCCTTGTGATGACGAAATAGGCAGCCGCATTTCTATTGGGCGATCTGCCGCTCTGCGCGCCGCAATGATCAAGGACCGTGCCAGCGGGATGAAAAGCAATAACCAATTGTTTTTACGTAGATTCCAACAATTAAGTGCCTGCGCGCATTGAGAAACCGCCCAAAACATAGGCTGCCTACGGTCGTTAAAAGCCTAAATTTTAGGCAGGTTGTTGAGCGATTTCTAAGTACGGTCCGCTTCAGATGGCGCTCCTGAAGCGCAAACGCCATTCGCAGCCCTATGCGCGCGCCGAACCCATATCTCACCGCACCCGGCGCGGGTTCATATAGAGATCGTGCTCCTGCCGCTCGATCGTCGCCTCCACGCGTCCGTCGCGGATATCGCGATAGAGCGCCTTGATGTGCCGGCGGCAGGAGCCGTTGAACAGGATCATGCCGGCGAGCAACTTCATCACGTTCAACAGCCGCTTGTCGGCGATGTCTTCTTTGAGGTAGCCGGTCCAATAGCCGCCAAGCGTGATGATGCGGCCGTCGAGATGGCCGACGATTTCGTCCTTCTGATTGTAGAGCGTGTAGTCGCCACCGATGTTGATGACGTCGCGCCGCAGAATGTAGAAATCCGGATTGCCATCCTTGTCGATCAGGAAGAACGAGAAGTACTCCGGCAGCAGCGGCCACTTGTTGGCCGAGCGCTCGACATAGACGACGTAATTGTCGTCATTCGTGTTGATCGAATATGTGGTGACGGGTAGCCCGCGCGCGCCGAACGTCTGCGCGAGCGACCGCGCCAGCATCAGGTCCATCGTCGCACGCCAGTTCAGCGTCTCCGAAAAGAGCTTCACGACAAGCCGCTTGTCGGTGCCCTCCTTGTCCTTCCAGAGATCCTCGCGATAGGACAGCAGCCCGGTGCGCTCGCCGTTCTCGATCACCTCGGCAAACACATCCATGTCCTTGGTGAACTGCCGCGATTTTGCACGGTTGCGCGCGTGCTTGTAGAAGCCGAACTCGACCGAGTTGAAGTTCGTCACCCATACGTTGACAACAAATTTCAAGAACCCCTCGCCCGATTGAGAGGCCTTCGCCATCCGCTTGTCCTTGCGAGTGGGTTTTGCGCTCGTCTTTGGCTCTTCAACCCCCGCCCGCTCGTAGACCTCGGCGCGGGCATCGCGTGCGGCATCGTTGGCCGCGGCGTCGGCTTCACGGGCAAGGGTGGCAGCGCTGGCAGTCATGGGTCATCTCCTCGGGGTCGAACACACTTCGACGGGCACGGACGAGACGCAGGACAGACGCACGAAAATTCGAAATTGGTCGCGAATCACCAAGGGCAGGGTAGCATTCGCGCCTCGCCGCCCAAGGCGGCCAGCGCCCGATTCATCTGGAAAACTCTGATATTCCGGGAGGCAACCCCCAATCAAATGCTACCAGAGTAGAGACCCCTTGCGTTCCCGATTCGTTCGCGGTATTTTGGATTGAATTGGAGGAGCTTGATGGACGACCCACTGCAACCGTCATTCCAGCGCGACAAGTTCAAGGATGTCGTGCATTTCATTTGTGAAAATTCAAAACCCGAGGAGCTTGGCAACGTCAAGCTTCATAAAATTCTCTATTTTGCCGACATGTTGCACTTCATGTCGACTGGAACACCGTTGACAGGTGTGGAGTATCGAAAACAAAAATTCGGACCTACAGCATCCCATTTGACATGGGCACTCTCGAAATTGGCTGAGGAAGGTGCCATTAGAATTGATACCAGAGACTATTTTGGATTTCAGAAGAAGGACTATATTGTTCAGCAAAGAGTTGAGCGCCGCTTGTTTAAAAACTCGGAAATAAGGTTGTTACATGATGTAATCGACTTCGTTTGCTCTCGGTCCGCCAAAGAAATTAGCGAGCTGAGTCACGATGCGGCATGGAAAGCCGCTCGAATGGGTGAAGTTATGCCATATTACGCTGTATTTGGCTTAATCCCCACGGAGCTTGAACAAGAGGACTTCGACAGTGCGATTAGGGAAGCTCAAGAATTGAGGCCGCTAATCGATGCTGATTGATTTGGAAGTAGAATTCAGTGAGATTAGTTTGGCTGGAATAAATCGATTGATGCCGGATCCCGATCGGAGAGAATGGATGAAGGCGTCCCTAAAATATTATTTGAGGCGCGATGGAGAAATCGACTCCTTCGATTGTCACGCTTTCCCGGACCGGAAATTGTACATATATCCATTCGGAGGTAGGTTTCGCGTACTATACGAGATCGATGATCATGTTTTTATCTGGTCGGTTTCTCTATTGGCACGATACCAAGAACTCACCTAGACTTACCCCCGGCCGCCGAAAATCGCGCTGCCCACCCGCACATGGGTCGCGCCGAACTCCACCGCGGTTTCGAAGTCGTCGCTCATTCCCATCGATAGACCTGAAACGCCCGCCTCGCGCGCCAGCTTGGCGAGGAACGCGAAATGCACTGCCGGCTCTTCATCCACCGGCGGAATGCACATCAACCCCGTGATCTCCAGTCCAAGCTGATCCCGGCACAATTTGACGAATGCTGCGGCATCAGCCGGCATCACGCCCGCCTTTTGCGGCTCCTCCCCCGTGTTCACCTGCACGAACAGCTGCAGCCGACGCCCCTGCCGCTGCATCTCCTCGGCCACTGCCCGCGCGATCTTCTCCCGGTCGATCGAGTGGATGGCGTCGAAAAGTGCGACCGCCTCCTTCGCCTTGTTGGACTGCAACGGCCCGATCAGGTGCAGCATGATCTCGGGCGTCTCCGCCTTGACCGCCGGCCACTTGGCTTTCGCCTCCTGCACGCGGTTTTCCCCAAAATGCCGCTGTCCCGCGGCAATCACGGGACGGATCGAATCGGCCTCGAAGGTTTTCGACACCGCGATCAGCGTCACGCTGGAAGGATCGCGGCCCTGCCCTTCTGCCGCCGCGCGGATTCGCGCCTGAATATCGGAAAGCCGCCTCGCCGCACCATCCATCGCCAAATCGTTCCTGTTCGCGCTCAAACCCGCGCCCGCCGTCATCCGGCCACCTTGACCCACTGGGGCCTTTCGGGCTCATTACGCCGCCAAACACCGATCCTCAAGAACCTGGCGGCATCGAGCCCCTCCAAAGAGCACCCATGGCCAAAGAACGATACAACGCACCCGAGCGCGAGAAGCACTGGCAAGCCATCTGGGACGCAGACCGCCAGGTGCAAAATGCGGGCAGGAGCATGCGGAAGGGCCCCAAGTGCTACGTGCTGGAAATGTTCCCCTACCCTTCTGGGCGCATCCACATGGGCCATGTGCGCAACTACACGATGGGCGACGTCTTCGCCCGCTACAAGCGCGCGCGCGGTTTCAACGTGCTGCATCCGATGGGCTGGGACGCCTTCGGCATGCCCGCCGAGAACGCCGCCATGGAGCGCAAAACCCACCCGGGCGCCTGGACCTACTCCAATATCGAGACGATGAAGGGCCAGCTGAAGTCCATGGGCCTGTCGCTCGATTGGGACCGCGAGATCGCCACCTGCTCACCCGACTATTACCGGCACCAGCAGAAGCTGTTCCTTGACTTGCTGGATAAGGGTCTCGCCTACCGCAGGTCAGCCAAGGTCAACTGGGACCCCGTCGACATGACGGTGCTCGCCAACGAGCAGGTCATCGACGGTCGCGGCTGGCGCTCCGGTGCATTGGTCGAGCAGCGCGAGCTGACCCAGTGGTTCTTCAAGATCACCCAATATGCCGAGGAATTGCTCGAAGCACTTTCTACGCTGGACAGGTGGCCGGAGAAGGTGCGTCTCATGCAGGCCAACTGGATCGGCCGCTCCGAGGGACTTCTGGTTCGTTGGGCGCTCGAGAAGGGCACCGCGCCTGCCGGCCATGACGAGCTGCAGGTCTATACGACCAGGCCCGATACGCTGTTCGGCGCATCGTTCCTGGCAGTTGCCGCCGATCATCCGCTGGCCAGGGCCGCCGCGGAGAATAATCCCGACCTCGCCGCCTTCTGCGAGGAATGCCGCCGCATGGGCACCTCCGTTGCCGATCTCGAGACAGCGGAGAAAAAAGGCTTCGACACGGGCATCCGCGCGATCCATCCACTCGAACCCAAGTGGGCACTGCCCGTTTACGTCGCAAACTTCGTGCTGATGGAGTACGGCACAGGCGCCATCTTCGCCTGCCCGTCCGGCGACCAGCGAGACCTCGATTTTGCACGCAAGTATGGCTTGCCTGTCGTTCCGGTGATTTTGCCGCCGGGCAAGGACAAAGACACATTCGAGATCGGCATCGAGGCCTACGACGGCGAAGGCACGATGATCAACTCGCGCTTCCTCAATGGCCTCGACACAGTCGCCGCATTCGCGGAAGTGGCGAACCGACTGGAGAAGGCAACGCTGGCTGGCAAACCCGTTGGTGAGCGCAAGGTCAACTTCCGCCTGCGTGACTGGGGCATCTCGCGGCAGCGCTACTGGGGCTGCCCGATCCCCATCATCCACTGCGACACATGCGGCGTCGTGCCAGTGCCGGTAAAAGACCTGCCGGTGAAGCTCCCCGACGACGCCAGCTTCGACAAGCCCGGCAATCCGCTCGAACGCCACCCGACTTGGAAGCATGTCGACTGTCCGAAGTGCGGCAGCAAGGCACGCCGCGAGACCGACACGATGGACACGTTCGTCGATAGTTCCTGGTATTACGCGCGCTTCACCAACCCTCACGCCGACGTGCCGATCGACAAGGACGCCATCGCCTATTGGCTCCCCGTCGACCAGTACATCGGCGGTATCGAGCACGCGATTTTGCACCTTCTTTATTCGCGCTTTTTCTTCCGCGCCATTTCCGATGCCGGCCACGCCGCCAAGAACCTGCGCGAACCATTCGCCGCGCTCTTCACCCAGGGCATGGTTACGCACGAGACCTACTTCAAGCGCGAAGCCGACAACAAGCCCGTCTGGTTCGAACCCGACAGAGTGAGGATCGAGGGTGAGGGTCCTGATCGCAAGGCGCAATTGATCGAAACGGGTGAAGCGATCGAGATCGGCGATATCGTCAAGATGTCGAAATCGAAGAAGAACGTCGTCGATCCTGACGATATCATCGCCCACTATGGTGCCGACTGCGCCCGCTGGTTCATGTTGTCGGATTCGCCGCCTGAGCGCGACGTGCAATGGACCGACGAAGGCATCGCGGCTGCCGGCCGGTTCATCCAGCGCGTCTGGCGCATCGTTGACGACGCTGCCGACAAGGCAGCGACAAAGGGAGAGAAATTGCCCGCCACGCTTTCCCCCGAGGCCGAGGCGCTTCGCCGCGCCACCCACAAGGCGCTCGATCAGATCGGCCGCAACATCGAAGGATTGCGTTTCAACGTCGCCGTGGCCGGGCTTTACGAGCTTAGCAACACGCTTTCGCAGTCTCTCTCCAGATCCGGCGAAGGGCTCGGCTGGACCATAAGAGAATCGGCAGAATACCTCGTTCAGATGATCGCCCCGATGATGCCGCACTTGGCGGAAGAATGCTGGGCGCGGCTCGGTTACAACACCCTCGTCTCCAATCAGCCCTGGCCTGCTGCCGATCCGGGCTTGCTCGTTGACGATACTGTAACCGTTGCCGTACAGGTGAACGGCAAGCGCCGTGACGAGCTGACGATCGCGCGCACGGCGACCAAGGAAGACGTTGAAGCAGCGGCTTTGGAGCTGGAGTCTGTCAAGCGGGCTCTTGAGGGAAAAAAGCCCAAGAAAGTCATCGTCGTACCGCAAAGGATCGTGAATGTGGTGGGCTGAGGCGCGTAGCCGCGACGCGGGCATACCGGCGGGGGCAGCATCAGGCCGCGCCCGGCGTTCTTGCGCGTTCGTTGCCGTCGCGATAGCCGCCTCCCTTGCGGCCGGTTGCGCCGACAGCGGTTTTCGTCCGCTTTACGGCACGGCTTCGATCGGCGGCGCTCAGGTTTCGGAGAAGCTGGCCCAGGTCGAGATAGCGCCGATCCCTGGCCGCGTCGGCCAGCAGATCCGCAACGAGGTCATCTTCCAGACCACCGGCGGAGGATCTGCGTCGCCCCCCGCCTATCGTCTGGAAATCGTCATTCGAGAATCGATCACCTCGACGCTTGTGAAGATCAGTGGCGATGCGTCGGGCTCGGTCTACAATCTGGATGCCGATTTCCGCCTCGTGCGCATGTCAGACAAGCAGGTCGTGATGCAGGGCAAGAGCGCCGGCCGCGCCGCGTTCGAGCGGTTCACGTCAGTTTTTGCCAATGTGCGCGCCCGCCGCGATGCCGAAAACCGCGCCGCCAACACCATTGCCCAGGACCTCAAGACCCGCGTTGCTGCCTACCTCGCGCAACCGGCTTGATGAGTCGCACCGCCCATCCGGGTGGCGCACGGCGAGCTCATTATTCCTCCCTCTCCGACCCTTCACCATTTTCTCCCTCTCCTCCAAGCCTCGCGCGCATGACGTGCGCATGATAAGAAGCGTTTTGCTCCGCTCCCTCGATGCGGCGGTTTCGCGATTCTCCGCCATGCCATCGCATCGCACTGGACCGCACTGGACCCGACATCCCCCATGGTCGCCGTCAAAGCCCATCTAGCCGGAAAATTTCTTGCTGCGCCCGACAAGGCTTTTCGCGCTTTCCTGTTTTTCGGCTCCGACGCTGGCCTCGTCACGGAGCGCGCCCAGCAGACCGCAAAGCGCATCGCCGCCGGCGAGAACCCTCCGGGCGAGGTCATCCGCCTGGACGATGCCGACCTCGACGGCGACCGAGATCGCCTGGGCCTGGAGCTGCGCACGCTGCCGATGTTCAGTGGGCGCAAGATCGTTCGCGTCACCACCGGCCGCATCATCAATGCGACGGTCCTCAACGAGCTGGCCCAATCGAATGATCTCGCCGGCGTTCTCATCGTCGAAGCCGGTAACCTGAAATCCACTGACAGTTTGCGCGCCACCTTTGAGAAATCACCGCATGCCGCCGCGATCGCCTGCTATGGCGACGATTCACAAGACCTCGAGAGCCTCGTGCGAGACGTCCTTCAGAACGCAAACCTGGAGATTTCGCCAGAGGCGCGCGCGCTGCTCGTTTCGCGGCTTGGCGCCGACCGTGCTCTGTCGCGCGCCGAGGTCGAGAAGCTGGCGCTTTTCGCCCAGGGCAAAGCCCGTATTGAAGCCGACGACGTCGACGCTATCGTTGGCGACGCTTCCGTGCTTGCCATAGATCGCATCGTCAATGCTGCGACCTCGGGCAATGCCGCATCCGCCATCGATGAGTTCGCGCGCGCCGTCACTGCGGGTGAGAACCCACAAATGGTGATAGCCGCGATCCAGAAACATCTGCAGAAACTACACCGCGTGCGCGCCGATATCGACAATGGCACCCAGCTCGCTGAAGCGATCCGCCAGCTGCGGCCCCCCCTTCACTTCAAGCAACGCGATGCGTTTGCAGACCAATGCCGGCGCTGGTCGCGACCGGCCCTGGACCGGGCACTGGCAGCAACTGCCGATGCATTGCGCGCCGCGCGCCTCAACAGCGCCATCGAGGAAGTGCTCGCCGAGCGCTTGCTGCTGTCGCTGGCTTCGCACAAGACCTGAGCCGTCGCGCGCCCCGATCCATCTCCACCGGACAGGGCTGTCCTTTTTGTCCGTCCGCACTTGCCGCAGTGACTTCGATTTCTATAGTGCCCGCCAGCAGGAGAAAAAAGGGGACAGCTCAATGAGCGAAATTCGCTACGACGTCGTCGGCATCGGCAACGCCATCGTCGACATCCTCGGCCGCTGCGACGATGCCTTCCTCGCGCACCATAATGCACCAAAGGGCCATATGCGCCTCGTCGACGACGCCACGATATCGACGCTCTACAGCGCAATGGGTCCTGCCATTGAGATATCCGGTGGATCAGCAGCCAACACTCTGGTTGGCGTCGCCTCGTTCGGCGGCCGCGCCGCCTTCATCGGCAAGATTGCAGACGACGAATTCGGACGAATATTCGGCCACGACATCAAGGCCGCCAACGTCGCTTTCGAAACAAAGCCGGTCGCCGGCAAGGCGCCAACGTCGCGCTCCCTCATCCTCGTCACCCCCGATGGCGAGCGCACGATGAACACATTCCTCGGCATCTCCACCGACCTCGATCAGGGTGAAATAGACGCCAGCCTGATCGCTTCCACTGCGATCGTCTATCTCGAAGGCTATTTGTTTGACCGGCCCGAGGCAAAAGCCGCATTTCGCCAGGCGGTGAAAATCGCAAAAACGGCGGGCCGCCAGGTCGCGCTCACGCTATCCGATTCCTTCTGCGTCGACCGCCACCGCGCAGAGTTCGTCGATCTTATTCGCAATGGCGTCGATATTCTCTTCGCCAACGAGAGCGAAATTACATCGCTTTATGAAACATCGGATTTCGAATTAGCCGCACAAAATGCTGCGCGCGACGCGCGCCTCGCGGCCCTCACGCGCAGCGAAAAGGGATCCGTCATACTCTCCGAAGGACACCGTCTCGAGGTACCCGTCGAACCCGTCGAAACGCTCGTCGATTCTACAGGTGCCGGCGATCTTTATGCAGCTGGCTTCCTATTCGGATTGACCACCGGACTGGGACTCGAAACCGCTGCCCGTCTTGGAAGTCTCGCCGCAGCCGAAGTGATTTCCCACATGGGGGCACGCCCAAATGCGCCGCTTCACCAACTCGCGCGGGCTCGAAATTTGATCGGCTGAACCCGGGAAGAAATGAGTTAGAAGATCATTGGCCGCGAAATTCAAAAGCGCGAATTTCGGTGACATTTCTTTAATTCCAGAAAATGAATTCGATGTATCGAGGCCACAGATGTATATGCCTCTCTGGCTTTTCAAAACGGAATGATTTTTTTTCCTTGGAATCGGACTCTCATTTCCGACAATGAAGATCGACACGATTCGATTGACCGAAGGTAATTCGTATGTCCGACACAAGGAGCCGCCGTGGACGGCCGAAAGGCAGCGGTATCGACGATCGCCAGCGGCTCGATGCAATTGCCCGGCTGATCGCCTCGAACCCCGCGTTGAAGCCGACGACCGCCATTCGCTCGCTGGGCGTATCGGACCCTTCCGTGATCCGCCGCCTGCGCGACAAGTTCAATGCCGTACGCACCGAACTGATGCATGATGTCGAATGCGCCGCCGTCGCCGCCGC
Source organism: Hyphomicrobiaceae bacterium (assembly GCA_050246945.1). GTDB lineage: Bacteria > Pseudomonadota > Alphaproteobacteria > Rhizobiales > Hyphomicrobiaceae > JAEUMD01. Next base: position 204,576 of record JBFWVC010000001.1, read on the forward strand.
GGCATCGACCGCCTCCAAGCGGCGGAGCGCCCCATTTCGTTCAACACCGGCAACCGCGCGTAAGGTGCCCGCCGGGCCCGATCATGCTCATCGTGCCAGTGGTTCGAAGACACTTGGCGCCCACTCCATCGCCAATGCGGAACAGAGTTCCAGCACACGCATCGCGTCGGTTGCCGACTTTGCCGCGGTGCTAGGCACCATGCAGCCGCCCGCCGCCCGGTCCGCCGCTCGTGCGGTGTCCACGCCGTCGAAGCCACGCGCCCATGCCAGTGACGACGACGGCGAGCGCCTTCCGGCCCGCTCCGTCGTACCGACTGAGGCAGTCGAGATGCTCACCACCATAATTAGTGCAGGCGTTGCAGCAACTAATACTTTGATGGCCGCGCATACCACCTTGGCCAACGAATTTTTCCGGTCGCCTTATATGTCTCTGGCTTTGCGCCAGCAGCTTGCTTTTTCGGAGTGGGCTGTGGGCCTCGTGCCCGCTTTTCAAATTCCAACCAAGACCGCAACTTGATCGTCTCCTGAATTCCTCTCCGCTTGTGAGACGTCTTTTTAGGGCCGCCGACCCCGGGCGGCCCTATTTTTATTCAAGCCGAATTTGAAAACTGCACCGGCCGCGAAGACGAATTGAACACGATCCAAGTCTTTGGATTGAGAATGTCCTTCATGTTGAACCGCGGCACACTTCAGCTGTACATGCTCTAGATTCGTCGTAGCGATACCTGCTCCACCGAGTGATCCGGGCCCTTCCGAAGAATAAGGCTTGCGCGCTGGCGCGTCGGAAGGATGTTTTCGCGCAGGTTTTTCAGGTTGATCGATTGCCAGATCGACAGCGCGCGCTCTTCGGCCTCTTCATTCGTAAGTTTCGAATAGCGATGGAAATAGGCGGCTGGATCTCGAAACGCGGTTGTCCGCAGTCGCATGAACCTCGTCACATACCAGCGCTCGATGAGCTCGGGGTCCGCGTCGATATAGATCGAGAAATCGAAGAAATCAGAGACGAACGGGATAACTTCGCCATCGACGGGTAGACGTCCTGGCTGCAAGACATTGAGCCCCTCGACAATCAGAATATCGGGACACTCGACGCGGATTTTCTGCCCCGGAATGATGTCGTAATGGAAGTGCGAATAGACAGGCGCATCCGCTTCCGCGACACCGGACTTCACATCCGCAAGAAAATTTAGAAGCCGCGCGATGTCGAAACTTTCGGGGAACCCTTTCCGGTCCATGATGCCGAGCCGCTCCAGCTCCGCGTTCGGCAATAGAAAACCATCGGTTGTCATCAGGTCGACGCGCGGATGATCGGGCCAGCGCGCCAGAAGGGCTCGCAGAACGCGTGCCGTCGTACTCTTTCCGACTGCAACCGACCCGGCCACGCCGATGACAAAGGGAACCTTCACTTCGCGCCGGCCGAGGAACTTCGAAGTGACGGCATGCAATTCCTGCGACGCGGCGACATACAGATTGAGCAATCGCGATAGCGGCAGATAGATTTTCTCCACCTCGTCGATCGAAAGTTCCTCGATGAGACCGGACAGCTGGTCGAGCTCCGTCGATGACAGCGTCATAGGCGTGTCCGCGCGCAACCGCGCCCAATCCTCCCGGCTGAACTGCCGATAAGGCGAAAACTGCAGATCCGATTTCGACGGCTCCGGCGAGCCAGGCGAAAGCGCTGCGAGCCTTTCGAGGATCTCGTTCATTTCGGCCGTCCCGCCTTCTCCTCCAGGCCGGATTGACCTTTACGGCCCTCCAGTACTTTCAGGACGTCGCCGAAATCGATATTTCGCGATTCTAGAAGCACGAGCAGATGGTAGATCACATCGGCGGATTCACTGCAAAGCCGCTCGTCGCTTTGCGCCATCGCCGCGATCACAACCTCGAACGCTTCCTCGCCAAACTTCTTGGCACATTTCTCGACGCCCTGATCCAGCAGCTGGCGCGTATACGAACTATCGCCGGAAGCGCTGCGGCGCACCCTGATTGTCTCGACCAGCCCCGCCAGCACGTCCGCCGTCATTGTATCGCACTCCGAATTCTTGTGCCCGTCCCCACCTCGGGCCCTTTTGCCCGCGAATGCAGCAACTGACTGTTCCAACGTCAAGCTTTCCATGTCCATGAAGCAAACAAAAATGCGGCCCGGACATCGCCTGGACCGCATTCGTTTCGTTGCACCGACACCGACTGATCCGCCTGTATCGGCAACCGGTGCTTCCCGGCTATGAACCCATACCCGTCAGGCGCATGCGGATATAGTCCAGCTGATCGAAATTTCCATACTTGATGACAAGATTGCCGCTCTCGCCGGAACCGCGCTTGATCTCCACTTTAAGGCCCAGCGCATCGGCAAGCTCCTTCTCGAACGCCCGCGTATCTGCGTCCTTCTCCCGCGCCTTCCGCCCCGGGCTGGGCGCACCCACCGGACCAATGTTTTCCTGAACCAGGGCTTCGACCTCTCGTACCGTGAGGTCCTCGGCAACGATCCGGAGCGCAAACGCTTCCGCATCCTCCCGTCCGATCAGCGCACGCGCATGGCCAGGGTCGAGCTGCCCAGACTGGACCATCTTCTGAACGCCATGCGGAAGCCGCAGCAGTCGCAACGTATTGGCCACGTGGCTGCGGCTCTTGCCGATGATCTCCGCAAGCTGCTCCTGGGTGTACTGGAACCGTTCGACCAGATCGCGGTAACCGCCGGCCTCCTCGATAGCATTGAGGTCGGCACGCTGCACATTTTCGATGATCGCAAGTTCCAGCACTTCGCGATCATCGAGTTCGCGGATGATGACCGGCACCTGGTGCAATCCGGCTTTCTGTGCCGCCCGCCAGCGGCGCTCGCCAGCAACGATTTCATAGGTATTCGGCTGGTCCGGATCGATCCGCGCAACAATCGGCTGCACAAGACCCTTTTGCCGGATCGACTCGGCTAGCTCCGCCAGCTCCTCCTCACGGAAATCCTTGCGCGGGTTGAAGCGACCACCCTTCAGCTGCTCGATACCAAGCATGCGCTGCTCGCCTTCCGGCGGCAACCGCGACGGAATATCCGCAGGCTCGCCGATCAGCGATGCCAATCCGCGCCCCAGACGACTCTTCGGCAATGGTGAAGTCATCTCAATCCCGAGCTCCCTCTTGCTCATTTCTCGAGTTGAACAAACAACTCTTTGATATTACGAACTAATTTTTTATTTGGACACACCGCTACGCGGCCTTGTAGCGCCGCTCCCGCTCGATGATCTCGGTCGCCAGCCGGATGTACGCCTGACTGCCCGCGCAATCGTAGTCGTAAAGGAGGATCGGCTTGCCATGCGATGGCGCCTCCGCGACGCGGGTATTGCGCGGAATGACAGTCTCGTACACCTTCGGGCCGAAGAAGGCGCGGACGTTGTCCGCAACCTCGCGGGACAGATGCGTGCGCGCATCGTGCATTGTCAGCACGACGCCCTGGATCTCAAGTCGCGGATTGAGCGATCCACGAATCTGGTCGATCGTCTCCTTGAGCTGGGAGATTCCCTCCAGCGCAAAGAACTCGCATTGCACCGGAACCAGCACCGCATGCGCCGACGCCATCGCATTGAGTGTCAACAGATTAAGCGAAGGAGGGCAATCTATCAGCATATAGCTGAACCGTTGATCCTCCGGCCATGTGCGTGCTGCCGCTTCCAGATGCGTCAGCGCATCGCGAAGACGGAACGCCCGGTTGCTGTCGTCCATGAGGTCGTTTTCGAGACCGACTAGATCGGAATTCGCCGGCAGCAGGAAGAGTCCTGGAACAGCCGTTGGCAACACCGATTCCGCAAGTGTCGCCTCTCCGGCAAGGACATCGTATGACGTCCGCCGTCGGTCTTCCGGCCCGATGCCCAGTCCCGTTGACGCATTGCCTTGCGGGTCGAGATCCATCACCAGAACGCGCTCACCGATTGCGGCCAGCGCAGTACCCAGATTGATTGTCGTCGTCGTCTTCCCGACACCGCCCTTTTGATTGGCGATCGCGAGAGCTCTCAAGCCCTGGCTTCTCCCAGTCTCGGATATCACGGGATCAGCCCTCCCTCTTTGCGCTTCAAATGACGTATCACGGCAATGCGTGCATCCGTATCCGTGATGCTCTCCTCGAGATCCAGGCCGAATTCCCAGTGTCGGCGGGCGGCCTCGACCTCTTCGTGCACGGACTTGCCCTTCAGAAACAACGCGACCGTCTGAGGTTCGAACATCCGCTCGACCAGCTCAAACAGCCGTGGAAGCGGAGCCAACGCGCGCGACGTGATGACGTCTACTGATGCGACATTAGCCGAATTCGTGATGCTTTCGATTCGCGTCGACATGATGTCCACAGCGATACCCGTCTGCCGTGCCACATCCCGCAGAAACGCTGCCTTCCGGGTATCACTCTCCACGAGCGTTACGTGCAATGCGCCGGAACCGGCGTTTGGCGGACGCTTCTCCATGGCCAGGATGGCCAGCACCAGCCCCGGGAACCCGCCACCGGAACCCAGATCGATGAGATGCCGGGCCTCAGCAGGAATGAACGCGAACAGTTGGGCGCTATCTGCAAAGTGCCGGTGCCAGACATCGTCGAGCGATTTGGGAGCGACAATATTGATAGTTTTCTGCCAGCGCCTCAGCAGATCGGCATACATTTCCAGCCTGCCGACCGTTTCACGTGAAACATCGAAGGTGCAGGCAAACTCGACCAAGTTCATGCGGTGCTCGTACCCGGTCGGTGTTTCACGTGAATCATCTTTTCTCGTTCTTGCGTCTCTGCGCGTCAACCGTGCGACGCCAGTTGGTCCATGCGGCAGTAAACTCAAATAAGGCGCATCTATTGATGGGTCCCGTTCCACGTGAAACCCAACTCACAACGCTGCGCCGACGATCCCTAAGAACTGTTGAGGTGTTTCACGTCAAGTGTTGGTCCCCGAGATAGTCGGAAGAGCGCATCAAGCGCTTCGCTTCTCGCGCCGCATGGCCTTGAGATGGGCAAGCAGCAACATCAACGCCGCCGGCGTGACGCCATCGATGCGGCCAGCCTGTGCCAGCGTCGATGGCCGATGTTGCTTAAGCTTCTGCCTGATCTCGTTCGACAGGCCAGGCAGGATCACATAGTCAAAATCCGCGGGAATTTTCTCAGCTTCGTCCCGACGCAGAAGCGCAACGTCCTCCTCCTGCCGCCGCACATACGCCGCATAGCGGGCATCGATCTCGACCTGTGAGGCAATGCGTGGCTCCACTTCAACCAGTTCCGGCCACAATGCCGCGAGACGGGCCAGATCGACCCCCGGATAGGAGAGCAGCTCGTATGCCGATCGCCGCCGTCCGTCGCGGTTGATCTCAAGGCCATGCTTGGCGGCGTCTGTAGGTGAGATCGTCAATCTCTCCAGAAGATCGACCGCTTTTTCAATGGCCTGCGCGCGGAGTGCGTAGGCGCCGGCTCGCCCGGAACCAACGCAGCCAAGTCGAAGACCCAGCGGGGTAAGACGCTGATCTGCGTTGTCCGCTCTAAGCTTGAGGCGGAACTCGGCCCGGGACGTGAACATGCGATAAGGCTCGCTGACGCCCCGTGTCACGAGGTCATCGATCATTACCCCGAGATAACCGTCTGCCCGCGAAATGACGAGCCGGCGCTCATCGACGCCGCCTTGATCCGCAAGGCCACAGCCAGCCGAACCCGCCTTCAGCGCTGCATTGATACCCGCGGCCAATCCCTGAGCCGCCGCCTCTTCGTAGCCTGTTGTGCCGTTGATCTGACCGGCCAGGAACAGCCCGGGCACGACCTTGACCTCGAGTGCCGGCGTCAGAGCTCTCGGATCGACGTAATCATACTCGATTGCATACCCAGGACGCTTGATGATGACCTTCTCCAGACCTGGGAGGGTTTTCAAGAACGCTTCCTGCACGTCCGCAGGAAGCGACGTCGAGACACCATTGGGATAGACCGTATCGTCGTCCAGCCCCTCGGGCTCCAGAAACACCTGGTGGCCAGTCCGATCTGCGAAGCGGACGACCTTGTCCTCGATCGACGGGCAGTAGCGCGGCCCGACGCTGGTGATCTGGCCCGAGTACATCGGAGACCGCTCAAGATTGGCCCGGATGATATCATGCGTCTTTGGGGTTGTTGTGGTGATCCCACAGGCGACCTGGGGGTTGGTGATCCGCCCCGTGAGAAACGAGAACGGCACAGGCTCGTCGTCGGCGGGCTGCAGTTCGAGACTGGCCCAGTCGATAGATTTCGAAGCCAGGCGGGCAGGCGTCCCAGTCTTGAGGCGTCCCATCGGCAGCCCTAGACCATAAAGGCGATCGGAGAGCTTCAATGCCGGAGGCGCACCCATCCGGCCAGCCGGCATGCGCGTCTCACCCAGATGGATAAGTCCGTTAAGGAAGGTGCCTGTCGTCAGCACAACCGCCGACGCCCTCAGTTCTTCACCACTAGCCAAGGCGACACCTGCAACACCACCTTCATCGGTGAGCAGATCCTCCACGCCGCCCTCTACAATCTCCAGACCGGCTTGTTCGGCCAGCGCCGCCTGCATTGCCAGGCGATATAGCTTGCGATCGGCCTGAGCGCGTGGGCCCTGCACGGCTGGACCCTTGGACCGGTTCAGCAGCCGAAACTGAATACCGGCCGCGTCCGCCACCCGCCCCATGATTCCATCGAGCGCGTCGATCTCGCGAACAAGGTGTCCCTTGCCCAGACCGCCGATGGCGGGATTGCATGACATCTCGCCTATCGTATTCCGGTCATGCGTAACAAGGGCCGTACGCGCACCCATTCGCGCCGCGGCTGCAGCAGCTTCACAACCGGCATGGCCGCCGCCAACTACAATGACGTCGTAGTTCGATGATGACATCCGATGGAACCCGCTTTTCGCGCCGCGCGCATCGCGGCAGGCTCTTGGAGCAGACGCGGCGAACATAATGACGCCCGCGGCACTGGTCAAAGGTGTTTCACGTGAAACCTGCTCGCCGCCACCGCCGCCCTTGTTCCGGAACCACCTCTGGATGTTTCACGTGAATCAGAATTTTCGTGTTGCACATCCAAGTTGCTGGATCAACTCTCTGATTCACGTGAAACATAACGCAAGTCGCGCAAAAGTGTGCTGCGGCACTCCGAGAATAAGTAGCACGACAACAAGGATGCAAAGAGTGAGGAGCGGATCTGAAATTTCGCGAAACTCTCTAGGTCTCCTGGATACATGTTGGTCGAGCCTTGCAGGCAGCTATGGCGGCCAATTCACTTGCCGATACAGAAGCGGCTGAAGACCTGGTCCAGAACATCCTCCACGTCGATCCTGCCCGTAATTCTGCCAATGGCGACTGCCGCCCTTCGCAAGTCCTCCGCACGAAGCTCGGTATGGTTTGGATCACCTGAGAGGAAAGCACTAAGATCCTCCGCAGCCTGCTCGAGCAGCCTCCTGTGCCTATCCTGGGTCAGGGCAGGCGCGTCTCCCGGTGAAATCTGCTCGGCAGCAATTGCTGCAAGCCGCTCTGTCAGCACGTCGAGACCGGCACCAGTCCTCACGGATATGGCGATCATGTCGTCCGGAAGAACGGGCTGCCCTCGATCCAGCTCCAGGTCGGTCTTGTTGACCACCAGCAGCGTCCGGTCCGCCAGTTCACGAAGCCCCAAGGGAAGTGAAGGCTCGGGAGCATGAATGTCGGTGAGCCAGATGACGAGATCGGCATCGCTCGCCCGCGCCACCGAGCGGCGGATCCCTTCGCGCTCCACGGCCGCGTCGGTATCGCGTATGCCGGCAGTATCGGATACCACGACGGGCAGCCCGGCTAGATCGAGCCGCACCTCAATGACGTCGCGCGTCGTGCCGGCCTCCTCTGAAACGATCGCCGCGTCCCGCCGGGCGAGCGCATTGAGCAGGCTCGACTTGCCAACGTTCGGCGGCCCCGCAAGGACGACCTGGAAGCCCGCGCGCAGGATCTCCCCGCGATGATGATCCTCCAGATGCCGCCGGATCTGCCTCTCGAGGTCCTGTACAATTGTCCGCCCCTGCGCGAAGGCATCGCTGGCGACGTCGGCTTCGTCCGTGAAATCGATGGAAGCTTCGATGAGCCCCACCGCGTCGATAAGGGACTGCCGCCAGCTTTCGTAGAGCGATGACAACGCGCCCTGCGCCTGCCGCAGCGCCTGCCGGCGTTGACCCTCTGTCTCGGCATCAATGAGATCGGCAAGCCCTTCCGCCTGGGTGAGATCGATCTTGCCATTGTCGAAGGCCCGGCGCGCAAACTCGCCAGGCTCCGCCGGCCGGCAATCCGGCACTAGAGCCAGCGCGGCGAGAACCGCGCGTACCACGGCCACACTGCCATGTAGGTGCAGCTCCGCGACATCCTCGCCGGTAAAGCTTCTTGGTGCCGGAAACCAGATGATCACGCCGCGGTCGAGAAGCTCACCGGTTGTGGGATGAACGATCTTCCGGCCGGTCGCCTCACGCGGCTTGGGCCGCTTTCCAGCCATCAAGTTGAGGACCATACCGGCGCGTGGACCTGACAGCCGAACCACAGCGACGCCCGCCCTGCCCGGAGCGGAGGACAATGCGAAGATGGTCGTCCTGGAGGTCATCGCGTCAGGCGTCCCGCACAAGATCCGGGCTGAGATGGCGCTTTCGCAAAGAACAAGCCCCGCGGACGGCCTGTCTGCGGGGCTCAGACTGTAGCGTCGAACGCAAGTGTTGACACCCGTCTCACGTATTCATCTGTGAGAAGAAATCGGAGTTGGTCTTGGTCGACTTCAACTTGTCGATGAGGAACTCGATGGCATCCATCGTCCCCATCGGATTGAGAATGCGGCGAAGCACGTAGACCTTCTTCAGCTGGTCCTTCGGAACCAGCAGGTCCTCCTTGCGGGTGCCGGAGCGCGCCACGTCGATCGCCGGAAACACGCGCTTGTCGGACACCTTGCGGTCCAGGATGATTTCCGAGTTTCCGGTACCCTTGAACTCTTCGAAGATGACCTCGTCCATTCGGCTACCGGTATCGATCAGCGCCGTCGCGATGATGGTCAGAGAGCCGCCTTCTTCGATGTTGCGGGCCGCACCGAAGAACCGCTTCGGGCGTTGCAGCGCGTTGCTGTCGACGCCGCCCGTGAGCACCTTGCCTGAAGAGGGAACCACGGTGTTGTAGGCGCGGCCGAGGCGCGTGATGGAGTCGAGCAGAATCACCACGTCTCGCTTGTGCTCTACGAGGCGCTTGGCCTTTTCGATCACCATCTCGGACACCTGAACGTGCCGCGATGGCGGCTCGTCGAAAGTGGACGAGATCACCTCGCCGTTCACCGAGCGCTGCATATCCGTCACCTCTTCCGGTCGTTCGTCGATCAGGAGGACGATCAGGAAGCATTCGGGATGATTGGAGGAGATGGCGTGCGCGATATTCTGCAACAGCACGGTCTTGCCGGTGCGCGGTGGCGCCACGATCAGGCCGCGCTGGCCCTTTCCGAGTGGTGCGACGATGTCGATCACCCGCGCAGAGAGATCCTTGATGGTCGGATCTTCAATTTCCATCTTCAACCACGACGTCGGATAAAGCGGCGTCAGGTTATCGAAATGAACCTTGTGCTTGGTTGCCTCAGGATCCTCGAAATTGATCTTCGAGACCTTGAGCAGCGCAAAGTAGCGTTCGCCGTCCTTGGGAGAGCGGATGTGCCCCTCCACGGTATCGCCGGTGCGAAGTGCGAATCGGCGGATCTGCGATGGTGAGACGTAGATGTCGTCCGGACCGGCGAGATAGTTGGCGTCCGGCGAGCGCAGGAAGCCGAAACCGTCCTGCAGGACCTCGATCACGCCGGTTCCGACGATCTCGACCTCCTGCGTCGCCAGCTGCTTCAGCGTCGCGAACATCAATTCCTGTTTGCGCATGGTGGATGCGTTTTCGACGCCCACCTGCTCGGCAAACTCGAGCAGTTCGGTCGGGGACTTGATTTTAAGGTCCTCGAGCTTGACTTCCTTCATGGAGGAAACTCCAGAGCGGGTCACGACTTGCCAAAGGTGGGGAGAGGTATGAAGCCGTGCCTGGTGATGGGATGGGATGTAAATCGGCTGAGCGGGTTGACTCCGCGCGAACCACTCCGCCGGGCTACCTCTTCGAGCCTGGGGCGGGTACTCATCGGCCGGAGAGGCCTCGAGTCGATTGGGATGACGGACCTTATAGCAGACGCATCGGGTCCACGAAAGTCACTTCCGCGGGAGCTGGGCTGCAAATTTCCTTATGTTGTCCAGGAACGCCACCCGTGATGCCATGCCTCAGTCCACGTCCGCCGGCGCGCGCCGGGCCTTGGATCTGAATGGCTCTAGTGTTTGGTTCGAGACCGAGCTGCGAGCGGGTCCCAAACGTTAGATGCGCTGCACTAAAACGGCTTGACGATCACCAGTATGACGATGCCGATCATCAGCAGCGTGGGTACCTCGTTGATGATTCGCCAATGCCGCGCCGACTTGGTGTTGCGATCCTCCGCAAATGCTCGGACCGTCGCGGAAAAATATCCGTGAACGCCGGATAGCATCAGTGCCAGGGCAAGCTTGGCATGGAACCATGCCTCGGTGAAAAAACCGGCCGTCCAGGCGAGCCACAACCCCAGAACCCACGAAACGATCATCGCCGGATTGATGATGATCTGCAGAAGCCGCCGCTCCATCACCTTGAAAGTTTCAGACTGCTTGGAGCCCTTTTCCGCCTCGCAGTGGTAGATGAACAGCCGTGGCAGATACAACATCCCCGCCATCCAGGAGATGATTGCGATCACGTGCACGGCCTTCACCCACGGATAGGCTGCATCACCCATCGCCATCATGGCCAGCACCGTCGCAGCAACCGTTAGCCCGAGCGCCACCGCCGCGCGCCTTGCAGGCGATGCCGAAGGCGTGCTCGTTGGTGCGGGTGAATCGGTGTCAGCGGACATGTGTGCACGTTTAGGAGCAGGCCCTGCCGCGGTCAACTCTGCCACTAACCGGCCGCACAATAAACGGCTTCGGTGAACCGGCGTATGGATCCCGTTCAGTCCACTTCGATCGGACGGATCTGCCGTACCGATTTGCGAGCCAGTCGGGATGCATAGCGCTCGCAACGGCCGGCTCATACGCCAGCTCTGATCCGCTCCACCAGGCGCGCCACGTTCTCCGGTGGTGTCGGCGGCGTGATACCGTGACCCAGGTTGAAAATATGCCTCCGTCCTCGCATTGCCGCCAGTATCTCGTCAATACGCTGGTCGAGTGCATCCCCACCTGCGACGAGCAGCAAGGGGTCGAGGTTGCCTTGAACCACCACGCCCAGTTCAGCCAATTCGCGCATCGCACAAAGCGGCATCGACGTATCGCAGCTGACCCCGTCCACCCCTGTTGCCGTCACGAACTCGGCCGCCGATGCACCAGCCCCGCGCGGGAATCCAATGATTGGAATTCCAGGGTGGCGTGCCTTCAGGGCCTCGACCATGACTCGCGTCGGATCGATCACCCAGCGCGCGAACTCGTTGTCGGGAAGGCTTCCCGCCCAGCTATCGAAGATCTGTACAGCATCGGCACCGGCTTCGATCTGGCGCGAAAGGTAATCGACTGAAACACCGACTAGAATGTCTATCAGCTTGCCAAATCCTTGAGGATCCCGGTAGGCCCACGAGCGCGCATCGGCCTGATCCGGAGAGCCCTGCCCTCCCACCATGTAGGTCGCCACCGTCCACGGCGCTCCGCAGAAGCCGATCAGAGCCGTCTCCCTCGGCAGATCCTGCCGCAGCCGCTGCACCGTCTCGCAAATCAGCCCGAATTTCTCCCCCGTCCAATCTGGATTGAGCCGCGTCAGACCCTTCTGATCGGTAATCGCATCGAGCCTTGGACCCTCTCCTGTCTCGAAGCGCACCTCCTGCCCGAGGGCATCCGGCACGATCAGAATGTCAGCGAAAAGGATGGCTGCATCGAACGCGTACCGGCGGATCGGCTGCAACGTCACTTCGGCCGCCAACCTCGGCGTATAGCAGAGCTTCAGGAAACTCCCGGCCTCCTCCCGCGTTGCACGGTACTCGGGAAGGTATCGCCCGGCCTGTCGCATCAGCCAGATCGGAGGAGGTGACAGGGCTTGGCCTGCGAACGGTGCCAGAAAACGCCGGTTGGCTGCAGTGGGTGCGTGTGCGTCAGATGCCATGCAAACTTCAATCTTATTGAATCTTCTTCTTATTTTTTCTGTTTCTCTTAGGAGCGGGGAAGTCGGAGATATCGTGTTCATCCCCAGCTTGTCCGACCGCTGTCAGCCACGGCATTTGCGGGCCACGAGATCTTGTGTCTTCTCAGGCTCCAATCCGCAAGCGATCAATTTTTCAAGACCCTTGAGCCGCTTGAACCGCCCCTTGTATTGGCCTCGCGTGTTGGCAGTCTGGGGAAATCCGCTTGCGGGGCCCAGTACTCTTCGACAATCCCCAGGGAGGGACACAACCAAAAATTTTCGTCCGCAACGCCCCAAATGTGAGTATCACCGTGGACAAACGCGCAGGCACAGCGGGCAGGGATCTCAACTGGCGCTGACGCACTGGATAACACATCACTTTATCCACAGACGGCCCCAAGGTCATGGTTCACTCCCAGCCCAGCTACTTTCATCTACATCTCGTCTCCGACTCCACCGGCGAAACTCTGACGACGATCGCCAAGGCGGCCGCTGTTCAGTACGCCGAGATGCGCGCGATAGAACATGTCTATCCACTCGTCAGAACACCGCGTCAGCTTCAGCGCGCGCTTCAGGAGATCGAACAGACGCCCGGCATCGTCCTTTGCACCATCGTCAACAAGACGCTGTCGGTGGAAATCGAGCGGCGTTGCCGGGAGATCAAGGTGCCCTGTCTGCACGTCCTGCAGCCGATCATGCAGACGTTTGAGAGCTATCTGGGCGCCGCCAGTACTCCGACGGTTGCAGGCCAGCACGTTCTCGATGCGGATTATTTCAAGCGCATAGAGGCGTTGAATTTCACCATGGCGCACGACGATGGCCGGCTGCCCGACAACATGAGCGACGCCGACATCTGCATTCTGGGCATTTCGCGCACCTCGAAAACCCCGACCAGCATTTATCTGGCCCAGCGCGGCTTCAAGACGACCAACCTGCCACTCGTGCCGCAGATCGAGCTGCCGAGGCGGCTGACCGAGCCACACAAGGCTTTCGTCGTCTGCCTTGTTGCCTCGCCCGAGCGCATTGCCGAGATCCGCCGCAATCGCGCGATGATGATGGCCGACCGTGATCTCGACACGTATGTCGACCGCAGTCTTATCGCGTCGGAAATCACCTACACCCGAAAGCTCTCAGCCAAATACGGCTGGCCGGTTATCGACGTCACTCGCCGGTCGGTCGAAGAGACGGCGGCGGCAATCATCAAACTGATGCACGATAAGAAGATTGCCGCGGATGAGGCCAAGGAGATCTGAGTGCATCACGACGCCAATATAATCCTGGCCTCGGGCAGTCGCGCGCGCCGCGAGATGCTGCGCTCCGCCGGCGTGAGCTTTACCGTCGAGACCGCCGATGTCGACGAAGATGCGATCCGCGCCGCGCTCTACGATGAGGAGGGTGCACCAACCGTCGATCCCGCCGACGTTGCCGAGATTCTGGCCCTCGCCAAAGCGGAGGCGGTAAGCCGGCTGCAGCCCGAAGCGTTCGTTATTGGCGGCGACCAGGTACTGGCCTTCAATGATGAAATTCTGACCAAGCCGAAAGACGAGGTTGCCGCCCGTTACCAGCTCGCCTCGTTCCGCGGCAAGGTGCACGCGCTCCATTCCGCAGTCGCACTGGCGCATAACGGCGAATCGCTCTGGTCTTCCGTGGACACCGCGGAGATGTACGTGCGCGATTTCTCGGATGCCTTCCTCGACGACTACATGCGCCGTGCCGGTCGCACGGTCCTCGATAGCGTCGGTGCCTATATGATGGAAGGACTTGGCATACAGCTTTTCGACCGCATTGAAGGGGATTATTTCACCGTACTGGGAATGCCCTTGATGCCCCTGCTGGCAGAGTTGCGTGCCCGTTGTCTCATTCGCACGTAGTCCGGAAGGATGTCCGCTCCCATGCATAAGGCCTGTGTCATCGGTTGGCCGATCGAGCATTCTCGATCGCCCATGATCCATGGCTATTGGCTGAAGTCCCTTGGCGTCGACGGAAGCTACGAAAAGCGCGCGGTTCGCCCTGAGGATGCTCGCGAATTTCTTCGCGGACTGGACGAGGCTGGATACGCTGGCTGCAATGTTACGGTGCCGCTGAAAGAGATCGCATTCGAAACGGCGGACGAAAAGGACGCGTCTGCAATTGCCGTGGGCGCTGCCAACACCATCTGGCTTGAGAACGGAAGGATCTGTGCGGCGAACACTGACACCTATGGATTCATGACGCACCTGGCGACCTCGTTTCCGGATTGGAGCCAGCGCGACAAGCCGGTTCTCGTCTTGGGTGCCGGCGGTGCGGCCCGCGCCATCGTTTACGGATTTCTCGAAGCGGGGGTCGCTGAAGTCCGCGTCGCAAACCGAACCATCGAGCGGGCGGAAGCGCTTCGCAATCATTTCGGCCCGAGTATCAAGGTCGTTGACTGGGAATATCGGTCTGCGGCCGCCCGCGAGGCCGCCGTCATCGTCAACACGACGACGATCGGAATGAAAGGCCAAGGGTCTTTGGCCATGAATCTCACTCGGGTCGAGGATCGCGCCATAGTTGCCGACATCGTCTATGTGCCGCTCGAAACCGGGTTGCTGGCGTCGGCGCACGCGCGCGGCCTCAGAGCCGTCGACGGTCTCGGTATGCTGCTGCATCAGGCCGTGCCGGGTTTCGAGAAATGGTTCGGTGTCCGCCCGCAGGTTACGCCTGAGCTGCGTGCGTTGATCGTCGCTGATCTGGAGGCGTCCGCTTGATGCTGGTGATCGGACTGACAGGTTCCATTGGCATGGGAAAATCCACGGCCGCAAATCGTTTTCGCACCAATGGCGTTGCCGTGTTCGATGCGGACGCGGCTGTACACCAGCTCTATTCCGGCGCCGCCGTTCGCCAGATCGAGGAGGCGTTTCCCGGAACGACGGTGAATGGAATAGTCGACCGTCAGAGGCTCCTTGCGGCACTGATGGCCGAACCCGCCGGCTTCAAGAAACTTGAAGCAATCGTACATCCGCTCGTGCGTGAGATGGAACGCGAGTTCCTGCGCGCCGAGGTGGCGAGCGGCTCTGCTATGGCCGTGCTGGAAATCCCGCTTCTGTTCGAAACCGGCGGCGACAGGCTCTGCGATGTGACCGTGGTCGTCAGCGCTCCGGCTGAAGCACAGCGCGAGCGCGTTTTGGCGCGCACGGGCATGACGCAAGACAAGCTCGATGAGATCCTGTCTCGCCAGTTGCCGGACACCGAAAAGCGCCGCAGGGCGGACTTCGTTGTGGATACGGGTGGCCCGATTTCCGAATCCGAGGCCCAAATCGATAGACTGGTTGAACGTCTGGAGACGCGACAAGGGTCGGCCTATCAACGCTATTGGGCCACCGGTTAGACTGGCGCAGTAGTTGCGCCCGCCGCAGGGCCGGTCGTATGCGTTTGGGTTTGCAACACATCGAGGTTTGGCAAGCGATGCGCGAGATCGTGCTGGACACGGAAACCACGGGCCTCAACCCCAACGGGGGAGACCGGCTGATCGAGATCGGCTGCGTGGAGCTCTTCAACCGCATACCAACGGGACGCGAATATCACATCTATATCAATCCCGAGCGCGACGTGCCCGCCGAAGCAGAGAAGGTGCATGGGCTTTCGACGCAATTCCTGTTGGACAAGCCATTGTTCGCGAAAGTTGCGCAGGAATTCCTCGATTTCATCGCCGAGGACCCCCTCGTCATTCATAACGCCGCTTTCGACATCGGCTTCTTGAACGCGGAATTGGATCGCCTGCGGCTCGGACCGATCCTGATGGATCGTGTCGTCGATACCCTGCAGCTGGCGCGACGCAAGCACCCGGCCGGCCCCAATACGCTCGACGCCTTGTGCAAGCGCTACGGCATCGACAATTCGAACCGTGTCAAGCACGGCGCCCTGATGGACTCGCTTTTGCTGGCCGATGTCTACATCGAGCTTCTGGGAGAGCGTCAGGCGACACTCGTATTGGCCGATACCGCGGAATTGCAATCAGCACAGCGTCGCTCGCGACGAGGACCGCAGACGGCAGCACGCCGGCCTGTGTCGTTGCCCCCGCGCATCACGCCTGAGATGAAGGCCGCCCACCGCGCCTTCGTTGAGACCCTGGGAGGCGGCAGCCCCATTTGGCTGAACTATTTACCCGTGAAGAATACATCGGGCTGAACACGATCAAGCGTCGGCCTTTTGCTGTTGCAACTCTTGCTGACGTCGCAAATAAAGCGCGCCGAAATCGATCGGATCGAGAAGCAGCGGCGGGAAACCGCCTTCGCGCGTGATGTCGGCGAGCAGCCGCCGCAGGAAGGGGAACAGCAGCGCGGGGCAGTTCACCAGAAGGAAAGGCTCCATCGCCTCCTTGGGAATGTTCTGGATCCGGAACAGACCCGCGTAAACCACTTCCAGCTCGTATATGGTGCCGATCTTGCTCGTCGCGTGGGCGCGGAAATTGATGGCGCTTTCGTAGACGTTGCTCTTCGCGTCCGCTGTGCGTGCATCAACGTTGACCTCGAGCTGGATGTTTGGATCTTCTCCTGGTCCGCCACCCATCATCTTGTCGATGTTCGGATTCTCGAAGGACAGATCCTTGATGTATTGGCCGACGACCTGCGCCTGGATCGGGGTGGCGCCCTCTTTCAGCTTGCCTGCTTCGCCAGCCGCACCTTTGCCGTTCTTGCCGTCCGCCATGGTAGTCGTCGTCCTTGATTGGATGGAGTCTCAGAAAGATCAGCGGGTGGCTATCATGAGGGCGCGCAGCGCGCAATTCCACCTTGCCATCACCGCTGCGCAAAACCTTGGAGAAGGCGCGCCACGCCATTGGTTCGCGCACCATGATCGAGCGGTTCGCCGGTGATCGCTACGTCTTGCCGCGGCGCGGGTCTACGGTGCGTTCCTCAAGTCGCTCGTATTCGCCTTCGATGATCGGACCCTCTCCCGTGGGCGGCCGCTTCTGTCGGGAGCCGGACCGCCATTCGGGTTTGCGGTCAGTCTCCGACTCCGCCGCGTCATCCCAGAACTGGCCGTCTACCGTAACGACGAACAGGCGTTTGAGGCCGTAGCGCACGATCAGTGTACGTACGTGCGGAATGAGCAGAATGAACCCCAGGGTATCGGTGATGATCCCGGGAGTAAGCAGAAGGAAGCCGGCCACGAGCAGCAGAAATCCTTCCAGAACCGGTGCAACCGGGGGCTTGCCCGCGTCCATCGTCGCCAGCACGCGCCGCAGGGTCTCCATGCCTTGGGAATGGAGCAGCCAAGTTCCCAGAGCCGCGGTGCCAACGACGATCAGGATCGTAGCCCAGAAGCCGATTGCCTGGCCGATTTTGATCAGCAGTGCGATCTCCAGCAGGGGAACGGCGATGAAGATCAGTAAAAGAATGGCTCTGATCGGGCTTTGCATAGTTCAGGTTACCACGTCGCGAGTTGCCGTCGTGAATGGCCAAATCCCGTCACCTGGGGCCCCGGTTCGGCATTCCGCTCCCAAAGGCATGATCACCAGTCGGATGGAACGATCCAGAATATGCCAAAAACGCCATTAGCGCCCTAATCTGCTCTTGTCGGGCACCCGTTCACTCCCCAGTTTCAGGTGCAAGGTGCTCAACCATGATTTGAAGTACTCATGGCATCGAGCCGGACTTTAGGTTCCCGACAGCAACATCAGTTGGCTTGCCGGTGTTTGTGCCCTAAGTTGGCTTGGATACCAACGGTCTTTGGCGGCATCGCCCCCGCTGAAATGATCGAACGCTCGGTGGCCCTGTTCTGCTGCAGGGTATGGACCTCGGTCGGCAGGGCATCTACATGCGGTGGATCGATAGCCCGCCAGATCACTCTCGAAAGCGCGTCAATGGACGGAAGAATTGATCTTATCACACTGATTTCCCTACTCGTGGCGCTCGTCGTCATACTCAAGCTGCGCAGCGTTCTAGGCCGCCGCACCGAGGAGGACGACGCGCGCATGGAACGCTACAGAGCTGAGCAACAGCGCACCGCCGCGTCTGCCGCCGGCCGCGACAAGGTGGTTACTTTGCCGCAGCGTGGAGAACACCAACCGGCTCCGGCGGCAAACGAGGGCGGTTTGGCCATTGCCGAGGTCGAAGAGCGGATCCGTGCCGTTGCCGGATCGAACCGCGAGGTGGAGCGTGGGCTGCTCGATATTTTCAAGGCCGACTCTAGTTTCGACCCTGAGCATTTCCTGCGCGGTGCCAAGCAGGCCTACGAATTGATCGTCACGGCGTTCGCGGAGGGAAATCGCAAGCTGCTGCGTGATCTTCTGAGCCGGGAGGTATTCGACAGCTTCCAGTCCGTGATAGATGAGCGCGAGCAGCGCGGCGATCAGATCGACCAGTCATTCGTCGGAATCTCCAAGGCGGATATTATCGACGCCGAGGAAAAGGATGGCATCGCCAGCGTTACGGTGAAGTTCGTCAGCCAGCTCATTTCCGCCACTCGGGACAAGGCTGGTGCCGTCATTGCGGGAGATCCTCAGTCGGTGAGCGAGGTGACGGACCGATGGACGTTCAGCCGGGATGTTTCCACGTCACGGGCTCGCATGAACCCCAACTGGAGGTTGGTCGCGACACAGCACGCGAACTGATCCAGGGTTTCGTCCGCCGCGAACCTGCTTTAATTTGCCGCCATTTGTATTCGCGCGCCCGGCGATAGCACTGCGCGCAGTGCTGTTTGCACGCCTGCCGCGCTTGCGAGGGCAAAGCGACGAAGCGCGCGCAGGGGATGACGGGGCTCGGGGGAGACCACCATGCCAAAAACTTCGGACGGCCGTGGCCGCCTGGTTTCACGAGTGTTCGGCGACCCGCCTCGGGGGCAGTGGGGTTCCCTTGTCGGCCGTACTCAGCAGAGGCGAACCTATGCCCCGGGCATTTGCGGACGGCTCTTGCGCGCCATGAGCGCCGGTGCTCTGTTGGCGTTGCTCATGGCGGCTGCAACGAGCCCGGTTGGCGATGCCGCAGCCGAGCCAGCCCAACGGCCCAGCACCGACAATCCCGTCCCTCGCACCGTCAATCCGCTGTCCGACATGTCTAAGGTCTCAAGAACACGCAGGCCGCAATCACAGTCTGGGCCAATGTCCGAAACATCAGGGCATTCGGTCGCTGCCCCAAAGTTCAGCTTCACGCCTGTTGATTTTGATGTGTTGCCAGGTTGGTCGGAGGACGATCATTTGGCGGCATTGAAGACGTTCGCCAAGTCGTGCGAACGTGTTTTGGTCGCCGTGCGCGCCGGAACACGCTCCGGAAGCACGCCCCCCTCGCCTGGATTGCTGAGCGCCTGTGAAGACGCCGACGCGTTGCTGACTGGCAGGACCAAGGCCACGAAGGCTGCCGCTCGCGCCTTTTTCGAATCGCACTTCACGCCCCATGGCATCGTTCACGATGGCCCCGAAGGATTGCTTACCGGCTACTATGAGCCGGTCGTCGAGGGCGCACGTCATCCCGATGGAAAGTACACGACACCCTTGCTCAGGCGGCCGAAGGACCTGGTCAACCTCGTCGCGGAGGCCGATCGTGGAGCCAAGGCGGACAGCCTGACCCATGCCCGCAAGACCAGTGGCGGAACCGAGCCTTATCCGACGCGCCGTCAGATCGAGGAGGGCGCATTGGCTGGTCGCAAGCTGGAGTTGATCTATCTAAAGGACCCGATCGACGTCTTTTTCATGCAGATCCAGGGCTCAGGACGAATCGCGCTGCCCGATGGCACCCAGGTTCGCGTCACCTACGATGGCAAGAATGGCCATCCCTATACGTCGATTGGCCGCTACCTCATCGACAAAGGCTGGTTTCCTGCCGATCGCATGTCGCTTCAGGCGCTCAAGGAATGGTTGCGCAAGAACCCCGACAAGATGCGCGAAGTGCTCTGGCAGAACCAATCCTATGTCTTTTTCCGTGAGCTTGAAGGCGTGCAGGCGGAAGCGCCCATGGGCGTGCTCGAAATACCGCTGACGCCGCTCCGCAGCCTGGCGGTCGACACCCGCTTTCATGCGATCGGTACGCCGGTCTACGTATCGGCTCCCGATATCACGCACATCGCGCCCGACAAGCGCCCGTTCCAGCGACTGATGATCGCCCAGGATGTGGGCTCTGCCATCCGCGGACCCGAACGCGGCGACATCTATTGTGGCTCCGGCGACAAGGCAGGCCGCTGCGCCGGCATCACCAAGCACCGGGGCACCTTTTTCGTTCTGCTGCCCCGCATCAAGATGCGCGAGCCGGTGATCGAGGCAAAGGGCGAGCGGCCGGTCATCCGTCAGGCGAAGCAATGAGCGGGCGCGATGCGCCTCCCTCGAAACGGACCAGACGGCCGCAGCTTAGCGCCGAGGACAGGGCGCTGTGGGATCATGTAGCTGGTTCAGTGCGAAAATCGCGCCGTTCTAAGCCTCGCGTGCCGGAGGTGGCCGCGCGCAGCATGAGCAGCGAGTTGAACGAGACACTGAGCCAGCTCGAGCAGCGACTGAAGAGCGAAACCAGTCTCACAGAGGTCGCGACTGCAGGCCATGTTGGCAGGCCGGCGCCGATACCCCAGCCCGCTTCGTTATCACATCCGGCGCGTCCGAGGGCTCCGCTTCTGGCGGAATTCGATCGCAAGGCCGTCCGCCGCATCCGTTCCGGCCGTATCGAGATCGAGGCACGACTCGATCTGCATGGCATGCGCCAGGACGAAGCGCATCGCGCGTTGCGATCGTTCCTTGGCGGTTGCCAGGGACGCGGGCTGCGCTGGGTTCTTGTGATCACCGGGAAGGGTCGCGCGTCGGGCAACGAGGACGATGTACGAAAGCCAATTTGCGTCAATGACGAACGTGGGGTCTTGCGCAGAAGCGTGCCTCGCTGGCTGACCGAGCCAGACTTGCGCCCCCTGGTCGTGAGCTACACGACGGCCGCCCTTCACCACGGCGGCGAAGGTGCACTCTATATTCAGCTGCGCGTATCACGCGGCGAGCACCATCGCTGAAAGCCGTATGGTTCTCAATACTGGCGGCAAGCAAGACGGCGAAGGCTTGCGTCCTAATCACACTTGGTATCAAGGTTCTTGATCGATGCCGTAACGCCCGAGAGCGAAAATTTGTCCGTCGTTTCGACGCCGTCCTCGGCGGTCGCGCTTACTTCCATCGTGCTGCCGCGCTTCATTGCGTCGATGAGCTTGAGCTCATCGGTCGGATCGGCCACGAACGCTTTATCCCCCTGAGCGAACAACTTGAACGTGCTCGAAGAGATCGTCACAGTCACGTCGCTACCCTTTTTCACCGGATAGCCGAGCAGCACCGAAACTTCGGATTTCACACCATCCTTGGGCCACGCCGAGACATAGAAGAACGGCTGATCGCGTTTCGCATCTTTCGGTGTGCTGGCTGATGGTTGTGACGCAATAAAACAGATCTTCTTCTCTGCACCATCATGAATAAACATCGACCAGTCACCAGCTTTGTCGACAAGCTTCGCTGCGTGTGCAGTCGTCGCACAGCAAACAGCGGTAATGATCGAGAGTACAACGGTAGGACGACAGATTGCAGATCGGAAAATCATCTTTGTATAGTCCATCTTTCCATCGGTTCTCGTTCAGGCGAGTGAAACCTATAGCCGAATCATGTTCTCAATGTCACCCGCTGGACGATTTTTTTCGCTAATCACGAAGACGCGATGTTGGCGCCACGGGGCCACCTGCGCTCAGCGGCCGGTCGGCGAAGTGGGCGAATGAGCGCACGCGGTCGTACATGACAATCGCACCTGCCATGGCCACGTTCACGCAGAATCGCGTCGGGATCTTCACCACGTGCTGGCACCGTTCCAGCAACGCTGGCGACAGTGATCCCATTTCAGGGCCGAGCACATACGCAGCGCGCAACGGATGTCGGAAGCTCGGCAGATCAATGGCCTCGTCTATGAGTTCGACGCCGACCAGCACGCAACCTTGCGGCAGCTGCATCTCCTCCAGGCTCGACCAATTGTAGTGCGGCAGATGCAACTGCCCCTTTGACGTGTCTGCCCGCGCCTCCAGCGCGCGGTATGTTGCGCCGATGGTGAAGGTGAAGCTGGCACCGAATCCGTGCGCCGATCGCATGAGGTTGCCAAGGTTGAGCGCCTTCGACATTCGTTCCGCGCCGATCGCGAAATAGCCGCGCGGTGTCGGGGGCCAGTTGGAGGGCTGCATATGGCTGAAACCTTTCGCAGTGAACATGGATCGGCGCCGCAAAAATCGCTCGGTCTCGACAGAAGTAGCGAGTTCTGCTTTCTGCCCGGCGGCGGCCTGCTCGCAAGGCGGTTGCGGCGGAGCGCCGTGCTGCCTACACCGAAACGGCAATCCCAGACAGGTGGTTTCACATGAAGGCAGCGCTCTGCAAGAGCCTTGATGGTCCGGCATCCCTCGTCGTCGAGGAGATCCCCGCTCCGCACGCCGCTCCGGGCGAGGTGATCGTGCGTGTACATGCCGCGGCATTGAACTTCTTCGATACGCTGATCACGCGCGGAAAGTATCAGCACAAACCGGGGCTGCCGTTCTCGCCGTCTGGGGAAATCGCAGGTGTGGTCGATGCGGTAGGTGCGGGGGTCACGACGGTCGGCCTGGGCATGCGCGTTGCCTGCTATATGGGCTGGGGAGGTGCGCGCGAGTTGGTGGCCGTTCCGGCCTCGTCCTGCGTGCCAATACCCGACGGCGTCGACGACGTCGTCGCTTCGGGCATCGCCATAACCTATGGAACCGCAATTCACGGACTGCGCGATCGCGCACACCTGAAGCCCGGTGAAACGGTAGCTGTGCTGGGTGCGTCGGGTGGCGCGGGGCTCGCAGCCGTTGAAATAGCCAAGCTGATGGGAGCCCGCGTCATCGCCGTCGCATCCTCGCCCGAGAAGCTGGCGGTGGCGAAGGCACACGGTGCGGACGACCTGATCGACTACGCAGCCGGAGATCTCAAGGTGGCGCTCAAGGAGGCCACCGGCTCGAAAGGCGTCGATGTCGTCTACGATTGCGTCGGCGGCCCGCACGTCGAGCCGGCGCTGCGTGCAATCTCGTGGCAGGGACGCTATCTCGTTGTTGGTTTTGCGGCCGGAGACATTCCGAAGCTCGCCTTGAATCTCGTGTTGCTGAAAGGCTGCGACGTGGTCGGCGTCTTCTGGGGCGAATCCGTCAAACGCGATCCGGTTGGCCATCGCGCCAACATGACAGATGTTCTGGCATGGATCGCCGAGGGGCGGTTGAAGCCGCGTATCCACGGCACATACCCGTTGACCGCCATTGCCGCTGCCATCGGCATCCTGGATCACAGAGAGGCAGTGGGCAAGGTGGTCCTGACACTTTGACGATAATTTCGTGCTTCGATGCCGGCATCCCAGACAGTGCGGCACCTTGATCTAAAGGATGAGAAGCCGCGCGCATCGTGACGCGCAAGGTTCAGCACACACTGTTAACTATGCCGCGGGCTGCGACGATTCACATCCCGATCGACCCTTTACGCACTCGCCTTGCACCGCGTAAGCAGGGTCACGATACGTCGCGGTCTGAATTCGACAGCACGTATGATTGGGCTCTCGCCGCCTTTTCGCCAAGCGCTTGGCGACCGCTCGACCGGCTTGTGAAAATGCAGGCAAAACGGGGCACACATGAAACTGGACAACAAGATAACGGCGGTCGTCACCGGCGGTGCGTCAGGTCTGGGCGCGGCTTCGGTTCGACGGCTGGCGGCTGCTGGCGTTCGCGTCTCCATATTCGATCTCAACGAGGCGGCGGGCGCCGCAATGGCTGAGGAGGTCGGCGGCGCGTACTTCAAGACGAATGTCGCTGACGAGGAGAGCGTCGGCGCCTCGCTCGCCGCCTCGCGTGACCGCTTCGGGCAGGAACGCATTCTGGTCAATTGCGCGGGTGTCGTCGTCGGCAAACGGTCGGTCCGACGCGTCAAGGAAAACGGCAGCGTCGAGGCTCACGACGCCGCGTCGTTCCGCAAGGTTATCGAGGTCAATTTGATCGGCACGTTCTTGATGTCGTCCAGGTCGGCCGCTGGAATGATGACGCTCGAGCCGCTGCAGCCGGACGGAGAGCGCGGCGTCATTATCACGACATCGTCCGTAGCTGCTGTCGAAGGGCAGATGGGGCAGATCGCTTATTCCGCCTCGAAAGGCGGTGTATTGGCGATGACGCTGCCACTGGCGCGTGACCTGTCGCGCGAAGGCATTCGCGCCGTGGCAATTATGCCCGGCCTCTTCGGCACGCCGATGTTCGATACGCTGCCTGATGATGCGCGCGCGGCTTTGGCTGCACAGGTGCCTTTTCCCTCGCGCCTCGGCGACCCCGACGAATTCGGTCATCTCGTCGTTCAAATCGCTGAAAATGTTATGCTGAATGGATGCGGAATAAGGCTCGACGGAGCGATACGACTCGCTCCACGTTAGCTAAGATGTGGAACCTGCTGGCCGATCGAGACGTTTTCTGATTGGCCACGGTGCTGAATCGCAGCTTACTGCGCGATCCGCGCGTGTATGATCATCGGGGCACTGGCTTGATTGCGCGCGCAGCCGCATAGGCCGGCGCTTATTTGGTTTGAGTAACGGGCGCGTGCGAGCGAGTCCGAGTTTGGTGGGAGTGAGAGGGTGGCGCGTCGATACCAGATAAGCGATTGGGCAAGTCCCAACGCGCTGGGGGTGCTGATCGCGTATGTCTTGGCCATCGGCGCGGCCGTCCTTGTCGTCGCGAACCTGGCGGAGAGAGATGCGCGAACGGCCATCCACGGTATCGAGGCGGTAGCAACCCTGCCGATCTTGGGGGAGTCGACGACGGCCAGCACGACTCCACGCGTACTGCGCTCCATTGCTGGCGAAACTCGTAACATGCCCGTCAGCGTCGAATCGGACGCCTTCCCGCATGCCCGTCCTGCACCGATGCTTTTCGAGCGACTAAGTCCCCAAGAAATCGCCGAGATGAAGAAGGAATCCGCGGAGCGGATCGTGGCCGACGACGCCACGCCTTGGCACCATGGCGACAGCCAGACATACAAGACGATGTGCGTGCGCCTGTGTGACGGCGCATACTTCCCCATCAGCTTTGCCACGACACGCCGCCACTTCGCGAAGGACGAAGCCCAATGCGCCGCGCGCTGTGGTTCCCCGGCTCGCTTGTTCGTCTTTCCCAACCCGGGCGGCAATCCTGATATGATGCGCGATCGTTCGGGACATTCGTATCTGGCGCTGCCGACCGCATTTCAGTACCGCCGGGGCCCCGTTTCAGGATGCTCTTGCAAGGCCGAGCCATGGGAACAGGCATCGCGTGAGCGCCACGAGCTTTACGCGCTGGAGGCAGAACTGGCTGGTGGCAAGGCGGTCGATACCGCTGAGCTGCTGGCACTCCGTCAGAAATTGGCAGATGCGGATGGCGTGGCGCTCTCTCGGAAAACGGCCGCCGGGACGAACCTCTATCCATCGACGACGTTGGCGCTGCGCGATGAAAGCGATCACCAGGTCCGCGACGACATGAAGCCAGGCGTTGCCGATCAGGCCTGGCTCACCGAACCGATCGAGGCGCGCGCGTCGATTCCGCCGCTGACGATGGCAACGCGCGTTCCCGCACTCGTGTCCGCCCGCGTGACAAACCCCGAAACAGAAAACGCTGTACTCGACATGGTGGAGCAACTGCCACCCGGCACCTCCGCTGCAAAGCGCGCCGACGAATCTGCTGGTTCCGCCGAATTGCCACCCCTGCCGACGAAATCCGATACAGAGCGGGCGGACGCTCAGTCCGCAACAAGCCTCACATCCGGGAGCCGCTCACAACGCGGCAAGACCGCAAGCCGCCAAGTCGTAAGAAGTCTGTCCGGGTCCACGCCCAAAGGAAATGGGCTTGCGGAGCAGACCATTTGGGGTGTCGGCCCGAATGCTTATGACGCGCCGCGCGGCACGTCGGCACGCGATACGTTCGCGCGCAATTTCTTCTAAAGCATGAGATCCAGTGTAGACTTAGGTGGGTTCATTGTGTTTCTCAAGCGGTGTGCCAACCCGGCAGGTGGACGGTACCGCACATAGCGCAGCTTTGTCCTTCAACGGCCCGCTCGATCTCGATCCATGTGGGCCACTGCAGAAAGGATCCAACTAAGTCTGATTGGCTCGATGTCAACGACTGTCAGACAATCGTGCGAACCGCTGCCATGTGGATTGCCCCAGGCCTGGATTCAGACTTTTTTTGCCATATGTGACGCATGATGCCCCGCGAAGTTCGCCGCCGGACGAGCCCGTCGAGCATGTTTAGCTGAAGTGCGTGGCGGTTCGGCGTGATAAACATGGTCGGAACAATAGACTGGATCACGTGCGCTGTTTGACGAAGCATGACCACGAATTCGATTCCGCAGCGTCTGCGCATCGACCGCGCCCATAGAGTTCTCCGATGCCGCTGATATGTCGCGTCTGCCTTCTTGCAGCACTTTTCTCGATGACTGTTGCCGGCCCCGCCTTTGCGCAGTCGTTCCTTGAGAAGTTGTTCGGAATAGGCACCTCGAAAGAAGAGCACACGCAACTGCCGCCGCCAATGCCGAGCTATCGCGCGCCGATCCATATGCCGCAGCCGCGCGTGTTCTCGCGATCTGATGCAGAATCCCTGCCACAAGCCTCCGGCACCGTCCGCACGGTCTGCGTACGCACGTGCGACGGCTACTACTTCCCCATCTCCAACAGCACAAGCGCGCGCAATCTGACTGCCGACAATGCCCGCTGCAAAGCCGCCTGCGGTGGCAGTTCGCGCCTGTTTTATAGCTCCGAGACGGGCGAACCCCATATGGCTTCGATGGTCGATCTGTCGGGTCGCCGCTACGACGAGTTGGACACTGCATTTGCTTACAGGAAGGCATTGCGTCCAGGCTGCAGCTGCCGTCCGCCGCCCTGGTCTTCGGCCGAACGCCTGCGCCATTTCAAATACGCCCTGGAGGAAGCACAGCGGGAAATGGCGACGGTTACGGCCAGTGACGTGGGGTTCGGCAGCGAGCCGAATTCTTTCTCGCATCATGCAGGCAGCGCCGGCGACGATGCCGGACGGGAAATTGAGGTCGTTGCAGCCGATGCGCCTGCACGCGTGGCGAATTCCGATGACCAACATCTGGTGCATGCGCCGAATGTGACGCCCGTGCGGCGCGAGGACGCCGCTTCGCCTCAACCGCGCGAGGACCAGCGTCAAGCGGTGCACAACCCGCGGCCTGCGGTCGCGCCGAGCCCGGTGTCAGCCGCACGAGATCGCTACTCGAATGCCGATTCCTCGCCGGGCATGGGCTTGGGAAGTCTGTTCGGCTTCGGAAAGCAGCAGAAGTACGTCTGGCCCGGGGATGTCCGCTGATCGCGCCAAGCGCTCAGAGCCCCATCCCTGCCTTCACCATGCGTTGCCGCCGTCAGCGGGACTCTGATCGTGGGCTTCCCATTCCGCACCGGACAGCGGGTATGCCTCCTCGACCACATATGGGCCGCCTCCCACCAGCGGCTTCGATGAATAGAGCACGAAGCGGCTGACCACGAACGGATCGCTGCGGAATCGACCATGGCGCGCCAGAAAGCGCGTCAGCGTCTCAATACGTGCCTTGTTGAGCCGGGCGATGGTCACATGCGGCTTGAAGTTCCGGCTCTCAGGCTTCATGCCTGCCGCCCGCGCAGCACGTTCGGTGGCGCGCGCGAGAGCATCGAGTTCCGAGCCTGCCGATACCCCTGCCCAGAGGGTGCGCGGCTCCCTGCCTCCGAACGTACCCAAACCGTCGAGACGCATCTCGAACGCATGAATTTCGATCGCGGAGAGAAAATCCGCCAGCTCCCGAGCCTGCCGGTTGTCGATGTCGCCGATGAACCGCAAAGTCAGGTGCAGGTTGTCGTTTTCGATCCAGCGTACGCCCGGCAGCGGCGCCTCCAGATCGTTGATGAGATCGCGGATGTCTTCAGGCAGCTCGATACCGACAAAGAGGCGAGGCATGGCACAAGACCTCCCGTGTTGAGGTCGCGATACGACTTGGTGATCCGGCTGTAGCCCGATCGCTTGAAAACGAGGCAATCGAACTTCCAGCGAGGAACTCGGCCAGTCACTGACATGAGCCACCGCATCAGGTCCTTCAGCAACATTGACCCGATAAAGAGCCGAACTTGATCCCAACGGCGTTCACGCCAGTATTACAATAACCTGACAAGCCATGACAGCGCACAGGTTTTCAGCGACCGGCACTCTTTTCCGATCGGGCTTGCGCTGTCCGAACGCGCCCGATCAATTCCTCCACCTTGGGCAGTATCCGCTCCACGATGATGGCGATACCGCGGGCATTGGGATGCAGACCGTCCGCCAGGTTGAGCTTCGGGTCGGTCGCCACTCCATCGAGGAAGAAGGGGTAGAGGAGCACTCCGTGCTTGGCTGCAAGATCGGCAAAAACCGCATTGAACCGGTCGCGATAGTCGCTGCCCCAGTTTTCCGGAGAGCGCATCCCGGCGATCAGCACCGGCAATTTCCGCGCACCGAGCCGTGTCAGAATGCTGTCGAGATTGGCACGCGTGTCGCCGGGCGGCTGGCCGCGCAGTGCGTCGTTCGCGCCGAGCTCCAAGATCACCGCGTCGACGTCCTCGCCCACAGCCCAGTCGAATCGTACCAGCCCGGCTGCCGTCGTATCGCCCGAAACACCGGCGTTTATGACCTCGACATTGTAACCACGTGCGTTGAGCGCCATCTGCAACACGTCGGGAAAGGCCTGGCCCGGCTTCAGGCCGTAGCCGGCCGTAAGGCTGTCACCGAACGCGACGATGCGGATTTTCTCGTCCGAACCGGCATCGGCCTGGGCGCTGGTCAGGGACATGAGCATCGCGAAAATCAGTCCGAGGTTGATGAAAGCGTGAACCATCCCTACGTGCGAGGTCTGGCCGATGGTGCGAGAGTGACAGCGACAAATCATGTATTGGCCCTGACCCGATGGTCACCTGATAACCTGGATTGTGTCTCGTATGGACGTAGTCCCCACGGCCCGGCCTCGCAACCCCGAAGGCAGCCCGCCTGGCTGATGCAAGACCACCTTTATCGACGATGACGAGCAAAGTGAGCCCGATTTTGGCAGCACGAAAGAAACATGACGACGAGGCGGGCGGTGGTCCGAGCCGGAGCGCCTCACCCATCATCGACGTCTCCAATCTGGGACTGACGCTGACGAGCCGCGCAGGTGCTGTCGAGATTTTGCGCGATGTGACGCTCTCCGTCGCGCCTGGTCAGTCGGTCGCAATCGTTGGCCCGTCGGGCTCGGGCAAGACGTCGTTGCTGATGGTCATGGCCGGCCTGGAGCGCGCGACGTCGGGCCGCGTCGATGTCGTCGGCCAGGATTTCACCCGGCTGAGCGAGGATGAGCTTGCCGAGGCGCGCGGGCGCGACATTGGCATCGTTTTCCAGTCGTTTCATTTGGTACCGACTATGACGGCAGTCGAGAACGTCGCCCTGCCGCTTGAGTTTGCGGGGCGATCCGACGCGATGACGGTCGCACACGGGCTGCTGGCTGAGGTGGGTCTTGCCGAGCGCGCGGAACACTTCCCGGCGGAGCTTTCGGGCGGCGAGCAGCAGCGCGTGGCGCTGGCGCGCGCTCTATCCGGGCACCCGCGCCTCATCCTCGCTGACGAGCCTACCGGCAATCTCGACGGCAAGACCGGCAGCCACGTGATTGAGCTGCTGTTCGGTCTGCACCGTCGTCTTGGCGCTACCCTTGTTCTCATCACGCATGACGACGCTCTGGCTTCGAAGTGCGAGCGGATCGTGCGGATGGCCGATGGTTGCATCGTCGCTGATGAGATTCGAGACACTGCGAACAGGACCGCTGCCCAATGAGTACCGCCATGTCCGCATCAGCCGGCAGGTCTGGCCACGGTGCGCCGACCTCGCGTCAAAGACAGGCCATGAGCTTTGCCGATGTCGTGCGACTGGCGTGGCGCGAGATGCGCGGAGGCCTGTCGGGTTTCTACGTCTTCATCGCGTGCCTCGCGCTCGGCGTCATGGTCATCACGGCCGTTGGCGCGTTGTCGGATGCCCTGACTGCCGGCCTTTCTCGTCAGGGCGAGATGATCCTTGGCGGTGACGTTACCGTGTCGCGCACCCACATGCGGGCGAGCGCGACGGAGCTTTCCTGGCTGCAAGCGCGCGGACACGTCAGCGAGACGGCAACGCTGCGCACGATGGCACGAACGTTGGACAATGGCGAACAGGCGCTGGTCGAACTGAAGGGCGTCGATGCCGCCTACCCCCTCGTCGGCGAGGTGCGGCTGAAGGGTGAAGCCCGTCTCGATGAAGCGCTGGACGCGAACGTGCAATCTGTGCCCGGGGCCGCCGTCGAACCGATCCTGCTGCAGCGCCTCGGCTTGAGGATAGGCGATCGCTTCCGCTTGGGTGACATCGAGGTTCGAGCAACGGCGGCCATTCTCTCCGAACCCGACAGCCTGTCGGATCGCCTGACGTTCGGCCCTCGCATCTTCGTCTCGAAGGAAACACTCGAGAAGACCGGCCTCGTCAAGCCCGGTTCGCTGGTCAATTGGCGCTATGCAGTCAGACTGGGTGCCGATGGCGGCGGTACGGTGAAGCAGGAATCCGCGGCGCTCGAGGGATTTGTCGAAGCGATCAAGCGCGATCTGCCGGAGGCGGGATTCACCGTGCGCGACAAGCGTGATCCGCGCCCCCGCGTCAGGCGCACGCTTGAGAGGCTGCAGCAGTTTCTCACACTCATCGGACTGACCGCCCTGCTCATCGGAGGTGTCGGCGTTGCCAACGCCGTGCAGACCTTTGTCGACCGCCGCCGCAAGGTGATCGCCACGATGAAGAGCCTCGGTGCACCGCAGCGCGTCGTCTTCCAGGTCTTTCTCGTGCAGATCGCCATTGTGGCGATGATCGGCATCGCGATCGGCCTCGCGCTCGGGCTCGTCGTACCCGTCACGCTGCATTCGCTCTATGCCGACGTACTGCCCTTCGAGACGCACCTGTCCATCACACCATGGAGTATTGCGGCGGCGGCGATCTACGGCCTGTTGGTGGCGCTGTTGTTTGCATTGTGGCCGTTGGGCCAGGCCGAGCTGGTGCCGCCTGCCGTGCTCTTCCGCGATGCCGTTGTCGAGCGTCGTGGCTGGCCGCGCCCGCACCTGGTCGCCTTGCTCGCGCTCGTCGGGATACTGCTCGTGTCGTTCGTCGTTCTGACGTCCGACTCCAAGCGGATCGCTATGTATTTCGTCGGCGGACTGGTGCTCGTATTTGCGCTCTTCTGGTCGCTGGGTGGTGCCGTTACCGGGCTTGCCCGACGCGTGCCTCGTCCCGCATGGCCCGAGCTCGCCGTCGCGCTCGCCAATCTCGGCGCACCGGGCGGACTGACGCGTTCCGTCGTGCTTTCGCTGGGAGCCGGCCTGTCGCTGCTGGTCGCGGTCGCGCTGGCGGACGCCTCTCTGGTACGCGAGATTTCCAGCCGCCTGCCTGAGAATTCACCCAACTATTTCCTGCTCGATATCCCCAAGGAGGAGTATCCAAATGTCGTGGAAATCGTGAAGGGCACCGCGCCGAAGGCACAGATGGTGCGCGCGCCGATGCTGCGTGGCCGTCTGGTATCGCTGGGCGGCCGGCCGGTGGAAGCCATCAAGGCGCCGCCCGAAGCGGAATGGGTGCTGCGCGGCGACCGTGGGCTGACGTATTCGGATGAGGTTCCCGAAGGTTCCACCGTCACCAAGGGCACGTGGTGGGGCAAGAATTACACAGGCGAACCACTCGTGTCGTTTGAAGAGGAGCTGGCCAATCAGCTGGGCGTTGGCATCGGCGACATGGTTACTGTCAACGTTCTCGGCCGCAACATCACCGCGCGCATCGCCAATCTGCGTGAGGTGAACTGGGAGAGCTTGGCCATCAACTTCGTCATGGTCTTCTCACCCAACACTCTGGCCGGCGCGCCGCATAACGTTCTGGCGACTGTCACACTGCCGAAGACCTCGACGCTTGCCGAGGAAGCGGATGTTGCCCGAGCCATTGGCCGCGCCTACCCCACCGTGACCGCAATCCGCGTCAAGGACGCCATCAACGCATTCGGCGCAGTGTTCGGCAAAGTGATGGCGGCGGTTCGGGTGGCAGGTTCGGTCACACTGGTGGCCGGTGCCCTGGTTCTGGCCGGAGCGCTGGCCACCGCGCAGCGCCGCCGAATCCTCGAAGCGGTAATATTGAAAGCGATTGGTGCGACGCGGAGGCGGATTCTGACGGCCCACATCTTGGAATATCTGCTGATCGCCGCCGCGACGGCAGGCTTCGCCGTCGCATTCGGCGCGCTGTCCGCCTGGATTGCCCTGGAAAACGTCATGGACGTCGCGTTTACGTTTTCGTGGGGCGCGGTTGCCTTGGCGCTCGGGCTGGCGACCGGTCTCGTCGTTCTGTTCGGCGGCCTCGGCACCCTCCAGGTGCTTCGCGCCCGCCCGGTACCCTATTTGCGATCTGATTGACCGGTCACGGTAAGGGGCGGGTTGAACCGAAGTTGTTGTAATTCCGGGAAAACCAAATAGGTGCGGACGGATCGGAATTTTCGTCGGATCACTTGAAAGGCGGCACGACGACCTTCATATTCCTTGATGTAATTCCGGATACTGAACCGGCTGAAAGGGAAAATCTAATATGGCTCAATATGATAGGTTCGCACGCCCCGGTGGCTCCGCCACTCGCGAGGTGGGGCGCATCGACGAGGGCCTCCGCGCGTTCATGCTCGGCGTCTACAACTATATGGCACTCGCCGTGGCTCTCTCCGGTGTGGTGGCTTACGTGCTCTACACCCAGATGATCACGAACGACCCGGCTATGGCCGCACAATCGGCCACAGGAGCGGCACTTGCGCTCAAATCAGGAATGTACGTTACGCCGCTTGGCAAAGCGATCCTGGTATCGCCGCTGAAGTGGGTCTTTGCGCTGCTGCCGCTCGGCTTCGTGCTGTTCCTTTCGTTTGCGCGGACAAGCGCTTCCACCGCACAGCTGGTCTTCTGGGCCTTTGCGGTAGCGATGGGCATCTCGCTGTCGTCGATCTTCGTGATCTTTAAGCTTGGCTCGATCTACCAGATGTTCTTCGTCACGGCCGCCGCATTCGGTGCGCTGAGCCTCTATGGCTATTCCACGAAGAAGGATCTTTCGGCGTGGGGATCGTTCCTGATTATGGGCGTTGTGGGTA
The DNA here is from genome assembly GCA_050246945.1 of Hyphomicrobiaceae bacterium. Classification (GTDB taxonomy): domain Bacteria; phylum Pseudomonadota; class Alphaproteobacteria; order Rhizobiales; family Hyphomicrobiaceae; genus JAEUMD01. The sequence continues at coordinate 237,850 of JBFWVC010000001.1, forward strand.
TCATCGTCGCCATGATCGTGAACATCTTCCTTGCTTCGAGCGCGCTTCACTTCGCGATCTCGGTGATTGGCCTGCTCGTGTTCGCTGGCCTCACGGCTTATGACACACAGCGCCTGAAGGATGAATACGCGATGGTTGCGGGCGACGGCGAGGCGGTGAAACGTGCATCGATTTTCGGTGCGCTGAGCCTGTATCTCGACTTCGTCAACATGTTCCAGTTCATGCTGTCGCTGTTCGGCAGCCAGAACGAGTAATGATCGTCCTAAAGCCTTGATGATACCCTCGGGGCCCCGCTAATGCGGGGCCCCTTGCGTTCTGCATGGCGCGCAAAAGTGTGCAGCGGTTTTGCGTGAAGACATGCTCAAAACAATACGTTGGATCGTGTAGGTGGTTCCATGAAACGTCCGCGAGATCCAACATCTGATCGCGGCGGGCTGGGCCAAAGCCACGGCTGCCTGAGTGCGTGAGCCACCGACAGCCAGACTGCACTGCTTCTTATGCGGCAACGCGGCAAGCAGTGGATGAAACGCGCCGCCGTGTGAACCAAACCCTACCCCGTCACCAGCTTCAGCGACCGGTCCAGTACTGCAAGCACGCGGCGCAGGTCGGGGCCGCGCTTGAGAATGAGGCCACTCGCCGCCACCACCGCATACATGCCCTGCCGCCGCGCCAGCCGCGGCGTCTTTTCGATGCGGTAGATCGGACATTCGCTCGAGCGGCGGAAAATGGAGAACACGGCCGTATCCCGCCCCATGTCGATGGCATAATCCCGCCATTCGCCACTGGCGACAAAACGTCCGTAGATCCTCAAAATCTCGTTGAGCTCCCACCGATTGAACGTTGCATTCGCGCTCGTTTCGCGCCCTGCGCCGCCGGTTTGGGAAGTGTTTTGACCCGGGGTGCCGGAGGCGGCACCGCGCGTCGAGCGCCCCGCCAGAACCGGGCGGAGATCGATTATCGGCTCGGATTCGCTCAATGGCGCCTCCCTGACACGAATGTGAAATGATCGCCCGAAAATCGCTGCGGTTCAAGGATTTCGGCCACACCTCCATAACTTTGGAAAAGCAAATGCCACAGGTGCGGGCCAAGCGGCCTCAGAGACGTTACAATCTGCAACAAATTTCACGACAACGCCACATTCGGTCCCATAACATGCCGCATTGCGGGTCGATCCTCGACGCACATCGGCCCTTGGCCCGGTCCGTAGCTATCTCGGAAATCAGCCCCCAGTTCCCTCCGAGAACATCTCCCGGACCGGGCCTTTTTTCGTTTCAAGTCATGGATCGGCCGGTTCTGCGATAAGGCATCACGATTTCGCCCCAACATAATCTGAACAACGTCAACTTCTCTCCGGCGGAAAGACACAAAGGCAGGCGATTGTAGGATCGTTGCGATGGAGGCGAGCCGGTTGGCTCTGGACAAACAGCCCCCAACCCCCCGGGGTCAGTTTCGACGGCACGTCCCCTGTAGCAATCCTCTCCTTGAGGCATGGTGCTTCTCCAGTACCCGCGAGGGCCGGTCCCCCCAACCGGCCTTCGTTGATTCTGTTTCCCGTCTTGCTTGAGCCGCCCCGGTTGCCGCATTCAATGCCACCCGTATCGAGGCTTGCGCCGGAAGCGATCCCGGGAATACTCGCTGCCGGCAAGCAAACTTGGCGAGGCAAGGAGCGCGAAGACGGATGGTGGCAATGACGAGAGCAGCGAAAGCCGCGGCGAAACCGAAGACCGGAAGGACGGCGCTTACCGGCAACCCGCTGCTTGCTGCGTGGCGCACGCCCTTCGGCATCGCTCCATTCAGCCGGATCGAGACGCGCCATTTCGAGCCCGCCCTCAAACATGCCTTCGCAGCGCACCGCCGCGAGGTTCGGGCAATCGCCGACAATCCTGCGCGGCCCACTTTTGCCAACACGATCGTTGCGCTCGAAAAGGCGGGCGGCGAATTGGATCGCGTCGCGCGCGTGTTCTCCAACTTGGAGGCGACCGATTCGACAGATGCGCTCGCCGCTGTTGCGCGGGAGATGTCGCCGCGCTTTGCCGCCCACGAAAGCGCGATCCTGCTCGACGCACGGCTGTTCGCACGCGTGGATAAGCTATACGAGCGGCGCGACAAGTTGAGGCTCGACCCCGAAGCGTTGCGAGTGTTGGAGCGTACCCACCTCTCCTTCGTCCGTGCCGGCGCAAAATTGAAGCCGGCGCAGCGCAAACGCATCGGCGCCATCAAGGAGCGCCTTGCGACACTTGTGACGCAGTTCATGCAGAACGTGCTGAAGGACGAGCAGTCCTGGCAGATGATTCTCGATGGCGAGCGCGACTTGGCAGGGTTGCCGGAAGGCTTTCGCGCGGCCGCCGCGCGTGCTGCTTCCGAGCGCGGCCTTGCGGGCAAGCACGTCATAACACTTGCGCGTTCGAGCGTGGAGGGCTTCCTGACGTTTTCGGCGCGGGCAGATCTGCGCGAGGAAGCATTCAACGCCTGGATCCGTCGCGGCGCCAACGGCGGCGACACCGACAATCGCGCCATCCTCTCGGAAATCGTTGCACTGCGTAAGGAGTACGCGGCCTTGCTTGGCTACGATACGTTTGCCGAGTTTGCCTTGTCGGACACCATGGCGAAGACACCCGCTGCGGTCGACGAACTCCTCGGCAAGGTCTGGGAGCATGCGCGCCACAGGGCCCAGGAAGAAAAGGAAGCCCTCGCCGTCGCCGCCCGCGCTGATGGCGCCAATACCGCGATTGCGGCTTGCGACTGGAGGTACTACGCCGAAAAAGTGCGCAAGGCTCGCTATGATATCGACGAGGCGGAGCTTCGCCCGTATCTGCAGCTCGACCAGATGATCGCCGCCGCGTTTGATTGCGCAAACAGGCTGTTCGGCCTCACGTTCACGCTGCAAGACGAGGTCCCACTCTACCACCCTGACGTGCGCGCCTGGGAGGTCAAGAACCGCAAGGGCGAACATGTCGGAGTGTTTCTCGGCGACTACTTCGCCCGATCGTCGAAACGCTCAGGCGCGTGGATGTCGAGCTTTCGCGGCCAGCACAAGCTGGGCAAGGGTTCGACGCCCATAATCGTCAACGTGATGAACTTCGCCAAGGGTGCTGAAGGTGAGCCTGCGCTACTGTCCTTCGACGATGCACGCACGCTCTTCCACGAATTCGGCCACGGCCTGCACGGCCTCCTGTCAGACGTCACCTATCCCACGCTTTGGGGCACGTCCGTATCGCGGGATTTCGTAGAGCTGCCATCCCAGCTCTACGAACATTGGTTGACCCGCCCGGAGATCCTGACGCGCTTTGCACTCCACCACAAGACGGGCAAACCAATGCCTGCAAGCCTGCTCAAGAAGCTTAAGGCCGCGCGCAATTTCAACCAGGGCTTTGCAACGGTCGAGTTCGCCGCTTCTGCGCTCGCCGACATGAAGCTCTACGCGGCGGGCGAGCCGCCCGCCGACGTCGATCGCTTCGAGGCGCAGGTGCTGCGGGAGATCGGCATGCCGGCTGAGATCGTCATGCGGCACCGGCTGCCGCATTTCATGCATATCGTCTCGGGCTATGCCGCCGGATACTACAGCTACATGTGGTCGGAAGTGATGGACGCCGATGCGTTCGCCGCATTCGAGGAGACCGGCGACGTTTTCGATCGCAAGACGGCGGACCGGCTCAAGCGCTACATCTATTCGGCTGGCAACATGCGTGATCCGGCGGAGGCCTACGTCAAGTTTCGCGGCCGTCCACCCGCCATCGACGGCCTCTTGCGCAATCGCGGCTTCGTGAGCTGAGATTGCGGCGGCGCCGCTCTCTCAGCATCGTTCGCATGGTATCACAAGCCCAGCCACGCTGCGCCGATGATGGGACCCGACGCGCCCTCTTGCATCAGCACTGCGTATCGCATGTTCCCCGGCCTGATGAACGGTTGCGCGGCAATCTGAATGCGCATGGGTTTGCCTGTCCAAACGCCGATCGGCGTCAATTCGTGCACGACGTTGAAGTACTTGAGCGTCTTGCCGTGGTTTTCGCCGCGCCGGATTTCGACCTCCACCACATCCTCCACAGGTGCCAGCCAGATAGTTGCTTGCTTGACCTCCGAATTGTCTGAGTTCGCAGCCACTTCGACGATGATCATGCTCGATGTGCGCCAGAAGCGCATCGGCACGCGTTTGGCAGCAAACTCCATCGCGGTTTTGGCGATCTGCCGCTCGATCTGCGAGCGGTCGGAGCCGACGGCATGGCCCATACCGTTGACGACGGCCTGGGGGGTATAGACTGCGCCATCACCGCGTGCCTTCGCATAAGACCGCTGGCGCTCCGAGTTTTTCGTAGATGCGAGCGTGTCCTTCCAGCCCAGGTAATCCCAGTAATCGACAGGAAGTGACAAGGCCATCACGTCGCGTCTGTTGGCGTAGCTCTCCAGCAGTCGGTCTGCGGGAGGGCACGACGAGCAGCCCTGACTCGTGAATAACTCGATTACCGCAGAAACGGGCACTGGCGCGCCATCAGGCCCAAGCCCCGTTTGCGGGTCCGCGGCGGTCAGAGGCTGTTGTGCGAAAGCCGCCCCGAATGGCACGGTCGCAGCCCACGCCAGCGCCAGAAGGCCCTTGCGCACCATGCGCGTAAAGGGGCCGAGGGAGGCTGATGTCAAGCTCTGTCTCAAATCTCTTAACGAACGCCACATTGGCTTCCCGCAGGGAGTTTCACCCACTGATCATTACATGGACGCCGTCCAAGTCAAATGCGAGTCACGAATGGGTTATGCAGGCTGGACCGTCAACGTCGACGTCGCTGCCCGTTGCGCTGCGGGCAAGGCGGACGTGCTGGCTCGACCATCGGTAGATCGATGGGACGCAAACACGAACGGCTGCCGTTCCCGGCAGCCGCTCGCGCTGGGTCCGCGGACCCGATCTGGAAAACGAACCAATCAGGCGGCGGCAAGATTGCGCAGCACGTAGTGCAGGATGCCGCCATTCTTGAAGTATTCGATTTCGTCCAGCGTATCGATCCGGCACAGAATCGGCACGTCCTTCTTCGAGCCGTCGGCGAACGTGATTTCGGCCGTCATCTTCTGTCGCGGCCTCACGTCGCTGAGACCGCGGATCGTCACCGTCTCATCGCCCTTCAGACCCAGAGCCTGCCACGACAGGCCATCCTCGAACACGAATGGCACGATACCCATGCCGACGAGATTGGAGCGGTGGATGCGCTCGAACGACTGCGCGATGACGGCTTTCACGCCCAGCAGGTTGGTGCCCTTCGCCGCCCAGTCGCGCGAAGAGCCGTTGCCGTACTCGACACCGGCGAACACAACGAGTGGGACGCCTTCGCTCTGGTAGCGCATGGACGCGTCGTAGATCGACATGTTCTCGCCCGATGGATAGTGGACGGTGTTGCCGCCCTCCTTCACGTTGCCGTCCGCATCGGTGTTCATGAAGTTCTTGATGCGGATGTTGGCGAACGTGCCGCGCATCATCACCTCGTGATTGCCGCGCCGCGTGCCGTACTGGTTGAAGTCGACCGGTTCGACTCCATTGTCGAGCAGATACCTGCCAGCCGGGCTCGCTGCCTTGATGGAGCCGGCAGGCGAGATGTGATCGGTGGTTATCTTGTCGCCGAACAGACCGAGGATGCGCGCGCCGATGATGTCGGACGGCGCACCGGGTGACTTCGCCATGCCTTGGAAGTACGGCGGGTTCTGCACATAGGTGGACGCGTCGTTCCAGCCGTAGGTCTGCCCGGTGGAGGTCTTGATGCCCTGCCAGTTGACGTCGCCCTTGAACACGTCCGCGTAGCGTTCCTCGAACATGCCACGCGAGATGTTCTCAGAGATGAACTGATGGATTTCCTGGCTCGTCGGCCAGACATCCTTCAGATACACAGGCTGTCCGTCCGAACCCATGCCGAGCGGCTCGGTCGTCAGGTCGCGATTGACGCTGCCCGCCAGCGCGTAGGCGACGACCAGTGGCGGCGACGCCAGATAGTTCGCCTGCACGTCGGGGCTGACGCGGCCTTCGAAGTTGCGGTTGCCCGAGAGCACGGCGGCCGCCACAATGCCATTGTCGTTGATCGCCTTGGAGATTTCCGGAGGCAGCGGTCCCGAGTTTCCGATGCACGTGGTGCAGCCGAAGCCAACAAGGTTGAAGCCGATCTTGTCGAGGTAGGGTTGCAGCCCCGATTTCTCGAGGTAGGCCGCCACCACTTGCGATCCGGGCGCTAGAGAGGTCTTCACCCAGGGCTTCGATGTCAGGCCTTTTTTGGCAGCGTTTCGAGCGAGTAGCCCTGCTGCGATCAGCACGCTCGGGTTTGACGTGTTGGTGCAGCTCGTGATTGCCGCGATGACGACGTCGCCGTTGCGGATCTCGAAGTCGCGCCCATCGACCGGCGCCTTCGTATCGAGCGCGCCGGCCTTCTTGTATTCCTCCGCAAGCGCGGTGGCGAAGCCGGTTTTGACGTCGGTCAGCGCGATGCGGCCTTCCGGACGTTTCGGACCCGCCATCGACGGAACCACCTCGCCCAGATTGAGTGACAGCGTGTCGGTGAAGACTGGGTCGGCCGAACCGCTCTGCCGCCAAAGGCCCTGTGCCTTCGTGTAGGCCTCGACCAGCGCGATGCGGTCGGATGCGCGCCCGGAAAGCGTGAGGTAGTTGATCGTCTCGCCGTCCACGGGGAAGAAGCCGCAGGTGGCTCCATACTCGGGCGCCATGTTGGCAATTGTCGCCCGGTCGGCGAGCGTCATGTTGTCGAGCCCAGGACCGTAGAACTCGACGAACTTGCCGACGACACCCTTCTTGCGCAGCATCTGCGTGACGGTCAGCACCAGGTCGGTGGCGGTGACGCCCTCATTCAGCTTGCCGTCGAGACGGAATCCGATGACCTCCGGGATGAGCATCGACTGTGGCTGGCCGAGCATGGCAGCCTCCGCTTCGATGCCGCCGACACCCCAGCCGAGCACGGCCAGTCCGTTCACCATCGTCGTGTGGCTGTCCGTGCCCACCAGCGTGTCCGGATAGGCAACGGTACCGCCGCCTTCAAGCTCATTGGTCCAGACCGTCTGCGCCAGATACTCCAAATTGACCTGATGGCAGATGCCCGTGCCTGGCGGCACGACGCGGAAGTTGTCGAACGCGCCTTGCCCCCACTTGAGGAAGTTGTAGCGTTCGCCGTTGCGCTGGTACTCCAGCTCCACGTTATGAGCGAAAGCCTGCGGATTGCCGAAGTCGTCGACAATCACCGAATGGTCGATGACCAGATCGACAGGCACCAATGGATTGATCTTTTTGGGATCTCCGCCGAGCTGGTTCATGCCGTCGCGCATTGCTGCGAGGTCGACCACGGCCGGAACGCCGGTGAAGTCCTGCATAAGAACGCGAGCTGGTCGGAAACCGATCTCACTGCCCGCCTTGCCTTTGTCGTCGAGCCATTTGGCCATCGCGACAATGTCGTCCTTGGCGACCGATCGGCCATCCTCGTGACGCAGCAGGTTTTCCAGGAGCACCTTCATTGAGAAGGGCAGCCTGGAAATGCCCGGAAGACCGTTCTTCTCCGCATCGGGCAGGGAATAGTAGACATAGCTCTTGCCGCCGACGTCGAGTGTCTTGCGGCAGTTGAAGCTGTCGAGGGACTTGGGGGTTTTGGCGCTCAAGGTCGGACCTCCGGGACAGGATCAAGCTTGAATGAAAGGCGCAGGGACGGAGCGTACGGCGATGGCACGCAACGGCCCGATGCATAGCCCGTGACGGCTCGCATCGAAGCCTCGCCGCCCCTGAACCTCGCCGCGCCGCCGGTGTGCCGGCGGATGCGTCATAACCGATTGGCAGGATCGGACCGAAATCGGTCCGCCAAACCGTAACCGCCCCGCTTTTTTGCGCTGGCGTCAGTGGGAGCGGGACACTTATATAGCCCGGTCGCCCGGCCGGCCACTAAACTTCCGGATTGGCATGCGGTTTCAGTCGGCGCGGCGGACCACGGCGGGCGCGGCGTGCCCGGCAACCGGAGAGACGCAGGCAGATTGGGCCCCGTGCAGATTCAAATCCGAGATCTGGTCGTCGCCCGCGCTGGCCGCCGCGTAATCGATGGGCTGTCGTTCGAAGTATACTCTGGCGAGGCGCTGCTGCTGACCGGGCGCAACGGTGCCGGCAAGACCACGCTGATCCGCACGCTCGCGGGCTATCTGGAGCCCCAGTCGGGCACGATCGATCTCAAAGGGTGGGACAAGCAGCGCGATATGCGCGAGTCCTGCCACTACGTCGGCCACCTGGATTCCAACAAGGCAAGCCTCTCGGTCATCGAGAACCTGCGTTTCTGGCAGGCTTATCTTGGCGATGCCATCGCGCCGACGGGCGCGCTGCATGACCGTCTCTGGTCGGCTCTGGAGCGATTTGAAATCGACGCGCTGGCCGACATCCCGGCTGGCTACCTGTCGGCCGGACAGAAGCGGAGGCTCGGGCTGGCGAGGCTACTCGTCGCCGAGCGCCCGGTATGGCTCCTGGACGAGCCGACCGTCTCGTTGGATGCACGGTCTACGGCTTTGCTCGCCGGATTGATCGACGCGCATGTGGCCGCCGGCGGGCTGGTGGTCGCTGCAACCCATCTGCCGCTGGGCCTCGCGACGGCCCATGAATTGCGACTGGGCGAGCAGGTCGCCGCCGCTGCGGACGGGAGTTCGGGCGCATGATGACTGGTTTCCTCACGCTCCTGAAACGCGATCTGATGCTGGCGGTGCGCGAAGGCGGCGCTCTCGGGACGGCGCTAGGCTTCTATCTGATCGTCGTCACACTGATGCCGCTGGGCCTCGGCCCCGACCTGAACCTGTTGACGCGTATCGCGCCTGGCATCCTGTGGGTTGCGCTGTTGTTGGCGGCGCTCCTGTCGCTGCCGCGGATCTTCGAGGCCGACCACGACGACGGCTCGCTCGATGTTCTTGCCCTGGGGCCTTTGCCGTTGGAAATGGTTGCCGCCGCCAAGGCCCTGGCCCACTGGATCTCGACTGGCATTCCATTGGCACTGATGGCACCCATCCTCGGCATTCTTCTGAACCTGGAGATCCGAGCCTACCCGTTGGTGATCGCCACGATGCTCGCCGGAACGCCGGCAATCAGCTTCCTGGGAGCAATCGGTGCGGCCTTGAGCTTGAAAACGCGACGCGGTGGCCTCCTTCTCGCCCTGCTGGTCCTGCCGTTCTATGTACCGACGTTGATCTTCGGGATTACGGCCATCAGTGCGGCGTTGATGTCGCCCCAGGGCTTCCAGGCATCGTTCCTGATCCTGGCGGCGATTTCGCTGGCTTCGATGGTATTGGGACCGGTCGCTGCCGCCGCCGCGTTGCGCCAGCACATGCAATAGCCGGCGCCATCCAGGCCCGGGCCGGTGCCGGACCCTGCTGCGACGACAGGCAAATTGCGCTCAATCGCCAAAGGACTTACATCAAACCCATGACCACCGATACTGCCGCGCAAAATTGGACCCAGCGACTCGCCAACCCGACACGCTTTATGGCGATTTCGGGCAGGATATTGCCATGGCTGACGGCCATCGCCACCGCAGTCATCCTTTATGGTCTCTATCTGACGTTCTTCGTCGCTCCGCCCGATTACCAGCAGGGCGAGACTGTCAAGATCATGTTCATCCACGTGCCCTCGGCCTGGTTGGGCATGATGGGCTACCTGATGATTGCGATTTCGAGCTTCGGATTGCTGGTGTTTCGTCACCCGCTTGCGGACGTCTCCGCCAAGGCGGCAGCGCCAATCGGTGCTGCGTTCACGCTGCTCGCGCTGATCACGGGATCGTTGTGGGGCAAGCCGATGTGGGGCACCTATTGGGTTTGGGACGCGCGCCTAACGTCTGTGCTGATACTTTTCTTCCTCTATCTGGGCCTTATGGCTTTGCGCTCATCGCTGGAGGACGAGGCGCTGGCGGCCAAGCAGACCGCGGTGCTGGGTCTGGCAGGCGTCGTGATACTGCCGGTCATCAAGTTCTCTGTTGATTGGTGGAACACACTGCATCAGCCCGCCAGCGTGGTGAAGCTCGACGGACCAGCTATCCATTCCTCAATTCTCGTCCCGTTGATGGTGAACGCGGTTGGCTTCACGCTGCTTTTCCTGGCTCTCCACATGAAGGGCATGCGTAACGAGGTGCTGCGCCGTCGCGTCAAGGCGCTGCGCATGGCCGAGGTCGAGCAAGCCGCGCGCGGCCGCGAGGCGACTGCCGGCTCGGCTGGTTGAGTGCGAAAGGGCAAGGGACAAGGCCATGGATCTCGGACCGCACGCGGCATTCATATGGGCGTCCTATGCTGCGGTGGCCATCGTCCTGCTGCTCTTGGTGGTCTGGCTGCTCTGGGATGGTCGCCGTCAGCGCCAGCTTCTGGAGGAACTCGAAAGCCGAGGCGTCCGTCGCAGGTCGAGGCGCTGAGAGCCAACGCGTGCGTGTTGCCGCGATAACGAAAAAGAACAAGGAACGGATAACCCGCATGAGCCGCGAGCAGCCCGGTGCCGCATCCGCCAAGACAACCAACCAGGACGCCGACAGGCCGCGCAGGTCCGGCTGGGTCGTGCTGCCGGTGGCCATGTTCTTCGGCCTCGCCATCATGTTTGCATTCGCGCTTTTCTCTGGCGATCCCTCCAAGCTTCCTTCGGCACTGATCGGACGTCCAGCGCCGCAGACCGAATTTGCGCCGCTGGAGGGCTTGAAAAACGCCGACCATCCGGTTCCCGGCTTCAAGACCGCGGATCTTGCTGATGGAAACGTGAAGCTTGTCAACTTCTGGGCCTCGTGGTGCATTCCGTGCGTGCAGGAGCATCCGATGCTGATCGAGCTGGCAAAGCGTACCGGCATCTCCATCCTCGGCGTCAATTACAAGGACGATCCCGCCGCCGCTCGCCGTTTCATCGGCCGCTATGGCAATCCCTACAAGGCAGTCGGCGTCGATCCGCAGGGACGCGGTGCCATCGAGTGGGGGGTCTACGGTATGCCCGAGAGCTTCGTCGTCGATGCCAAGGGCCGCATTGCCTACAAGCACGTCGGCCCGATCTCCATGGAATCCCTGGAGGAAAAGGTTATCCCCGCGATCGAGAAGGCGCGCGGCGAGGCCAAGGCCGGTAGCTGAGGCGGCGGCATCGGAGCGCCCGATCACATGCCGGAACTGGCCTGCACCAGCCTCACAGATCGTAATAGTCGCCCGTGAGCTGGTTCAGCACTGAAAGCGTGCCCGTGGCGATATCGAAATAGGCGCCGTGCAGAGTCAACTTCCCTTTGCCTTCCAGAATTTGGATGCACGGGAACGTGCGCAGATTCTTAAGCGACGTTTTGATGCCTTCCAGTTCCAGCGCCCTGAGGCGCTCCGCAGAGGTAAGACCTTGATGCTTGGACAGGACGGCCAGTCGCGCGTCATCCAGCATCGACATCCACTTGGAGATGAAGAGTGCTTCAGTCTGCTTCGCCGCGGTTTGTTCCAGCGCAGCTTTGACGCCGCCGCAGCCCGCATGGCCCATCACCACGACGTGTTTGACCCTCAGGTTCAAGAGCGCAAATTCCAGCGCCGCTGAGACGCCGTGGAACTTGCCGTCCGATTCATAAGGTGGAATGAGGTTTGCGACGTTGCGCATGACGAAAAGTTCTCCCGGCATCGCCGAGAAAATCGTCTCAGGATCGACACGGCTGTCACAGCACGACACGATCATCACGTCAGGATGCTGCCCGTGTGTGGCAAGCTCCTCGTATCGGTCCATGTTGGGCGTGAAATGCCGAAATTTGAAACGAAGATACCGTTCCGACAAATGCTCTGGGAACTGCGTCATTGGCGTGACTGTGCCTCTTGTTATGTCTGCGGTGCGAAATGGTTAGCCGAGACAGTGGCGTGAGTCGAGATGGCCTAGCGCGCTGCAAGATGTAAGAAGCCTCAACCTCGCGGCGTCCTGCTCTATCCATAGACCGGCGCCAGTACGGCCGGGTCTGCAACGACGGCGCGCCGAAGGCTGGATACGAGCCGCAGTTCGGCCGAACCCACGCTTTCGCCAATGGCGAGTTGCACGCCAGCCGACGCCCGAGCCATCGCTTGGGCGTGGTTGTGTCCGCACAGAAGATGGCCGAGCAGCAAAGCCGCGAAGAGATCGCCGGTCCCGTGAGGCACGCGCTCCAGGAGCGGCGCGGCACACATCAGCGCGTCATCTGCATCGCTCGAAACGTTGGCAACGAAGCCATTGCCGGCCGGCACGGATGTGATCGCTACGAACCCCGCCCCGGTTGCCTTGGCAGCGCGATCGGCATCCTCCGCACCGCGCACGTCGATTGCTGAAATCCAGCTCAGCTCGAAGCGGTTGGGCGTCACCACATCGGCGAGCGGCACCAGCTGGTCGCGGATTGCCGCGGCCACGTCGTCCTTGACGTATAGCCCCTTTGGATCGTCGCCCAGTACAGGATCGCAGAGGTAGAGCGCATCGGGGCACTGGTCGGCGATCCGTTCCAATTCCTCTGCGACGCGCGCCACTGCGCTGGCTTCGGGTATGTAGCCTGTCAGGATTGCGTCGATCTCATGGAGCGCACCATTAGCCCGAAGTGCAGCGAGCATGCTGTCCAGTCCGGCCGCATCCACCGCAATGCCGGCGACGTGAGCATGGCCATAATGGCAGGAGAGTACGACGGTCGGCACCGCCACGACCTCGTGGCCAAGGGCTTGGAGCGCCGGGACGATAGCGGGGAGGCCCACATGTCCGGAGGCGACGTACGAGGAAATGGCGAGGATTCGGGCCATCTTGAGTGCGCTCTAGAGGCGATTTGAGGTCTGAGGGTCGAAAGAACGCCTCTGGTACGAGAACTTGGTGCGATTAGCATAACCCGACCTTGGTGGGCTTGTATTTCGAGGTCGGGCGATTAGTGTTGCGCCGCAAAATATCGCCCCGATCTGCCCGCGGCCAGCCCCGGCGCGCCGCCACAGCCAAGAGGTGCCAAAAAAATGACGGTCCGTCCGCGCCGAAGCGTCCTTTACATGCCCGGTTCCAACGAGCGCGCGCTGGAGAAGGCAAAGACCATCCCCGCCGACGCGCTGATCCTCGACCTGGAGGACGCTGTTGCACCCGACGCCAAGATTGCCGCCCGCGAAAAAGCATGCGCTGCGGTGGCAAGTGGAGGCTACGGGAAGCGCGAACTCATCATCCGTGTCAACGGCCTGGAAACGCCTTGGGGAGCCGACGACCTTTTTGCCGCCTCGAAGGCCGCGCCCGATGGGATCCTGGTGCCGAAGGTCGGCCGGCCGGGCGACATCATCTCCGCCGCAAAGGTGCTGACCGCCGCGCACGCGCCCGAGAAGACCAAGATCTGGGCAATGATGGAAACGCCCATGTCGATCCTCAACGTGCGCGAGATTGCCATGGCCGGCATCGAGCGCGAACATCGCCTGACCTGTATGGTCATGGGCACCAACGACCTGCTCAAGGAGAGTCACGCCCGCGCATACAAGGACCGATTCGCCGTCGTACCCTGGCTGTCGATGACGATCGTCGCCGCCCGCGCCTACGGCCTCGACGTGCTCGACGGCGTATACAACGACTTCAAGGACGAAGTTGGCTTTCGCGCCGAAGCCGAGCATGGCCGCACACTGGGCATGGATGGCAAAACGCTCATCCATCCCGGTCAGGTCGCCATCGCCAACGAGACGTTCTCACCTTCCGATGCCGAAGTCGCCTGGTCGCGCAAGATCATTGCCGAATTTGCAAAACCCGAGAACGAGAAGCTCGGTGTCATCACGGTCGAAGGAAAGATGGTCGAGCGCCTCCACATGGTGATGGCGCAGCGTACGGTGGCCATCGCCGAGGCCATCAAGGAACTGGAGAAGGCCTGAACCGATCAACTTCGGCACTTCAGGCGCGGCAGATAATTGTGAAGGCCCGACGGGAAAGAAAAATTCGATGAAGGCAACCAAAACCAATCCCGGCAACTACTTCGAGGACTTCAAGTTCGGCCAGGTGCTCAAACACGCGACGCCACGCACGGTGACAGTGGGCGACGTCGCGCTTTATGTGAGCCTTTATGGGCCGCGTTTCGCGGTGCAGTCTTCCGACGCCTTCTCCAAGTCGATCGGCTATCCTCGCGCCCCCCTCGATGATCTACTCGCCTTCCATGTCGTGTTCGGCAAAACCGTGCCCGACATCTCGCTCAATGCAATCGCCAATCTCGGCTATGCGGACGGTCGATTCCTCAAGCCCGTGTTTCCCGGTGATACGATTTCCACGACGTCCGAGGTGATCGGTCTGAAGGAAAACTCCAACGGCGAGACGGGCACGGTTTTCGTGCGCTCGACCGGACGCAACCAGGATGGCGAGGTGGTGATCGAGTACACCCGCTGGGTGATGGTGAGAAAGCGCGACAAGTCTGCGCCGGCACCCGAAGCCGTCGTTCCCGAACTGCCCGATCGCGTAGCGCCCGAGAGTATCGGACAAGCCGTTCCACCGCTCGATATCGCGCGCTACGATTTCGATCTGGCTGGCTCGCCGTTCCGCTGGGGCGACTATGAGGTGGGCGAGAGGATCGATCACGTCGATGGCATGACGCTGGAGGAGGCAGAGCATCAGATGGCCACCCGCCTCTACCAGAACACCGCCAAAGTGCACTTCAACCAGCACACGGAATCGAAAGGTCGATTCGGCAAGCGCATCGTCTATGGCGGTGTCGTCATTTCGCTGGCTCGTGCGTTGTCCTTCAATGGTCTTGGCAACGCTTTCCACGTTGCCGCGATCAACGCCGGCCGCCATGTGGCGCCCTGCTTTGCAGGTGACACAGTCTACGCATGGTCTGAGATTCTGGAGAAGGCAGAGATACCCGGCCGCGCCGATGTCGGGGGGCTGCGCACGCGATTGGTGGCGGCAAAGAACGAGAGCTGCAAGCAATTGCCCTTTAAGTCCGCCGATGGCAAGTACGCCGATTCCGTTATCCTCGATCTTGACTTGTGGCTACTGCTGCCGCGCTGACAGGCAAGGGCCGGCGCAGCCGGTCTCTCCCAGGTATCCCGGTCTCCCCGGTTGAGGCCTCTGGGGCGCAAGCGTGCACGATGCACAACATCAGCACCATCGTCCTTACAGCCGAAGGACGCATATGCAACAGGCAACCGCGGTGCCAGACGGCGCGCAATTGCCAGCGCGAACACCGACATTCCTGTCCAAAGCTCGATGACACAAATCATCGGACCCGCAATCCCGTTGTGGTGAATACGGAGCATTCGTTAACGTTTGCAGATTAAAATTATTACATGCTTTCACGAATCAACTCCGGGCAATTGGTTGTTCAGTTGGGCAGACAGAGGTGCGGCGCCGTCCGCATGAAGATCGCGTGACAAAGCGGATCGCCGTTATCGGTGCTGGCCTCGCTGGCCTCGCGTGCGCGAGGGTCCTGCGGCGCGCCGGCGCTTATGTAGAGATATTCGAGCAGGATCGCATCATCGGTGGCCGGATGGCGACGACCCGCGTCGGCGTCGTGCCCTACGACCATGGTGCGCAATACTTGACGGCGCGCTCGGCACAATATCGCGCGTTTATAGGCGAATTGTGCAACTCTGGATACGCCACCCCCTGGAAACCGTCGACCTCGCAAGGCGAAGGCGGTGGCCAGTTGCACACGTGGTATTTGGGCACGCCCGGCATGTCCTCGATCGTGCGTCCTCTGGCTGAAAGCGTCCGCATCCACACGAGTCGCCGGGTCCACACGATCGATCGCTCCGACAGATCTTGGCAAATCTGGTTCGATGACGAGAGCGTTGTCGGTCCGTTCGCAGCGGTGGCGGTCGCCGTTCCCGCCCCGCAGGCGCAACTTCTGCTCGGTCGGGTCGAGGAGTTGTCGAGCGCCTTGCAGCGCGTGCGCATGTCACCCTGCTGGTCGCTGATGGTCCGTCTCGATCAGCGCATCCTGCCTGATCAGGACGTCTTTTCAGACATGTCGGAGGTGATCCGCTGGATCGCCCGCAACAATACCAAGCCCGGGCGCACGCAAAAGGGTGACGCGATCGTAGTCCACGCATCGCCCCAGTGGAGCCGCATGACCGAGGACGTCGAGCCCGAGGTGGTCGCCGAGGAACTTTGGTCGGAGGTCTGTCACCTCCTGAAGCTGCCACCGGTCAGGCCGTCGCAGATGACAGCGCACCTCTGGCGTCACGGCCTCGTCGAGCAGTCTCTGGGCGAAACCTATCTCTATTCCAGCCAGCATCATGTGGGCATTGCCGGCGACTGGTGTCTCGGCCGCCTCTCCGAGCACGCCTTCGAGAGCGGCTCGGCGCTGGGCCGAGCGATTATCGCGTCCCTGGATTGAGCAGGCGAGAGGACCGGCGGAGCCGCCGGCCCTGCTGGCGGTGCCACGGCTCTCCCGATATGCTGGATTTGGGCTTGAGCTTCACCCCGATAGCCGCGGTGAAAGCCCGGCTCCTATGTCATTCGACGAATTGCCGCGCTGCAGCGAGCACGCTAAAAGGCGCATCAGCACACCCATCGAGGACACATCATGGCTGAAGCCAAATCCCTGCGTGGGGCCCGGCCCGAGCGCCCGTTGTCGCCCCATCTTCAGGTCTACGCACCTCTCATCAACATGGTGATGTCGATCCTGCATCGCATGACCGGCGCGGCGCTGTATTTCGGTTCGCTGCTGCTCGCATGGTGGCTGGTGGCGGCTGCTTCAGGTCCCGAATACTTCAACTTCGTCAACGGGATCTTCGGCAGCCTTCTCGGCCGACTCGTTCTGTTCGGTTACACCTGGGCACTGATGCTTCACATGATGGGCGGAATCCGCCACTTCATCTGGGATACGGGTCGCGGCTATGACCTGAAAACCATCGATCTGCTTGCCTGGGGCTCGGCCGTGGCTTCGGTCGCGCTGACGGCGCTGATCTGGCTTGCCGCCTGGATTTCGGGCTGAGGGAGGAGCTGACATGAGCATGCGAACCCCCTTGAAGCGCGTGCGTGCGCTGGGCTCGGCCAAGGAAGGTGCTGACCATTTCTGGAAGCAGCGCGTAACAGCTGTGGCCAATCTCTTTCTGACACTGTTTCTGGTCTGGCTGGTCGTCTCGCTCGCGGGAGCGGACTATGCGACGGTCAAGGCGCGGCTGGCAAATCCCGTGAATGCCATTGGTCTTGGCTTGCTGGCGATCTCCGGCGCCATTCACATGCGCCTCGGCATGCAGGTGATCATTGAGGATTACGTGCACGGTGAGCTCGGCAAGGTGGTTCTGCTGATGCTCAACACCTTCTTTGCGATTTTGATCGGCGCGGCGTGTCTGTTCGCCGTGGCGAAGCTCAGCTTTGGAGCATGAGGGCGATGGCGACGATCAAGAAAGGCACCGGTCCGGCGATCAACGGCAAGGCCTACCCCGTCACCTATCACACCTACGATGTCGTCGTGGTCGGCGCCGGGGGTGCTGGCTTGCGGGCAACGCTGGGGTGCGCGCAGGCCGGTCTGAAGACCGCTTGTGTGACGAAGGTTTTTCCTACCCGTTCGCACACGGTCGCGGCGCAGGGCGGTGTTGCCGCATCGCTCGGCAATATGGGACCCGACGATTGGCGCTGGCACATGTACGATACGGTCAAGGGGTCGGACTGGCTGGGCGATCAGGATTCGATCGAGTATCTGTGCCGGCATGCGCCTGACGCCGTCTACGAGCTGGAGCACTATGGAGTACCCTTCTCGCGCACCGAGGACGGCAGGATCTATCAGCGCCCCTTCGGCGGCATGACAACCGAGTTCGGCGAGGGCCCGCCCGCGCAGCGCACTTGCGCCGCCGCCGACCGTACAGGCCATGCCATGCTGCATACGCTCTATGGCCAGTCGCTGCGTCACTCCGCGGAATTCTTCATTGAGTATTTCGCGATCGACCTGATGATGGATCAGGACGGCGCCTGCCGTGGTGTCGTCGCGCTTTGCCTCGACGACGGCACGATCCATGCGTTCAAGGCCAAGCGCACGATCCTTGCCTCCGGCGGCTACGGGCGCGCCTACTTCTCTTGCACGTCAGCGCATACCTGCACCGGCGACGGAAACGCGATGGTGCTGCGCGCCGGCCTTCCTCTGCAGGATATGGAGTTCGTGCAGTTCCATCCCACTGGCATCTACGGCGCTGGAGTACTCATCACCGAAGGCGCGCGCGGCGAGGGCGGCTATCTAACCAACAGCCAGGGCGAGCGCTTCATGGAGCGTTATGCGCCGCATGCCAAGGATCTGGCTTCTCGCGATGTCGTCTCGCGTTCCATGACCGTCGAGATCCGCGAAGGCCGGGGCGTCGGCTCGGAGGGTGATCACATCCATCTGCACCTCGATCACCTGGATCCCAAGATCCTCGCCGAGCGTCTGCCGGGCATCACCGAGAGTGCGCAGATCTTCGCCGGTGTCGATTTGCGACGTCAGCCAATCCCCGTCATACCGACGGTTCACTACAACATGGGCGGCATCCCGACCAACTACCACGGCGAGATGCTGACGCTGAAGAACGGTAACCCCGATCACGTCGTTCCTGGATTGATGGCGATCGGTGAGGCGGCCTGCGTCTCCGTTCACGGCGCCAACCGTCTTGGATCCAACTCGCTTATCGACCTCGTCGTGTTCGGCCGTGCCGCGGGTCTGCGCTGCGCGGACGTCCTGGATGCCAAGGATCGCCAGCCGGAGCTGCCCGCGGATGCCGTCGATCTGGCGCTGACCCGCCTCGACCGCTTCCGTCATGCGAACGGCTCTACACCCACCGCCGCGCTGCGCCTGCGCATGCAAAAGACGATGCAGTCAAATTGCGCGGTCTTCCGCGACGGCCCGGTGATGAAGGAGGGCATCAAGAAGATCGATGCGATCTGGAAGGAGTCCGAGGACATCAAGGTCACGGATCGCTCGCTGGTCTGGAACTCCGATCTGATCGAGACGCTGGAGTTCGACAACCTCATCGCTCAGGCGGCGGTCACTGTGGTCGGGGCGGAGAATCGCAAGGAAAGCCGCGGTGCCCATGCACGCGAGGACTTCCCCAAGCGCGATGACGCCAATTGGATGAAGCACACACTTGCGTATGCCGATTACGGCAGCAAGACGGTGCGGCTCGATTTTCGCCCCGTGCATACCTACACGCTTACCAACGAGGTGAGCTACATCGAGCCCAAGGCCCGCGTCTACTGAGTGGCTCTAATGACAAAACCGCCGCGGTCCAATGGTCCGCAGCGGTTTGCGTGTGTCCGATCCGAGCGGCTGGACCCTGGCTTCCAAAGCATGTTCTCCAGGCTGAACCGCTGCACACTTCAGCTGAACATGCTCTGGCATCTTGCCTCATAGCGCGACCACCGTGGTTCGCAAGCGATGCCCCGGCGAGGGGGTCGATACGTGTTCTTCGACCACCCTCCGGCTGAACGGCGGCATGTCCACCAGCACACCCGAATGATAACCGTCGCGCGTTCGATATCCGCTGATGATATCCACGTTTGGCGTGCGTACGTCTTCCGTCAGCGCTTCGGTGATGATCGCGCGCTTGAAGCACTTTGCGAGATTGTCGAGCGCGCTCGAGATATGGGCATTCGACAGGTGCTGGAAAACTTCCCGCACTGTGACGATGTCTCCTGCTGGCGGCAGCTCGCGCGTCACGTCGAGCAACTTGAACAGGACACCGGGGCGGCCGAAGGTGTCAGTATTGTAGGCAATGACATTGGCGGCGATGTCGCATCCGACGTAGTCGATTTGACGACCCTGCGCTGCAAGTGCATCGAGGATCCGCCCGGACACCTGGAAGTCGCCGCATCCGATATCGACCAGCGTCTGAATTTGAGTATGCCTTAGGATGTAGTCGGCGACGAATGCTTCATAGCGCTGCGTGACACGAGCCGACGAACCCGGGCCGGAGCGGTAGTGTCCCGATCCGCCCCGGTCCCAGGTATGCTGCTCGTAGATCTCCTCGAAGACTTCGTTGAGCGGCTTGTCCTTGTAATGGGCCTGCTCGGCTTCATAACGCCGCCGCTGCCAATAACGCAGGATTCTCTTTGGTACGAGCGGCCTCACGAAGGACTTCAGGGACGCCAGGGCTTCTGTCATGGACACATCACGGGTCAACGGGGTCGGAACGACCGAATTGTTATCACTGGACTAAGCAATATTCGTTACCGCTCCACATCGAAACTCCCAGCATTTTCAATGTCGGTTAATGATTCCATCAGAATGCGGATTGAGCGTGCGGCGACGCCTTCGAGCAGCGTCTCGTCACTTTCTGGCAACATCGCTTGCAATGGAGGTGCGCGATGTAGCAGCATCCCGGCACAGCACGATGAGCAGGGCGTCCGCGCGCACCTCGAGAGCTGCCGAGGGGAAGTAACGAACACGTGGCCAAGTTGAAGCCCAAGCAAAAACCGAAGGTCATGGAGTTCGACGTGGTTGGCGATAGTCGCACTGCGCCGGACCCGTTTGCCGCCGTATTGCCCGCCATTGCAGCCCTAGGCGCCATATCGTCGATCGCCACCATCAACTGGGTGGCCGAAGAGCGCACTGGCAATCGCCCCAAGGCGAAGCGCAAGCCCGGCACTGCGCTGCGCGATCTGGAAAGCTGCTGTCTCGGCCTCGTCGAGATCTTCCGCCGCTTCAAGCGCAATCCCAAGGTCTACGCAGGAGAAGGCGCGCAGGGCGCCTCGCCGTTGAAATTCGGCGTCCACGGCCGGCGCGTCGAAGCTGAAGCCTGCCGCGTCTATCACCAGCTCATGAACGATGTAGCCTCGATGCTCGTGTTGGCCTCGCAGAACTCCTTCGATGTGATGTGCGCTATCGAAGACGGCTACATCGAAGCGCCCGAGGAAATCTTCTTTGGCTTCGGCGAGCAGCAGGAGCGCCTCAACGGCCTGATCCAGAACCGCGCCACGCTGAAGCAGACCGTCGACACTGGCCTAGAGGTTGCGCTCCGCCTGCACGATCTCGTCGCCGCGCTCAAAGCGCACAAGGTGGATTGATACCCCAGTGAGAACGGAACCGCTCGGAAGCCGGCAGCCAGCCCAGCCGGATCGAGCGTGCGGGAGGGCAGGATCGGGCTGGGCTGGACATTTTCGCAACGGGCTTTGGCCGCCTGTCGCTGAAGGTTCACGATGCGTCCGTGTTTGACGGTGCAGCTACGCGTACAACTTCATGCTCACCGCAGGGGACATTCGCGAACACAATCTATCCTATACAAATATTCTGACAATACGCTGACAATCAGGCAACGGAAATACGCCGACCGTGAAGATACTTTGGTGTCCCAGGAACGCTACCGCATCGTCTTGTGTGCGCTGCCCTTGCCACCGCTGACTTGACTTTCCGGGGCCCCTACTCCATTTTCCGCGCAATTCCGACGGCCCGTTGCAACGAGCCGCCGCCCTGCACATGGTTTTTGGCTCGTAGCGGCCACATATCCGGGAGGCAGGGGGGTCAACATCCGCCAGCGAGTTTCGCCCGCGGATGCGCTTTTGCGTTGGCTGTTTGAACCACGCAGGGGAATGAAGATGTTCCCTCGCATCAAGGAGAATCGATGTTCCAGTCTCTGAGCGACCGCCTTTCCGGCGTCCTCGACAAACTGACCCGTCGCGGCGCCCTTTCCGAGAGCGACGTGGGCGAAGCCATGCGCGAGGTGCGCCGCGCGCTGCTCGAGGCGGACGTTGCCCTCGACGTGGTCAAGGGTTTCGTCGACAGGGTCAAGGAGAAGGCCGTTGGCCAAGCCGTCCTGAAATCGGTCACACCCGGCCAGATGGTCGTCAAGATCGTCCATGACGAGCTGGTGGCTACGCTTGGTTCCGACGCCGAGACGATCGACCTTGCCGCAACCCCACCCGTGGCGATCCTCATGGTCGGCCTGCAGGGCTCGGGCAAGACCACATCCACCGCGAAGATCGCCTATCGCCTGAAGACACGTGACCGCAAGAAGGTTCTGATGGCGTCGCTCGACACGCGGCGTCCGGCGGCCATGGAGCAGCTGCGCGTACTGGGCGAACAGACCGGCACCGATACGCTGCCGATCGTTGCCGGACAGACACCCCTACAGATCGCCCGCCGTGCGCGCGACGCGGCCAAACTTGGCGGTTATGACGTCGTGATCCTGGACACCGCTGGTCGTGTCACGGTCGACGATGAGCTGATGCGCGAAGTTGCCGACGTAAAGCGCGATACCGACCCCCACGAGGTGTTGCTCGTCGCCGACTCACTCACCGGCCAGGACGCCGTCAACACGGCGACCGCCTTCGACAGCCGGGTCGGCATCACCGGCATCGTGCTGACCCGGGCGGACGGCGATGGTCGTGGCGGCGCGGCGCTGTCGATGCGCGCTGTCACTGGCAAGCCCATCAAGCTCATTGGCACCGGCGAGAAATGGGACGCTCTGGAAGAGTTTGATCCCAAGCGCATCGCCGGCCGCATCCTCGGCATGGGCGACATCGTCGGCCTTGTCGAGAAGGCGGCCCAGACGATCGACGTTGAAAAAGCGCAGGCGATCGCACAGAAGATGCGCAAGGGCGCTTTCGACCTGGAGGACCTTGCCGAGCAGTTGAAGCAGATGGAGAAGCTCGGCGGCATGGGGGGGCTCATGGGCCTGCTGCCCGGGGTCGGCAAGCTCAAGCAGCAGATGGCCGGCGCCAAGGTCGACGACAAGGTGCTGAAGCGCCAGCTCGCCATCATTCAGTCCATGACGCCCCAGGAGCGGCGTAATCCAAAAGTGCTGAACGCCAAGCGCAAGAAGCGTGTGGCTGCTGGTTCGGGTACCACGCCGGCGGACATCAACAAGCTGCTCAAGATGCACATGATGATGGCCGACATGATGAAGAAGATGGGCCGAGGCGGCGGCATGTTCGGTAAGATGCTTGGTCGCGGCGGCGCAGGCGCGCCGAGCGCCGAGGAGATGGCGCGCATGCAGGACGAACTGGCCGCCCTTGATCCCAAGGCGATTGAGCAGCTGCCGCAGGAACTCAAGGATATGGTCGCCAAGGGCGGTGCTGCTGCAGCAGCGCCCGGCCTGCCCAAGGGTCTGCCGGGCGGACTTGGTGGTATCGGCGGCATGCCGAAGCTGCCAGGGTTGGGCAGCGGCTTGCCGGGCCTTGGCGGACCCGCGATGCCGCGCTTCCCCGGAACGCCCGGAAAGAAGAAGCGCTAGTGTCGTGATCGCGAAATTCGTCACATTCTGCGGCAACCTCGGAACGAATTTCTCGATCATCACACTAGAGCATGTTCAGCTGAAATGCAGCGGCACAGCGTGAAGAACATGCTCAATTCTTAAGACTCGGGTCGAGTTCATGCGTCTGCGCGAAATGAACACGATCTGAGAAGCGCACCCGCGTTTTCGTTCCCCCATCAGGGCGAGGGCGTACGGCGCGCCAGCGCCCTGATACGAGATCCCTTTTCCCTCGGGGGAGAAGGTGGCTGAAGGCCGGATGAGGGGGCCTTCTGCGCAATTCAAGCGGCCCGCCAAAGGCCCCCTCGTCCCTACTCTCTCGCCTGTGGAGAGAGGAAAAAATGCGCCGCTTGCGGCGCCACAAGTGAACCGATATGCGGCTGCTGCCGCGCTAAAGAAGGAACGAACACTATGGCAGTGAAACTCCGGCTCGCCCGTGGCGGTGCCAAGAAGCGGCCCTACTATTACATCGTTGCCGCGCATTCGACCTCGCCGCGCGATGGCCGTTACATCGAGCAGGTCGGCACCTACGATCCGATGCTCGCCAAGGACAACCCCGAGCGCATCAAGCTCAATGAGGAGCGCTGCAAGCATTGGCTGTCGGTTGGCGCGTTGCCGACCGATCGTGTCGCGCGCTTTCTCGATGCCGCCGGTCTGTCGAAGCGGACCGCCAAGAACAATCCGGATAAGGCTAAGCCTAAGAAGAAGGCACAGGAGCGTCTGAAGGCTGCCGAAGAAGCTGCCAAGGCGGCGGCCGAGCCCGCCGGCGAGTAAATCCTCTCCGCACGGCAAGAGGCTGATTGTGCTTTGACGACCGTTGAATGGAACGCCCGCCAGCCGATCCCCGGCGGCGGGCGTCTCGCAAGGCTCCGCGCGCGTTTCGCGCATCGTGACCGGTCTGCGGCCCTCCCTTCCGCTCCCGCGGCAGATCGATTAACCAAAGCCAAAATCAGCCGCTCAAAGACGATAGAAGTTATATCAAGAAACGAATTTTATTCTATAATGTATGCATGATGAACCTGAGCCTCAAGGAAACTCTGGAGCGGCTTGGCCTGAAGCAGTCCGAGTTTGCCCGCTTGATCGAGATGAGCCCGCGTTCCGTTAGTCTGTGGGCAACGGGCGAGAGCCCGCTTCCCGGTCCGGTCGCAGCCTATCTCAGGGTCCTCCAGCTATTGCCGGCAGATGCTCGCGCCGATGAGCTTCGGCGTGTCCAAGGGAGATCGAAGATGATTGACGAGGGCCTTTATAATGTCGAGTACCGCTCCACGGGCCATCGTGGCGACGATGCCGATGCCGCTGGTGGCAGCGCCCTGGCGGTGCTGCGCAACGGCAAGATCCTGGGTTCGGACCGGTGGGGCGCGGTGTTCATGGGTTCCTATGAGTTCGATCCGGTGAGCGAGACCAACGCGGTCCATCTGCGTCTCCATGTGCCGCCGGAAGGTGAGCTGGTCACGGGTTTTGCCGCCGGTCCCGAAGGCGCGATCGTCGAGGTGGCGGGCCAGTTCGATCGCGCGGCGCCGGTTTCACGCGCAGTTGCGGACGTCGCGGGAAGGTCGCTTGAGGTGACAATGACGTATCTTGGCGCATTGCCGAATTGAGAGTTGGAGCTTGAGCGAAAAGCGCATTCTGTTGGGCGAGATCACCGGCGCGCACGGCATTCGCGGCGAAGTTCTGGTGCGATCCTACACGGGCGACCCCGAAGCGATTGCCGACTACGGCGCGCTGACGGATGAGAAGGGCGCCGCGCCCTTGACGCTCAAGGTCCTGCGCATGACCCCCAAAGGAGCGATCATCGCGCGCGTCAGAGGTGTGTCCGACCGCAACGGCGCGGAGGCACTCAAAGGCCGCAAGCTCTATGTCGCACGCAATGCGATGCCCGAGCCGGACGATGAAGACGACTTCTATTACGAAGACCTGATCGGCCTCGCGGTCGTCGATGCGCAGGCGAAGCTGGTAGGTGAGGTCGTCGCCGTGCAGAACTACGGAGCAGGCGATCTTTTGGAAATCCGCCTGGTGGCGACTGGCAAGACAGAGCTCGTCTCGTTCAGCAAGGCAAGCGTTCCCCAAATTGACCTCGAAGCTCGCCGCATCACCGTTGTGATGCCGGAGGTGGTGGAGGGGCAGGCGAACGAACATCCCGCCCGTGAGCCGACGTAAACGTCCAACGGAAGCCCGTTGTGGCAGAATGACAGGCGATCGGGAACAGCGGGTGGCCAGATTGCAGCCAACGAAAGCCCAGAGAGCGGATCTGCCCTGGCTGTGCGAGTCCGGCAACGACTGCAGTGGATGAGATGTCAACTGGTGCCCAGGCCGGGAACCTGAACACCGAAAGTTTGCAGCAGAAGCACCGCGTTGAGAACCAATACTGCAGCAGCCCCGGATAGAGCCAGAATTCGAATCAATGGGCGCGTGACGTAATCACCCATGATGTCACGCCGGCTGGTGAATATGATGAGCGAGATCATCGGCACCGGCAGGGCGATGCTGAGGATCACCTGACTGAGAACCAATGCGTCGGTCGCATTCACCCCGGCGGCGACGACAGCGAACGCAGGTAGCATCGTAACAAGGCGGCGCACCCAGATGGGCACCTGAATGTGCAGGAAACCCTGCATGATCATTTGTCCGGCCATTGTGCCCACCACCGAACTCGAAATGCCCGATGCTATGAGCGAGATCAGAAAGACAGCCGCGGCGGCCGAACCCAGGAGCGGCGCCAGCATATGATACGCTGTCTCAATCTCCGCTACGTCCTCGTGTCCCGAGTGAAAAGCTCCGGCTGCCATCATGACCATGGATAGGTTGATCAGCCCGGCAATGGCCAGCGCGATCACCACCTCGATGTTGGAGAACCGCAAGAGCGAGCGTCGCTCCTCCTCGTTACGAATCTCGGTCCGGGCCTGGGTCAACCCGGAATGCAGGTAAACCGCGTGCGGCATGACCGTGGCACCCACGATGCCAACGGCGATCATCAGCGCTGTAGCATCGGGCATGGAGGGCGAAATCATGCCCTTTGCGGCACTTCCCCAGTCAATCGGCGTGATGATTGCCTCGGCGAGATAGCACAAGCCGATCGCTCCGACGAAAAACGCAATGATCAATTCCATTGGCCGGAAACCGCCGCGTTCGAAAATCAGAAGGCCATACGTCACGACGGCCGTCACACCCATGCCGGCGATGAGGGGCATGTTGAAGAGCAGGGCAAGACCGATGGCGCCGCCCAGGAACTCGGCCAGATCCGTCGCCATGGCGGCGATTTCGCTCACCACCCACATCGACCAGACGACCGGCTTCGAGAAATGGTCGCGGCACAGCTCGGCAAGATTTTTCCCAGTCACGATGCCCAGGCGCGCCGAAAGACCCTGGAACAACATGGCAATGAGATTGGCAAGAACTACCACCCACAGCAGCGAATAGCCGTAGCCCGCGCCCGCCTGAATGTTGGTGGCGTAATTGCCGGGGTCCATGTAGGCGACCGAGGCGATGATCGCCGGCCCTGCAAATAGCAGCGCCGAGCGCAGCCCGCGTCGTTCCCCCGAAAGAACTTGGTTGATCTCTGTGCGAGTGCGTTCTGTCAGTGTCTGGTTTATCGACATCGAAGCTCTTCGCCCACAACCCAACTGTCATGGCTAATAAATGTAGCCCAGGCTTCATTCGTTTCAACGAGCGACAAGTTGCCGCATGTCGCTGGAAAAATGTCTTCCGGCTTTTCTGAAATTGTAGACGAGGCTTTAATATCGGCTCGTTGTGTCGTCGAACGCGAGAATGCCTCCGAGTGGTCTGCGCTTTCGGGAAGGAGCAATTGCCATGGGGTCGAAGGGACCTAAGCCGTCCGAGGACGCACAGGTGTCAGAGCGCTTCAGTCATGCGCGGGCCGCGCAGGCTGTGGCGGTCATGGAAGACTACGTTGAGATGATCAGCGATTTGATGGCCGAGTTCGGCGAGGCGCGGATTGCCGATATCGCCCAGCGGATGGGTGTCACGCATCCAACGGCGACCAAGGCGATTGCGCGCCTGAAGCGGGAGGGCCTCGCTAATTCGCGCCCCTACCGCGGAGTGTTTCTGACCGAGGAAGGCGCTGCGCTGGCCGAACGGGTGCGCTCGCGCCATCGTGTCGTTGTTGAGCTGCTGGTCTCGATCGGTGTTCCCGAAGAGACCGCAGAGATGGATGCAGAAGGTATGGAGCACCACGTCTCCGAGACGACGCTCAAAGCCTTCAAGGCTCATTTGAGAAAGAAGGGATGATAACGTCGGCGACCGAACATCAGTCGCTTGGCGATCCGGCCGCGGATCGTCCACCCGCACCAGGTTTGGCCGCCATGCGCCTGCAACCGCCCCCTATAGCATCTCCCCCTTCAGAAGCCGAGGCAGGTCGCCGGTGACGCCCGCCGCTTCAGACACGAGCATGCGCTTGACGAACGGCAGCCGGTCGACGAGCCCGAGCCCCACGTCGCGCGCCGCGCGCACCAGCGTCCAATCGTTGGAGAAGAGCCGGTTGAGCCCGTCGAAGGCAAGCGTTGAGAGCATGCTATCGAACCGCCGCCAGCGCTGATACTGGCGCAACGTCTCGGCGTTTCCCGGATCTAGGCCGACGCGCATCGCCTCCGCGATGACTTCCGCCAGTGCAGCCACGTCGCGAAGCCCGAGGTTCAATCCCTGCCCCGCGATCGGATGCACGCCATGCGCGGTGTCTCCGATAAGCGCGAGCCTCGGTGCCACGTACGAGCGCGCCAGATGCATGGAGAGCGGCCACGATGCACGTGGCCCCGCAAGCCGCAGAGGACCGAGCTGACCGCCAAACCGCTTGTCGACTTCCGCCAGGAAAGCCGCATCGTCCAGTGCCAGGATGCGCAGCGCCTCGCTCGTTGCTTCCGACCACGTGATGCAGGCGCGGTTGCCCGGCAGCGGCAGGATGGCGAATGGCCCCGACGGCAGGAAATGCTGTACCGCGTGCCCCTCGTGATCGCGCTGGTGCTCGACCGTTACGACGATACCGGTCTGCTCGTAGTCCCAACCGACGAGCTTGATGCCGGCTGCTTCACGCAGGTTGGAACGTCGCCCTTCTGCTGCCACGGCAAGCGCCGCTGCAAGTGCCCGCCCGTCGGCGAGGTTGATCCGCGCTTCGTGCTCGCTCGCCTCGTACCCCGTCACGCTGCCCGTGACGAATTGAACGGCCGGCGTTGCTCGCGCCGCTGCATCAAGTGCCATCAGAAGAGGACCGCCCGGTACGATGAAGGACGCCGCGGAGCCGTCGTCGATTTCGTTGGTATATGTGAGCAGTGTCGGTCTTATGCCTGCGTCGAGCGACGAATCCGTGATCTCGATGGCGCTGACGGCTTGCGCCGTATCGGCAATGGCCGGCCAGATGCCGATGATAGCGAGAAGCCGCTGCGAGGATGCCGAAAGTGCAAATGCACGCGGATCATCGAGCAATGGATCACTCCCGCCTCGCGGCTTCGGATCGACCACCGCGATCGAGATTCCATCCAGGCCCTGAGCAAGTGCCAGCGCCAGTGCCAGTCCCGCATAACTGCCCCCTGAGATGACAATGTCGGAACGGTGGGACTGGGTGCTCATGGTGGCTCTCGGATATCGGGATAAGCGCGCGGTGCAGTTTGCGACCGCGCCTCGACTGCTGCTGGCATGGCGTCGCCAATGGAGGATAGGGCACCTGAAACTGAGGCGTTGCACATGCGCGTCTCGAATAACACGGTTCCATTTGCGGCGCCTTGACATTAGACGTCAGGTCGCGTCCTTTCGATCTCGATTGCCGTATTCGTTAAGGGGCGACTTAACCCCGCGGCCCGCCGGGAGCTCCCCAATTGAGCGCACTGACCAACCTGCTGAAGATTCTCGACCTGGAGCAGCTCGACGACAACATCTTCAGGGGCGTCAGCCCCAAGGACGGCTGGCAGCGCGTTTATGGGGGCCAGGTGCTGGGCCAGGCTCTGATGGCGGCAATTCGTCTTGTGCCGGCATCGCGAATTGCCCATTCGCTTCATGCGTATTTCCTGCTTGGCGGCGACCCCAATCACCCGATTCTCTACGAAGTTGAGCGGACGCGGGACGGTGGCAGCTTCTCCACGCGCAGAGTCAAGGCGATCCAGCACGGTCGGATGATCTTTGTTATGGGCGTGTCGTTCCACGATACCGAGCCCGGGCTCGAGCACGCGGCGCCGATGCCGGATGTTCCAGCTCCTGAGGATCTGAAGTCCGCTAACGAGGTGTTCGCAGCGCTGCTCGACAAGCTGCCGGAGAACATGCGCGCCTATTGGAGCCGAGAGCGCCCGATCGATATGCGGCCCGTCGATCTCTCCCGATACATGAAGCGCGAGACGCGCGAGCCGATGCAGCGCATTTGGCTGAAGCCGAACGGGAAATTGCCCGATGATCCGGCCGTCCACCAGGGCATGCTCGCCTACGCTTCCGATTTTACGCTTCTCGATACCGCGCTCATCGCCCATGCCAAGCTTCTGTTCGATGCGGATATGCAGTTGGCGAGCCTGGATCATGCGCTCTGGTTCCACCGCCCGTTCCGTTGGGACGACTGGGTGCTCTACGCCCAGGACAGCCCGAGTGCGTCCGGCTCACGTGGCTTCTGCCGTGGCTCGATCTTCACCCGCGACGGCAAGCTGATCGCCTCGACCGTGCAGGAAGGCCTCATGCGCCAGCGCACCACGACAGACCTGATGAAATAACAAGCAAACTGCACTTTTTGCACATATTTCAGGCACAATACCATAACCTTTGTACTCAAAATGGCTGCGCGTCGGCAGAAAAAGCGCGCCGTTACAATCATATAGATTTCAAACCGGGAGTTGGCACGGGGCTTGATCCCTTAATTGCCCGTTGACGTTTTCAGGCCCTCGCTCACGGCATTGCCAAAGCGAACCGCGCGCGGGGCACCTGACGCATCGCTGTCTCAATCAGGGGATCCAGGGGATGAAGCTCATCACAGCCATCATCAAACCCTTCAAGCTCGAGGAAGTGCGCTCAGCGCTCACGGACCTCGGCCTGCAGGGCATGACAGTTACCGAGGTCAAGGGATACGGCCGCCAGAAAGGCCATACCGAGATCTACCGCGGCGCCGAATACGCCGTCAGCTTCCTGCCGAAAGTGAAGATCGAGGTCGTCGTCTCTACAGACAACGTCGCCAAGGCACTCTCGGCGATCCAGGCGGCGGCCAAGACCGGCCAGATCGGCGACGGCAAGATCTTCGTCTCAAGCATCGAGAACACGATCCGCATCCGCACCGGCGAGACTGACGATGACGCGCTGTGACGCGTCCGTCCATTCGCTTGAAAACAACCTCGCTCGGAGTTCAAAATCGATGATAATGCAATCCTTCAGGCGTATCGCAGCTTCTGGATCCGCCTTGTTAGTCGCCTTTCTTTCGTTCTCATCGGCCGCATTTGCGCAGGACGCGGCGGCACCAAAGCTCGACACCGGTGATACC
Source organism: Hyphomicrobiaceae bacterium (assembly GCA_050246945.1). Classification (GTDB taxonomy): domain Bacteria; phylum Pseudomonadota; class Alphaproteobacteria; order Rhizobiales; family Hyphomicrobiaceae; genus JAEUMD01. The sequence goes on from JBFWVC010000001.1 coordinate 268,397, forward strand.
GCGTGGATGCTTACCTCGACCGCCATCGTGCTGATGATGACGATCCCTGGTCTGGCGCTTTTCTATGGCGGCATGGTGCGCAAGAAGAACGTGCTGGCCACGGTGATGCAGAGCTTTGCTGTCTGCGCTCTCGTGACCGTGCTCTGGTTCGCGATCGGCTACAGCCTCGCCTTCTCCGACGGCGGCGAGCTGAACGCTTATGTCGGCGGCACCAGCAACATGTTTCTTGCGGCAATCGGGATGACCAGCGCCAATGCTCTTGCCGCGACCATACCCGAATTCGTCTTCATGATGTTCCAGATGACGTTCGCCATCATCACGCCAGCTCTTATCGCTGGTTCCTTTGCGGAACGCATGAAGTTCTCCTCGATGTTGCTGTTTATGGGGCTCTGGTCGCTGGTGGTTTACGCACCCATCGCGCATTGGGTCTGGGGCGGCGGAATGCTTGGCTCGGCTGGCGTTCTGGACTTCGCGGGTGGCACGGTCGTGCACATCAATGCCGGTATTGCCGGTCTCGTGACCGCGCTCGTCCTCGGCAAGCGCAAGGGCTACGGCACCGAGAACATGGCACCGCATAACCTCGTCCTCTCGCTGATCGGCGCTTCGCTTCTGTGGGTCGGCTGGTTCGGCTTCAACGCCGGCTCCGCGGTCGCGGCCAACGCGCTGGCCGGCGTTGCGATGGCGAACACTCAAATTGCCACCGCCGCCGCCGCGCTCACCTGGATGTTCGCGGAGTGGGCTTTTCGCGGCAAGCCGTCGGTCCTCGGCATCATATCGGGTGCTGTCGCCGGACTCGTTGCCATCACCCCGGCCGCAGGTTTCGTGGCACCCATGGGATCGTTCTGGATCGGCGTTGCCGGTGGCATCACGGGCTTCGTATTCGCGGTGTACGTGAAGCACTGGCTTGGCTACGACGACAGCCTCGATGCGTTCGGCGTACACGGCATGTGCGGCATCGTTGGTGCCATCCTGACCGCCGTATTTGCGTCACCGGCGATCAACGAGCTGGGCAAGGACGCTAGCGTAACGCTCCAGCTCTTTGGTATCGGCGCTACGATCGCTTGGTGTGCCGTTGGCACCTTGGTGATCCTCATGATCGTCAAGCTGTTCCTCGGACTGCGCGTCGACGAGGCGACTGAGATCGAGGGCCTCGACTACAGGCTGCACGGGGAATCGGTTCACTGAACGGCGGGGCGCGGCGCTTTCCTCCTCGCCGCGCCTTTTCGTTATGGATCGAGTATTGCGGGACCGGTTGCGAACGATGCGCGGCTGGTCCCGAATGCCTTTCAGAATGCTGGGGCAGGGTCGACGTCGCGATGGTCATGAACGGTGCATTGGCCGGTCTTGTCTCGATCACCGCCGAGCCGCTCACGATCTCGCCGTCGGTACGATCGGTGCGTTCGTCATCGTCGTCAGTGCCATCATGAGGCTATCCTGAAGCTTATAATCGGGTTGTGTCCCTTGCTCGAGGACGAGATGGGTGGTCTCAAGACGTCTGAGAGCGGTCTCGAGGCTTATCCGGAATTCGGCAGCGGCAGCCCATCTCGTCGGATTTTGAGGCGCGCACGGGCACGCGGTTCCGGCAGCGCTGCCTTCTGCCCCTTCGCGGTGAGCACAAGAACGGGCCCGCGGTGAGTGCCTCGGACCCGACTGGTTTCGGCCGCCGTTGCGTGGTGACAGATCTGACTGATTGATCTCACCTGGTATCGAAGCTCGCAGTCCTCTGCTAGAGCCATTCAGACTTGTGTGGAACCATTCTGCAGAGGCGGATTTCGATCGAGATCGAGCAGACCGGCAAAGGGCTGGATCGTGTTCGCGTTTCCATCAACCATGAACACGATCTAACGAACCCCCGCGAAATTGGCGGGAGTATTTGAGTTGGAGTCTGCCGAACGGCCAAAGCGAGGCGAATGACGTAGATGACGAAAGGGATCGTTGCCGCTGGTCACCAAGCGACGGCCTCCGCCGCTGCCGAGGTGTTGCGCGCTGGCGGCAATGCGTTCGACGCGGCGATCGCCGGTCTTTTTGCTGCATGCGTGGCAGAGCCGGTGCTTGCCTCACCCGGCGGCGGCGGGTTTCTGATGTCGCACGATCCTGGCAGCGGCCCCGATCGGCTCTATGATTTCTTCGTCGATACGCCATTGACGAAGCTACCAGACGTCGACGCCGATTTCTTTGCGGTCGAGGTCGATTTCGGACCCGCGACGCAGGAGTTCCATATCGGTCTCGGCGCAACGGCCACGCCAGGTTTCGTACCCGGACTCTACGCCGTGCATCGCGACCATGGCAGTCTTCCAATGGCGGACCTGCTGGCGCCCGCTGCACGAATTGCCCGCAATGGCGTCGAAGTCAATGCCTTCCAGGCCTATCTGTTCTCGATTGCCGCGCCAATCTATACCCATCAGCCCGAGAGCGCTGCGATCTTCGCCCCGCAAGGCACGCCGCTCCGCCTAGGGGAGGCGTTGCGAAATCCCGCGCTTGCCGAGACCTTCGATTTGCTTGCACGCAACGGCGTATCATTGTTCCTTGAAGGTGAGGTGGGGCAGGAGATTGTGCGCCAATCCGCGGCACAGGGTGGACACATCAGCGCCGACGATCTCGTCGCCTATCGCGTGGCCGAGCGCTCACCGCTCGAGATTGGCTACAAGTCCGCCAACCTGTTGCTCAATCCGCCGCCCGCTGCCAGCGGTGCGCTGATTGCCTTTTCTCTGCGTCTTCTTGAGTCCCTGACTGGAAGCCGCATGCCCGAGCATGTCGAGCTGGCTGAGGCGATGGCAGCTACCAACATGGCGCGCCACCGCCAAGCCGCACTGTATCGGCATCTCCTCGACGCCGATGTATTAGAAGAATATCTGACAGGCATTGCGGAGCACACGGCCGCTCATCGCGGCACGACACACATCTCCGTCATCGACCGCGAGGGACGCGCTGCCGCCGCAACTGTCTCCAACGGTGAGGGCAACGGCTTCCTCGTTGGCCCCTTTGGGTTCATGCTCAACAACATGCTCGGCGAGGAGGACCTCAACCCGGGTGGCTTTGGCCTCTGGCAGGCCGGACAGCGCATGTCGAGCATGATGGCTCCCACGATCATCCGGACCGCCGAGGGGCGCCTGATCGCGTTGGGCTCTGGCGGATCGAACCGGATTCGCACAGCGGTTCTGCAAGTCGCCGTGAATGTGATCGACCGGGCCATGGATCTTGCCGATGCAGTGAATGCGCCGCGCCTCCATCTGGAGAAGTGTGGCACGCTGAGCTACGAGGAGCAGATAGGAGCTGACGCCGCCGCCGCACTACGCAGGCGCTTTGCTCAGGCGCGCGGATGGCCCGAGCCGAACATGTTCTTTGGCGGGGTGCATGCGGTTGCGCTTGGCAGTGACGGCATCATGTCCGGGGTCGGCGATCCCCGTCGCGCCGGTACGGTCATCGCAGTTGATGGCTGATGTCTGTTTGCATAAGGCTTGCAAAGTCCAAGGCATGTTGAGCTGAAGTGCGCAGCGGTTCAACGTTAACAACATGCTCAAAACAATGGGCTGGGTCGCGTTCCCATCACACATGAACACTTGCATGAGGTCGCCAGCGGAGCAATGGACCGGCGCAACCGCTTTTCATTCACTCGGGCATTGGCCGGCCGCAGCCGCGCTGCTGTGCAGCTCACGCGGACCGGCGCAGCCCGGTTGGCATGACTGCCGCAATGGCGACCCGCACTTTAGGTGACGATGATCCGTGCGCCAAGCTGAAGCAATCGCACCACTTGGCTCAGGTCTTTGGCTGACAGGGCGATACAGCCCTCGGTCGGCTGATAGTTTTCACGTGCTATGTGAATGAAGATGGCGCTGCCGCCGCCGCGAACGCGCGGTCTGCGGTTGTGGTCCAGAACGACGACGAGGTCGTACAGGTGGTCGTGACGCCAAAGAGTCTCGGCGCTGGCAGGATAAGGCAGTTGGACCCGGCGGTTGTAGTTCCGGTCGGCTGGTGCATCGCACCAGCCGTCCACAGGCGAGATCTGACGTATCGGTAGTCCGGTCCGGGGTGGCTTGACGCGATCCGGCCGGAAAAATACCTCGATCACGCGCCAGGAACCCACCGGCGTTGCCCCGTCGCCCTCGCGCTTGAGGATCCGCCTGCCATTTCGACCCAATGCCGCCCTGTAGCGTCGCACGCCGAGCGCAAGCCAGCCGCGGCTATCGCGACGAGACAAGGCAGCCACGCGCAATTCGGGAGGTTTGATCGGCATTGTTTGGTGCTTTCGCGCACTGGTAGCACTGGCATGAGCCTCTAGCCTATACTACATCAGCTTCAACCCTGATGCTAAAGTCCCGCCTGCCCGCGTTCCCCAGAATGGAGCCCAGCTGAAATGAGCACTGCCCGAAAGATTCTGATTGTCGACGACGATGAGGATCTGCGCTCTTCGCTGCGCGATCAGCTCGCGCTGCATGACGAGTTCGAGGTAACAGTTGCGGGGACTGCCTCCAAAGGCGTCGAGACGGCCCGGGGCGATCATTTCGACCTCATTCTCTTCGACGTGGGCCTCCCGGACATGGACGGCCGCGAAGCGGTCAAGTTGCTGCGCAAGTCGGGCTACAAGGGCCCTATCGTAATGCTCACCGGGAACGACAGCGACGCAGACCAGATCCTGGGTCTCGATGCCGGTGCGAATGATTATGTGACGAAGCCCTTCAAGTTTGCCGTTCTTCTGGCTCGCATTCGCGCCCAGCTTCGGCAGCACGAACAGAGCGAGGACGCGGTCTTCGCTATCGGGCACTATACGTTCAAGCCGGCATCAAAGCTGCTGGTCGACGAGCAGGGCAGCAAGATCCGCCTCACCGAGAAGGAAACGTCGATCCTGAAGTACCTCTACCGGGCAGGTGAGAAAGTAGTGACGCGCGACGTTCTCCTGCACGAGGTATGGGGCTACAACGCTGGAGTGACGACACATACGTTGGAAACGCACATATATCGCCTTCGACAGAAGATCGAGAAGGATCCCTCCAACGCCGAGCTGCTGGTGACCGAGACGGGGGGCTACAAGCTCATACCGTAAGCTGGACTTGCCAAGACCTTTTCGGTCCTCGCCCGCATTCCGATGCGGGCTTTTTTGTGCGTCGCATCAGGCACGCGGCTGTGCATCCAAAGTCATCTCCACCCCCGAATGATGAATCGAATAGTTCAATTTTATTCAAACCAGATTCTCTTCCATTAGCGACTTGTTGTTCAGAAAACTATAGAGAAGCGCGCCATTAACGAATTGGTAGGCAGCCAAAACGCGTAATGCGTACACATATTCGCGTAATCCTCGGAGGAATTACATTTAATCCGGGGCTGAATTTGAGGTGCGTCATGTTTGGGAAGTTCGAGAAGTTCTCGCAATCCGTGGCCTCCCGTTGGTGCTTCGACAAGCGTGGCGGCGTTGGCATCATGTTCGGGCTGACATTCACGGTGATGCTGTTGTTCGTTGCCGCCGCGCTCGATCTGAGCCGCTGGACGAGTGCGCGTTCCACCACAAAGTCGGCGGTGGACGCCGCTGTCTTGGCCGGAGCACGCTCGCTGCAGGTCGACAACTCCAATCTCGGTGCGGCGATTGCCGCATCGATGCGCTACTACACGGAAAACACAAAAAACCTCAGCGTGGTGGACGACTCCATTTCGTTCCATACCGCCGACAACAATATGGCGATGCTGGCGACCGGGCAGTCTTTCGTCCAAACGCCATTCCTCAACCTGATCGGTATCGCGCGCTTGCCGCTCATCAGCGAAGTTGACGGAAAGATCGCCGAGGCAGTTGTTGCAAGCGGCGGTAAGGGAGACGGCGAAGTCGAGCTGTCGGTCATGCTGGATATCACCGGTTCGATGCAGGGCCAGAAGCTCGAGGATCTCAAGGACGCCGCGCAGGATCTCATCGATATCGTTCTGCTGAGCGAGAATGGGAAGTCCCGTGTCGCGCTTGTGCCGTTCTCGGAGGCTATCAACCTCGATGCCAGCTTGGCCAGCCAGGTCGTCGCCAGCGGTCCACAGTACATTGACGTGCCGAATGGTAAGAAGACGAAGCGGTACTACGTCGATCCGCAATGCGCAACCGAGCGCACCGGTTCGGATGCCTTCACCGACGCCGCGCCCAGTGGTCAAAACAAGCTCGGCAGATTCTATTCGACGGACGGCCAGTGCATGCCCAAGTCGGGGTCGGTGATCCCGCTGTCATATAACAAGGCCATGTTGAAAAACGCAGTCAAAGCCTACCAGGCGAGCGGCAACACGGCCGGTCATCTGGGAACCGCATGGGCCTGGTACATGATTTCGCCCAACTGGCAGCAGTACGTCCCGGCCGAAAGCCGAGCGGGCTCATATGGGCAAAAGGGTCTTCGCAAAATCGCGATCCTGATGACGGATGGCGAGTATAACCAGCAATACAGCAACGGCATGGCGGGTTCGTCGCCCAACGGCACGTCGACATCGCAGGCCCGGACGTTGTGCACGAACATGAAGGCAGCCGGCGTCACAGTCTACACCGTCGGCTTCCAGTTGCCGGTGAACGGAGAATCGGTAACGACACTTCGCCAGTGTGCCACGAGCGATGCCCACTTCTACAATGTGAATGACGGTGATGCGCTGCGGCAGGCATTCCGTGACATAGCACTTCAGATCTCGACGCTTTACCTGACGCGATAACGCCGCGGGACATCGACCTTGCAAAAGAACGCGGATGATCCGTCATTAGCGTTTTACTGTACGCACTGGTTCAACGGGCGCAAGGTACGCCAGCAATGCAAAACGCCCGCTCGATTTCGAGCGGGCGTTGCGCATATTGCGCCGTGCGCATTTCAGTGTAGGAGCTTGGTTATGCAGCCTTCTCCAGCATGTTGCGCGCAATCATCGTCTCTGCGATCTGGATCGTGTTGAGGGCTGCACCCTTGAGCAGATTGTCGGAAACGATCCACATCGCCAGACCATTCTCCACCGTAGCGTCCTCGCGGATGCGCGAGACAAAGGTGTCGAATTCGCCGGCGCACTCCACGGGTGTCGCGTAGCCACCGGGCTCGCGCTTGTCGAGCACTGCGATGCCCGGAGCATGACGCAGTATCTCGCGCGCTTCGTCAGGCGTCAGCGGCTTTTCAAGCTCGAGATTTACGGCCTCGGAGTGGCCCACGAATACCGGAACACGTACGCACGTCGCGGTCAGCTTGATGCGCGGATCCATGATCTTCTTGGTCTCCGCCATCATCTTCCATTCCTCTTTCGTGTAGCCGTCCTCCATGAAGACGTCGATGTGAGGAATGCAGTTGAAGGCGATTTCCTTGGTGAACTTCTTCGGTGCGACCTCGGTGCCGGGAACGTACTTCGCCTTGGTCTGCTGCCACAGTTCATCCATCGCCTCCTTGCCCGCACCGGATACGGACTGGTAGGTCGAGACGACGACGCGCTTGATTGTCGCCGCGTCGTGAATCGGCTTCAGCGCAACGACCATCTGAGCCGTCGAGCAATTCGGGTTGGCGATGATGTTCTTCTTGCGATAGCCCGCGATCGCGTCGGGGTTCACCTCCGGCACGATGAGCGGCACGTCCTGGTCGTAGCGCCAGCACGAAGAGTTGTCGATGACGACGCATCCCTGTTGGCCGATCTTCGGCGCCCATTCCTTGGAAACGCCCGAGCCAGCCGACATCAGGCAGAAATCGACACCGCGGAAATCGAAACTCTCCAGATCGCGGCATTTGAGCGTCTTGTCGCCATAGGAGACCTCTGTGCCGATCGACCGGCGCGAGGCGAGAGCGATCACCTCGTCTGCCGGGAAGTTGCGCTCGTTGAGCACGTTCAGCATCTCGCGGCCCACGTTGCCGGTGGCTCCGACGACAGCGACCTTGTAGCCCATGGCTTTTGCGTCCTTAGCTGTGAGAGAAGCGCGGGCCGTGACGGCCTTCGCGATGATTGGCGGCAATACCTGACAGCGCGATCCCATACGCGCGCTTGCCGCGGGATTCAAGGTGGTCTCTCGGGAAAGCGACGCGAGATCCCTGCCATGCCCAACCAAAACGTCGCCAAGCCGCCGTGCCGTCTGTCCTCTTGGCCAATGTGACGCGCCATAGAGCCTCGCTATAGTCCTGCGACGGATTGCAGTTCCCTGCGGCGTTAACTTTGCGGGCAAGAGCAGGTGAAAGAACACCCGTTAGGATAAAACAATGACAGATCAAAGAGATAGATTGAGCATCCAAACAGTCGGCCTGCATTGGGTTCTGGCCGTGGCCATGATCGGCATGCTGGTTTTCGGCCTCATTCTCGAAGATATGCCGCGTGGTGACGCGAAATCGGCGCTGATGTGGTGGCACAAGGGGCTCGGCGTCGCCGTCCTTGCGTTCGCGCTATGGCGATTGGGTTGGCGCCTCTCGCAGGGTTTTCCGAAGGCACTGTCCCACGCACCCGCTTGGCAGGAGCGGATGGCGTCGTTCACGCACTGGTTCTTGCTGCTGGGCACATTGTTCATGCCCGCCTCCGGCATCATGATGTCGCTCGGCTCCGGTCGGTCGATTGACGTGCTGGGACTGTTCGTCATTCCTGCGATCGGCAAGGTCGAATGGATGGACCAGGCCGGCCACGTCGTTCACGGGGTCGGCAGCAAGCTGCTGATTGCCGCAATTGTGCTTCATGTCGTGGGCGCACTGAAGCATCATCTGATCGACAAGGATGGCACGCTCGCACGCATTGCTGGTCGCAGTGTCGCGGGCCGTGCCAACGCATGAGCGTTCCAGGGTGCTGTCACGCTCAGACGAGATAGGGCAGCGGCGCGCGGCGGTTGCATGATCGTCTGAGCCGGGTCCGTTTGTGGCTTGGCTCGGACGCTCATCGGCTCTGCTGTCGGGATTGGCGCTGGCCGCGATCGCCTGCGCTATCCCACCGGGACTGGACCTGTATTCGTCGCGCCGGCGGCGCGCGATGGCGAGCATCAGGGAGACGAACTCATGTGCGATCAGGCAAGTCTGGCTCAACGGCGGAGCGCCACTGTCTTTGCATTGTCGGTGGCGTGTGTCGCGCTGGTGGCTACAACCTTACCTCCCAAACGAACCCATGCCGGCGAAGGTCCGTGGATGAGCGAAGACGAAATGCACGCCACGTTCACTGGCGTCACGCTGGAGGGCAAGTATGGAAGCGGCAGGCCGTTCAGCGAGATCTATCAGAAAGATGGCAGCCTTGAGTATCGCGAAGCCGCGAATCTGATCAGCGGCAAATGGTCGGTCCAGGCCGGTACGTTCTGCACCATCTACGACAACGATCCGAGCGGCGGCTGCTATCGGGTCAAGAAGGTTGGCGGCAATTGCTATGAGTTCTATTTCGTCGCGCGAACTGAGCAACAGGTCCAAGCCGACCCGAAGCGTCCTGCATGGACCGCGCGCGGTTCCGTCGTCGGCAAGCCCGGTATCTGCGCCGAACAGCACAACGTGTAGCAGGCCCGTCCTAGTGTGGCGTCGCGCCTTAGTTGACCGACGTTGCGGCCGACGCGGAGTCAACTGAGGCGCGCTGAACGCCACGCTAAGTCAATGGTTTTGCTAGTGTGATGATCGAGAAGTCCGCTTCATACTTTTCGGCCGGGTTGCGAGGCGGACTTCTCGATCCCAATCACACTAGAACTCTGAAATTGCTAGTGTCGTTCAGATCGCGAAATTCGTTCCGAGGTTGCCGCAGAATGTGACGAATTTCGCGATCACGACACTAGTGGCCTTCATGTCGCGCCAAAATTGTATGCAGTCGCGGCTATGTTTCAATTTTGGCGCGACAGGCCACTAGGATGCCGGCAGAGCGAGCGCCGTGGTTCAGCGTGAAGAACATGCTGAGGACGAAGCTCTGGATCGTGTACGCGTCTCGATGACACAAGAACGCGATCTGGCGCGCTCAATCCATGACCCGCGCGAACATCCAGGCCATGACTTCAACGATCCGACCCTCGGCGATTTCGCCCGTGACGATATCGGGATCGGCGACGAGATCGTAGGTCGCGGCAAGGCTCTCCACGCTCAGCCAATGGAACGAGCGTCCGGTCGCTTCGTTTTCCAACAGACGGTGCGCGCGGACGATGCCGGTGAGCCATGCGGTTGGCTCGGGCGTGGTGTTGGACGCCGGCGCGACGTCTTCGTCCGCATCGTTGAAAAGCCCAATCGGAATGAGTGCCTGCGCCGCTAGCCGCTGCCCATCGCCGATCTCGGGCAGCGTGTTGGAGTTAGCGTGAACATTGAGGTTGCGGCAAAAGCCCGTGACGCGGCAGTTCCAGGTCGCCGGCAATGGGCGTCCCGCATGGGCGGCAAAATCGATGGCGTCGAACGCGAGGGGATAGGCGCCGGCCCCGCTGCCGTCAGGCGCAACCCAACCGTGCAGCAGTCCCTCGAGCGGCGTATCGTCCGGCCGTGTATGGACCTGTGTCACGAGAACGGAAACGTGTGACTGCCCCTCGAAGAAAGGCGCAAGCCCCAGGATCGTAGCCTGCACTTCGGGAGCGTCGCTGGGTGAGAGATGGAACCAGACCTCGGCCCCCGTGCGCGAGCGCCAGATGGCATACTCACCGACCTCGCAGCGAAGCCGCTCGCGCGATTCCTCGGCGAGCACCAGCATCCGCGCATGAAAATCTTCCGCGTCGCGGAATACGAAGCCGATGCTGGAAAGATTGCTCGCCATCGCGGGGTCGCGTGCCCGGTCAGGCCGCTATCGCCTCCATCTCCTTGAGGATGGCGGCGCCCATCTCGGTCGTGCCGACCTTGGTCATACCGGGTTGCATGATGTCGCCGGTGCGCAGGCCCTTCTCAAGCACCTTCGCGATCGCGCCCTCGACGAGATCCGCCTCCCTGCCGAGATCGAAGGAATACCGCAACGCCATCGCAAACGACGAGATCATGGCGATCGGGTTGGCAAGTCCCTGTCCCGCGATATCCGGGGCGGAGCCGTGTACGGGCTCATACAGCGCGCGGCGCTTGCCAGTCTTGTCGTCGAGACCACCCAGCGAGGCCGACGGAAGCATGCCGAGCGAGCCCGTCATCATCGCGGCTTCGTCGGAAAGTATATCGCCGAACAGGTTGTCGGTGACGACGACGTCGAACTGCTTCGGGTTGCGAATGAGCTGCATCGCGCAGTTGTCGGCGAGGATCTCGTGGTACTCGACGTCGGACGCATAGCTCTTGTGGACCGAGGCAGTCACCTGGCGCCACAACACGCCCGAGCGCATCACGTTCCACTTCGCCGCCATGTGCACCTTGTTGGAGCGCTTGCGGGCAAGATCGAAAGCCATTCGGGCAATGCGGTCCACCTCGTGTGTCGAGTAAAGTGTCGTGTCAACGGCCCGCTTCTCGCCATTCTCCAGCGTCACGATCTCCTTCGGCTCTCCGAAGTAGGTGCCGCCTGTCAGCTCGCGCAGAATGAGAATGTCGAGGCCTTCGACCAGCTCGCGCTTCAGCGCAGAGGCGTCGGCCAGCGCCGGATAGCAGATCGCCGGGCGAAGGTTGGCATAAAGGTCGAGGTCCTTTCGCAAGCGCAGGAGGCCCGCTTCCGGCCGATGCTCGTAAGGTACGGCATCCCACTTTGGACCGCCCACAGCGCCGAAGATGATGGCGTCCGCCGCCGTCGCCTTGTTCATGGCTTCTTCCGTGATCGACACGCCGTGAGCGTCGTAGGCCGCCCCGCCGACCAGATCTGTCGTCGTTTCGAATTTTGCGGCGTTCGAGCGGGAGTTGAGGAAGGCGATGATTCGCTGGACCTCGGCCATGATCTCGACGCCGATGCCGTCGCCGGGAAGAAGAAGCAGGGAGTGGGTGGACATGCGATGTCGGATCCGTCGTTCGTTCGGGTTTTTCTGGGCGGATGAACTGAGGCAAGCGCTCCGGGCGTCAGCCGGGAGCCTTCTGCTAGCCGTTCGCGTTTGATCCTGCAACCGGGAAAGAAAAATCCGCCCACGGAACGATGGTGTTTGTTATGTGAGTTGCGAAAATTCAGAACTGCTGATGGAGTGGCACATCCGCCCGCCGCTCCCGTTGGGGACGGCGATCGGGTCAAGGGCACGTCGCGCCGGCCTGCCGGTTTTCCAAGCCGGCACCGGTCGACACAAGAATGCCCGTTGCGGTCCGGAACCGGCCGTACCAATCGAAATGCGCGATAACATCTTGGAGGAAGACCCGAATGTCACGATTGATTGCATTCATTGCCGCGGTGGTGGCGGTATTCTCGTTCTTCGCGCCGCAGACGGCCCAGGCCGACGACCGCTACGGAAAGCAGAAGGTCGTCTACCACATCAACTTTGACGGCGGTGAAAACGACAAGGCCTACATCGTCGCCCTGAAGAACGTCCAAAATCACATCAACGCGGTCGGCAAGGACAACATCGAGCTGAAAGTCGTGCTTCACGGCGACGGCGTTAATCTGCTGCGTGATGCGGTGAAGGACCTCAAGCTCCAGGGCGAAGTCAGCAACTTGAAATCGCAGAAGGTCGTTTTCAATGTTTGCGCCAATACGCTGAAGGGACGCAAGATCGACCCCGACAAGGATCTTTTTGAGGTCTTCAAGGAGGACATTGTGCCCTCTGGCGTTGCCGAACTGTCGTATCTGCAGGGGCAGGGATACACGTACGTCAAGCCCTAGCCTGCCTGAGCCGAGTCGCTTGCGAGATCGGCGCAAGCAATTGGAACATGCGTCGCATCGACGAGCATGGAAGGGATGGCGCGTCAGTGACGACCAAACCCCACGCGCCTACGAAGGCAACGGCTGTTGTGCTCGCCTGTCTTGCTGCCGCTGCTGGTCTTGTGCCGGCAGCGGCAGATCCTCCCGCATCTACGCATGCAGGATATGAGAGGGCCGCTCCGGCGCTGCACGGTCCGCCGAAGTTGTCTTTGCCTGTTGATTGCCTGCCTGGCGAGACTTGCTTCGTTCAAAGCCATGTCGATCTGGATCCCGGCCCAGGCGCGCGCGACTACCGCTGCGGATCGGCAACTTATGACGGACACAAGGGCGTGGATTTCCGCTTGCGCTCCGTCGCTGCCTCACGAGACGGCGTTGCTGTGCTTGCCGCCGCGGACGGGGTGGTCAAACGATTGCGTGACGGTATGGAAGACGCACTCGTCACAAAGGCCGACCGGGCCCTCGTGGCGCGGCGCGGCTGTGGCAACAGTGTGCTCATCGAGCATGGCGGCGGCTGGCAGACGGTTTACTGCCACATGCGCAATGGCTCGCTCGTTGTTCGTCCGGGCGATGTCGTGCGCCGCGGGCAACGCATTGGCGACGTCGGCTACTCGGGATTGGCAGAATTTGCGCATTTGCATCTGATGGTGATGCACGAAGGCGAGGTTGTCGATCCCGTGAGCGGCTTGCACTTGGGCGATGCTTGTTCGGCTGCCGATGAATCCCCTCCTTCTGGCACGTTGTGGGACGAACTGGCGGCCAGTGCATTCGCGTATCGCAATGGCGAGTTCATCGGTGCTGGGTTTTCCGGTCGCCAGGTCGGTACGAGCGAACTCGAGCTGGACCATCGCGTTGCGTCGCCCGATCCGGCGAGCAAGGCGTTTCTGTTCTACGCCCGCCTCATCAATCTGCGGGCTGGCGATCGAGTTGGTCTGTCGGTCCGCGGCCCTAGCGGTTTCGTGGTTGAGCATGCAACCGCTCCGCTCGATCGGAACAAGGCGACATACGTTGCTTTTGCCGGCCGTCGCCTGCGAGCGGCGAGGTGGCCACCCGGGACTTATCAAGGCATGGCCGATCTGATTCGCGGCGGCAAGACCATAGCGCGCAGTGCTCCCGTTCGGCTCACTTTGCCCTGAAATAGGGCCACACCCCGCGCGTTTCTGTTGTCGTTGGTGATTATATTGCCCGAAGACTTGCACTTGTGACCGCCACGCATCTTGCGGCTCGGCCGAGTGCAGCCTTAAATCGCCAGTGAGCTGATTTGGCAATCGCTTCGAGTGGCGCGGCGGAAAATGTCCATCCCCTTGCCAGGGCGCAAGGTCGGAAGCAAGGCCGATGGCCGCCGAGCAAGAGCTGGAGATCTTCAGGAGACCGCCGGGTGCAGGGTTCGGCAGATCGAATGCTGACAGTTTTGCTGGTCATATTGGCCGGTTTCGCCGGCGGCTGTTCCACCATGACTGATCTCGCAGGCATTTCCCACCCCGGTCATCAGCCCGAAGGCGGCTATGTTCTGCTCGATTCCGAACGCGAGTTGAATTGCCGGCGGCTTACCAATGAAATCGAACTCGGCCTGAAAGACATGGAAACGGAGAAAGCGCGTATCGACGTCGAGCGAAGCGCGGTACCCACGACGCTCGTCAGCGTCTATGGCCGCATGTTTGGCGGTCCTGACGGTGGACTGAAAAGTGCGGAAACCTATCGCAAGTCGGAGCAGCGCGTGCGCGCTTTGAACAGCCAGCTCGTCGCCCAAAAATGTAACGCGGTGGATGTGGATGCGCGCATCATGGCGTTCGATCTGGCACCGATGAACGTCGCCAAGACAGGTGGTGCGCCCAAAACGACCGCGAGCGTGGCCGCCACCCAATCACAACCTGTCCAGCCACTCACTGATCTCAAGGCTGAAGCCGACGCGATGACGGCGCTCTCGTCCGTCGCACATTCGCGCTGATCGAGTGAAGGGATCGCTTGGCGGCAGCGCCATCCCGAATTCCCGTCCGCAGCGCGCCTCCGGGGTTAGAGCATGTTCAGCTGAAGTGCGTAGCGGTTTTGCGACAACGACATGCACAAGAGCAGGGATTTGAAGCATTAGGAGCGAATCTGAGAATTCGCGACACGCTTCAAGCCTGGATGGCTCTAGCCGAGCCCCGGTACGTTGACCATCATCGTGAAACCATTGAACGTCAGAAACGTGCCGCAGAACCCCAGGACGATGCTGAGCACCAGCAGCGACAAGCCGCCGGAGATGATGGCGATCGAAGCCAGAACGATGGCGATCTGCAGGCACGCCTGGGCATAATCGAAATAGGGGTCCTGAGCCATCGCCCGGTCCCGCTCGGCCTCCAGCGCCTTGCCTCGGCGGAACAACTCGTCGAGCCCTTCCTTCGAGTCCGGGTCGCTCGTCAACCTTGCGTCGGAGGCCTTGTTGGCGCCGATCTTCTCGGCGATGCGCGTACGCTGCTCGGGTGAGAGCCCGGGCGACGTTTCCAGCATCAATTCCAGGTCCTCGGTGTGCGATCGGATCAGCTGACGGCGCATGTTCTTCGCTTGAAAGAAGGACCAGGTATTCGCCGCAGCGATATTCTTCAACGTCGCCTCTTTCGCGGCATTGTCCCCGCCCATGGCTGAGATCGCAAGCACGACGGCGAGCACGCCGATATAGACGCCGATCCACCGGTCCCGCTCGCGGCTGCCGGTCTTCTCCTCGGACGCCTTAGCAAGATCGTCGATCGCCATTGAAACGCTCCGCAATAACAAGGTGCTTCGAAAGCTCCGAACCGCAACGCGTCCGGGCGGCAGCAATCGACACCCCCGGGCGGCGGTTGGTCAAGGACGGGCGCGCCACACCTCGCACCCGAAAAGCAGTTGCTCCCGAAATCGCAGAACAATGTTGGATTGCAGACGTCGATCAATTCGAAGTCCGCCACGCTGACGCCTTCAGGCGACCAGGTCACGCCGGTTGGCCACCTGGCCAACCGCGGTAAGTCGATAGACGATGGGTTGTCCCGTAACCACCTCTCGCTCCAGAATCTGCTTCGCCGATAACTCTTCGAGATACATGATGAGCGCGCGAATCGAGTTGCCGTGCGCGGCAACAATGACGTTCTGCCCCGCCTGAAGCTTCGGCCAGATATGGGTCTTGTAGAACGGCAGCACGCGCTGCGCGGTGTCCTTCAGGCTCTCGCCGCCGGGAGGGGCGACATCGTAGCTGCGTCGCCAGATAAGCACCTGCTCTTCGCCCCATCTCTTGCGCGCGTCGTCCTTGTTGAGCCCGGACAGGTCGCCGTAGTCGCGTTCGTTGAGTGCCTTGTCGCGAACGATCTCAAGGCTTGTCTGGCCGAGTTCGGTCAGTATCAGATCGAGCGTCCGCTGCGCTCGGAATAAGGCGCTGGTGAAGGCGATGTCGAATTGCAACCCCTGTTCCTTGAGCATTTCTCCGGCCCGCTTGGCCTCCGCCACCCCCTTCTCGGTGAGATCGGGATCCCGCCAGCCTGTAAACAGATTCTTGAGGTTCCATTCGCTCTGGCCATGCCGCACTAGCACAAGAACGTTGTCCATGACGCGATCGATCCTCTCAAATCCAGTCGGGTTGGACTGGCTAGTTTGTCCAGCGTTTCGCGCCACCCGCTCTTTCCGCTCTCGCATGTTCAAAGCCCGAGCACGTCGGACATCGTGAATAGGCCGGGTCCGCGCCCGTGTCCCCAAAGTGCCGCCTTCACCGCGCCGCGCGCAAAGATCCCACGGTCGCTTGCGATGTGCGTCAGTTCCACGCGCTCGCCTTCGCCCGCGAAGATAACGGTATGGTCGCCGACCACGCTGCCGCCGCGCAGCGATTGGAAGCCGATGTCGCCGCGACGGCGCGCGCCCGTGTGACCATCGCGACAGCGCACCGATACCTTGTCGAGTGAGACGTCGCGGCCGTCTGCTGCGGCCTGTCCGAGCATCAGCGCCGTGCCGGACGGGGCGTCGACCTTGTGCTTGTGATGCATCTCCAAGACCTCGATGTCGAAATCGGCATCGAGCGCTTCGGCCACGCGTCGTGTGATTGCCACCAGCAGATTGACACCCAGACTCATGTTGCCGGCCTTGACGATGGTTGCATGGCGCGCGGCTGCGGCGATTGCCGCTTCGTCCTCGGGCCCAAGGCCGGTCGTACCGATGACATGGACGATGCGCGCGTTGGCTGCCAGGCCGGCGAACTCCACTGTGGCCTTGGGTGAAGTGAAGTCGAGTATGGCGTCGACGCGTGCGCACACTTCCAACGGATCGTCGAGGATCGCGGCACCCGCATCGCCGATCCCTGCGACGACGCCGACATCTTGTCCGATGAAAGGCGAGCCTGCCCGCTCCACGCCACCCGCCACGACGCATCCCTTAAGTGCATGTACGGCGCGGACGAGTTCTCGCCCCATGCGTCCGCCAGCACCCATGATGGCAATTCTCATATCGCTCATGCCGGTCCTCGCATCTGGAGGTCATGCACCAGCTGTGCATGCGCCAATGTCCCGGCGCGGGGTATAGCAATGCCCGGCCGGGTTCGAAAGTGCGCATGATCAATTGCGGTTAGGCGTCCCCATCAGCCTTCGCGGCCTGCGCCCGCTCGATCGACTCGCGGATCACCCGCTTGGCGTCGTCCACGTCGCCCCAGCTCACGATCTTGACCCACTTGCCGGGTTCCAGATCCTTGTAATGCTGGAAGAAATGCTCGATCTGCGCCTTCGTGATCGGCGGCAGGTCGGCGACCGTGCGGATCCGGTCGTACCGCGCCGAGATCTTGGAGCTGGGGACCGCGATCAGCTTCTCGTCGCCGCCGCCGTCGTCCTCCATCATCATCACGCCGATCGGGCGGCAGTTGATCACTCCGCCCGGCACGATTGTGCGTGTATTGCAGACCAGCACGTCGAGTGGATCACCATCCGGAGACAACGTGTGCGGAACGAAGCCGTAGTTTCCGGGGTAACGCATTGGCGTATAGAGGAAGCGATCCACCACGAGCGCACCGGCGTCCTTGTCCATCTCGTACTTGATCGGCTCCCCGCCGACAGGCACCTCGATGATCACGTTGACATCGTCTGGCGGATGCTTGCCGATCGAGATGGCGTCGATGCGCATATGCGGGGTCTCCCTGGGTAACGAGCTGAAGGATCGGCCGGAGCCTGATGTCGTTACTCATTAGCTGCCCGAGTAGGGCGCTGCGTGCAATCCCCCTTTTGTTCGATACCGTCGCGCAAGCGACCGCTCGCGCGACGGATGCCGCTGCTCGGGAATGAATTGGAGCATCCGGCGCTCGTCACGTCGGCATCGTGGCACTTACTCTGTTTCGATAAGTTGCCCCGTGCTCCGCGAGCGGCAGGTCAACGCTAAGGCCACCCGAACCCGATCTTGGCCATGTCGACTGTGCCGACGCGATCGTTGACCTGCTGTACCGGCCGCCCGCCGCGACGCCAATAGAAATCAGCCGCGGTGTCGTTATCGGCGAGTGCCCAGACGATCAGGCCATTGAGCTTGCGCCGGTCGAGTTCGTTGCGGCACGCCTCGAACAGGAGTTCCCCGAACCCCAGCCCCTGATATTCGGGAGCCAGATAAAGTTCGTAGATCTCGCCTTCGTAACGGCCGCGATGGCGCGCCGGACCGCATGAGGCGTATCCGCAGATCTCGCCTGCAACCTCGAGCACGAGGATGAGATCACCCGACCGGATGGCGCTTGTCCACCAGCGGCGTCCACGTCTGAGTATGAGGGAATCGAGATGGGCGCGAGGCAGGATGCCGACGTAGGCATGCCGCCAGGAACGCTCGAAGACGTCGGCCAGTGCCTTCGCATCGGAAAGCTGACCGCAACGCACGCGTACATGAGAACTCGAACCAAGCATGCGCCAACTATAGCGCGAAAAAAGCGTTTGTCTCGGCTGATCGTACGGTAAGCGTAACCATTTTTACGTTGCCACTGCGACCTGACTCTGACTGCGCGCGATATGTGTATGGTTGCTATCGATGCACGAAGCGTTATGCGACAGGCAACATGGTAGCTGGTGCGCTTCTCGTGAGAGACAACGGTCCATGAAGCAAAACGCCTGGAAGCACAAGCTTCCAGGCGTTTTGTGTTTCGAGCGCGACGCTGGCAGCCCCCGCTGTCTGGCCGTCGGGATCAGGAGGCGGCGATTAGCCGGCCTTCTTCAGCTGCTCGAAGCTCTTGGTTGCGGCCGCATTGACCGTTTCGATGGTCTGCTTGGTCACCCGTGCGGAGAGCTCGAAAAGCTCCTTGCTCTGGGCGCCGGCAACGGCGAACTGCTGCTGGAGGAAGTCAGCCTGAAGGCGAACGACCTCGGGGAGCGTCTTGGCGCGGGCGATGGCCTGAGCCGCATCGAAAGCCGCCTCGGTGTTGACGGCCGTATTGTGCAGGAGCTTCTCACCGATTGCCTTGGCGCCGGCTTGCGAAGCGAGCATAACCTCCTCAACGACCTTTACGTTGTCCTTCGCGGCTGAACTCATCTTGTAGTAGGCCTCGCGGGTCTTCTGCACGCCTTCCTCGGCGAGAGCCTGCAGGTTCTCGGGAATGCGGGCATCCTTGGCTGCTGCGAACATGTCTTGCGCCTGGCGGGTGAACTGGTCGTTCATGGCACTGCTCCTGATCTGACGATTGCGGGTTGAGGTGTGAATTCTGCGGGCGACGCCCTCCAGGGCGCCACTCATGATTATTTATATAGCAGAGCCGATTGTGCGCCGCAACATAATTTTTTTTGCTGTGCGTCAAATTTCGTTCGCGGCTGCCAAATTGACTCAGGCCATAACGGCGGATTTTCGGTCTAACGTTAGGGTCAACCTCCAGGCGCAAAGACAACGGACTATGGTGCACCGCACAATAGAATCTGGGGATTGCAATTTGCCCCGATAAAACAGAAGGTTCCTGCCGTTATAAAAGGCGCGGAAACACGTCGCGATAGCCCATGGCGCCGGGGTCGAACACAATGTCGCTCGGCCTCAGCGGCCGCGCCAGCGCCAGACCCTCCAAAGAACGGCAACGCGACAACGCTACGTAAGCCTGCCCATGCGCGAAAGTGCCGCGCCCCAGGTCGATGTAGACCCTGTCAAGGGTCAGACCCTGAGATTTGTGGATGGTGAGCGCCCAGGCAAGCCGCAGCGGGAACTGTTTGAAGGTGCCGGCGACTGTCTCCACCACCTTATCTGCGCTTTGGTCGAAGGCGTAGCGCCGGCTTTCCCATGAGACCTGTTCAACCTCGTATTCCCGCCCGCCGACATCGACAAACACCTGCCGCTCGTTGAGGCGAGATATCCGGGCGATCGTGCCGTTGACCCAACGGCGGTCGGAATCATTGCGCAACAGGATCACTTTTGCTCCTGGCTTCAGGACGAGAAGTTGGTCGGTAGGTTGTGAAGCAGGATTGAACTCGCCCGTGACCCCCGCCTCGTATGTTCGCGCGCGATCGGGAAGCGCATCGAGATAGGCCATGTTGATCCGCTGGGCCGCCGCGTTGGTGGGCGT
Source organism: Hyphomicrobiaceae bacterium (assembly GCA_050246945.1). Classification (GTDB taxonomy): domain Bacteria; phylum Pseudomonadota; class Alphaproteobacteria; order Rhizobiales; family Hyphomicrobiaceae; genus JAEUMD01. The sequence goes on from JBFWVC010000001.1 coordinate 288,531, forward strand.
CAGGATCACATAAGGGTCGCCTTCGCCCAGCGTGCGGATAGGATTGACGCGCTCATTCAGTATCTGAAGGTCATTCTCGTCTGCTTCTCCATCGCGAACGCGATTGAGAACATGAAGCAGCGCCTCGTCGCTCTGGCGGAAGACCTGGCCCAGCTCAAGCAGGTTCGTGCCTGCGCCCTCTTGCAGGGCTTCGACCGAGAAGAAGAACGGACCGCCATGCGCACCCTCAAGATGCTCGGCCACCTCGTGGTCGGTGACGACGGGAGGTAGCTGGTGGAGATCCCCGAACATCATCAGTCGAACACCGCCGAACGGCTCGCGCGGACGGCCCCTGTTGAGCCGCAGCGAAAGATCCATCGCCGCCATCAGATCCGACCGCACCATCGAGATTTCGTCGATGATGAGGAGTTCCAGCCGCCGCATGAGCTTGCCGTTACGGCTGCGCCGCACATCATCTGAACGAATGAGACGCGGCGGCAGGCCGAAGAAGGAGTGGATCGTCTGGCCGCCTACGTTGACTGCCGCTAGTCCTGTCGGTGCCACTATAACTGTTTCGGCGGTCAGGCCATCTCGCAGACACCGCAGCAGCGTGGATTTGCCTGTTCCTGCCCGTCCCGTAACAAACAGATTTCCCGCGCCGGAGCGTGCGAAATCGAGCGCGGCCTCGTACTCGCTCGTGGGCGTCACGTCGGACGGCCAGCCGCGACCGCAGGCCGCGGCCTTGGCGGCCGTCTGGGACGATACGGGCGGGTTATGGGTCAAGTGTCGTCCCTCAAGAGCTGCGGAGCATCGACTAAGGGTAGGTCTAGCGCTGTAGGGCGTGCATAAAGCCCTTGCACCCGGGATGGAACCGATTGGCAGTGCGTTGGAGCAGGCAACGGTCGTTGAACTGATTCCAGCACGACTGAACCTGCTACCTGCGCCAAAGTCAAAGTCCGTCGCACATAGCGCGGTGGACGACGCATAGAAAAGCCGCCGGACCAAATCCGGCGGCCGGCTGCGGCAGAGTGGCCCGGCGCCTGCAAACGAACGGCCGCTGCGTTTGGCAATTCCACATGGCCGAATCGCAGGCTGCAGGTTGCGGCCATGCCATGCGTTCAGGCAGCTGAAGCTTCGCGCTTGCGCTCTTGTTTCTTGCGCTCGTTGGGATCCAGCCACCGCTTGCGCAGGCGGATCGAGTCCGGCGTTATCTCAACAAGCTCGTCGTCGTTGATGTAGGAGAGGGCCCGCTCCAGAGACAGCCGCATGGGCGGCGTCAGCGTCAAAGCCTCGTCCTTGCCGGCGGCGCGGATGTTGGTCAGCTTCTTGTTTTCGATCACGTTGACGATGAGGTCGTTGTCGCGTGTGTGCTGGCCGACGATCATGCCCTCATAAACCCGCGTCTGCGGCGTGATCATGATCGGTCCACGCTCCTGCAGATAGAACAGCGAATAGGCCGTCGCTTCACCCACGCCGTTGGAAATGAGGACGCCCGTGCGCCGTCCTTGTATCTCTCCCTTGTAGGGAGCGTATTCGTGGAACAGGCGGTTCATAACGGCGGTGCCGCGCGTATCCGACAAGAGTTCGCTCTGATATCCGAGCAGCCCGCGGGTCGGAGCATGGAAAACGAGCCGCTGGCGCCCGCCGCCCGAAGGACGCATCTCCATCAGGTCGGCTCGGCGCTCGGAGAGCTTTTGCACGACAATTCCCGAATGATCCTCATCGACGTCGATGATCACTTCCTCGATCGGTTCCATCCGCTCGCCGGTCGACTCGTCCGTCTGGTAGACGACGCGCGGCCGGGACACGGTGAGCTCGAAGCCTTCCCGGCGCATGTTCTCGATCAGGATGGCAAGCTGCAGTTCGCCGCGGCCCGCGACGTCGAACGAGTCCTTGTCCAGGTTCTCGGTTATGCGAATGGCGATATTGCGCTCGGCCTCCTTCAAGAGGCGCTCACGGATCACGCGGCTCTGCACCTTGTCGCCTTCCTGGCCGGCGAATGGGCCGTCGTTGATGCGGAACGTCATCGACAGCGTCGGCGGATCGATCGGCTGTGCGGCGAGCGGTTCGGTGACGGATGGATCGCACAGCGTGTCGGCAACCGTCGCTTCCGCCATGCCCGCGATGGCTACGATGTCGCCTGCCTCGGCCTGGTCAACCGCGGTGCGCTCGAGTCCCCGGAAGGCAAGAACCTTCTGCACGCGGAAGCTCTCGATTACCCTGCCGTCGCGCGAAAGCGCCTTGATCTGCTGGTTCGGCTTGATGGTGCCGGAAGAGATGCGCCCGGTCAGGATGCGCCCCAGGAAGGGGTCCGCCTCCAGCGTAGTCGCAAGCATGCGCAGCGGTCCCGGCTCCACCTTCGGCGGCGGTACGTGGCTGACGATGAGGTTGAACATCGGCGCCAGGTCCACTTGCGGGCCCGCCGGGTCCAGCGCCATCCACCCGTTTCGGCCCGATCCGTATAGCACCGGGAAATCGAGCTGCTCGTCGGTGGCGTCGAGGTTGGCAAACAGATCGAAAATCTCGTTGAGGACGTCAAGATGGCGCTCATCCGGACGGTCGATCTTGTTGATCGCCACGATCGGCCGCATGCCGAGCTTCAATGCCTTGGAGACGACGAACTTGGTCTGTGGCAGCGGACCCTCCGAGGCGTCGACCAGCACGATCACGCCGTCGACCATGTTGAGGATGCGCTCGACCTCGCCGCCGAAGTCTGCGTGGCCTGGCGTGTCGACGATGTTGACGCGCACGTCGTTCCAGACGACCGAGGTGCACTTGGCGAGGATCGTGATCCCCCGCTCGCGCTCGAGGTCGTTGGAATCCATTGCGCGCTCGGCGACCTTCTGGTTGTCGCGGAACGCGCCCGATTGCTTCAGGAGCTGGTCGACCAGCGTGGTCTTGCCATGGTCGACGTGAGCAATGATAGCGATGTTGCGGAGCTGCATGGGTGTCCTGGCTTCGGCCCGTGTGGGAGCTGTGAGGCGCCGGTCGCATGGTCGCTGCTGCTTGTGCGGCGCAAAAATCGGCCGAGGAGGTAACACATCCCGAGTGCCCCCGCCAGCAGTGCCTCTGTCACATCTGCTCGGGTTGTCGAAGCTGCCGCGCCGGTGAAAACGGCCAACCAGGCGCGCCGGAACGGTAAACGTGCGTGAGGCAGACCTCTTGCACACTTCTTGCTCAGACGGGGATGCGAGCAGGGCTTCGGACGGCCAAAACCGGAAATGTCGTCCCAGCCCGGCACAAATGAGGCAACTTCGGGAGACGGGACCATGTTCGAGCGCAACCGTGTAGACAACATGGTTCAGAGCCAGATCGTCGCGGTTCCTGCGGAATTATCGCTCGACGACAATACCCTTCTCAAGGGCGACCTCATGATGCCGGCGACCCGCCCGATTCATGAAGTCTTGAACGGGGCCAACGTGTTCGTGGAGTTCCGTGCCTACGGTAAGGAGCCCCAGTTGCTCGCCAAGAGCACCATTCGCGGCATCCGCTTCGTCAAGGCGCCGGGCGCCAATCAGTTGCGCAGCGCCAACCGCAGCGATGACGGCTTCGACCCGCACCAAACGCTGGGCCTCCCCGCGAACGCCACCCACGAACAGATCCACAAGGCCTATGTGACCCTCGCCAAGACCTACCACCCCGACCGTTACGCCACCGCCGATCTGCCCCAGGAGGTGCGCGACTACCTTGCCGCCATGGCCCGCCGCATCAATCTCGCATTTCAGGCACTGCAGGAAGCCAATCGCGTTGTGATCCGTCGCGCTAACCCTGTCAACGAGCCGGTCTATACGTCGACACCGCGGGCCTGAGCCGGGCTGTCATTTCCGTTCCCGTTGCGGCCATCCGCCTGCTGCTCGTCATAGTAGAGATGTGCCAGCAGCGTGTCGATATCCGGCCGTGGTTGCGGTTCGCGGTCCTGTTTCTTGCGCTGCCGTTCCTGCTCGCCCTTGGCGCCGCGCGTTGCGCCAGGGCGCTTGAGCCGGCGCCCGCCTGAGATCAGCAGCGGATGGCGAGGCTCCTCCAGGTCGAGTTCTTCCAGGAAGTTTTCCCGCAACGCATGGAACGATTGCTGGATCGCATCCTGCGCAAGCTTTCGCTCGGCCCCCGTCGTGTTCGGCCTCCTTCGCGGATCGAGCCACTGCAACGCGCGGCGCATGTCATGCAAGGGCGCATAGGGATAAAGTCCCACGAGCTTGTCCGTCTCGCCCGCGTTGCGATAGACGATTCTCATATTGTCGATCGTCTCCGAAATACGGCTGTAGGCTGCGACGTAGTCGTCAACCGACGGATAAGGCCGGTCGAAATATCCTGTCAGGGCCGTTTTCGTCGCCACGATCCCACGCCATTCCTGTTCGAGATTTTCGACGAACTTGGATCGTTTCTGGAAGACGTTGGCGAGGTAGGCGGCGATCACGGTGACGAGCACCAGCGCCATGTCCTTGAGATAGTCGTAGATGTCTTTGAGGACCTGCTCAAGGCCGCTACCGGCAAGTCCGGGAATATGCTCGGACAGGCGTGCGATGAATGCCACGACCAGTACGAGCCCGAGGATGAAATACGAACGCCTGAGCGTCCTGGTCAGCTTGAAACGCGTCATGGGTACCGGGGACCTGAAAGCCGTCCGGAGCTTACCGCCACGCCGGCCGCCGCGTCATCCGCGCCGCTCCGCCGCGTTGCGCTTTTCCGCTCCCGTGCGCCTCTTTGGCATCGCTATGTTTGGAGCGCGGTCTTCTGCAATATGACGATGGCCCGATTGGGAGTTTGGTCAGGCTAGGCTATGGCATCCACAACGCCTGCCGCCGCCACGGCTCCGGCACGATGAGTTGCCCGCGGCATGATAATTCGCATTCCCAAAGATCGATTGACTGCCACGCTTCACGCCACTCGGCGCTGAGCGGATAGGGTGGCACGACGTTGCGCTCGGTCTTGAAGCCCAAAGCACCATAATACGCCGGATCTCCCAGCACGAAAACACTCGAAATGCCGCCTCTCTCCAGTCTGTTCAATCCACCACGCACAAGAGCGGCACCGAGCCCCTTGCGCTGCCGCTCGGGAAGCACCGCCAGCGGTCCGAGAAGTGCAGCCTGCCTCTGCCGTCCTTCGATACCGCATACACTGAACGCCGCGTGACCGACGACCGTACCGTCGTCAGTCCAGACCAGCGAAAGGACATCGCTGAGACCGGCCAGCAGATCGCGCAGGAGCGGCTTCAGATCCTCGCCAGGAATGGCTGCATCATAAAGGTCCACGATCGCTGAAACATCGCTCGCGGTACTCTCGCGCAGTTTGAGCCTATCGGGCATGTCTTTCTGTGCCGCACGCTTGCAACCACGCAAGCGAACCATTGGTTGCTGTATAGGCGTATGCCCCTTGTCGTCTCCAATTGCCGAGCGCGTTACGATTGGTCCCGCATTCCAAGCGTTCTGAGCCGCAGCGCATTGAGGCGGATGAAGCCTTCCGCGTCCTTCTGGTCGTACGCGCCGCGATCGTCCTCGAAGGTGACGAGGTTCATGTTGTAAAGCGACTTGCCGCTCTTGCGGCCGATGACGATGACGTTGCCCTTGTAGAGTTTGAGCCGCACCTCGCCTTCGACGTTCTCCTGGCTCTTGTCTATAAGCGCTTGCAACATCTCGCGCTCGGGGCTGAACCAGAAGCCATTGTAGATGAGCTCCGCATAGCGCGGCATTAACTCGTCCTTGAGGTGTGCGGCGCCGCGGTCGAGTGCCAGACTCTCTATCGCACGGTGAGCGGCAATGAGAATTGTTCCGCCCGGGGTTTCGTAGACACCGCGGCTCTTCATGCCCACAAATCGGTTCTCGACCAGATCAACGCGGCCGACACCGTTGTCACGGCCCAGATCGTTGAGCGCGGCAAGCAGCGTTGCAGGGCTCATTGCTTTGCCGTTGAGCGAGAACGCGTCGCCTCGTCTGAATCCGATGGTAATGATCGTCGGCTGGTCCGGAGCATCCTCAGGAGCAATCGTGCGCATGTAGACATATGGCGGCGGTTCCTCGTTCGGGTCTTCGAGAACCTTGCCCTCTGACGAGGAATGCAGCAGGTTCGCGTCGACCGAAAACGGTGCCTCGCCGCGTTTGTCTTTCGCGACCGGGATCTGATGCTGCTCCGCGAAGGCGATCAGGTCCTCGCGGCTCTTGAAGCTCCACTCACGCCACGGCGCGATGATCTTGATCGACGGCTCCAGTGCGTAATAGCCGAGCTCGAAACGCACCTGATCGTTGCCTTTGCCGGTGGCGCCGTGGCACACCGCATCTGCTCCCGTTTCGCGAGCGATCTCGATCTGGCGCTTGGCGATCAGCGGCCGCGCGATCGACGTGCCGAGCAGGTAGACGCCTTCGTAAAGGGCATTGCCTCGGATCATCGGGAACACGTAGTCGCGCACGAACTCCTCGCGCAGGTCCTCGATGAATATGTGCTCCGGTTTGATGCCAAGCATCTCCGCCTTCTTGCGGGCTGGCTCCAGCTCCTCGCCTTGCCCGAGATCTGCGGTGAAGGTGACGACTTCGCAGCCGTAGGTCTCCTGCAGCCATTTCAAAATGATCGAAGTGTCGAGGCCGCCCGAATAGGCGAGTACGACCTTTTTGATGGCGGACTGGTTCTTTGACATGGAGGTGCCTTCGGCGTTCGTGGGGATATTTGGCGGCGGGGCTCTAAAAGCGGCTCGGCACTATAGGCAGACCGGCCTTGATCGCAAGAGGTTGGATCGACTGTCTTCTCTTCCAACATCGCGGTCCGTTCTGTGCCGTGAGCGTGGCGTCGAGCTCACCGTGATCTCCGACCACCTCCGGGGCGAAGACGGCGCAAGGAAACTGAAAGTGTCGGCATTGCGACGTCCGCCATAATTCCAGTTTGGCGCAGGAGTATTTGTGAATCCGTCGACTGTCTAAGTTTCAGTCAAACTGCTACAAACCGCTTCGGCATCAGCACATGGAGGTGATTGCCGTGACAATGACGATACGTATGAGCCAGCTGGCATTGATCGCTGGTCTCGCGCTTGCAGCAATGGTGCCGCAGGCCATGGCGCAGAAGGCGCCCGATGCGGCTGCACCCGCCGCAACCGCTGCGCCGAAGGCCCCGGCGGCGCCAAAGGCTGCCAAAACCGCGAAGGTGCCATCGCCTTGCAAGGGGCTCGAGGAGACGGCGTGCAGGAAGATGGGCGAAACATGCTCATGGATTGCTGCCACGACGCGCAAGGACGGCAAGGCAGTCAAGGCGTTCTGCCGTAAGAAGGCTGGCTTCGCAGCGAAGAAGGCCGCACCGGCGAAAGCCGCGGCGCCCGCAGCGCCGGCCCAACCCGCACAACCTGCCGAGCCTCCTGCGAAGGCCGCCAAGAAAACGGTAAAGCCACCGGCTGCTGTCGCCAATTGATCGCCAGCCGAACCGAAATCGAAATATGAAGAGGGGCCGCGCTTCGACAGCACGGCCCTTTCCGTTTCTCATGTCGAGCGGAAGTGCGCGGCGCTGCTCAGTTCAAAAGCCGCGCTGCGATGTCAAATCGTCCGCGGCAGTGCAGCGAAAGCATTCAACCAGGGTGCGAATGCCTGCATTCCCAGCGGCACCATCATTGCGGCATTTGGCTTGTTCGACTGGACCCGGATTTGTGCGGTGGCGTGGCCGCCGTCCGAACGGTAGCGGGAAAAGCCTTCCTGAGCGGCCCTTGTGGCGGAATTGACTGCTTCCACCGCAGCGGTATTGGCTTCTGCGAGCGGATAGGCAACCGACCGCGACACACCCATCCCCATCAACATGAATGCCATCGGCCACGCCGCCGGGTTCCCCTGCAAGGGCCAAGCCTGCATCCAAAGGCTGAAAGGGTTGAGAATTGCCCCGGCGGCACCGACGTTCCCAAAGCCTGCACCGGCAAAGCCTGGCGCCATCATCGGCATCCAAGCGGCGCCGCTGGTCCCAACAGGCTGCGAAGGTCCTGGTGCATCCGGGTGGCGGTACCACGAGCGTGGTTGGGCAGTACCCATCATCGAGTCGAAGGTATTCGCCCAAAACCCCATGACTTGGCTGGTAAAATCAACGTACGCAGCCACCGCGGCTTTGGCATATCCCGCCGCAGCTTCCGCCGACGACATAGCGATGCGCTGCGTCAGATCGGTCTGGCTTGTCATGACGAATCTCGCTCTGGGGTGGCTGATAGCTCTGAAAGACGGATCAATTGGTATCACGATTATTGCGTCGCAGCAACGTTGCTGCGGCGCAAAATGGCGTTCAGAATAACATCTGTGACATCGGGGGAGGCCGTGCTCCCGCCCGCCTGAGAGGCTAGCGCTTGACCCCGTTGTCGGTCCTTGCGGTGCTTCGCGTCCCGCTGTCGGGAACCGATCCGGCAATCGCCAGCCCCGGGCGCACGGCAACCTTGGGGCCGGTCTTGGGCGCGGATGTCATCGGGCATGTCGGGAGCGCGTTGTCTTCGTCTCCGGCGTCGGTCGTCGACGCACTGTCGCCCTGGTCATGAGAGTCGTCTCTTTGCACCCCGGAATGTCCTGTTGGGACCTTTCGGCTGTGAGATGCATCGGAGTAGATTTCACGTCCAACTTCGCCGGACTCCTCGTTTCCCTTGTCCTTCTGGCCGACGACTCGAATATGCGCCGCGGAGCGCCGGCGGCCAGCGTGGTGCCCGGCCACGATCCAGTAGACAAAACCGCCGACCGCACCGGTGACAACGAAAGCGATCAGCGCGTAGGTGTTGACGATGGTCGGCTGTGCAGCATTCTCAGAGGCATATTCGGCGATAAATCCGCCGAGCGACATGATGATCCCCGCCAAGGTGTAGTAGGTCCATCCGCGTAGCCGCAAAAGTTCGCCGATCACGATCGCGATTGGCGCAAAGCCCGCGCAGAAAATTGCGGAGTGGGTGGCCGCCCGAAGCATGAGTGCGCTCATCTCGATCAGGCGGTCGCCGCGCAGCGCCTCGTCCAGCGCAACGAACTCGGCCGGTGGCATCGCGAACATCACCTGCGTTGCTCCCGCTGCGAGCATCGCGGCGATGAACCCAAGGACGATCCGAAGAAAGCGGAGCACGTGGAATCTCTCTTGGCGAGTAAAAGCGATCTCAAAACATGTTTAGCTGAAGTACACGGCGGTTCAGCGTGAAGAACATGCTCGAAACAATGGATTGGATCGTGTGCATCTTCCGCGAAACATGAACGCGATCTCGACGGATCGGGAGTTTAAAGGCTTGCCTCGCTCCGACAACTGGTCGATCGGCTTTCTTCAATCCGTGTGGGATGGGCGCCTCAGGCGTTCCGCCCGGCGATCAGCCAATAGGTCCAGCCCCCGGCGAATCCGGCCGTCGCGAACACCTGCCACACGGCCGTCGGCAATGCGGAGGTGGCATCTGCCTCGCCATAGCGCGCCAAAAGAGGCACCGCCACCAGAGCCAGTCCACCGCCCAATACGTAATAAAGCATCGAGCGGATCCGGGCGACCTCGCCGATGATCACGACCGCAAGCGCTGGAATGAGCGTCAGGCCCGAGACGAGCAGATGTCCCTGGACGAGCAGCTCATAGAGCCCGCCGATCGTGTCGCTGTCTTGCCAGCGGCCCTGCGTCGCCTGCGTGATCCGCTCCAGGCCGAGCGTCACGAGCACGAGGCCGCCGATCAGCCCGGCAATCAGCGCTGCGATAGGAATGAGAATGAGCCGCCCGACCACGCGCCAGACCATGCGTACTAGTCCTCCCCGCCCTCGCCCGAGACGGATGCGAGCGAGTCAGTCTTCCCCTGCACCGTAACCGGGCCAAGTCGGGCCGAAGCGCGGAGCTTTTCGCTCTCTGACTTGAGCTGCCCGCACGCCGCCAGGATGTCGCGGCCACGTGGCGTGCGCACCGGGCTCGCGTAGCCGGCTCGGTTGATGACGTCGGCGAAGGCTTCGATTGTCTCCCAGTCCGAGCATTCGTAGGTGGTGCCCGGCCACGGGTTGAACGGGATGAGGTTGATCTTCGCGGGGATGCCCTTCAGCAGCCGTACCAGGGCTTTTGCGTCATTGACGGAGTCGTTGACGCCCTTCAGCATCACGTACTCGAAGGTGATCCGCCGCGCATTGGAAAGGCCCGGATAGTCGCGGCATGCACCCAGAAGCTCCGCAATCGGATAGCGCTTGTTGATCGGCACCAGCACGTTGCGCAACTCGTCCGTGACGGCGTGCAGCGAGATGGCGAGCATGGTCCCGGCTTCCTCGCCCCACCGCCCTATCTCGGGCACGACACCGGAGGTGGACAGTGTGATGCGCCGCTTGGACAGCGATAGACCCTCACCGTCAGCGGCAACCTCCATCGCCGTCTTCACGTTGTCGAAATTGTAGAGCGGCTCGCCCATCCCCATCAGCACGACGTTGGTGATTTTGCGCTCCGTGGTTGGCAGCAGCCGCCCATCCCCCGGGGGCTCCGCCCCGGGCCAGTCGCCGATGCGGTCGCGTGCAACCAGGATCTGCCCGACGATCTCCTCTGCCTCGAGGTTGCGAACGAGGCGCTGGGTGCCGGTGTGGCAGAACGTGCAGGTCAGCGTGCAGCCGACCTGGCTGGAGATGCAAAGCGTGCCGCGATCTTCCTCGGGAATGTACACACACTCTATTTCCGGCGCCTTGGCCTCGTGTCCCCGCCGCGGCAGGCGCAACAGCCATTTGCGCGTACCGTCGATGGACACCTGTTCGGCGACAATCTCGAGTCGGTCGAGAGTGTAGGTTGCGGCCAGCTTGGCGCGCAGCTCCTTCGACACGTCTGTCATGTCGTCGAACGAGGTCACGCCGCGCACGTAGATCCAGCTCCATAGCTGGCTGACACGCATCTTGATCTGCTTTCCTGGAACCCCGGCCGCAACGAGCGAAGCGGCAAGACGCACCCGGTCGAGCCCCGCCAGAGAGGACTTTACCTGCGTCGGTTCGGCAACCGGCCCCGCGGCTTCGATGGTGTCCAGTACTATGGCCATGACCTGTCGCTATGCCTCATAGGGCCCATTTTGTGCGCTCGCCCTTATCTAGCGGCCATCGAGGCCGAGGGGAAGGGTTGGAAGGCAGACATCATTGCGCCAGATCGCTTCCCGACGAAGTCGGTCGCCAGTTGGTCGCAGAATATGCGACAAACCGAGAAACTCGTGTTCTGGTTCTGACGTTTGGCTCCCGGGTGACGGTCGTCAAACGTCAAATATTCCAGAGCGCCGCTCCGATTTTATCGGGTTGGCAAGCGCTCTCGGACGAATTGCCGCTCCTATCGGGACCGTAACTGGAAATGGCGAAGAACTTGATGTTCGGAAGAATTCTCACGGCTTCCACGCAGCGTATTGACGAAGTGCCAGTGACCCGGCGGGCTTGCGGTTCAGTCGTCATGTCTCGGCTGGTGGTCTTGCTGACGATGGCGGGCCTTCTCTGGCTGCGCCAATCCGGTGCGGTTCGTGCGGACGAAATTGCTCGCGGCGAGGAGCTCGCAACGCGCCTGTGCGCGGTCTGTCACCTCAACCCGGGACAAGGCGACAAGACCGGTCCCTCAACGGTTCCAGGTTTCGTCGCTGTCGCCAAGCGGCCGGATCAGACGCTGGAAGGCATTATCGCGTGGCTGCGGTCGGTTCCTCCGATGATGCCGGACCATCATTTGAGCCAGGACGAGATGGAGGCGCTTGCCTTCTACATTCTGTCGTTGCGAGACGCCCCTGAGACGCCGCCGCTGAATTGATGGGCCAGTGCACGTTCAGCCGAAGTGCGCAGCGGTTCGGCGTGAAGAACTTGCACAAAACGAGGGAGCACGTTCAGCCGAAGTGCGCAGCGGTTCGGCGTGAAGAACTTGCACAAAACCAGGGAGCACGTTCAGCCGAAGTGCGCAGCGGTTCGGCGATTACCATAAATACGCTTCAGCCTTCGGGCGCATCCATCATCACGCTGTCGAGCCAGTCATGCATGGCCGTGCCTTGTCGTTCGAGTTCGCTTTTCGCCCACCGATAGGCGAGTTCGACAAGCTCACCATGACGGTGCCAGTCGAGAAATCCCATGTCATCCGGGACTGGCGGGATGACAAGGACGTCCTCCTCCGTCATGTGCCGCGTGAAATCCTGCCGATTGGCCATCAGGCTGCGCAAGAGCACTGTCATCAAGCCTGGCGCCGCCGGGAGCGCATTGCGATGGAAGGGGTTCATGGCTGCCGCCAGCAGGGCATTGCGCGAAGGCAGCGCATCGTAGGCTACGTCGAAACGCTCCAGCTCCGGCACTTCGAAGCTCATGACGACATTGGGTCCGCTTTTCGTCTCGTGCATGGTTTTGATCGGTACGTTGTCGAGCAGGCAGCCATCAACGAGCATCTCGCCATCGCTTGTGTAGTAGGGCGGCAGTACAACGGGTATGGAGGCCGAGGCGCGCACCGCGCTCCACAAGTCGCCAGCGCTGTGGCGCTGGAGGCAGTTCTGCGACAAGTTGGTGGAGACCGCGTAGAACGGGATCCACAGATCCTCGATATCGTGGCCGCCATAATGCCGTCGAAGCTCCGCATCGAAGTGTTTGTGGTCGACGAGGCTGTAGCGCGGCCAGGTCAGCCGTCGCATCGCCCGGTTCGTCACGAACATCTCGTGCGTCGCCGCCTCGATCTCATCGGGGGCACGTCCCAGTGCAAAGGCCGCGGTGTAGGCACTGCCGCCGGAGGTGCCGCCCATGATGTCGAACCGGACGCCGAACTCCACGAATGCACGAAAGAGCCCGATCTGCGCTGTGCAGAGCGCTCCCCCGCCGCACGCTATGAGGCCGATCGCCGTCCCTTTGAGAAAGCGCGCGAGCCGCGCGAAGTCTTCGCGGTTGTCGAGCGCCACGTGATGATGCATGGCGACCGTACGCCCGGCTAGCCAGCCTTTCGTGCCGCTGATCGCACGCCGTGTCTCGTGCAGCAGGACGAGGCGCCGCGACGAGGCCGGCAGCAACGCGGCGGCGCGCGCCTCGAGTGGGTTGACGGTCGCATCCGCGCCGAATACGCCGACTTCCAGAACGATATCGGCCTGCCGGATCGCCTTGTCCGACCATTCGTCGAGCGCATCGCCTGCCACATATACGACGAAGTCCGATTTCCGCTCCAGATCGTTGAAGGCTGCCGTCGCCTCCGCCGTATCGTACGAGCCGTCCGATGCGATCAGCTCACGCGCGCTTTGCGGGCCGACCACCTGCACGCGCCGCCCGCGCACTCTTCGCTTTTGCGACGGCTGAGCCAGCGTTTCCGCGAGCACGGTTATGAAGCGCTGCGGTATAGGTGTCGCACCGGCCCGGATAAGCGCCAGCGTGCGCGGCCTCGGATCGGGCGGCACCGGGCGCGCCGCGTTGAGATCGCTCACGCGAAGGGCCAGCGCCACCGTGATGAGCCGCCACAGTGCCGGGTTGTTCGCGGTCAAACGGTCGAACCGCTCGCGGTCGAGACGCAGGACAAGACTGTCGCGCAGCGCCACGACCGTTGCCGTTCTCGTGCCCCCGGAGAGAAATGCGATTTCGCCGATCGGCTGGCCTGGACCGATCTCCGAGATGGGCGTTGAGCGTCTATCGAGCAGAACCGCGAAGCGCCCGGATACGACGATGAACATTGCTTCTGCCGCGTCGCCCTGGCGCAAAAGGGTGTCGCCGCGCGGCACGCTCTCGGGGTGAAACTCGGCAGCGATTTCGCGCCGTTGCTCAGGCGCGAGATGCGAGAAGATTTCGAGGCGGTCGAATAGGTCTTCGAGGGCGTCGGCTGACATTGGACTGAACAATCTGGCGACAGGCCAGTCAAGCCTAGAGCCTGATCGACTGATATGGAAGCCGTCGTGGTTCCGCAGGCGGCGTCAATCCCCATCTCGAACAAGAGCCTGATCGCCGGAGACGGTAGTTCAGCCCGCAATCGCTCCGCAGTCGGGCACGCGTTCAGCGACGCCCGCCGTGAACTTGCCCGACCACGACCGATTGCAGCCGCTGGCTGGAATTCACAGGATGAACTTCGAAAGATCCGCGTTCCGGGCGAGGTCGCCGATGCGTGCTTCGACGTAGGCTTTGTCGATCCGCACAGTCTGCCCCGATTTGTCCGACGCTTCGAACGAGATCTCCTCCAGGACCCGCTCGATCACCGTTTGCAGACGCCGCGCGCCGATGTTTTCGACCGACGCGTTGACGGCAACCGCCATGTCGGCAAGCGAGTCGATCGCATCGTCGGTGAATTCGAGTGTGACACCCTCTGTTCCCATGAGCGCGGTCGACTGCTTGATGAGATTGGCCTCCGGCTCCGTAAGAATGCGACGGAAGTCATCGCGGGTAAGCGCGGTCAGTTCCACACGGATCGGCAGCCGGCCTTGCAGCTCCGGCAGAAGATCCGAGGGTTTGGCAACATGAAAGGCTCCTGATGCGATGAACAGCACGTGATCCGTCTTCACCGGTCCGTGCTTGGTAGCCACCGTGGTTCCCTCGATCAGCGGCAGGAGATCGCGTTGCACGCCTTCCCGGGAGACGTCCGCGCCACCGCGAACGTTGTCGGAACGCGAGCAGATCTTGTCGATCTCGTCGAGGAACACGATGCCGTCGTTTTCGACCGTACGGATCGCCTCCGTTGTGATCTGTTCGGCATCGATCAGTTTGTCGCTCTCCTCCTGGATCAGGATGTCGTGGCTGTCGGCGACCGTTACCTTGCGCGACTTGGTGCGTCCACCGAACGCCTTGCCCAGCATGTCGGAGATATTGATCGCGCCCATCGACGCGCCCGGCATGCCGGGAATCTCGAACATCGGCATGCCACCGCCAGTGTCCGCGACTTGGATTTCAATCTCCTTGTCATTGAGTTCACCCGCGCGCAGCCGCTTGCGGAACGCTTCGCGTGTCGCTGGCGATGCGGTTGGACCGACAAGGGCATCGAGCACGCGCTCTTCCGCCGCTTTCTCGGCTTTTGCACGTACTTCCTTGCGTTTGGTCTCGCGCACGAGCCCGATCGCCACCTCGACGAGATCGCGCAGAATCTGCTCGACGTCGCGGCCAACGTATCCCACTTCGGTGAACTTCGTCGCCTCGACCTTCAGGAAAGGCGCGCCCGCGAGCTTGGCCAGCCGCCGCGATATCTCGGTCTTGCCGACGCCGGTCGGTCCGATCATCAGGATGTTCTTCGGCAGCACCTCGTCCTTGAGGTCCTCGTCGAGCTGCTGTCGCCGCCAGCGGTTGCGCAGCGCTATGGCCACCGCGCGCTTGGCGTCGGCTTGTCCGACGATGAAGCGATCAAGCTCCGAAACGATTTCGCGAGGAGAGAAGTTGGTCATGTCCCGCCGTGTCTAGGTCTAACTATTGGCTATGAGCTTCAGTCCCATGATCGAGCCGATCAGAAGGCTCAGCAGGACGAGGCGAACTGTGGTGGCCGGCTCCGCATAAAAGAGGATTCCAATGAGTGCCGTGCCCGCCGCGCCGATGCCGGTCCAGACGGCGTATGCCGTGCCCAGCGGAATTGCGGCAAGCGATTTATAGAGAAGGTAGAAGCTTGCGATGCCGAGCGCAAAAAAGGTGACGGTCGGCACCACGCGCGTCAGGCCGTCGGTAAAGCGGAACACGGTCGTTGTCGCGACTTCGAGCATGCCCGCCGAAAAGAGAAGTATCCAGGAGATCGTCAGATTGCTCATCGGCTCGACGCCAGCGTTTCCACGACCACGTTGCCGTTCGTATAGACACAGATTTCGGCTGCGATGGCCATCGCGCGCCGCGCGATCTCCTCGGCTGAAAGCGGCTGGTCGGCGAGCGCTCTTGCCGCGGCCAGCGCAAAATTGCCACCAGAGCCAATTCCCATGATGTGCCCTTCCGGTTCCAGCACGTCCCCCGTGCCGGTCAAAACCAAGGTCGTCGTCGCATCTGCAACGATCATCATTGCCTCGAGCCGCCTGAGGTAGCGGTCGGTCCGCCAGTCCTTGGCCAGCTCCACCGCTGCCCGCATCAGCTGGCCCGGATATTGCTCTAACTTTGCTTCGAGACGTTCAAACAAGGTGAATGCATCGGCAGTGGCACCGGCAAATCCGCCGATCACATCGCCCTTGCCGAGACGTCGGACCTTGCGCGCGTTGGCCTTTATGACGGTCTGTCCCAGGCTGACTTGTCCGTCGCCGGCAATGACCACATGGCCTCCCTTGCGCACGGTCACGATGGTCGTGCCGTGCCATTGCGGGGCGCTGCTGGAGGAATGTGATGTGTCGGTCATGGGCTCATCCGGTCCGAATCGAGAATGAATTAAGGATTTGCGGCCCGCGCTTTCAAGGCGGAATGACCGTTTGACGGCCGCCGGGAGGCTGGCAGGCCGTCGCTCGAGCTGATAAACGCTTGGGCGAACGAGGGCAAGAAACTGAGCGAGGGACCGCCCGTGAGCCGCAAAGCGAAAATCGAGCGCAAGACCAAGGAAACCGACATCACCGCCGAGATCGACCTCGACGGCACGGGGGCTTACGACATTTCCACGGGTATCGGCTTTCTCGACCACATGCTGGAGCAGCTCGCTCGCCACGGCCTCATCGACATCAAGCTGAAGGCGAAGGGCGACCTGCACATCGATTTCCATCACACGGCAGAAGATTCCGGCATCGTCCTGGGTCAGGCGGTGGCCAGGGCGCTCGGCGACAAGTTGGGCATAACGCGCTATGCCGATGTCCATCTGCCCATGGATGAGACGATGACGCGTGTCGCGATTGACGTCTCCGGCCGCCCCTATCTGATCTGGAACGTGGAGTTCACCCGCCCGAAGGTCGGCGAGATGGATACTGAACTGTTCCGTGAGTGGTTCCAGGCTTTCGCCCAGAATGCGGGCATAACTTTACATATTCAGAACCTCTACGGCGAGAACAACCATCATATCGCCGAGACCTGCTATAAGGGTTTGGCGCGAGCCTTGCGTCAGGCCGTGAGTCTCGATCCGCGTCAGGCGGGCCGGGTTCCCTCGACGAAAGGAACGCTCACCGGATGATTGTAACTGTCTGGCCTTTTCCGACCCATAAGCGCATGACTGTTTTCACCGTGCACGAGCCGCCCACGCCGCCCGCCGATCGCATCGACCGGGCCGAGGCGATGGTGTTTCTCAAGGATGGTTTCACCTGGAGCGCTTTCCTGCTCGGTCCTATTTGGCTTCTGGCCAACAGGCTCTGGCTCGCCACGTTGGGCTTTTTCATCGTCGCCGCGGTCGGCTATTTCCTGCTTGATACAGCGGGTGTGTCCGAAACCCTGTTCGGCCCCTTCCTGTTCGCGTTGAATCTGATCGTTGGTTTCGAAGCCCATTGGTTGAAAACGGCGAAGCTGGAGACGAATGGATGGGCCACGCTCGGGTCGGTAACGGGCAACGGCCTCGCCGATTGCGAGCGCCGCTTCTTCGAGGGTTGGCTGCCTTCGCAGTCGCTGTCCCGCCGCGACATCCGCGCGCAAACCCCGGTCGAGGGACCAGCGGCACATGCTGCCCCAGACGCAAAGCAGAAGCGTCGCCGGTTTGCCTTCTTTCGCCGCTCCCGCGAGGGCTGAGCCGGCTCCATGCAGAACGTCGCGATTATTGACTACGGGTCGGGCAATCTCCATTCCGCATTGAAGGCCTTCGAGCGCGCCGCCCGCGAGAGCGGCAGCGCGCTGGTGCCTGTGCTCACCTCCGATCCGGATGCCGTTGCGCGGGCCGATCGTATCGTCCTGCCGGGCGTCGGCGCTTATGCGGATTGCAAGCGCGGACTTGAAGCCGTGCCCGGCATGCGTAATGCGCTGGAGGATGCGGTTCGGATCAAGGGCCGCCCCTTTCTCGGTATCTGCGTCGGTATGCAGCTGATGGCGACGCGCGGCCTGGAGCATGGTGTCACGCAAGGCCTGGACTGGATCGCAGGCGAGGTTGAGCACATCGCGCCAAGCGATCCGTCATTGAAGATTCCGCACATGGGCTGGAACACGCTCGACGTGGTGACGCCGCATGTGCTGCTCGACGGCATTGCTATCGGGCGCAACGGTTTGCACGCCTATTTCGTGCATTCCTATCACTTCGTCGCGCAGGACGACGCGCATATCGTCGCCCGCACGGATTATGGCGGTCCCCTCACGGCGATGGTTGCCAAGGACAACATGGCCGGTACCCAGTTCCACCCCGAAAAGAGCCAGACGCTAGGTTTGAAGTTGATCGCCAACTTTTTGAACTGGAAGCCCTAGATTTTATCCTTGGTCACGGCGCCTCGCTTGAACAGCAGCTCGGCCTCCCGGAATTCACGGTGTCTCGCCGCGTATCCGATGCAAGCAGAGCGAAAAGCGATATCGCGACGATGGCCCCTTGTTTTGAGGTCAGGAAAAAAATTGTCTGCCGCCTCACTTGTCAGCAGCCCGAACGCTCACCCATATCAGGCTTGTCTTTGGCAATGAGAGGACACTGCAATGACGCCAGACGAACGACGTTTGATTGAAGACCTGTTCGAACGGCTCGCAGCACAAGCGCCTTCCGGCAAGGACCGGCAGGCAGAGGCGCTTATCCATGACCTGGTGCGGCAATTTCCCGATTCGGCCTATCTGCTCGTGCAGACACTTCTCGTATACGAACATCAGTTGCAGGAAGCCGCTGAGCGCATCAAGGCTTTGGAAGCCGATCGCGACGAACAGGCATCGTTCAATGGGACAGGCGGCAGCTTTCTGCCTGGACGCTACGGTGCAGGCAAGGGAGGCCGCCCAGCGGCGGTGCGCAGCTCCTATGAGTATCGCAACGAAACGACATCTGTTCCCCGTGCGGGCGGCTCGCCAGCAGGGGCACAACGGGGTCCGGCAACCGCACCGGTTCCGCGGGAGACTGAACCGCCGCGTGCGGGCGGCGGTGGCTTCTTCCGGTCGGCAATGGCTACGGCTGCCGGCGTAGCCGGAGGAATGCTGGCCGCCGACAGTCTTCGAAGCCTGTTCGGTGGCTCGGGCGCCCACGCAGCCGACACACAGCAACACAACGCGGATCACGCGGCACAGCAAAATGCCGACCCGCATGCTGACGCCGCGCACGAAGAAGCGCAGACATACGAAGCCTCCGATGACGATTGGGGCGAAGACGATTTCGGCAGCGACGATATCGAGATTTGACGTCCTGCATACGGCCAAGCGAATCTCGACGAGTTCATGCTAATGCATGTCGCGCAAAAGTGTGCAGCGGTTTTGCGGCAACGACATGAATCAGGCCGAACTTCATGTCGCGCAAAAGTGTGCAGCGGTTTTGCGGCAACGACTGCACAACACAAGGGTTCGAAGCGCCAGGAGCGAATCTGACACGCCTTAGCCCGCTGTTGAGTAGCGCCCCCAGCCATTCGCCGCCGACGGGCGTTGGCTAGGGCAGCAGCGGGCAGCCGCGCGCGGCGATGGCTCTGCCATGGCTGGGCTGCGGCGCCGCGCAACGGATGCGTCGAACCGCTGCCGCGGCAGCTCTATACGGATCACGCACCACGACAACGCAAGCGAGATGATCCAGGACTCCCTTGCTTCATCGTCGAGATCGGTTCGAAAATTGTTCGTGCGTGCGGTGCGCATCGGCCGGTTCCATGCGGGCATAGGTCGGATTGAATGACTGGACGTGAAAAGGAGCGGCACGGGGCAGTGCCGCTCCTTCTGCTTCCGGGCTGCAAAACGTTCGAGGGAGAGTGGGCGCGCGCAACCGTCGGATAGGTCAAGTCGTGTCTGGAGCGCCAGGAACTTCAATGGCGCATGGCCAGAAGTTCGTCGGCGTCGAGCCGCGCCATGTTCCACACACGTGATGCTTGATAGTGCACCATCTCGGCGCCCACCTCCATCACGCGAATGTCGTCGCGTCGGCCTACACCTGGCATCACCGCATTGGCGATGCCGTCAGCGGTAGCGGCAGAGCGCACCAGCCAAACGTTGCGGTCTACCCTCGTGTACTCGGCGGAGATGAGCCGTAGGCCTTCGGCGACGAGGCCGTAGGTCTGCGTCGGATCCTTCTGCGTGTGGGTGACGACGTAAGTCTTCGTCGTAGTTGGTGACGTGCAATTCTTATAGGCGGTCATGGGACTACTCCGGGGGTTGGAGTGTTATCGGGGAAATGCCGCGGGGTTTCCCGGAACAACGCACGACAACTAAGGGTTCAACGGGATCGGCTGGGGAACGCTGGGGACGAGACGCGAGGAACGCGGAGATACCACGGTGAGGGTACGGCAGTCGGCATTTAGAACATGCTCCGCTGAAGTGTGCAGCGGTTCAGCGTGAAGAACATGCTCAATTCAGAGACTTGGATCGTGCTCATGCGTCCATGCGACATGAACACGATCTAGGGGACCCCCTGCCGGCGGTTCAGGGTTGGGGCGGTGCCGGCAGGGGCTGGGGAACTCGAAGGCAAACGAACCGAATTGCAACTGAATGAGCAGGACATGGCGTACCGGAGACCAAGGCCGCGAGCGGGCACCCGTCGATGCATCTGCACGCCTGCTCTTTGGCAAGGGAAACAAAGAGCAGACCGCAGTTCGCACCTTTGGCCCGGGGCCGCTCGGGCTGTCCTTGGCGATCAGCTCGCCTTGGCGAATGGAAGCTCGGGCTCGTCATCTCCGACCGGCTTTGCCGGCGCCGGGAAAGCGACGACGTTGTTCTCTCGAATCGAGGACACATCGCCAGCCGGCTGGCGACGCTGACGGAACCAGCGTAGCGACGTGTTGGTGAGCACCGCCTGGTCGTCGACGGACTGGATCAGCAGACCGTCGTCGGTGTCGAGCAGCGGACCGAGGCGTTGGGCGAGGCTGGCCTCGTCCTCGTCCGCCGTGAGGTACCACGTGCTTTCGAGCGGACGCGCCCAGCGTTCGCCCGCCGACATGATCGACTGGGCAATGGCGTGCTTGTTCTGGAGCGGCTTGGCGAGGTCGTAGGAGATCAGGAACGTGCGCATTGGGGGCTCTCTCAGGTCAGCGGGCTTGGGAGAGTGACGCGGTACGAACTCTCGGGGGGTGGGGTGCTCCTTTGGGGAACGTAGGGAGAACATGCCACGAATCATGGGGCTTGTCCAGCATCAGTTCGAATTTTGTTCTATTTCGGTTCTGGGTGCGGCAGAACATGGGGTCAGATACTGAAGTGAGTGGCAATACAAGCGGATTTCTGGTGGCTATCACGCCCAGCTGGTCGCGACCTCGGGCGGAGCCGTTACTCGAAAAAGCCCAATTGGCCCTCACCCGGCTGGTCACGTGGAATACGCCTGTATCCGTAGCTCGTTCGGTCGGCCAGACCGGGATAGCGGTTGCGGAATTCCGCTTCGGCCTTCGCCTGGCTGCCGGGGAACCGCTCGCCCCACCATATTTCGTAAAGCCGCCGTGAGTCGCATTGATAGCGGCCGACGAGCACCTTCAACGGTACGCGCAGCCAGCGCGCGATCCAGATTTCGATGGCATCGCTCTCCCGCAGCCGCGTTGGCGCCCGGTTGGATGTACTCGTATCGCAGACCGTGGGAACGAGCAGATTGGGATCTGAAAGGAACGGCATGTCGGTCCTGGAACTCATCACTTGACGCTCGGCTAAGAATGCCATTTGTCGCGTCGAAAGGCAGCAATCTCAAGGCGGCGATTTGGGCTGGCACATCTGGTGCCGCGTTAGCGCTGCAACTCCAACATCTGGTGGTGCGATTTGATTCTCTTCCCCGCGATAGATCTGAAGGACGGCCAATGCGTGCGCTTGAAGCTGGGCGAGATGAGCGAGGCCACCGTATTCAACGATGATCCCGCCGCTCAGGCCCGCATTTTCGAGAACCAGGGCTTCGAATATTTGCACATCGTCGACCTGAACGGCGCATTTGAGGGCAAGCCAGTCAATGCCGCGGCCGTCGAGTCCATTCTCGCCGCCATCTCCATGCCGGCGCAGTTGGGCGGTGGTATTCGCGATCTGAAGACGATCGAGATGTGGCTGGACAAGGGCATCCGCCGCGTCATCCTCGGCACCGTTGCCGTGCGCGATCCCGATCTCGTGCGCGAGGCGTGCACGAAATTTCCCGGTCGCATCGCGGTTGGCATCGACGCCAAGGGCGGCAAGGTGGCAGTCGAAGGCTGGGCCGAGACGAGCGAGCTGACGGCCATCGCGCTCGCCCGCCGCTTCGAGGATGCCGGTGTCGCAGCCATCGTCTACACCGACATAGAACGTGATGGCGTTTTGAAGGGCCTCAACCTGCCCGCCACAGCTGAGCTTGCCCGCGTCGTGAGCATTCCGGTCATCGCATCGGGCGGACTGGCCTCCATCGATGACGTGAAGGCGCTGATGCAGCCGGAATACGCAATGCTCGAAGGTGCGATCACTGGCCGCGCGCTCTATGACGGCCGCATCGACCCGACGGAGGCGTTGGCGGTGTTGAGGGGAGAATCCTGAGGTAGCGTTGTGATCGAAGAAGCAGGTCAGTCGAAAGGAATCTGGTTTGTCTACGACGGCGACTGCCCCCTGTGCACTTCTGCCGCATTAGCTCTGCGCATCAAGCGCGATTACGGCACGCTGCATTTGATCAACGCGCGCCAAGCCGCCGACGATCCTTGCGTGCAGGAGATCACGCGACAGGGATTGGACCTCGACGAGGGTATGGCGATCTTCGCCGACGGCCGCATCTATCACGGCAAGGACGCACTGTGTTTCATGGCGCGATACGGCGAGACGCAAAATGCCTTCATGGCGGTGACGCGCGCCCTGTTCTGGTCTGACACTTTGGCCGCCTTCTCCTACCCCTGGATGCGCGCTGTCCGAAACCGGCTGTTGCGTCGTCGCGGTGTCGGACGCATCGACAATCTCAGTCAGAGGTTCGAACCTACCTTCAAGCCCGTTTTTGGTGCCGATTGGGATAAGTTGCCGCCGGTCCTGCGAGCGCATTATGCGAACCGGCCCTACACGACCGACGAGGTCGTCGTTGAAGGCGTGCTTGACGTCTGGTGCGCCGGTCCCGTGCGCATACTGTCGCCGCTCTTGCGGATCATGCGCCAGATCCCGGCCACGTCGGAAATGAACGTCCGTGTTGCCGTGCGCTTCCTGAGCGATCTCTACACGGACGCCTATCACTTCGATCGCACGTTTCAATTCGAGGCGTTGGGGCCTTACCGGTTCCACTCGCGTATGTTTCGTATCTCTGGCAACGAAGTCGTGGAGGTGATGCCCTTCCGATTGGGCTGGCGCATGCGCTTTGAGTGGGACGGTGAAAAGATCGTGCTGCAGCATGCCGGATATGCGCTGCGGCTTTTCGGGCGCTTGCTGCCGCTTCCGTTGGGCGTCGTCATGGGCGAGGGATATGCCGAGGAAGTACCGGTCGACGAGGATCACTTCGATATGATGACCCACATAACGCATCCCTGGTGGGGCAAGATCTACGAGTACAAGGGTCGCTTCAGGATCACGAAGAGGGTTGAGGATGTCGAACCGCGGCAAGCCGCATAGGCAGCGCCGACGTCCACGGTGCATCATCCCAAGTGCACCGC
Organism: Hyphomicrobiaceae bacterium; assembly: GCA_050246945.1. Taxonomy (GTDB): domain Bacteria; phylum Pseudomonadota; class Alphaproteobacteria; order Rhizobiales; family Hyphomicrobiaceae; genus JAEUMD01. The sequence goes on from JBFWVC010000001.1 coordinate 311,908, forward strand.
GCGAACCGAATTGCGATCCGGGCTTCTCAACAATCGGACATTGATCTACGGTTCTGGATCTGACGCTTGATCCCCGGGCAAGGTCGTCAAACGTCGGTGAATCCAGAACACCAACGAACGATTTGCCAGGGTTCCGGGCTGACGCGCAGGTGCCCGATGGGAACCAAGCCGCCGAGTCGGAACACGAGATTGACCTGGCTGAAGCCTTGCGAGGCGTGCTGCCATGACAGACACGTATACTGGGCACTATCCGATCGAACGCCGCGAAGGAGAGATTGAGCGTCTGCGCATTCAGGCGGAGGCTATGGCTCCTTTCGCCGATTCGATGCTCGACATCATCGGCGTGAGTGACGGCTGGTCCTGTCTCGACATTGGTTGCGGGCCCGGCGGCATCACAACTTTGATGAGCAAGCGCTGTGGACCGTCGGGAAACGTCGTTGGCCTCGATATGGACCCGTTCTTTCTCGAAGTTGCCAGGGCACGAGCGCCGGCCAATGTACGCTTCGAGCAGGACGATGCCTATGCCGCGCATTTGCCGTCTGACAGTTTCGATCTCGTGCACATGCGCTTCGTCGCCAGCACCTCAGGCGATCCGGAGCGGCTCATTGCCGAAGCCGTGCGCTTGGCACGGCCTGGCGGTATCGTTGCGTTGCAGGAACCGGACGGCACGACCTTGAACTGCTACCCGCCTCATCCTGCCTGGGACGTGCTGAAGAATGCGCTGCTCGGATCCTTCCGCAGCGTCGGTGCGGATCTCACGCTCGCCAGTCGATTGTACTTCCTCATGTACCGCTCGGGCCTTCGTGACGTGCAGCTCCGCCCGTTCATCGTCGGCGTGAGATCGAAGGATCCGATGGTCGATTATCTGCCCGCCACGGTGGAATCGTTGCGCGGAACTGTGATTGCCAACGGACTTCTGTCGAAGGCGGAGCTCGATGAGGCGCTGGGTGAATGCCGCGCGCATTTGTCGAAGCCCGGCACGTCGTTCACGATGTACTGGGTTGCGCAGGTCTGGGGGCGCAAACCAACATGAATGGCTCTGGGGTCCGAACAAGTCATTTGGATGTAGATACCGAGGGACGGGCCGCCGCCTTCTCGATCATGTCACGCAGGTTGTCTGTCGTGACGGGACCGGCGGTCTTCTCCAGCCATCGCTTCAGGAACGGCTTGCGCTCGAGCGCCTCCATCAGCATGGCGCGCTTCAGGGCATCCGGGTCGCTTGTGCGGTGCTTCGTCTCCAGCGTCTTACGCAGCGCGTCCTTGGACAGCACCTCGTCGAATGCGTGCCACGACATTGAAAGCTGCCGTGCTAGGTGCGACGCGCGTTCGCGATAGAGGGCGGCGAGGAATGGATGCCCGAACGCCGCGTCGATCTTGGCCGCATCGTCGGAGCGGTTGGCCAGGTAGACTTCGAGCGCGCGTTGCTTCGCAGCACTCTCCGCATCGAGATCGTAGAGTGCATCCTCGGTCGCCGTGGATACGAGGTTGCCGCGCAGCTTGTCAGGCGCTTGAAGAACGGCGGGTAGCTGGATGTTGTAGTACACGTAGACAAATGACATCAGCGCGCCGAATACGACGCCGAGCAGAAATTTGAGCATCGCAATGAGTCTCGCTCTTTGGCTGGTTGCGCAACAATGCATGTCGCGCAAAAGTGTGCAGCGGTTTTGCGATGACGACATGCATAAGGCAGTAGAGCATGTCGCGCAAAAGTGTGCAGCGGTTTTGCGATGACGACATGCATAAGGCAGTAGAGCATGTCGCGCAAAAGTGTGCAGCGGTTTTGCGATTACGACATGCACACGAGCATGGACTGGAAGCGCCGGGAGCGAAACGAAAAATTCGCGACACGCTTCATTGCGTGCGCGGCTTCATCAGCCACGCCACGAGCATGACGAGACCGGTGAGCAACGCGGGGCCTGTAGCCAGCCACGAGCCGGCCGCGGCAACGGCTGCGGTCGCCGCCGTGAGGATCGAGGCAAACGCTTCCAGGATTGTCGAAACGCGCGAAGCAACCTGCCGCCGCCGGAAGCTTGTTCGGCGCGCCTGCGCGCGAAACCAGAACTGGATCAGCACCGCGCATGTCGCACCTGCCATGACGCCGGCGGCTATAACTAGCGCACCGCGCGGCGAGACAAACACCATCGCGGCCACGAACGGCGCCATGATGGCGGCGATGAGAGCGAGAACCGAGACGATCTTGGCCGAGATGAGCAAGCGCGGATTGACCGGTGCGGTTGCAATCAGATCGGGAGCGTCCTCGCCTGAGATCGCCAGCCATGCCAGCGCGCCGGCAAGTTGTCCGGCAGCCATCACCAGGACTGGCGCAAGGATCGTCTCTACGTTGGACTCGGGTCCGAAGCTCACCCAGAGCATGAGAGCCGGCGGAATGAGATAGAGGATCTGCATCAGCGTCTGCGACACGAGCCAGGGATCGCGCGAGAGCAGTGTCCATTCCTTGTGGACGAGTGCGGTGAAAGTCGACTTCTGGCGGAAATCCCGCTCCAGCGAGCGCGCGTGGGTGCGCCTCGACTCCGGGATACCCATCGCCGCGACCACATGTTCGCGGAACTCATTTGATCCGCGCCGCACCACGAGCATGAAAAAAAGTGCCGCGAACAAGAGTAAGCCAGCGAGCGGCAACGGTGCGCCCATCACGGCGCGAGCCGGAAGCCAGAACACGCTCCCCGCATCGGGAAGGAACGCGAGCGCGCTCTCCTCGTGGATCAGCTTGAATCGCGACATCGATCCGTAGGCAAGGATCGCAACGGTCTGGATGCCTATCAGGAATGAAGCACCGACAACGGCAGCCGTGATCTGCGCGACGAGCCGCGTCCGCTTCGGCCCGATCCGGCGGAATAGCGTCAAGGTCGCCTGGACGGCGATGCCGGCAGCGATGCCGGCAGTGGTTAGGATCATGGCATAGGCGGCAAGCCAGTGCGGTCCGTCCAGCCATGCTGCCACGTTGACGAAAGGCGCGACGATGAGACCGGACATCATCGCTGTCGTCATCACCATGGATGCGAGGCGCACCGAGAAGAGATGACGTGCGGGAGCCGGGGAGGAAAGTATCAGGTCGAGGTCGTCGCGCGTGTAGAATGCCCGCGTCACTTGCTCCAGCGCCTGCGAGAACATCATGGTAAAGGTGAGGACGATGCTCATCGTGATGCCGGCAAGCATCGGCACGTCCATACCTCCCGGCGCTGGAAGGTATGCCCGCAATACCAGGTAGGCTATTGCGTGCAGTCCGAGAGCAAACGTTGCCATGCCGATCACGACCGCATGGTCCTTGAGTTTGCGTCCTCCCGACATCAGCGTGGTCCAGTCGCGCCAGGCGAGCCTGGCCTCGTGCCGCGCGAACCAGGTCAGTGTCGCGGTGTCGGCGCTCATGGCGATACCCCCGCCATCGCCGCGCGAGGTAGCTCTTGCGCGCCAAAACCTTCTTCGCTCACCAGATCGAGGAAGATATCCTCCAGGCTGGCGCCTCTTCCGCGGTTTGACGTGCGCAGATCCTCGAGCGTGCCTTCCGCGACGAGCCGTCCCTTGTCGATAACGCCGATGCGGTCCGCCATGCGCTCGGCCACTTCCAGAATGTGCGTGGTCATGATGACGGTAACGCCCTGCGCGACGAGTGTACGCAACACGGCCTTCACCTGCCGCGCCGAGCCCGCGTCGAGGCCGGTCAGCGGCTCGTCGAGGATGATTAGCCGGGGCGCATGGATCAGCGCGCCCGCCAGCGCAACTTTCTGTCGCATGCCCTTGGAGAAGCCTTGGCAGCGCTCGTGGGCTTTGGCCGAAAGCCCGAACACGTCGATGAGCTGGTCGGCCTTGGCGCGCGCGATGTGGGCATCCATGCTCCACAGTCCGGCAACGAAGGTGAGATACTCAACCGGTGTCAGCTTGTCGTAGATCATCGGCTCGTCGGGCACCCAGGCTAGCACGCGCTTGGCCGCGACCGGATCCTTCCTCACGTCGATTCCGCAGATCTCGATTGCGCCGGAGTCGGGATCGAGGAGTCCGGCAACCATCCGGAGCGTCGTCGTCTTGCCCGCGCCGTTCGGACCCAGCAGCGCATAGAACTCGCCCGCCCTGATGGTGAGCGACAGATCGTCGACCGCGGGCTGATCGAAGCACTTCTTGAGGCCGCGAACGACGAGCGCCGGAGCGATGTCGGCTTGGGGCATGGCGGAACACACTCACGCATGGTTCATCCCGGCACACCCGTTAGGATTGCCTTGGGATGCGATGGACAATCGAGCTGGTGTTCTGGATCTGAGTTTGATGTCCGGGCGAAGGTCGTCAAACGTCGGTGAATCAAGAACACGAACCAAATATCTAGGACTCCGGGCTGACGCGCAGGTGCCCGATAGGGAACCAGGCGACAGGGCCGGGACACTAAGAGTGTAGTCCGGTTGGGTTGAGGAGGCGTGAAGGCGCAGCGGGATCGGTCCAGCTGATCACGCCCATGACGAGTTACTCCGCGGCGGCCGATTTTGCGCCACCTTCCGCAAGCGTCCGTTTGAAGAATGGTGCGAGCACCGATACGGCCGAGGCAATTTGCGGACCGCCGTCATACAGATCCATGTGGTTGGCGCCATCGACGATGAACATCTGCTTATCCGTGCTCGCCGCGCGCGCGAGAAGATCGTCGCTCATCCACTTGCTGCCTGCCTTGCTGCCGGCAACGATCAGCATCGGCTGGGTGAGGAAAGCCTCAGCTTTGTGGAATGCGTCATAGGTGATGATCTGGGTAAGGCTGCGCGCAGTCGCAAATCCGGGCGCCGTGCAGTATTCGGCACGCGACGTATGGTAGTATTCCCAGGCCTGACGCAGTTCCTCGTTGGGCGCGTCCCTTTCGTTCATCGGAGCTAGCGGAATCGTAGCGGGAACATTTCCCGCAGCGTCGGAAGTGCGCGCAACCGATCCTGCGGCAATGTAGGCGATTGCATCCGCATCCTTCACGTCATTGTCCCACCCGTTGCGGAACATCTGGCCGATATTGACCAGACTGACCGTGCCGACCGCCTTGATCCGGCGGTCGTTGATGGCGGCGTTGGCCGTGTAGCCAGCACCCGCGCATATGCCCATTGCGCCGATGCGGTCGTTGTCCACGTAAGGCACCGTGGTCAGGTAGTCGATGACGGCGCTGATGTCTTCTGTACGGATGTGCGGATTTTCGAGCTGTCGCGGTTCGCCGCCGCTCTCTCCCTGATAGGAGGCGTCGTAGGCGATCGTGACAAAACCCATTTCGGCGAGTTTCTTCGCATAGGTTCCGGCGGTCTGCTCCTTTACGCCGCCGCCCGGATGGGAGACGACGATTGCGGGATAGGTAAGCTCTTTATCGAACCTTTCGGGTAAGCAGATCGCCGCCGACATCAAGATGTTCGGATTGTTGGAATTCGCAAAGCTGATCTTGTTCATGAACTAAGTCCTTTATCCCGACTTGACGGTGTTTGGGTCTACAGAGATTTGAGTGATATATCGGGCCGATTCTTCCGGTTTCAGTTGGCCGATGATAGATCGGAGGGAACCGTCAAGTCTGGCAGCTTGCTGCCGCCGGGGCAACGCATGACCAGGGAACTTGCATGAAAGTAATGAGCTTCGGATTGTCGCCGCGTGATAGACAGGAGCATCATCGCGTCGCAACGCCGCTGGAGTTGTTCTTCGATCTGGCGAGCGTCGTCGCAATCGCGGCAGCGGCACACGGCCTGGCCCATGCGATTTCGGCCAATCATGCAGCCTATGGCGTGACGACCTTCATCATCTCGTTTTTCTCGATTTGGTGGGCGTGGATGAACTATACGTGGTTCGCTTCCGCCTACGACAACAGCCGGCCGCTGTTTCGCGTCATCACGATGATCATCATATTCGGCGCGCTTATCTTGGCTGCCGGAATTTCCGCGATGTTCGAAAAAAATCAGTTCTTCTTCGGCTGGCTGGGCTATGTCGTCATGCGGTTGGGTCAGGTGACGCTCTGGCTGATGGCGGCGCATGGCGATCGCGAGCGCCGCAAAACAGCGCTGAAATACGCATTTGGCGTCGCCGGAGCCCAGCTCTACTGGTCGTTTCTTTTTTTCGGGATATCGCCAGGGACGCCTGCGTTCACGACGGCGTTCTTCGTTGGCATGATGATCGAACTGGCGGTGCCCGCATTTGCAGAACGAGCGAACACCACCACATGGCATCGCCATCACATCATCGAACGCTACGGTCTGCTCAACATCATCGTGCTGGGCGAGCTGCTGCTTGCCGTCGTCACGGCGCTGCGCAAGCTTGACGGTGACATCGCCCTCGTAAAACCATTGCTCCACGTGGCAGTCAGTGCAGCCATGATCGCTTTCTCGCTCTGGTGGGCCTACTTCTCGCGCGAGGAACATCTCCAAACCCAGGAGTTACGGCGCGCGCTGCTTTGGGGATATGGGCATGTCGTCGTATTTGGCGCCGGTGCAGCTATCGGTGCCGGCTTCATCGTCCTGATCGACGTGCTGACGGCCCATGCCGAGGTTGGCTTGCGCACAGGAGAAATAGCGGTTGCCATTCCCCTTGCACTTTACTTGGCTGGATTGTGGTTCATTCGCGACCGCTTCCTTTCCGGAGGTCCGCGGCGTCACGCGTTGCTGGTGGGCGCGGTAGCCATATTGGTCACGGGCTTCTTTTTGCCTGCCGCATTGGAGTTGATGACGCTGATAACTGTGCTTGCAGTCGCTGTGCGCTCCAAAACGCCGCTGTAGTGATCAAGTTGTGCTGTGCCCAAGCGCCGGGCGTGAACATGCTCATCAGCTACGGGTCGCCACTTCTTGAAAACTCGTCGGCCAGATGGTCGATGAGTGTCCTCACGGCAGGTAGTAGTCCGCGCCTGGTTGGAAACACGGCGTGAACGACGCCGGACTGCGGGCGCCAATCGGGCAGAATGTCCACGAGTGCTCCTGCCTCGATGTCTTTGGCGATCACCATCGTCGGCAATTGCGCAACTCCCACTCCAAGCAGCGCCGCGCTCCTCAGTTGAGCGATATCGTCGGTGATGAGACGTGGCGAATAGGGAACGCTCGCTGTTGCGGCATCGGGACCTTCGAGTTGCCAGACGTGCATGCGATGCGCAGGACCGAAGCCGACACTCGGCAGTGCGCCAAGCGTTGCCGGCACCGCAGGTCCATTGAGCTTGACGAGGCAGCCCGGGCTCGCCACGAGCCGTTGGTTGCTGTTGCCAAGGACGCGCATAACGTGATCCGTTTCCTCGATCGGCGGGAAGCGCACGCGGATAGCGACATCGATGCCGTCACTGATGAGATCGACGCGCCGGCTGGTGCTTTCCAGATGCACGCTCACACGCGGATGCGCCGCCATGAACCGCGCGATCATGTCGCCGACCTGAAAGCAGACGAGGGTCGGCGGACAGCTGACGCGGACGATGCCCTGCGGTTCGGAACGCGTACGGTCGATCACCTCCTGTGCCGCTTCGGCTTCCACCAGCATCGCGATGCAATGACGGTAGTACTCCTCGCCAATTTCGGTGACCGCGAACTGGCGGGTCGAACGCTGGATGAGCCGGACGCCGAGCCGCGCTTCCAACTCTCCAACACGACGGCTGAGCTTGGATTTTGGCACGCCGATCGCGCGCCCCGCGGCTGCAAAGCCACCATGCTCCACGACCTGCGCGAACAAATATAGATCATTGAGATCCTGCATGACGTCTTATTGTCCTATTTTTAGGACGAACTGTATTCAAATTGATGGCTTTTGCCAATATCGTTCCATGACTAGTTTCCCTCCAACAGCAACGGCCACAAGAGGCCGGCTGCACGGAGGTAAGATATGAGACAGATCCTCGGCACCTACAGCGCTCCTCGGCCCCACTGGGTCGGTGACGGCTTCCATGTCCGCTCGATGATCTCCCCGCAGACCCATGGTGCGCACCTCAGCCCGTTCATCCTGCTCGACCATGCGGCCCCGGAGTCGTTTACCGCGACCACCGAGCGCCGCGGCGTCGGCGAGCATCCGCATCGTGGCTTCGAGACCGTCACCATTGTCTACGACGGCGAATTGGAGCACCGCGATTCGACAGGTGCGGGCGGCACCATCGGCCCCGGCGACGTTCAGTGGATGACGGCTGCGTCCGGCATCCTCCACGAGGAGTTCCACTCCAAGGCGTTCGCCCAGAAGGGCGGCAATATGGAGATGGTTCAGCTCTGGGTGAACCTGCCGGGCAAGGACAAGAACGCCAAGCCCGGATACCAGACCCTGCTCGACAAGGACATTCCGTCCATCGAACTGCCGGGCAAGGCAGGTACGGTGCGCGTCATCGCTGGTGACTATGCCGGTGACAAGGGGCCCGCGCGGACGTTCACGCCCATCAACATCTGGGATATGCGCCTGCGTCGCGACAAGAGCGCGAAGCTTGTGCTGCCGGAAGGTCACTCGCTTGCGGTGGTCGTGCTCGCTGGCACTGTTGAAGTGAATGGAACGGAAATCGTGCGCTCTGGCCAGCTCGTCGTGCTGGCGCGCGACGGCGGCGAGATCACGCTGGAGGCGAACAACGAAGCCAAGCTTCTGATCCTCTCTGGCGAGCCGATCGACGAGCCGGTCGTGGCCCATGGCCCGTTCGTCATGAACACGGTCGGCGAGATCAAGCAGGCGATGCTCGATTTCCAGGCGGGCAAGTTCGGCCAGATGTCGGATGCAACCGGCTAACCCACTTCGGCGCGACACCATTTTCCTGAGGTGCCGCGCCGAACAGGGCGTGCTACGAATTTCGTCGTACGGACGAAAAATATAGGGAGGATTACATGACGAGCGAACCAATCCGCAATCCGGAAACCGACCACCTGCTGACGCCGCAAAATTCCGCGTTCATCGTCATCGACTATCAGCCGATCCAAGTCAGCTCGATACGATCGATGAATCGGGAGGAACTGGTCTTCAATATCGTCCACACTGCCAAGGCTGTGGTCAACTACAAGCTCCCCATCGTCCATTCGACCGTCAATATCGCGACAGGTAAGAACAAGCCTCCCATCCAGCCGCTCATGGAGGTGCTGGGCGCATTTCCAACCTATGACCGGACCACGATCAACAGTTGGGAAGACATCGAGTTCAGAAGCGCGGTTCTTGCGACCGGCCGCAAGAAACTGATTATGACCGCACTCTGGACGGAAGCCTGCCTGACGTTCCCGGCGCTCGATGCCATGAAGGAAGGCTTCGAAGTCTACGTGGTCGCCGACGCGGTTGGCGGCACATCACTGGCGGCTCACGAGGCCGCTTTGCGCCGCATCGAACAGGCAGGTGGCAAGCTCATCAGCAAGACGCAGCTCTATTGCGAGTTGCAGCGCGATTGGGCGCGTACAGCTACCGTTCCCGGCTTCATGGACGTTTTCCAGAATTGGGATGGATCAAATCCCGAGAAGGATTTCAAGGGCTGACGGCCGGGCATTGACCGGACGACGGCCGTTGCGTCCTCCGGTCGACCCCCAATAGGCACGGCAAAATGAGCAATAAGCTGCAAGGAATGCGATCATGAGCAAGGTTTTGGTTCTCTATTATTCGAGCTACGGTCACATCGAGAAGATGGCAGAAGCCGTAGCGGAGGGTGTACGCGAGGCTGGTGGCGAGGCCGTCGTCAAGCGCGTCCCGGAGTTGGTGCCCGAGGAGATAGCGAAGAAGTCGGGCTTCAAGCTCGATCAGGCCGCGCCGATCGCAACCGTCGCCGAATTGCCTGAGTATGACGCCATTGTTCTCGGTGTGCCGACACGGTTCGGCAATATGCCGGCTCAGATGAAGAACTTCCTCGACCAGACCGGAGGACTTTGGGCCCAGGGCAAGCTCATCGGCAAGGTTGGCAGCGTATTCACGTCAACGGCAACGCAGCATGGCGGCCAGGAGAGCACCATTCTCTCGACACATATCGTTCTGTTGCATCAAGGCATGGTCGTCGTCGGGTTGCCCTATTCGTATAGGGGCCAGATGGGCGTGAAGGAGATTGTTGGCGGCTCGCCTTATGGCGCGAGTACGATTGCTGATGGAGACGGTTCGCGCCAGCCCAGCGAGAACGAACTGGCCGGCGCGAGATTCCAGGGTCGCCACGTCACCGAGATCGCCAGCAAGCTCGCTGCAAAGTAGCCTGCCGGCATGGAACGCCTATCGAAGCGAAAGGAGCTGTTACGTGAGCTGGAACCCATCGTTGGAGCCGGGTTGCCCTGACGCCGTTGGTATCGACGCGATCGAGACGTTGATCATCCCTCGTGCGCGGGATCTAGGTGGTTTTGAGGTGCGCCGCGCCTTGCCGGCGCCAAAGCGGCAGATGGTCGGCCCCTTCATCTTTTTCGATCAGGCGGGGCCGGCAGAGTTCGTCACCGGGAAAGGTGTCGATGTCCGTCCGCATCCCCACATCGGCCTTGGTACTGTTACCTATCTATATCGCGGAGAGTTCCAGCATCGTGACAGTCTGGGTTCCAACCAGCTGATCCTGCCCGGCGCCGTGAATTGGATGGTTGCAGGACGTGGAGTGACGCATTCAGAGCGGACGAGCGAAGCGACGCGCAAGGCACCGCATTCCCTGTTTGGCATCCAGACCTGGGTCGCATTGCCGGAGAAGGACGAAGATGTTGCCCCGAGTTTCGCGCATCACGGCAAGGACACGCTGCCCGAGTTCGAGGATGGCGGCGTAAAACTCAAGCTGATCCTCGGCCGGGCGTATGGGAAATCGGCACCTGCAAGAATGTTCTCCGATACCTTCTATGCCGACGTGTCAATGAACCCCGGAACGCGCCTGCCCATGCCGGATGACCACGAAGACCGCGGCCTATATGTCGTGGAAGGTTCGGTCACTATCGCCGGAGAGCAGTTCGATGCAGGTCGCATGATAGTTTTCCGGCCAGGCGACAGGATCACGGTCGCAGCTGGCGACAATGGTGCGCGGCTTATGATCCTGGGCGGCGAAACGCTGAATGGACCTCGCTACATCTTCTGGAATTTCGTCTCGTCGAGCAAAGAGCGTCTCGAGGAGGCGAAGGAGCAATGGCGCCGCGGAAATTGGGGAAAAGGTCTCTTCGACCTGCCGCCCGACGACCGTGACGAATTCATACCACTGCCGGGCTGAACACAGGCATAGGGCACAATCGAGCAGGAGCAACGCAATGCCCGATATCAGGATCGAGCACAAGGACGGCGAGGGCAACGGCCGCTATGTTGGGCACATCGCGGGCATCGACGGCGAGGCGGAGATCACATACACGCGAAAAGGACCCAACCTCATCTCGGCCGATCATGCGTATGCTCCTGCAAGCATGAGGGGCACGGGTGCCGCGATGGCTCTGGTCGAGTACATGATCGCGGATGCACGCCAAAAGGGCTTTAAGATCATTCCGGTCTGCCCTTACATAAGGGCGCAGTATCGCAGGCATCCCGATTGGGCCGACGTGATGTCTGAGTAGGCCGCACGCTACAGCAGTTGAGCTGAAGTGTGCAGCGGTTCAACTTGAACAACATGCTAAAGGACACGGGAGCATGTTGAGCTGAAATGAACAGCGGTTTAGCGTGGAGAGCATGCTCAATTCAAAGACTTGGATCGTGTTCATGCGTCCATGCGACATGAACACGATCTAAAGACGATCGAATTTGCAGGCGATTTCACTTCAGCCTGTGTCCGTGGCACGCTGCTAGTCAAGTCCCCAACAAGATCGCGCGCCGGGACCGCGAGACCCCGAACTTCGTTTCTGGAATAAGGCCAACCTCACTCGGCAGCCTTGCTCGCTTCACTGTCCAGTGTGTGGACGTATTTCTCCGCTTCGAGCGCCGCCATGCAGCCCATGCCGGCGGCTGTCACCGCCTGCCGGTAGATGTCGTCGGTCACATCGCCCGCCGCGAACACGCCCGGTATGCCCGTCGATGCCGTGCCCGGCTTCACGAGCAGATAACCGGATTCCTTCATCTCCAGCTGACCCTTGAACATCTCGGTCGCCGGCGCATGGCCGATGGCGATGAACACGCCGTCCGCCTTGCGCGAAGAGACCTCGCCGGTCTTCACGTTCTTCAATTTCACGCCTGTCACCGACTTCGGATCCGTGTCGCCGGTAATCTCCTCGACCACAGAATCCCAGACGACTTCGATCTTCGGGTTCTTGAAGAGTCGATCCTGCATGATGCGCTCGGCGCGGAACTCGTTGCGACGATGCACTACCGTCACCTTCGAGGCAAAATTGGTGAGGAAGATCGCCTCCTCAACGGCGGTATTGCCGCCGCCCACCACGATCACTTCCTTGCCGCGATAGAAAAAGCCGTCGCACGTCGCGCACGCGGAGACGCCGTGCCCCTTGAAGAACTCTTCCGAAGGGATGCCCAGCCATCGCGCCTGCGCGCCCGTGCAGATGATGAGCACATCGCAGCTGTAGACATCGCCCGAATCCGCTTCGAGCCGGTAAGGCCGCACGCGCAGATCGACCTTGGAGATGTGGTCCATCACGATCTCGGTGCCGACGTGTCGCGCCTGCGCCTCCATCTGTTCCATCAGCCACGGCCCCTGGATCGCCTCGGCGAAGCCGGGGTAGTTCTCCACCTCCGTCGTGATGGTGAGCTGGCCGCCAGGCTGGATGCCTTGGATCATCAGCGGGTTCAGCATCGCTCGCGCGGCGTAAATGGCAGCTGTGTAGCCGGCCGGTCCCGAGCCTAGAATCAGGACTTTGGAATGGCGCGGGCTGGACATGAGACATTCTCCTTCGGCGGTCGGGCTGGGCCGGCCGGCTGTTCCCGGTCGGCATGCCCGAAATCTGGTCAATTCGGAGCCGGTAACTTGGGGTCCGCGCCGCCGCCGGTCAATGCCGGAGAAGGTCGCGGGCGTGGACGACTGCGTGTCGGGGAATGGACACCCCCGGGGCGCGCAATGAACACTCCAACTGCGCTGCGATCACAAGTTTGCCGAGCCTCCGCTTCGCATCGCGGGGTGTTGGGCCAGGCCGGCCCATTGCCGGCGTGAAATATGGATGGTCAGCGCGCGCCACTCGCCGGGGAATCGGCTCCATTAATCGTGGCTTGGGCTGGAACTCAGCTCACCGATAATAATCTTGGCGATTATCATCGGCGCTTGCTACGGTGAACAGGGAGCATCCCGTCAGTGAAATCGTCAGGTCAGTAGGCGGACCCCGCAAGTTGGTTTCAGATCGCGTCAGATTCGCCGTGATGATCGCGGGCGGGATCACCCTCGCCTACGGCATCGCACTATGGATGGATTGGCAGAGACCTTACTGGGCAGGCCTCTCTGTCGCGATGATTGGCCTGTCGACCATGGGCGAGTCCATTTTCAAGGGGCTGCAGCGTCTGGCCGGCACCGCTGTTGCGATCCTCGTTGCGCTTGCATTGATTTCGCTCTTTGCCCAGGAGCGTTGGGCATTTCCGCTATTTGCGAGCCTTTGGGTCTGTTTCTGCGTTTGGCGCATGCAGAATGACACGGAGATCTACTATTTCTGGTACTGCTGCGGCTTCATCGTTCCGTTGCTCTCCTTTATGTCCGGCTTTGAAAGTGCGCTCAGCTTCTATGTCGTGGAATTGCGCGCCAAGGAGACGACGCTTGGCGTCCTCAGCTTTATAGCACTTGCGCTGCTACTTTCGCATGGATCGACGTACGCAAGGCTGCTCAGTGCCGTCCGCGCGCAGATGGCGCTGCTGCGCGAGCGGCTCGAGGAGGTGCGTCGACGTGCGCACCTGAGCACCAAGAAGGGCGCTGTTTCCAAACAGTCGCTTGGCGCCATCGAGCTCCAGGAAAAAATCGCACGGAACTTCTTGAACATCCCGACGCTGCTGACGGCAGCGCAAATGGAGAGTTTCGAGCTCCGCGAGCGGGATGCCGCATGGCACGAGATCGCTTCGCGGCTGAAGACGATCGCCGCGGAGGTGGACCGCCTCGACCTGTCGTTCGAGCTCGGCGGAACAGGCATTGGCGGCGGCGACCTGAAGCGTCTGGATCGCACGCTCGATGAATTCTCGGCGCGATTGGAAAATTCCTCGAGCCTGTTATCGGGATCCGCCGACAAGCGTGAACTGCGGCCAGTCGATTTCGGTGAGGCCGGCGAAACTAAATCCGTTGTCACCCCCTTCCAGGAGGGTGAGATTCTGATGCGCCGCGAAATCTACGCCGACCTTGATCGCGATACCCGCAGGCTTGCCGCCGCTGCTGCCGATACCGCGGACAAGGGACCGGCTGTAACGCGGCAATACAACCCTCGCCCGTGGAGCTTCATTCCCGACCCCGAGCACATGGCGATCGTCTTGTTCCAGTTCCTGGCGTTCTGGCTCGCCTTCCTTGCCTACATTTATATGCCTGCGCTACCGGATGGCCCGATCGTTCTCGTAATTGCAGTCATGCTCGGGATCAATCTCAGCCGAAGTCTGTGGATATCGGCATCGAAGCTTGTCGTGCCCACAGCCCTGGCAAGCACCTACGGTCTGCTCGCGCATGTTTTTGTCATGCCTCACCTTACCGGCTTCGCGCAACTCGGCACGATGATCTTCGCCGCCATCTTCGTCATCGCCTGGCTGTTTCACACCGAGGAGCTTCAGGTTGGCCGCTTCCTCGGTATCGCGCTTTTCATGCTGACGATCCAGGTCTCCAATCAGAACCAGACCTACAGCGCAATCTACGCGATGAACATCGTGACCGCACTGGTTATGATCTTGTTGCTTCTCACGCTGCTGCAGCGGATACCGATTTCGTTTCGCCCCGAGGATGTCGTCCGCCGCTTGATCCGGCGATTCGGCCATAGCCTCATGGCCGTTCTTAACGGAATGAAATGGGATCGGCCCTCGGCGAACACATGGTGGGCTCGCCAGTTGCGCACCTATCACATCAACCAATTGCGCACACTTCCTGGCCGCATCGACATCTGGATCAGCAAGTTGCCGCCCGCGGCCGCGAACGAGACCGACATCGAAGCATTGAAGCATTTGTCCGACAACCTGCATGCGGTCGCTTATCGAACAGCAGATTTGGTCGAGTTGCGCGGTCGGGACATTGATGAAGTATGGGTCGGGCGCCTGCGCGAGGAAGTCATGGGCTGGCGCCTTGGCATCGAACGCGCGGTCGGCGAATTGCTCGATCGGCGAAGCGTGAGTGACCTTGCAGATCTCGAAGCCCGGCTTGATCGAAAACTGGAAACGATCGAGAAAATCATCGTCGATGGTGCGGCGATCGATGGTGCCGAGAACGAACGGCGCGCCGAGGGAACTGCGCACATGCAACGCGTTCTTTCCGCATATCGAGGGATTTCCATGGCAGTCCTGGGAGTGGCTCGCCGCTCCGCTCAGGTCGGCTGGGAGCGGCTTGTCGAGCCAAGATTTTAGGGCGGAGTCAAAACGGCTATGCCAACGGAGATAAGCTTCGGGGAGGTCTACCTGCCGCCGCTATTGGTTGTGGCAACATTGGCAATCATCCTCGCATGGATCACCTCGATCATTCTCAATCGGCTGAGATGGACGCGGTTCTTTTCCTCTCCGACGCTCGTCTTCATGGCCATGAGCGCAATCTACACCGTCCTCATCGGTAAACTTCTGATACCCATCTGATCCCATGAAAAAAACACTCAGTCTTCTTTTGACTATCTTCGTCGTGGCGGTGGCAGTGCTCCTTGTTGCACTGAAGTACTTCGACTATGTCGCAAATCCCTGGACCCGCGATGGTCAGGTGCGAGCCAACGTCATTCAGGTAACGTCGCGCGTATCGGGGCCGATTACGGAGCTGCCGATTTCCGACAACCAGATGGTGAAGGCCGGTGATCTCCTCTTCAGGATCGACCCGCGCACGTACCAGGTCGCGCTCGCTCAGGCCAAGGCGCAGTACGATCAGACGGTCGATCAACTCGACAGCCTTGATAGGCAGGTCGAAGCCGCCGACGCGCAGGTGCAGCAGGCGTCTGCTTCGGTCGATCAGGCGCAGGCGCAGTTGCGGTCGGCCCAAGCCGCTCTCGTTCAATCGACCAGCCAGCTGGAGCGCTATGACAGACTTGTGAAGGACGGCAACATTTCTATCGCCAACTACGATGCGCAAAAAAGGAATTACGACGTCGACCGGGCAAATGTGGACCGCAGCACGGCGGCGTTGTCGCAGGCCACTAGCGCACTCGCCCAGGCCCAGGCTCAGCGTGAGACCGTCGTTGCCAAGCGCGGTGCCAAGGGTGACGACAATGCGCAGCTACGTAGCGCGAAGGCCAATCTGGAGAATGCCCGCCTAAATCTCGAGTTCACCGAGCAGCGCGCATCCGTGGATGGCTACGTGACGAACCTCAACCTCCAGCTCGGCAGCCAGGCCAACGCCGGCTCCCCTGCCATGGCTCTTGTCGACAAGAACAGTTTCTGGGTCGACGCATATTTTCGTGAAAGCGTCGTCGGGACGCTGAAGCCGGGCAACGCAGCATTTGTCACGTTGATGAGCTATCCGGATACGACCATCGAAGGCACCGTCGATAGCATCGCCTGGGGAATCTCCCAGCAGGACGGCAGCACCTCCCAGCAGTTGCTGCCGGTCGTACAGCCGTCGTTCGAATGGATCAGGCTCGCGCAGCGCATCCCCGTCAAGATATCGATCAAAGAGGTGCCGGCCAATGTAGAGCTTCGCGTCGGCACCACCGCATCCGTGATGGTGCGGGCCAGCGGACACGGCTCCAGCGCCGCTGCGGGGACGTCAGCCAAAGGCGCTGGCTCTGGGAAAAAACCGCCCCCCGTCCCGGCGGCTCTGCAATAGGGCATGGTGAGTTGAAGTGTGTAGCGGTACGGCGTGAAAAACGTGCTCCAAACAATGCACTGAATTGTGTGCGTGGTTCCACGAAACATGAGCATGATCCAGTGTCCGGACCCCGGCAGGATCTGGACACGTTCGGCGGGGGACAGTCGCAGGCAAGGGGCCCTCGGCGGTGCACACGCTCGACAAGTCCTGCAACTTCGGCTATCACCCGGCCAACAAGAATTCCCCATTGACTGGGACGCCCGGAAAACCGGGCCGCACGAGCCGCTCCCACCCGTCCGGAAGGGCCGGGCAAGGGCCTTGCGGCTCCTCTGCATTGATGAACGAAATCAAGGACTTAAGAATATGGACATCATCAAGCAGCTCGAGCAGGAGCAGATCAAGGCGATCACCGCCAAACGCGCCGTTCCCGAGTTTGGTCCCGGCGATACGCTGAAGGTCATGGTCAAGGTCGTTGAAGGCAACAACACGCGTAACCAGGCTTACGAAGGCGTCTGCATCGCCCGCTCGGGCGCTGGCCTCAACGAGAGCTTCACCGTCCGCAAGATCTCTTATGGCGAGGGCGTGGAGCGCGTGTTCCCGATCTACTCGCCCTTCATCACCTCAATTGACGTCATTCGTCGCGGCAAGGTCCGTCGCGCCAAGCTTTATTACCTGCGCGGCCGCCGCGGAAAGTCCGCCCGCATCGCCGAGCGCACCGACGCCCGCGCCCGTCGCCTGAACGCCGCCTGGAAGGGCTTCAAGAAGCCGAAGGGCGAGGCCGAGGACCTGACACAGATCAGTGGGATCGACGCCGACCTGATGGCGCGCTTGAAGCAGCTGAATTGCATCAAGCTCGAGCAGATCGCCAACTTCTCCGACGAGGACATCGCCAACGTCGACGAAAACCTTCAGCTTGAAGGCAAGATCGAACGGGATGATTGGGTCGGTCAGGCGCAACGACTTATCGCTGACGCCTCCGCCGCCGAAGCCAAGGCCGAGGCCGACGCTGCCGAAGGCGAGGGCGAGGCGAAAGGCTGAGCGTTCGCTCTCTGCCAGAGTTCAAAACGGCGGACTTAGTGTCCGCCGTTTTTGTCTTTTGCGCGCTAATTGCCGCCCAACCTGCGCTGACTATCGAATGTCTTACTCCACCACCGTAAACTCTATGCGCCGGTTCTGAGCGCGGCCGGCTGGAGTGCTGTTGCTGGCGACCGGCTTCTCCTGGCCGTAGCCCACGGCCTCAATGCGGTTCGCAGCGACGCCAGCCTTCTTGAGATAGCCGGCCACCGCCTTGGCGCGCTGCTCCGAGAGCGTCTTGTTGAATGACGCGCGCCCCGTTGAATCGGTGTGACCTTCGACGCGGATGCGGCCCTTCTTGCAGCCCTTGGCGACGCTTGCCAGCTGGTCGAGTGTAGTGTTGCTCGACGCACTGATGGTCGCGCTGGAGGACTCGAACAGGATCACACCGGACGAAGCCGCCTGGCGCAACTTGGCTTCGCAATCCGCCGCTTCAGCGGAACGAGCGGCGCCAGCCGGCGCTGCCGCAGCGGTTTTCGCGCCACCCGCTGATGGCGTCGTGCCCCAGCTTTCGCGCTCTGCGAGCAGCTTCTTCATGGCGTCGTCGATCTGGCTCTGCGGAACCGGCGTTGGTTGCGCCGCTGGAGTGGCCTCGAGAGCGTGCACCTTTGGCTCGCCCGAGAAACCCTTGAGCGGCCCAGCCTTTGCCGCCGTCAGTGGCGACTTGGCGCCGGCTGCCAGCGGTGCGGCGACCTTCTTCGCAGGCCCGCCCTTGCCCCATGCCTCACGCGCAGCGACCAGATCCGCCGTGCTGTTCGTCGGAAGGATAGCGTAACCGCTAGAACCGCCGGATGCGGCCGCCGCCGGTGCGGCCGCAGCGGTCTTCGCGCCGCCATTTGACGGCGCTGTGCTCCAGCCTTCGCGCTCGGCGAGCAGTTTCTTCATGGCTTCGTCGATTTGGTTCTGCGGAACCGGTGTTGGTTGCGCAGCCGGAGTGGCCTCGAGAGCGTGCACCGTTGGCTCGCCCGAGAAGCCTTCGGGCAGATCGACTTTGTCGGACGGAAGCGGTGAGTAGGCGCCGGTGGCCAAAGGCGCCGGCACGTCCTTGGGATCCGGTCCCTTGCCCCAGGTTTCCCGCGCCGCGACCAAGTCCGCCGTGCTCGTCGTCGGCAGGACGGCAAAGCCGCTCGCTGTACCAGCCTTGGCGGCCTCGGTTCCCATGGCCGCGCCGTCAGCGGTTGACGATTTGCCCCAGGCTTCTCGTGCGGCGATGAGATCGGCCGTGCTGGTTGTCGGCAGCGCCGCGTATCCGTTGCCTATAGCGCTCTTTTCGGGCGCGGCGGGCGACGGCGTAGCCGCCGGGTTGGACGGCGGAGCCTTGAGCCAGCCCTCGCGCTCGGCAAGTAGCTTCTTCAGGGCGTTTGCGATCTGGTCCTGCGGAATTGAGGTCAGCTGCGCCGGCGGAGTTGCTTGCAAGGGATGAACAGTCGGCTCTCCTTCGAACCCCTTTGGTGCCGCCGCAGCATCCGCCGGCAGCGGCGACGCAGCTCCGGCGGCGAGTGGCGCTTCGACGGGCTTGGGATCATCGCCCTTGCCCCATGCTTCGCGCGCGGCGATGAGATCGGCGGTGCTGGTCGTCGGCAGCGCGGCGTAACCGTCTCCAGCCTTGGCCTCGGCAGCATGCGCGGCGCTCACCAGCGGATTGCCGAAACCAGCGATTCGGACGGACTGTCTGTCGAGGCTTTTCAGCAATTGCCCCTCCAGGCACTGCGAAAGAAGGCGGTAGGATCTGTCGTAAGGGCTTCTGACAGAGCCCAGGCACGCGTCTCGGAATTCCGCTGGCACTTCAGCCCAGTCGCCCGAGAGCATTCCAAAAGCTTGCGATTCCAGAATTCGACATTGACTGCCCGCACTGTCGGATGCGCAGATTTCTGCAATATTCCAACTCGGCAGGGTCTCTGAAGTGAGGGCTGATCCGACGAGATTGAAACCGGGCCTTGCGCCAGTCACAGCCGCGGCCACGCCGCCCGCGGTGAACAGTGAGGCCGCTAGTACCATCACGGTACGGCCGACAGACCCGTCCTGCATTGCTATTCTCCTCCCTGCATGATTTTTCTGGTTGCGCGGACTTGTTGCGTCGTCCATTTGCGATCTTGAAGTTTTGCACTAGATTCCAGAGAATTGAAACATACACGCGTGCTGAAACCCAATAATGACAACGCTGGACCGCCTCCACGAGCCGCTGAGCGATAACGGTATTCGCCTGCATGGACCCGCCGACTTCGAAGGGATGAGAAAGGCAGGACGGCTTGCGGCCGCCGCTCTCGACCTGCTCGTGCCGCATGTACGCCCCGGTGTGCGCACCGAAGAACTGGATGATCTCGTCTTCGACTTCGCACTCTCGCACGGTGCGGTGCCCGCACCACTCAACTACCGTGGCTTCCCGCGCTCCATCTGTACGTCCGTGAATCACGTGGTGTGTCACGGAATTCCAGGGCCGAAGCCCCTGAAAGAAGGCGATATTGTCAACATTGATGTGACCTTGATCGTCGATGGATGGCACGGTGACACGAGCCGCATGTTTGCCGTCGGCCAGATCCCGCGCCGTGCCGAGCGGCTGATCGAAGTCACCTACGAGGCTTTGATGCGCGGCATCGCAGCCGTGAAGCCCGGCAACACCACGGGCCACATCGGCGCCGCCATTCAGCAGTATGCGGAATCGGAGCGCTGCAGCATCGTTCGCGATTTCTGCGGCCACGGTCTCGGCCGTCTCTTCCACGACCGTCCCAATATTTTGCACTATGGGGAGGCGGGCGACGGTGCGGAGCTGAAACCCGGCATGTTCTTCACCATCGAACCCATGATCAATCTCGGCCGGCCGCATGTGAAGGTTTTGCCCGATGGCTGGACGGCCGTGACCCGCGATCGCGAGCTGTCAGCACAGTTCGAGCATACGGTCGGCGTGACAGAAGACGGCTGCGAGATCTTCACGCTGTCACCCGGAGGCTTCCACAAGCCGCCTTATGACACCGAGCCTGCCGTGCTCTGAGAGGCCGTCAGGGCCATCTCGAGGCCTCAACGTTGGAGGAGACATGCCGCCGCCGTCCGATCGGTCCGCGACCAGATCCCGGTCGGCGCCGGGCGCACGTCGTGCCCGTGAGGCGGAGTATTCAACGCGTTCGGATTCGCCCGCGCAGGGCTCGTTCCTCGAGCAGCCGCTGCCGCTGCACATCGGTCATCGCGAGCGTTTGCGCCAACGCTTTATGGTCGGTGGCCCCGACGCCATGCCGGACTACGAGCTGCTCGAGCTTCTGCTTTTTCGCGCCGTCCCCAGGCGCGACATGAAGGATTTGGCAAAGCGCCTGCTCGCCCGGTTTGGCTCGTTCGCGGAGGTGATCAACGCTCCGCCCGAGCGCATCAAAGAGGTGAAAGGGGCCGGCGATGCGGTGGTATCCGAACTGAAGCTAGTGCGCGCAGCGGCGCTGCGCCTGAAGCGTGACGAACTGATCAGAAGACCTTCCCTGTCCTCCACTGCGGAGGTGCTGGACTACGTGCACGCAGCCCAGGGATATGAGCAGCGCGAGCTGTTCCGCATCCTGTTCCTGGACAAGAAAAACAAGATCATCGCCGACGAGGTGCAGGGACAGGGCACTGTCGACCACACACCCGTGTACGTCCGTGAGGTGCTCAAGCGAGCGCTTGAGTTGGGCGCCACTGCGCTGATCCTCGTCCATAACCATCCGTCCGGGGACCCGACGCCTTCGCGTGCAGACATCGACATGACGAAACTGATCGTTGAGGCCGCGCGCCCCCTCAACATCGCCGTGCATGATCACATCATCGTCGGCCGTGAGGGACATGCCAGCTTCCGCGCACTGCGTCTTCTATAGAGCGAGTTGCGCTGAAGTGCGCACCAGTTCATCGTGGAAAACTTCCCCGAAACAATGGATTGGATCGTGTGCGTGGTTCCATGAAACATGACCACGATCTGAATGCGGATGGCCCACCCGCATCAGCTTGTCGGTTCGCCGGCATCCGTAGCAGGCGGGAAAAGGTCATGCTGGGCGTCATCGGCAGCCCTTGTCGAAGGTGAGGCCTTGCGCTTGACCTTCGCCTGCCGACGCGAGGTTCCTTCGGCTCCGGGCGCCGGTCGCTCGGCTTCGCGGTCGAGCCACCGCGCGATGAGTGCCACGGCAAATTCCTGTTCCGCAACGGTAAGCGGGCGTCCGGCTGCGATCCCGTGCCACTTGGCAAGGCAGCCTCTGCAACACGTCGCGGTCGCATGTTGGGCAACGAACACCGGATGTCCGCGCATCGGTGTCTGCTGTCCGTCGCTTCGTGGCTGCGCCGGCGAGAGCCGTTCGGCGACGAAATCGCGTGCGTGCTCGACGATCTGCGTGCGGCCCTTGGCATCGAGGTAGGTGCGGTCGCGTCGATCGAGATGGAACCGGCGCCGGAAGGCCGACGCCGATAGACGTGCCAGCGTTGCATCGAGTCCTTCTCTTGCATTCATGTGTACCTCGGCGTCTCAGTCGCGCGTGTCGGTCCGCGTCGCATCCCGCGCCGGCGGCGCAGCATGTGCATGCGCCTCGGTGATGACGCGCAAGCGCCGCGCCAGCACACCCAGCACCGCCAACGCGAACCCTGGCTCCTCGCATGCCAGTTCGAGGAACTGGGCCCTGTCGACAGCGATCACTTCGGTGTCCGTCTCGGTGAGGGCGGCCGCACAGCGCGCATTGCCGTCGATCAGCGCCATCTCGCCGACGATGCCGCCGGGCCCGACGCGCTCCAGAACCCGCCCGAGCATCAAGACCTCGATTGCGCCGGAGGCAACGACATACATCGCGCTCCCTGCCTCGCCCTTGAGGAAGAGCTTGTCGCCGGCACCGATCATGATGCGCGGCAGCCCACGTGCGCATACCAGATCCAGGATGTTTGGCAGTTGCTTTGGCATTGCGCAGACGAGGCTAGAGCCTGATCGTCTGAGATGGAAGCAGCCATTCTTCCATCGAAGGCGTGAATCAGTCTCTCAAACAAAGAGATAGAGCAGGCCACGATGGTCAGGCCTGATTCAATCTCATATTGACCTGCTCTAGCGCATTTTGCGTCGCGCTGGAAAGCCTGGTCGTGGTCGCAGGCGAAAGGACCGCTTGCCCCGTGCGCGGCGCATCGCCAAGGCGAGCTGCAGCTACTCGAGCGCGGCGGTCTGGAACAGGCGCACGCGCAAGCCACCATGCGACACTGGCGCTCCCGGCGGCTTGAACGGCAGGCCTGTCGCCCTGGCGAGCGAAGGATCGGTCGTGATGAGTCCAACACGCCAGCCTTTGAAGCGGTCGGCGAGCGTTTGCCCGAGGGCGCGGTAGAGGGGCTTGAGACGGGACGATTCGCCAAGCCGCGCACCATAGGGCGGATTGACGATGACGAGCCCAGGCGGCCCTTCCGGCGCGGCGAGATCGCTGATCGCATGTTGGCGCAATTCCAGCAGACCGGCGACACCGGCGCGCTCCGCGTTGGCGCGACTCATGGCGATCGCGCCGGCATCTCTGTCGCTGCCGTAAAACTTGAAAGGAAGTGTTCTCGCAGCAGTCCCGCTCAAGTCTTTGCGCATGCGCTTCCAGGCGTCTGCATCGAACGTCGCGAGTTGCTCGAATGCGAAATGCCGGGTTCGGCCCGGCTGAAGACTTGTCGCGATTTCCGCAGCCTCGATGACGAACGTCCCGGACCCGCACATGGGGTCGACCACGGGCTCCGTCCCCGCATATCCGCACTGCCTGAGGAACATCGCGGCCATCGTCTCGCGCATCGGGGCCTTGTTGACAGCCTCCTTGTGACCGCGCTTGTGCAGCAGTTCGCCGGAAGTATCCACGCTGATGGTGCACAGATCGTCCTCGATTCGCGCCATCACGGTGATCTCCGCTTCCGTCGATACCGGCGCGCCGAGTTCCTCGCGGATTGCCCGCTCGATGCGCTGTGCCGTCGCGCCGGAGTGGTAGATGCGCGAACTCTTGCAGGAGGCTTCGACGCGGAACGCTACGTCAGGCCGCAGCACATCTTTCCAAGGGAGACGCCGTGCGCGCTTGTCAAGTTGCGCCAGATGCAACGCGCGAAAGGCGCCGATGCGCGCCAGAACGCGCGTCGCGCCTCGGATTTCGAGATTCGCACGCCACGCCTCGCTCCAACCGCCTGTCAGCGTGACGCCGCCCTTCACGATTTTCGCCTCGCGGAATCCTTTCTCGCCGACTTCCGCGAGGAGCGCGTCCTCCAGCCCGGGTGTGGCCACCAGAAATATTTCGAAATTTTCACTTTGCGTCATGCCGACTGCATAGCCGGAAGCCTTCGGCGAGGCGATAGAGATTTCAATGTTGCGCCGACCGCCACCAAACGGTTCAGGCAACGAGGTTAAGTGAACATTTACCGCTATTCGCTGAACTTGGTGCAAACCCGTGCTTCGGAGAACCTTCGCTCGTGCCGGCCCGATCCGCTTCAGTGCCGCTCTCCTCACGCGGGGTTGCTCTCCCCGCTGTCATTATGATCGGCGCGGCCCTCAATGCGCTCGTCGTCACAATCGTCGCAAGCTTCACCGAAGGCGGCGGCGGATTGACCTTCGGCATCAGCCCTTTCCAGCTCGTCGCGCTTTTCGTGGCCGCCAGACTGAGCCTGGCTCAAAACGAGACTGAGATGCCGAGCATGCCGTGGCTCGAGTTGCTCGTCGTTGCAATGATCCTTGTGCCGAGTAGTGCCGTATCGTGGTTCGCGCTCGTGACCTATGCGGGCTTTCAGGCATGGAATTCGTACGGCGAACGCCGCACCGGCGCGTTGATATTCCTGGCGGTGGGATTGGCCTCGCTCTGGTCGTCGGTAATCCTGAAGTGGCTTGCCCTGCCGGTGACTTCCGCCGAGGCATTCGTGATCGCACAAGTGCTTTCTCTGGTGCGTCCGGACATCCTCCAGACGGCCAATATCGTCGGCAACCCTGATACCCACAGTCTCATTCTGATGACGAAGTGCACGACCGCCGATGCGTTGCCGCATGCGGCTGTGGCTCTGGCAGCCGTGGCCTATTTGATGGGCGAAGTGAAACCGCTCAGGCTGAAGCGGGCGTTGTTGGCTTTGTGCGGCCTTTATGCGGTTGCCAACATCCTCCGCTTGGCTGCCATGGCTTGGTCAGCGGAGTCATATGCGCTCGTGCACGGTCCAGTCGGCGCCAACGCCTTCGATTTATACCAGGCCACGGTGGTTCTGGCCCTCGGCAACTGGGCGAGTGAGGAATGAGAAGGCAGACGGTCATCTCTTTGCTTGTCGTGCTGGCGCTGGTCCTCGGTGTCGCGCTGAAAGTCGGCAGATATGCTGAGCGTGGAGATGAAGCCTCGTTGACGGCGGCGGCGCATGTCGTGCGGATCATGGCGGCGCATGGCTGGTCCGAGACGGATCTTCCGACTGGCAACACCGGATCGGTTTATGAGCAGAAAGCGTTCCAGAAATCCGGCTGCACAAAGCCGGTATTCGTCGCGATTCTTGGCGGCAATGCCGAAGGCGCTTGGTTTTTCCGGCTTCAGCACGGCGGCGACGCGGCATTCGTTCAAGGGAATGTGGTCGATCATCCAAGCGGAATGCAACGCCAACTGATCGGCATGGTGCGCGGCATCGGCCGCATTCTCGGCCTCGCAAGCAAGGAGCCACTTCCGGTCCTTGCCATCGCACCCGCCCCTGGTGCCTCGGCGTTGCCTTGCAATGGTCCGCCCGCTGAGGCCTGGCTCTAGATGTGGTGCTTTAGTGACCGTTAACGCGGAGCCCCTATTCTCTGGTTTCCGGTAATCGTTAACGGTGGAGTTTGTCCGTGATGGCGATCCTGCGCTCAAAATTTTGTGCGACGGCTTCAGTCCTTGGTCTTTCCACGATGTTTGCACTTTCATCGCCGGTCGCAGTCGATGCGGCGCCCGGAGGAAATGGCAATGGCAACGCGTGGGGCCTCAGCAAGAAAGGCGGCGGCGGCGGCGGCGGCGGCGGACCGCTCCCGGTTCTCGGTGCTACCCTGCTCGGACAATCGGCCGGTGCGGCTGGCCTTTGCGCATTGTGGTGGCGTCGCCGCCGCAGGAGGCAGATGGCGTGCACGGCTGTGAAATAGGGTTGCTCGAACTCCGCACTTTCGCCGGTAGCTCGCTTGCCAGGTTCGCGTCTCCCCGAGAGAGCAGGTGGTTATCGGGACAACCCTCACCCCGCCTGCGCCACCTTGCTCGGTAGTTTGCGAGCCGTGCCGAGCAGCGTGCCGACGCCGTGCTCGGTGAGCAGTTCGAGCAGCACGCAGTGCGGCACCCTGCCGTCGAGGATGACGACGGCTTCCACGCCCGCTTCCACGACTTCGATGCAGCCTTCGATCTTGGGGATCATGCCGCCTGAAATCGTGCCATCCCGGATCAGTGCACGCGCCTGATCGATCGAAAGCTCCTCGATCAGGCCGCCCTGCTTGTCGAGCACGCCTTTCACGTCGGTCAGCAGCAGCAGGCGTTTGGCCTTCATGCGTGCGGCGAGCGCGGACGCGAACGTGTCGGCATTGATGTTGAGCGTCTGCCCGTTGCGGTCCAGTCCGATCGGCGCCACGACCGGGATGAGGTCCGACTGTGAAATGACGTCGATGATGTGCGGATTGACCTCCACCGGATCACCGACATAGCCGATGTCGACTGCCTGCATGAGGTTGGACTCGGGATCCGGCATCTCGGTGATCTGCTTTGCGATCATGAGGTTCGCGTCTTTGCCGGAGATGCCGACCGCCTTGCCGCCTTGCCGGTTGATGGCCGATACGATTTCCTTGTTGATCTTTCCGGCGAGCACCATCTCGACGATCTCTACGGTCGGCTTGTCGGTGACGCGCAGCCCGTGGCGGAACTCGCTCTGGATGGCAAGCTTCTTGAGCATGTCGGCAATCTGCGGCCCGCCGCCGTGTACGACGACCGGGTTGATGCCCGACTGCTTGAGATAGATCACGTCCTTGGCGAAGGCGTCTGCCAGAGCCTGGTCGCCCATCGCGTGTCCGCCGAACTTGATGACGACCGTCTGCTCGTCATAGCGGATCATGTGTGGCAGCGCTTCCGCCAGAATGCGCGCCTTGGCGAGTGCGCTGATATCGGATGTATTCGCCGCGCCTTCCGGCTGTGCCGCTTGAGACCGCGCTTTAGTCGTCATCTTCGCTTGATCCCGGATTTCAGGGTTCACGTCACAGTGCTGGAGTGATCGGTGGCCGGCTGATGCGCCGGTCCGGCCGGATCGCGTCCCAACCAACGGCGCACTTATATCCAGTTGCCCGACAGCCACAACGGATTTCCCCCATAATTTGCAGTTAGACATACAGCCCGCGAAACCTCGGGATGGCCTGCTTCCCGGGGCGTGCCAGGGCGTGGCGCATGAGCTAACCTCTGGTGGAATTGTTGAGATTCGCGGCGCGCCCCAGTCGGGTATACGCGTGCCCGCACGCCATTGGGGCGTGTCATTGCGAAGCGGAGGGACCGCGCCGATGGCGCAATCGATCATCGAGGAGATCGGGCAGATTCTCCCGCCGTCGCAAAATCTTGCGGATACACTCGCGCGGGCCGCAGATTACGCCACCCAGCAGTCGCATCCCGAGGTCACGCTCGAGCATCTGTTGCTGGCGTTGACGGAGGACCCTGACGCCGCTCTCGTCTTGACCCTCAGCAAGGTCGAGATCGAACAGCTGAAGGGCGATGTCTCCACGCACCTGGGGCGGCTCGAGGACCGAAGCGCCACAAACGGGGCGGTGGGCATTTCCGCCAGCCTTCGCCAGGTCCTGGAAGCCGCCGCCGCCGCCGCGCGCGGACGCCGCAATGCCATCGACGGCGCAATCGTGCTGGCGGCGATCGTTGGGGACGGCCGATCCACCGCGGCCCACTTGTTGCGCGCACACGGACTTACATTCGAGGAGGCGATCAAGGCGCTTCAGCAGGCCGCACAGGCGGCCGAAGCTGAAGCCGCCGAAGCAGCCGCAGCCGAGGCATCCCGATCTGACGAGGCTGCCGTAGTCGGTCCCCCCGCTACCGAGGCCGAACCGAATCCCACCGAGCATCCTGTCGCCGCGCCCGTACGACACCCCGCCGGCGCGACTGCCGATGAGATACTCGCTTCCGCCCGCCAACGTGTGCAGGGCCGCTTTGCCCACGGATTGCCTGACGCAAACGCGCCGCTATCCGGCAACGGCGCCGCGCATACGGATGTGTCCGGGGAACACGAGACGCTGCCCGGTGAAAGCGAAGAGCCGCATCCGGCACCAACGCGGACGACGGGTCTGCCAGATTGGCAGGATGATCCGGCAATGCCGGCACCGGCTCCGTTTTCCGCGTCGGAGCATGAGGTTGCTGAGCCAGGGCCGCGCCCAGCTCCACCCGCGAAGCGTCCGCTGCCGCCCGGGGCGATCCGGCCGCAAGAGCCAGTGCGCGAACCCGAAGCACAGTCCTCCGGGCCGCCCCCAAGTCAGGACAGACGCGTCGACGAAAGCGCTATCGACGAGGTATTGGCCTCGATCCGCAAGGTGGGGAAGGGACCCACCGATCAGCCGTTCTCACCTCAGCCCCCGCCTCCTGCGCCTCAGCGGTCGACGGTTCCGAATTTGCCGCATCACCCGCAGCCGGCAGGCGCGTCTGCGGCACCCGCCGGCGGCCCTCAGCCCGGTTCGGCAAGGCCGTCTGACAGAGACTTCTTCGGGCCGCCAGGATCATCCGGTCAGGCACCGACCCGCGCCAACGCCGCCGCCCCGCAAATGCCGCCGCCGCCACCACCACCGGGCCGCTACGCCGGGCCGCCGCGCGCTCCGCTGCCCGGATTGCCGCCGACACACGGCGCCCCTCCCGCCGCCGCGCCGCCCGGGCCGGCGCCGAGGCAACAGCCGCGCCCAGACGGAGCGGCGGGCGGTCCACCCCCGCAGATGCCGCCGATGCGCGCGCCGGGTGTGCCTCCGGGTCCTGCCCGTTCCGCTCCATCAGCCGGTGTGCCGCAGCTGCCTTCAGAGGCTCCCGCTCGACATCGTTCGCCCGAGCTTTCGCTCGGGGAGATGGTGGAGAACATCCCGCGCGTCATGCGCGTTGGCATTCCCGTGCTGGTCGAAGCGCGCGTCGCCCGTTCAGAGGTGAAGGCACTGGCGGATGGCCTGCAGGGTGGCGGCGCGGTTTGGCGCCACGAGCTGACCGTGACCAAGGCGATGTCGGTGCGACTGCGCGCGCCCGACGGTGGCTTCTTCATCGAAACCAGCTCGCCCGAGACACAGTGGATCGAGAACACCTTGGGTCTGATCACTGACGATTACGCCAGCTGGCGCTGGTCGGTGACGCCGAAGGATCGTGGCAAGAAGCGCCTGCAGCTCATCATCTCGGCACGAACGGTCGGCACCGACGGTTTGGCCGCCGAGACCGCGCTCCCCGACCAGGTTGTCAGTGTGAAGGTGCGTGTCAATTACGCCAGGACGGCAAGGAAGATCGGCGGCTGGGCTCTGGCGGCGATCATTGGCGGCGTGCTTGCGCGTTTTGGCGAGGATCTTCCCGCCAAGTTCATGAGCCTGGTGGGAACGATCATGAGATAATGCATGTCGCGCAAAAGTGTGCAGTGGTTTTGCGACAACGACATGCATGAGGCGACAAATCATGTCGCGCAAAAGTGTGCAGCGGTTTTGCGATAACGACATGCAAAGAAGCAATGACAAGAGAACGTCAGAAGCGAATCTGAAAATTCGCGACACGCTTCGGACGCGCTCACTGCGCGGTGCGTTCTGCCAAGAGTGCGGCTATGGCGGCGCGCAATTCGTCGATGCCGATGCCCTTCTCCGAGGACGTGCCGATCAGCTGCGGGAAAGCGGCGGGATGCTTGGCCAGTAAGGCCTGCGTCGCCGCAATCACTTTCGGTCGCGCCGCCTCCGAAATCTTGTCGAGCTTGGTCAGCACGATCTGATAGGAAACGGCCGCCGCGTCGAGCATGGCCAGGATCTTATCGTCCACCGGCTTGATGCCGTGCCGCGCATCGATGAGCAGATAGACGCGGGCGAGCGTCGCGCGTCCCTGCAGGTAAGCGAACACCAGCTCGGTCCACACCTCGACCTTCTCCTTCGGCGCCTTGGCGAAGCCGTAGCCCGGCATGTCGACGATGGCGAGCGGCACACCTTCCGTAACGAAGAAATTGAGCTCCTGCGTGCGTCCTGGCGTGTTCGACGTACGAGCAAGTCCGTTCTGCCGCACGAGTGCGTTGATGACGCTCGACTTGCCGACATTGGAGCGTCCTGCAAACGCGATCTCCACCGGTCCGGCCGCCGGCAGGAACTCGAGCGACGGCACGCCCAACAGGAAGGTCCACGGCCGTTCGAACAGCCGTCGCCCTGCCAACAACTCTTCGCTGGTGAACTGTAGAGACGACATGCTGCGGCCTTCGTTCTCGTGAAGCCGCGAGGGCCGGTGTTGTCACCGGCCCTCGCTGCGATGCGCTATTTCTTCTGTCGCCCGCCGCCCATGAGCCGCCCAAGTGGCGCGAACGTCGCCTTGATGTTGTCCTTCAATGGGATGTCGGCGCCCTGCCGCTTCATGATGGTCGCCTGCTGGGCGATCGACAGCACGTTGTTCCATGCCCAGTAGATCACGAGACCAGCTGGGAATGACCCAAGCATGAATGTGAACAGCACCGGCATCCAGTTGAAGATCATCTGCTGGGTGGGATCAGGCTGCTTGGGATTGAGCTGCATCTGGACCCACATCGTAATTCCCATCAACACCGGCCAAATGCCGATGTGCAGGAAAGGCGGCACGTCAAAGGGCAACAGCCCGAACAGATTGAACAAGGACGTGGGGTCCGGCGCCGAAAGATCCTTGATCCAGCCGTAGAAGGGCGCGTGACGCATGTCGATCGTCACGAACAGCACCTTGTAGAGCGCAAAGAACACCGGGATCTGGAGCAGGATGGGCAGACACCCGGCCAGCGGATTTATCTTCTGCTCCTGGTAGAGCTTCATCAACTCCTGCTGCTGGCGCGCCTTGTCATCCTTGAAGCGTTCGCGCAGGTTCTCCATCTCCGGCTGCAACTTCTTCATCTTCGCCATCGACTCGTAGCTCTTGTTGGCGAGAGGGAAGAAGGCAGCCTTGACCAGAACGGTCGTCGCCAGGATCGCGATGCCGAAATTGCCGACCAGCTTGTAGAGCCAGTCTATGAGATAGAACAGCGGCTTGGTGATGAAGTAGAACCACCCCCAGTCGATCATCAGGTCGAATTGCTTGATGCCGTAGCGGGTCTGGTAGTCCTCGACGATCCCGACCTGTTTGGCGCCCGCATATAGTCTTTGCTCGACCGTATGGCTCTGCCCGCCTGCAATCTTGACGGCATCAAGGAGGTAGTCGGTTTGGTAGCTGTCGTCCGTAGCGCCCGTGGCGGCTTTGGTGCTGGCGAAGAAGTTTGCGCGATATGGCGTCTTCTGGTCGGGGATCAGGGCTGCCGCCCAGTACTTGTCGGTAATGCCGAGCCAGCCGCCGACAACGTCCTTGAATGATTTCGCGCCGTCCTGCTTGATCGCGTTCTTGTAGGTGATCTCTTGCAGACCGTTCTCGCCGGCCACGCCGATGAGGCCCTCGTGAAGAATGTAGTAGCCCTGCACCAGCGGCGTGCCGAAACGGTAGATGCGGCCGTAAGGGAAAAGCGTTACGTCGGCGCCGGTGGCGTTCTCCACCTTCTCGCTGACCGTGAAGAGATAATTCTGGTCCACCGAGATCGTGCGCTTGAAGGTCAGGCCGGCGCCGTTGTTCCAGGTGAGCGTCACGGGATTGTCCGGCGTGAGGGCGCCACTTCCTTCCTGCATCCATTCCGTGTCGCGGCCGGGAACCTTGATATTGGCCGCGCCATCCGACACCCAGCCGAACTCGGCGAAATAGGGCTCCGGAGCGCCGACCGGCGAAAACAGCACCACGTTGGGCGACGTCGGGTTCGCCGTCTCGCGATATTTCGCCAGAACGATGTCGTCGATCCGCGCACCCTTGAGTGGGATCGAGCCTTTGATTGAGGGCGTCTCGATTGCTATGCGCGGCGCGCCTGCAAGTGCGGCTTGGCGGGTCGTCTTGGCTCCGGCCGCAGGAGGAGCCACAGGTGCGCCGGTGGGTGCAACCGGTGCTCCGCCGGGCGTAGCGGCGCTGGGTCCCGATTTGCCAGGCGCGCCCTGCGGCGGGCTGGCCGTGGGCTGCGGGGATGTCGCGTCGCCGGGCTTCTGGGTGGGCGTCTGCTGTGCGGCCCGCTCCTTCTCCGCGTCGATTTTCGGGCCTGCGTAGAAATATTGCCAGGCGAACAGGACGAGCATCGACAGCACGAGGGCGATCAACACATTTTGGGAATTATCGGGGTCGCGGGTGCTCATCGGCGTCTCGGATGGCTCTTACCAGCTGAAGGGCAGCATGTTGACCGGCAACAGTACTGTGGCGGTCCAGGCAAGGTGGCGGCGGTTGGGTTCACGCGGGACGAGGCTTACGCTCCGCCGCCGGACGAAGGTGGGCGTTGCGCCCGCCTGGGGTGATGCACGCGATGAAGCGCGTCTTCAAGATCCTTTTTCAGTGCGGCGAACGGCCGGTCTAGCGCTGCCTTGCGTGCAATCAGAACATAGTCGAAGCCGGGACGCGCATGTCCGTCTACAAGCTCGAGGATCGCAGCCTTTAGTCGCCGCCGGATCCGATTGCGGACGACGGCGCCGCCGAGCTTCTTGGTGACGGTAAAACCGAAACGCGGCCCTCCGTTTCCCTCCGCGATCCTTCGGTCTTGCGGCCGCGGCTTTCCTTCCAAGGTGAAGCTTGCGCAAGACCATTTCGCACCGCCGCGCACTTTCAGAAAATCAGCGCGCTTTTTGAGTGTTGCGAGCGGCAACGGCTCCTCGCCTCCCGGCACCCCGGCGGAGTTGCCAGAAAAGATCAGGCGCTCAGCCGCTTGCGGCCCTTGGCGCGACGACGGGCGAGAACCTTCATGCCGCCCTTCGTCTGCATGCGGGCGCGGAACCCGTGGCGGCGTTTGCGCACGAGGCGGCTGGGCTGATAGGTGCGTTTCACTGGTCTAACTCCGTATCTCTTCGGAAGCTCGGCGCTGGGCACGGCTCCGGGAAAACCTTGTCACATTGCACGCTGGCCCGCTTTTTTCGGGCCCCGCGCCTGCCAACATTGGCATGGAATGGAAGTTCGCCGCTTATAGGGGCGCGCCCACGTGAAGTCAATCGAGACCCCGGGACATTCGGCGCCGTGGTGGCCACCGAAATCACCACACATGAGCTGAGGCACTGCACGCCATGCCGGCTCGCCACGGTCGGAACGAAGCGACCGGCCTCAATCGGCCCGAACGGATCTCCGAGTGCGGAAGTTTAGCCAATGAACCCTCGCCTTGTAACGTTCGTCCATGCAATCGCGAACTTAACGCACAATCTGCATGAACTCCCGGCCCGGGCATCAACCGCTCGATAAAGTCAAGACAAGATATGACGGATGATTTGCGCCAAATATATATTGGTTTCTGGGCTATCTGATCTTAAAAAAGGCTGAAAATAACAATGGATAATCTTCGAGATGCATGAATTCAACATGAACAAACTAGGGATATGGAGCGCGGTGGGTCGTCGAGCCGAGTTTGTATTTGCCCCGCCTGCTTTGGATATGTTTCGTGGCGCTCAGCGATCGAGGAAATTGCGCCGGTCGCTGTGTGCGCTGTCCGTTGCGGTCGTCGGTCTTGCTTTGGCATTCTTCATGGCGATGCCGGTCGCCAGCGCCGGCGAAATTACCGAAGCGTTTCGCGCCCACAGTGCGGGCTCGTCTCTCACCGTCGACCACAGCGCGTGGGACACCCTCCTGAAGACCTACGTCAAACCCGCCCGCGATGGCGTGAACCGGGTCGATTACAGTGCCTTTGAGGCGAACGGCCGCCAATCCTTGAAAAGCTACATCGCCGGTTTGGAAGCCGTTGATCCGGCCAAGCTCGACCGCCCCGAACAGATGGCGTTCTGGGCGAACCTCTATAATGCCAGGACAATCGACATCATTCTCGAACACTATCCCGTCAAATCCATCCGCGACATCTCCCTCGAACCGAGCCTGATCGATTTCCTCAAGAAGAGTGTTGGTGCCGGCGGCCCGTGGAAGGCCAAGGTGGTCAATGTCAGCGGCCATGCATTGAGCCTCGACAACATCGAGCACGACATCCTCCGACCGGTCTACAAGGATCCGCGTGTCCACTACGCAGTGAACTGTGCCTCCTACGGCTGCCCCAATATCCAGACTTCGGCTTTCACCGGTGCCATGATCGACCGGCAGCTCGACGAGGCTGCCCGTGCGTTCGTCAATCACCCGCGCGGCTTTAGGGTTGCGGGCGGGCTCGTCATGGCGTCCTCCATCTATGACTGGTTCCAGTCGGACTTCGGTGGCTCTGCCGCTGGAGTTCTCGAGCATGCGCGCCGCTATGCGAATGCGGAATTGAAGTCCGCGCTTACCGCCAAGACGGGCATCGATGGCTTCGACTACGACTGGCGCTTGAACGACGTAGCGCGTTGACCCCGCCCGGCAACACAGCGGCACACCCGACGATGCATGACCCACAGGACAATGACGGCGCACGGCCATTGCGCGCTTG
Source organism: Hyphomicrobiaceae bacterium (assembly GCA_050246945.1). GTDB lineage: Bacteria > Pseudomonadota > Alphaproteobacteria > Rhizobiales > Hyphomicrobiaceae > JAEUMD01. The sequence continues at coordinate 346,247 of JBFWVC010000001.1, forward strand.
CCGCTGCGGCGAACCTTGATGAGGATGCCAGAATGAAACCCGATCCAGACGAGCCGCTCGCACCCATCTCCACAGCCTCCGACCGGAGCCCGCTGAGGCGCTGGGCGCCGCTCGCCATCCTTGCCGTGCTGATGGCGCTGGCCCTCTCCATGGGTTGGCACGAGTACCTGAGTTTCAAGACCATTGGTCTCAACTACGAAGCGCTTGAGGGCTTCATTGCCCACAATTTTATCGTCGCGATCCTCGCCTATGTCTTGCTGTACATTCTGGTCGTAGCGCTCTCCTTGCCGGGTGGCCTGGTCATGACCTTGTCGGGAGGGTTGCTGTTCGGCTGGCTCGCCGCCGCAGTCGCAACGGTCTTCGGCGCGACCATCGGCGCCACCATCCTCTTCCTGATCGCCAAGACATCTTTTGGAGAGACGCTGGCCGCAAGAGCCGGTCCGTGGCTCGGCAAGCTGCGCGCAGGCTTCCAGGAAAATGCGCTGAGTTATCTGCTCTTCCTGCGCCTGGTTCCTGCATTCCCGTTCTTCGTCGTCAACCTGGCGCCTGCCTTGCTTGGCGTGCCGTTGCGCACCTACGTGCTGGGAACCTTCTTCGGCATCATTCCGGGCACCACGGCGTTTTCTGTACTGGGCGCCGGTCTCGGCAGCGCGGTGGCAAGCCAGAATGCGATCTACAACGCTTGCCTCGCCGAGCATGGTAGCAATGCCGCTTCGGTCTGCACGTATGTCATCGATACCAAGGCACTCGTTACGCCCGAGCTGCTCGCCGCGTTCGTGCTGCTCGGCGTGGTTGCCCTGATCCCCGTGGCGCTCAAGAAGTGGAGCAAGCGCAATGTCAATGCCTGACGACACCCGGTTGAGCGTCGATCTGTGCGTCATTGGAGCCGGATCGGGAGGCCTCTCCGTCGCGGCTGCAGCCGCCGCATTCGGACAGCGCGTTGTCCTGATCGAGAAAGGCAGGATGGGCGGCGACTGCCTTAATTACGGCTGTGTCCCGTCCAAGGCGCTGATCGCGGCGGCGCACCGCGCGCACGCCATGCGCACGTCTGCCCCCTTCGGCATCCGCCCCGTCGTTCCCGAGATCGACGCAAGGGCGGTTCACGACCATGTTCACGGCGTCATTGCCGCGATCGCACCCAACGACAGCGTGGAACGGTTCGAGGGCTTGGGCGTGAAGGTGATCCAGGCTTCGGGCCGGTTCATAGACAAGCAGACGGTATCGGCGGGCGATTTTGAAATTACCGCGCGCCGCTTCGTCGTCGCCACCGGCTCGTCGCCACTCGTCCCCCCTATTCCGGGCCTCGCCGAAACGCCCTACTTCACAAACGAGACCATCTTCGATAACGCCGCGCCGATCGGCCATCTGATCGTCGTGGGTGGCGGGCCGATTGGCATGGAGCTGGCGCAGGCACATCTTCGTCTCGGTGCGAAAGTCACGGTCCTGGAGGGCCTGAAGGCACTGGGCAAGGATGATCCCGAGATGGCCGCCGTCGTGCTGGATCGCCTGCGTCGTGAGGGACTGGACATCCGCGAAGGCGCAATGGTTCAGCGCGTCGATGGCACCCATGGTTCGATTAGCGTCATCGTCGGCGGCAGTGGCGGTTCCGTAGAGACGGTCGAGGGCACGCATCTCCTCGTCGCCACGGGCAGACGGCCGAATCTCTCCGAGCTCGGCCTTGAAGCCGCCGGGATCGTCTACGAGCGAACGGGCATCAAGGTGTCGACCGGCCTCGTCACGTCCAACAAGAAGGTCTACGCCATCGGCGACGTCACCGGCGGGCTGCAGTTCACCCACGTCGCAAACTACCACGCGGGATTGGTTATTCGCCGTGCATTGTTCAGGCTGCCCGCAAAAGTCGATACAGGCATCGTGCCGTGGGTCACGTTTACTGATCCCGAGCTGGCCCATGTGGGCTTGACCGAGGAGCTGGCTCGCGCCAGGCACGGCAAAGTTTCGGTTCTGCGCTGGCCCTACCACGAGAATGATCGTGCCCAGGCCGAGCGCGCAACGCATGGCCACGTCAAGGTCGTGGTCGGAAGATCTGGGCGCATTCTGGGCGCCACTATCGTCGGCGCCCATGCCGGAGAGTTGATTCAGATGTGGTCACTCGCCATATCGCAGAAGTCGAAGATCAAGGCGATGACCGGGTTCATTTCGCCTTATCCCACCTTGTCCGAAATGAACAAGCGCGCTGCAATTAAGCATTACGCATCGGCCCCCGGTAATCCATTGGTGCGCAAGGTGATCGGCTTCCTCGCGAAACTGGGGTAAGGATTGCGGGGCTGGAGCATGTTTGGCCGAATCTGAAGCGCGCAGCCGGTTCAGTTTGGCAAACGTGCTCTACGCGGGAACCTGGATCATGTTCGGCCGTCCGCAAAGCATGAGCGCGATCCAGCCTGGTCGACGAGGCCCGTTTGGACAAAAAGACGGAAGACGCGCTGTCGAAAGACGCACCTGCCATCAAGCGTGCTCGACGCTCGATGTCGCGCGTGCTCGACGCTTCGCGGCGACACTGGATCAGTCTCGGCTTGCCGGCCAAGCTCCTGCTTTTGACGGCCGGCTTCGTCATGCTGGCAGAAGTGCTTATTTTCGTGCCCTCCGTCGCCAATTATCGCGTCTCCTGGCTCTCCGATCGCCTTACGGCCGCACAGGTTGCCTCGCTGGCGGCCGAAGCGGTCCCCGGCGGCGACGTTCCCCCCAAGGTGCGCGCGGAGCTTCTTCGTACCGCACAGGTCAAGGCTGTCGCCGTGCGGCGCGACGGCCGCCGGCGCTTGGTGCTGCCAGCAGGCGAGCCGCTGTTGATCGACGCACACTACGATCTGCGCCCCCGCGACGAAGGTTTCTTCGGCGGCATCGCTCAGCGGCTCTCACTGATCGGCGACGCCTTTGCCACCTTTATTTATGGTGACACGCGCACCATTCGCGTCATCGGTCCCGTCGGCGACAATCCCGAGGATTTTATAGAGATCGTCATCCCGGAACTGCCGCTGAAGAAGGTGATGGTCCGCTATGGTCTCAACATTCTCGGCCTGTCGATCATGATCTCGCTGATCACGGCGGCGCTGGTCTATCTTGCGCTGTCCTACCTTCTCGTTCAGCCGATGATGCGCATCACGCGCAACATGGTGCGGTTCTCCCAGGACCCAGAAGATCCCGAACGCATCATTGCGCCGTCTGGCCGCAACGACGAGATTGGCGTCGCCGAGCGCGAGCTGGCGCGCATGCAGCGCGAACTCTCGCAGCTGTTCCTGCAGAAGAACCGGCTCGCGCAGCTCGGGCTTGCGGTGTCTAAGATCAATCACGACTTGCGCAACATGCTGGCGAACGCTCAGTTGATCTCCGATCGCCTGACCGACATTCCGGACCCGACCGTACAGCGGTTTGCACCCAAGCTTATCGCCTCGCTCGACCGGGCCATCAACTTCTGCAACGATTCGCTGAAATTCGGCCGCGCCGAAGAAGCAACACCCCGGCGCGAGTTGATGCGTCTGCGGCCGATGGTCGACGAAGTGGGCGAAGGTCTTGGTTTGCCACGCGAGGGTTCGATCGATTGGTTGGTCGACATCGAGGATACGTTGCGCATCGACGCCGATCGCGATCACCTCTTCCGGGTCTTGTCGAACCTTGTCCGTAACGCAGTCCAGGCGCTGGAGGGCCAGGATCCCGATGAACGCAGGGATATGGGTCGCATCGTCGTCCGCGCCTGGCGCGATGGCCGCCGTGTCTCGCTCGAGGTGCGCGACAACGGTCCAGGCGTACCGGCCAAGGCGCGCGAGAACCTGTTTCGTGCATTCCAGGGGGGCACGCGCAAGGGAGGTACTGGATTGGGGCTCGCAATCGCTGCCGAGCTGATCGCCGCGCATGGTGGACGACTTCAGCTGCTCGACACCGACGAAGGTGCCGCTTTCGTTATCGAGGTACCGGATCGCTCGACCGTGGCATGAACACGCGGCTCGAGCGCCTCTCAAACAAGGATGAGGCAGGCGTCCCGCACGGCGCATTCAGTACTTCCAGCTCTGCCCGGCAAAAGGCGGCATGCCGCCGTCGCCGAAGGTCTTCGCCCCGGTTTATGGCCTCCTGCATTGTTCGGCGAGATCGTGTGCGCAACCCCCTTGCACTTGGAAGCCGGAGCGGTTAGAGGTTGCGCCTCCAAGCGGGCGGTCCAGACGGCTGCCCCTTTTTGGCGCTTGCGCCGGGGCCAAATATGGCCGGTGCAGGCGCTCGGCAAGCGCCCGTAGCTCAGCTGGATAGAGCACCAGACTACGAATCTGGGGGTCAGAGGTTCGAATCCTTTCGGGCGCGCCAAGTTGCTATCAAGATGATAGCTTGCAACTTCTCGCAGGTTGGCGGCCCGCCGATTATCACTTGCCTTCTTCCGTCGTCAAATGCTGAACGATCGTCCGCAGCACGCGGCGCAATTCATTGACGTCAGGGAAGCAGTAGCGTGCGCCACCCTCGTTCCAGATCCGGTTCATCTCCTTATCGGACAAGTTACGGCGCAGCACGTCTTGGATGAACGGCTTGACCACTGCCTTCTGGTGAGAATTGAGCATGCGCACCGCGCTGCCGACCCATTCATCTAGTGATTTCGCCTCAGCGTGACTCCCATCCCAGAAACACTGCGTCAAGTAGTCGAATTCCTTTGGTATTTTCATGGTGCACTCCTAGTTCTTTGGCCGCGCATTCAGGGGGTAGGCCGTAATCACCGTATACCCTCGCTGAGAGCGCGTATCTTGCCGGATCAGCACGCCAACTTCGTACGCGGAGCGCATGTACGGCTCGGCAAATGCATCCGGCCGAAACGCTTCCTTGCCTGTCGGATATCCGAAACGTTGCTCAAGCCAAACCTCTTTCATGGCCCCGCTTGCAACCATATCCACCATTGGCGCATGCGCCTCGAGCACCCTGTTGACGAAATCGTTGGCCGACTCGAGCGAGGCAAACGAACCTTGCGCCGGTGCAGCAATTGTGACGAAAGGAGTGTCGATGCGCATGGCGCGCAACGTGGCCAGAAGCTCGGCATCGCCCTTGCCGACGTGGGTGCGAATTGCGTGGCCGCCGCGAGCTTCATCCTCAGGCAATCTGACTGAGTATCGCTCCGCTCGCTCATCTTGGGCAATTCGGGTGCCGCCGCCGGTATCGGACCATCGGCCATGATCGTCGCGCGGTTGGTCTTGGTTGAAACCGGCCTTCAGTGCGAGGTGCAGCCGCAGGTCGGTGACCAGAAACTTGATGTAGGTGAGACCCGAACGCAACTCGAGCAGCGCCGCCTCTCGTTTTTGGCAATCTGGGCAACTGTCTGGAAGTGGCATCCGGCGTCCTTCGCAACCGAGCTGATCGACGCAGCTTGAAGGATGCCGGGCGGCTAGGGATAAGTTCGCATCGCGGACCAGGGTGCATGGTGAACTGGCCAAAAGGGGGATGGTGGCCCGCTTCGATAATTACATGGCAACTTCAATCACATAGGTGTTCGCACTTTTATCCTGTACGGCGCGCCAGCCTGCTATCAAGATGATAGCTTGCAATTCCAGACACAGCGACGAGTTCGGTCGCGCCACCAGCGCGACAGTCATGCCTTCTGTCGGCGCATGAATTCACGGAATGCGCGATATTGGACGTCGTTGACGCCGTAGAAGTCGACGGTTGCCCGGCCTTGCAGCTTCTGATTCTCCGGAGCAACATCACGCGATCCCAATAGTTCATTCAGAAATCTCTTTGCCATGTCGTACTCACGCTTACTGTCGAACACATGCTTGAATTCGGTGGCGTGTCCGAAGTGATAGAATTCAATCTGGTATTTGCTCTGCTCGGCCATTGTGTTCACACCTAGTCCAAGTTGCGAGGATACGCTGTGATTACTCGGTAGCCTCTCATGGCGGTGGGATCCTGCCGAATATAGACACCCACTCCGTAGGTCTCCCGAATCTTTGGCTGGCTCCGGATCGTCGAAGCATAGGCCTCGATGCCGGTCGGCGAGTCAAAGAATGCGTCGACTCGTTGTTCCGGCAAAATCCCGGTTGCCACACCGTCAACGATAGCGCGGTTGCGGGCGAGGGTTGAGTTTACCAGCTTGTTGGCAGCTTCCACCGACGGGAAGGATCCGCTACGAATGCTGTGTCTTGTTGGATCAGGATCGGCAAGAATCGAGTCGCGGACGTAGCCCGCAACTGTTTCCGGGGTCTTCCTGACGTGCTTGGCGATCGTATGGCCTTCCTTTTGCTCCTCTTCAAGCAGATCAACTCGATACCGCTCGACGTCGTTGGCTTGGGCCACGCGCACGCCACCGCCACCGGACCCGCCGCCGGTGTCGGTCCAGCGGCCATGATCATCGCGTGGCTGGTCCGAGTTGAAGCCAGCCTTAAGCGCGAGGTGCAGACGGAGGTCGGCGACCAGTAGCCTGATGTAGGCGAGACCCGAACGCAACTCGAGCAGCGCCGCCTCTCGTTTTTGGCAATCTGGGCAACTGTCTGGAAGTGGCATCCGGCGTCCTTCGCAACCGAGCTGATCGACGCAGCTTGAAGGATGCCGGGCGGCTAGGGATAAGTTCGCATCGCGGACCAGGGTGCATGGTGAACTGGCCAAAAGGGGGATGGTGGCCCGCTTCGATAATTACATGGCAACTTCAATCACATAGGTGTTCGCACTTTTATCCTGTACGGCGCGCAAGCTTTTTCAACGAGTTATAGATTTTGCGGCCTCGTTTGCTGCTCCAAGGTAGCAAATAGGTAGCAGCTCAGCAGGGCTTGGTTTCGTGCGTCTCAAGCACTCGAAACGACGGCACACTTTGCTAAGCTTTGTTGCCCCGTTCCAGACGATTGCCTTCTGAAAGCTCCGCGAGGGCCTCACCGGCAGTCGCAAGCGCATCGGTCAGAGCCAGCTGAAGTGCACGGAACACCAGCTTCATCGCTTCGTCCGGCTTCTGCGGATCGAACTGCTTTTCCATGTCGCGGGACAACTTGCTGAGCGATTCGTATTGGGCGTAGGCAGAAACAATGGGCTGGATCTCATGCTCAGCAAGCAGGCCGATCTTCGGGAAAACTGCGCGATATGCGCGCGAGGCGCCGTCAGCCCGAATAAGCGGGGCAACGCCGTTTCACCGGCCCCGTCTAACTCATCCAGCACATCTTTCCATGTGGTCAGGGAGTCATGGATGACAGAGAGTTCGCTGCTCAACGCTATCCGGGTCGCATTCCGATCGTGCTTGATCTCATCGACGCGCCTCTTCTCGGCCTGATGGGCGTTGAACCATAGCGTGAGGCAAACGCCCCCGAATCCGACCAGGGTGCCGAACAGGGTCTGGAAGTCCTTCGCGAAGGCGTACAGCGTCAAGGGCGGGTCCGCAGGCATTGGCGATAACCGGCAAGTTCGAAGGCATCCCAAAAGCGCATGATCTTGACAAAACACCCGATGATCTCAACTTGATCGCGGGACGCAATGACGAATAAAGGGCCAGCAACTCGAGGCCCAAAGAACCTGCACGGGCCGCTCCTCCTGGCGAGTCGGGAGAAAATTTGGAAAAAAGGGTTTTGCGGAGCCGGGCGAGTGCCCAGCTCCGTCAATTCGCGATTGACATCAGCCGCCGATCTTCAGCGCACCCTCGCGCTGCTTGACCATCATGAAAGTGTCGAACGTGTACTCCGACACCTGCTGCCACAAGAAGCTGTCGTTGCGCACCGTCATCATGGAATCATAGATTTTCTTGAATGCCGCGTTCTTGGCATTGATGTCGGCATATACTTCCTGTGCGGCGTTGAATGCAGCGTTCATGACATCCTGTGGATAGGGACGGAGCTGCGCACCGTTGTGGACCAGACGTCGAATCGCCTGCGGATTCTTGTAGTCATATTCCGCCAACATCTCGGTCGTCGCCGCCTTGCAAGCCGTCGCAAGCACGCTCTTGTAGCCAGCAGGCAGCTTTTTCCAGGCGTCGGGATTGAAGAAGCAATTTAGGGCTAGATTGCCTTCCCACCAGCCTGGATAATAATAATAGGGTGCAACCTTATAGAAGCCGAGTTTCTCGTCGTCGTAGGGACCAATCCACTCTGCGGCATCGATCGTGCCGCGTTCGAGCGCGGGGTAGATATCACCGCCCGCGATCTGCTGTGGAACGGCTCCGAGTTTCTGCATTATCTGGCCGGCAAGTCCGGCGATACGCATTTTCAGACCGTTGACGTCAGCTGCTGATTTGATTTCCTTTCGAAACCAGCCGCCCATCTGCGAGCCTGTATTGCCAGCCGGAAGATAGTGAAGCCCCTTCGAATTGTAGAATTCATTTAACAGGTCAAGACCACCGCCGTAATAGAGCCACGCGTGCATGCCGCGCGCATTGAGGCCGAACGGTATGACGGCGCCGAGCGCATAGGCCGGATCCTTGCCGACATAGTAGTACGCGGCGGTGTGGCACATCTCGACGGTGCCATTCGAGACCGCATCGGCAGCTTGAAGGCCCGGTACGATCTCACCGGCGGCGAAGACCTGGATCGTGAACTGTCCGTCCGTCGCCTCGCTCACATATTTCGCAACGTCCTCAGCACCACCGTAGATCGTATCGAGTGATTTCGGGAAGGATGACGTGCAGCGCCACTGAACTTTCGGCTGTGATTGCGCAATCGCCGGGCTGGCGACCGCGCCGGCGCCCACCGCGACGACGGCCGAACGGCGGATGAATTGACGACGGTCCATTATTTCCTCCTGCTAGATAAGACTCGCTGGCAGTCAACTTGGCTGACAGTCGTTGAGTTCAAGCTCTAAGTGGCTTGTCGTCCAAAAAAGAAGTCCTCGATGGCACGGTTTGCCGCTGGCGACTTTGCACCTCAATCGAACGATGGCGGTTTCGATAGATCGGGATTGCTGCCGGGCGTTGGTGGTGCAGGTGTCGGTTTTGATGACGCACCGCCCGCGTCAGGCGATGGGCTGCCACCCAGACCAGGAGGTGGCGAAGCGCCGAGGCCGGGAGGCGGTGAAGTTCCGAGACCCAGCGATGGCTGACCGCCCTGGAGACCTGAGGGGGGCCCGCCGCCAAGCCCTGGCGGCACACCGGTGCCCAGTCCTGATGGCGCGTTACTGGTGCTCGGTTTTTGCGTCGATGGGCCACCGAACGGTGAGGGGGAACCGGGCAATCCAAGAGGTGGGAGGCCAAGCGGTCCGGAAGGTGTCGTTGAGGATGGCGTCGCGGGACTTTCGACCTGCGGCAAGGTTGCTGGCGCGCTGCGATAGTGCGTGACGAGACCCGGGTATGCGATAACGAGGAAAATGCTTGTGACCTGGATCCCAATGAACGGCAGTACGCCTTTATAGATGACAGACGTTCGTATGCCCGGGAGCGTCTTGTTTGTTCGCTCGTCGAACCAATCCTTTTGAGGCGCCACGGAGCGCAGGTAGAACAGCGAGAATCCGAAAGGCGGGGTCAAGAAGCTGGTCTGCAGATTGATGCCCAGAATGACGCCAAACCAAACAAGGTCTATACCCAGCTTGGAGGCAACCGGGGCCAGCAGCGGCACGAGGATGAAGGCAATCTCGAAGAAGTCGAGGAAGCAGCCGAGAATGAAGACGATAAGCGTCACGACCAGCAAAAAGCCGAGTTGGCCACCCGGCAGCGCAAGCAACAGCTCCTCGATCCAGACATTGCCATTGACGCCGTAGAAAGTCAGTCCAAATACGCGCGCGCCAATCAGCAAGAACATGACGAATGTCGACAGCAACGCCGTCGACTCGAGCGATGTACGCAGCAGTGTCCAATCAAGGCGCCGCTTGATCAATGCGAGTAGCAGCGCGCCGACCGCGCCCATCGCGCCTCCCTCCGTCGGCGTTGCGATGCCCAGGAAGATCGTTCCCAGCACCAGAAAGATCAGGGCAAGCGGGGGCACCATCACGAGAACGACCCGTTCGGCGAGCTTCGACAAAAGGCCAATACCGAAAGCACGGTTGGCAATCGCCATCAGGAACACCGCGATGACGGCTGTCGCCATCGATGCGACGATGCGATTTTCATATGACCACTCAGCAAAAATCGTGTGCGTCGTCGCCCAATAGATTGCGACTCCGGCCGCGATTGCCAGAAGCAGCGAAAAGACGCCGCTGCCAAGCGTGCGCTCGCTCATGGGAAGTGCCGGGACCAGAGAGGGCGTGAAGATCGACAGCAAGAAGATGTAGACGCAGAAGGCGACGATGAGAAACAGTGCCGGAAGGACTGCGCCAACGTACATGTCGCCGACCGACACGCCGAGCTGGTCGGCCATGACAATGAGGACGAGCGAGGGTGGGACGATCTGCGCCAACGTACCCGAGGCGACGATCGAACCTGTAGCGACAGACTGGTTGTAGCCGAAGCGCTGCATGATCGGCAGTGAGATCAGGCCCATTGCAATGACGGAGGCAGCAACGACGCCGGTCGTGGCTGCGAGCAATGCACCGACGAAGATTACAGCGTAGGCGAGGCCGCCGCGGACAGGTCCAAACAGTTGTCCTACCGTTTCCAGCAGCTCTTCGGCCATACCGGAGCGTTCAAGTATCAGTCCCATGAAAGTGAAAAACGGGATCGCCAGCAAAGTGTCGTTCGACAATATGCCGAAGACGCGCTCGGGCTGGGCGCCTAGCAATGGCCACGAAAGATTGATCTGGGTTGGCGCGACTTCGGACAGGGCAACGCCGACGACGAAGAAGAACAGACCACCTGCCGCAAGCGTAATGGCGACCGGATAGCCCAGCAGCAGAAGCAGCATCACCGAGATGAACATGATGGGCGCAAGATTGTGGGCGATGAGTTCAAGCATCTTTGCGCCCCCTCAATTTTGCGCCGTCGGCCTTTTGATCTGGGAGCGAGAACTCGCGCAGCTCGGGAGGGAAGTGATCTTCCTCGCTCTCGACGGGCATCTCGGCGTCACCGCGCAGGACAGCAATCTTTTTGATGATCTCCGAGAGGCCCTGGGCCGTGAACAATATGAAGCCCGCAAGAATTAACAGTTTGGCTGGCCAGACAATTAGGCCGCCCGCGTTCATCGACATCTCGCCCGAGTTGAACGAGTTGAAGAAGAACGGCCATGACAGCCAAACCATCAAGACCGCGAAAGGAATGAGGAACAGGATGTGACAGACGACGTCGATCCAATAGCGCGTGCGTTGGGAGAGATGCGTGGTGACGACGTCGATGCGCACATGCTCGTCTCTGGCGAGGGTCCACGATGCGGCCAGCATGAACACGGCGCCGAACAGATACCACTGCAGCTCGAGCCAGGCGTTCGACGAGATACCAAACGCCTTGCGGATGATCGCGTTGCCGGCGCTGACGAGCACCGCGACCAGAATGAGCCACGCAGCGCTTCGACCGATCCAACCCGTGACCCGGTCGATCGATGTGGAGAGTTTGAGGAAGGTCGACATTCTATATCAGCTCGTTCTACAATCTTCGTTGTGCAGGATCGGAGGCTTGAAGTCGATTATCTATTAATTGCATGGAACACAGAATAGCACGAGGCTATTTCTTCCGTTGCGGTGGCAGATCGGTGCAGGTTCCGTGCGCCACCTCCGCCGCCATGCCGATCGACTCGCCCAGGGTCGGATGCGGGTGAATGGTCTTGCCGATGTCGACGTCGTCGGAACCCATTTCGATCGCGAGGCAGACTTCGCCGATGAGGTCGCCGACGGGCGTGAAGGCGGTGCCGCCGACGAGGAAGCCGCGCGCTATGGGGATTTGAGCGTGGGCCGCAGTGTCGCCGGCACAAACAAATGACTTCTGGCTCGCTCTAACGTCATGGTTTGCTCGCCGGGCTCATACCACGTTGTCTTGATGCAGCTGCGCGATCTCGGCGCTGGCAAGCCCGAGCTCCGACAGGATGGAATCCGTGTGTTCTCCGAGCGCTGGAACACGGTCCATGCGCGGCTCGAATGCGCTGCTGCGTCCGGATGGCAACAAGGCCGGTATCGGCCCCGCCGCCGTTTCCACCTTGCGCCAGCTGTCGCGGGCCACGAGCTGTGGATGCTTCCATACGTCGGCCATTTCGTTCATGCGTGCGTTGGCGATCTGGGCAACATTGAGCCTCTCGACGAACTGGTCGGCGGTAAGGTGCGAAAGAACGTCGACGATGATCTGGCGTAGCGCATCGCGATTGGCGACGCGTTTCGAATTGGACGTAAATCGTTCGTTGTGTGCTAGATCCGGCCGGCCCAGAACCTTGCCGCAGAAAGCAACCCATTCGCGCTCGTTCTGCATTCCGAGGAGAACCGTCTTGCCGTCTCCCGTGGGGAATGGCCCATAGGGATAGATGGTAGCGTGTACGGCGCCGGTGCGCGGCGGCTGTGCGGCGCCATCGAAAGCGTAGTAGAGCGGGTAGCTCATCCACTCGACCATGGCGTCGAGCATGGAGAGCTCGATATGGCTACCCTTACCAGTTTGCGCGCGCAGCATGAGTGAGGACAGGATGCTCGAATATGCATACATGCCTGCCGCGATGTCGGCGATGGAGCAACCGGCTTTCGCCGGCTCAGTGTTCGTCCCAGTGACCGACAGGAAGCCGGATTCGCCCTGAATGAGCAGGTCGTAGGCCTTCTTGTCGCGATAGGGGCCATCGTAGCCGTAGCCCGAGATGTCACAAACGATCAGGCTCGGGTGCTTCTCCTTCAGCGCCTCGTAGGACAGGCCGAGACGGGCAGCAGCACCTGGCGCGAGATTCTGGATGAGCACATCTGCCTTGTCGAGGAGACGGCCGAGGATGTCGCCGGCAGGCTTCGCCTTGACGTTGAGCGTCAGGCTTTCCTTGGAGCGATTGGTCCAGACGAAGTGCGAGGCAAGCCCCTTGACGCGCTCATCGTAGCCGCGCGCGAAATCGCCGGTGCCGGGGCGCTCGACCTTGATGACACGGGCGCCAAGCTCGGCGAGTTGGCGCGTGCAGAACGGAGCTGCGATGGCGTGCTCTAGCGTAACAACGGTGATACCATCGAGGGGGCGCATGATCCGTTGTCTCCTAGAACGAGCGCGGCAGGCCGAGGATGTGCTCGGCCACGTAGGCGAGGATCAGATTCGTCGAGATCGGCGCGACCTGATAGAGGCGCGTCTCGCGGAACTTGCGCTCAACGTCGTACTCGTTCGCGAATCCGAAGCCGCCGTGATACTGCAAGCAGACGTTGGCGGCTTCCCACGAGGCCTTGGCCGCGAGATACTTCGCCATGTTCGCCTGAGCGCCGCACGGCTGATGCGCGTCGAAGCGGCGGCAGGCCTCGTAACGCATGAGGTTCGCCGCCTCGACCTCGATATAGCATTCGGCGATCGGGAACTGGACGCCCTGGTTCTGGCCGATGGGGCGGCCGAAGACGACGCGCTGCTTGGCGTAGTCGGCGACCCTGTCGATGAACCAGTAGCCGTCGCCTATGCACTCGGCCGCGATCAGCGTGCGCTCGGCGTTCAAACCATCGAGGATGTATTTGAAGCCCTGTCCTTCCTTGCCGATGAGGTTCGCCTCCGGGATCTCGAGATCGTCGAAGAACAGCTCGTTCGTCTCGTGGTTGACCATGTTCGGGATCGGCTGAACGGTCATGCCCTTCTTCTGGGCCTCGGCGAGATCGACGATGAATATCGACATGCCCTCCGACTTCTTCTTCACCTCGGCGAGCGGCGTGGTGCGCGCGAGCAGGATCATCAGGTCGGAGTGCTGGATGCGGCTTATCCACACCTTCTGGCCGTTGACGACGTAGCGGTTGCCCTTCTTGATGGCCGTCGTCTTGATCTTGGTCGTATCGGTGCCGGTGGTCGGCTCGGTGACGCCCATCGATTGCAGGCGCAGCCTGCCACTGGCGATGTCGGGTAGATATTTGCGCTTCTGCGCCTCCGAACCGTTCCGCAGCAGCGTGCCCATATTGTACATCTGCCCATGGCAGGCGCCCGCATTGCCGCCCGAGCGGTTGATCTCCTCCATGATGATCGAGGCTTCCGTCAGCCCAAGACCCGAGCCGCCGTACTCGACCGGTATCATGGCGGCGAGCCAGCCGGCCTCGGTCAAGGCCTTGACGAACTCTTCGGGGTAGGCGCGCTGCTCGTCGATCTTGCGGTGGTACTCGGCCGGAAACGTCGCGCAGAGGTCACGCACCGCCTGCCGCACTTCGGGGTACGATTCCTTGAGTTCGAGAGAGGCGTCCATTGTGGCGTTTTCCCAATTTCTTTGTTTGTGTGTTGTCGTGCGGCGTCGCGATCGCCTCAGGCGATCGTTGCCGTCCCCTCCATGGCGAGACCGCCGTCCTCCTTGCGCACCCATAGGTGCACGGAGCCGCCGTCGGGCGATGGCTTGCCGCAGATGTCGAAGCTGGCGGTATCGAACACCGGACTCACCGCGCGGAAATCGAATGACTTGATGACGGCGTTCGGGATCTGGCGCCGCACGAGATCGACGAGCATCGTCGCGAGCATGGGACCGTGCACGACAAGGCCGGGATAGCCTTCGTGCTCCTTGCAGAAGTCGCGGTCGAAATGGATGCGATGGCCGTTGTAGGTCAGCGCCGAATAGCGGAACAACAGCACCGGATCGGGATGGATGGTGCGCGACCAGGCCTGATCCGTCGGAGCAATCTTGGCAGCGACGGCGGGCGCGCGGGGCGATGGCATTTCGCGGTAAACGATGTCACGCTCCTCGGTGAGTGCTACGCCCTCCGCGTCGGCAAGCGTGAAGCGCACGGTGACGAACACCATGGAGCCCGTGCGCCCGTTTTTGACCTCGACGTTCAGCACTTCGCCGGTTCGGGTCATTTCCTTGCCGATGATGAGCGACTTCAGGAACCTGAGACGCCCGCCGGCCCACATGCGGCGCGGCAGCGGCACCGGCGGCAGGAAGCCGCCGCGCTTGGCGTGGCCATCGGCCCCCAGACCCGACATCGGCGGTGTCCCGAGCCCGTAAACGAGGTGCCACATCGGCGGCAGCTCAGAGCCGGCGGCATAGGGCGCATCCATGCGATCGAGGGTGCCGGCGAGCCCATTGGCGGGAAACGGCGCCAGCACCTCGCTGCGCTGCTCGGTCTTGCCGATCCACTGCTTGAGGTGCGCCATGTCGATGACCTCGGCGACCGGCTGCGTGGCGACTTGGTTCATGACCCTGCCCTTCCAATTTTCTTGTCGGCACTCTACTGCCACGCGCTGACCATTCGCGGAATTAGCATCTCATGAAGCCCCCGTTCGTGAAACACGAACGCCATGCTAAGCTGCCACCGTTCGGACTTGTCAAACGAGCGGCCTAGGAGATTGGCGCCCCATGCATTTCGATCTCGTCGACCTCAAGCTCATGACGCTCATTGCGGAGGCCCGAAATCTCACGAAAGGCGCTGCCCGCATGAACCTCGCCACCTCGGCCGCGAGCGCTCGGCTGAAGGCACTGGAGAGGCAATTGGGCAGCCGTCTCTTCTATCGCGACAGCCGAGGGACGGAGCCGACCGAGGCCGGGGAGACGTTGCTCAGGCACGCCCGCATCATCCTGCGCCAGGTCGAGCACCTGCGGCACGACCTCGGCGCGGAGAGCCAATCGACGAGCGGCCACATCCGCATCTTTGCCAATACCACGGCCGTCACGGAGTTCATGCCGGAGCTTTTGGCGCGTTTCCTCGCCGCGCGGCCCCGCGTTACTATCGACATGCAGGAGCGGCTGACGCGCGACATCATCCGCGGCGTCGCGGACGGGTCGACCGATCTCGGCATCATCTCAGGTCCGCTTCCCGCAACGGGGATCGAGGCCAAGATTTTCTCAACCGACCGGCTGGTCTTGGTGATGTCCGCCGAGCACGCATTGTCTACGCGCAAACGCATGTCGTTCGAAGAAACGCTCGACTACGAGCACATTACCATGCGCGAGGGCGCGACCCTGCATGCCTTCCTGTTCGACCTGACCGACAAACTCGGCCGCAAGCTGAAGTCACGCATCCAGGTCTCGAGCTTCGAGGCGATGTGCCGCCTAATCGAGGGTGGCGTCGGCATTGGCGTCGTGCCCGAGTCGGCCGCCAACCGGCACGCGCGGACCATGAAGCTCGCCATCGTCCGCCTGACCGACAACTGGTCCTTGCGCGACCGCAGCGTGCTGGCGCGCGAGTTCGAGGCGCTTCCCGGCTCCGCGCGCGCACTTGTCGACGAGCTGATGAAAACGGGTCTCGGCGGCAGCCGGCGGCGGTATAGCTGAGCGGCTGGACCGCTTCGGGCTGGTACTGGATTAAGAGCGGACAGACAGAGGCGCCCCATTCAATTTCACCTCATGGCCCGGAAGAGCCGTGCCGGGTTGGGCAGAGCGTGTAAGCTCCGCCCAGGTAGTTCAGATGTCTACTCGCTCAGCGATTTCGAGAGCATCATCCACTTCAATGCCAAGATATCGGACAGTGCTCTCGATCTTCGTGTGGCCGAGCAAGAGCTGGACCGCGCGCAGGTTGCCCGTGCGCTTGTAGATCAGCGTTGACTTCGTCCTACGAAGCGGGTGAGTGCCATACATAGTCGGGTCGAGCCCAACGCTGGCAAGCCACTCCCCAAATAGTCGGGCATACTGGCGCGTCGCTAAATGCCGCTCGGGATCGCCACGGCCGGCAAAAGGCCACTGGCCGACTTCTCGACGATACTCTTAGATGTATGCATCGAGCGCTTCCCGCGTTTGATCCGTCAGTTCGAACTTGACGGGCCTGCCAGTTTTCTTCTGACGAATAATGGCACGGTCTACGGCGTAGCCGCGCTGTGCAACTTCTTCGACGCGGATCGCAGCGACATCGCAGCCGCGCAGCTTGCTGTCGATCGCAAGATTAAAGATCGCCAAATCGCGGACACGCTTTTCGAGCTGCAACTAGGTTCGAATGGCCCAAACGTGTTTTGGGCGGAGGAGTGGTTTCGGACCGATCAACTTGCCCTTGTTCCAAGGCTCGCGCCGTACAACTGGCTTCGGGATGTGTAGATCATTGTCATTCATGGCCTGTCTCCTTTGTTTGAGGAGGCAGTAGGTTATTGATTTGGCAACGGCTTTTGAGCATCCTCGGACGGGCGGTGGTTAAGAGGCTCAAGGTTGCCCAACGCGCCTGACCCGGAGCAGACAATGCTGTCGCAACAAAGACGGGGCAGCTTATGTCCCGTCCTTGTCGTTCCAAACTCATCTAGATTGAGCGTGTACTTGTAGCCCTTGCCGTCCTTCAAGCGTTCACTTTGGCATCGTCGACGAATGGTGATCGACGATCAGCCATTTGCCATCACGCTTTACGAGCGCAAAGCTGTAACGAGCGGGAAGCTGAGTCGGCTGCCCATCCTTTTCGTAGCTGAACGTATAGTAGCCACTATTGATCGCCGTATCGCCGTAGACACGGATCAATGGATCCTTGAACTCGACGGTGAGCTTTGGCAGCTTCTTGCAGGCATTGACGAAGTAGTCTTCAAGCTCTGCCCGTTCGTCACGAATGGTTGGGGAGATGGTACCCCACAACACGCCGTCCTCTGCATAGAGGGGCAAGATTTTCCCAGCTCCTCCGCCACCACATGCGGCTGCAAGATTTTCCTTCCAGGCATTCATGGCTGCGGCGACATCGGCTTTGTCGTCAGCTGCAGCCGGGGCAGTTATAGTCAACGTAAGTCCTAGGACAATTGCTATCGAGCATTTCATCGTAACCTCCCTGGGCGTCGAAGCAGACGAAGAAGCGGCAAGCAGAGAGCATGTTGCCCGCTTCACCACACATTGACCGCGGTTCCACCGCGGATCCTATCTGTTACTTCTTCGCCTTTTCCGCGTTGAAGACATCAACGGCTGGCAAGCGGACCTCTTCGTTCCCCTCGTTTTTGTGCCAGTGTGTCGTGTCCTTGGTCGCCGAAGTTGTGTCTCCGGGTTTGAGAATCGTCTTCGATCCGTCGCCCACCGTGATGGTGTCGATGCCTTGAACGGCATAGACCACTGACGGCCGAGCTTGGTGACTGCGCACTCCGATGTGTCCGCCCGGCGCGACGCTGAGCACGCAAAGCCGAAGTTGGCGGCCTGCCATACCGCCGATCTCCGGGCCCAGGTCGACGACCTCTGTTTTCAGTGTCTTGAAGCCTATGTGCTCCTTCGGCGCATCCGCTATCGGATCGGCGGCGCTCACGGTGGCGACCAAGGTGCCAATTATTGCGAAAGGAACGATCCTCAACATGCTGTAGTCGCGTGGGAAAGAGCGCATGCGCCACGTGGCGCTGCGATTTAGGTTGATTCGCAATGTTGTAGATCTCTTGCCCGCCGATGGCGCAGGCGGCGCTCATGAACCCGCGGAAAGCTCGGCACTTCGCCGCGTTTGCGTGACGATGCAGGCTAGCATCGGCGACTGGCGCAGTCCAGAACTCTGCAGCCTAAACCTCGCTGTGGCAGGGTCTGGTTCAAGATCGTTCGGCTGCGCGGCCATTTCGAACCCTGCTTCAACCAGCCCTGGCGGCCTAGCAAGATATGATCGGCATCTAACAGAGATGCGGCGAAGCAGTGTTGATCGCATTACGTCTGCCCTTGGCCCATCGTTACGCTCACTAACCTAGTGATGGACCTTCCGCACTCGCGAGCGAAGAGCGACACTCAGCCGTCAGATACAGACTGGTTTGCACACCCAGCTGCAGCAGTTTGATTGCGGGCGTAGTGTGGGCGACGCGTGCTCCAGACCCGATCCGACACTCACCGGATCGATACTCTCACAGCGCAGCGAACCCTAACTTTCATCCTCTCCAATCCGTGTGCGTCGTGCTACGGCGCTTGAAGGACGATTGCTGTCCGTGCAAATCTGCGAATGTGCTGTTCCGGAGGGAACGATGGCCTCAAGACTAAGCGTCCTGCTGGTGGGCCTGGACCCCGACATAGTTGACTATAGCAAGTCTCCGGTGCCAGGGCTCACGGCGGCAAAGGTTCGCGCTGCAGTGGAGGCTGAAAGCTCAAAACTGGAATCGCTCGGCTACAGCGTGAAGTCGTTGTACGTCGACGACGGCAAGACAGCAGAAGCCGTGCTTGCTAACACACTGGCAGCTGATAAATACGATTGCATCATGATGGGTGCAGGCCTGCGCATTGTTCCTCCCTATTTCCTGTTGTTCGAAAAGCTAATCAACGTCATGCACCGGCAGGCCCCAGCTTCGACAAAGATATGCTTTAACACAAATCCTTCAGACACGGCCGCCGCGGTGCGGCGTTGGGTTTAGACCGCGTGGAGGCGCAGGGCTGAAGTCTCGTCAGTACGACAAAGCCGGGCAGCGGTCTGACTAAAGCTGACACCACCCGGCGCATTTCCGCATATGCTCCGCAGGCTCTTGGCCATCTCACGAGAGAGTGGCAAGTGGCGAGCATAGAAGCGCTCAAACTTGTCCACGTTGATATCTAGTTTCTTGGCCAGGCCGATGGAATGCGCCCCGGCTGTGGCATATGGCATAGTGTCAACCGTGTCGTGTGACCGCTATTGGTTGCGTTATGTGTACCCCCACCAACTATAGAGATCCGCCCACCAAGTACGGGCTGCTGCGAGACAAGTCTCGGGCTGCGTAGGATGCAGGCGATCGGAGCTGGTTCGGCGTGAGGCGCACATGACCGCATATCTCGCGCCTACGGGCCGATTGCGCTTTTCATGGCCACTTTTCTGGAGGCGGCGGGGCTTCCACTCCCGGGCGAGACGGCGCTCATTGCCTCATCGGTTCTTGAGGCATCTGACAAGATGTACTTCGTAAGCGTTTTCGTCAGCGCATTCCTGGGGCCGTCCTCGGAGACAATCTCGGATATGCCATTGGCCACTACGCAGGGCGAGCGCTCGTTGTCCGCTACGGCGGCTGGCTCGAGATACAAGACGGGCATTTGGCACTCGTCGAGGTGTACGTCGCGCGCTATGGCTCGCTCCTCATCATAGCAGCACGCTACTTTCCGGTGGTGCGCCAGCTCGGCGGGCTTGCTGCGGGAACGGCGGGATTGGCTTGGCCGAGGTTCTTCGTCGCGAATGCGACCGGTGGTGAGGGATCAGCAGACGTACTCTCGCGTCATGACCGCACTTGAAGGCCAGCCGGACATGCGAAGGATCCGCACCGAGGTCTCAGGATGACCCACTGCAGCCATTGTGCCGGCGCGCAACAGATGCATGGCATTGGATGCCGACTGACATGGCAACCATGCGTGCGCTGAAATACTTTGCCCGGGGATCCATGTGGCGTCGGTATGTCCGCTACACCTCCCAGACCGTTTCCGTTCCGGTTTTCACTCTGGGCCATCAACAGACTCATGCACCGCAGCAAACGATGTCTCTAATTATAATCGATCACCTCGTCGGTGCGGACAAAATACCCCCGATAGCGTTGTGTTCACACCACCGGCTCAGGCTTGACGAACAGTACCCATACGAAGCCCATGACCAGCGCAAATTCAACGATAACGGCAGGCCAAGCGTTGAGCGCGAGCGCCAGCGCACCGTACAGACTGACTGCGGTGGTTAGCGTTAGGCCGACCAAGGCACCGATCATCAGAGCGCGGCGCGCCTGTGTATTGGGCGCGTTTCGCGCCAACCACAAGGCTACGACCAGCCCCAACATAAAGGCCCCATAGCGGTGGCCCATGTAGTTGAGGGTGTCGCCCGGAGCCATCCTCCAATAGTCGCCCATCGCATTAGGCGCGATCAGCCAACCCACCCCAAAGCTTCCGATCAGCACCGCAGTGCTGGTCAATACGAAGTTACATTTCACGCTACCTCCCTTCGGCCACCAGCAGCGGCTTCCATTGACGCCGCTGCTGGGGAGCACCTTGCAGCAGTGGCGCTAACGGGGGAGATCGCCGAAATGTCAGCGGCCTTCGTTTTGAAAGACGAGCCATGTGAACAATATTGCGTCACCGAGCACGACGAGCGAACCGATCGCGGCAAACGGGTCGCCGATCTTGTGGCCCGTGTGTACGAGCCCCACCCCAATGGACATAACGATCGTACCTATGATCCAAATCCACACTTGGGGGATGGCCAGTCTGCTCGCCTCCACCTTCGGGCTCAAGCGATAGTAGATGCCAAACAAGAACAGTGCGACAAAACCGAGGAGGTTGAGATGCGCGTGAGCCGGGTAAGCGGAGTGATTGTCAGCTATCGCCATTTGCAAGCCCCAGAGCATTCCAATCAGCAACAGCAGCATTGCGGCTTTGAAGCACAAGTTCGATGCGACCACGACTTTACTCCCGTCTTTGGAGATACTCGAAATTGAGCACGGGACATGCATGTCGATTCGGCGGGGGCGCGGCCATATGATCGCGATTCGGCGGGGACGCGGCCATAGGATCGCGATACCAACAAGTACAACGAACTCCCACCGCCCTATTCGAGATCCGCTCGGTCAAGGCTGGATCAGAGTAGGAGTCTGAAGGCGCCTTGCCAAGTGCTGCAGCACGATCGACGCATACTCGCTCACGGCGGATGTGGGCCAATATCGACCAGTCCTGCAGAGCCTCCGCCGCATTCGCGCCCCGGTAACGTTTGATACAGCAACGGATTTGGGGTTACGCCGTCGGACAGAGCAAGGCGGAAACGCGTTCCACCAACGGCGACATCGCTGCCTCAGGGAACGGGTATTCGGAGCTGACATTTATCTCACAGAGCACGTAGGTATCAACACCGTTAGCGTCCTTCGGGCCATAGAGGAAATCGGCGTCCCAGATCACCGGCAATTCCGACTGTGCGACGCCGACGCTGCGGCAAAGCTCGCCGATCCATTCGTCCTCCAGCTTGTGCTTGAGGGCCTGGAAGTCCGGCCGCGTCGGCGGATAATAGAGGCGTGGTCCCGGCGGCGGCGCATCGGCGGCGGCGCCGCCAGCGGGCGCCGGATAAAGCGCGTTGACGAGCTGCTCGCCGAACCCTGCGACGCGGTCGCCCACGACGTAGCAGCGGATCATCCCCTCTGGCAGCCGCTCCTGGTATGGCTGCTCGATCATGCCGCCAGTCGCGAAGTACGGCGCGCACATGGCAATGAAGTCCTGCAACGCCATCTGCTCTTCGACGCTCCCTCGCTTGGCGTGCCGAACGAGCACGGGTGATGCTGAGCAAAGTGCCTGGTGCGAGATACCCGGCGCCGCGGCCGGCTTCACCTTCCACACGCCGTCGCCGCCCTGGCCACGTATCTGCTTCAAGACGCGCGCGCCGCCCAAGGTCATGGTGTCCCGCAACCCGATCCCCATTGCTTCCGCCGACGCGTAGAAGCGCGTATCGCAGCCCCAGCCCATCGTGCGTGTGCGATAGAGCATCTCCTTGGTGCCCATGCGATCGATGACGTCGGGATGCGCGCTCACGAGGACGCCCTGACTCGCCACGTCGCGCAGCATCGCGTTGAGTATCGTCCGGTCGCGACCACCCTCGATCGGATTGAGCCAGACCAGCACGGCGTCGGCCGACAGCAGCTGGGCGCGCACGTCGGCTGAGAAGGCATCTGCCCAAGGCGCGCCAACCGCATCCATCCCTGCGGAATCGAGCGCCCTGGCAATACCGGTGAACCGCGATTGCATCAGGTCGGTGGCGAGCCCGTGCGCAGGATCGGCAGGGAAGAGAATTGCTACGCGACGGCGATTGGCAGATGTGCCTATGAAAGTTGACATGCTGGCGTCCTTCCTTCGGGCGAAGTTTGCCGGACGCGATCGTTGGGCTGCCGCCTCACGGGGTCGTCGCGAGGGACCCCGGCCAGCGGCCGGTAAGTACGATCCTCCGCGACTGTCAACTCAGAGCGCAGCACTAAACCGCGAGGCGGGCGAGCGTGTACACTCCGATCGCAACGATGAGCGCGCCGGCGGCGCCTTGGAGGATCCGCGCCCAGCGTTCCATGTCGGACAACCGTTGCGAGAGCAGGACGCCAATACTACGACGGGCCGCGATGGCGAGGACAGCGACTAATCCGATCGTGAACGAGATGCCGATCGCCAGCGATAACAAGACGAGGCCGACCATGAGCGCGCTGCTCTGCGTCCAGGCGAATCCGAGCACCGAAATCGTGAGGGGACAGGGGAGCAGGCCCATGCCCACCACGAGAGCATGCCCGTGATCCTCACGGTGCGCGGCGCCGAGTCGTAGGCTCTGCACGACCATAATAAGGCCGGCGATGATGATTAGGCCATAGCCGAATGCCGTGAACGACAGTGACGCACGCCCCGTCATCAACGCTATCTGTTTGAGCATGATGCGGAGCACAATGAACGCACCAAGGCCTGTCAGAACGTGGAGCAGTGCCGCTGACAGAGCGATACGCACGCCTTTACTAGTGCGGGCCTCGCGCCCCAGGAAATAGGCGGCCAGTGCCGCCTTGCCGTGGCCGGGTGTCAGGGCGTGAAGCGCACCGAGCGCAAAAGCGAAGGCCACTGTGCCGAGACCGCCGGAACGGATCTCGGCGGCGAGAGTACGCATGATCCCGCTCTGGACCTGTCCGAGCCACGCGATCAGCCAATCGGTCATGACGGTCGCCCTTCGTGGTAAAGGAGGCGTACGCGAAACAAACCGAAGCGACCCGACTCATGAACCGTCATGCCGTCCTGTTTGCCCTGTTGTCGGCCACACTCTTCGGCTTGTCTACGCCCGTTGCGAAAGCGCTTCTAGGTTCGGTGCATCCGGCGGTGCTGGCCGGCATTCTCTACTGCGGCGCCGGGCTCGGAGTAGCAGCGCTCAGGCGGCTTGCGCCACCCCTAGCGGGCGCAGCTGCAGCCGAGGTACCGCTCGGGGGCCGCGATTGGCCCTGGCTCGCCGGCGCCATCGTTGCGGGCGGCATCGTCGGCCCACTGCTGCTGATGCTGGGGCTCGCGCGGACGGATGCTGCCGCGGCCTCGCTGCTGCTGACGCTTGAAGGCGTCGCAACGGCACTGCTCGCGTGGTACGCCTTCCACGAAAACTTCGATCGCCGCATCGCGCTCGGCATGGCCTGTCTCGTTGCGGGTGCCGCCGTGCTGTCCTGGTCGGGTTCTCTGTCTTGGGCCGGACTCGCTGGGCCACTTGCAATCACCGGGGCCTGCATCGCGTGGGGCCTCGACAACAATCTGACGCGCAAGGTCTCGCTCGCGGACCCGCTTCAGATCGTGGAGCTGAAGGGTCTCATCGCGGGACCGGTCAATCTCGCCATCGGCTACTGGGCGGGCGGCCACTTGCCGGCCGCCTCGACAATCATGGCATCGGGGTTGGTCGGTTTCCTCTGTTACGGTGTCAGCCTCGCGTTGTTCGTCATCAGCTTGCGCCATCTCGGCACCGCGCGCACCAGCGCCTATTTCTCGACCGCTCCTTTCCTCGGCGCTGTCGCGGCGCTGGTGCTTTTGCGCGAGCCCGTGACGCTGCCACTGGTCGTTGCCGGACTGCTGATGGTGACCGGTGTGTGGCTGCACCTCACCGAGACGCACGAGCATGAGCACGAGCACGAGCCCATGGAGCACGCCCATCCGCACGTGCACGACGAACATCACCAGCACGAGCATGCGACCGGCGATCCTCCCGGCGAACCTCATACGCACGCCCATCGCCATGAGCGCCTCCGGCATCGGCATCCGCATGTGCCCGACATGCATCACACGCATCGACACTGATGCGACCCGCGACGACACTGGCAGCTAAGCGGACATCCACAGACGGCGGCGGATTCGTCACGCAGGACATGGTGCTGAGAGAACCAAGACTTGTTCGCAAATTGATCCTGGCCGGAACAGGTCCGGCTGGTGGTGATGGAATCGATAAGGTTGGAGCAGTTCCGTGGCCGCTCGTCGCCAAGGCTCGGCTCACGTTCAAGGAGCCTCAATTCTACCTGTTCTTGAGTTCAACAAGCGATGGGCGTCGCGCCGCGAGCGCGTTCTTGCAGCGATTGAAAGAGCGCAAGCTCGAATGCGACAAGGCAATGACCTGGAAGACCTTCCTTCGGCAGCTCAAGGCCATTCGTGCTTGGGGGCGGCGGGCACCCCAAAATCTCGGCGCGATCAAACAGCCAGTTCTTGTTCGACATCCCTCTCGCGACCACAGTGGCGGCAGTAGCAGCAGAGGAGCTTGCCCTTGCGGATGAGATCACCAAGCGTGACGGGACAAGTCATCTGTTCTCCGTTGGGCATTATTTGACGTGCGCCATCCAGTAGGCGAGCGCCTTGAGGATGCGACGGTCCTCGTATAGGCCCGAGTGGCGCAAGCCCTTTCCGGCATCCTGGGCCGCCGTGAACGGCACCTCCTGATGCAAGTTGGATTTGGCCTTCGGCGGCCGCGCAACAGGCCGCACACCGATGTCGACGTGAGCATGGATCGATGGGCGTTCCCAGCCAAAGCCGCCGGGATGCCCGCGAAGGAACGAAAGTACGTAGCGGATGCTGACGAGAGCGAACCAGATGCCAATACCGGCAGCGAACACGTAGGACATCGTCGATGTGGCTAGATCTTCAAGGCGCTGGTCGGAGATTCCTGTCAGATAGGTAATGGGATTCGAAAGGAAGGCGGTGGCGAGAAAGATGACCAGCGCCACGCCGCCAATCGTGCCAGCGATCTCCTTGAACCAGCGTACGGCCATTGTCGGAAGCGCAGTCGTTTTCTCCAGAGTATTGAGTAGCAGGCCCGCCTCATCACCCGGATAGACGAAGCTCAAAATGTGGGTCTCCGGCATAGCTTTTAGTGCGAGCGCCTGGCCGAGCCGCATCGCTGAGCGGCGCGAGCTTATCGGATGCAAAAGCCAGACGATAAGAGAGGTCAGTCGCTTGCGCAGGAGGAACCAGGTCAAGACGCCGGCGGCCAGCGAGACGAGAGCCGCGGTGTCCTCATCCGGCTTGTAATAAGAGTATAGGACCATCATTACGGCGAGACCGGCTGCCACTGCCAAATACATGGCGAGGGTGCGCACGAGGGCGCCCTCCCGGGCCATCTGACGCAGAGATTTGTCAGTCGCCGATACCAGGTCGGCGGGCAGATCGGCGTAGATGAATGGCGTGCCGAGCGTCGCGATACCACGAACGTGCTGTTGATCTTCAAGATGCTTGTGCGCGAATAAAGCGACGTTGCCGCCGTGGCTGTGAGCGACGATGAAGTGCCCGGCCATTGGGTAGCGCTTTTTCAATTTGCGGATGTGGTGGGCCAACTGGCAACCGGCCTTTATGCGGGCCTTGTGCGTGTTGCGGCCCGACCATTCGAAGACGTCGAAGATGACGTCTTTTTCCTGCCTGCCGAGTTCGGCCGCGATTTGCTGGCGCAGGATCGAGCCGTCCTTCGTCCAAGGTGCGCCCTTGGCAAAGGTGCCATGAACGAGCGTCGCAACGATCGGCGGTGCCGACTCGGCCTGACTTGCTTGCGATGTCCGTTGATCAGGGACGCAATCAGCATGCGCATCCCGCGCTACCTCGACCGGGTCAAACATATATCCCCCACCCCATCCCTGCCGAGTCACTCGCGGCATTGGGTCCCTGGTTCCATATAGGAACTAGCCACCAGCCCTTTTGCAACCGCCCGGGCTCGTTCTCCACATTGGGGCGCCCCCCGGGGCCGGCGCGCAACCAAGTCGACCTGCAGCAGGCAACAACAAACCGACGAATATAGATTTCGTCGTCGTGCCGCCTGGCCATTTGCAGCATCGGCAGCATTCGCCGCGGGCGCCATGCAGCCCAAGCAGGCCATGCTAACGCCCAAGCACAACCTTGCATGCCCTGCATGGTCATGCATGCTTACAAGCATGGGGTGGGCGAACCACCGGTACCAGGATGAACGGGTCGGTCAATTTCGCACCAGGTTGGTGCGTTCCAACCGTATCTTGGCGTCGACCACCGTCCCAGCGACCCATTTCGCCGACTGGTTCGATGAGGGTCGTCACCCGTTTAGGATACGTCGCCCTCGCTAGGCTGGCGGGTGATCACACAACCGAGGTCACTTTGCGGATCCGGGTTTCGTGCGAGGTGGTCTCCACAACGATCCGGTGCGCATCCTGCAGCTCCAACAGCCATCGGCTGATCGACCCCTTGGAGGTGTCGAGCATGCGCGTCGAGACTGCCGCCCCGCTGTCCTTGAATGTGTGTTCGGCGACCACTGGCCCGAGGCTGCCCTCTCATCCCTTCAGGGCACGTGTTTGTGGTTCCGAAAACAAACAGAGAAATCCGCCATCGGTCGGATCCCGAAACCTCATCCCGCATTCACGTCTTTTGAAGCGGCCCTCAGTCTTCCTTGAACACGTGCTGCATTTGGTCGGTTAGTGGCTTCAGTAGATACGACATGACTTTGCGGGGGCGTGACATGATGAATGCCTCGGCGGGCATACCCGGAACCAGCTTGGCCTGCCCAAGTCGGGCGCGCTCTTCCGGTGCTACTGCGATTCGCACGAGATAGTAGCTCGTCCCGCTGCGCGAATCTGTTTCAATGTCGGCTGCGACGCGGCTGACAATGCCGAACAGTTCGGGCGTGCTACGCTGATTGAAGGCCAACAGGCGTAGCTTGGCGGCTTGTCCTAGATGCAGCTGGTCAATATCGTTCGGCGCAACCCTAACATCGACGCTCAGCTCATCGTCATCGGGTACGATGAGCATGATCGGTTGCCCGGCGGTGATCACGCCTCCGATCGTGTGGACCGCGAGCTGATGTACCCGGCCCTTCTGCGGTGCGCGGACGTCAATGCGCTTCAATTGTTCCTCGGCGGCAATTTTTCGTTCAACGAGTTCGCCGATCTTTGAATCGATCGCCCGTAGTTCGCGTCCAATGTCTTTGCGCAAGTCATGATCAATCTGGAGGACCTGCAGCTCGGTCTCAGCGATACGAGCTTTGGCTTCGGAGATTATGCTCATGAATTGCCCGCGCTCGCCTTCAAGGCGCGTTGCCTCCCGCTCCAGCGCCGTCAACTTGCTGATCGGAAGCAATCCCTTTGTCCAAAGGTCGCGAGCCCCTGTCAGCTCTCGATCGATATATTCCGTTTCCTTGGCCTTTGCACGCTCTCGCACTTGGTAGCCGGCAATCGATTGCGTTAACTGAACGATGCGCTCCTTGAGTTGGGCCTTCTGGCCCTCGCGAGCTACGCGCCCAATTGCAAAGGCCCTTTCTTCGCTCTCAATTCTGGACGTTACGTCGGGATCCTGCGCACGCTCGAGCAATGCTTCGGGAAAAGTGATCTTGGGCTTGTCGTCGCGCTCAGCTTCAAGACGGGCTCTTCGAGCCGTCAGCTCGTCGAGGGCCTTTTGGGCAATCGCAAGGTTGGCACGTGCCACGGTGTCATCAAGCCGGACTACGAGTGCGCCTGCATTAACGAGGTCGCCGTTGCGCACCCTCAACTCGGCTATAACGCCGCCGGTTGGGTGTTGGACGGTCTTGACGTCGGACTCGACGACGACTCGGCCAAGCGCGATCACAGCGCCCGATATGTCGGCCAGTGCTGCCCAAGCACCGATGCCAAAGACGAGCGCGGCGATGATCGTCGTGCCAAGGTGAAGATGCCTGCGCAGGGATGCCTTGGCTTGGTCTCCAGAAGCGGACGTCATGGCACCACCCCAGTCGCCTCGGTTACTACTTTCAAGGGCGGATGCGTGGCAGCCGGGCGGAGGACTCTCGATAGGATTCGATCTTTGGGGCCGAAATCCTTAATGCGACCCTGCCCCAAAACGAGCACCGTGTCGACGCTTGCAAGTGCACTGGGATGATGCGCAATCACGACAGCGATGCCGCCGCGATCGCGAACGCCAATGATCGCCTGCGTCAAGGCGGCTTCACCTTCGGCATCGAGATTTGAGTTGGGTTCATCGAGAACGACAAGAAAGGGATCATCATACAGGGCCCGGGCGAGAGCTATGCGCTGCTGCTGGCCTGCTGACAGACCTGCGCCTTGCTCACCGATCGCGGTCTGGTAGCCCTCAGGCAGGTTGACGATGAGCTCGTGGACGCCGGCAGCATCGGCGGCACGAGAAATATCCTCAGGGTCGGCGTCCGGCTGAAAGCGAGCAATGTTTTCCGCCACCGTGCCAGGCAGCAGCTCGACGGTTTGCGGCAGATAGCCAATGTGGCGACCAAGTGCCTGAGGCGACCATTGGTCAAGTGCAGCTCCATCGAGCCGGACTTTGCCAGCGGCGGGGGTCCATGCTCCCACCAACAGACGCGCGAGCGAGGACTTGCCCGAAGCGCTTGCGCCGATGATGCCAAGTGCCTGTCCCTTTTGGACCGTGAAGCACGCATCTTTGATGACGAGCCGGGTGCTGCCCGGTGGCATAGCGCTCACTCTTTCCACGGCGAGTTGCTGGTGCGGGCTCTTTAGAGGCATCACGCTGGCGGGGTCAGGCAAGACTTGAAGCAGTTTTGCGAGCCGCTTCCAAGCCTGCCGGGCAGCAGTCCATGATCTCCAGTTGGGGATCGCCAGATCCAGCGGGGCAAGGGCGCGCCCAGTGAGGATCGACGCGGCGATGATCAAGCCCGCACTTGCTTCTTGGCATATGACAAGATAGGCACCCCAACCTAAGACCGCAGATTGGAGAAGCATGCGCAGAGCGCGCGCAAGCGATCCGAGGCCACCCGCGAGGTCGCTGACGCGTTGTTGGCTCGCCATGTAGAGATCGTTTGCAGCGTCCCACCGCAGCGCAAAATGACTCACCATGCCGAGGGCGGTCAAAGCTTCGGCGTTCCGCCGGCTTGTCTCGGAGAGGCGTTGACGTGCCGTTGCACATGCGTTGACTGCTGCTGTCGCCGAACGCGTAAGCAATTCCGTGGCGAGCATCACGCAGAAGAGCACCAGCATTCCGGCCAGAGCCAGGAGCGCAAGCAAGGGGTGGAAAAGATAGATAACACCCAGATAAAGAGGCACCCACGGCAGATCGAACAGTGCAGCCGGAGCTGGCCCGGACAGGAACGACCTGACGGCGTCGAGGTCGCGCAAGGGTTCAATTTTGGAACTGTCAGGGATCCGGCTCATCGGCAGCCGTACGATGGCGCGGTAGACCTTGGGGCTGATGGCAGCATCAAACCAAGCGCCTAGCCTTACAAGTACGCGCCCGCGCACAAAATCGAGGAGGCCGTAGAAGGCGAAAAGGATTGCCGCGAGGAGAGACAGAGCGACGAGCGTTGGCACGCTGCCACTCGGCAGCACGCGGTCGTAGATCTGCAGCATAAAAAGGGCCCCGGTCAGCGCAAGAATGTTCAAAAAGGCACTGAACAGACCAATTCCCAAGAGGGCATTTCGCCCAGCTTTGAGAGCTAGAGTGAAATCTGACCAATTGGGCCTTGGACGCGGCGGGCCTGGCGCTGAGCTAGCCGGCATGAGCGTCTCGGACGACGGGCTGCTCCGGGAAAATCCAACCCGAGACAGCAGATGAAATACGATCGGCAGTCTCTAAGAGATAATAATTTATCACCTGAAAATAAGTCGGTCCACCCGTATTGTGTTGCGATCAATGCACAACTCAATCGCGACCGCGCCTGACGCTTCACAAAGAAATTCAGTTCCAAAGCACATTTGGCACTCAATTATACGCATTGGAACATTCCGATAGCCGCGCAACATTTTTTGCGGTCGGGCTTACATTTCTCGCTTTCTCGATGCGCTATTGTGGCGCAAGGCATGGGGAGCTCTCAACCGAGGCAAACCGCCTTTGATTTTTTGGATGCTTTGAGGCAGCGCCAGCTCCTGCGAGTTCTTATGCTTGCGACTTGCGCGAACCGAGGTATACTTGGTTTGATGTCAAACAGACATGGGAGAGCCGAGCGCGGGCTAGCTTAGCCCAACCTCGAATTGCGTGGCGGCCAGTCTCCGACTTGCACCAACGAAGCGGCCTTGGGCTCTGAACACTTATCCCAGCTGAGCCGTCCACCTTTAACAATGACAAGCTCCGCGAACTCGTGTCTTGCACCGACATGCTCCGGTGAATGGCACTATTGGCGCGGACAAGCGCCCCGAATGTCCACGACTGGGCAGATGGACGGGAGCGAACGATGCCGGTCTATCGTGGCAACGAGCAGGAGACGCACTCCGCTTTGATCGGGGCGATTTATGACGCGGCGCTCGACCCCGTCAAGTGGCAGGACTTTGTCGACGCGCTGTCCTGCGAACTCGAAGGTGTGGAACCCGTGCTCTATCTCGCCGACAGGAAAACGGCGGTCATGGAGACGCTTCTTGTGTCGGAAAATTGGGGTAAGGCATTTCTCGCCGACTATATGGACCGCTACAATGCACTGAACCCCTGGACTCCGCACTTGCGGAATGCGCCTGGCTTATGGGAACCAATCGTCGGCGATCAAGTCATAACCGAGCGCAAGTTCACGAGCACTGAGTTCTATAACGACTTCTTCAAGAAGTACTGGCGGTGGTCAAGCGTCGTCGGCGTCGTCAACTATCGCGATTGCCACTCCTTCTCGGTCTTGGGGCTGCACACGACGCGAACGCTGTACGAGCGCCACAGCACGGAGCTATGTCGATTGGCTACCGAGTTGGCGCGTCATATCGCGCGCGCGTTCGAGATCAGCCGCCAGCTTCAGCATGGCGCCGCGCGTAGGGCCTCCTTAGAGCTTATGCTCGAGAGCCTTTCCTTTCCCGCTCTCCTCATCGGCGTCGATCTGCGCGTCCGCTATGCCAATCACGCGGCAGAGACATCGTTTCGCTCCGGCATACTGACGCTGGACAAACAGCGCTGCATCGCGACGGGCGCAGGAGCCAAAGAAACGCAGGCGTTGCGTCTTGCGCTGACCAAGATGTTGTCTTCAACGCCCACAGCATCCATCCCGTTTGCCATCAAGCTGACGCGTTGCGATGGCGACACCAACGCCGCCATTCCCCTCCTTGCTCGCATCCTGCCTTGTGCCGGCGGATTGAAACGGCTGTCCGCTCAAAGCCCGGTGCCGCCAGTCGGGCTAGAGCCCGAAGCCATGCTGCTTTTGACCGATCCATCGGTCCGCCACCACGTTCGCGCCGGTCAATTGGAGCTGCTCTTCGGCTTGACGCCGGCCGAGGCCCGCCTCGCCCAGACTCTTGCAGAGGGCATCAGCATCAAAGGCTACGCCGCTGCGGCTGGCGTAGCTGTGGGCACGGCTCGCGTGCAGCTCAAGTCTGTGTTCGCCAAGACGAACACCAGCCGGCAAGCGGAGTTGGTAGCGCTACTCGCGCAATTGATGTGGCCGTTACAGCTCGCATAGAAATTTGGGCAGAAAATTCTGCCTACTTACCCCAAATGGGATATGCGTACTTTGCTTAGATCTGCTGGAATTGAAAAATCGCATCGATAGCTGCATTGAATTCGGATTGGCAGCAGCTCGCGCGATACCTGGCAAGTTCAAAATCGCCCGGATCGGACACCGTTCTTTCTGTGCGCGGGCGAAGGTCGCTTTCATCAGCAATGGGCGCTGAGAGCGGTTGCTAATCGGCTAGCGGAAAAACATCTTTCTGGGATGCAAGCCTAGGGCGTCGCTCCGGCCCCCAATAGTGGGTCCGTAAGGAGCTGCGCCCGCAAGGAGGTTTGCCATGGCCATCAAGACCGGTACAGGCGATGACGACATCATCATTGGGACAGACGGCAACGACCTAATTTTCGGATTTGGCGGGGATGACGATATCGTCGCTGGCGATGGGGCCGACGTCGTTTACGGCGGTTCTGGCGACGACGCCATTGACGGCGGCCAAGGAAACGACGCGCTCTTTGGTGGCAGCGGTAATGATGTGCTATTCGGAGGCGACGGCAACGACCTCATCTTGGGAGGCTCGGGCGACGATACAATCGACGCCGGTGCCGGCAACAATATCGTTACAGGCGGTACTGGCGACGATCGGTTCATCTTTGAATCTGGGTCTGGCCAACTGCTCATCACCGATTTTCATGCCGGCCCCGGCAGCAGCGATCTCATAGTCCTGCGCAATTTCGAGGTGTCCACACTGTCGGGTCTATTGGCGCTCGCCCATGATATCGGCGGTAGCACTGTCATCGATTTCAACAATGGCGACCGTCTCATTCTTGCCGGCGTCAATAAGGCCGACCTTCTCGCCGATGACTTCGCGTTTGAAACGATGGGGACCGGAGGTAGCGACATCATCACCGGCACGAGCAGTGACGATGTGATCGATGCTGGCGGGGGTGACGATGAAATCATCTACACAGTGGGCGGCGGATTTGATGTTGTCGACGGAGGAGAGGGCACCGACGACTTCGTGCTTCAAGGGATCGACACCGCACAAACGGGAGTGCTGGTCGAGGATGGGGCCACGTATGCCGCTCGGACGGGCGACCTTACCGTTGCGCCGGATCACATTGCTATCAGCGTAAACGGCCAGTTGGCGGCGGACCTCGACAATATTGAGGACCTTGTCTTCAATGCCGGCGCACTGGGCGACACTATTGATGTCAGCGGGGATTTCAGCGGAACAGATCTCGCTCCTGAGACGATCCGAGTTGTCGGGGGTGCAAAGAAGGACGCGGTCCGTCTTTCCCCGGTTCTTACTTCCACAAAGAAAGTAGCATTGATTGTCGAAGCTGGCGGCGGTGATGATGAAGTCAAAGCAGCAAGTGGCCGTGATGTTCTTGCGGGCGAAGATGGGAATGACGTTCTGATTGGTGGTTCCGGGAACGATCTATTGATTGGGGGCGCGGGCAATGACACTTTGGATGGCGGTGATGATTACGATATTGCGATTTTTGGTTCCCCGTCAGCGACGTACCGAACGCCTTTGGACTCTGTTCTCGGCTATGACATCACGATAGGAGCTGAGACAGGAGCAGCCACGATTGTTGATACAGACCCAAGTAATGGAGATGATGGAACTGACGAACTGGCCGGCATCGAGGAAGTTCGCTTTGGGGATCTTACATTATTCCTAGACGGGCTGAACAACAGTCCATTTATTGGCGCAGCCCAACTCTCGGGCAGTATTGCTGAGCTTCCCGACGGCGACCCCAACGAAAACCAGTTCACGCATTCAACGCAGGGAACAATTGAATTTCGAGAGTTTGATCGCACACTCGGTCACACGGTGACCGCCGCACCGAACGGCGTAGACTATCGTGGCGAACTGACAGTCGAATTCTCTGATTCAGATACCAGTGATGGCGCTGGTCAGATCAACTGGACCTTCAGCGTTGATGATGCTGCTCTCGACGATCTTGCCGACGGACAGGTGCTTTTCCAGACCTATGATGTGACCATAAACGATGGCAATGGCGGTAGCGCAACGGCGACGGTCACCGTCAGAATTGACGGAGCGAGTGATGCTGCGAACGCCCCACCGGTTGCGGTGGGTGAGCTCATGGCAACCGACGAAGAGACGGTTCTGAGCGGCCGGAACCTGCTTGCCGATAACGGATCTGGTGCGGATTATGATCCTGACCTGACCGATACGTTCACGATCAACACGATCAATGGCTCTTCGGCCAATGTCGGCCAGCAGATCACGTTGTCGTCGGGAGCGCTGCTGACCGTTCAGGCGAATGGCGATCTGGTGTTTGATCCACGCGGTGCCTTCGACTTCGTGCCCGAGGGCTCCGGTTCCGCCGACAATTTCACGTACACGCTGATCGATCAGAACGGTGCTGTCTCCAACGAGGCGCTGGTCAACCTTTCGGTCATCGGCGTCAATGATGCCCCGGTTGCGGTGGGTGAGCTCATGGCAACCGACGAAGAGACGGTTCTGAGCGGCCGGAACCTGTTTGCCGATAACGGATCTGGTGCGGATTATGATCCTGACCTGACCGATACGTTCACGATCAACACGATCAATGGCTCTTCGGCCAATGTCGGCCAGCAGATCACGTTGTCGTCGGGAGCGCTGCTGACCGTTCAGGCGAATGGCGATCTGGTGTTTGATCCACGCGGTGCCTTCGACTTCGTGCCCGAGGGCTCCGGTTCCGCCGACAATTTCACGTACACGCTGATCGATCAGAACGGTGCTGTCTCCAACGAGGCGCTGGTCAACCTTTCGGTCATCGGCGTCAATGATCCTCCTGTTGTGAGCGGGGCAGCCAGCGGTGACCGTGATGTCATTGAGGATTCGGATTCCTCAGCCGCCGGTGCGTTGACCATCACTGATGCTGATCTGGGCGAGGACCGGTTCCAGCCAGTTGCTGTTGCGGCACCGAGCGCCGGCGAATTCGGCACCTATACCGTGACGGCGGCCGGTGCCTGGGCCTACACGCTCGACAATGCCAACCCGACAGTGCAGGCACTTGTTGCCGGTGAGGTGTTGGCTGACAGCTTCGATGTCGTTTCCTTCGATGGCACCGTTACCGCGACTGTTGACATTACAATCACGGGCACCGACGAGGGGATCGTTCTGCAGCCGAGCTACAATATTGCCGATATCATCGCAGGCACAGCTGATCTCAATGGTTTCGTCATCAATGGAATTGATGCCAATGACCTGAGCGGTCAGTCGGTGTCGAGCGCGGGTGATGTCAACGGTGATGGCATCGATGATCTGATCATCGGTGCCCCCGGTGCCGATCCTGCAGAAATTGGTACGCCCGGGCAAGCTTACGTGGTGTTTGGCACGCAATCCGGTTTTTCAAGCAGTATTGAGCTTTCGGCACTCAATGGCACGAATGGCTTCGCAATCAATGGTGTCGCCCAAAACGGTCAGATTGGCCTGAGCGTGTCCGGCGCTGGAGACATCAATGACGATGGTCTTGATGATCTCATCGTTAGTTCGCAGAATGCAGGCAGCTACTTGGTTTATGGGTCGAACACTGGTTTCGGCGCAAACGGCGTACTGGACCTGGCACTCCTCGACGGTACGAATGGCGTCAGCATCGGTGCTGGCTCCAGTATCTTGTCGTCAGTGTCAGAGGCGGGCGATGTCAACGGCGACGGCATCGACGACTTGGTGATTGGGTCGCCAACTACCGATCCTGGCCTCCAGGTTGATGCTGGTGAAAGTTACGTTGTCTTCGGCTCGGCGAGTGGATTGGGCATTGGTGGGATATTTGATCTGAACACCCTGGACGGGACGAATGGCTTTGTCCTTATCGGGCCAGATGCGCGTGACAGGAGTGGCGAATCGGTATCGGCGGCAGGCGACGTCAACGGAGACGGCATCGACGATCTGATCATCGGCGCCACGGGTGCCGATCCAAATGGCGACAGTTTTGCCGGAGAAAGCTACGTGGTTTTTGGCTCGACCAGCGGGTTCGGCATCAATGGCGTTCTGGATTTGTCAACTTTGAACGGTACAAATGGGTTTGTTGTTAATGGCATCGATCCTTCCGACGCGAGCGGAACCTCGGTTTCCGGAGCCGGCGACATCAACGGCGATGGCATCGATGATATAGTCATTGGTGCCGAGGGTGCCAGTGGCAGCCGAGGCGAGAGTTATGTGGTGTTCGGTTCAGCAAGTGGCATTGGCACCAACGGCGTGTTGGAACTGGACGGCCTCGACGGTACCAACGGTTTCTTGATTGTGGACAGCAATCTTGGCGGTGGCGAGTCACTCGGTCATTCAGTTTCGGTTGTGGGTGACATCAACAGCGACGGCTATGACGACCTGATTATTGGCTCCAATCAAGCCAGTCCGAACGGCGATACGGGGGCGGGCCAAAGCTACGTGCTATTCGGTTCGGCCGAAGAGTTCGGCATAAGCGGGGTGCTAGACTTGGCAACGCTCGATGGAACGAATGGCTTCGTCATGAACGGCATCGATGTGGACGACGGGAGCGGCTTTTCCGTTTCCGGCGCTGGCGATGTCAACGGTGACGGCTTTGATGACCTCCTTGTCGCCGCCTTTCAAGCCGATCCTAACGGCAGTGCGTCCGGCGAGAGCTATGTCATCTTTGGTGGAGATTTTTTCATTTAGTTGAAAAGGAGTCGGGACGCAGGTCTGGTCGCGCAGACGTGGCGTGTTGCCGTCCGTGTAGATAGTCCAGCCCGTGTTTGGTCTTTGCGGCGGCATAAAGATGGCTCGTCTGTCGGCCTTCATGATCTTCAGCCGGTGGTCGATGGACTGTGCGTGGTCGTCGCGCAGCATCGGCGTTGCGGCGAGGTCCGCGCAGAGAAACGCGGCACGAAGCTCGGCGACCACCTCTTCCGCCGCCTAGGCGTCTGCGTCGACCTCGGACCTGGCTCCCGGTCGAGCCGGCCTTTGTGCCCGGTCCAATTAGCCGTCTTATGCAGCAGCGTCGAATGGAAGGCCTTCGGAAGCAACGACCATTCTGACTCCTTTGGCAGTCGTGCCCCATCGAATGTTGAGGTGCTTAGCTGCCAAGCCGGAATGTGAGCTGACGCCAATCTTCGCAGTGGACGTAGTTTCCGGACTTGGCTTGGCACTCGTCGCCATTGCCTCCAATAAGGGAGCGGCAGCACGCGAGCGCTCCTGGCGTCCCGGCCCCAGACGAAGAAAGTTGGCGATCGTCGGCCTTATAAATCGAAGGCCGCTGTTCCCTGGGTAACAGCGGACCTATTCCAACTACCAAATTGTTTTCTGGGTGCGATCCTGCACCCAATGACACAAAGGATCCTGAACATGATTGGCAAGCGCAGTGAGCTGGCCCCGCCAGGTGAATGCATTCGCGAAATGGAACTGCATGAGCTCGATATGGTCGGTGGCGGCAGAATCGTCGACATATCCGTTGAAACTGGGTTTCTTTGGGCGGGCATCGCAGTAGCATTGTCCGGAAGCCCGTTGCTTGGCTTTGGAATGGCGTACGCAAGTTGGAATGCAGCGGATCAAAAGATGACTGCCGCAGGGGTTCCGAATTGATCTCGCAGATGCGCCGGCGTCTCATTGCCACGAGTGCCGGCGCATTCGGATGGACTCACTTGGCGTGATAGCCACACAGGTTCGCGCCTTCTTGGGAGTTCTTGTGCCGAGTGATCATCGGAACCCTCTGGATCGGGCATGCACTGTTCCCGAGCTGTTTTATCCCTTCCTCTCTCCTGGACATGTGTTGCCGTTAGGCGGCAGCAATCCCGGCCCATGCATCGCGCGAGCCATTGCGCATGGTTGATATGCTTGAAGCCATGTTGAAAATGTTTCTCAGGGCATTGCGAAGCGATGATCGCAAATTGCTTGCGGAACTATTGAACATGGAAATTGCGATCGACCACCTCCGCTCAGCCGCAAAGCACCATGTAACGGCAAACAGCCGCGGGTGAGGAGGGCGGTGCTGGGTCGGAACAAATCATAAGCACCAATCATAAACATATGGCAGGAGGCTATGTTTTCGATTTGACGTGTCGGTTCGCGCTGTATCTGACTGTCCTATCGGCCTTGCTTGCCGCTGCCGCCGTCAGCGCGGATCAGCCGAAGCTGCTTGTTTTCATCACGATTGATCAGCTCCGCGTCGACATGCCTTGGCACCGGTTATTGACGCCGAGTCTACGCCGCTAGCCCTGGTAACAGACGTTGCCCAACGAACTCAGGTCCGGGAGTGAGAACGACTCGGTTTTGGCAGCCTGGGAAGTATTCTTTTCTGTCTCTTATTGAGTAAAACTGGCGCGCAGGTCTGCAGCAGCTTTGGTCAGCAATGGTAAATGCTTGAGCGCTGCCTCTACGGTCAGCCGGGGCTTGGGGCCGTGACACGCAATGCCCGCGACGATCGCGCCTCGGGAGTTTCGAACGGGCACCGCGAGCGCCACGAGACCTTCCAGGAACTCCTCGTCGTCGATGCTATAGCCGCGCTTCTTGATAAGCTCGACTTCTTCCTCCATTCGGCGGAGGTCAGTGATCGTATTGCGAGTATGAGCCGGTAACCCTGTGATAGACAGTAGCTTCCGGCGGCGGTCACGCGGCATGGCAGACAGGAATATCTTGCCACTGGCAGTGCAATGTAACGGCACGAGCGAGCCGGGTTCCAGGTTGAGGCGAAGCGGCCAGCGTGACTCCACGCGATCAATGTAGACCGATTGATCGCGCACACGCATCGACAGGTTGCAGGTTTCGCCAATCTCATTGACGAGCTTCTGCAGGATCGCCCGCCGTTCAGGCCGCATGCCTGCGTTGACGATGTTCAAGCCCATATCCCACAGCCGGTGGCCCACACTGTAGTGGCGACTGGCCGGATCGCGCATGAAGTAGCCGCTGGTACCCAATTGCTGACAAAGGCGATGAACCGTGGGTTTCGGCAATTCAGTTGCCTCGGCCAGTTCAGCGACTGATAGCGTTCCTGCATTTGCCGCCACCACTGTCAGCAGGTTCATCACGCGCAGGACGACTGATGCGTTATCTATGTCGCTTCCAGCCATATCGGACTGGTCTGGTTCGCTCTTCTTCCTTCTTGCCACGACTGTCGTGCTCCCTCTCCCAGAGGTTTTCCGGACCCTACCCACAGCTCCAGCGATCGACAAAGTCCTTTGTCGGGTCGGGCAAAGAG
Organism: Hyphomicrobiaceae bacterium; assembly: GCA_050246945.1. Lineage (GTDB taxonomy): Bacteria > Pseudomonadota > Alphaproteobacteria > Rhizobiales > Hyphomicrobiaceae > JAEUMD01. The sequence continues at coordinate 385,426 of JBFWVC010000001.1, forward strand.
TTGCGGTGAGCCTTTCCGCATTGGCGCAACTGAACTGCTCGGCCTCCTTCACGAAGCGTCGCTCCGGCGCGGCTCGTTGCAGTGCATCAGCAATTCTCCTTGCGCGACCGACCAATATCATCTTAATTGGACTATATAGTCTCGGACAATGATAATTTGTTTGATGATCGTAGAGAGCCGAGCGCCAAATGCCGGAACGAAGCGAAACGAGAGATTTCGACTGCTCGACGCAATTCTGGGAGAACGAGCATGGAACCGAATCTCAAAGGACCGAACCGCCGCGAACGCGGCTGCATGGCACTGCGCCACGGTCGGACGCCCGCGATGCTGGCATTGACTGGTGCGGCGGGAGCCGTCTTGGACGGCAGTCTTTCTCGTGCTGCGGCTGAAACGGCAGGCAAGCTCAAGCCTTCCCAGCACATGCTTCCCGCGGTGACTGACCAGCTTCATGCAAAGCCGCATCGAATCATAACCGCATTGAAACACTTGGCCTGCCTGCGTCGGGGAAAAAGGAGGAGTCATGTCGAATGCGTTTGAAGAATTCGACTACATCGTTGTCGGAGCAGGATCGGCGGGCTGTGTCCTTGCCAACCGCTTGAGTGCCGATCCCACGGTTCGCGTAGCTCTGTTGGAGGCTGGGGGGAGGGATTGGAATCCTTGGATTCACGTGCCGGTCGGCTACTTCAAGACATTGCATAACCCAAGTACGGACTGGTGCTACAAAACGGAACCGGATCCGGGCCTCAACAACCGGTCGATCGACTGGCCGCGTGGCAAAACACTTGGTGGTTCCAGTTCCATAAACGGCCTCCTGTACATCCGTGGCCAGCGCGAGGACTACGACACGTGGGCGCAACTGGGAAATCGTGGCTGGGGCTACGATGATGTCCTCCCGCTCTTCAAGCGGTCTGAGCGCCATGAAGAAGGCGCCTCCGAATATCACGGAGAAGATGGCGGCCTTTCGGTGTCGCGGATGCGCGCAAAAAGCCTGGTTTCGGAAGCATTCATTGCGGCGGCCGTCGAGATGGGTGTGCCGCGGACCGACGACTTCAATGGCGGCGTTCAAGAGGGCGTCGATTATTTCCAGCAGACTGCGCGCGGCGGATTCCGCTGTTCCAGTGCGCGAGCGTTTCTCCACCCGGTTCGCAACCGGTCAAATCTGGAGGTGATAACCCATGCTCTAGTGCAGAACGTCGCGTTCTCGCACTACGACCCGAAGCGGGCAACGGGCATCGACTACTTGCGGAAGGATCAACCGCAATCGATCAGGCTTAGACCTGGTGGCGAAGTCATCCTTGCCGCCGGCGCAATCGGATCACCGCAAATCTTGGAACTTTCGGGCATTGGCCGCGGCGACGTTCTTTCGAATGCGGGAGTCTCCATCCGCCATGAGCTGAATGGCGTTGGCGAGTCACTTCAAGATCATCTTCAGCTTCGGCTCGTTTATGAGGTCAACGTTCCCACTCTCAACGATGCCATCAATAGCTTTGGCCGGCGCATGGGCATCGGCATGCAGTACGTCTTCTTCCGAAAGGGCCCGATGAGCCTCGGCGCGAGCCAGGTCTGCATCTTTGCCCGCTCGATGGATCATCTGGAAACACCCGACATCCAATTCCATTTCCAGCCGCTGAGCGCGGACAAGCCGGGAATCGTGATGCATCCATTCTCGGGGATCACATCTTCGGTTTGCCAGTTGCGGCCCGAGAGCAAAGGTCATCTGCACATCACAAGCCCCAGAGCATCGGACTACCCGAAGATCGTGCCGAACTACTTGTCTGCAAGCGCCGATCAGGAGTGCGCCGTCCGTGCCATGCGCTTTGCTCGGGCAATGACGAAGACCAAGGCGTTGAGCCCGTTCATCGTTCGCGAACACGTACCACAAGGTCTACCGGAGACCGACGAACAACTGCTCGATGCGGCGCGCAACATCGGCCAATCGATATATCACCCGACCTGCACGTGCCGCATGGGTAGCGATGCACAGGCGGTGGTCGATGAGCGACTGCGAGTTCATGGAATTGCCGGCCTCAGAATAGCGGACGCATCGATTATGCCGAGAATTGTCAGTGGCAACACCAATGCCCCCACCATCATGATTGGTGAAAAGGCCAGCGACCTGATCAGGGAAGATCGACGCCGGCAGAGCGCCTGACCTTCGAAACGGAAAAGAAGCCTTCATCAAGGTTCAGCCGATGCACGCCATCGAGCATGACCGAACCGATCGCCATTGGCTCGCAGACTGGCCCGGATTGCGCTAAAGCATGTTGAGCTGAAGTGCGCAGAGGTTCAGCGTGAAGAACATGCTCAATTCAAAGACTTGGATCGTGTTCGTGCTTCCGTCGAACACGAACACGAACACGAACGCGATCCGGCATTCTTATGTGCCGTCAACATCGGCATCGTTCGGCCGGCTATTCACACGGCGCACGAGATAAGATCAAACGCGGAGCAATTCCACCATGAAGGCGATGGTGTTGGAAGACGTAGGCAGGCCGCTGCAACTCGTAGAGCGCGCCACGCCACACCCGCGACCGGGCGAAGTCCTGATCGAGGTGACTGCATGCGCCGTCTGCCGAACCGACTTGCACGTAGTCGATGGGGATCTGCCCAGTCCGAAGCCTTCGCTCGTTCCCGGGCATGAGATCGTGGGGCGTGTGCTTGAGGTGGGACAAGGAGCAGGCGGCTTCAGAGTTGGTCAGCGCGTTGGTGTTCCCTGGCTCGGATATACCTGCGGGACATGTGCGTTCTGTCGTGGCGGACGCGAAAATCTTTGCGACAATCCGCGCTTCACGGGCTACCAGATTGATGGCGGATTTGCCACGCACACGGTGGCCGATGCGCGCTACTGTTTCCCGATTCCGGAACGCTATGACGACCTCCACGCGACGCCCTTGCTGTGCGCCGGCCTCATTGGCCATCGCGCACTGAAGGCTGCAGGCGCCGCAAAGCGTATCGGCCTCTATGGCTTCGGCGCAGCAGCTCACATCGTCGCACAAGTCGCGCGCCACGAAGGCCGCGAGGTATACGCGTTCACACGGCCCGGCGATATTCAGGCACAGGAATTCGCGCGCACGCTGGGATGCATGTCGGCACAAGGCTCCGACACGCCGCCGCCCGCGCCGCTTGACGCCTCGATCATATTCGCTCCCGTGGGCGAGCTGGTTCCCGTCGCGCTGCGCTCGCTCACGAAGGGCGGGACCCTTGTATTGGGCGGAATTCACATGAGCCCAATTCCCTCGATGCCGTATTCACTCCTATGGGGTGAGCGCGTCATCCGCTCCGTTGCCAATCTCACGAGGCAAGACGGAATCGAGTTCATGGAAGTCGCCGCCCGCGTGCCGCTCGAGATCACTGTCGAACCTTACCCTCTCGAGCAGGCAAACGAGGCATTGGATGCGCTGCGCGATGGACGGCTTAAGGGAGCGGCAGTGCTGCTGCCATAGCGCATGTTTAGCTGAAGTGTGGAGCGGTTCGGCGTGAAAAACATGCTCAAGGACAGGCGAGCATGTTTAGCTGAAGTGTGGAGCGGTTCGGCGTGAAAAACATGCTCGAAGCGAACTGCCGAACCGTGTGCGTCTTTCTACGAAACGTGGACGCGATGGAGAAACTGATTGACCAGGATGGCGGAGCTTGCAACCCAGACATCGCCGATTGCGTCGCCAGAATGGAGGACATGCTGTCATCGACACTTGTGCGGCACGCTGCGATCCTTAGAGTCCGGCCGTGAGATTCATGAGATCCCCGCTTGGATGCAGCCGCATCGCCTTTTGCACCTTAGATGCCAGCGTTCTGGATCTGACGCTTGTTGCCCGCGCGAAGGTTGTCAAGCGTCAGGTCGGAACACTAGCAAATGCGCGCGAGCGCTTCACCAAACGAGCATGCAAGAGTGCCCGAAATGAAGAAATCGAAGCCCGCCGCCGGGTCGAAGACGAACTCCAAGCCAGCGGTCAGTAGGCACGGAGAGGAAAGGTCACGGACGGTGGCCAAGTCGAAAGTGTCGCCCAAACCGGGCGAGCCTCAGCCCAAGCGCAAAGTCCCTGCCCCGATCGTTTCGAGCCGATATTGGCTCCTCAAGTCGGAGCCGGACGCATTCTCCTGGGACCAGTTGAAGGCCAAGGGCAAGCTCGGAGAGGAATGGAGCGGCGTCAGGAATTATCTTGCGCGCAACAACATGCGTGCAATGCAGCTTGGTGATCTGGGGTTCTTTTATCACTCCAACATCGGCCTCGAGATCGTCGGCATCTGCGAAGTCTGTGCTCGAGCGCACCCGGATTCGACCGCCGACGATCCGAAATGGGATTGCGTCGACGTGCGGGCGGTGCGCGGCATGCCGAAGCCGGTATCTCTGAAGGACGTGAAGGCCAACCCCAAGCTGGCGAACATGAGCCTCGTCACGTCGATGAGACTATCCGTGCAGCCGGTGACACAGGACGAGTGGAACGAGGTCTGTCGTTTGGGCGGCCTCGATCCAGCGCCACACCCGCAGAAGCGCTGATGCACCCTTCAACAGCGAGCGCAGGGTTGAACTCCAGGCTGCCAGGCTCAATAGCGGTCCACAGCACCAACGAAAGGGCTTAAGCTTGAAGGACGACGATGCTCGCAAGGCCTTCATTCGCGCCAACACGAAGTTGTTGAGCCCGCCGCTGGTTCCCGAGATCCGCCTGCATCTTGCCGAGGAGAGCTTGCCCATCTGGCAAAAGACCGAGGAGGAGTTGGGCGAGATCAACGTACCGCCTCCCTATTGGGCGTTCGCTTGGGCTGGCGGGCAGGCATTGGCGCGCTACCTGCTCGACAACCCGGAATTGGTGGCAGGGCGCACCGTGCTCGATCTGGGAGCGGGCTCGGGACTTCAGGCCATCGCCGCGGCGCTCGCCGGCGCGGCAGATGTGCTCGCCGCCGATATAGATGCGCTGGCAGTCGCGGCATGCCATCTCAATTTCGAGGTCAACGGAGTAGCCGCTGAGACCACCGCTGACGATCTGTTGGCCGCGCCGTTGCGGCTGGACTTCGACATCGTCCTGGTGGGCGATCTGTTCTATGAGCGCCAGCTGGCAGAAAAGGTCCTGGTCCTGATCGAGCGGACACTGGCGCGCAAGAGCGTGGTTCTGATCGGTGATCCGCAGCGAAACTATTTCCCCAAGGGGCGCTTCGAAGCCGTGGCGCGCTATGAGGTGCCGGTAACGCGTGAGCTGGAGGACGCTGAAATCAAGCGCACCGCCGTTTGGCGGGCCGCTGCTTGATCCCGGTCATGCGACCACCGCACTGCAGCGTGAACCATCGCATGAAGCCTGCTAGGCTTGTATAGAGGTCGCTGGCCGACCCCGCCGAGCTGCAAGGTGGGACCGGAATATTGGAACGAAGGCCGTAGCGCTCAGAGCAACCATTTCGCAAACGGGAGACCTGCGACATGGACCTTGCCAACGTAAATTACGTTGCCGTGATGATTGCCGCCGCCGCAAGCTTCCTGTTCGGTGGCGTCTGGTATGGCATCCTATCGCAGCAATGGATGGAGGCTGCCGGACTGCGGATGGACGACATCACGCCGGGCAACGGACCCGTCCTGATGCCGTACATAAATGCGTTTTTCGCCGAGCTGGTCATGGCCTTCATTCTGGCGGGTGTCATGGGCGCTCTAGCTGGAGATGGCGGCGTTACCATCCGGCAGGGCATGATGACGGGAACCATGATGTGGCTGGGCTTCATCATGAGTTCTCTGGTCGTTAACCATGCGTTCCAGGGTGCGAAGAAGGTTCTGACCTTTATTGATGGAGGCCATTGGCTGGGTGTCATGCTGGTCCAGGGAGCGGTCTTGGGCTGGCTGGGACCGCGCTGATCCCTAGCTGTGTCGCCCGAAATCTGGCAGTTGCAAGCGCCCCTTCGGTTCTCTGCTTCACTAGTCCGGATGCGTGACAAGTCGCCTCCGGCAGGTTTTGCCGTTCAACCGATCATTCGACGAAGGGGAGGGTTGTGGGGTTGCGCCCGCTCCATATAATGCCGCCAAATCTAAAGCCAAATGTGGGAGGAAATACCATGTCGGATAAGGTTCACCCGGTTTCCGCTGAATGGAAACAGCGTGCCTGGGTCGACAACGACAAGTACCTCGAAATGTACGAGCGCTCGATCAACGACCCCGCAGGCTTCTGGGGCGAAATGGGCAAGCGCCTCGACTGGATCAAGCCGTACACGAAGGTGAAAAACACCTCCTTTGATCCGCACAACGTTTCGATCAAATGGTATGAAGACGGCGTTCTCAACGTGTCGGCCAATTGCATCGATCGGCATCTCGACAAGCGCGGCGACCAGGTCGCGATCATCTGGGAGGGTGACGACCCCACGCAGGACGAAAAGATCACTTATCGCCAGCTGCACGAGCGCGTCTGCAAGTTCGCCAATGTGATGAAGGCGCATGGCGTGAAGAAGGGTGATCGCGTCACCATCTACCTGCCGATGATCCCAGAGGCCGCATACGCAATGCTGGCCTGCGCGCGCATCGGCGCGATCCACTCGATCGTGTTCGGTGGCTTCTCGCCCGATAGTTTGCAGAACCGCATCGAAGACGCTACTTCCAAGTACATCATCACTTCCGATGAGGGTCTGCGCGGCGGCAAGACCGTGCCCCTGAAGAAGAACACCGACGAGGCACTCAAGAAGTGCGCCGGTGATGAGAAGGTGCTGGTCGTGCGCCGCACCGGCAATCCGGTTCCCTGGACACCAGGTCGCGATTTTTGGCTGCACGAGGAGATCGTCAAGGTTTCGGCCGATTGCCCTCCCGAGCCGATGAACGCCGAGGATCCGCTGTTCATCCTGTACACCTCGGGTTCCACGGGTAAGCCGAAGGGCGTCGTGCACACCACTGGCGGTTACCTTGTCTTTGCGTCGATGACGCACCAGTACGTCTTCGATTATCACGAGGGCGACATCTATTGGTGTACAGCTGACGTGGGCTGGGTCACGGGCCATAGCTACATCGTTTACGGACCGCTGGCCAACGGCGCCACGACGCTGATGTTCGAAGGCATCCCGAACTACCCGACCGCGTCGCGCTTCTGGCACGTCGTCGACAAGTGGGGAGTCAACACGTTCTATACCGCGCCGACGGCCATCCGTGCGTTGATGGGTGCCGGCGAGGATCTGGTCAAGCGCACCGATCGCTCGTCGCTGCGTCTTCTGGGATCGGTCGGCGAGCCGATCAACCCCGAGGCCTGGGAGTGGTACTACAACGTTGTCGGTGAAGCCCGCTGCCCGATCGTCGATACCTGGTGGCAGACGGAGACCGGCGGTATTCTCATCACGCCGCTGCCCGGCGCCACCGACTTGAAGCCAGGTTCAGCCACGCGTCCGTTTTTCGGTGTGCAGCCGGCACTTGTCGACGACAAGGGTCAGCGGCTCGAAGGTGCGACGCAGGGCAATCTGATCCTGCTCGACAGTTGGCCGGGCCAGATGCGCACCGTGTATCGCGATCACGAGCGCTTCGTTCAGACCTACTTCTCGACCTATCCGGGGAATTACTTCACAGGTGATGGGTGCCGCCGTGACGAGGACGGCTACTATTGGATCACCGGCCGTGTCGATGACGTCATCAACGTCTCCGGTCACCGCATGGGCACCGCTGAAGTGGAGAGCGCCCTTGTTGCGCATCCAATGGTCGCCGAAGCTGCGGTGGTCGGCTATCCGCACGATCTAAAAGGACAGGGCATCTACTGCTACGTCACTCTCAACTCCGGCGTGGAGCCGACCGAAGACCTCAGGAAGGAACTGGTCAAGCATGTCCGTAGCGAGATTGGTCCGATCGCCTCGCCCGACCTGATCCAGTTCGCACCCGGCCTTCCAAAGACGCGTTCGGGCAAGATCATGCGCCGCATTCTCCGCAAGATCGCCGAGGATGATTTCTCAAACCTCGGCGACACCTCGACACTGGCCGAGCCAGCCGTCGTTGACGATCTGATCGGCAACCGCCAGAACAAGAGGTCCTGATCTGCGCAGGGGCGCATCGGCGGCAATCCGCCAGCTCCGTCCGCGCGAACGCGAAAGAAAGGGCATGGCACGCGCCGTGCCCTTTCCCTTTCCATGCCCCGGGCCATGCTGAGCCGAAGCTCTCAGCATTTCGGACGAAAAGCATGCACGGAATCTGAGGCAGGTTATCGGCAGGTCACGAACGGCCCTCGATCCAAGTGGAAATGATCGTGGTGTGCAGCGTTGAAATCGGGCCCAAGCGCGATCCGGAAATATCGACATGCAGTCCGGTGTGCCTCTCGCAGGAACCGGCTCTCCGCATCACCGCCCTTCCAGTCACGCCCGATCCGGATCCGCCGCCCGTCGGCGAGTTGGAAACCCGATATGTCGATGGCGTTGGCGGTGGCATGCTGGCTGCGGAATCCTTTCAGAACTTTTGAGCCGATGATGTTGCGGCAGGCGTAGCCGCCCATGTGTTCCACGCGCTTTACCGGGGAGCCGAATATGCGCTGGGCCAGGGGCTGCACGTCGTGCGTGATCCATAAAGCAAGCCCGGCGGCCATTTCGCATGTCAGCGTACCGACTGGAAGCAATGCGCCTCCCGTTGCCGACACGCGCACGGCGTTTTCCCACCCGCAACCGTTCTCGATTGGCTTGTCGTCGACGGGTTGGGCCGATATTTGCGGCTCTCTGAGAGTGGCGACGCAAAGCTCATGGTCGCGCCGAAGGGCCGCCAGACGAAAGTCGACGAACCAGGGTCTGGGCACCGCAAGCTCGAGCCGTGGCAACGGGTTGATCCAGCGGGGTACGATACCGAACCAGAGTGCTACCGCACCGCTGCCGACGAGCAGTACGAGAAGCAGAAATTTGGCAAAGCTGCGTCCGCGCCCGCCCCGGCGCTTCTCTGAAGACATGGAGGCCGCATCTCCCGGTTGCGCGGCGCATACCCTCTCTGCCCCGTACTCGGCGAGGCTGGTGCCGCCCACGCTGCACGATAGGATTTTTCGCGCGCGGATGGAACCTTCGCGTCAACAAGGTTTGAAGCCCTTGCAAGGCGGTCGAAGGGCGCCGTTGGAAGGGCAACGGTATCGGTCGGTCTCGCGGCGGCACTCGCGGCATTCCCGCCGCTGTGAGATCGATTGTTGTCAGTTCGTAAGGCGCAAGTTGTTGATCTGCTCAGCGATCGCCTTGAAGGCGTCGCGCAACTCAGCGCCGTTGGATGCCTCGAAGAAGTTCTGTGGCAGAACAGCGCAGTCCTTCAGCGTCTGCGTTGCCCGAGCATCGCTGAGCTGGAAGCCGACTGTGTAGACCTTGACGCCCTGTGCGCGCATCGCTTCGCAATTCGCAACCGCGGTCTGCGAAGAAAGCTGCGCGGTTGCCGAGTTGTCGCCGTCGTTGCGGCCGGCCATGGTGTTGAACAAACCGTCCGTCATGAGGATCGTTGCCTTAACGGTATTGCCGTCGTTATAGGCGACTGGTGCGTTGTTGCCGGTGAAGATGCCCGCCCAGTTGGGGGAGATGAGGTACCAGCCCCATTGTGCGCCGAGGTGTCCTGCGGTGCTTCCGCTGGCCCTGTAGCTGCGGACCTCCGAGCGCAACAGATTCTTGTCGTCAGTCAGCGGCACAATGCGCGAGGTGCTGGGACAGATGGCGCCGCGTGCGATGCCGGGCGAGCCGATAGCCTTGAGGTAGTTGCCGCTGGCCGGGGCACTGTCGGTCGTCTCGTTGGTGCGCTCCCTCTCGAATGTGCAATTGCCGGATGGCGAGATCATGCCGGTGACGGTTGGTGCATACCCGCCAGCATTGACGCCCGACGAATACGGTGCGAGCGCGATGCGCACCTTGTTGGGTGTTCCGCCGTCAGGAAGCAGGATGTCGAACAGATCTTGAGCAGCCGTCTTCAGCGCATCGAGCTTGCCGGAACTGCCCATCGATCCGGTGACGTCCAGCGCCATGGACAACTCGATGTCCTGCTGTTTGAAGACCGTCGCGGCAGTCACGGGAAATACAAAATTGTCCACGCCCGCAAGACGGGAAAGCGTCATCGGCACCTCGACGGTGGCCGAAACGGTGACGCCGCTGTTGGCCCGATTTATTTGAACGTCGAGAGCATTGATGGTGCCGAAACGCTCGGCCACTTTCATGTTCCGGTCGAAGTAGTTCTGCGCCGTGGCGATCACGTCCGCGTCCGAAAGGCGTCCGTCGAGCATTGCCTTCCCGGCGGCGAGAGCGGCCGCGTCCAATGCGGTGGCGACCCTGCTGCGCTCGTGATTGATGCGCGAGTAATCAATGGCAACGCCGGCAAACGTCATCAAAACGATCACCGACAGCCCAAACATTATGGCGATCCCGCCGCGCTCGTCGTCGCGGAACGCCGTCATGCTCGAGGTGAGGGAGTAGGCCATCGTCTTTCTCCGTGGTCGTCGCCAATGCGATGCCCACGAACAAAGCAAGCGAGATGCCTCAAATGCCGATCACTTTGGAAAGCTCCCGTTGACCCGGGATTTTGGTTTACGGTCGAGCGTATCTTTGCCGGCAAAGGCGCGAGGGCGCCCTGCGCGAAGCAGTCCAGGCACTCTGTAAACTATTGATGTTGCTGAATTTACGTTGGGCGATCAGAAGTCCGAGGCAATTCCGCCCTTTTCCCAGTCGCCATAGCGAACCGGATCGGGCCCATCGCGCCCGCCAAGCTCACGGGCCTGCCTTGTTTCATTTTGAGCCTGTTTTTGGCGGCGTTCTTCCGCTTCGGCGAGGGCCCGCCGAGCCTCCGGCGTAACGTTCCGGGGCGTGTCCAGCGCGCTCTGCGCGTCCTGCTGGGCGGCTCCGGTCGGCGCAGATTCATTCAGGCTGGCCTCGCCCGCGCGCCCAGTATCTCCCGGTGTCTGTTCTCCGCCCATAGGCTTGTCCTTCCTCGCAGACCGACGCGCCAGGGCGCGCGCACCGCGGCGGTCCAGTGCTGACCTCTTGCTCCCAGGGTCACTGGTTGCCGCCGTGCCGTCCACCCATATACCATTGCTGAGGTCGGCGGAAACCGCGACGCGAGCCCGGTTTCCGCCCCTGTGATGTTCGGAGCTGCTGCCATGCCTATGAACTACACCAAGACTGCGTTGCTGCTCTTCGTCCTGACAGCCATCTTCGTCGCCATGGGCGCGGCGGTCGGCGGACAGGGCGGCATGGTCATCGCATTCATTGTCGCCCTCGTCATGAATGTCGTCAGCCTCTGGAAGTCGGACAAAATGGTGCTCCGCATGTTCGGCGCGCACGAGGTGGACCGCAACACCGCGCCGGACCTCGTGGAATTGGTTCACGCCCTCGCCCGCCGCGCCGAGCTGCCGCCGCCACGGGTCTATGTCATGCAGAACCCGCAACCCAACGCATTTGCCACTGGCCGCAACCCCGAGAACTCGGCGGTGGCGGTTTCCACCGGCCTGCTCGACATATTGAACCGGGAGGAGATCGCCGGCGTGGTGGCGCACGAGCTAGCCCACATCAGGAACCGCGACACTCTTACGATGATGGTTGCCGCCACCATCGGCGGGGCCATTTCGATGCTGGCGCAGTACCTCCAGTTCGGGATGCTGTTCGGCAACCATCGTGAGGATCGCGGCGGGATAGGTTTGATCGGCTCGTTGATCGCAATGATCGCAGCTCCCTTCGCGGCGATGCTCGTGCAGACCGCGATTTCCCGCTCGCGCGAGTATCAGGCCGATCGCATGGGCGCCATGATCGTAGGCAATCCGCTGTGGCTGGCCTCGGCACTGGAAAAGATCTCCGTACGGGCAAAGGGCGTCGTCAATCGCCCTGCAGAGGCCGTTCCCGCAGCGGCGCACCTTTTCATCGTCAACCCCCTGACCGGTCGCGGAGTGGACAATATGTTCTCCACCCACCCCAACACCGAGAACCGTATAGCAGAGCTGATGAAACTGGCTCGTGAGATGGGCATATCGGGCGCTGGCTCGGGTTCTCCGGCGCCGTCCGTCGAGTACGGTGAGGTTGCGGGTGAAAATGCGGGCCCCTGGTCCCGTCAGGGGGCCGGTCGCCGCTCGCCGCCGCGCGGTCCTTGGGGGTGAGGCGGCGCGCCAAGGTGCGGCGGGAGCGCGCCAGCCGGCCACCGCGCACACGTTTGTCTTGACCATTGGTTCGCCAAAGGGCAATCGATCCCGGCCCCGGGGCGATTGCCGCCGCGCGGGCGATGAGGCGGGCGATGTCGGACCAGTCGGACAACAGCGAGGCGCGCGGAAAGAGCGGTGGCAGCCGCAACCGGCCGACACTTAAGCTTCGCAACGGCGCACGAAACGCCGCAATTGAAGGTGCGGGCAAGCCAACGTCGCGATCGGACACGTCGGGGCTTGCCGCACGTGATCTCGCCCTCGCGATGCTCGTCGGCGTGCTCGACCGCCAACGCCCTTTCGACGATGCAATTGCCACAGCCTTCTCGAGCGCCAAGGGGCTCGCGCTCGAGCCGCGCGACCGTGGTCTGGCACGCCTCATCGCTGCAACGGCACTGAGGCAAAAGGGAGTGATCGAGGCCGTTGTTGGCCGCTATATGGAAAAGCCGCTGCCTCCCCGCTACGAGGATGCAAGGCGTATCATGCTCGTCGGCGCGGCGCAGATCCTGTATCTTGACACGCCGCCGCATGCCGCCGTCTCGCTCGCCGTCACGCAGTGCCGGCGCAACTCGGCGATCCAGCATCTTGCAAAGCTGGTCAATGCCGTCCTGCGCCGCATCGCCATGGACGGGCGCGGTGTGCTTGAAGGAATAGACACGTTCGAAGCGAGCGTCCCCGATTGGTTGAGACGCAGCCTTGTCGAGACCTATGGTGCCGACAAGGCTCGCCAGATCGCCGAGGCCTCCCTTCGCGAGGCCCCGCTCGATCTCACGATCAAGCGTCCAGGCGAGGCAGTGATTTGGGCAGGGCGCCTCGGCGGAGTGCTGCTTGGCACGGGATCAGTGCGCCTCGCCTCTGGCGGCCGCATTGAGGATCGCGAGGGATATGCGGAAGGCGCGTGGTGGGTACAGGATGCTGCCGCCGCACTACCTGCGCGCCTGCTCGGCGACGACTTGGCCGGACGCGATGTGGTGGACTTGTGCGCAGCGCCGGGTGGAAAGTCGGCGCAGCTCGCCGCGCGAGGTGCCAACGTGACAGCGGTGGACGTTTCCGCTATGCGCCTGAAGCGCGTCATCGAAAACATGGATCGCCTGGGACTAACCGTGCGGGTCGTCGAGGCAGACGTTTCCGAATGGCAGCCCGGCCGCACGTTTGATGCCGTGCTGCTCGACGCACCGTGCTCGGCCAGCGGCACCATTCGCCGCCATCCAGATATCCTGCACTCCAAGCGTCAGGAGGACGTCGACGCGCTTATTCGCATACAGTCACGCCTGCTCGATCGCGCGGCCGAGCTCGTAGCCCCAGGCGGCATGCTCGTTTACTGCACCTGTTCGTTGGGAAGGGCCGAGGGCGAAAGTCGCATCCAGAGCTTTCTCGATCGCCATGCCGCCTTCGAGCGCGTGCCGATCGTCGCTGGCGAGGCGGGAATACAGTCCGAATGGATCAGCCGCGAAGGTGCCATGCGCACCCTGCCGACCGATACGCCGCAGGGCGACCCTGATGAGCGCGGTATGGATGGGTTCTACGCCGCCCGGCTCTCGCGCAAGGCATAGAGCATGTTCAGCCGAAGTGCGCCGCGGTTCGGCGTGAAGAACATGCTCCATGGACAGGAGAGCATGTCCAACAGAAGTTCGGTGCGGTTCAGCGTGAAAAACATGCTCAAAACAAGGGGCTGGATTGTGTGCGTGGCTCCACCCAACCCTGAATGGCTCTAGGGTCCGAACCCAATCAGGTCTTTGATTTTCTTTCGAACAGTGATTCAAGGTCCGAAACATTGGAGCTTGAATCATGGCGAACAGGTTTTGGTTGAGCGACGCGCAGTGGAGCGTGATCG
>JBFWVC010000002.1:0-370402 GCA_050246945.1 Hyphomicrobiaceae bacterium
CTTCAATAAACTCAAGCAGTTCCGACACATCGCCATGCGCTTCGACCGCAACCCGCTGAACTATCTAGCGATGATCAAGCTCGCCTCGACACGACTATGGCTCAGGGCTTATGAGTCCGCAGCCTAGCACGATGAAAATCGCCTCGAGGTCACCTCGTAAGGGCTATGCTATGAAGCCCCCGCGTCACGTCTGTCCCCGTCGTTCGCGCTCCGCACCGCTCGTCGGCGTCATCGCGGCAACCGGGTCCGTGTTGGAAGAATCTTGCAGACGCTCGAATTCCCGTTCCAGCCGGCTGACCCGGTTTTCCAGCATCCGAAGATATTCGCCTTGCTGATTATCCAGTCCGGCAATTGCTTCTGCCCACGGGCGAAATCTTTCGAACAGTCTTTGCAGCATGCGGCCCCCTTTCTCAGTATCAATGGTCGCTTACTTTGCCGGCTCTGCTGTCGTGAAGCCCGGCAAGCTGGCAGCGGCCGCTGCCGGCTGCACAACATCGGCCGCGGGCTTTATGCGGAACCAGGTAGCGTAGAGCGCGGGCAAGAAGAGCAGGATCAGCACAGTGCCTATGGCTGTACCGCCGATGAGCGTGTAGGCCATGGATCCCCAGAACACCGAATGGGTCAGCGGGATGAACGCCAGCACGGCTGCAAGAGCCGTCAAAATCACAGGGCGCGTCCGCTGAACCGTCGCCTCGATAACGGCATGATAGTCATCGAGACCGGCGGCCTCGTTCTCCTTGATCTGCTCGGTCAGGATCAGGGTATTGCGCATGAGGATGCCGGCCAGCCCGATCAATCCCAGGATGGCGTTGAAGCCGAAGGGCTGGTTGAAGAGGATCAGCGCTGGAACCACGCCGATCAGGCCAAGCGGTGCCGTCAACAGGACCATCATCATTGTTGACAGACTTCGGACTTGCAGGATGAGAATGATCAACGTCGCGGCGATCATAGCCGGGAAGATTTCAGCCAACGCGGCGTTGGCCTTTGTAGCCTCCTCGATTGACCCTCCCATTTCGATGCGGTAGCCCGCCGGCAGTGACGCGATCAACGGCTGCAGGGCCTTCAGGACCTGCTTGGATACTTCAGGAGGCTGGGTGGCCTCGTTGATGTCTGAGCGGACCGTGATGACGGGTGTGCGATCGCGGCGCTTCAGGATCGGCTCTTCCAACCGAATTTCGGAATGACCGATCTGATCCAACGGGATTCTGCGCCCGTCGCGGCTTGAAAGAGAGAAGTCCGCCAGTCGCGCCGGATCAAGACGGTTATTGCCGGCGCTGCGTGCCACGACGGGAACATTGCGGATGTTCTCGCGAACCTGCGTGACCGAAACGCCAGTAAGCAGGAACTGAAGTTGCTGGCCAACCTCGGCTGGCGAGAGACCGATGAGATTCAATCGGTCCTGGTTCGGGACAAAGCGGAGTACGGGCGTACGATTACCCCAATCGCGGTTCGCCTCGCGCACGTCGGGGGCGCCCCGCATAATGTCGAGCGCTTTCTCGGAAATGCTGTAGAGCTTTGCGATATCGGGGCCCATTATCCTGAACTCGACGGGGAAGGTTGACGGTGGACCGAACACGAACTGTGTGACGCGCACATAGGCCTCGGGCGCAAGACCCTCGGTCACCGCCTCACGAAGGCGATGCTTCAACGCTTCGCGCGCCTCCGCGCTCGGTGTCAGTACGACGACTTTGGCGAAGGCAGGATCAGGCAGCTCCGGCGCCAGCGCCAGGAAGAATCTCGGCGCGCCCTGGCCCACATAGCTCGTGACAATGCTGGCCTCGGGCTGCTTGTCGAGCCACTGTTCGATCTTTTCTACTGCAGCGGTCGTCGTCTCGATGCTGCTACCTTCAGGCAGGCGAACCTCGACGAGAACTTCGGGGCGGTCGGATGTCGGGAAGAACTGCTGTTTAAGCGCGCCCATCCCGGCTCCGGCAAGCGCGAAGGCGATGGCCACGACCGAGCACGTCAGAAACTTGTGGCGCACAACAAAGCGGATGACTGCGCGCAGGCGACGGTAATTCGGCGTATCGTAAAGTGCATGATGGCCGCCTTCGACGGGTTTGATATTGGGCAGCATCTTGACGCCGAGATAGGGTGTGAAAATCACCGCGACGATCCAGGAGACGATGAGGGCGAAGCCCACGATCCAGAAGATGTTGCCGGCGTATTCGCCAGCCGTCGAGGGCGCGAAGCCGACCGGCAGGAAACCGGCGATCGTCACGAGTGTTCCCGATAGCATCGGCGCTGCGGTGTGACTCCATGCATAGGCCGCCGCCTTGATGCGGTCCATTCCCCCTTCCATCTTCACCACCATCATTTCGATGGCGATGATGGCGTCGTCGACGAGAAGGCCGAGTGCGAGGATGAGTGCGCCCAGCGTGATGCGGTCAAAGACGCGGTCGGTTTCCAGCATGATGAGGAACACGACGGCAAGCGTAAGAGGGACCGCAGCCGCCACGACGATACCGACGCGCCAGCCGAGACTGATGAGGCTCACCAAGAGCACCACGCCAAGCGCCATCGCGAATTTCATCATAAACTCGTCGACCGCGTGAGTGATGTTGATGGCCTGATCAGTCACTTTGTCGAGCGTCATGCCGAGCGGCAGGGTCTCAGCGATCGCGGTGGATCTCTTTTCCAACGCTTCGCCGAGTTCCAGACCATTCCAGCCTTGCTGCATTACCACAGCGAGCATGATGGCTGGCTCACCCTGATGGCGGATAATGTACGTCGCCGGGTCTTCATAGCCGCGACGGACATTGGCAATGTCAGATACCTTCAAAGTGCGTCCGGCGGCCACGATCGGAGTGTCGGCGATGGACGCGACGCTGTCATATGCGCCATCAAGCCGGATAAAGACTTGAGGGCCGCTTGTATCGATGGATCCCGCGGGCGTGACGGTGTTTTGTCGTTGCGCGGCAGCGCCAATGTCCTGCGGCGACACGCCGAGAGTTGCGAGCTTGTCATAGGAGAATTCGACAAAGATCCGTTCGGGACGCTCACCGAGGATGTTGATTTTCTTGACGCCGGGAACGTGCAAGAGATCCTGGCGGATCACCTCCGCCTGACGAACCAGCTCACGCATCGGCATGCCTTTGGCCTTCAGCGCGTACAGCGCGAAGCTCACATCGGAGTATTCGTCATTCACGAAGGGCCCCAACACGCCGGGAGGCAAATTGCGGGCCTCATCGCCAAGCTTCTTACGCGCCTGGTAAAACTCCTCCTCCACCGCGGATGGCGGCGTGCTGTCCTTCAGCGTGACCGTCAGGAAGGCGTAACCTGGACGAGTCATCGTCTCCACGCGGTCGTACCAGGTCAGCTCCTGGATGCGCTTTTCGAGTGGCTCGGCGACCAGGTCCTGCATTTCGCGCGCGGTTGCGCCCGGCCAGACCGCCGTGACCGTCAGGGTCTTGATGGTAAAGGATGGATCCTCCGCTCGGCCGAGCTTGACGAATGCGTAGATTCCTGCGGCCGCCAACAGCATGATGAAAAATAGGGTGACGGCTCGCTCGCGAACCGCGAGCGCGGAAAGATTGAAATTCATTTGTTCAACACCTCCGCCTGTGCGGACGTCCGGACTCGCGCGCCTTCCTGCAGGAGATGCGCGCCGAGAGCGACGACCTGTTGCCCCACCTCGATGCCTGAGACCACCGCGGTTTCTTCGCCGAGCCTTTTGATCTCTATCGGCGCGAAGCGTACTGTCGTGGTGTCCTGGTCGATAACCCAGACACCGGTTCGAGTGCCGTCATCGAGTACCGCACCAATTGGGACGGCCACGGCCGCTTGCTTTGAGCTATCTGTGATTTTGATGGTTATTGTTGCACCAAGGGGCGCGGAGGCAGCTTCGCCTTCGAGCACATAGCGGGCCTCATAGGTGCGGGTTTGGGCATCGGCCGCATCCGATATTTGCCGCAGGCGTGCGACCGAGCGCCGCCCATTGCTACCATATAAGCTGGCCTCGGCTTCAGACCCGATTGCGGGCCGGATCGTTTCAGGGAGCACGACAAGAGCCTCGCGCGGGCCAGAGCGCGCCAGTTGGATCACCGTCTGTCCCGCCGCGACAACCTGCCCCGGTTCCCCGAGAGTCGCCACAACTGTTCCGTCCGCATTGGTTACAAGGGTCGCATAGGCTGCTTCGTTTTCGGCGACCTTCGCTTCCGCTTCTGCCGCCGCAAGCTGCGCCTCGGCCGTGTCCAGCGCGGCCTTGGTCTGCTCATAGCGCTGCTCACTTGCTGCAAGCCCGCCTTTCACAAGCTTGGCATAGCGCGTCTCGTCAGCGCGTGCCTGCACGAAGACGGCGCGTGCAGCCAGGACCGCATTGCGCTTTGCGGTCAATGCGAGACGCAAATCGGTGTCGTCAATGCGAATGAGAGGCTGACCGGACTTGACCTCCTGGCCATCATCCACGAGCCGTTCCACGATCTTGCCGGGGACGCGAAACCCCAGATTGCTCTGGACCCGGGCGGCGATGGTGCCGGTGAAAGCCCGCTCCAGGCCAGGGACGCTCGTGGCGTTGACGACCTTCACAAGCGGGGGACGCGCGCGCGGATCAGCGTTGACGGGGGTGGCCCGCTCCGGCATGTCGGAAAGGATCGCAAATACTGCGATCCCTGCCGCCGACAACACCAGTGCACCAATGAAAAAAATCCGTCTGCGCCACATGCCGAAGCACTCCTGCAAAGCCGTTTAGATTGTTATCGTAATCTATTCAATATAGATGTCAATGACAAGCCATTTTTCAGACATTCCTGCAAAACAACTTTCTATAATGCAATTGTTGCATTGCATTTTTAGATGTCTGATAAGATCCTTATGGCGTATAGTATCCGACCAGACGCTAAATAGGAGGACCGTGACGATGCGTGTGAGCCGGGCCCAGGCTGCGGAAAACCGCCAGAACGTGATCGACGTCGCAAGCCGCCTGTTCAGGCAGCACGGTTTCGACGGGATCGGGCTAAAGGATTTGATGGAAGCCGCCGGAATGACCCAGGGCGCCTTCTACAAGCAGTTCGAGTCTAAAGAGGACCTCATCGCAGAGGCCTCGGCACGTGCCCTGGATAGTGCCGGCAGTCGGTGGTCGGACGCTGCCGCCGCAAACCCGAAGGACCCTCTGGGAGCGGTGCTTGCGTTTTACCTAACCAAGGAACATCGAAAGGAAAAAATGGAGGGCTGTCCGCTCGTGGCCCTCGGCGCCGATGCTGCGAGACAAAGTGCTGCCGTGAAAGCGTCGTTCGAAGCGGGCATCAGGGAACAACTGAGTGTCCTCTCTAGTCTACTCTCCAAAGCCGACAACGATGAAACCCGCAGAAAGGCCATAGCAATCCTCTCGACAATGGTTGGCGCCGTCACGCTGTCGCGCGTCGTCAACGACCCGCGCTTCGCTCAATCCATCCTTGATGCGGCAGCCGCAAGCGTTCGCGAAGCGGCATCTTCGTAAGCGCGGCCGAATTTTCGTGTGTGCACCGTCACGACTGCCATGTGGTAGCGATCGACGAGTACCTGCGCATGACGGACACAAGCCTGGACAGATTCGCCGGTCGTGGCGATTGTGCCGGTCTGACGACCCGGCAGTACGCGCGCCTAGTTCAAGAATGGGTGGCGAGCATCAAGCTCGATCCGGCGAAGTTCGGCGCCCTCCGCTGCGATACACGAAGGCCATTCTGATCTATCGGCGCACCGGAAATCTTCGCGCAATTCAGTCCTTGCTCGGCAATTCGAAGATAGAGAGCACGGTGGGGTCTCTCGGTAGCGGGGTCGATGATGCGATCGTGATCGCTGAGAAGATCGACATCTGATCCAATGACGCGCGCCCCTGAGACCGGACTCGGTCGCCGGCGAATTTGCACCACCGATTGCAGCGATGCCGATGACCGCCATTGGGATGCCGTAACCTTGTGCGGCGCACTGTCCGTGCCGATGCATTCGGCTGCAACTGGCCCATCTTGACTTGGAAGCTATGGCCGCTTTCAGGCCATGACGAACTCCAGCCGATTATGCTCGCCTCGTCCCTGTCACTCGCCTCCCTGAGCCGTGTCTGCTTAATGTGGGAGTGCGGACGCCGCGTGGAGAGGTCTTCAACCCTCACTGCCGTTGACCGCCAATGTCTGAAATCTCTGCAAAGCTGCCCTCAAACTCCACCCAAGCGGCTGATGTGGTTACTCGGGCTTACTATAAGATCCCAAATCGCAGCATCACCTCCGCGCCCCATTGATTGTCGTAGGAGTCGTAACGCTCCGCAAAGCGCTCATAGGTATGCCAATGCATTCCATGCGGCTTCGGCGGCAGCTCATTATATTCTCTTGCGGGATCGAGCCGACGAACGATTTTTTGCATTGCACGGTTGGCCCGATCGGAACGCGTCTCGCTTTGCGAGCTGTAGCGAACCTGGTGGCAATGCCTGCAACGAAAACGGATCACGGCGAAGAGGACGAGGCAATGCCTTTGACAGCCCGGACAATGGAACCACTGGCGCCGTCCTCCAAATTTCGGCTTCGTCCAACCGAACTGCACCATCTCATCAATGTCACGACATGGCCCGCTTGTCGTCTGCACCTGATAAATCAGCCTCAGACCAGTCGCCGAGGCGATTAAGGCGATGCTTCCAGTCTCTGTGCCGTCAAGCGACCAGCTGAGCTTCGACACCGTTCCAGGTCTCAGCGATCCCTCGCGACTCATCCTCGTCAGGTTGAGCCGCTTCAGGCTTTCGGCTTTGGGTTTGCCGCTACCGATTCTCCCCGAACCGTATCCACCCATGTCAGTTCTCTTGATTTTCCGAAATCATCTGAGAGTTTCGCTGATCTCTTGCGGTCCATGCTGGCTGGCTAACCGCATCCTCTGTGACGGAACGCCTATCTTGCTTAGTGCTGCCGCCCGACCTAACGGGCGGGAACGAATGGACAGGCAACCAACTCTTTTCTGCTGAACCCCCTTCAGAACTTTGATGAAGCACTGGTGATGAGGCATAGGACGCCCAACCCCACGGCCACGAATGGCTCGCGCGGTCGGTCCCAGCCTCCATCACCATGCGCGAGCTCAGAACTTCGGAGCCAGCACCGGAGCCTAGAGGCCCTCGGCTGGCGTGAGGCAGATCGTCGCGAATGCTGACGCCTTGGGAGCGCATGCTCAGCGGCCGTCAGCAAGGCTTCAATCCACCTCGGTTGCATCACCGCCGAGGTTGGCGCC
The DNA here is from genome assembly GCA_050246945.1 of Hyphomicrobiaceae bacterium. Taxonomy (GTDB): domain Bacteria; phylum Pseudomonadota; class Alphaproteobacteria; order Rhizobiales; family Hyphomicrobiaceae; genus JAEUMD01. Next base: position 7,183 of record JBFWVC010000002.1, read on the forward strand.
CTATGTCATTGGCAGGGATGCCCCTGTCGAGTTGGGTCGTGGCGCCTTGCGGACTGACCCGCCGCTGGTCTCGAATCCCACAGTTGCGGCCGTTGCACCATGTCGCGCTGCCGTCTGGGCCTCATCAGCCTGTACCGACCACGACAAGTCACTCGAAACCAACTCGAACTAACCAACTGACGCAGAAGATCCTGCTGCATGCCTATCGGGCATGTCGTATTCGGAGCACGTTCGGACCGAATGCCTTTTCGGTCGGCGTAGCGGGCGGAATTGGATAGACGCGCATGCGCCGCTTCCTGCCGGTCGAAGTTGCTACCCACTCGTAGGGTTTGCGGCCGCCAGAGAAAAGGACAAGGGCGCTGGGCGAATCGAGATAGGCGATACCTGCTTCGGCAATGAGGAGGGCAGTGCCGAGGCGGGTCAACCATGTATCCATCTCTCGGCCTTCGCCGGGATGACGGGGGTGGGTGGCAAGCTGTTCGATTATCGCAACGCGTTAGGGTGTAATGGGCGGAGTCACATTGCACCACTTCGCTGCACGGCGAGGCATTCGCGGCGGCGCGTTACGGCGCGGTGCGCTCAAAACACCCTGCGTGCTGCGCAGCTGTTTGCGGAAGCGACAACCCAGCGCAGCCGCCTCACGGACGTATATAGAGATAACCTTTCTGTTGTAGATCCGCGATGCGAACGACGCCGCCTTTGTCGGCCAGGATGGCCCCTGCCGGCAGTTCGGAAAGTTCGTAATTGAACGCCTTCAGCGTATTCGCGCAGACATGAAACTGCACCTTCTCGCCCATCAATTTCGATAGGTTGCCGACCAAAGTCTGGTCACCCGATAGCGTGTGCAGGGATTTGACCGCCGGTCCGTGAGCGACGAGCACGATCTCGACGTTGTCCGGGCCGCCGACACCATCGATATGGTTCTTGATGTTACCCAGTACGAACTTGACCTTTTCGGCATCAGAAAGGTGATAGACGACCTTGGCTTTGTCCGTTGCGGCTTGCGCGCTTCCGGCCGTCTTTATGACCAGTCCCGCGCCCGGCAGGGCAGCTGCAAGTCCGAAGAAAAATCGGCGATTGAACATCTGGATTGCTCCTTGGCAGTTTATGACCCAGCTTTACGTTTCCGCCATACTAACAGGCAATGTCGGGCCCGCATCGTTCACGACAAAGTAAACCGCGCCACCGGTCAGTCTAGCACACCCCGCAGGACGCTCACTTCGGCCGGACACCCACCCGCCACCGCGCCGTCCAAGCTACCAGACGACAAGGCAACAGTGTTACAAGGGTGAGGGGCGGCTTCCTACCGCAGCGCATATTGACGCCCCTTGCCCCGACCGTCTTCCCGCAAGAGGGGAGGCGCTCAAGGCCGAGCAACTGGAACAGGGCGCGCAAGCGCCGAAGATGAACGCAGGCATCGGCGCTGCGCCTTTTACTCACCATCACCTGCGGCCGTGTCGACCTCGCCCATCAGATTGCCCGCACGCACTACCCCAAGAAACTGCCGCGCGTGTACTCTCGCCTGAGGACGTCGGCCGCTTGCTCGAGGCTGCACCAGGGCCCGGGCTCAAGTACAAGGCGGCGCTCAGCATCGCTTACGGTGCGGGTTTGCGCGCCGGCGAGGTCGTCATGCTGCGGGTTGGCGACATCGATTCCAAGCGCATGTTGATCCGGGTCGAGATGGGCAAGGGGCGTAAGGATCGTCACGCGATGCTGTCGCCGCAGCTTCTGGAACTCCTGCGTGCCTGGTGGCCTCAATGCCGCTCGAAGGGTTGGCTGTTTCCAGGCCGCGACCCGCTGTTGCCGATGACGACGCGTCAACTCAACCGCGCCTGCCATATGGCGGCGGAGGCTGCCGGTTCGGGCAACGGTGAAAATTAGAAACTCCAACGCCAGTCTGACGAGTTCACCCGAACCACACTCCTGAAGATCCCTCACGAATTGCGGAACCGCCTCGTAATGCATTGCTTCGAAGTGGCGTCGCCGATCAGGCGGCCTTGGCAGACCGGAACCTACGCCAACGGCGGGATTAGCCCCTGCGCGGTGGCCGGCAACGGTGGCCCGCTCAAGGACTGCGCGAATGCGCTGCCGGACGCGCCGTGCTGTTTCGTGCTTCGGGAGCCAGATCGGCATCAAGACTGATAGGACATCGGCCGAGGTGATCTCGGAGACCAGTTTTTGGCCGATTACAGGGAAAGCGTAGGCGCGAAGCGTGTTGATCCACTGACTGCTGTGCTTGCCGTTGGACCAAGCGTTGAGTCTCTGTCGGTGGACCGCTATAGCAGCCTCAGCAAATGTAGGAACGGCGGTTCGCACAGCTTGCTGAGCCGCAACCGGATCTAGGCCGTTGCGTGCGAACCTTCGTAGATCAATCGCTTTTTCACGAGCTTCGGCGAGCGTCACCGCGTTCGCCGAACCAAGCCCGATATCGCGCCGTTGCCCGCGCACGCTGATGCGGAGGACCCAGCGCTTGGCACCGGTCGTCTCGACACGAAGCATGAGGCCTTGCCCGTCTCGATAGACTCCCGGACGGCGGCATTGCTTCACGAAGACAGAGGTCAGGGCATTTGCTTTCGTCACTTTCGCCTCGCGACGCCAATCCCCCTTCCTGTCCCCCTTTCTTGATGCGCTGACATGGCATTTCGCGGGCAAACATGAGCCGATGCGAAGGAAACATTGTGGAGCCAACCGAGCGTTTTAGCTTGCCTTTTAGGAGCTAAGAGCGGTTCTGAATTGTCGTGAGGTGAATATAGCTGGCGGAGACGGAGTCCGCAGAACACCTGTTCGATCGAGTTCATCCCCGTTCACGCTCTCCCTGATTATCAACAGTTTTTAGCTGAAGCTATACGCATCGGTCCGGGGCTGACCGCCCCAAACCGTGTTATATGCTGGGGTAAATGTTGGGGTGCGCTTTGCGCACTTGGTTTGAATCCCATTCAAGGATTCGAACCGTAGTCACTCGGGTTGCGCGGGAAATGCCACGACTAATCAAACGCCTGAATGCGCGTGCGGTTCAAACGCTCACCAAGCCAGGACGGCATAGCGACGGTGGCGGCCTATATCTTGTTGTAGATCAGCGCGGGTCCAAGCGCTGGATCTTCCTCTACCGCCGTCGTCGAGACGGCAAGCTGTCCGAAATGGGTCTTGGCGGCCTCACGGCGGTTCCCCTAGCTGAAGCGCGTAAGAAGGCGGCCGAAGCGCGTGCCTTGCTCGCATCGGGGCGCGATCCGATTGAGTCTCGGCGATCAGACGAGCGACAGCCCGCTATCCCGACATTTGCCGAGATGGCCGATCAAGTCATTGCTGCGCTAGAGGGGTCTTGGCGGAACGAGAAACATCGAGCTCAATGGCGCACTACGCTGACGACCTACTGCGCGCCGATCCGCTCCAAACCGGTCGATGCGATCCAAACAGCCGATGTCCTGGCCATTTTGAGTCCAATTTGGCGCAGCAAGGCTGAGACCGCCTCCCGTCTACGGGGGCGAATCGAAAAGGTGCTCGATGCCGCCAAGGCGCACGGCTTTCGGACAGGCGAGAACCCAGCGCGCTGGCGTGGCCATCTGGATCACCTTCTCGGCAAGCGGCCCAAGCTCCGACGCGGCCACCATCCGGCGATGCCTTGGCAGGAGGTGCCAACCTTTGTCCGGCGTCTGCGAGCACGAAACGGCACAGCCGCACGATGCCTGGAGTTCATCATTCTCACTCAGCCGCGCTCTGGAGAGGTCCTGCGGTCTGTTCGTGACGGACAGATTGAAGGGATGCGTTGGATCGAAATCGACTGGGAGGCCGGCATCTGGACCGTGCCCGCTGTCCGCATGAAAACTGGCCGTGAACATCGCAAACCATTGAGCGCGCGCGCCCTCGGAATTCTGCGTGAAATGTATGAAGCACAGTGTGGGGACTTCGTCTTTCCCAGTCAGGATGGCAACATACCACTATCCGACATGGCTCTCGAAATGGTGCTGCGCCGAATGGACGCCAAGCCCGCAACGGTTCATGGCTTCCGCAGTTCCTTTCGGGACTGGGCAGGAGAGGCAACAAGCCATCCGCGTGAGATAGCCGAGGCGGCGCTCTCGCATACTGTAGGGGACGCGGTCGAGCGCGCTTACCGCCGTGGAGACGCGCTCGAGAAGCGCCGCGCGCTCATGGAGGCTTGGGCGAGGTTCTGCGATGGTGCCGACAACATCATAAATTTGGCGGAGCATTCGGCATGACACTGACACGTCCGGAATTGATGCCTCTCAGCGAGGCTATCTGCTTCGCGCTCTACGGCTGCACGCCGGCAGACCTGTCAGCCGACGCCTATGAACCCTCTCACAGCGGCATACTGACAGATGTCCCCATACACGAACAACATATGGCATGGGCAAAGTTCGAGTGCGCTCTCAGTCGTGCTGGGCTCGAGGGAAAAGTGCAGTTTCAGTTTGCAAATGGCGGGACCGCGCATCACGTGGACGTTGCGCATTTCGGTCAAACGCGAGGCTTTACGACAATTGAGAACACGATCGCAGCTGCGCCCCACTACGCTGAGATCAGGCACCCAAGCGACCGATGTGGAGCCGATATACGAGGCGTTTCCGTCGAACGCAGGTCCTTTGAAGACTGGCGCCGCCAAACCTATCGGCAATTGAAGGCTCGCAATCAGAGCATCGACGATCCGCAAACAAAGATGACCGGGCGAAGTGCGGCAAAACGTGGACGACGGCCTGCTTATCCTTGGCAAGACTGCAAATCAGCCTTTCTGGAAAGGCTCGACTACATGGGAATGTGGGCGGCAGATGCTGAGGAAGGATGGCGTCAACAGGCCGACGCTGAGAAGTGGGTTATTGCCTGGTTCCAGTCTCAACGCATTGATGAGCCAGCCGATTCCACAGTGCGAGGGCATGTCGGCACTTGGCGTGACGAGTGGCTAAAGTCCAAGGGCAGTAAATAATCAATTCTGGCCTGACATTCCTGGCATTATCGGCCGAACTGCTGCGCAAATCAGCGCACGATCGTGATCACTCCAATTCGCGAGGTGATCATGAAGAAATCAATACCCGAATCCGAACATCGCATTCCTCAGCAATTTGCCTACCGCATTCAGGACGCCTGTGTCGCGCTCGGAATTGGGCGCACGTCGCTCTATCAGCTGGTCAAGTCGGGCGAGCTGAAGTGCATAAGAATTGCCGGTCGCACGCTGGTGCCGCGCTCCGAGCTCGAACGCTTGACGAGCGTCGAATGATGAAGCTCCCAAGACGACCGGCGCCCACGGAAGGCACCTCGCAGTCGCCCGATCAACTGTTCGCGCTCGTAGGTACTGCATTTGCGCGCCCAACCGATGGCCGCGACTATGACCGATAAAGAGATCGAGTCCCTCTGCCAGCTCTCGCCCTTGGAATACGGCCGTCAACGCCGCGATGCCGCGGCCCGTTTCGGCATAACGGTTGGATGCCTTGACGAAGCGGTCAAGGACGCGCGCAAGAACAGATCTCTGGCTGAACAGCCTCGCCAAGGCAACATTCTTTGTGGGGTCGAGCCGTGGCCAGATCCGGTTATCGGCATGGAACTGCTGGCGGATATTGCCCGCATTATCTCGCGGTTCATGGTTCTGCCCGCCGGCGCCGCGTCAACGATTGCCTTGTGGGTGATGTTTGCTCATGCGCACGACGCCGCGGACCATTCTCCAATCTTGGCAATCGAGAGCCCGGAGAAGCGATGCGGCAAAACAACCCTCTTGCAGATCCTGCACCAACTGGTGCCAAAACCGCTGCCTGCCGCCAACATCACTGCGCCTTCACTGTTTCGATCCATAGAAAAGTACTATCCGACCTTGCTCCTAGATGAAGCCGAGACCTACACGCGTAATGACGAAAACATGCGCGGCGTCTTGAACTCTGGCTTTACACGAGACTCGGCCTTCGTGATACGCACGGAGGGGGAGGACTTCGAACCCCGTCCGTTCTCAACCTGGAGCCCGAAGGTCCTCGCGCTGATCGGTGAGCTTCCAGACACCCTGCAAGATCGCAGCATCGTAGTCACCTTGCGCCGCCGATTGGAGCATGAGAGCGTCGAGCGCTTCTCGCGGAAAGCTTACTCGGCACTGCATGAACAGCGTGCCAAAGCGGCGCGATGGGCGCTCGATGACGTGCAGGCACTACAGGGCGCAGACCCAGATATGCCACCGGGTCTTGATGATCGCGCACGAGATTGTTGGCGCCCTCTCCTTGCCGTAGCAGACATGGCCGGCGGAGACTGGCCAGAGCGGGCTCGCAAGGCCGCGCTTCAGCTGTCGTCCGCAAGGGATGGCGATGCAAATGCTTCGACCGGTGTACGGTTGCTGTCCCATATCCGAGAAGTTTTCGACGCTCGGGGTACTGATGCGATTGCGTCCAGTGAATTGGTCAGACTGTTGATCGAAAATGAGAGCTGGCCCTGGGCTGAATTGCGACAAGGTCGGCCCATCACACCGCACTGGCTCGCACGAACCCTGAAGCGTTACGACATCGCTCCTCACAAGGGGCGTATGGCGAACCAGTACAGGCGTGATGATTTTCGCGACGCCTGGGTGCGCTACCTGCCCTCGCCCCCACCCTCCAATGAAAGTTCCACACCTCCACCCCCGGAGAGAAACAGTCGTCCAATCATGGAGTTAAATCCAGACCGCGAGGGTTGTGCAAGTTCCACACGCCGCCAAAACGTGGAACTCTTGGATTCATGTCAAGCCATTGAAATATCGCCAACTTCTTCGCCTTGTGGAGATATGGAACTTTGCGACGAAGTATTGAACGGAGACAAAGCTTCTGATGACGTGGAGGGTTTCATATGAGCCCAATGTCGCTTGCCACTGAAATCATCGCTGCCGCCGAGCGGGCGGGGCTGCGCCTTGATGTTCACAACGGCGCAATCCGCTTTCGCGGCCCCAGGGCCGCTCTTCAACCGGACTTGCTTGATAAGTTGCGGCGTTATCGGCTGGCCGTTATCGCTGCGCTATCGGCACCACCTACCGACAACAAGATTGCCAACATCGACCACGTGCAACAAGGGGCAAACATCCCCGATGGCACAGAGTTATCGGAATGGTACGCAACCGAAATCAACGTTTCGATTGATAAACTCCCAGAGCCAACGTCCTTGGAAGGCTACCGGCTGCTGGACCTAACGCGCCTGTTCTTGAACACGCCCAACTTCTCGCGAGCAGTGCAATTCGGATGGAGCCGCGAAGAACTGTTTGGGATTGGACCCAATTCAATATTCGACCACGTGAGCGCATTGGGGCTCATTCCCGCGCTGGCATTTCCACTCTGGATGCACAAGCTTGAAAGCATCCAGGAAGACCGGGCGATGATGCGAGCCCGTAACGGCTCTATGTACGTTTATCATCGTGTCCGCTCGGTCTGCAGTGGCATGCAACCATGGTGGGAAAGCGATCAGGTCGTGTCGCAATGGTGAACGGCGGCAGTCGCCAATATCCATAAGCGTCAATGTCGCAAGCTTTTCCACATAGTCGAAAAAGTCGAAAATTCGTAGATGATTTCGGCAAAAAGCGGAGGTCCGTCACATGGGTGGCCTAGGTTCCGGACGACCATACCGGGGCAAACGAACCGTCGATTCTTGCCGATCACTTGACGTGAACCGGCTGCGCAAGGCCGGGGCTCTGACACCCAGATACATCGGCGTTTGGAATTGGTCGAGGAATGGTCAGAAGGTTGCTGCCATAGGGCTGATCGGAAGCGAAGGCCGCATAGTCCTGTCCTACCGTGTCAGCGTGTACGGTGGAGAGTCGGAAGACATCAATGAGCCTGTACGGGTCGTGTGGCTGGCCTGCCACTTTGGCGGCGCACGCCCCTATTTCATTTGCCCAGGCGTTGTCGATGGGCAGCCATGCCAGCGGCGGGTTGCAAAACTCTATGCTGGAGGGCGGTATTTTTGTTGTCGTTGCTGCTACCGGCTCAGCTACGCGAGCCAAAGCGAGGGCCGGAACGACCGAGCAAGACGCCGCGCCGATAAGATCCGTGCGCGACTGGGCGCCGATCCCGATATCTGCTTTCCCGATCGACCGAAGGGTATGTGGCAGACGACCTATGAACGCTTAATCTCGCAAATCGCCGTCGCTGAGGACTTGGCCGATGAACGCCTGATCCGGGTCGCGGCTAAGCTCAAGGCTGCTCACGAGAAGCGTTTGAAGAAGAAGCGCACGCGAGCTGAAGGAGCACGTTCACCAAGTGCCCGGTCTCGGGGCCGGGCAGCGCAACAATGCTGAAGCTGCTACGTCCCTGCTTGTCCTTGATTGGCGGCATCAAGGAGCAAGACGATGAAATCCCTAAGTTGTCCTTGGACGTCCACGAAGCCAGCACCGAGAATTTCGCGTCGTGGCTGCGGAGCCATCCGGAGATCGACACAAGCGAGATGTCCCGTCGGCGGTTGTTGAACCTATACGGCGAGTTTTGCGAATTCTATGATCTGAAGCCACTCACGCAGGGCCGCTTTGATCGGGGGCTGAAGGAGGCTGGATTCCGGCGGCACCGTCTCTCAACCCCAGGGCGTCCTTGGGTCTATCAACTCTCGTCACAGGACATCGTTGCCGCCGCCAATCAGCGGCCACGCTAGCGCAAGCGAGGGTGCCGTCGCCAAATGATGTCTCTTACCGAGGGTGACGCAGACGAGATTTGAGCTCGCAGGACATGCCTGCTCATGACCCACATCGACCGTCGTGCCGGCGCTCAACACTAGTGTTGCCGTTCAGCCTTCAGCAGTTCAGTCGGCGTGGTGACCTGCTAACACAACAAACGACGAGAGCGCCCAATCCACTAGGGAATGCGCACGCTCCCGCTACTCTGGAACGAGATGATACTAATTGGTCGATGGCGAGGCTCTGGGAAAGGCAACCGCTACGAACTCCCGTTTACCATCTTTCATCGCTATACCCGTCCAACGACCGTTCCGGTCAGGTACGAGCGGCGACACGTTGGAGTAGCCCTGGGACAGCAGCAGTTTTCGCACTTGGTCGGCATTCGCGGCAACTGACATTTCCGCAGTATATAACCCGATCGAATTGGCGGTATCAAAGTTCGCCGCTTTCGGACCTGCGGCAAGCGACGGGGCGGATAAACCAGCCAGGGCAACGGCAGCGATAGAGAGAGTACGGGACAAGCTCATGTTCCTTTTCTCTGATATTGTACATGTCAAAGTGAGGTAACTTGCGTCCGCTGCATCGGCAGCGCATCTGTTATATGGTCGAGGCCGACACTCGGACCAGCGCTCGTCACAACCTTGTCAATGCCCCGTGAAGGGCTTTTATCGGGGGCACAATTGGCCGTTCTTTTTCGCCGGACCCGCTTCATCGAAGCGGCCAGCAGCCGCGTTATCACCTCATCGCTGAAGAGCGCCTTCAGGACGAGTTCGTCCAGCAGAAGGCATCCGCTTCCTGGATTTGCCAATTATCGATTGTGAAGAGCTAGCAATTCATAAGGCAGAACCCGGCCAGGGGTGCCTGGCCGGGTTAGGAGATACGATCATCACTTCTTAGGAATTCGGCATCACAACGGTGTCAATGATGTGAATAACGCCATTAGATGCCGTGACATCGGCTGTCACGACCTTTGCCTTGTCGATCATGACCCCATCAGTTGCGTCGACGGACAATTTCGAGCCTTCTACAGTGGCTACCTGAGCCTTCTTGCCGGCAATTTCCGACGACATGATCTTGTCGGGCACAACGTGGTAGGTCAGGATCTTCACGAGCTTGTCCTTGTTCTCCGGCTTCAAAAGGTCTTCGACAGTCCCCTTGGGGAGCTTAGCGAAAGCCTCGTCCGTTGGGGCGAAGACAGTGAATGGCCCTTTGCCCTTAAGTGTGTCCACTAGGCCGGCGGCCTTCACTGCGGCCACCAGCGTATTGAACTTGCCGGCAGATGCTGCGGTATCGACAATGTCTTTCGACCCCGCATGAGCAGCGGTGAGAGGTAATGCCATCAGGACTGCGACAGCCAGCATTTTGAGTAGTTTCATGGTTTGCTCCGTTCTTGGATTACCCTCGCGTCTCTCGACGCGTCGCGTCGCGATCCAAAATTCTCAGACAAACTCCGCCCGAGATTTTTGCATATGATCGCAACTGGCTGTACTACGCATGCCGCTTCAGCATGGACCCATGAAATCACATCACAAGATTGTTGAATGCGACTTGTGATCCAAACCATTTTCGCCACATTCGACGAAGCTATTGTTAGACTGTCATATTGACAGACGTGTGCTTCGTTTCCGAGTGTTTGGACTGGATCCGACATGCTGCCCGCTGAGGCCGGTCACCAGCCCGCTTGGCGCGGGCCACGGATCTGGGTCTTCTCTAGAATCGTTCCGCGCGCAGGCAGTCGCATGCCGCGCCCGACCCGCGAAGATATAACCTTTTCTCCCTGGGCGCCGCCATTTCCGTTGCGATGGCAAGTTAAATCGTACGCATAAAGTTGGAACTGGTCGGGGGAAAGCACACTTCCACAGATCGTCCGTGTCTCAGTGTGGCAGGAATTGACCCAAGGCGTCGGCGCACCCAGAATTCACGGTCGGTCGATCCCATTACCGGACGTTCAATGGCTATGGTCTAGAGAGACTGATCGACAGCAAGCACATGTCCGCTTATGAATGGTTCGCGAATTTCACGCTTGCGAACGAGAGTGAGCAGACGCGATGTTTCGAACAGGTTTCAAAATCGCCGTTGGTATTGTCATCATAGGCACGGTGGCCCTAGTTGTGGTGACACCAGCGCAAGCGCGCTGCGCATACGTCGCGGTACAAGTTCCATTTTCGACCCCGTCGATAGCTCCGGGTCCAGCTCCTGATCCCTGCTTCAATCTCGATCAGCGCTGCACCAAACGGTACGGTTGTTTCAAGGCGCCACTTCGGCTCAGTCGTAAATTTATACCCGGACGGATCCCGCCCATGAAGCGCGTTGAGTCCCGATTTGGATACATCGATCCAAGCGGCCTTCATTGGGACGTACCGCAAGGCTACCTGACTGATGGTGCGACGATACCTCCGGGCCTAAAGCCAATCGTGGGTAGCAGTTGGAACAGCCATTACATCCGAGCTGCCGTCATCCACGATTACTACATTGATCATGCCAAGCAGACCGTCGCCGCCGCAGCCGTGCACCGGGTCTTTTTCCACGCTCTTCTCGCAAGCGGCGTTAAACCCTATTGGGCGCACTGGATGTACCGGGCGGTTTCCAAGTTCGGTCCGCAGTGGAAGACGATCGATTTGGCGAGGAACAACGAGATCAAAATCGACAATGAGCGCGCAAGGCATCAATTCAATCAGGAATTCAGCAGTCGATACGAGCAATGCCTGAGCCAGCGTAAAGCCAGATTGGCAGAGCAACCCTTGGCTCGCAGTCTGGCGTGCCCCCTCAAACAAGCTGACGAACTACTTTACTCTCTCGCCGAAGTCACGGTCGATGCGGTGAGGGATGCGGTCAAGCAGCAGCGCGAAGGGAAATGCGTGCTTGGAAACGACGGCATTTGGGATTGTGGAGTGACCGATTATCGACAACGATAGTTGATATTTCAGTTGGCTACTCTTGGGACCAAGAGGGCGGGGATGTCGAGAGAAGAAGTCAAACATCTCGAACCAAAATTTCGTGGCGCGTCGAGCGGTACCGTTTTGCTTACCCCATTTTTCGCGGTTTCCGGCCTGCTGCTGATGATGGTGCTCATTTATCTTGGCTATGACTTTGCACAGACGCGCGCAACGCCATGTGAAGCGATCTTCAAACAAACATCGATTGGGCTTTCGACGAAGATCAGCTTTCTGAAAACCGAAGGAGAAGTAACGATTGGACGCGAGCCGCTGATCGAACTTGGGGAGCGTGCGCAGATGGCGGCACTCAATCTCAAGACGTGCTGCACCGTCCTTGATGCTGGCAGGTTGAACCCGGAACAGTTCCTGCAATGCAAGGCGAAAGCCAGGGCTTATGACTCTAAACTCGAGGAAATCTCGGCAGTAGTGGCGCGTTCGGTGTCCTCGACACAGAGCACTTCGTCTCACGGCACCGACACCGGCGGCGATGAAAAAACACAGCCCACGATCCCGGTCGAGGAGGCAAGAAGGAGACTCGCTGAAGCCGTTCAAGCTGCACGCGGCATTTCACAAGACTTCAATCGGGAGGTGGTTGAAGTTCGTAAGGCTCAGGCACTCGAATCACTTGAGCTTGAGGCGCCCAAGGAGGTCGCGGTTTCTGCCCAGGAGAATGAGCCCAATAACGACAACCTGAATACCAATGCCATCTCGCTCGAAAAGTGGGTTTCGGCATCGATCGGAGCGGCGAAGGATGCAGACGTATTTGCGTTCAGAGCCCCGCCAACTTATCGCGATTGGATTGCGATAACACTCGACAATCGTTCGACGACTTTGGAGCCGCGCATTGAGCTGTTCAGTGCCGACAAGGCGAGCCTCGGACACCATCACAACACGACCCCCGGTTCGAATCTCGAATACAGATTTGTGAGCGAACCCAGTACGCGCTACCTGGTCCGCATCAGCAACTACTACGGTGAAAGCGTTGGCGGTTACCTTTTGGAGATTCGTCCGAGCAAGACCTACGACAAGCACGAACCCAACGACGAAGTTTTGAGTGCGCGATCGATTTCACCAAATGCGGAAATAGAAGCCGGCATCATGGACGGCAAGGACCACGATTTCTATCGGGTTGAAGCGCCAGACGGCGCCAAGGCGATGGAAGTTACACTCGTCAACGCTTCGAAGACGCTAAGGCCCCGCATCGACGTCTTCGGCGACGACAAAGTTCACCTCACTCACAATCACAACACTACGGCCGGTGCAGACCTATCGCTGTCGCTGCCTGTCAAACAGGGAAAGGCCTTCCGCGTTGAGGTTAGCGACTATTACGGCGATGCCGCAGGCGCCTACAAGTTGACGGTGGCTTTTTCAAATTAACGCGAAGCCGCGGGGCTGTTGCTGCTCTCCATTTTGTCAATTGCTTCCGCAAACCAGCCGCAAGGGTGCCCAAATCCATGACGGTCATGAGGCTTGCTGCGTCAAACGAGACATCCCACAAGCGGTCATCGGCATCGCAGCAGGCGGCGGCACGTAAAGTGCCGCCGATCAAGTCCGGTCTCGGTGGTATAGCGTCGGCAGATCAGATGTCGATCTTCTCGGCGATCTCGATAGCATCGTCGACCTCGATGCCGAGGTAGCGCACCGTGCTCTCGATCTTCGAATGTCCGAGCAGTAGCTGCACGGCTCTGAGGTTGCCTGTCCGCCGGTAGATCAGCACCGCCTTCGTGCGCCGCAACGAGTGCGTGCCGAACTTCGCTGGATCGAGACCGATGCTCGCTACCCATTCTTGCACAAGCCGCGCATACTGCCGCGTCGTCAGTCCGCCTCTATCGCCGCGACCGGCGAAGAGGAACTGGCCGGGCTTGCGCCCGGTCAAACGGAGGTACTCGTCGATGGCCAGTCGCGTCTGGTCGGTGAGCTCGAAGCGCACCGGCCGTCCAGTCTTCTTCTGGCGAATGGTCGCGCGATCCATCGAGTAGCCACTAGGGGCGACATCATCGACGCGAATCGCAACGACGTCACAGCCGCGCAGTTTGCTGTCGATGGCAAGATTGAAGAGGGCGAGGTCCCTCTTCTTGCCTTCGATTTGAAGCTTGGTCCGGATCGACCAGACGTGACTCGGTCGCAGCGGTGGCTTAGCGCCGACAAGCTTGCCTTTGTTCCAAGGCATCCGCGCGGGCTTGGCGGCCGGTTCAGTTGGGGCGATTTGCGTCTTGGGATCTTCCATGGTCTGTCTCCTTGTTTGAGAGACAGACCAGCATGCGCCTCCTTCAACCTAACATGCTGTTCTCACGACCGGTTTCGGTCCACTTCTTCCATCCAATGGTTACTGCCCGTTGATTGTGACCCATTGCCGAATTCACACTCACGATCCGCAGCAGGTCCGATCAATCTGGATCGGCGGGCACGGTACCGTGCCATATGTGCAAAATACGCAGCAATCTCCTTGCTTCGGTCTCAACATCACACCACAGCCCTTGCACGAATAGAAGCCGACACAGGCATCCGTCGGCATGGTCTCAACTGTCTTATGCCCGCAGTGCGGACAAGTGATCTCCGATTGCAGTTCGACTGCCTTATCTTTCTTCCCCATCCCACTCAATCCATTCCGCGCTGAAGTCGAGGTCAGCAGGTTCATGTGCCTTTTTACGCGTTGTCAAACAGCCTTGCATTGACCGGCACCAAGTCCGTTGCTGGCCCCGACCGACGAACGCGGGATGACGGCTGGTCTCAGACCTATCGCGTCGGCTCTCGTCTGTCATGCGCTGACGGTCGGTATGGGAGGCAGTCCGGTAGTCTTATGAACGCCGCTTAAGCCCGCCCTTGACCCTCTGCGGACGTGAGCGACTGCAATATCACCCGTTGTGGTAAGAGTGACTTCTGTCAGTTCCTGATGTTTCGAGCCCGATCGCGACTGTTAACCGCGAGTGCCGTAGCGACTGCCGCAACCGGTTCGGGCATATCCTCTGCGCTGTGTTAGCTTTCTCTTTGCACCACAGCGCGTCGACTCGGATGTGCGCCGCATGAAGTTTCCCGTTGCTCATGACGCGCTGCCGCGTGTCGGCATGATTGCGGCTGAGAAGTTGATAAAGCCTCTTCCATCCCGTTGGATTTTTGCGCACCTCATCAGGAGCGCTCGTAAATTGAAGGCGACGGCGATGCGCACAAGTCCGGAACTCCATCCAATGCCCGCAACCAATCGTAATTCATCCGCCCTGGTGACGAACTGCAGCACTTTAGCCAACGGCCTCGACGTTGGTCTGGAGAACGTCAGGGAACGAAACCGGTCCGAGTGCATAGCTTCAACGTCGACAGCGAAGGGCGGAGGGGTGTCAATGCGCCGAGATTAGTACCGAGTAGCCATCGTGCGCGCAAAGATAGGAAATCCTTTGCTGGACGAGGTTGCGCGTGGCCAACACAAGCAGAGACGGAGATCATGCAATCGTTGTGCACTTACCGGGCTTTACGCGGCCGATTCGGCCGGTTCATAGCGCTATGCATTTGTCTTTCATTGAGTGCGACCAACCGAAGGTATTAGCGGCGCATCGGCAGGCAGAAGTGGCGCATTTGTGACAGCCAGCACGCCGATTCGAACGCTATGTTTGACCTCCAAAACAAGGTGGAGGTTCTCTCATGCGAGGCGTTCAGGTTGTCGCAAGCATCCTGGCGCTTGTTTTTTCGTGTTGTCCGAAAGTGCGTGCTGCTGAAGGCCCAACAATAGCGGGCCCTATAGGCGGAACGGACATTCGATCGGCACAGCTGCCGCCCCCGGGGCTCTATTCCGGAATGATCTTGTTGGGATCGCCCGCGTACGACTTCGTCGATGGCAGTGGTCAAACCGTCAACGGGCTTCAGAAAGCTCGACTGACCAAATATTTTACGGGTCCATTTTTGCTCTATGTCCTGCCTACCCAAATCTTGGGTGGTTCGATAGGCGTCGCTGGAATTGTGCCAAATGGTGCGATATGCGGTCGACTTTTTCCCAATGAACCAAACGAATGTACCGTTGGTGTGGGAGATCCATACGTCGAGATGAGTTGGTCGAGGTCCTTCGGTACTGTTCGGCCGTCGGAGTACGTAGGTGCGTTGCCGATCCAACAAGGCTTAACAGTTTCGACCGGGATAGGTGTTGTCCTGCCGCTAGGTAGGTTTGACGCACAAAGCCCAACGGACCGGGCGCGCAGCACGGGTACCAACATCTACGATATCGCGCCGAGCGTCGCCGTCACGTACACGACGCCTCCTTTGCTTTTCGAGGGCACAGAGTTCAGCGCCAAATTCTACTTGAACAAGTATTTGGAAAATCCGGAAACCAGCTATCTGACGGGTTCAATTGCCAGCCTCGATTTCGCGCTGTCCGAGAGAATGGGTCGATTCCAGATCGGTGTGGCCGGCAACTATCTCATCCAATTTGAGGACGACGAGCTGCTGGGCGTGGCCGTGCCTCCTGATGGCAGACGCGCTGAGAGCTTGACACTCGGTCCGGTGCTCAACGTCGATGTGCCGGAATACGGCGCTGCGCTAAAGCTGAAAATGCAAAGCTCCGTCTATGCAAGAAATTCGGTGAAGTTTTGGGGCATGTCCTTTGGTTGGGTGCGCAAGTTCTAGTCGCGCAATGGTCGTGCTGTGTCGCGGGACGCAGCTCAAAGCGCAGGCGATGTCACAACTCCCCGATAGGGGAGTGCGCCGCACGGCTGATAAGGCGTCTAGGGTCCGGACTCTTTAGCACCACCAGATGACGACGGCGGCGAGGCAGAGGGCCGCCATGAAGTTCTTCACGTTGCGATCGAAGCGGGTGGCGATGCGGCGAAAGTCCTTGAGCCGGCCAAAACTGCGTTCGATACGATTGCGTTCGTGGTAGAGCTTCATGTCGTAGCGCAGT
Source organism: Hyphomicrobiaceae bacterium (assembly GCA_050246945.1). GTDB lineage: Bacteria > Pseudomonadota > Alphaproteobacteria > Rhizobiales > Hyphomicrobiaceae > JAEUMD01. The sequence continues at coordinate 23,612 of JBFWVC010000002.1, forward strand.
TGCACCTTGCGGTTCGAGCGCGGCGGGATCACCGGTTGCGTGCCGCGCCTCTTCGGCCAATCACGCAATGCGTTGCTGTCGTAGCCCTTGTCGGCGATCAGATGTTTTGCTGGCGGCACCGCCCCGATACAGTCCTGAGCAGTCGTATAATCGCTCTTGTTTCCGGGCGTTACCGCGAGCACGATCGGCCGGCCCTGGCCATCGGTGACGGCGTGGATCTTGGTTGTGCGTCCGCCTTTGCTGCGACCAATAGCATGGGCTCGCGCCCCCCTTTTGTGCAACCCGCCGAACGGTGCGCCTTGACGATGGTGCTGTCGATCATCAACCGGTCGGCGTCCTCATCGCGCCCCGCCAATGCTGCGAAAATGTCCTCCCAGATGCCGCGCTCGGCCCATCTGACGAAGCGATTGTAGATGGTTTTCTTAAGACCGTAGTCGGCCGGGTAGACTGCCCATCGCCCGCCCGATTTGAGAACATGCACGATGCCGCTCAGCACGCGGCGATCATCGACGCGCTTCAAGCCGCGCGTGTTCTTCGGTAGCATCGGTTCGATGCGCGCCCACTGCTCGTCGGAAAACCAAAACAGATCAGACATATCCGTGCCTCACCCGCTGGAGAACACGGAATCACGGTTCGACTGATTTGGGAATCCCTACCCAGGCACGTTAAAGGGTCCGGACCCTAAACAGTTCTTCCCAACTTCGGGTGTCGGTTTTCTCAGGGCGAAGACGGGAGCGAGCAACTCATTGGAGGAGGCCATCGTGGCTCGATAGAGGTTTAGCGCGGCCAATGTAAGTAGCCCGTCGCTTCTATAAATCTAGCCTCCGGAGTTGCTTCACTCCGGCTTCGATCTGACGCATGTAGCCGAGAATAATCGCGCCCAATCCCTCGGCATGCCCTGACGCGTCACGAATTTCAGCAATGGCTGTTTCGGCCTCGACGAATCTCATTGCTGGCAGGCGCTAGAGCACTCATGGCGAGGCGCATCAATTCCGACTGGCGCTTGGTGCCCGTCTTTGCAAATAAGTGGGTGAGATGGGTTTTCCCCGTTGGCTCGCTGATCCCTAGCGCATCGCATGTCTCCGCGAGCGAAAGCCCCTGTACGAGCATCATTAGGACACGGCATTCTGCCGAACTGATTTTGTATCGCTTGACAAACAGTTCCCCTGGAAAGGGCGATGTGTCTCCTAGCTCGCGTATAAACAGGGCGACATTGGCAGCGAAGGATGCAGCAAGATTGCTTCGCAGACCAGAATCAAGCGGCAAAGCCCAGACGGCAAGATCGCTCCCATGGGCACCCGGTACAGAGACAACAGACCCAGATTTTGGAGGAGTCACTGTTGTACCGTTGGCCGCTGCCGCAATGGCCTCACGCAAGTCCTGCGAGGCTACAGGCAATCGCGCAGACAAATAGTCGCCGTCGCGGCGGAGCGCTGTGCGATCGTCGAGATGCTGCAACCCCGCACGGTTGGCATGAATGACGCGTGCATGGCTGTCCACGAGGATGATACCAACCGTGAGTAGATCAAGTGTTGTCGAGAGCATGTCTTGATGCAGCGTGCGGGCATCGAGAAGGTCTGATATTGTAACGGCGCGGCGCACATGCGGCACGATCTTTCGAACGTCATGAAGTTGCGTGCCGTTCCATTCCCCTTGCTCAGTCGTATGCGAAAGAGAAATTGCACCGAACCGATTGCTGGTTTTGGCAAAAATTGATATCGCAGCGTCGCAATATCCGTGGGGACGCAATACCTCACGATAAAAGCGGGATGCGTAGTAGGCGTCGCGACCGAGCATTTCTACGCCAGTGAAAGGCTCATCCTCATTCATGTACCAGCCCGAAGACATCAGTGGGTTGAATGAAGCCGCCTCATCCATCGCCTGAGAGAATTGGGGCGTAAACCCCCAACCGGTCACGAGCCTCACTCTTCGCTGTCGTGGATCCTGGAGAGTTACTACAGCACCCGAACAATCGAGCAGGCCGGATAGCCGCTCCAATGCCTCCGGCCACCTATTAGGCTCAATAACGCAGTCGTAAATTGTCCCAACAACATCGAGAACTTGGTTGTCGGTGGCCATTGGATCCTCGCAAGACAACCACGCAAGCTCACTACTTTGCGTTTGCGGAACGTGCACTCGCACTCATGCTCAGCTCGGTCGTTCAAATGCACGTTCTGAAAATGGCATCCGTCGAATTGTCCTATGGGCCAGTGCACCTTGGACAAAATTTTGCCAGCACATGGCCGCCTGCCGCCAACTTGCGCGAACCGAACTGCTATCGATCGAATCATTCGTTCGGATGATTTGATGTTCTGCTCGCTCCTTCAAACGGATGACGACCGAGTGCATCAAACATTCAATAATCAAGCTTAGTAACAGTCTCAGTTGGCGACGTCATCTGAGGCAAAAATACATGACCGACCAACACCGCTTCAAGCGGCTTTCGTGTCGGGACCAGGCGAAACCTTTGAGAGCCCCATTTTCGAAGCGCCCGGACGAGATTTATACGGACTCTCTGACAAGCTCTCTTTAGTTTGGAGGCGGAAGATGTGGTCAATTTCGCGTATCGGCATGCTGGCAATCGCACTTCCTTTTGCTTTCAAAGTATCGGTCCCCGTGACCCAGGCAGCTGATCTAGATGGTGTCTGGGGTAGCGATGGACTCTGTAATTATTGTCAGTCGTACCTTGACAATGACGTAGGTGCGGGGAGCGCAAAGACCTCTTACCTCCCTGGCAAAGGGTATCCGACTGACCCGTTGGCTATTGCCGCGAGGGCGCCTGCCGAACAGGCGCAAACACTTTGCGAAGACTGCACGCAGAACGATGACTCCGAGGACGATAGTGATCCTTTCGGCACGAAGCAATCCGCCGGCCAGGATGATGAGGCGGGTCGCAGAGTCGAGATCGCAACTCATCATTAGCCTAGACGTGACGCCCAACCGACAGAAGCACGTTGCAAGGTCTATGAGGCAGGTCGCTGCCTAAAGTGACGGCCTCCTAAAAGAGCCGGGAGATCCCCATGCATTACGAAGGCGAACTGAAAAAGATGCGGTTGCACGAATTTCTCAGCCGTGTGGCGTACGAATTCCGCAGAGCACAGATCGCCGAGCACACCTACTCGGATTTCCTTCACATGCCCGATGAAAGTCTATTACGTCTTCGCCGACGTCGAGAGGACATCGGCTGGCGGGTTGCTGGCGCGCTTTATATGGAAAAGGAAGCGACCAGCCATAACGCGCAATATCACTCGTAATTTAAAGTATTACGCATCTATTGTTGGAAGATGCCCATGCGGCCGCTCGCACCGCTTCTCATGTGCTTGGCGGTAATGGGGGGAAGCCGTCGGGACGTCAATTGATATCAGCGCCGTTGGTGCAGAGCAACCAAGTTTGAATGCAAGGCGGCAGCCCGAGGCAATGCGGCGAGCCTTGATTGCCAAGATCGCTGATTGGCTCGCCGCCAACTTCGCTCTGCCCTCTGCGGCTACGCCGCCGACGGTCAAGCTCGTGCCTCGCAATCAATTAGCGGCTCTTCAATACCATGGCGCCGCATCCATATTGGGCGACGTGGATGATATCGTTGCTCTCTATGATGGTTCACGCCAGACAATCTACCTTCCTGAGGAAGGGCGCGGGGACACGCCAATCGGGGCCTCCATCCTTGTGCATGAGATGGTGCACTTCCTGCAGGATGATGCACGGCAGACGTTCGAATGCTCGCAGGCGCGGGAGCGACTGGCGTATGCCGCACAAGAGCGCTGGCTCGCGAATTCAGGGCATAACTTGGCGCAAGATTTTGATGTGGATGCGTTCACCTTGCTGGTCCGCGCCAGCTGCATGCACTGAGCGTCGATCCGAGGGCGCACCCGGTTCCTTATCATCCCGCGCACGACAATCGACAAATGACTGCAACTGGCCCGACGCAGACTTGGTTCTCAGGCTGCGATGCGACCGGTGGTGAGGGATCAGCAGACGTACTCTCGCGTCATGACTGCACTTGAAGGCCAACCGGACATGCGAAGGATCCGCACCGAGGTCTCAGGATGACCCCAAGCAGCCCTGAGCAAGTGCAATATCGCTTGGCACACAGTGAACGACCTCCTTAGCGAAGCCGACATCAGAAGCGTGTCATTTTCAGGCGAACTTGGCGCAGGGGCCCGGTCGCAACGCCGCAATCAGCAGACATGCCGAGGATGAGCAGAGCGCTGGCCATCAGGTCCGAGTGATCGATTGAGCTGTGCTTTCCAGAAGCGAGGGTAGCTGAGACCGGAAAGTGGCGATGCGACGCAGCGCGGACCGCAGAGCCGTGCGTTGTGCAGGTGACATCGAATCGTGGGTGACGTTGACCGGCGAGGAGGCCCGCGATTGGAGTGTAGCGATCTGGTGATGGAGAAGCTGCGCCGCGATCAAGCGATACGACTCGACGAGGCCGGTGATCGTGTCTTCGGAGACGACGCCACGCCCAACGAGCGCGCGCAAACGGGCAACCGTGGAGGTGTCTCGAATCCCCGCTCCCACTGCCAGCAGACGGGCTCCCTCTATCAGCGGCAGGAGGCCCCTGAGCTTCAGGTTGACTTCCGCAACCGGCCCAAAAATGTCCTTCTCGCGTGTCAATTGGCCGAACCAGTCGAGACCTACTCCGTGGTTCTCCTCGATGCTGTAGAGGGCCCGCAGAAAGCCCGGTTCGCGGCTGACCAGGCGAACCAGATCCTGATGCAGTTTCCCGGCGAGGTCGGCAGCGCCGGCCACGTGCGCCATATCGAGAAGCGCATCGCAGTTCATCAGAAGTATGGGCTCCTTTCGGCGCACCCAGATCCTGATCTGCTGACTCCACTCGCTTTCAGTCTTTCGCCACACCGGGCTTGTTGCCATCATGTTTCCCTTGCAGTGGGGAAAGCCCGATGCAGCAAGTCCATCGGCAAGGCGCTGCGAGAGGGCGATGAAATAGGTTTGGGCCTGTTCCCGCTGCTCGGGTTCGGGTCTGGACTCACCGATGATCAGCGCGTTGTCCTGGTCGGTGTCGAGGAAGTTCTCCAGCCGGCCGCTCGAACCGAGCACGATAAAGGAGAACGGCACCGGAGGCTTGCCCCAACCGTCGTTCTCCATCGAGACGACAGCATCCGCCAAGACGTATCGATGCACCTCGATGTTGATACCGCTGATGGTGGCGAGAATTGCCTCGGTGGGCAATTCGGCGGCGAGCATGTCCTCGGCGATGGATGCCTGCAAGTCGCGCATCGCGTGCCCGGACCTGGGCTTGCCAACCTCTTCTGCCCCGGCGGCCCGCGCGATGTCCCAAACGAACCCAGCAGCCTTGGCCAGGATGCGGTCGCGCCTGACCACACCCTTGAGCAAACCTCGATTGTCGAGAATTGCCACGCAGCTTTGCTGATGTGCGATCATGTGAGCGAGTGTCGCCAGCACTGACGCGTCGGCCCCAATCGTACGCACAGCGGTCGAGGATGGCGGCGGAAGCGTGTCGTTCATTGAGAGCCCGCGAGCAAACCAGCCGATTATCGCGAGCGTGTCAGCGAGCTGCATCAGGGTGCCATTGTCGGCGACAATTGCGACACAATCATCATACCTGCCAATTACGCCAACAACGTCCCTGACGGTCGCATCACGTCTCAATACGGCTGAAGGCAGCTCTATGAGGTCCTGCGCCGGCGACTGGTAGATCCACTGATGCGAGAAAGCTGTGACCGCCATGGTCAGCCCCATTCGCTGGTCCGGATCCTGAGCCGCGCTCACGCGGCGCAGGGCATGATGCAGGTTACGCGATGATCGAAATGGCAAGATCCAGAATAAGAAGTCCGGCGGCACCGTGCGCGAAGTAGGTCGCAAAGCGGTAGTATGCAGAACGGAGTGCCCGGGCGATGACCGGTTGTGCGACGGCCGCAGAGGGTCGTTCTCCGCGACCGAGGAGCAGCCACAGCTCTGTCGCCTCGTAAGGCACGCGATGGGCGCGCATGGCCTTGATAATCAGGACGAGCGCAGTGAACAGCGCTAGCAGGGCGCCGGTGAGCAGGCATTGGTGGCGGTCGAAGGAAAGCCCGACCATGGTCGTGCCGATTGCAATCATGGCGAAGGCGCAGCCGCGCGCAACGGACACGTTTGCAAGGCTCTCGATACGCTCCAGCATCTGACTGCATGCCCCATGCCTGCCCCGGCGGCACCGGCCATGCGCCACAGTCTTCTACGGTATTGCGCATTTGACAAGCACTGCCACACAAGAACGACTACGCCAGAATTATCGGCCGGCCGCCGCCATCAAGGCCGGTGTGCTCAACAAGAGCGTTGCGGCAAGCCATATGTAGAGTGACGTCTGGGAGCTTTCGCCAAACCCCTTGAGACGCTCGTACAGTGCAGCGGGTACACCGGCGAGCAACAGAGTCATCACGGATATGAAGATGGACGTCAAATAGAGCGAGACCAGCGGCGTTCCCAGGAACGTTCCTGCTATGAACGGCCGAAGAAGGATCGCGATCGGGTCAAACCAAGGCGAAAAATGCATGCCGTTGAGGAGCGAAAGACCAGCGGTCGCAACGAGCGTCACGTCCCGCTGCAGCATACTTTGGCGTTCTTGTTGGTTTATGCCTGACATCGCCGCCTCGTCACGTCAGCCGCATCCCATAGGCCAACGCGGTCAAGAACCAGAAGAGCCGCGCCGCCACGAGCCAGAAGACAGTGAAAACGACGACGAGGCCTTGCGGCACGATCTGCGGGGTCACCATCCGCACCAGCCCTACAAAAGGGTCGGTGAGCGTGCGAAACACCTTCAGGATCACGGCGTCCTGCCTCTTGGCGAACAGCAACTCCAGGACGTACCGGCCGATCACCGTATAGATGAGTGCAGCCAGAAGCAGGTTGGGCACATGGTACCACCAGTAGGCGGCAAAGCTTTCACTGGCCGACACGTCATTCCTCCACACGGCGAGCTCGAGAGGGATGGCAGACAAAGGGGCGGGACGCAAGGCCCCACCCCTCGTCAGAGCTGCGGCTGCGGGTGGACTAGTGTCCGCCCACCAGCGCTCCTTTTTCCTGCATCAGCGTGCCGCCAGCCGGACGGCGGGTCGCGTCGACGAGATCCTGGACCTCCTTCGAGGGAGCACGCGTCATCAGCGACACCAGGAAGATCGTGAGGAACCCGAGCGGCAGGCCGAAAAGCGCAGCCGAGATGTTCTTCACACCCCACCAGTTGGCTATGGACTGGGCGTGCTTGTCGAAGGCAGCGCATTTGGCTGCATCGGCCGCGCAAGCAGCCTTCAACTCGGCATACTTGGCCACAGCCTCAGGCTTGGCGGTGCTGAGCCAGCTCCACGTCTCGTAGAACGAAGGTGCGAAGTAGCGCGTTCCGACAAGGTAGTAGAGGCAAGCACCAAAGCCCAGGATCATGCCAAGCACGGCCCCGGGTGTGTTCGCACGCTTCCACCAGACACCCAGAGCGAGCGCAGGGAAAATACCTGCCGCCGCGAGCGAGAACGCCCAGGCCACCATCGACAGGATGTCCGCTGGCTTGGTCGAGGCCGTGTAGGCTGCCACGATGGCCACGACGAGCAGCAGGATGCGCGCGACGACGAGACGGGTCTTTGTCGACGCATTCGGGCTGACCATCTTGTAGTAGACGTCATGCGAGAGTGCGTTGGCGATCGCGAGCAGCAGACCGTCCGCGGTCGACAGCGCGGCCGCGAGACCGCCAGCAGCAACGAGGCCGGCAATCACATAGGGCATGCCCGCGATCTCAGGCGTCGAGAGCACGATCACGTCAGTGTTGATGTTGAGGTCCTGGTGGCGAAGGACACCGGGATGGTTGGCAATCTTCTGGCATGCGGCAAGTACATTTTGAACAGTATCAACGCTAGCGCCGCACACTTTCACCAGCCCCAGCTTGCCGTAGGTGTACATCCACTGCGGCAAGTCGGAAAGCAGCGTTCCCTTGTTGATGAGGCTGAACACCTCGAGCTTGGAGAATGCAGCATAAGCAGGTGCTGTGAAGTAGAGCAGGAAGATGAAGAACAGCGACCACGCCACTGACGAGCGGGCCTCACGCACCGACGGGGTGGTGAAGTAGCGCATCAGAATATGCGGCAGAGACGCTGTGCCAACCATGAGGCAGAAGATGAGCGCGAAGAAGTTCAACGGGTCATAGTCGGTGAACGGCTTCATGTGGGGCTTTGCGAAACTGACCTGCCCCGCAGCATCCGTGACAGTCGCAGCAAGTCCCTTGGCCGCGAGCTGGTTCTCAAGGCTGGCAATCTCCTGAAGCGCCTGGCCGTAGGTCAGCTGCGGAACCGGGATGCCGTACTTCTTCGCCGACAGGATCACCACCGGCAGCAGGTAGGCAACGATCAACACGATGTACTGCGCGACCTGCGTCCACGTCACCGCCTTCATGCCGCCCAGCATCGAGCACAACAGAATGCCGAGCAGGCCGACGTAGACGGCCACGGTGAAGTCGATGTCGAGGAAGCGGGAAGCGATGATGCCGGTGGCGTAGATCTGCGCCGTCACGTAGGTGAACGAACACGAGATCAGCACGATGACCGCCAGCAAGCGGGCGAAGTTGCCGCCGAAGCGGGCCGCGAAGAAGTCTGGAACCGTGTAGGCACCAAACTTGCGCAGGAACGGGGCAATCAACACGGCGACGAGGACATAGCCGCCGGTCCAGCCCAGCACGAAGGCGAGGCCGTCGTAACCGAGCAGGAAGAGCGTGCCAGCCATGCCGACAAACGAGGCACCCGACATCCAGTCCGCGCCCGTTGCCATGCCGTTATAGAAGGCAGGCACCGAGCGGCCGGCGACGTAGTATTCTCCCACCTCCGAAGTACGGGAGAGAACGCCAATCAGAGCATAGACGGCAATCGTCAGGAAGACGAAGCCGTAACCGATGAACTTGTTCGGCACGCCCAACTGTTCCAGCACCGCCAGAACAGCCACGAACCCAAAGAAGCCGCCGGTGTAGAGCGCATAAATCTTACCGAGGTTGGCAAGGAAACTATTACCTCCCACCGAATATTCTTTTGCTTGAGCCATGTTCCGCCCCCGTTACTCGGCCACGCCTTCCTCACGATCGATCGTATCCTGTCTCTTCGCGAAGAAGAACAGCATGATCACGAAGGCGATCAGAGAGCCCTGCGCAGCCATGTAGAACCCGAGCGGGAAACCGAGGATGTTGATCGTGTTGAGGTCCTTGACGAACCAGTGAATGATGAAGCTGAAGAAGGCCCATAAAAACATCATGAGCCACATGAGCCGGCTGGTGCGCGACCAGTGCCGCTCGGCGTTGACCGATTGCATTGCGTCTATCCTCCTTGGCAAGGCAGGTCATGCGCCTGGTCTTCCCGTCGACCTTTGCGGTCGATCTTGATGAGCGCTGCGGACTTCGCCGCGAAAAGGCAAAAAACAAACGCAAGCCTGCCAAAAGAGCATGCTAGTGGGAGTCAGAATTGGAAAATAGCGAAACTTTCAGCGCGTACGCGAAAATCACGAGGACATATTTTTCCGCGTCAACAATTCTTGCTCAAAAAATTACAGGTCAAATGACGAGGACGTTGTTCCACCCGAATGCTTCCCTCCTGAAAGCACTTTAAAGTAGAATGCTTCTCACCCCGCCTTGAACGCAGCGCGTGCGCGGCCACTCCCGCCAGGCAATCCGGACGCTTGTTTTGACATCCAATTATATTTGTTCAAACGTGTTGTCGACGTTGCTTTTGTACTTGCGCCTTAGGCCCGCGCGACAAGAGGATTTGGGATGTGCTAAAGCTTTTCGCATCACCGGGGGATTGCGTTGCCCTCGTGCCGCGCGGACTTCTCCCCAGAAGCAGTGAAGGGTTGTTGTGGCGGCGCTCCCTCGGTGAGTGCTTCTCGGCGCGACCCGGCTTCTTGTCGGCTGAGACAGCAAGGTGGCAGCAACCGCTTTTAAGAGCGATGGACAGCGCGAGACGCGCAACGCAATCGGTCCCCGCATGAAGCTACGGTATTTGGTTGCGCTCAACATTGCCTTGTGCGTACTACCAGGCCTCACCGTCGCCACCGTGATAGGCATGGCTGCCATCCGGGTAGCACCTTCAACAGGCCTCAGCGATACAATCAATCCGCTTTTGACGATCGCTTTTGCTGCCGGCATGTTATCGTCGCTCGGCGCTTGGTTCATTGCCTCGCGTTACTTGTTGACCCCACTTGCCGCACTGGCGCGTGAAGCGCAGCGCCACTCCATAGGCGTCAGCGAAGAGGTCATTTCTGTGCGCCGCGATGCCGCCGTTTCAGAGCTGGTTAATGCGGTTGCCGGGCTCGGATCGACACTGAACAAGACGAAGCAGGCGACGGAGGAACGCATTCGTGAAGCGACGGGGCTTGCCGATACGCAGAAGCGCAGGCTCGAAGCCATTCTGATCGATCTCACCGAAGGCGTGATCGTGTGCAACCGTGATCATCGCATCATTTTATACAACGAGGCTGCCCGGCGGATTCTTGGGCTTCGCGAGATGACCGGGCTGGGCCGATCGGTGTTCGGTATCATCGCCCGCGACCCTGTCATTCATACCCTCGACATCCTGATGCGGGAACAAGCACACACCGGTCAATCGGGACGGCGCTTCATGGTCGCAACTGTCGACCTTGCAACGCTGATCGATACGCGCATGAGCCTGATCCGCGAACCAACAGGCGAGCATGCGGGATACGTCCTATCGTTCCAGGATATTGGGCAGCAGATTGAGAGCCTGAGTGCACGAGATGCACTGCTGCGCGAAGTTATGGTGGAGTGGCGCCGGCCGATTGCCAATCTGTCTGCGGCCATCGAAACTTTTACGGATGCCGGCGATCTATCGGCCAAGGAGCGGGCGGGCTTCGAAGAGATACTGCGCAAGGAAGTCGCTCAGCTCGCGACGCGCTTCCGGTCGGCGGCGCAACGAGCGGAACGGCTGGACCTTGGGCATTGGGGCACCGCGGATGTCCACTCGCTCGACCTGTTCCGCTCCGTGGAGAACGCGCTGCGCTCGGATCCGTCTGTCGGCGTGCGTCTCGTCGGCTTGCCGATGTGGATCAATGCCGACAGCCATGCGATTACACTCGCATTGACCCATCTGATCCGCCATCTTGGCGCCGACTACGGCGTACGCTCGGTTGACCTCGGCATATCGCGGTCGGGCAAGCATGCCCATGTCGAGATCGGCTGGGTGGGACGCCCGGTGCCCACTGATGAACTCGACTCCTGGCTCGACCAGCCGCTTGCTGGCGCCGTCGCAACCCGGTCGACGCGCCAGATCATCGAGCGCCATGGCGCAGACATATGGAGCACGGAAGCCGGAGATGGCGGAGCGGTATTGCGTGTGCCGCTACGGCCGTCAGAGCGCCACCATGAACTCACCGCGAAACAGGCAAGCTCGGGCATTAGCACATCGAGACCGGAGTACTACGACTTCGACTTGTTCCGCAGTGCGCCGGAAACACTCGCCGACACGCCATTGCGCACATTGCGCTACGTCGTTTTCGACACAGAGACAACAGGCCTGCAGCCGAGCCAGGGAGACGAGTTGCTCTCGATCGGCGCGGTGCAAGTGCTCAACGGGCGTATTCTGACCAACGAAACATTCGAGCGCCTGATCAACCCGGAGCGCGATATCCCGCCGCTCAGTACGCGTTTCCACGGGATCACCGCAGATCAGATTGCTGGCAAGCCTCCGGCGCGAATCGTGTTGCCGCAGTTTCGCGCCTTCGCCGGCGATGCGGTCCTGGTCGCCTACAACATCGCGTTCGACATGACGTTCCTGCACAAGCGGCAAGAAGAGGCGGGCGTATCCTTCGACAATCCGGTGCTGGATGCCCTGCTGCTCGCCATCCACGTTTTTCCGGACCACTCCGACCCTTCGTTGTCTTCCATGGCGCGGCATCTGGATATTCAGGTCGAGGGCCGCCATACAGCTCTAGGCGATGCTTTGATGACGGCTGCTGTATGGGTACGAATCATCGAGGGCCTGGAGAGAAAGGGCGTTTCGACATTCGGTCAGGCGGTCGCCATATCCGATCGCATGCTGCAGGAGCGACGGCTGAAGGAGAAGTTTTGATATCAAATCTGCTCAGGCCTTCATTCCTGCCGTGACCCAGCCCAACCCAAGGAGCAATACGCAATTGATGTGCGTGAGTGTCCTGCCCCGCGAACATCAACATTGAACCGGCTGTCATCGACGACGATACCTTATTTGATGGGATTGCGATCATGAAAGTGCCCTTCCCTGCCACACCGCTGATGGCACTCGATGCGGTTGCAATCGACCTGGAAACGACCGGCTTGGAAGGCGTCAGCGCGCGCATTGTCGAAATTGGCGCGGTAGGGATCGATTGCGGCAGGCCCGATCCCAAACATGTCTATGCGCAGCTCGTCAATCCAGGCATCCCGGTGCCGGAGAGCGCCGCCGGCTTTCATGGCGTGACGACACAGAAGGTGTTGGGCGCGCCGCTGCTGGAGAGCGTTCTGGAAAATCTTGAGGCGTTCATCGGCAAGCGCGTGCTGATCGCCCACAACATGGCCTACGACCTGGCGGTGCTTCGCAGCGAATACGAACGGATCGGCCGGCGTCTTCCCAACCTCATCACTCTGGATGTGCGTGTCCTTGCACGTCTCGTCACGCCCACGCTGGCGCATGACGGACTGCCACAACTTTGCGAATGGCTCGGTATCGGTTGCACGGCCCTGCGATCGGCCACAGGCGATGCTATGGCCGCCGCAAACGTTTATGCCGCACTCGTTCCGCATCTGAAAGAGCGAGGCATTCGAACGATTGCCGAGGCAATCAAGGCATGTGCTGAACGCGACGGCGACGTCCTGAGCCTGCGCATCAGCGACGGCGACCCCGGGCAGGCTGTCGACGGGCTGCACGGCACGATTCCGCAGATTGACAGCTACCCCTACCGCCACCGCATTGACGAATTGATGTCGTCGCCACCGCTCGTTGTGGCCGCCGATGAGAGCATCCGCTCGGCCATGCAGACGATGCTGCTGGCGGGTACCAGTTCCACGTTTGTGCGCGACACCGCTGGCGGTATGGGCATCGTTACAGAGCGCGACATTCTTCGAGCGGTTGGCGATCGCGGCGGCGCTGCGCTTGACGTGCCTGTCGGACAGATTTCAAGCCGGCCGCTGGTCACGGTCGACCGTAATGAGTTCCTTTACCGGGCTCTTGCACGGATAACGAGGCTGGGGATCCGCCACCTTGCCGTGACAGACGACGGCGGCGAGGTAGTTGGCGCGTTGACGCCCCGAAGCCTCCTCAGGCAGCGCGCAAGTGCGGCCCTGGTATTGGGCGAAGACATTGATGGCGCAAGCAATGGAGTCGAGCTCGGGGCGGCCTTCGGTCGCCTGGCGAAAGTTGCAGAGGCACTGATCGCCGAGGACGTCGAACCGCGCCGGATCGCGAATGTCATCAGTGCGGAAATCGCCGCCGCGACCCGGCGCGCGGGCGAACTTGCCGAGCAGACGATGGCCGCGGACGGCTGGGGGTCTGCGCCAGTGCCTTATGCGCTGTTCGTGATGGGCTCGGTGGGACGCGGCGAGAGTCTGCTTGCCGCCGACCAGGACAATGCCATCGTCTATCAGTCTGGCGAACCGGGGGGTAGGGAAGATCTCTGGTTCGAGGAACTTGGCACCCGCGTTGCCCAGACGCTCGATGACGCGGGCATCCCGTTCTGCAAAGGCGGAGTGATGGCCAAGAATGCGCCATGGCGCCATTCCGTAGCGGGCTGGAAAGGTGTCATTGATGGCTGGGTGCGCAAGCAGACGCCGCAAGATCTCTTGTACGTCGACATCTTCTTTGACGGGTTGGCCGTGCACGGCGACCGCAGGCTGGCCGAAGAAATTCGTATCTACGCACTGCAAACCGGGCGGCAATCTCGCGATTTCCAGACGCTGCTGACCGAGCTCGCCCGCCAGTGGCATGCGCCGCTCAATCTGCTCGGTCAGATCAAGCTTGACGAGACAGGGCGTATCGACCTGAAGAAGGGCGGCCTCTTGCCGATCCTGACGGCCGCGCGTGTGATTGCGATCCGCAACGGGTCGCCGGAGCGTTCTACGCCTGAGCGGCTGAAGCTTTTGGAACGCAGCGGCAAAGCATCAAGCAAAGATATCGAGCGCGTTCTGGGTGCCCACCAGCTACTGCTCGGCACCATTCTTTACCAGCAGATCCGCGATACCGCAGCGGGCGCAGCCCTTTCGACACGCGTGGCTCTCGAGGGCATGCGTAGCGATGAGAAAGCGGCGCTCAAGAAGGCCATCAACGACGTGCAGATCGCGATCGATCTCGTATCCGAGGGCCGCTTCTAGGACAAGCCAAGATTATAGTGTAACTATCGCCGGGCAAAGCCGGGGGCTTTAGGATTGGAACCGTCCGAGGCGGTAGATGGAATCGCTGACGCAGCCCCAGAGTCTTGTGCCGCCTGAAGGCGGCGTCAACGCCAGAGGTTGAGCTGGTCCAGCCTCTGGTCCTCCTTCTCCTGGTTGCGGATGTAGGCGCGGATCGCTTCCTCGTCCCGCCCCACGGTGTTGACGAAGAATCCGCGCGCCCAGAAGTGCGGTCCCACGAAGTTCCGCTTCCTTTCCCGACAGACCCGCGCCAGGTGGATCGCGCTCTTGCCCTTGATCAACCCGACCACCTGCGACACCGCATACTTCGGCGGGATCGACAGCATCATGTGCACGTGGTCGGACATCAGATGCCCTTCCTCGATTTTAGATTCCTTCTGAGCCGCAAGACGCTGTACCGGGAGCTGCGCCAGCACCTCGGAATGAACACGACGTGCTATTTGCGGTCCCAGGTCGTGTGGCTTAAGGCTTGGTACTCGTCCATCGGCGGAGATTCTTCCCGTGTGCTTGGCTGCTCACGGTTGAAAATCCGCCGGTGGACCGCCGGAAATGTCAATCTGTTACTGCCCCCCCCGGCAAAGCCCGGGGGGTCTCCCGCTGACGCTAGACCGCTATCGGCACCGCAAACTTGCCGCTACAGGGCTCGATGGCCTTCTCAAGCTTCAACGTCATGCCCCCAATCAACGGACGAGTTTGGCGTCTAATGGATGCACAGCCGATATCGAGGCGGCAATGTCAGCTTATGCGATCGCGCGTCATTCTTGCATTGCACCGTCGTATTCGTGCTGATTTCTGGAAATGGCCTTGAGCGGCCATGGCGCGGTGTTCAAAAGCGTGCCGCTTCTGAATGTGAAACAGCCAACATGTGCCGGACGATGCCAATGCGGGCTCCGCGCCAATGCGGGAGTGCCGAGGACGCCGCGAGGCCTCCTCTGGTCTGCATCAGTGAAGGAATTGTTCACATTCCACCGTGCTGATTCACTCGCTGGTATCGGCAGGGCAGGTACGATTTGCAGCAGTGTCGATCCATTTCCCAACGGGCAGTCCAATTGAATGTGACTTCATTCCGCTGCCCACTAAAATCGCTGCTATTCTCAGTTCGTCCTTATCTTGAACGAGCAGAGGCCCTCCGGAACTCTCTGCATGACTGTCGCAATCCGTAATCCAGAGGTTTTCGTAGTTTGATGTTAGGCGACACCCAAAGTGACCACTCAGCATTAGTCGGCGGTCCGCGGGATAAGCTGCGAGGATAAGTTTGGTGTCCAGCGGCAGCTTCTCAGGGCGTTGTTGAATCTGCAATGGCGGGATGTCCGTAATGTGGTCTTGGAGAACGATCAACACCATGTCTTCGAAGAAGGCACGCGTCGGAACTGGTTGGGAAGGCAGAGTTGGTAGAATTCTGCTGGGACCGACATACTCATACCCAGGAGCAAAATGCAGACACTTGGCAATGGAGTGTCCGAGCCACCTGTCCCGCTTGACGCCGGCCAAGAAATGAATGTCGTGGAGAGGCCAGGGCTCGCGTTTCCAGGGATCCATCACGCAATGGGCGGCGGTAATGACGAGATTACCTGCAATCAGAGAACCCGTGCACTGACCGTATATCCGATACCCCCCAATGTTGACCTGACCGATGGCAGACCATGGTGGCCCCTCCTCATTGATAATTACTCGGTCATCCTTGCCAATGATGCCGGGCCGCAATTCGACGGCCAAGGCGTCAGGCGCCACGTCCGCGCGTTTGACGCCCTGTGTCAGGCCAAACGCAATTCCAAGACTGATCGAAACGCATATAAGTTGCACCAGAGTCGGTGTCCGTTTCCCGATCATAGGCCTCAGCGTCCTTTGATACGTACGGCTGCTACTGCTTCGACTTCCAACCACATCGGACAGCAAAGACTCCTAGCTTGCGCCGTGCACATAAGAGGGGCGCGGAACATCTCACATCGCCTACTCAAACGACGGCAATTCGTTCACCACTCGCAATCATCGCATTCGTGCGGTGCCGGCTCCAAGCTTTGCCATCGACCCGGCACACGGCCTTGATTGCGGTCAACTGGTCATCACGATGTCCGCATGGTTGAATGCCGCGCGGGCTTCGAAGCGCCATGCGTTTCGCCGCGGCGAACTTTTCAATGCGACATCAGAACGGCCAAAGCCATGCTGTACAATAAGGTGCTCGAGGCGCCACCAAATTGTCTTCCGGAAGCGAGAATGACCGCAGCAGCCAATGAATAGCAGATTTGCCTCGTACTCATGGACGCAGTGTAGAAGCGCCTGATCCATCGGACGTGCCAAAGAACCAGCGCTTGGCCAATTCGGTGGTGGAGACGTAGGCGGCGACAATGGCGAGACCTATTGCCTGCAAATGCAGTGGTAACGGCATGAATCCGAATGCCGTCGAAAGGCCGCCCAGGTTCGGAATGATGATCGCCAGAAGCGCAACGGCTGCCGTTGACGTCCATAGCAAAGTGCCGGGTCGGCTTCTCCAACAGTGCATGCGTGTGCGAAGCACTAGGACGACCGCAAGCTCGGTCAGCAGCGAGACCACGAACCAGGTACTCTGGAAGAGCGGTTCGTCCGCATGAAAGACATGCAGCAAGACGAAAAACGTGAGGAGGTCAAACACTGTGCTGATAAGACCGAAGACCAGCATGAACGATCTGATGTTATCGATGTCCCATCGCTGCGCCCGCTCCGTCATGGAGGGATCCACATTATCCGTTGAAATGGCAACGGAAGGAATGTCCGACAGGAAATTGTTGAGTAGGATCTGCTTGGCAAGAAGCGGCAGGAACGGCACAAACAGCGTGGCGATCGCCATGCTGATCATGTTGCCGAAATTCGCGCTGGTGGTGATAGCGACATACTTAAGCGTGTTGGCGAAGGTCCGTCGGCCGTCGATGACGCCGTCCTTGAGCACGTTGAGATCGCGCTCAAGCAGTACGATATCGGCCGTCTCGCGGGCGACGTCCACAGCCTGATCAACCGAGACGCCAACGTCGGCCGCATGCAGTGCCGGCGCATCGTTGATGCCATCGCCCATGTAGGCGACCGCGTGGCCCCGGTGCTGGAGGGCCCGAACGATGCGTTCCTTCTGCTGTGGATCGATCTCGGCAAAGATGTCCGTGACCTCGGCCAGATGCCAGAGTGCTTCATCGCGCGTCGCGTTGAGCTGCTGGCCCGTCAGCAGACGCGACGCATCGAGGCCTATGGCGCGCCCGACGTGCGAAGCGACGTGACGATTGTCGCCGCTGATGATCTTGGTTGCGATGCCGAGCCGCGAGAGCTGCGCGATCGTGGCCTCGATATCCTCTTTCAGGGGATCAAGGAACAGCAGGAACCCCTCGAATACCATCTCGGTCTCGTCGGAGCGGGCATAGTGCGTCTTGGCAGCCAGGCGCCTCGAGGCAAGGCCGAGCACGCGGAACCCGTCACTGCCCTTCTCGCGATAGAAACGCTGAAGCCGCTCGCGGTCGCTTTCGATGAGCGCGCGGACCTCGCTGCCGCCACCGATTCGGTCGCAACAGGCAAGAATGTTGTCGAAGGCGCCCTTTGTCACAACCAGATGTTCGGTGGCTTCGCCGGGCTCGGCGACGACGATCGTCAGGCGCTTGCGCACAAAATCATAAGGTATCTCGTCGATCTTTTTCAGATCCGGATGAGATATGTTCAAGCGATCCGCATGCTCGACGATGGCAGCGTCCAGAGGATTCTCAATTCCCGTTTCCAGCCGCGCGTTAATCGCAGCAAGACGCATCACCTGAAGTGACGGCTGGCCGGATGGATCGACGACACCGTCAAGCTCCACGACGCCTTTGGTGAGCGTGCCGGTTTTGTCTGTGTAAAGAACGTTGATCGCTCCCAGGTTCTCTATGGCTGCCAGCCGCCGCACGAGAACGCCACGCCGCGCCATCCGCTGAGCGCCCGCCGAGAGCGTTACGCTGACGACGGCGGGCAGCAACTCCGGGGTCAGTCCGACGGCCAAGGCGACAGCGAACAGCATCGAATCGATCAACGGGCGATGCAGCAGCAAGTTCACGGTGAACACGAACAGGACGATCGCCGTCATGATGCGCGTCAGAAGGTAGCCGAAACGGCGGACGCCACGCTCAAAGTCCGTTTCCTGGTCGGCAGCCCCGATGTCTTTGGCTACGGCTGCCAGCTCGGTTGTCTCGCCCGTGCATGCAACCAGCACTGTGGCCGTCCCGCTGCGGACCGACGTTCCCAGAAAGACGGTGTTGCTCCGCCTTGCCAGCGGGGCATCGGCCGGTGCAATTCCCGGCGCCTTCTCGACGGGAAACGATTCTCCGGTCAGTGCCGCCTCGGTGACCAGGAAATCCCTGGCTTCGACAATGATGCCGTCGGCGGGAACCAGGTTGCCGGCCGACAGCAGGATAACATCGCCCGGCACCAGCTTGGAGGCATCGAGGATGACGATTTGGCCGTCACGCAGCACACGCACCTTCAGCGCTAGCCTTGTACGCAGTTGCCTCACGGCCTCCGACGCGCGGTATTCCTGGCTGAATCCGAGCGCGGTACTGCCGGCGACGATCAATAGAATGATGATGGCGTCGGTCCAGTCCTTCAGAACGAAGGAAATGCTGGCACCGAATATGAGGATCAGAACGAGCGGGCTTTCGTACTGCCGCAGCAGCAGCCGGAGCGGAGCGGCCTCCTGGGTTGCCATCACGCGGTTGTCGCCGTGCGCGATGAGGCGCTCCTCGGCCACACCGCTCGTCAGTCCAGTCGGCTGCGAGCCCAATTCCTTGGCAAGCTTGTCCGAGGGCATATTCCAATATGGCGACACGTTTCCCAAGAAGTCCTCTCCTTGTGCGCCGCCGCCTGATGCTCCGACAAGCTCATCATCCCACTTCCGCAAAATATCATAAACCGCCGATCGCTGAGCGCAGGAGCGCCCAGGCGACGATGACCGCAAGTGGCCCGACGCTGACGTCACCGAGTTGGCGATGGTCCTTCCGCAGCTGGGGGAACAGCGGTCGCGATGTTGCGGTGTGACTGGCGCTCACTCATGTGAAGCGTTTTGGATGCCGGCCCATGACGAGGCTGGCGGCCAGGAGGAGTGTCGGCGTTCGAAAGGCGTCAGGGAAGGAACCCGCGAGAATGGCGGCTTGACGTTGCCGCGCGCTATGGGGATTTGAGCGTGGGCCGCAGTGTCGTCGGCTTTTGCGAGCCGGCTGGCAGACCGTTGCACAGGCGCACCGTGACCAGAGAAGATTCATCCTTTGGTTCGAAAGCCGCCGCGCGATTCTCGGACAATCGAAACAGACGCAGGACAGCGTCACGGCTCGTCGTTAAGCTGTAAAGGTTGCACATATCGTCGAGACTACATGAAGACCCAACACACTTTCGGAACTCTAAGCGTCTGAGTGACTTCTGCGCATCGCCTCGATACCGCCGCGGTATAGCTCCGGCTTCGTCTTGACTGCTCGTGAGCAGCACTCGCTGCACGCCATGCGGCTTCCAACTTCGGGAACGGGAAACTCCGCCGGCAACGGGATTGTCGCCGGATCGGCATCACGCTCGCGACCACAACAGCGGCAATAGACCCACCGTTGTGGATGAGACCATCTTGCGCCATACCCCGCAAGATGAACGCGCGTCATGCAATGCCTTCCGCACGGCGCTTTCACGCCACTCCAAGTGTCATTCGTCGAGGGTGAAGCCGACGCGGATCGTGACCTGCCAATGCGCGACTTGAGCGTCCTCGATGTGTCCGCGCGTCTCGACGACCTCGAACCACTTCATTCCATGAAGTGTCTTGCTGGCGCGCTCCAGCGCGGCCCGGATCGCGTCGTCGCTCGAAGTCTTCGACGATCCTGTCAGCTCGATGTGCTTGTAGATGTGGTCAGGCATTCCACAGTTCCTTTCTGGAAAGAGGGTTGCATCATTGATTTCGATATCACCAAGCAGTGTCCGCGAAAGGCCGGTCGAGATACTCATCAGGATCTACGGCATTATGCCGACCTACAGAATGATCTATAATACGTCCCCAACATCCTTGATCGCGTACCCATGAGCAGGTGGTTTCTTGTCACCATTGTAGCCGCTTCGGTTGGCGTCCTCTTGATCACGGCGGCAGCATGGTACAGCTTTGCCCTGCCGGGGCGATCCCATGAGGCCCCGCAGCCGCCGGTTACCGATGAAGAGCGCGATCTCGCTTTACGCCTTCGCCGCCATGTCGAGGTAATTGCGCACGAACCCCATAATCTCGATCAGCCAGGCGCGCTCGCGCGGGTTGCCGACTACATCTTTCAGGTCTTGTCGCAATACGGTTATCAACCCGAGCGGCAGATTTTCGAGGTTCAAGGACAGTCGGTTCAAAACATTGCGGTCACCGTGAATGCGAGCGGTCCGAGACCTGCTGAACGCACAATCGTGGTCGGTGCTCATTATGATAGTTTTGGGCAATCGCCCGGCGCCAATGACAACGGCAGCGGCACCGCTGCTGTGATCGAGCTTGTTCGACTACTCTCTGATCTAAAGACCTTGCGCACGCGCCTGATCCTGGTCCTGTTCGTCAACGAAGAGCCGCCGTATTTCCAATCACCGGACATGGGTAGCGTTCGCTTCGCGAAACTGCTCGCAGCTAGGGGCGAGCCCGTAGCTGCGATGCTGTCGCTGGAGACCATAGGTTTCTATTCGGATCGGCCCCGCAGCCAGGGCTATCCGAAGCCCCTCAATCTTCTGTTCCCGTCAACGGCGAGCTTCATAGCGTTCGTCGCGTTGCCCGGGTCTCGCGGACTTCTCCACTCGGTGGTCCGTGCCTTTCGGGAAACCACTCCGTTCCCGTCCATCGGCGGCGTTGGGCCCAACCTCATCCCTGGGATTGGATGGTCCGATCATTGGGCGTTCGCCAAGGTAGGCTTCCCGGCGGTCATGGTCACAGACACAGCACTCTTTCGCTATCCGCACTACCACCTGCCCACCGACACGCCCGATAAGATCGAATACGAAAAACTCGCCCGCGTCACGAAGGGCATCGAACATATCATCAGGGCGCTTGCCAGCGCCGAGCGCTGAGGGTCGCGATGAAAGCTCCGTAGCGGAGCAAAGGGCAGACGAGATGCAGGCCAATAGCGGCCGGGCTCTACCTTAATCCCTGGTACCGCTTTTAGAGGCAATCCACCGCTTTACCGTGCAGCCGGCGTCCCCGGTACCGTTGGCATGTACCGGCGTTGGCGCGTCTTCCGATCTCACATTTTGTGTCTGTCACTTGGGGCCGAGCACACCGGCACGTGCCTGAACAGCGTGCGCCACAGGCCAAGTCAACCTGCCGCACTACAAGATTCCTGATGACTTCTTACATAGGGTTGTAGCTACCAATCTCCTCACCCTCGTGGAGATAGTCTCCCCCCAAGACCAGAGGTAGCAGCCACGTCTCCGCTTTCCCTCACGGAGACAGCCTTCCCCCAAGGCGTGTGGCAAAAACAGGCGCCAGGTTCCACCCAGCCCGGCGCCTTTTTTCTATGCCCACATCACAAGCAGGACCGAGGGCCGACGCTCACCACACAAACCCCTCGCTTCTCTTCCAAGGGCGAGTGGTCATGTCAGCGCAAATGTCCGCCGCAGTCCGTTCGAAACCGCGTCGGCTGTTGGGGTAAATGCTGGGGTATCGGAGCGAAAACCAGAAAAGATCTTTTTAGATCAACGAGCGCTGGCGGAGACGGAGTCCGCCCACTCTTCGTCCTCGACAGTCCATGATCGACTTATTTCTTCCTATTCTTCCGACAGTTATATCAATTCTGCGTCCAACGCCGTCCTTTGACATCCTGCTGCATCCCACATAAATTGTGGGACGTTTTGTGGGTTGTGCATGAAATCGCCGGGTAGACATCCAAATCGGGCACTCACGCCTGTCAAGATCAGGTCCATCAACGAACCGGGCCGCTATGCGGACGGCAATGGTCTCTACCTGATCGTCGATAAGACCGGATCTAAGCGGTGGATGCTACGGACGATGGTCAAAGGCAGGCGCTGTGACATCGGACTTGGCGGTGCCCAGCTCATTTCCCTGGCAGAAGCACGCCAGAAAACAGTCGAACTCCGAAAGACCGCCCGAGCTGGAGGCGATCCGCTCGCCGATAAACGTGCCCAGAGACAAATCCCGACCTTTGCTGAAGCTGCGGATCGGGTACATCAGGCGCATATGCCATCATGGTCGAACGGGAAGCACACCAACCAATGGATCAACACGATCGAAGCGTATGCAATTCCAATCATCGGAGATCGGCGCATCGATCTGATCGACACATCAGACGTGTTGAAGGTCCTCTCCCCGATTTGGCTGACGAAAGAAGAGACCGCCCGTCGAGTCAAACAACGCATCAAGACCGTCTTGGACTGGGCCAAAGCCGCCGGATACCGATCAGGCGAAAACCCGGTTGATGGAGTCGTCAAGGGTCTGCCGAAACAGAAGCGGAAGAAAAACCATCACGCAGCCTTACCCTACAAAAACACGCCAGATTTCATCGACCGCATAGGCGCAAGTGACAACAGCCTCTCGGCCAAACTTGCGTTCCAGTTCCTGATCCTGACTGCCACGAGAACAGACGAAGTGCTGGGTCTAACGTGGGATGAAATCGATGGGGATGTCTGGACACTCCCGGCCAATAGAACGAAGCCGAAGCGCGAAATTCAAATTCCACTTGGCCCTCGCTGCCTTGAATTACTGGCGCAGGCGAGAGTGTTGTCGGGCGGCAAGAACTATGTGTTTCCAGGCTCCATCGAGGGCAAGCCCCTCTCCAATATGGTGTTCCTGATGGCATTGCGGCGTATGGAACTTGGCTACAGGGTGACCGGCCATGGCTTTCGCTCGACCTTCACCGACTGGGCACACGAAACCACCAACTTTCCGCGTGTGGTTGTCGAAAAGGCCTTGAACCACGCCATCCAAGACAAGACCGAAGCCGCTTATCGCCGTGGAGAGCTGTTCGACAAGCGGCGAGAACTGATGCTTGCATGGGATTCCTACTGTTACTCAGCCACGCCCGATCAGACCTGACCTTACTCAAAAAAAGCAGCATCAGCTGATCGAGCGACCACGATGCTCACGCGCAGAAGATCAATCGAAGCACACACGTCCCCGGCTAACGGGACAACGATCAAACTCACGTCCCCAGGAATCGGTCCAAAGTCCTGGCACAGCGATGTCCTGTCAGTCATATCCTCCAACGTGACCGCGGCCGCACCACAAATCCATTGGATCAGCGAGCCGAAATTGCAGCTTCTTGGAGGACATCACGCCATGAAGTCCCGATCCGACGAAAATATATTGCGGCTCGTACGCCTAACGCAGGTGTTGAAACTCCTCGGCATTTCGAAGTCGAGCTGGTATGCGGGTATCAAGTCCGGTAAGTATCCACCCCCAATCAAGCTGGGTCCACGCACTTCTCGATGGCGTTTGAGAGACATACTCGCACTCATGGATAACGGACCAGAAATTAAAAAAAACACCGAGCGAGCATAGATGAAAGCCGCGGAAAACTGCTCCTGATATGGAACGCAAGTCTGTCGCGCCATAAGAAATACCGACATTCAGACTTAAAATCATTTAGATAGCCAATCAGCACGATGACGCGCGGGATCAATATGCAAGAATTGCAGAACGCATCCTGAACCACAGCAATAAATCGCAAGGCAGATTGGCCGCGACATATAACCAATACGGCTATTTCAAAGAATCGAGAATCGCCATGGAAAAATGGAGTGATTCGCTACTTGAACTCTTTTGAAACCGTACCGTTATTTCGACCCAGAAAAGACAATTTCATAAACGACTTGATTTATTTTTTAAGTTGTATATAATTACTGCGATTTTGATCGAATTGGCTTTAGCATCACCCATAAATCATAGGCGTGGTGGAATCCAAGGCTTTCCCAGCTCTGTTACGACAGCAGTTGCGTTCCGGCCTTCGGTAAAAATCGACCCAATATAAATAGATGTACGCGGTTGGATGCAACAGGATCATGCATCTATTCCTGGCGCGTATTCAAGTTAGATATTTCAGAGGAGACGATATGACATCCAGCATAGAACAACAAACAACAAACGAGAAACTCATTCGCTTACCCGAGGTGCTCGAAATCATCCCTGTATCAAGGGCTCATTGGCTCGACGGGGTAAAAAGGGGCATATATCCTGAACCAATCAAACTCGGGATGAAACTAAACTTTTGGCGCTTGAGTGATATTCAGAAATTACTCAATGGAGGCACCAAAACATAGTCACACCACGTATTGCCCGAGAAATATATTGGCATATTTTGCTTTATACATAATTTGCATTTCTCGACAAATCAGGCACTCGGAAAAGCGGCGATCTCTCACAGCGAACCAAGAGACCACCGCATAAACAATCAATTTTTGGAGGGAATCCAAGATAATTAAAAAGGAAGTATGATTTATGAGTATTTTTTCAAGTAACACGTATTTATTAGACTACAAAAGCCATTCGCAACCGGCAGAACTCGAATTTCTCACCCAAGACCAAGTACGATCGACAGCGGATTATGCTGAACCCGGTGAGTTTGGTGAGTTTCGTGAGTTTTTTTCGACCGATCTGGAACACAAAATTTCTCTAACGCTCCTAACTAACGACCAAGGCTACACCGCAAAGGTATTTAGTCTCGACGGTAACGGGCAACTGGAAAAGAAATCAGCAGCAGAAATATATGAAGGCTCTGCGACACAAGAGGATGTCGACAATCTTGCTGAACTCGGTCGCCTCATCTCTAAGCTCAACCCAACCCAAGCCCTTTGTTATGGGATTGCACCTATCAAAGAGGCCCGTCTGGTCACAAAAGAAGTGCTGCGTTCGGGACAAGCGCAAAATGTGATCGCGCGTGACAGATCGCACTTCTCATTCCGTACGGGACTACCTGGAATTCTGATGCTCGACTGTGATCAACGGGAAGGGCACCCACCCAAAGACTGGAAGGAAATCGACGAGATCATTTCGGGAATTGTTCCAGATTGGTCGCAAACCCAGCGTCTTTGGCGTCCATCATCCTCGGCATTCCTCTATTGTCCTGATGGTAAAGAACTCATCGGTGTAGGTGGATGGAGATGCTATGTTGTGGTGGATGATGCTTCCGCAATTCCGCACGTTGGTGCCTTCATCTATCAAAAGCTTTGGGATGAAGGTCACGGCTACATCAAGATCAGCAAATCAGGACAGGTTCTCGATCGGACATTGATCGATGCTTCGGTATGGCAGCCAGAACGCGTGGACTTTGCTGCCGAGCCCGTTCTGAAAGACGGTATCACGCGTTGTGTCCCCGAGCCAATATTGATCGGAGAAACTCGATACCTCAAAACGGCGAATCTCAAAGCCGAATTGAGTCTGAACGAATGGCGTCTTACGTCTGAAAAGGTTCGTGACGAAAAGGCAGCGGTAAAGGATCAGTGCAAGAAGATTCGCGATGAGTTTGTTGAACAGCAAGCCTCTACACTGAAGCAAAAATCCCCTGATGCCACGGAGAAGCAACTCAGAGACCAGCTGGTGCGCGCGATAGAGCGTCGTACTTTGGGGGCCGAGTATGTTTTATATCGTGCGGATGGGTCCACGATCACGGTGGGTGAAATCCTCGCCGATCCTGAAAGATGGCATGAGGCACGCTTTGCTGATCCTGTGGAACCCGACTATCACAACGACAGACGCGTCGCCTATGCGAACCTCAAACCAAAATCTGGGAGCGATCCTTACATCTGGAGTCATGCGCACGGCGGCCAGCTCTATAAACTCGCTTCCGCCAACAACAGACAGTATCCTAAGCAGCCATCGGTTCGTGTCAAAGATCGTGAGGGTGTTGGCCTTGACGCTGAGGTATTTCATCGCATCCATATTGCCAAGCCAAATTCTCTCGATTTTCAGAAGTTGAAAGAATTGTGCAATGTCCAAATCGGATCGGACGTCACGCCGGTACAACTGGCTCAGTTCATAGAGACGGGTCGTATTGCGGTTGCAGAGCTGATGCAATGTTGCATCGCGAACAACAACGGTTCGTCGGACGATCCATACATACAAGACTTGATCAACCTCGCTCAGCGCAAATCGTCCGATGGACTAACGGAACGCGAGATCGGAACAGAGTTGGGTAAAATCGCCGGTATTCATCGCACAAACAAGACTGATGCCTCGAAGGATTTCCAAGCGATCCAGCAACAGGCTGCCATGACGGCCCGGACCATGCATGCGGCAATCTTGAGCGACGAAGACACTGGCTTGATTGAACCGCTTCGCGACTTTGCCAGAGACTTTGCTATCATCAATACGGATGGTCGGGCGATGATCATCAAAGTCGCCGCACCCAAATTCAGTCAGGCATTGATGACCGAAGAATCGTTCGAGCTACTCCATCGCAACGAATGGTTCGAAGTAATCGACGACAAAGGCAATAAAAAGACTGTCTATCCCGCTAAAGAGTTCGTCAAGAAACCCCCGAGAGAAACACGCGTATTTCACGGCGGTCTTGTCTTTAGGCCCGCGGGTACCGTTCCAGAAGATCAATACAATCTCTATCGCGGTATGAAAATTGAACCAAATTCTTCCGGATCATATAGCCTGTTCGAAGACCTGATCTTGAACGTCTGGGCAAGCGGAAATGCCGAGCTGGCTAAGTGGCTACTCGAATGGTTCATGCACATCATCGCTCACCCCGGAGACAAGATTGGCACAAGCATCGCCATCAGAGGACAATATGGAGATGGTAAGAGCATTGTCTTCGAACAACTCATGGAGCCGATCTTAGGGAATATGCTCTTACGAGTTTCGAACCAGAAAATGATTCTTGGCGATTTCAATGACTCTCTACAGGGCAAACTTCTCACGGTGTTAGAAGAAGCTGCCTTTGCCGGAGACAAGGCCGCGTTCGACAAATTGAAGGAGATCATTACGGGGAAGACTGTTCACATCAACGCAAAGTTCAAGGCACCGGTAACGCTCGATAACTATTCGCGTCTTGTTGTTATCTCCAATCATGATCACTTCCTTCATCTGCAGCCCAAGGATCGCCGCTATACTGTTTTGGAATCAACTTCTGCTTGGTCGGATAAGACAAAGTTTGAACAGCTTGTCGATCAGTGGAACAATGGCGGTGCGGCACGTTTCGTACACGATTCTCTCAATCATGAATTCCGCAAGATTGAGAACAGCAGCCAATTGGTGATCAACCGCAAGATAACCACTGAGACCGAAACGGAACAGGTCTCTCACTCACGCTCACCGCTGGATAATTGCATCGTTGGGTTCTTACTTTGGGGAGACATCACGCTTGTAAAACGCGACACGCCAGTGCTCATAGACGCCGATACGAACTCTGTCATTGGGCCGTGGCACCTCGACGAAAAACTGGAGGTAGAGGTCCAATTACTTAAACAAGCCGTGTCTGTCTGGCTGGCGAGCACGAACCACAAAGGGGGAACAAATGGGCTGGCTCTACATGCGATGCGCGAAACACTCGAAAAGTTCGTCGGACCGATTGAAAGGATTCGTTCGAAGTCAGCAGCTGATCGATGGACCGGCAAACGCAAACAGCTTCCAACGGTCTACAGTTTGCCGACACGCCGCGCATCAATAGAGCATGCACGGAAGAACAATCTCATCACAAAGGAAGAATACGAGACCGCAATTGGTTCGGCATTGACCGTGATCGACAACGAATGCCCAAATCTTGAGGATGTCATCACAAGCCATACCGGATCGGACGACGTGTGGGGAGTTCCAAGTCGGATTGGCGGAAACAGAGATGATATGCGCAAACGCTTCGCTGAGTTCGAATAATGGCTTCGACAACCGTATTTATGAACGCGGTTGCCTGCGATTTAGTGGGCAATCTGGATGCGCGAGAGATCCTTTTGTCTCACTTGTCTCACTTATTTGATGTGAGAAATCTAAGGGGAAACAATGGTAAAAAAATATTTTTCAATATGGACGTACTGCCTCTCGTTCGCACGCTCGAAATGGTGAGACGGTGAGACACTGACATTATATTGACAGATAGGTCAACCAACCGCCTACTCTGATAGCAGCGAGCATCACCGCGCTTTCTGACAACGACAGCTCTTGGATCAATTAATCGGTCCAGGAGCATCATAGCGGTCTAACAGTCAGGTCCGCTTTTGGCAGCATCAGGCAATTGCTTCGTTGGGATGATCCGTCACGATCTCCAGGATGGTCTTTGCCGGTCCTGCATTGAGCGTTCCGGCGAGATCGGCCACATCGACACCATAGGCCGCCAGATCATCAGCATTGTCATTCAGGAAATCTTTGAGCAGGCGACTTATCTTCTGCAGTCAGCTCCATGCGCTCTCGCTTGACTCTTTGCTGTAGTACCCAGCACGATCTCATCGTAGCGCCTATGGCGGTAACCGCTGCAGGTATTGAAACCATTTGGACCAATCGTACCGGTGATACTTCACTGGATCGACGGTTCGCGCCGGCCCACGAGGTACATGATTTACACGCGGCGCTCATGATCATTAAGGAAATTCACGGTAGGAACGGTTCGTAACGACCTATCGCCATACTGCATAGGCAGGTTAGTCCCCATATACTAAGTTGCTTTGGATCAGGCGATGACACACCTTCTACATTTCAGGCAAAGAGGCAAACGATGCAGCTACGCGATTGGATTGAACTAAGTAGCGTCTTCATTCTATTGCTCACTCTATTTGCTCTGATTCGGCAGCTGAAAATTCAGAACATGCTGGCAAATGCGCAGATACTTAGAGATCGGTTCGAAATGTATTGGCGCACGTATGAGCCGGTGAGCGACCGGCAAATTGAGGAGCTTCGGCTAAATCCAACAGATTACATGACCGATGAGAAGTTTTCGGAGATAAAAGACGATGAAGCTGCATTGCGCCGATATATCATGAATGCGCAATTATTCGAGTATTTTGCGTTCTTGTATTCACTCAAAAAACTCGGCATTCCCGACCCACTTGGACGCAATTGGTTGGCGCATTGGATTGAAGATTTATCCAACCAGAGAGAGTTCTCTGATGTAGCATCATACTACGAAAAATACTATCCAGACCTTGCCAAGTTTGTACGACAGGTGCATGCAAAGAAGGCAAGAAAATAGGTGTCGATTCATCTTCGGCATCAAATCGAAGGATTAGATCGCGAAGGTATTATTCGTGCCCCAGCCGGGATATGACGAAACGAACCTTTGCCTGAACAGTACGTCGATTCCGATCGCCGTAGCGCCATCTCCGCTGCCTTCTGATGAGCAAGCCGATAGGCCAGTCTGGGCCATTGCCGCCATTCAGCCATTGAAAATCCGATAGCGGCTAATGACTCCAAACCTACCTAACACAAGGTATTCTCACTGCGAGACGACTCTAACTGCCCAAGAGTTCGTGATCTTCTCTTTAAACTCGTCAGGAAATACAGTCTCCTTCTTGCCCGTGAAAGGATCAAAATAGTAAATCAACTTGATTTCTGGTGAAGTAGCTGAGGTCAGGGCGGCATAAACAACTACGGCATGACCGGATGCAGGACCAGTGCTGTAGGTCACGATTACGGGCCACTGGTTCTTGAGTTCATGAATCAAAACAGACGCTGGCAAGGCTCCTTGATAGTACTTGGCTTTCGAGCGCCAAATCTTGCCATTGTAATCAAAATTCCAGCTATTCAACATCTGCGTGATTTCCCCGCTGCTGGCCGTTTCCAACTTGGGAAATCCTTTGACTCGATTTACGATGTCAACTTGTGACCACATCACCTTCCCGCTTGCGAGTACCATTTCAATCGCAGCAGCCCAGCACCATACGGGAGTTTGCTGTTTCTTGGTCGTCTGGCGATCGGCAATTGATTCAACGATATAGAATGCTGCACGCGCATTGTTGGATGCCAACCCGATCCCACTGAAAACAAACAGCAGCAAGAATAAGCCTTTTTGCAATCTTTTCATTTCACCCTCGAATGCCTCTCTTCGACGCCACGTGCTGCGCCTCACAATCTCCCTTCCCGAAAAAAGGGGACGAGTCCGCAATAATCTTTTTAACTAAAACCAGGACCCAACGCTGTGGCCAGCCGGTTACAGGGAATTACGCGATCCAGCTCAACCGCCTTCCGCCTTTCCCGCGATGCCCACTGCTGCTCTAAGTTGGCGCGAGTTTACCCAAGGCAATGAATACGTTAGGCTACTGATCTCACCTTCGTCTGCTATACTGCCAGCAGTGGACGCGCGCGTGTTTCACTTGTTGATAGTGAGAAATTTAAGAGGCAACTACCTCAGAGAAAATTTCTTCGGACAGCACATCGCCTTCGTTCGCGCACCCGAAGTCACGAGACACTGAGCCCCCAGCAGGCGGACTATCTTCTGCCGTCGGTTCCATGCGCTCTCGCTTGACTCTTTGCTGTAGTACCCAGCAAAATCGTCTCGTGGCGACCATCGCTGCCGATGAACTGCCGACCGATCCGACTACTGGCCGGCGCGGCAATTTCGGACAGCACCCTAAAGGGTTGTGAGGATGGTTGTTATGAGGAGCAACAGCGAAGGAGAAGGAATGACTCCACCTGGAAGTCAAATCCGACCTCGCGTTGAGGCGGGGTCAAAGTTCGGATTGTGAACTGCAGGTACTCGGCCACACTACACCGAACTGCCAACAAAACAGTCTGATCACACTTCATGCGAGGGCGGAGTCCGGACGCGGATTCCAGAGCCTTGCCTTAAATAGCCCGGCTTGGCTGGGTAGGTTATCGATGACAATAGCCCGTCGCACCTCGATGGTCGGCGGGCTTATCGCTTTTTGAATGCTGCCACTCGCACAACAGCGTTAGATCGCAAAGCTCTCCAGCTTCGCACCTTTCTTCACCGCTTCCACCAGCCAGAGCGGCTTCCGTCCCCGACCGCTCCAAGTCTGCGAACGATCTTTCGGATTGCGATATTTCACGGCTGTCTTGCTGCGGCCGTTAGCTCGACGTGCGGCTGGATATATGTCGGCAATTGTCAGACCAGAATTGTCAAGAATAGCATTGATCTTGGCTTTCACTTCTGCCTTGGCTTCCTCAGCTGCTGCTGCTTTGGCATCAGCAATACGGGCCTCCAGAGCCTCTATTTCCTTTAGGCTCATTTTTTCAACGGCGGGGGCTCGGGCCATTTCTTTACTCCCTATGCAGTCTCTCTTTTTGGGATTTCCGTTTGGCAGGACAGTAAACCGGAAAGATACCGACCGCAACGCAGCTGTGGATTAGGAATTTAGAGTCGGTTACCTCACAATTTGTGCAGTGCAAAACTTCAAATTTTAAAACCGTAGGGCTTGATGCGCATTATAGCCGAAGGATTTGCCAATCCCCACAGACGATCAGCTTCTTGACCAAGATCGGAATGACCTGAACCAAGATCGCTTGGGTTCGGCAACCGAAACAACGTTGCTAACGACCTCTACGCCATTGGCCTTGAACAAGTAGTCTGAGAGTTCGGGCCATTGGCGTGTTATCTCGTCGCGGAATTCCAACATGATATTGGCTGCCACGCCGCCAAGCCGCTCTACCTCGTCCACGAAACTCTTGCCATGATGCATGTTTCGAGCATGTGCTGCTTCGTGGATGAGAATACTCAAGCTCTCTGCACCAAGTGGCTCTCGCCAAAAGCAATCCGTGTCGATGGCCAGAGTGAGCACATTGTTACCACTCCAATGCGCGTGAAAAGTCTTTAATTCTGTCCCGAACAACTGTGGCTGGCTGCCAAGCGCAAGTTTGCCCGTAACCGGCCGTAACATATCCCTCGTCGAGTCAACGAGCTTTTGGCAGAACCAGACTGCGAACGACAGGCAATCCTCAACGCGTTCCGCTCCTCCCTGCCGATTGATCCATGCCGCTCTCGGGTCATCAGCAAGGTTGATATCGGTAATCGCAAATCCCTTTTCAGCAAGACTCTTGGCAGCAGAAGCTTCGGCCAGCACGACGGCTTCCCTGGATGTTGGCAGATGTTCCTTTGCCATTTCACGAAAGCCGCTCGACATTTGTGCGGTCTTCACGATCACTGCGCCTGTACGTTCAGCATCGTGGTCAAAATCCCGCTTGCCCATTGTTGGCACTGAACGCACAGCACCTTCGCCAAAGGCCTTGGTGATGATTTTTTGTTGAATTTCCGGAGCAGCTTCCGCACCAGCCGATCCCACCCAATCCGCTGTTATTTCTTCTTGGTCCAGTTCCGGCAGCAATATCGGCAAGCACGCCAAGTGAATTCGTTTTGCATAGCCACTCGCCAACGCATCTCGGTTTGGGTTCATCGGCACCCTTTGCAGCACATTCGCGTGATAGAGCACCGCCCATTCTGCCGAAGCTACCGGTATACCCATTTCATAGATGTAGGGTTCCTCATCTTGCCGCGCCCTGATCAGTTCTATTGATGTCTTCCGTCGCGGCTTTTGCCAGCTATGGCTCTCTGAATTGTAAACCTCAGTTACAAGCGTGGCATCGATAATATGCGCAGACTCCCGATGCGGCAGAGCACGTCCGTTCAAGATCAGTTGCACATTTTCAGGCACTATGAACCGACTAAAGTAATCGTCAAACTGATCTACTGTTCCTGGCGGCCAGCTGAAGGTCATTCGTATTCGTGTGCCGACAATCGACGCAACAGCTTCTGCCTCTCGCGTGATCTGACGACCTTCTTCTTCGACAAAGTGGATTTCCTTGTTACCGCTGTGAATGCTTGCTGTCTTGGCAACTGACAAGATTTCCTTGAAACCACGCCCAAACCGGCCACGCTTAAGGTGACTGTCGGTCTTGAACGTGAGGTAGACTACGCGCATCGCCAACAAGTCCTGGATGCCGGATCCAGTATCACGGCATTCGACAACAAAGTCGCTTCCGTTATGTCGATACGTCAGTTCAACCGTGCCGCCCGTATCCTCCACTGCATCGAGGGAATTTTGCACCAGTTCTTTGACCAAGTGCTCCGGCGGGCGTGACTGATTCAACGCAGCAAATCCGGTCGTGGAAATTTGCAGCCAGCCATTGCCTTCCGTTGTTGGCGCGTCAGTCATGGAAAACTCGGTCCTCTGTATCGCCTAAACTGTCAGTAACTTTTCAAAGATTCGCACCATCGCCAGCGTATCGAGTTCACAATAGCGACGAAGATCATCAAGGACCGCGTTGGGATTGTCCTGAGGCTTATGACGAAGAAAGAGGTCCATCCAAGTACGCTGTGCTATTTCGCCGTTACCTATTGCCAGACCTTCGTAAGTGAGTTCCGGGACAAGAACCGGGAGTACCTTCTTGATCGATGCACTTCCCAGAAAATCCTTGTCAACGAACCAGCCAGACTTAAAGGGGATCATAAGGTCGATAACGCGTGCATTCAGAGACTCGAGGAATGGCGCATGTTCCGGAACCCTGGCTGCCATATCCTGGTTGCGTCCCTTCTCGAACGGCGCATACCAAACGATCACGCTGCCGGCATCTCCGATATCCTTTCTGAGATGAGACACGATCGATGGAACCGGATCACAACTCTCAACGTGGAGATACTCGCAATGAGTTGGCCGTGCTCCGGGCTCCGATATGACATGAAGGGAATACTGGAATGGAACCTGTTGATATGGTCGCAGTCCATCAAAAGGCGGCAGAATGTCAGAAAACGTTTCGTAGTCGAGGAAGTAAAGCGGGTAGGTAAGGCTCGACAGGAACCTTTTGATTTCTTCGCGTTTGATCAGCTGCTGCCTGGTCTTCGTCACACCCACTTGGCGCAGCTGTCGCTCAGTTAGATTGGCATCATCGGGTATCGCGTCGATGGTGTGAATGCCCTCATCTTCAAGTGCTGCGATCTGGTCAGGCTTTATCCCCGCGAGATTGTAGATGCTATACCGATCAGGCTTCCCCATCACATTGGCATATATCTCCATCCACTCGCTCATGTTTCCGGACGACACGTAACGCGGCGAGATATCGGGCATGTCGGCTTGATCCAGTACAGCCAGGGCTCGTCCAATTTCTTCTAATGTCGTGAGCTTCCGTTCCGCGACTTGATCGGTGACATCCTCGATCATGGAAATCCCAGTAACGTCGATAGCACCTTGACGCACATAGTCTCGATCGACGTGAACGATGCCAGCTCTGCGAACAGTGATGCCTGCGCCTTCGAGAACACTAACCTGGAATGATAGGTCGGGAATGTGTTCGGGCTTAACAGACGTACTCGCCTTTATTTCAAAGAGATCGAAGGCATCTGTCCCGGCGCGTTGCAGAACATCCACGATGCATGTTGTTTGTCCGTGTTCAAATCTACCCTGGAAGATTGTGTTCGCACCGTTCGACAAGGCATCAAGCGTCCGTTGCGGCAGGGACTGATACTCTCGGTAGTTGTCGAATCCGAGCTTGACCCCATCCGGAAATAGCTGCTCGGCGTATTGTTCGTATTCATGTCCGGCATCAAACAGCGCCTGCAAAGCTGCATTCGGCGGCGGAATCACTTCCTTCCGGTTTTTCTTCAACCATAGCCATGCCGGATGCTTGAGGAACATCAGGTAGTCTGACTTGGACAGCTGCATGTCTCACTTGTCTCACTTGAAATGGGTGAAAAATCTAAGAGGTAATAGCGCGAAAAAGAATATTTTTTTCTGGAGTACCTATCCTACCCGTTCGCTCGCTCGAAATGGTGAGACGGTGAGACACCGACAAGCCCCTTGAAACTTTTCGGCTGCTCCACCATACTTATCGATGTTCGACGCGACACCGTATCGGACAACCGCATCAAGAGACGGATTCAATAGTCCGCGCCAACCTGCCTTTCCCGGGCAAGGTGGCTTCGCAACAGCGAGATGTGGCCATGACTGGCAACCAACCGGGAGGACACTGATGTCCACTGCTCCCCTTCCTATTGAAACGCTTGTACGCACTCGGTCAGCAGAACTTGCACTGACTGCGACTGATCTTGTGCGACGGACGGGTTACGCGAATGTAGCCAAAGGCATTCGTCGTCTCAATGAGTTGTATTCGGGTCAATTCGACAGTGCTCGGGGTCTGATCGAACGGCTACCGACGGCAATTGATCTTCCTGAGGCAACGATCCAACAAGCCATTCAAGATTCCCGCCAACAGATCACCGAAACCGAGGAAGCAGACTGGCGAGCAAAATTCAAACCCCATGCTGTGATCCTGACAGAGAGACTGATCCCACAACCGATCCACATCGCAGCGATTGTTGGTGTTGATCAACTCAAACGCATCGATATTGAACCCGACAGCAGTCCTCTCACCGTCGTCGATCAAGCGTTTGCGGGATTGAAGCAGAAGCTCAAGCGATGGCACGGAAGTATCCCGACATTTGGAGAGCCGACCGGACTCATCATCAACTACAGTCCGGATCATGCAGTACGATTTGATCTGGATGGTCGCCCGCTAGAGATATTCGATAGAGCGTTCAGGTTAGGCCACGCAACTCTGACGATCCGAGGCCGGGAGTGTTCTTCGGCAGAATTGCGGACTGTGTTTGGTATTGGGTCTGGATGACTTAGATTACAGGAGCAAATAGCAACCAGACTATATTCCCAACCACACTGCCCAGTTCAGGAGGGCAAAATCGATGTCAAAAGTTGTGCCATTGATGCCGGATGGTCAGCCGAGCATGTTGCGCGAGGAAGATGTCACCATACCCAGACTCAAGGCTGTCCTGGATGCCGCGTTCCTCGACTGCGAGATAAACGAATATGACCACCTAATGATCTGGGAAGGTCTGCCTTGCTCATGTGGCGTCTTCATTGATGGCGATAACAAGCTGATCACAATGTTCACGATTCGAGAACTACCAGACGGTACGAAAGACGCTGACCGAATCATCAACGAACTCAACAAGCCTGCTCTCGTTGTTCAGTTTTTCCACGATACACAGGATGTCTGGGGCAACTACTGGATGACCTATGATGGGGGACTTAGCATTCGACAGTTCGTCAAGATGCTTCGACGGTTCACTTGCGATTTCGAATACAACCTCCGGGATTTGGCTGGAGAAAAGTTGTAAATCGGTAGGTTCTCTGGGCAACTTCGTCCAACTGCCATTTGCGCGCGGGGATAACAGCCTATGAACGCTGTTGAACGGGAAGTCATCATCTTAAACTCAGCGTGGGAGATGATCGACGACATGGTCAATTGGGCTATGTTTGTGAAGACGGACCGCATAGAGCTGACGAATCTAATATTCGAGAGCAGCGTTCATGCGCGGCTATTCGCAATCCTTCTGGGTGACTTTCTTTCAGAAGTGCGGGCATTCAAAGGCGCTGACGTTCCGTTCGGCCTATTGTCGGCACCCTCCAATGCATCCCCTACAGACCTCACCTTTCTCTTTCATCTAAGGCAGGTTTGTTCTGAACCTAAGCTTGGATCGGACACGACCTCACTTTCAGCCTCGATTGAAGCGTTCGCGAATTGGTTAGAATGCAAATTCACCGCACCAAATGTAAATCTTCCCGCCATAAATGTCGTGGCAGAGTTGAATGTCGCCCGCTACCGCTACATAAAAATGTGTGGCGACATAGCGAAGCATAACTTGGCTCGTCTTGCGACGAATGTAAGACACTTGCGCCGTCTGCTCAAAGAGGCGGGACACACGGTAGACGAGCAAGAAGCGTACTTGGCAATTGTGGATTTCTTCGCTTGGTTCCACGGAAATATATTTTTTTGCCACAGCAGTAAGATCGCAGAATTTCTGAATGAGATTCGTTGGTCAATTTATGAGTATCTACAGCCTGAATTCGCTCGATCCTGGTATCTTACGGACGAAGCTACAAAAAATTTCGCGGCGTACAGTTATTTGGTGCCAACTGAAATTGAAGAACCCCTGGCCATAGCAATGTATTGGGATGTGATGAATAGGTCGCGAACTAAGCCGTACATGCAGAGATTTGTAATCACCGGCTCAAACCGTTACTAATATTTTTTGGCTTTCCCCCGGAACTACGACTATTCTGAGGACGGCTTCTTGTTGTGCTGGCTCATGTTACGCGGACATAGATATACCTACCCGATATCTGCTCTGAAGTCCGATTCCCCTGAAAGCTCACTGAATGTGTGGGTGTCTTAGTCCCGTGCACATTAATTAGCTCGTGTCCTTCCGTTAGGGCGCGATCAATTAAACCACGCTCCAGGATACCAAGGACTCGGTCAACTTGTTGACCCCGCTTTAAATTCAGCGTGCAAACCATGACAAATCGTTGTCCGCTGGCTGCCTCAGCTATGGCTTTCATGAGATTTACCGAGTCGAGGTGCTGCTTAATTCTAGCTCGCAGATTGATGGATTGCCCGATGTACAAAGGATGGCTGTTATCGCCCCAAGTTCGCCCGAAGACATAAACGCCAGCTTCTGTAGGAAATGCATCAAGATCGACATTATATCCGAAAGCCTCCGCTGGCACGAGGTCGATGGGCTTATGCCACTTTGCATCGATGTCCAAAGCACCCTCCCCAATCAATGTTGCTGTGGCGGAATCCGCACGGGCTAACCCAGCCAACTACCTTTCCACTATCACCAGCAGGAAAGCCTTTGGCATAACAATAGTCAATTTGCTCACCATAGGACGCGCCAACTTCAGCGTTCGTCAATTCATCTG
Organism: Hyphomicrobiaceae bacterium; assembly: GCA_050246945.1. Classification (GTDB taxonomy): domain Bacteria; phylum Pseudomonadota; class Alphaproteobacteria; order Rhizobiales; family Hyphomicrobiaceae; genus JAEUMD01. Next base: position 61,551 of record JBFWVC010000002.1, read on the forward strand.
CCGCTTGTAGTGCGGATTGAACTGCTTCATGCCCTCAACGCGGATAGTTCGAAGTAGTTCGTCAAAGGCAGCTTGATCAGTCTCGAACTTGTCGCCCCAAACAAACGAATTTCCCTCGCTATCTACGACCTCCAGAATCCAACCCGCCTCTTTTTCCCCACGATAGATGCAGACTTCTATCTCAACGCCATCACGCCTCAGCGGCCCACTGAGCGGTGAATCAATCAGCACATAGTCGTCTTCGGGTTTGGTCATCGTGCTATGCTTCCGTTGGGCTATTGGCGAGACACCTTGAAGGGGGACAATCGGCCAATGAACGTTTCAAATTTGGGGTAGCTGGCAAACTCACCCCTCAGCTTTCCCCAGGCTTCCCGCCATGCCTTGCGTGCGAAGGCCGCCTCGATCTCATCTGACCAAATCTTCCAAATGTCGCCCTGTATCCGCCCCATCGAACGCAGCGCAAATTCTTCGCTGCATAGGTTCAGATATCTACGCATGAAGTTCATGAAGATATGACGATGTTCCGGCGACAAATCTGCCATGCTTGCTTCGGGCGACAAGCCACGGATTTCCTCAGGCAGAGCTTGGGTGATTTCATCGTAGCGTCTGAAGAAGTCCAACGCGACGTTGGTTTGAAGCGTCTGTCGCTGCTTGTAGAAGCCGTATATAACTCCCCCAAATCCCAAGACTTCAACACCCAACCGAACAATATCCACCAAGCCGGTGACGCTGGAATCAATCAACATCTCGCCTCCGAACGCTGCATGTCGTACCGGTCATCATCTTGTGTCAGGCCGTCCAGATATTGCCAATGCTAATTTCAAAGAAACCGCGGCAAGTCGCCGATTGGTGAGCGCAACGCGCTTTGTACTTGGTGTCCCAGGTGTCCCTATCTTCTCACGAGGAGTAGCTGGTTTGCTGGGTTAAAAGGAGCCACTGCAAACAACCAAACATAGCAAGCTACCACTTTGAAGAATTTATGCGGGACAGACGGGACAGAACCGCAGGCATTTCCTGCGCTTTCTTTGATGTCCGCATAGCCCTTCTCGAAATCAGCTGACACTCCAAGGCAAACCTGCTGCGAGACTTCTATGATGATGTACAGCTGTCAGCTGTTTCGCTCAGCCTCAAGATCATGTCTCTGGCTATGTCTGCTTTCGTAACGACCAAGACTCCGCCAGATTGTTTCTTATGCTCAATCAAGATTCCGGCTACCGCAACACCTCGCTCAGGGGCTGGATCATGATCGCTAAGTGTAACGAAAATTGGAGCACCACTCATTCCTCGCATACCGACAGGAGAGGTTCGTCTATTTCCTCCGCCGCGAATGCCCCTCTTCTTCCATGTTAGGCCGATATGATCTCCAGCTCTTAGCCCCTGCTCCTTAAATGCAGTCTCAGACGCTGGAGCCGCAACAATTGGTAAATATGCGGAAGTCTGTGTCTCCTCTCTGCGATTGATATCCGCCTTGCTGGCGGGGAAGCCAATCAGGAGGTAGATGTCTCGTCCAATGGCAGGGCCACGTAACAACCACTCGAAAGGCATTGCAGCTCTGCCAGCTTCCGCATATGGCGGCATTCCAGACCCAACCAAACGCAGAACCGCAACGTCCAACTTATCGTCACTGCGATTTTGGGTCTCCGGCAGGCGAGTCATCAGCCCGACCGGGTGCAGGTTACGAAACTGCTTCAAGCCAACAGGAAACCCAATCTTGCAGTCTTTTCTCTCGACTTCGTCCAAAACATGGGCAGCGGAAACGAGATAGGAGTTGTCTTTATATTCGACTAAAAAGCCAGTCGCAAATTGCTCTGGATGCTTGGACTGCCCCAATCGAAACAACGGGACAATGAATTTCTGCAGGTAGGCAGCAAGCGTCTCGGCTTCCGATGCGATACATTCGAAATTATCGTTGGTCAAAGGCTGTGCCTCGGTAGTTTCCATCACTCGGGTAAATGGTGCTCCTGATGAGATTTCTCACCTATGAAGCGATGCAGGCGCAACCGTCTTTGAGACTGCTCATCGTGCTATGGACCTCGGACTTTCCAGACCCAGCCGTCTATTGATTCTAAGACGCCAACTTTTTCGGCGGGCAATTTCCCCCTCCTATAGGCTTGGCGTTGATTAACTACCCAGTCACCCAGTTTGAAGCCTGTATCATCCACGTGTGATGCTGGGACGCGGGCATGCTTTTCTATAGCAACAAACGCCTTCAAACGCTCAAGTCCCTCTTCGAATTTCGACGCAAAGGGATTCCAAGTCCAACCTTTTATATTTTCAAGAGCTGCAATGTTCTCTGGCGCAAGTTTGCCAGTCCTAAAGTCTCGCCTGCGATTGAAGACCCACAGTCCGAGTTTGAAGCCGGTCTCATCAACGTAAGTTGCTGGAACTTGGGCATGTTGCGTGTCGGCTGCGAACGCCTCCAGGCGCGCCATGCCCTTTTCAAAATGAGTAGTTCCGGGGCTCCAATCCCAACCCGGGAACGCTTCAAGCAGCGCCATCTTATCAGGCGAAAGCCTTCCGGATTTATAGTCTTGCCGCCTGTTGTTGACCCAGCGACCAAGAGGATAGCCCGTTCTGTCCTTGAACCCGTCCGGTGGTTTGGCTCGACCATCAATGACAACATAGGCTTTGAGTTTCTTGAGACCTTCTTCAAATTCGGCCCGTCGCACATCCCATGTCCAGCCCGGCAATGCCTCCAGAGCAGCGACTTGTTCGGCAGCAATATTTCCGTTCTTGTAACTTACCCGGCGAGTGTTGGTCCAGCTGCCCAGCCGGAATCCCGTCTCGTCTACATAGCTGGCTGCTACCTGTGCCTGTCCGTTTTTAGCAAGGTACGCTTTTAGCCGCTCAAACCCCTTTTCCCAACCCCATCCAAGACGATCCCAAATTCGGGTTTCAATGTTCTCAAGGAGGTCGCCGAACTCAATCCGCACATACTCAGGCACATCAATTTCGACGATGTTCGTTCCGCATGATCGCTTGCCCGGTGCAATCGACTTGAACTCTTCGATGATCCGCTCGTCCTCCATCGCCAGCGCCGATACGACCTTGATGATTTGAACGAACGCATCATCACTTGGTTCATCGCTGTCTTCATCAATGATCACTGGAACGATGATGTAACCGAGCCTTTTTCCTTCAAACCGCCGCATGGCGCGACCCGCGGCTTGAACGATATCGATCTTGCTTTGTCGGGGATCAGCAAAGAGCACAGCATCGATTGCTGGAACATCAACACCCTCAGTTAAACATCGGGCATTGGTGATGAGACTGGGGACGGCATCAACAAACCGATCTATGACAGCTGCTCTTGTGCCTGTGCTGTCGCTTCCAGATACATGGAAGGACTGAAGAGAGCCGAGTGTTGTATCCGCCTTGCTTGCTTCCTTGTTGAGTTCGGTAAATTCTTTGGCGCGCTTGATGCTCCGGTGGAAGGATACAGTGTGGCGGATACCGTACTTCTCGATTGATTTCCTTAAGGCCACCAAAGACGCAAAGGTGGGGGCATCCCCTTCAAGTGACCATTCCTTGCCATCCGACCGCACGAATGCATTTTCCGCGATAAGCCGTTCAATTTCCGACTTCGTCACGATGATTGAGACGATCCGGTAATCGCTCAAAATTGGTGGATCAAGTTCAAGCGCGGCCTTGAACGAAAGCTGGTCGAAGGTTCCACCATAGACCGAGGCATCATCCATGGAGAGGATGTCATCAGAGTTACCGCGATACTGCCTCTCGGTCGCTGTCATGAAGACACGACGAGAAATCGGAACATTCGCATCCGATAAGAGGTGAGCAAACAGCCCACCTTCTGCCCCAACAGTTTTATGGGCTTCGTCAAACACACCAAGATCAAACGATGCCTTGGCCTTTCCAACGCCTTCGCTGACCACCCGTCCTGATTGGTAGGTGGTCATCAAGACCTTTGTTGAGTCAGTCGAACTGGACAGGAAGGAAGCCACAATCTCACGGTCGGCGGTGACATCAATGCCCAAGTCCACCGCTCTCATGGCCGGATCGTCTGACTTCGAGACATCCTGGTCACTGCAGACCGCCAGCCACTTCATATCGCGGGAATTGGCTACGGACTCCCTGGTCCAAGAACCGAGCGTCTGACGAACCAGAGATAGACTGGGCACGGCGATCAGAACCGTCTTTGACGATAGGGCTTCACTGATCCAATACGCTGTGAGGCTCTTTCCCGAACCACATGGGTGAATCAGCTTGCCTCTTGTGTTGCCCGCGTCTTTGAAATGCTTGATCGCGGCTGCAACGGCACTCCGTTGGTGAGGTCGAGGCGACCAAGGCTGAAAGGTTGGTTTTTCGCCTTGCAGCAACTCCCGGAAGCAACGAAAATCATCCGGTCCAAGGCTTGTGAAATCTGCCGCTGTGAGGAATGCCAATTTATGCGGATGCGCTTTATGAACCCGGTCACTGATGCCATTCGCCGAAGTTGCGACGATGCGATGGCTTAGCTTCTCGTAGGTTTGTTTGCGCTCGGTGATACTCAGAAAAGTCTTCAGTTCGTCATAGGTGACATTCTGAGATCGGTCCTGGTGGAACTTGCATTGGATTGCCCAGTAGTCACCATCTCTCGTCAAGGCAACAAGATCGACACCGATCTCGGGGCGCTGAAGTCCGAGTTCGTCCGCAACTTTCTGCGGCACATCCGTATGGTGCCAAACCTCGACAAGTCTGGTCGCAAAGATGGGGTTCGTCAGCAGATAGAGCCGGGTGAGTTCTTCGAAGACCCGACCCTTCTCTGTCTTCCCGTCTGGTCCAAGCTTCGATAGGGCCGATTCCACATCAGCCCAGCGCGACCATGTCCAGTGCAGATCGGCATCGTTGATCACCACGCCCCTCTCCCTCACTTCCTTTCGAAAGAGTAGCCCGTGGACGTGTAGTCGCAAGAGTAAGTTCAGTCGGGCGTATTAGTTTTCTAACTCGAACATCGCATGTAGGTTATCCGGTCACGAAGCATCAAGCATGTCCCGCTTCTCATACCCTGACTGAACCATCCGCATCTTGTTAGGCGGATACTCGCGGATGAGTTTAAACGCTTCATCTGGACTGCCGGTCATCCAAGTTTCGAACTCTTCGTCGGTCGAAAGCAGCACCGGCATTCGTTCATGATTGATTGAGCCAACAAGACTGTTTGGCGTTGTTGTCAGGAAGGAATAAACATCGATCTCAACTGACGGGCCATCTTTCTTCACCGGACCTATGTGGTGTTTCCAGAGACCGGCAAATGCGAACACTGGTCGTGGTTCATCGCCCTTGAGCGCGAACCAATGCCAAGTTGCAGGGGTCACCTCTTTCGGCTCAGCAAACGATGACACGGGCACAAGGCATCGACGTTCCTCAAAGGACGATAGCCAGAATCTGCTTGATCTCACCTTATCGTCGCGTGTGTTGGTGACTCGCCTCGGTGCTCGACCCTTTTGAGGCAGAACGAAACCCCAAGACATATTGACCAACTCGCGCACATCATCCTCAGCAACACGCACAACCGCAGCGGTATGTCCCGGGAAGATTGCATCCTTAGATTCGAAGGCAGCTGCACGATTGTCAGAGACGCGAAACACTCGGAGGACGGCTTGTCGATTGGTGGTGAGGCTGTAGAGATTGCACATGGCACCAGAGTTAGTGCTTGCACACAGTCCCGTCGAATCTTTGCGGTCGATTTTGAGGACAGGGAGCGAGCAACTCCCGACGTGTCAAACGGAGGTCGGGGAAGTTTGGTTGGACATCGGAAAGACTTCTTTAATCGATTTCGAGTATAAGGGTGAGTGTTCGAGTTGTTTCCATGAGTTCGAACGCTGGCCAAAATTGCTGTCCAGTGAATGAGAATGCCGCCCTCCCTATTTTGCTCAGGGGGCGGCATTTCTTTTGTATTCGCCCTGCTCGCGGACAGGATCAGAAGACGAGCCAGAGCCAAGGTCGCGATGACCATCTCCATCTATCGGCTGGCACGGGGGACAATACGCGTCCGACAGATGAAAGCGCGCCACTCAGCCCTGACTCGCCCATAGGAATACGCTTAGCTGGGCAGAATGGTTCAGTATGCAGTTCGACGGATGCGGTGAATGCTGACAATCGGCCATGTTGGCTCACGTGTCAGGCGTCCGATACCGACCAAGTACAGCCGGCACAATCCAATTCATTTTGTGGGATGATTTGTGGGCTTCGATATCATGCCGAGACGTAAATCGCAACAGAATCAATAAATTAGGCAAGATGAGTGGCGGAGACGGAGGGATTCGAACCCTCGATACGGTTTTGCCGTATAACGCTTTAGCAAAGCGCCGCCTTCAGCCACTCGGCCACGTCTCCATGCCAAGCGACCCGTATAAGGGCGGAGTAGCATGATTGCAAGCGAGCCGCGCAGGCAGACCCAAGCCTATCCAGAACCTCCTGGAAACGGCCGAGCCCACTCGCAAAAATCCGCCTCCGGCAGACCATTTTTTTAGTGTGCAGAACCACATCCACTGGCGCGCAAGGCAACTACGTTACCAGTAGCCAAGGCAACGCCGATAGCGATGCGGCAGTAGCTACATCTGGTCCGCTGTCCGCGAAGCGCTGTCAGTTGATCGCCAGCCACTCTCTCGCGCGCTTCTGGGCCGCTGCAACTTGCTTGCGCGTCATTTCTCGCGAAAGCTCCGAGCGGTAGCGCTTCGCATCGGCATTGCCGCGCAAAGCCGCCAGATTGAACCACTTGTGGGCTTCAACCAGGTCGTATTCAACATCCCGCCCTGTGCAATACATGAGACCCAGTTCATAGAGCGCATCGGCGCCCCCACCGTGGGCTGGTGCCTGCCCGATATCATATGAGGCAAACTCGAAACGTGCCATCACGCCACTCCTGTGCGTCTTTACTCACTCCAGCCTCACGCGCCGTAAACCGGCACCAGGCCCCGGCCCATTTCATGGAACGACCACGGATCCAAGCAACGGGCAATCACGACCCAAAGCATGGCAACAGACGGATGCTGCTTGGTTAATGCTCAAACTTTTTTCTTATTTTTCAGAGCTTTATTTGTTTATAATGTCTTCAGGCTTCGACTCGTTTTGAGCCAACCGCCCTCAAGTGAGCCATTGCATTACGAAATCGAAAGAGATCCGGTCACGATCCGCTAACTTCGGGCCGAAAAGCAGCTCAACTGCCACCTCTCCATCCCTCCATAGCGCCAGGACGCCAAGCCCATGCGCCACGCCGCCATCCACCGATGGCGACGCTGCGGCGAACCAATGTCGGCGTGGACACATTCAGGTTCCGTTCATGGCATATTTGCCATCTTCTTATCCGTCGGTCGGCCGGCAATCATCCGCTGCGCCGCCGCCGGGCGCACTCAGCGGAGAAATGCGCCGTCAGCGCGGGCCTTGGGTATGAGGCAGAAGAGGGATCAACGGTGACCATTCGACTTGCCGTCGTCGCAGCAGCAGCCCTGTCGTGCGCCGCCTGTGCCAATCAGGGTCTGAAGGAGCCGATGGGCCTGGGCGTCCATGGCCAGATCGACACGCACTACGCGCAGCAGCCAGGCTCCCGGATGGCGAAAGCCCCGACGACGAAGCGGCTCGGCACATCGAAAACCTCGAATATGAAGCAGACGCTCGGCGGCAAGGTGCTGTCGGCAATCGCATTGGAGCGCGTCACGGGTCGCAAACCCGACCCTCGCCGCTTCAAGGAATTGCGCTGAGCGTAGTGTTCGCCTGACAATCCGAATGGCTGATTGAGGGCGATTGGGCCCGCCCGTGGCACGCGCCGCTGCACGAACCTGCGCTCCGGCATACGGCTATCTGAGAATGAGATACTTCCAGTCGGACGTGCGGTAGCCGTCCGGCTTCCACAAATGGTGCCAAGGTGCTTTCAACAGCTTGGCCTTGGCCAGCGCCTGCACTGCTTCAGGATACCCTGCGAAGGCATCCGCCACCTTCCCCGGCGGGAGCGATGCGTCCCAAACGAACGCGCGGGGCACGCCTGACACCTGGGGTCGCACCGGCACGAAGCTCCGTGGACCTGTCAGAACGAGACGCGCGCTTGGGAAATACGGGCGCAGATTGCCGCCTATCTCGTCATCGGCAACGGTGATGGTGCCCAAGTCGTCGAGGCCGTCGGCCCGCAGCGTCGCTGCCAGCGTCGCATAGGGAATGCCCCATCGACACTTGCCGCACACCGGATCGTGGATGAACATGTTGGCGAGCCGCGCCACGAGTGCGAGCGCGGCGATGCCCAGCGCCACACGCACCAGCACCGGACGGCGTTTCGCCGCCCGTTCCGAGCGCTGTGCGACCGAGATGAGCCAGATCACGCTCGTCACGTAGAGCGGCATCAGCACGTGCATTGCATAGCCGCCGATGCCGAAGACCACGCCACCAAAAATCGAAAGCACGATGCCACCGAGCATCGTCGTCAGCACCAGCCGCGTCAGATCCGCCGGCTCCTCTTGGAACGCGCTTGTAAAGACAAGACGTACGTCGGCCCACGCGCGTGCCAGGAACCCAGGGAATATCGCCGGCACAATGACGATGAGTGGCGCCAGATACATGAACGGTCCGCGCACGGCATCCTTCACGCCGATCATCACGTCGCGGAGATGCCCGCGCTCGCTGGGTCGGAAGAAGTGGCCGAAGTGCGCCGGATCGCTCACCACCCAGACCAGGAACGTCGAGGCGATAACAATGGCAAGCGCTGCTGACAAAATCAGCATGGGTCTCACGACCCTGCGCCGCACCGCTGGCTGCAGCACTACAGCTCCCCACAAGCACATCTGGTAGACGGAGTAGTTGGGCTCCGTCAGCATGCCGAGCCCGCTGATGATCCCGAACACCACGAAGTCGCTGGCCCGGCCATGATCATGCAGCCTGAGGAACGCCCACAGCGTCGCCGTCACGGCCACCATGGCCAGCACCTCGTGGGTGAAGCCTTCGTGATAGCGCCAGGCGATCTGGTAGATCAGCGCGAGCGATTCAACCGTCAGCAGCGCCCAGATGCGGTCTTTGAGAATGCGATAGGCCGACAGATAGAGAAATACGACCGTCGCCGTGAGGGCCGCATACTTGATGGCGAGGAACGAGACGAGGCTCGGACCAGTCACCTGCTGCACCGCATAGAGAACCCAGTCGTAGAGCGGCGGCTGTCGCGGGTTGTATCCCGCACGAAGCTCCTGGACGAGGATCTGTTCGAGCGTATCGTCCTCGCCGAGCGTCGATGAGGCGAGCAACCGGAAGCCGGCATGAAGCAGAACGTAGAGCAGAACCCCGGCCAGGGCCAAGGCCAGACCGCGTGCGCGGTCCCCCGCGTCAAGCCCGCTGCCACGCGCCGTCTTCGCCTGGAACTCCACCCCTCCCGTTGTCACGGCAGCAGCACCGTCGAGCCGGTCGTCTTGCGTCCCTCCAGGTCGCGATGCGCCTGTGCCGCCTGGCTCAGCGGATACGTCTGGTTGACCGAGATCTTGACGATGCCTCGGCCGACCAGATCGAACAGCTCGTTTGCCGTTGCCACGAGATCCTCGCGCTTGGCGGTGTATGTGAACAGCGTCGGCCGGGTCGCATAAAGCGATCCCTTCGCCGCCAGTAGTCCGAGATCGAAGTTCTCGATCTTGCCCGAGGCGTTGCCGAACGTCACCCACATGCCGAACGGCTTTAGGCATTCGAGAGATGCCGGGTAGGTATCCTTGCCGATCGAATCATAGACCACGTCGCAGCCCTTGCCGTTCGTGATCTCCTTCACGCGATCGACGAAGTTTTCCGTCCGGTAGTTGATGACGTGCGTGGCGCCGGCCTCAGTTGCCAATGCCGCCTTCTCGCTGGAGCCTACCGTACCGATCACTGTCGCACCCAGATGCCGCGCCCATTGGCAGGCGATCAGTCCGACGCCGCCGGCAGCCGCATGAAACAGAAGAACCGTCTCAGGACCCACCTTGAAGGTTCGACGCAAGAGATACTGCGCCGTCATGCCTTGCAGCATCATCGCAGCGGCCGTCTTGTCATCGACATCGCCCGGAACCTTGACGAGGCGCGCAGCCGGCACCACCCGCTCCTCGGCATAGGCACCAATAGGATTGGCGTAGGCGACGCGGTCGCCAGCCTTCAATTCGCTGACGCCCGACCCCACCTCGATCACTTCGCCAGCGGCCTCCATGCCTATCACGGCGGGCAGAGCTGGAACCGGGTAGAGCCCGGTACGGTGATAGGTGTCGATGTAGTTGAGGCCCACCGCCGTGTGGCGGATACGCACCTCGCCGGCGCCCGGCTGCCCGACTGTCACCTCCTCGAACTTCATCACCTCTGGACCGCCGTATTCGTGGATTCGGATAGCGCGAACCATGCCTCGTCACTCCCTGTTTCAGCGTTATTTTGATCGACCGCACGACTTGCATGAACATCCGGGCATGCGTCATGTTTTCACAAGCGCTCCGTCGTGTCGTGCGCCTGCCTTGACCATGCCACGACCGCCTTCTATGGGCTCTGTCGGCGGACCACAAGGGGCGGCAGGATGACATTCGAGCGGGAAGCCGCGCGCACGATGCGCCGGATAGGGACGGGTCTTGTGCTTGCCGTGGCTGTCGCACTCGCCGCGTGTGCTGGCGGCAACACACCCCCGATCGCCCACGGAAAGGGTATGTCCTGCCTCGACGACAGCCCCCACTGTATCGCCGAACGCAAGGATGCCCTCCGCCATATCGTCTCGCGCTCTGACCGCCACTGGGTGCGCGATCCGGCCACCGTCCACTCTTACGCGTCCGGCGTTCGACTGTTCGCATTCAAGACCAGAAAGAAAGATCTCACCTGCGACGAGCTGAAGATCGGCCGCCGCGAGGCCGAAGGCGCGGCGCGCGTGCTGCGTGGCCCTGAGGGCCGCACACTGAGCCCGGCACAGATTTCGCGAGGTGTCATGCTCGGCGAAGAAGTCTCGCGGGAATTGGCGCGTGAGCACGCCAGGCGCTGCCAGCGCGGGTGACGTTGAAATAACGGTGAAGACCGCTGGTACCGGTTCTCAGAAGACTTGGCATAGCCGGTTCGGCGGAACATGCATTTTTGTCCTTGAGCATGCCTTTCGCGCTGAACTGCTGCGCACATCAGCGAAACATGCTCGAAACAATCGATTGAATCGTGTGTTTGGTTCCGCGCAACATGAACATCAAACGGCGACTCAAGCATCAGTGTCGGAACACGTGTTCCAATGAGGCATGGATGCGAGTTTAGCGTACCGCTATGGTTGCTGTGCCCGCTGCGCCCCGCGCCGCAAACGGGCTTGCTCGCTCGCCGTCCCCCTGCGCCATGATGCTGGCACGCTGTGGCAACCGCACCGATGTCCACAACGGCAGGTGATCGGAGCCGATCATGTGCCCAAGGCGCTGGTCGAGGACTTCCAGATCTCGCGACACGAAAACATAATCGAGCTGAAACTGCGGTAGCGGCACCGGCCACGCCGGCCAGCTCGCCAGCAGTCTGCCGGGCGTTTCGAGCCCCGACGCGTAGGTGAAGTCGTCGAAGCTCTGAGACATGCGCGTCATGTTGAAATCGCCGGCGACGATCACCGAACCTTCCGTCTTGCGGACAAGCGAGGCGAGCCCCTTCAACTGCGCCAGATGCCATTGGAGACGCCGGCTCGGCCTGTAGATGTGCGTACCGATTACAGTGAGCTTGGCAACGTCGACGGTACCGATATGGAACTGCGCCCATACCATCGGCGGGTTCGACAATGAAGGCAGCCGTGTTCCCGCGCGCACGAAGGGCATGCGCGACAGCAGCGCCTGTGAACACGGCAAAACGGCGGCGCAATCGACCTGATAGGGATAGACCGACTTCAACTGGCGCAACAACGCCTGCTTGTTGGGGCCGAACTCGGACAGCACCACCACATCGGCATCCGCACCGGCGATGTAACGAGCGAGGCCTGCGAGATCACCATTCGCATGCCATGTGTTGAGCGAAAGTATCCGCAGTTGTGGAACGGTGTCGCGCACACCGGCCAGGGCATCGTGCCACGGCTGGCGCCGTTCGCCCGGTTCCTCCAGCGCTACGAGCGACAGTATCGAGGGCGTGACGAGAATCGCGCCCAGCGCGCTGATCAGGAAGTAGGAACGCCACCGCGAAAGCATCAAGGCGATAGCCGCTGCGGCCGCGGTTGCAAAAGCATGCGGGCCGAGCGGCGAGAGGATGTCGAGCGGCTCATAGAGCCCACGCATCACAATGCCCCAGATGACGAGGCCCGCTCCGAGCAGGATAATCCAGGCCAGAACGAGTCCGGACCGGCCTTCGTCGTCCCTGGACTTTTCACGCAAGTTCAACACCTTTACCGACACGCCACACCCGATTTGCCCATCCCGCAAGCGAGCCGAAAGGCCCCCTTGGGAAACTCGGAAATCTTAACCAGATATTATCGTTATGGTCAGACTGACGCTGATGCAAGGCCCGTGCCCTGGCGATGCTTAAGTTGCATCGACGCGTCAATTTTGGCTCCTGGAGTGCCACGGCGAACGTGGTCGGCAAAGAGAGGAGTGCGGAACACTTTCCATTGCACCAGTTACACGCCAACATCGCCTGACCGAGCCCGGCGCATGATGTGCCTCGGCCGGCCTGATGTCTCGACACCGCGTAAAAAATCTGCCGTGGCCACCCGGCCGCCCCACCCTTGCCGCGCGAAAGCTGCAATGGACACCGCAACCGTCAGCCGAGTCAGTCGCCACACAAGAACCCTTCAACTCCGCAGTCGCGGACCAATTGCGAGAAAGCGAGATCAAGCGCATGGGGCTACAGGAATACGCCGATGCGATCATAGCGTTCGTGCGCACCAATCCTCAGTGGATGGCGCCGATGGTCTTTGTCCTGGCGTTCGGCGAGAGCATTGCCTTCATATCCCTCATCCTGCCGTTTTGGGGCATGCTGGTGACGCTTGGCGCCATGATTGGCAGCAATGACATGACGGTCTTCATGATCGTCTGGTTCGCTGCGTCCGTCGGAGCTGCCCTGGGCGATTGGGTTTCCTATTGGCTGGGCTTCCATTTTCACGAACAGATCGGTCGAATGTGGCCGCTCTCCCGCTACCCCGATCTCCTTCCGCGCGGTCATGCCTTGATGGAGAAGTGGGGCGTGTGGGCGATCGTCATTGGCCGCTTTTCTGGTCCCTTCCGGGCTTCGGTCCCTATCGTTGCAGGCGCCACGGAAATGGACAAAACCAAGTTCCAGATCGCCAACTGGTCGTCGGCCTTCCTCTGGGCGTTTGTCCTTCTCGTGTTTGGCGATGCCATTGGTAAAGGCATTTCCTGGGCTCGCGGGGCCTTTGCCTACTGATGGTCTCCGCAACACCCCCGGTGACACCCCCGTGACGAAGCCACCCGGAAAGAATGCGAGCAATTGATGGATCCCGTAGCCTCGATATGGGAGCGCGTTATCGGCTTGGTCGCCCAGAACATGGTGCTGGTCGAGCCACTGGTGTTTGCCTTGGGCTTTGCCGAGAGCATCGTGCTTGTGTCGTTGTTCGTGCCGTCCACGATTCTCTTCCTCGCCATCGGCGGACTGCATCATGCCGCCGGCGGGGAATTTATCACCCTATGGCTGGCAGGTGCTGGCGGCGCCTTCCTCGGCGATATCTTCTCCTATTCACTCGGTCGCTACTTCCGAGCCGATATCGCCGGTATCTGGCCGTTCTCCAAGAAGCCGCAATGGTACGTGATGGCGCGAGGCTTCTTCCACAGCTGGGGCGCACCGGGAATCATCGCTTCGAAATTCCTTGGAATGATGCGCCCCTTCGTGCCGGTGGTGGCGGGCGCTTCGCATATGCGCTGGCTGCCATTTCTCCTTGCCAGTGCGGTATCCTGCCTGATCTGGGCAGGCGCATTCCTGGGGCCGGGCTACGGCCTGGGTTGGTTTGTCCGCTGAACCGCATACCTTCTCGAACCGTAGTCCTCGCTTGGGGACCTCGACTGCGCGCTCCCGACCAGCCCCCCTTGCCCCGGGCGGCCAGATCGCCTAGACGATGGATCGATTCTGCGGCGAGCTTCGGCGACGCCCGCCCACCACCCATTCACGCAACACACGAACGTTCAGGTGACATCATGGCTGCCCGCACCGCACGCGCCGTCGAAACGCGCAAGAAAAAGAACCGTCGCACCATTGAGCGCGCCAAGGTGACGCGCATCCAGGGTAATACGGCTGGTGCGCGCAAGCGCCTGAAAAAGGTCGCCGCGAAGGCGCAGGAAGCCCGCGCAAAGGCCGGCTCCTGAATTTGCCGGTTTTGACGCAACTGCCCGCGGCTGGCCGCACCCATGTCTCGAGGGGTGCTGCTTCAGCCGTTCCTTGGAGCATGCCGAACTGACTAGGAAGGCGGCCTGTTGGCCTTCTGCGACATATAAGCGAATGGGCTGCAGCCTAGTTCGGTCCTGAACGCAAAAACGAATGCAGAAGCAGACCCGTAGCCCAGCTCCATCGCCGTCTCGGTGACAGACATTCCTCCACCCAGAAGTTCGATCGCCCGGAACAGGCGCAGTTTTCGCTTCCACGTGCGCAACGTCGAACCCAGTTCCGCCTCGAAGCGCCGCGTGAGCGTCCGAGACGACATACCCAGCTTCGCTGCCCAATCCGCCGCAGTCCGCTCGTCCGACGGATCGAGATACAGCGCTTCGCATAGCGCCAACAGGCGTCGGTCCCTCGGCCAGGGCAAGGCGTTGGAAAGCTTGGATGCCCTGCCCAGCTGATCGAGGATCATCGCCGCAATGCGCTCTGGGTAACCGTCGGTGAGGTGTTTGCCGTCGATTTCGGCCGCCTCGACAATGAGCGCTTTCAGCAGCGGCGAGACCGCCAGTACGGTTGGACTTGAGGGAAGCGACCCGCCAGCCTCGTTTGAGATCCACAAACTTCGAAACTCAGAGCCAAGCAATGAGCCGACCATATGGGGCACGCCTGTTGGCAGCCAGACGGCCTGTTCGGGCGAGATGACAAACGTTTGCCGGTTCGCGGAAACGGTAAGCGCGCCTTCGACGGCATAAACAAGCTGATGCCAATCATGCGCGTGCTCGGGAAAGTAGTGCCGGGGCGGAATCGTTTGCGCGCGCATCGTGATGGGGCGCGGTGGAGCAACGTCGGGCGGCGCGACAACGACTGACCAGGGCATATCACCCAAACTTTGTCTGATATTCTACAAATATTGGCAAAACATCGAAAGATTGCCAAGCATCAATCTGCTATCGGATGACGGAATGCCGCTGCGAGTGGCACCGGTGGAGCATGTTGTGTTGGCTCAAGTGCGCAGCGGTTCAGTGCGAGAAACGTGCTCGAAACAATGGACTGGTTCGCGTGCCTGCTTCCACGAAACAAGAACACGATCTAGCGCCCTTAACGAGTGCCATCCATGCCTCAGTCTGATTATCGCACCCTCTCGGCTTTGACGCCGATGCCCCATCTGAGCACCGCCCTTCGGCGGGACCGGTTGCCGGCATGACGATCAACGTTCCCTCATTCGGCCAAAACGCAAAAGCGGCGATCCCCCGCGAGCGCAGCAATATCATAAGGCTTGCCATTGCTCAGGCACTCGCAGGCGCCAATTCCACGGTCTTCTACGCAACAGGTGCAATCGTCGGCGACATGCTGGCACCGAACAAGGCGCTGGCAACACTGCCCATCTCGATCTTTGTCGTCGGCATGGCGCTATGCACACTGCCGGCAGGTGCCATCGCCGAACGACATGGGCGGCGAACGGCATTTTTGCTTGGAACAGGCAGTGGGGTTCTCGCTGGCTTGCTCGCATGCCTCGCCGTACTCTACGCGTCATTCTCGATATTCTGTTTGGCCACGTTCTGCGGCGGCGTGTATGCCGCCGTGGTGCTCTCCTTCCGCTTCGCTGCCGCCGATTGTGTACCTGCTGAAAGGCGTGCGCGCGCACTGTCTGCCGTGATGGCCGGCGGTGTATTCGCTGGCGTCATTGGCCCGCAACTGGTGACGCACACCATGAACCTGTGGGCACCGCATCTGTTTGCTGCAACCTATATCGGCCAGGCGGTAGTCGCTGCTCTCTCAGCCATCATTCTTGCGGGTGTCGTGCTGCCTACACCAACTGCGGCCGATCTTGGCGCTGGACGCCCGCTCGGCATCATCGCCCGCCAGCCACGTTTCATTCTGGCGGTGGTCTGCGGGGTCATTTCCTACCTGCTGATGAATTTTCTCATGACGGCCGCTCCCCTGGCGATGAAGTTCTGTGGGCTCTCGCAGGAGTCTGCCAACCTGGGTCTGCAGTGGCACGTCATAGCGATGTACGCACCAAGCTTTTGGACAGGGCGCCTGATTACGCGCTTCGGTGCAACTTCCGTCGTCGCCGTAGGACTTGCTCTCATCGCCGTCTCATCGGCGGTTGGCCTGCTCGGCATCGACGTCGCACATTTCTGGGCCACGCTGATATTGCTCGGCATCGGCTGGAACTTCGGCTTCGTCGGCGCTTCGGCGATGGTCCTGGAATGCCATAGGCGGGAGGAAAAGGCGCGGGTCCAGTCGCTCAATGACTTCCTCGTCTTTGGCACCATGACCGTCGGTTCGTTTCTCTCCGGCGGGCTGCTGTCTTCGTACGGATGGGCAACCGTACTCACACTGTCGTTTGCACCGTTGCTGATTGCTGTGCTGGCGCTGATTGGCTCCGCGTATTGGACCGCCCCACGACAAAGCCAGCCAGCGCCAGCGGTTCCAATTCCCGGACGCCCCCCGCAAGGGAGCGAATAGAACGAGGCCGGGACGACGAAACACCGGTTCAGATGTGCATCTGGAACGGCTTGGCAGTCCGCACCTGCGTTGGCGGAGATCGATGCGCGGCCAGGGGCGAAGCTTGCGAATTTTGCGGCGGCAATGCACCGACATCGACCGCTTCAACGTCAACGGCCATCGGCCGCTGTGATCAACCTGTAACGAGCCACCGCTCAACCATACATGGAGGATAATCGTGATGATACGTTTGCCCGCGCTCACTGCGCTAATGCTCTCGATTTTGATCGCTACGTTCGCGACAAGCGCCCAGGCGGACGACAGGTATGGCAAGCAAAAGGCCGTATACGACATAAACTACGGCGGTGGCGAGGGTGGCAAGGCATACTTCAAGGCGCTGAGAAACGTGAAGAACCATCTCAATGCCGTGGGCAAGGACAATATCGAACTGAAGGTCATGTTGAGCGGCGACGGCCTCGGCATGCTCAAGGACGCAACCTCGAACCTGGAACTGCAAGGGATGATATCGAACCTCAAGACGCAGAAAGTTGTGTTTCTGGTCTGCAACAACACGCTGGTAGGCCGCAAAATCGACCCGGACACCCTGTTCGAAGTATTCAAGGAGGACATTGTCCCATCAGGCAACGCCGAACTTGCGCATCTGCAGGGCAAGGGTTTCGCCTATCTGAAACCCTGACGTCGAAAGGGCAGACCACTTAATTGCACAAGATGTCGGGCCGGTTCTCCCACGTTGCGAATTTGGGTCGGGGGAACTGCCCGAGACTCCATTGACCGCAACTTGGCCTGATCGCCGCCGCCACCGGTGCCCTGTCGGTGCCACCATGCAATACTGTTCCCGTACCGCCCCGCGACCGGCACGAGGATCATGTCCACATGAGCACGCCTCTCTATCCGCCGAAATGCCGGCCGCCCGACACTCCGCTCGGCCCGCTCCGCTTCCTCAAGCGTTGCGCGCAAAACCCGCTCGCCACGATCCCGCCCGCTGCCTACCGAGAGCCAGCGGCCGTTCTCGACTTGAAGCGCTTCCGCGTCTTCTGGCTCAGCGATCCCGAGGCCCTGGAACGCATTCTCGTCGGTGACGCGGCAAACTTTCGCAAGACAGATCTCGAGAGCCGCCTGTTCGATCCGGTTATCGGCAAAGGCGTGCTCACGGCGGAAGGTGCGGATTGGCGATGGCAGCGCCGGGTGCTGGCGCCGCTGTTCCGGCCCGGGGAGGTCTTGTCCTACGTACCCGAAATGGCTGCGGCAGCATCCCAGCAGATCGATCTCTGGAGACATGGACACGGCCCGGGTCGCCCGTCTGGTCTGCGCGCCATCGACGACGACATGACGCGCGCGACTTACGACGTGATCGTACGCACCATGCTCTTTGGCGGCGCACCCGCCGATGTCGATGCCGTCATCGATGCTGGCCAGCGCTACCTCTCTGGCAGCGGTTGGGTGCTGGGCTACGGCATGCTCAATCTACCGGCGTGGCTTCCCCATCCGGCGAGCTTCAGGTTGCGCAGGGCAGCAAGGTCGTTCCGCTCAAGTGTCGCAGCCATTATCGCCGACCGCCGCGCGCATGCAGGAGAGGCGCACGATCTGCTCGGCCGCCTCCTTGCAGCGCGCGATCCCGAAACCGGACGCCCCATGAGCGAGACCCAACTCGTCGACAATCTCGCCACGCTGCTCGAAGCCGGCCACGAAACGACGGCCAAGACGTTGACGTGGGCACTTTACCTGCTGGCCCGCGCGCCCGACTGGCAGCAGTGCGTGCGCGAAGAGACAAAGCGCGTGGCCGGCGATGCACCCCTTCAGGCGCATCATATAAAGGACATGTTCGTCACCGAGCGCGTCATCAAGGAAACCTTGCGCCTTTATCCGGCCGCCCCGGTCATGGCCCGCACGCCGATCAAGCCAACCGAGATCGCCGGCTACAGGTTCGAACCGGGAGATCCGATCTTCATTCCCATCTACGCGATCCATCGCCACGCGCTGCTCTGGGAGGATCCCGACCGCTTCGACCCCGACCGGTTCCTGCCCGAGCGAGAGACTAATTTCGCGCGCACGAAATATATGCCGTTCGGCGCCGGCCCGCGCATTTGCCTCGGCGCATCGTTCGCCTTGATCGAGGCAAAGGTCCTGCTTGCAAGCTTTGTGCGCGCGGCAAGCTTTGAATGGGATGGACGCCATCTGCCAGAGCCCGTCAGTCGCGTTACTCTGCACCCGAAAGGCGGCATGCCGCTGCGCGTCTCGCCTTTCTGACACCTCGCGCTTCCTCGCCTCCAAAGGAGCATCACATTTGGCGCGTCCTCAAGTAATCCACCAATCCGGGCGCATTCGAAGCCGTACATCGCATGTTCGCTGAACCAGCGCTCGTCGATTCTACCGATTTAATGCGATCTCTGGCGGCGCACTCCGGAAATTGGCGACGAACCCTTAGCCTCTGCCTCATTTCAGATTGCGCGCGAAGTATTCCTCCCAGCCCACCGCGGGCGTGAACTGTTCTTCGAAACTCTTGCGCGTGTTCTGCCGGCCGGGTGCACCTTCATACACCCGGCGCAGTGCGGCATTGGCAGCGCCGAGTTCATGGATCTGCTCATCCGCTAGTCGCTCACCCGGCTTCCAGGTCTTCTGGATCGCCGAAAGCAGTTCGCCGATCGCAGCCGATTCGTCCGGCCCCATGAAGGCGCGACAGAAGGAATGTGCCATGAAGGTCTGCCCATAGAGCTTCATGTGATCCTTCACCTGCCGCTCTTGATCCATTCCCAGCATTGCGCTTGTCCTCCATCGCCCGCCAGGTCTTCTCGGCGCGTCACAGTCGATCCGTGGCTAACCTATTCCACGCCGAGCTTCTTCTTCAGAATCTCGTTGACCGCCTGCGGATTGGCCTTGCCACCACTTGCCTTCATCACCTGCCCGACGAACCAGCCGATCATCGACGGCTTGGCTTTCACCGCCTCCACCTTGTCGGGGTTTGCAGCGATCACCTCCTCCACCGCCTTCTCGATGGCGCCGGTGTCCGTCACCTGCTTCATTCCCCGCGCATCGACGATCTGTGCGGGCTCCCCGCCTTCCGACCAGACGATCTCGAACAGGTCCTTGGCGATCTTTCCGGAGATGGTGCCGTTGGAGATGAGATCGACGATACCGCCGATCTGCCCGGCCGAGACCGGGCTGTCGGCGATATCGTGCCCTTCCTTGTTGAGGCGGCCGAGCAGTTCGTTGATGACCCAGTTTGCCGTCAGCTTTCCCTCACGCCCCTTCGCAGCCGCCTCGAAGAAATCAGCGCGCTCGCGCTCGGCCACCAGCACGCCTGCGTCGTAAGCTGACAGCCCATAGTCCTTGATGAGTCGCGCGCGCTTTTCGTCGGGCAGCTCCGGCAGATCCCGCGACAGCTCGTCCACGTAGGCCTGCGTGAACTCCAGTGGCAGCAGATCCGGATCCGGGAAGTAGCGATAGTCGTGCGCTTCTTCCTTCGAGCGCATCGAACGCGTCTCTCCCTTTTGTGCGTCGAACAGCCGCGTCTCCTGATCGATCGTGCCGCCATCCTCGATGATGTCGATTTGGCGGCGCGCCTCCACGTCCACCGCTTGACCGATGAAACGGATCGAGTTGACGTTCTTGATCTCGCAGCGCGTGCCGAACGCCTCGCCCGGACGGCGCACCGACACATTGACGTCGGCGCGCAGGTTCCCCTTGTCCATGTCGCCGTCGCACGTTCCAAGATATCTCAGGATCGTGCGCAGTTTCGTCACATAGGCCTGCGCCTCCTTCGCGGATCGCAGGTCTGGCTTCGACACGATCTCCATCAGCGCAACGCCCGAGCGGTTGAGATCGACGTAAGAGAACTCCGGGTGCTGGTCGTGGATGGACTTGCCCGCATCCTGCTCCAGGTGCAGCCGCTCAATGCCCACCGCTTTGGTTTCGCCGTCGACGTCGATCTCGATCTCACCTTCGCCGACGATCGGCTGCTTGTACTGCGAGATCTGGTAGCCCTGAGGCAGGTCCGGATAGAAATAGTTCTTCCTGTCGAACACGCTCTTGCAGTTGATCTGCGCCTTGAGCCCCAGGCCCGTGCGGATCGCCTGCGCCACGCATTCCTTGTTGATGACCGGCAGCATGCCCGGCATCGCCGCGTCGACAAGGCTGACGTGATCGTTGGGCTCCCCGCCGAACTCCGTCGAGGCTCCGGAAAACAGCTTGGCCCGGCTGTTGACCTGCGCATGCACTTCCATGCCGACGACGATCTCCCAGTCTCCGGTCGCCCCCGCGACAAGATTGCTCTTTGTTGCGCTGGATGCCTTGTTTGCCATGGTGGTTTCGTGCAGCCTCCGGTCGAAATCCGTAAGCCAACTGCCTAGGGCGCGCAGGCTCGCCGGTCAAGCATGGAGAGAGGGGAAATGCGGCAGATTATGACACTTGCAGGTGGGCTCAGGTTGGCGGCCGTCATCGTGGTGACGGTCGGCCTGGGCGGGTGCCTCGACATGATCTACGGCTGGCGCTACGACCAGACCAAGTCGGGAGAGCTTAAGGGTACGCTGCGCATTCAATGGCTGGCCCAGGACAAGTTCCTCTACGAACCTGATCCCACGGATCCGCTGATCTTCAAGCGCGCAGACGGAACCGTCATTGAGCCA
Organism: Hyphomicrobiaceae bacterium; assembly: GCA_050246945.1. Classification (GTDB taxonomy): domain Bacteria; phylum Pseudomonadota; class Alphaproteobacteria; order Rhizobiales; family Hyphomicrobiaceae; genus JAEUMD01. The sequence goes on from JBFWVC010000002.1 coordinate 82,883, forward strand.
GCCGCCATGTACACCGACGGCGGCTCGATCCCGCAAGCGCTGCGCGCCATCAAGGCCTATTCGCCCTGGGGCTACGCCCCAGCCTTCCTCTTGCACGACTGGCTCTTCGCGATGAAGCAATGCAGATACCCAGGCTATGAGAAGTTGACGCTGGAAGATGCCGCGAACGTAATGGCCGAAGCCATGAAAACTCTCATGGAGAAACCGAACTTCGGCGGCGTCAACAAGCTCGTGCATTACTCGATGTACGAGGGCGTTCTCACCAGAACGGCAAGAGACTATTGGGACAACGGCCCTTGCGATGCACCAGGGGCCACAATGAAGCGGCTTCCAACTCCGGCGACCACGCGTTCGCTCGCAACAAAGAAAATCGAATCTGGAACCTCGGCAGAAGAAGCGCCCTACCCTACGTTCACGATCAAAATCCCCTGAGGCCGGTTGTTGCCGGAATTGACCGCCGCCGCCTCTCCCGGTGACGGCGCTCCTTCGTTCGGCCCACTCTCACGGAGCTGCTGACCGGGGCGCACACCTGCCCCCGCGGGCGAGGCAGACATTTTGCTCACCCGCCCCACCGGCCATGCACACCGTCTTGCCAATTCGTAGATTGAAGAAATCGAAAAGCCCTGCGGCACGAACTGAACTAGGGTGCTTTGCGCATTACCTACCTCTTGCAAACGCCGTCGCCGGATAAATCCGGCGCGGCGCCCGTGGCGGGTGGACGTTGGCGAACTTTGGAGCCTGATGGGCCCAGACGGAAGCAGTCGTGTTTCCATCGAAGCCGTGATTGAGGCTCTCGTATCACGAGATAGAACAGGCCACATCGGCCAGACGTGACTCAATTTGAACTTGACCTGCACTGGTCCGATGGCGCCTGAGGCCGCACTGGCCATTGCCGGAAAGTGCTAAACTCTGCCGGAGCCCCAATGACTGCAAGAATCATCGACGGAACAGAGGTCGCGAGTGCAATCCGACAGGAGTGCCGCGCCCGCACCGAAAAACTCCGCGCCGCCGGCATTACCCCCGGCCTTGCCGTAATCATGGTCGGCGACGATCCCGCCTCAGCGGTTTACGTGCGCAAGAAAATTCAGGCGTGCGCCGATGTCGGCATCGCTTCGCGCAAGCAGCTTTTCCCGGCCAATGCCACCCAGCAGGAGGTCGTCGATCGGATCGCGGAGTTGAGCGCCGACCCTGCAGTTCACGGTATTCTGGTGCAGCTGCCGCTCCCGCCCCAGTTCGACATCAAGGCCGTCTTGAGCGCCATCCCGCGCGAGAAGGACGTCGACGGCTTCCACCTATACAACGTCGGCGGTCTCGTTATCGGCGAGACTGTCTTTCCGCCCTGTACGCCCTATGGGGTCATGCGCCTGCTCGATCACGCCGGCGTCGAGGTCGCTGGACGCAACGCGGTGGTCGTTGGCGCCAGTAACATCGTCGGCAAGCCGATGGCGCTGATGCTGATGCAGCGCGATGCTACAGTGTCCGTCTGTCACGCCAAGACGCGCGACCTGGCCCAGTTCACCATCCTCGCCGACATCCTGGTTGTCGCCGCCGGATGCCCCAACCTCATCGTCGGACCGATGGTGAAAACGGGAGCCGTCGTCATCGACGTCGGCATCAACCGCTTGCCCGACGGCCGCCTCGTCGGAGACTGTGACTTCGCGAGCGTCTCGCGCCGTGCCGCCATGATCACGCCCGTCCCCGGCGGAGTCGGACCGATGACTGTGACGATGCTTCTCGTAAACACGATACGCTCGGCGGAATCCAACCTGCCCGTCCCGGCGGGCTTCTCCGGACGCGCGGCCACCCCCGGGTCGGGTCTCGGATTGAGTATGAGGTGAGTATTGGACCGCACCACCGCCGTTCAGCGCTGCTTCGCTACTTCCCGCGGTGCGCTCTGCCCGGGTACATATGTGCGCAACGGCAGCCCAGCCTTGATCCAGCCCGGTCCATACCGACCGCCCACCATGCCCTCTGCAACGTTGATCACCCGCGCGTAGCCGGCCTTCTCGAGCGGTGCCACCAGCGATCCGGTGCGGTTCCCCGTTCGGCAGATGACCGCGAGCGGCTTCGACCGGTCGCCGCCAAGAACCGCATCGAGCTGCCTGACGAAGTCAGGCCCCTGCTGGTGCATTGTGATCGCATGCGCGCTCGCGGGCAGGCCGGTCTGCTTCCACTCGTCGGGCGTGCGCACGTCGACAAGTATAATTTCGCCCTTCAACGCCTTTTCGTGCGCTTCTCCAGGCGACATGACCTCCCCGGCTGCCACGGGCGCGGGTCCGAACATGCGCCACGCGATAAATGCCGCGAGGAGGACAAGCACCACATAGGGCAGCTTTCCTGAGAGCCCGCCGCGCAGAAGCTCGTTGAAGAAGTCCATTCGATCTCGCTCTGTCCGTCCAATGCCGTTTGGTCGCAACATCACATGGCGAGCCAAGGTGCACTAGACAATCCCGCCGGTTGTCGCGGCCGGCCGTTGATCGCTCCCGCAGACTGGCCGGACCCACAGCTGGTGGGGCCGAAAGCCAACAAACATCATAGCATTACCCGAGGCGCGGGCTGCCATTTCTGCGCTGTCGCCGGAGCGATTCAACGCTGGGATCGGTCAAGACGCCGCAACCGTTTGGCAAGGAGATAGCCTGCAGCGGCCCAGAACAGACCAAAAATCACCTGCAGGACGACGATGCCTGCCTCCCCCCCGATGCTGGAGGCGTGGATCGCGCCGACGAACACCGCGAAATACAAAAGCAGAAAGCCGGCGAGCGAAGCCGCCAGCGCGGCCACGATCAGCTTCTGCCACTGATCGGCCTTCAGCCCCATCCAGAACCCGACGACGATGACCGCCGGATTGAGTGCCGCCAGTACGACCAGTGTCGTTGGATCGAAGCTTTTCAGATTGAGCATGCGCGCCCTCGCATTTCATCGGTTGCCGGTCGCCGGCAGCACCGGCGGTATGGCAGCACGGGGACGCAATTGTCCAGAGGCATGGAGGCAACGCTGGCAATCGGCGAGTCGCTGGCAACTGACCGGCCCGTTACCCGAATTTGCCCGGCCGATCGCTCGCACGCGACCCGCCACTCAGGACACGCGACACGAGACACGAGTATGTATCGATTTGTGCGGCTGCTTCCGCGCTGCGGCCCGGATCAGTTGATTGCGCGATCCCAGCCGGGGGTCATGAGAGCACAGATTGTGCGTCCGCTTTCCACTTTCCTGCCCGTGGTGGAAAGCGTATAGACCCCCGAGCAACGCGCCCAGACGGATTGCCCGGTTGTCAGCAGCTTGGCTTCGAAATCGCAGATCACCGCTAGATCGCGTCCCACCCGAACCTCACTGTGGAGTTCGGCATCTGTGACCTGCAACGCCTCGAATCTGCTCGCGTAGAATTGTGCAATGCACAGATTGCCACGCAAACGGACTGGCTTCCGCGGTTCGCGAACTCCCGCCAGTCTCAGGAGCTTCGGATCGAATAGTGACACAAGAAACGCATGCGGCTCGAATACTTCGCCGATCGAAACCGCGTCACCTGCGCGAAATGCGTCCAATGCTCTCGTGAACACGGTCGGCATCGTTCGGCGAATGATAGGCGTCATCGGAACTTCCTTGCACTTGCATTGCCCCGTCCGCAAGTGTTTCGCGCGCGGAGCCGTACCCAATTTGCCCGGAAGTCTGAAACGCAGGCGGCAAGCTTCCTGGAACGACAGCCTCGATCTTGGGCATTATCTGCGCATTGGATAGGCATTTACGTACAAAGACCAATTAGACTTGCGCATTCCGGAAGATGTGCGAAATCAGCAACGATTTTCAGTACAAAGTTTATCTTATTGGGGATTTTCCGAATCCGTACTTCCACTGCTCTCCATTCCGAGCTGCTCGATATGCTGGCGCAGCCGCTCCTCCTCATACTGGATGAACCAACCGATCATTTGCCGCCATAGAGCCTCGATGAGGGCTGGCGAGACGCCCCTCTGCTCGGCTCGCTCCGTCACCCGGTCAATGACCTGCTGGATGCGCCACGGTACCACCGCACCTTCAGGGCCATCCTGTTTGAGCTGCCAGGCCCGATCGACGTAGCCGAACCGCTCGGCGATGAGATCGACGAGCGCCCGGTCGATCCGGTCGATCTCGGCACGCACCTCCGGCATTTCGAAACAGTCCTTCGGGTCCTTGCCCGGCGCCGGATTGTCACGCATCGCCACCTCCAGGCATCTGCATCAGGCGGCCGCTGTAACAGCCAGAGCCGCTCCCTTTCTCACGATCCAAGCCACCAGGCACGGGCCGGGCTGAAATGGCCTGCGGCATCTTCGATCGCCTTCGCAGCGCGGAACAGCGTGCCCTCGTCGAACGGCCGGCCAATGAGCTGGAGCCCGAGCGGCGTGCCCTGGGCCGAAAGCCCGGCGGGCACCGAGATGCCAGGCAGCCCCGCCATGTTCACAGTAACCGTGAAGATGTCCTCAAGGTACATCGCCAGCGGGTCCCCGGTTTTCTCACCCAGTGCGAATGCCGGGCTGGGCGTGGTCGGGGTCAGCACGACATCGACGTCATTCCAGGCATTGTCGAAATCGCGCTTGATGAGCGTGCGCACCTTCTGCGCCTTGAGATAGTAGGCGTCGTAGTAGCCGGCCGAGAGCACATATGTGCCTATCAGGATGCGCCGCTTGACTTCCGTGCCGAAGCCCGCCGCGCGCGTCCGCTCATATGTGTCAATCAGATCGTCGCCCTTCACCCGCAAGCCGTAGCGAATGCCGTCATAGCGCGCCAGGTTCGACGAGGCTTCCGCTGGCGCCACGATGTAGTAGGCCGGCAGCGCGTATTTGGTATGCGGTAGTGAGATCTCGTGGATGCTGGCCCCGGCATCCTTCAGCCATGCAATACCCTCGTCCCAGAGCGCCTCGATCTCGCCTGACATGCCCTCGACGCGATATTCCTTCGGCACGCCGACCTTCAAACCTTTCACGCCCTGCTTCATCTGCGCCACGTAGTCGGGCACCGGCAGGTTGACGGAGGTCGTGTCCTTGGGATCATGGCTGGCCATAACGCCGAGCATCGTTGCCGCATCTTCGACGGATCTGGTGATTGGACCAGCCTGATCGAGCGAGGAGGCGAATGCGACAATACCCCAACGCGAGCAGCGGCCGTAGGTCGGCTTGATGCCCACGGTGCCGGTCAGAGCCGCAGGCTGGCGGATAGAGCCGCCGGTATCGGTCGCCGTCGCCGCAAGGCACATGTGCGCCGCGACCGCCGCCGAGGACCCGCCTGAAGAGCCACCTGGAACAAGCTTGTCCGCGCGCTCTGTTCCATTAGCGCCTGTGCGACGCCACGGCGAAACCACCGTGCCGAACGCACTTGTCTCGTTCGACGAGCCCATTGCAAACTCGTCGTTGTTGAGTTTGCCGAGCATCACGGCTCCGGCGTCCCACAGGTTCTGTCCGACCGTCGACTCATACGGAGGCTTGAAGTCGTCGAGGATCTTGGAGCAGGCAGTCGTGCGGATCCCTTTCGTGCAGAACAAGTCCTTGTGACCGAGCGGCAGCCCTTCGAGCGCCCGGGCTTCGCCCTTTGCAAGACGCGCGTCTGAAGCCTTTGCCTGTGCCAGCGCGTGTTCACCCGTCACCAGCACGTAGGCGTTGAGTGCCCGGTTACCATTCGCAATGGCGTCGAGATGCGCCTGCGTCAACTCGACGGCCGTGAAGTCCTTCTTCCCCAGACCGGCCCGCGCCTCGGCGATAGTCAATTTCGTCAGATCCGTCACGGCTTCGTCTTTCCCTTGCCCGCGTCGCAGCGTTGATAGACCTCGGGCTGATCGTCCCCGTCGTTGCCGACCTCGAGATTGTCACCCTCGCCCCTGACGATGACGACACTTTGCGGCGCGATGGTCGCTCCCTCCATACACACCATGAAGCCTAGCCAGACCCGGCCGGGCTCGTGCTCGAGCACCTTGGTGAATTCACACGACCCTTCCCAGCCCTTGAAGCCGTCCGCTGTCAGCACCTCCGGCGCCGTCTCGACGTTGCGGGGACCGCCCTCCTCTATCGCCGCGAGTTTCTTGCAGCCCTCCTCGGTCGCATATGTGCCTTCGATGAAGCTGGCCTTTTCCTTGCCGAGCGCGCCGGCCGGCGCAAACATCAGCACCAGCGCAATTGCGAGAAAAAATCTCACACCGGACATCGGCACTACTCCACGACCTTGGGCACGACGAAGAAATGGTCCTCGCTTGCCGGGGCATTGGCGAGGATGTCGTCGGCCTTGGCCCCATCCGTGACCACGTCCTCACGCATCTTGAGATCCTGCGCGACGACGCGCGTCATCGGCTCGATCGCATCGGTATCGACCTGCTTCAGCTGTTCCACCCAGTCGAGGATGCCCGACAGCTCCTTTTCGAGCCCCTTGGCTTCCTCGTCGGTGATCTTGATCCGGGCCAGGCGCGCGATGCGCCGGACGGTCGTCTCGTCGACGTGCATGATCCCTCGCACGGATTGAACGAAAGTGGGCCGTTGCGGAGCAACCGGAACGCTTGCACAGCGGACGAATGCTCCAATCCCAGCCGCTCTCATAGCGACGAAGCCATGACCGCGCAACCTGGGGCCACCCGGCCCCGCCAGGCGGCACGACCGGGCGCGCTTGCCACGACGGCAACAAGCAGCCCTGGTGCTGTGGATCGGACGTCCGATTCCCGCGCGAAGCTCGTAAAAACGACGGTCAATCCCGAACGCCAAGCCTTAATGGCTCTAAGCCTGGAACGCGGCGCCGACCTTCGGGACCACCACGTTCTGCCCCTTCATCTCGGCGACGAACGCAGCCGCATTGGGTGCGATGATCGGGAACGTGCCATAATGGCAGGGGATGACCGTCGTGAAGTTGAAGTAGCTCTTGCAGGCGAACGCCGCCGTCCGAGCCCCCATCGTGAAGCGGTCACCGATTGGAACGATGCCGATTTGCGGCGCCCACAACTCGTTGATGAGCGCCATGTCCGAAAACACGTCGGTATCGCCCATGTGCAGGAGCACGGGCCCGCTCTTGGGCGTCAGCACCACACCGTTGGCGTTGCCGAGCGGAAAGCCGACGTCCATCTCCACCAGCGCTGCCGAATGATCCGCCCGCACCAGTGTCACCTTGAAATCGCCCTGATCCGTGGTGCCGCCGGTGTTCATGGGATCGAAGGCCATCACGCCCTGCTTGGCCAGCCACATGCACAAGTCGTAGTTGGTGACCACCTTGGCGCCGGTCATCGTCGAGATCTCGACAGTATCGCCGACGTGATCGCCATGCCCGTGCGTGAGCACGACATGCGTAACGCCCGCCGTCGCCGCATCCCACGCCACGCCCGAAGCCTCGAACGTAGGGTTCCCTTTGAGAAACGGATCGATCAGAACCACAGCGCCGCCAATCTCCACCCGGAAAGCGGAATGTCCGAGCCAGACAATCTTCATGGTAGGGGGGCCTCTCCGAATTGCTGGTAAGAGTTGCCTGTGGAGTATAAGAGACACGCAGCCATCAACAACACCCGACAAGAAGCGAAACAGTGCCGAGATGAATTCCGGCGTGATTCGAAATTCGGGGAGACGAGCCGGACCAGGCCCGGAACCGCAAGGCGAACCCGCTGATGACGATGCCGCAAAGCCCGACCACGCCCCCCAGGCCGGCGCCTTTGGGAACGACGACCGAGGACGTCGAGGCATTCAAGGTGTCGCTGCCCCCGAGCGGCCGCTTGATAGGTATAGATGCCGGCACCAAGACGCTGGGCCTCGCGCTCTCCGACATTACCCGCACCATTGCCTCGCCACTCGAGACGATCCGGCGCACCAAGTTCAAGGCCGATGCCGCACGGCTGCTGGAACTTGTCGCAACACATCGCGCCGTCGCCATGGTGCTCGGGCTTCCTGCCAATCTCGACGGATCGGAGGGACCACGCGCTCAGGCCACGCGCGCGCTGTCCCGCAACCTAAATCAGATCTCCCCGCTGCCGATACTCTTGTGGGACGAACGCCTCACGACCGCAGCTGCCGAACGCATGCTGATCGAAGCTGACACCAGCCGTAAACGGCGGGCTGAGGTGATCGACAAACTCGCCGCAACCCTTATCCTCCAGAGCGCACTCGACCGCATGCGTTTGGCCGCAAGTGGCGCTTGACACGCCAACCGGGAAGCCCGCCATGTTCGCGTGATTCCGCATTCAACTGTCGTTATTCCTCGCACGGAGATCGATTAGGTGCCGCTCTCGCTACTCGACATAGCCGCGCTGGTTTGGTTCGTCGTGATGCTCATGGCCTATGAAATCGTGACCGGTTACAGCCGGTATGCCGGTCATAGCCTTTCGGCCGGCGTTACACGTCACCGCCGTGCCTGGCTCGCCCACATGGCAGAGCGCGAGCAGCGCCATTTCGATGCCATCCTGCTGGCAAGCCTTAGCCAGTCGCACGCCTTCTTCGCATCCACGAGTGTGCTCGGCATCGGCGGCCTTGCCGCAGTCATGGGATCAGGTGATACCGCCCGCCACATGCTCGAAAAATTGCCGCTCGTATCCGAGACGCCCCAAGCCCTCTGGGAGATCAAGATCCTGTTCCTGATCTCGATCCTGATCTACGCATTTTTCAAGTTTGCGTGGGCATTCAGGCTATCGCACTACTCGGTGATCATGTTTGGCGCGATGGCGCCAAGCAGCAACGAAGCCGCGCGGGAACAGTGCCATCGCCATGCACAACACACAGCCCGCCTGCTCGATCTCGTCGGGCAGCACGCCAATAGCGGATTACGCTCCTTTTACTACGCTTTTGCCGCCATCGCGTGGCTCTTCCATCCACTGCTGTTCATACTGGCTATGGCTCTGGTATTTGCAATTCTGATGCGTCGCGAGTTTGTCTCGCGCGCCGCTGAAATCATTTCAGCAGCGGCTCCGCCGCCGACCGAACCAAAGTCCAGCCCGTAACCGTCCCCACACGACGCGCAATCTGCTTCGGCTCGACGGACAGCTGCGCGTCAACCCTCGCTCGCTCCCGCTCCCTGACTTCATTCGCTGCCGGGAGTGCTCACCGGGCTTTCGTCCTGCATCAGGTCGTCGCGCGGCAGGAGTGGGATTGTCCGGAACCTCTGGCGATATGCGCGTGGCGATTCGTCGAGCCAGCGACGTACCGCGCGCGTGAACGTGCTTTGCGAGCCGTATCCAACCTCGTGCGCCACTTGGATCAGCGGCCGGTCGGTCTCCCGCAGCAGTCGCTCGGCAATCGTGCATCGCGTGTCGTCGAGCACCTTTTCGAATGATACCCCGATCCGCTCCAGTCGCCGTTGCAATCCCCGCGGCGGCAGCCCCACGTCGTGTGCGATCATTTCCAGTGTCGGCGTGTCACGCATCAAACGCTGGCCGATAGCTGTGCGAACCAGTGTCGGCAAATCCTGCTGCGCCGACACCTCCCGCATCAACAGCGCCGCATGATGCTTGAAGATGGCGAACATTTCCTCGTTCGCGGTCGGCATTGCCTTGCCGAGCGTCGCCGCATCGACGGTCAGGCTGGTGACATCCGCGTCGAACGTGACGCGTGATCCGAACACTGCAAGTTCGCGCACGTTCGCTTCGGGCGCGTTGTACTCCAACGACACCGCGAGGGGCACCCAGCTTTTCCCCGCGGCAAGACGGATGCGAAAGACGAGACACGCCACGACGTACAGGCTGAAAGGCTTGATGGGTACATTGAAATCAATCGGCGTGCGCAAGAAGAGCCGCCCTGTTCCCCCGCTCTCCTCGTATCCGACCTCGAAAGCAGTGAGCAGCACAGGCATATAACCGGCGAGACATTCCATGAAGGCCCTGACCGTAGGTGCCGACATTGCAAGATGACCGAGGAGTCCTGAGTTGCCGATCACGGACTCCTCGGCTATTTTAATCGGCAGGCTGCTGTCATTAACGGCCCGTGTCGCTTCGACGAATAACCGTGCCATCGATCGCAGCGACACGGTACGCATCGGATCCTTGAGGCTGTCCAGCGGGAAGTCGCAAGCGACCGCGATATTCTTGAAGTCCAGTTTGTGAACCTCAAAATACTTTGCAAGCGCTATAGCCGGAGCTACACGGATCATGGGCTCGAGGCGCAACAAGTCAGTCACCGGCGTTCCTTGGATGGGCCCGCATTACCGCCTGATTGACCGGTCCCAAACACGAATTACCTTCTACGGTCAATCGTCGGGGAAGCTTTAGTGTCCAGAGTCAAAATTTAGTGTCGAACTGTCAAGACTCTTGTATACCAGCGCGGATAATTGCTCTGATCCGCAATCAGATTTAATGACCGGAGGTTTTCGGAGCGTAGCCTTATTTTCCAGCCTTTTTGACCTCCGCCATGACCAGTGAACTTTCCATCTCACACGCTGGAGGAAGCGAATTTGATAATGACCCAAAATGATACAACGTCGTCTGCATTGCATTTGCTGCACCGCGCTGGTCAGATCGCGGACGAACTTTTCACACTTCACATTGGAGCGAGCGATCTGACCCCGCGACAGTACGAGGTTCTGCGCGCCATATCGCTGACCAACGAGCCGAGCCAAACCCAGCTCGTCGAGTTGACTGGCATTGATCGCTCGACGCTTGCAGACATCGTGCGACGCTTGGTCGACCGTGGCCTCGTCATGCGCAAGCGTACGCGTCACGACGCCCGCATGTACGCGTTGCGGTTGAGCGAAAAGGGCATGACAACCATTCGGGAAGCAGCGCCTGCCGTCGATCAGACGGACGAGCGGCTGCTGGCCGCACTGCCACAGCGCGACCGCGAGGGCTTTATCAAGGGCCTGGAGAAAATGGTCGAAGAGCTGTCCAAGGCTAGCGAACAGCCTCAGGCTGAGTAAGCGCGAATACCCTGCCCGGCAGCCACTTGGCAAAGGCTGCCGGAGCAGCTCTGTGCGCATCGCACCCACATTGACCGCATCAGGATTATGTCTTTAGGCGAACGACGGGCCTGAGCCCGCCGCTGCGGCTGGTGCCGCCCGCCGGCCGGCCGCTGTTGACGCTTGCCCGCGCACCGGACTCCCCCTATAGAAGCGGCTCTAATGACAGCTTCCGGAAAAAAAGATCGGCGTTTCCCGCACCGCCACCTGCTCTCCTGCGAGCAGCTCACGGCGCCGGAGATAACGTTCCTGCTCGACATCGCCGACGACCTGGCCGAGGCAAACCGTGCCCGACTAGCCAAACGCGACGTCCTGAGCGGCCGTTCGCTGATCAATCTGTTCTTCGAAGCATCCACCCGCACCCAGGCCTCCTTCGAGATGGCCGCCAAGCGTCTTGGCGCGGACGTCCTCAACATGAACGTGTCGACGTCCTCGGTCACCAAGGGTGAGACACTGATCGACACGGCCGTAACCCTCAACGCGATGCGGCCTGACATTATCGTCGTTCGCCATCACGCGGCGGGCGCCGTCGAACTGCTCTCCCAGAAGATCGACTGTTCTGTCGTCAATGCAGGCGATGGCGCGCACCAGCACCCCACACAGGCCCTGCTCGACGCGCTCACAATCCGCCGCGCCAAGGGGCGTGTCGGCGGTCTCACCGTGGCCATCTGCGGCGACATTCTCCATTCACGTGTCGCGCGCTCCAACATCAATGTCCTCAATACCCTCGGCGCCAACGTCCGCATCGTCGCTCCGTCCACGCTGCTGCCCGCAGGCTCCGACCGCCTCGGAGCCCAGGTCTTCACCGACATGAACGCAGGCATAGCTGACGCCGACGTAGTCATGATGCTGCGCCTGCAGCGCGAGCGCATGGAAGGCTCGTTCGTGCCCTCCACGCGCGAGTATTTCCATTTCTTCGGCCTCGATCACGAGAAGCTGGCCCGCGCCAAGCCGGACGCGCTCATTATGCATCCCGGCCCCATGAACCGCGGCGTCGAGATCGCCTCCACCGTGGCCGACCATTCCCGCAGTGTCATTCGCGAGCAGGTCGAGATGGGTGTCGCAGTCCGCATGGCCGTGCTCGAGGCGCTGGCTGGCAATCTCCCCGACGAATGAGGACGCAAGCAATGGCCTCCGCATCCTCGAAGACGACCGGCAAGGCCCAGCGCAAGGCCGCGCAAGGTCGCGACGAAACCGGCACCACCGTCTTCATCAACGCCCGTGTCATCGACCCCGCCTCCGGCCGTGACGAGCCCGGCGGCCTCGCCGTCAGGGACGGCGTCATCGCCGACGTTGGTGCACACCTGCGCCGCAACGCTGCGGACGCAACAGAAGTCATCGATTGCCGGGGCTGCGTCCTGGCGCCCGGCCTGATCGACGCCCAGGTATTCGTTGGCGAACCGGGGGCCGAACACCGCGAAACTCTCAAGACCGCATCCAATGCGGCTGCCGCGGGTGGCGTCACGACAATTGTCGTAATGCCCGACACCAAACCGGTCATCGATCAGGTTGCCCTCGTCGACTTCATCCAGCGACGTGCACGTGACAACGCTGTTGTCCACATCGCCACGATGGCCGCCATGACCAAGGGTCTCGCCGGCGACGAGATTACGGAAATCGGCTTGCTGAAGCGCGCCGGCGCCGTCGCCTTCGCAAACGGCAAGTCGTCCGTCGCCAATACGCGCGTCATGCGAAACGTACTGAATTACGCCAAGGATTTCGGCGCGCTGATCGTCCACCATACCGAGGACCCCTATCTATCCGGCACTGCCGCGATGAACTCCAGCGAAGTGTCGACACGGTTGGGGCTTTCGGGCGTCTCCAAGCACGCCGAGACGATCGTATTGGAGCGCGACTTGCGTCTTGTTGAGATGACCCGCGCGCGTTACCACGCCGCCACCATCACCTGCGCCGAAAGCCTCGACGTCATCCGCAAGGCAAAGACCCGCGGTCTGGCCGTCACCGCCGGGGTTTCGATCAATCATCTGACGTTGAACGAGAACGACATCGGCTCCTACCGCACGTTCTTCAAGGTTCGCCCCCCGTTGCGGGCCGACGAGGATCGTCGCTCAATGGTCGATGGCGTAGCATCCGGCGATATCGACATTATCGTCTCCAGCCATGATCCGCAGGACGCCGACGTGAAGCGACGCCCCTTCGCCGAGGCCGCCGACGGCGCTGTCGGTCTGGAAACGCTTCTGTCTGCGGGGCTGCGCCTCGTCCACGCCGGCGATTTGACCTTGATGCAGCTCCTGAAGGCGCTGACCATCAATCCCGCCAGGCTGCTCGGCCTCACCGCCGGCGAGCTCACCAAGGGTGCCCCTGCCGATCTGGTGCTTTTCGATCCCGACGAGCCTTGGGTGGTCAACAAGGACCTGTTGAAATCGCGCTCCAAGAATTCTCCGTTCGACGAGGCACGCATGCAAGGCAGGGTCCTGCGCACCGTCGTTGCAGGCGAGACGGTCTACGAATACGCTGGCGTAGCGCGCACCTGATTGACGGATGGGCGCCCTACCCAACTGACGCCATCCAGGTCGCGCCCGTGCCATCCAATCCAATTGTCCCTCCCACCACAGTCACTCCGGCGAAGGCCGGAACCCACACACGCAGCGTCGTGCACGCCGCCCGTCCTCTGGCCCTACGGAGGCTCGCATGGAACTGCTGCTGAGCCCGTGGACACTTGCCGCACTCGCCGTCGGATATCTGCTGGGGTCGATTCCGTTCGGTCTTCTGCTCACCAGAGCCGCTGGTCTCGGCGACGTACGCTCGATCGGCTCCGGCAACATCGGCGCTACCAACGTCTTGCGTACCGGCAACAAGAAGCTGGCCGCCGTGACGCTGCTGCTCGACGCGCTGAAGGGAACGGCAGCCGTCCTGGTGGGGCATTGGATCGGTGCCCATGGCGGAGTGGCAATTCTTGCTTCGCTCGTCGCCGGCCTCGGCGCATTCATCGGCCACATCCTGCCCGTCTGGCTGGGCTTCAAGGGCGGCAAGGGTGTTGCCACCTACATCGGCGTCCTATTGGGCGCCGCCTGGAAGCTCGCGCTGGTGTTCTGCGCCATCTGGCTCGCCATCGCATTCACCACACGTTATTCCTCGCTCTCCGCGCTTATCGCCGCAGTCGTCACTCCCGCAATCGCATGGTTCTGGGAATCTCCGGCACTCGGCATTCTCGCCGCGCTGATGAGTGCGCTTCTGCTGTGGAAGCACGAAGCAAATATCCGCCGCTTGATGGCTGGCAAGGAACCCAGGATCGGTGTCAAAGGATAAGCGCGTGCGCCATTCGCAATTCACCGCCGCGCCCCTTCCCGTGGCGACGCTTGACGTTGCCGAACGCATTGCCTGCCTGCGCCTTATCCGCTCCGACAATGTCGGCCCCGTCACCTTCCGCGAGTTGATCAACCACTACGGCGGCGCGACCCGCGCACTCGAAGCGTTACCCGAACTGGCGGCCCGCGGCGGCAACAAGCGCTGCATCCGCATCGCCACGAAGGCGGAAGCCGAACGAGAACTTGAACGCGCACGCAGGACGGGTGCAAAGCCGATATTCACCATCGAACCCGGCTATCCTCCGGCACTGGCCGCCATCGAGGCGCCGCCACCGATGCTTTATGTCCGCGGCAATGCTGGCCTGCTCACTCGGCCCGCCGTCGCCGTCGTCGGCTCCCGTCAGGCCTCCGCTGCCGGCCACAAGCTGACCCGCCAGTTCGCCCACGGGCTCGGACATGCAGGCTACGTTGTGGTCTCCGGCCTTGCCCGCGGGATCGACGCAGCGGCGCACGAGGCCGCGCTTGACACCGGTACCGTCGCCGTCGTTGCCGGCGGTGTCGACATCGTCTATCCGCCAGAGAACACAATTTTGACCCAAGCCATCGCGGAAAATGGCGCGATCGTCTCGGACATGCCGCCAGGCTTCCAGCCCCGCGCCAAGGACTTCCCCCGCCGCAACCGCATCATCTCCGGGATCGCACTCGGAATTTTGGTGGTCGAGGCGGCCAGACGTTCCGGAACCCTCGTCACGGCACGGCTCGCCGGCGAGCAGGGACGCGAAGTCTTCGCCGTGCCCGGCCATCCGCTCGATCCGCGCGCGGAAGGAACCAACGGCCTGTTGAAGCGCGGCGCGACCCTCGTCACTGAGCCCGCCGACATCATAGAAGCTCTGTCGCCCTTGTCTGGACTTTCCCCAGACGCCGCGTTCGCGGATCAGCATCCGGCGCAAAGCTGGGATGCTCCGCCGCCGTTGCCGCCGCCGCTCCTCGACGATTCCGACCGCGCCCGCGTTCTCGAAGCTTTGGGGGCTTCTCCTGTCGACATCGATGCCCTGGTGCGTGCGACCGGGCTCGACACCCGCGCACTTAACGTCGTCCTGATCGAGCTGGATCTCGCCGGGCGCATCGTTCGCCACGGCGCCGGATTGGTTTCGCGCTCACAGGATTGAACGCAGCAAGGCCGCCGGCGCGTGCCGGGTTCACACTGCATGCAGGTCTAGCTCCCGATACGACCAAAACGCCGTTCATAACCAGCGCCGCAATAAGGCACAACTCATTATCACAGCTTACTTTTTTTGCCATCCTGAGTTGCTCTTCGCAATCCTGGCGAATTGGCTCTATCTATCGCCATGTTTGACACGGCATCCGACTTCGCGGATGTTCTGCCGCCATTGCAGGAGCCCGCGCCTCTGACGAGCCAGCGCCGCCGCCCCGCCCGCCGCACGCGGCGCGAGCGGGGTTTTGTCCTGATTTGTCAGAGACCTAGAAGTTTAGGCACGTCCGAAGGACATTCATGAACGTTGTCATCGTGGAATCGCCCGCCAAGGCGAAAACCATCAACAAGTACCTTGGCAAGTCCTACAAGGTCATGGCCTCCTTCGGCCACGTTCGCGATCTGCCGTCCAAGGATGGATCGGTCGAGCCCGACAACGACTTCGCGATGCACTGGGACGTCGACTCGAAGTCACAGAAAATCCTCAAGGAAATTTCGGAAGCCGTCAAAAAGGCCGACAAGCTGATCCTCGCCACCGACCCCGATCGCGAGGGTGAGGCGATCTCCTGGCACATCCTCCAGGTCCTGCAGAAGAAGAAGGCTATCGGCAAGGATACCCCCGTCGAGCGTGTCGCCTTCAACGCCGTCACCAGGCAGGCGATTCAAAGCGCGATGTCCAAACCCCGCCAGATCGACCAGCCGCTGGTCGAGGCCTACCTGGCCCGCCGCGCGCTCGATTATCTCGTCGGCTTCACGCTCTCTCCGGTGCTCTGGCGCAAACTGCCGGGCGCGCGCTCCGCAGGCCGCGTCCAGTCGGTCGCGCTCCGCCTCGTCTGCGACCGCGAATTGGAGATCGAGACCTTCAGGACCGAGGAGTACTGGACCATCGAGGCGCTGCTGGCGACGGCGAAGAACGATGAGGTCAAGGCGCGCCTTGTCTCCATCGCTGGCAAGACGCTCAAGAAACTCGACATCACCAACCAGAAAGACGCCCAAGCCATCAAGTCGGCCATCGAGGGCGGCGATTTCCGTGTCGCTTCGGTCGATAAGAAGGGCGTGAAGCGCAATCCATTCCCGCCGTTCACCACCTCGACGCTCCAGCAGGAAGCTTCCCGCAAGCTCGGCTTCTCCGCCAAGCAGACCATGCAGGTGGCGCAAAGGCTGTATGAGGGTATCGACATCGGCGGCGAAACCGTCGGCCTCATCACCTACATGCGAACCGACGGCGTCGAGATCGTGGCCGAGGCGGTAGCCGAGATCCGCAGGGAGATCGAACAGCTGTTCTCCAAGCGCTTCGTCGCTCCGTTCATCCGCGAGTACAAGACCAAGGCGAAGAACACCCAGGAAGCCCACGAGGCGATCCGCCCGACCGACATCTCCCGGCTCCCCAAGGACGTCAAGCGTCACCTCAAGCCCGACGAGGCCAACCTCTACGAGCTGATCTGGAAGCGCGCACTGGCGAGTCAGATGGCCTCCGCCGAACTCGAGCAGACGACCGCCGAAATCACCGTGCCCGGCAGGGACGACAAGACCTATGGCGTGCGTGCGACAGGCTCCGTCGTCCAGTTCGAAGGCTTCCTGAAGCTCTATTCGGAAGGCCGCGACGATGATCCTGAGGATGAGGACAGCCGTATCCTTCCTCCGCTCGCCGCCGGCGACAAGCTCAAGGACCGCGGTATCGATGCCACACAGCACTTCACGCAGCCGCCGCCGCGCTTCACCGAGGCTACCCTCGTAAAGCGCATGGAGGAGCTGGGAATTGGCCGACCCTCCACCTATGCATCCACGCTCGCCGTCCTGCGCGACCGTGAGTACGTGCGCCTCGACAAGAAGCGCCTGATCCCCGAGGACAAGGGCCGCCTCGTCATCGCGTTCCTCGAGAGCTTCTTCAAGCGCTACGTCGAGTACGATTTCACAGCAGATCTCGAGGAGCAGCTCGATCTCATCTCCGACCACCAGCTCGAGTGGCGCGAGGTTCTGCGCGATTTCTGGAAGAACTTCACCGCGGCCATTGACGAGATCAAGGATCTGCGCGTCGGCGACGTGATGGAAGCCTTGAACGACATGCTCGGCCCTCACATCTTCCCGCCCCGGGAGGACGGCAGCGATCCGCGCCTTTGCCCGCAGTGCGGAACCGGGCGCCTGAGCCTCAAGCCCGGCAAGTTCGGACCCTTCATTGGCTGCTCCAACTACAAGGAAGAAGACGGCGGCTGCACGTACCGTCGCGGTCTGTCCCAGAGCGGCGAGAACGAACTTGATGGCAAGGTGCTGGGCTACGACCCCGAAACCGGTTTCGCCGTGACCGTCAAGACCGGCCGCTTCGGCACGTATCTCCAGCTCGGCGAAGCCAAGGATTATGAGAATGGCGAGAAGCCGCGCCGCTCGTCGATCCCGAAGGGCATCGACGCCGGTTCCGTCGATCTCGATCATGCCTTGAAGCTGTTGAGGCTGCCGCGCGAGGTGGGCGAGCATCCAGAAGGCGGCACCATTACCGCCGGCCTCGGCCGCTTCGGCCCCTTCATCGTCCACGAGATCTCCGACAAGGAGAAGACCTACGTCAACCTCCCCTCGATAGAAGACGTGTTTTCCATCGGCATCAACCGCGCTGTGGCCTTGATCGCCGAAAAGAAGGCTGGCGGCGGCAAGGGCCGCTTCGGCCGCGCCGCATCGCGCACCGTCCTCAAGGATCTCGGCGAGCACCCCGCGGAGGGCGGCAAGATCGAGGTTCTCGAAGGACGCTACGGTCCCTACGTCAGTCACAACAAGATCAATGCGACGATCCCAAAGGGAACAGATCCTGCGGCCCTGACGCAGGAGCAAGCAATCCGTCTCCTGGAAGAGCGTATCGCCAAGGGCGGTGGAAAGAAGCCGGCACGCAAGACTGCCGCCAAGCCCAAAACGAAAGCGAAAGCCGCACCGCAGGCGACATCCGATAAGGCCGCTGCCAAGAAGGCGCCCGCTAAAGCGGCGGCATCGAAGAAATCGCCTGCCAGCAAAGCCCCCGCGAAGAAGAAAGCAGCGGCCAAGTCGTCCGCAAGCGCCGACTGAGCGGGTACAAGGTGGCACGCAAACCCAAGGCACCGCGCATAGCACTTGAACCTGACGGCCTGCCCACCCGTGAGCAGATCCTGGATTTCGTCGGTCAGGCAAAGAGCAAGGTCGGCAAGCGTGAGATTGCCCGAGCCTTCTCCATCAAGGGCGGAGCGCGCATTGCACTGAAGCGCCTGCTTGCGGAAATGACCGACGAGGGCCTCCTCACCGGTGGCAAGAAGGAAATGAAGAAGCGCGGCAGCCTGCCGCCCGTCGCCGTTATCGAAGTGAAGGGGCGTGACGACGACGGCGATCTCATTGCCGAACCCGTCGTCTGGCATGAATCGGAAGGCTCCCGCCCACAGGTGCTGCTGCTTGTTGCACACCGTCCCGGCCGCTCGCAGGATACCGAGATCGGCATCGGCGACCGCGTTCTGGCACGCATTAGTGAGCTTTCCGGGCACGACGTCGAAGGCTTCCGATTCGAGGCAGAGCCGATTCGCCGCCTGCCCCGCGACCAGCGCCGCCTCGTCGGCATCTTTCGCGAAGCCAAGCACGGCGTCGGCACCATCGAGCCGATCGACCGCAAGGCGCTTAAGTCCTGGCCCATTCAGAAGCAGGACCAGAGCGACGCCAGGGACGGCGACCTTGTCCGCTTCGAACTGACGAAGCGCGGCCGCTTCGCCACCCCCCAGGCGCGCATCCTGGAAACGCTCGGCAACCCCGATGACCAACGCCAGATCAGTCTCATCGCCGTACACGCGCACGGCCTGCCCGACGACTTCCCCGAAAGCGTCATCGCCGAGACGACCGACCTCACACCGCCGACGATGAAGGGCCGGGAGGATCTTCGCGACGTTCCGCTCCTCACCATCGATCCCGCCGACGCGCGCGACCATGACGACGCCGTCCATGCCGCGCCCGATACCTCGGAGAACAATCAAGGCGGCTTCGTCGTTCTGGTCGCCATTGCCGACGTTGCGCATTATGTGCGCTCAGGCTCGCGCCTCGATCGCGAGGCGCGGCTGCGCGGCAACTCGGTCTATTTCCCCGACCGCGTCGTGCCGATGCTGCCAGAGAAGATTTCCAACGACTTGTGCTCCTTGCGCGAAGGCGAAGACCGCCCCTGCCTCGTCGCACGGATGGTCTTCGACTCCCATGGCGAAAAGCGCTCCCACTCCTTCCACCGCGCCATGATGCGTTCGGCCGCGAAGCTGTCCTACCAGGAGGCGCAGGCCGCCTTCGACGGCAATCCCGGCGACAAGGCCGCGCCGCTCATGGAAGCGGCGCTGAAGCCGCTTTGGAGCGCCTACCAGGCGCTCGCGACGGCGCGTGACAAGCGCGGCCCCCTTGACCTCGACCTGCCGGAAAAGAAGATCAGGCTCGATGTCCACGGTCGCGTTGCTGACATCGTCATCCCCGAACGCCTTGACGCCCACCGCCTGATCGAAGAGTTCATGATCCAGGCCAACGTCGCCGCCGCCGAAGCTCTCGAAGCGAAGAAGAAGCCGGTCGTCTATCGCGTTCACGCCGAGCCCTCGAAGGAGAAGCTGAAGGCGCTGCGCGAGTTCCTCGAGACGCTCGATCTGCAACTTCCGCCCCAGGGCCAGCTCAGGCCTGCCGCCTTCAACCGCATGCTGGAGAAGGCCAAGGCCTTGCCGGTGCCCGAACTCGTCAACGAGGTCGTCCTGCGGTCACAGGCCCAGGCCGAGTACGCGATCGAGAACTATGGCCACTTCGGCCTCAATCTGCGCCGTTACGCGCACTTCACCTCGCCCATTCGCCGCTATGCCGACCTGCTCGTTCATCGCGCCCTCATCTCGGGCCTCGGGCTCGGCGACGGCGGCCTGGAGGAAACCGACACCGAGCGTCTGGCCGAAACGGCGCGCCTGATTTCGGAAGCCGAGCGGCGCGCCATGGCGGCCGAACGCGAGACCATTGACCGCCTGATCGCCGCTCATCTGGCGGACCGCATTGGCGCACGGTTTACCGGACGAATCGCCGGCGTCACGCGGTCAGGGCTCTTTGTCCGTCTGAGCGACACCGGAGCCGACGGATTCGTGCCGATCTCCAGCCTCGAGAACGATTTTTATCATCATATCGAGGAAGCCCATGCCCTGCTCGGCGCGCGGTCGAACGCCGCCTACCGTCTGGGCGACGCCGTCGAGGTCCGTCTCGTCGAAGCCATACCGACCGCAGGCGCCCTGCGCTTCGAGATGATTACGCCGCCACAAAAAGGCGTGCTGGGAGCGATCAAAGGCGGGCGTCGTCTCAATCAGCGCCGCGGGCGCCCACCCACACGTGGTGCCCGGCACCGCTGAGCTTGCCAGCCGCACTGATTATCGAAATCGATAGCGAGGCGCGTCCTTTTTGACGCTTGACCTGCGTCAGACAACGCGCGACCAACGAGACATGATCGAGCACCAGACACCCGAAGGCGAAGCGGCGCAGCCCGCCCGCGACGTTCAACGTTCCATCCTCCGAGGCGCACGCCAGAAATGTCCCGCCTGTGGTGATGGCGCGCTATTTCGCGCCTATCTCAAGGTCAACGACACCTGCCCGAATTGCGGCGAGGAGTTGCATCACCATCGTGCTGACGATGCGCCTCCCTATTTCACGATGCTCATCACCGGTCACGTCGTGGTCGGTCTCATGCTGACGGCAGCGATGTATTACGATTGGCCCAACTGGGTGCATGGCATCCTCTGGCCAAGCATGGTGCTGGTCATGAGCCTGTGGCTTCTCCCGCGCATCAAGGGCGCGCTGATAGGAGCGCAATGGGCGCTGCGCATGCACGGCTTCTCTGGCAGGCCGGACGAGGTCGATATTGCCCCTGAGGCGCACCTGAAAGGGTGAGGTCATGGCCGCCCCCCGTGACCGCCTCGGCACGAAATCGCCCGCACCGTCCTCCAGACCCGCGGAGGCGCACGACAAGGCCCGCGGGCGCGCCTTGAAGCCGAAGGATGCCGCCACGCTCGTTCTTGTCGATCGCAGTGGACGCGAGCCTCGCATCCTCTTGGGACGCCGCCAGTCGACTCAGGTCTTTCTGCCCGACAAATACGTCTTCCCCGGTGGTCGGGTCGATCGCGGCGACCGAACCATGCCTGCACTGACCGAACTGACGGCCAGCGATCAGGATCTCCTGCTTCGTGACATGAAGGGCACGCCGTCTGCTGCCCGCATCCGCGCCCTCGGGCTTGCCGCCGTTCGCGAGACGTTCGAGGAAGCTGGCCTTATCGTTGGCGCCCGCCCGACCGATGAGCGTTCAAATGCGCACGCAGCTCCGGCAAGGCCTCCCACACAGGAATCCTGGCAGCGCTTTCTCGCCACCGGCTTCATGCCCTCCCTCTCTGGCCTCTCCTTCTTGGCCCGGGCCATCACCCCCCCGGCGCGGCCCCGGCGATACGATACGCGATTCTTCATGGCCGACGCGTCGTTGGTCGTTCACAGGACGTCCAGTTGCGACGATGAATTGTGCGATCTGGACTGGTTCACTCTCGAACAGATTCGCAACCTCGACGTGCCCAACATCACCCGTGCCATCGTCGAAGATATTGCCCAGCGCCTCGCGACGCCGGACGGGAATGTTGCAATCCCCTACTACCGCTACGAGCGCGGGGCATTCCGCCGCGATCTGATCGCCTGACGTTCCCTTGACAGGGAACCACCGAAGAGTATGTTGCGGCGCGAATACCGCAATACGAGCTACCGAAGGCGATCATGGCCAAGCCTGTTGTTCAAAAAATCAAGCTTCTGTCGAGCGCCGGCACCGGCTTCTTCTATGTCACCAAGAAGAACCCCCGCAACACGACGGAAAAGTTGGTGATGAAGAAATATGATCCCGTCGTGCGCAAGCACGTCGAGTTCAAGGAGACCAAGATCAAGTAGTTGATTCTTGGCTCGTTGCGCGCGCCAACTCCATTGGCTGGCGCTAAGGGGCATGACGTCAGCGTGCTGTTCCGCTAATTGCGGAAGGTTGCCTGACCCGCCCAGCAATGCGATCGACGAAATGACCGACCAGCTGGTTCAGGGAGAGCCGGCTCGCATGGTCGTTTTCGGTTGCTTGGGATTGGGTGCGGCCAGGAACCGCAACTCGCCTCGGCAGCGGGGTATGAATCCGAGATGGCTACAGTCCCTGGCCTTTCCCAACAGACAGTCAAAGAGGGCGTTGACTACCCGCAGGGTCTCGCAATTGATACGGAATGCAGCGTTGTTGAGGAGGCTACTCCAGCTGCTGCCGTACCAATCACGACTTTCCCGCTAGACCAGGAGATGCGGCGAACCCGGTTGGCGGGAACTCGAACTGATCAGCTTGTCCTCTGGGATTGTGTTTCCAGTGTGGAAAACCCGCTCCTGTCGGTGTCAAGTCACGATCACGAATGTACGCCGGCAAATTGGCAGATCATCTTAGCAAGCGCAAGTTGAGCTTGTTGTTCACCGTGCTTACCGCCTGACTTTTTGTTTCGAGGTTTAACGGATCGATTGAGCAAATTGCAGTCACAAGGGAATTTGGTCTCTTGCCCCAACCGTCAATTTGCCTAAAATTCAGGCCTCGAAGAAATATTTGCGGAAACAGGCGCCTAGAACAAAGGGATCAGTCAAGGGATTATCCGCATTCGAACTCAGGCGGCAGTCGAGACCCGGTTCCGGCCGGATCGCTTGGAACCGTAAAGCGCTTGATCTGCTCTCTTGAACAGCGATTGCCAGGAATCGTTGGCGCCTTCCAGGGTTGCCACGCCGACACTGGTGGTCACCCGGATCGCAAGTTCGCGACCAATGACGAACGGCTCGGCCGCGATGCAGGCCCTTAGTCGCTCCCCGATCTGATAGGCCCGGCCGCTCTCGGTATCGGGCATTATGATCACGAATTCCTCACCGCCCAGCCGGCATGCGAGGTCTATCCCGCGCGTATTGCGGCGTATTCGCTCGGCGAAATCGCGTAACACCAAGTCCCCGGCGTCGTGCCCGTAGGTGTCGTTGACGTGCTTGAAGAAGTCGATGTCTGCTACGAGCATGGAAAGATGCCGCCCGGTGCGCTTGGACTCGCGCACCAAAGTGTCCAAGTGGTGCTCCATATAGCGGCGATTGTGCAGACCAGTCAGAGCGTCGGTCACGGCCTGCTCGACCGATTCCTCAATCCGATTGCGCAGGAAATCCGAATGACGCTTGCGCTTGATCTGCGTGCGAACCCTCGCCAGCAGCTCATGTTTTTCGATCGGTCGGATCAGGTAATCGTTGATGCCCATGTCGAGACCGCGCAGGAGGCGCGCATCCTCGCCGGGCTCGACCATGATGATAAGCGGCAGGTGCCGCGTCCGTTCCACAGAACGCAGCTGCGAGCACAACCGCAGACCATCCGATTTCGCAAGACTGAGGCTGATTATCGCAACGTCGAATTCGTAATCCGTCAGAACTTTCAACGCGCGCTGCGGATCGGCTTCGAGAAAGGTGTCGTGCACCTCCGCCAAGGTCTCGACCAGCCGAGTACCCGATCGAGGATGATCCTCCACGACCAGGACCCGCCCCGAGCGGCCCGTCAACGCCTTCTCGTACGCATCGTCGGTGGCAAGGCCGAGCTGCTTGCTCGTCGAGACGCGCATCAGCATCTCGTCGTTGAGCATCTTCAGGCGCGCAAGATTCTTGACGCGCGTCACCAGCGCGATGTCGTCGACCGGCTTGGTCAGGAAATCATCGGCACCACTCTCCAGACCTTGAATCCTGTCGGATGGCTGATCGAGCGCCGTCACCATGATTACCGGGATGTGGTGCGTTGTCGGACCGGCCTTGATCCGCCGGCAGACTTCGAAGCCATCCATGCCAGGCATCATCACGTCGAGCAGCACGACGTCGACGCGCTCGCGCGCCAGAATGTCGAGCGCATCTTGGCCGCTGAAGGCCGACAATACCTCGAAATACTCAGCCGTAAGCCGCGCTTCGAGCAGCTTGACGTTGGCCAGGATGTCATCGACGACAAGAACACGGGCAGTCATTGGTTACGTCTGAATTCTCGAGGTAAGGGCGATCACGCGTCGCCGATGAAACGCCGCACTGTCTCCAGAAACGTGACAACCGAGATCGGTTTGGAGATATAGGCCTCGCATCCACCTGAGCGAATGCGCTCCTCATCCCCCTTCATCGCGAACGCCGTCACTGCAACCACCGGTATCCGGGAGAGCTGTTCATCCTCTTTCAGCCAGCGCGTGACGTCGAGGCCCGAGACCTCCGGAAGCTGGATGTCCATCAGGATGAGGTCGGGTCGATGCGTGCGCGCCAGATCGAGCACTTCCAGGCCATTGCGCGTTTGCACGGTCACGTAGCCATTCACATCCAGAAGGTCGTGGAAGAGCTTCATGTTGAGCTCGTTGTCCTCGACGATCAGTATGGTCTTGGCGCGCGCCCTGGCCCTGGTACGATGATCGGCCGGCATGGTCGTCTCTTGGTACGTCATCGATCTGTCAGCCTGCCCTCATGACACGGCGGTTTTGCCTTGAGCCTCAGCTGTTTTGTACCGATTCTCATGCAGCAATGCTGCGCCCACTTTGCGGTCTGAGCTGTAACCAACAGTTTAAGCTGGGGTACGAATCCCAAGATTTCTGCGTGGAATATTGAAGATGAGCCTGCAACCTGACGGCGCGCGCGACGCCGCTGAGACCATCGCCCTGAGAGCATTGGCTTTTCTGGCTGGGGACGGCGAGCGCCTGGGCCGCTTTCTGTCGCTCACGGGCATTGGCCCCGACGAGTTGCGCACACAAGCTCGCGAGCCTCACTTGCTGGCTGGCGTGCTCGACCATCTGATGCAGGACGAAACACTCTTGTTGGTCTTCGCCGCCGACGCTGGCGTAAGGCCCGAAGCGATCGCCGCCGCTCACTTCGCCCTCGCCGGGCCACCAGCTGAACGCAGCATCTGACGTCAGCCATGGAACCGGCGGTCGACGACCCGCCCGACGCCCCGAGACAAGCGCCTGCCGCTACGCCCCGTCAGAGCCCCGATGCCTGCAGCACCTGAGCCAGCCCCGCACCCCGCACGCGATCAGCCGACCGTCGGTATCGACCTTGGCGGCACCAAGATCGAGGCGATCGCTCTCGGCCCCTCTGGACGAACCCTTGCCAAAATCAGGCTGGCAGCTCCCCGCAATGACTACGCTGCCACTTTGCAAACACTCGTCCAATTGGTCGCCGCGGTCGAGCGGGAGGCCGGAATTGCCAGTCCCGCGTTTGTCGGAATGGGCATGCCTGGCTCGATCTCACCATCCACCGGCCTCGTCCAGAACGCGAATTCGACCTGGCTCAACGGCAAGCCGCTTGCAAGCGACCTAGAGACCGCACTCGCCCGTCCGCTCCGCGTCGCAAACGACGCCAACTGCTTCGCACTGTCGGAAGCCGAAGATGGGGCCGGTACCGATGCTGGAATTCTGTTCGGCGTGATCCTCGGCACCGGATGCGGCGGTGGTATCGTCCACCGCGGCCACCTCGTTAATGGCCCGCGCGGCATTGGCGGAGAATGGGGCCACAACCCGCTACCCTGGCCCGAGATGGTCGAGACCCCGGGCCCGACCTGCTGGTGTGGTCGCGCCGGCTGCCTGGAAACATGGATTTCGGGACCGGGACTAGCCGACGACCACGCCCGCGCGAGCGACGAACACCTATCGGTCGAAGACATCGTCACACTCGCCAACTCCGACGATGACGGTCCGCGCACAAGAGCAGCCCGCGCCACTCTCCGACGCCACGCGAGCCGCCTCGCCCGAGGCCTTGCACATGTCGTCAACCTTCTCGATCCCGATGTTATTGTCCTCGGCGGCGGGCTCTCCAACCTCGGTCACCTCTACAACGACGTGCCTCGCCTCATCGCGCCATACATCTTTGCCGACGACCGCAGGGTCACAATTCGCCCTCCGGTCCACGGAGATGCCAGCGGCGCGCGCGGCGCAGCGCGCTTGTGGCACCAGGCACCCTTGTGATGAGACCCGCCTCAGCGCTTGCTGGCGCCGTGATTGCCCGCACCTGCGCCAGCCTTGCCCGCGCGATCGCCGCAGTCGGTCCGCGTGTAGAACGTCAGCTCCTTGAGTTCGCCGCGCACCGCGAAGTCGCCGTAGTCGATCGTCATTTCAGTCGACACGCCATTCTCGAAAATGCGGAAAGAAAGCTCATAGGCGGGCAAAGCGTCCTTGTCTTCGCTGCCTGGCTCGAAATAGGCAATTGATACCGGCCACGACGAAAGCTGCTCTAGCCCCGCCGGTATGTCTGCCGCTTTACCTGCCGCGATCCGCGCGCCGATCCACGCACTGGTCTGATAGGCCTTCTCACCTTTGTCTGATCCATCGTAGAGCCCTGACACGAGCTGACGCTGTCCCTTCTCCGCCGCCGTCAACAGTGCCGTCGAATGCTGCATGGGAAACAGGTTGGCGGCATCGATCTCCAGCCGTTGGCTGTCTGGCCGCGTCACGTTCACTGTGATCGGTCCCTGCGCCGCCATGCGTTGTGCGTCGCCCGTCGTGGTCTCGACGAGATTTGAGTCGCGATACTGCTCGGAGTTGAAACGAAGGCGCCTACCCTCCCCGTCCTCCCAACTCGAAGTCCTCAGGTCGTTCAGCTGCTCGGACCCGTCCTGCGACACGATGCGGGTAACGAACCGCATGTTCTGCGTGTATCCCTCACAGTGGCTGCCGTTGAGTTCGTACACCATCCGCCCGGCGAGCTCCACGACACCCGAGCCCGAGGCTGCGCGCTCCAATGTGATCTCGTAGACTGCCCTGTGCGGCGCGAATTGAATGAGGCCACCCGGCGCGGCCGCATTGGCGGCCGACCACGGAGCAGCACCCAGACCGCCGGCAACCATGACCACCATGGCCCCCACAAGGCCGCTCGCATTGCGCATACCCTACTCCCTCACGTGTCTGAGCACATCCGCCCGGCCGATGCGATACCGCACGTGATCCGAGCGGGAGCACGGCGTGAACCTATGCTGGCCCTCGGCAATTGCCTAGCCCGATCTGCGCACAGCCTCACGGATCGCAACACCGGTCTCGTCACGGGCGCCAGCCTCCCGGCAAGACCAACCGTTTGCCAGCAGTCTCGATGACAGTGTGCCGCCGAATTGGCAAGATATTGGCCGGTTTGCGCTCACGCCATCGTCCCATGTGGACCCTGGACCACGTCGTGATTATGAATGGACCCGGCCAAACACCGCGCCGGATCGGCTGATTGGCCGATTACAACCTTGCGTCCCGATCCTGTTCAGCGGACTGGAGGGTTGGCCGCGAACACGCCCCTTTGTAGAACCCTGAGAGATTCACTCCATGAGCCAGACGATTGCCGAACGCCTCGAAACGCTGGGCCTGACCCTTCCCGAAGCGCCCGCACCGGTTGCCAATTACGTGCCTTTTCTTATTGCCGGTGACCTGCTCTTCGTGTCGGGCCAGATCTCGAAGGCATCTGATGGCAGCGTCTTGAAGGGGCACCTCGGCGCGGACCTCGGCGTTGGGGAAGGCCAGAAGGCGGCCCGCTATTGTGCCCTCAACATCCTGGCCCAGGCCAATGCGGCGCTCGGCAGCCTTGATCGAATTGCCCAGGTCATCAGGATCACCGGTTACGTCGCCTCGACGCCCGATGCCGGCGACCAGCCTGCCGTGATCAATGGCGCATCCGACCTGCTTGTCGCAGTCCTGGGAGACGCCGGACGCCATACCCGGGTGGCAGTCGGTGTCGCGGCGCTTCCGGGCGGTTGCGCAGTGGAGATCGACGCGGTGGTCCGCATCAGGACCTGACGCGTGTGTCGTGCCGACGGCGACCGCAGGAAGCTTTGCTGAGGACTTTGCGCCCATGCGCCAGCTTGAGCCATTGATGAAGCCGATCGCGCACCGCGGCCTGCACGGGCCCCCGGGCCGCGACGCGATCGAGAACACGATGCCGGCCTTTCGTGCCGCTCGCGACAAGGGCTATGGCATCGAGTGCGACATCCGCCCCGCGCGCCACGGATTGCCAGTCGTGTTTCACGATGCCGAACTCGACCGGCTCGTTCGCGGCACCGGTCCGGTGGCGCGTCTTGCTGGTGCTGACCTTGCCGAACTCACCTTCCGCGACGCACCTTCCGAGCGCATTCCGACGTTCGCCGATCTCCTTGCGCTCGCCGGCCATGAAGTACCCTTGCTGGTCGAGGTCAAGAGCGAATGGCAGCCGCCCGATCATGATTTCCTGGCCGAGGTCGCCCGTCTTGCGGTCGCCCACAGGGGCCCGATTGCTCTCATGTCCTTCGACCCGGTCGTCATGACCATGCTTAAAGAACTGGCGCCTGCCGTTCCGCGCGGCATCGTCTCCGGCAACTATCTGGACAAAGCCGGCGACGATCATTGGTGGGACCAAATTCTCTCTCGCGAACGCGCCGAACGCCTCACTCATCTTCTTGAATCCGGCCCGGCAGATCCCAGCTTCTATGCCTACGACGTGAAGGCACTGCCAACGTACGTGACACGCTATGTCCGCGAGGTCCAGCGCCTGCCGCTGTTCACCTGGACAGTTCGCAATGACGCCGAAATGTGCATCGCCAAGCGGTTCGCCGATGCGCCGATTTTCGAAGGCTACCTCGCGTGAGACGGCAGGCACTCGCAACGCCACGCGCGCGGAAAGAGGAACCAGAGTGGTGATGAGCGTGAGGGATCCTGCGACGCCCGCTCCCGATGTAGGCTCGGCAACGACCGCCACCGTCGTGAACGCGATCGGCGAGATCTCCCGCGATCGATGGGATGCGC
Source organism: Hyphomicrobiaceae bacterium (assembly GCA_050246945.1). GTDB lineage: Bacteria > Pseudomonadota > Alphaproteobacteria > Rhizobiales > Hyphomicrobiaceae > JAEUMD01. The sequence goes on from JBFWVC010000002.1 coordinate 112,012, forward strand.
TCGCCAATCCGCATGCCGAAACGTTCAATCCGTTCCTCGCCCACGCATTTCTCAAGGCGTTGGAAGACTCCGGATCGGTCGGTGAAGGGACCGGCTGGTATCCGCGTCACCTCGTCATCGAGGATAAGGACGGCATCGCTGGCCTCATGCCACTTTATCTGAAGGTTCACAGCCAGGGCGAGTACGTCTTCGATCACGCATGGGCAGAAGCCTATCACCGGGCCGGTGGCCGTTACTATCCCAAGCTGCAATGCTCAGTGCCCTTCACACCCGTTCCTGGACCCCGCCTGCTCGTTCGCGCCGACGATCCTCCCCGCAATTTCGAGGTGCTCGCCAGAGCCGCCTGCAACGTCGCCCACCACTTCGACGCCTCCTCGCTGCACATCACGTTCCTTGACGAGCCGTCCTGGCACAACCTCGGTCGGATGGGATTTTTGCAGCGAACCGGTCAGCAGTTTCATTTCACGAATCCCGGCTACGCAACATTCGACGAGTTCCTCGCCGAACTCGCCTCGCGCAAGCGCAAGCAGATCCGCAAGGAGCGCGTGGAGGCCATGGCCGGTCTCACCATCCGGCACGTCACCGGCGGCGACATCACGGAGGCCGACTGGGACGCCTTTTTCGCCTTCTACATGGACACCGGATCGCGCAAATGGGGCCGGCCCTATCTCAACCGTGAGTTCTTCTCGTTGCTGGCCGAGAGCATGGGAGAGCATTGCCTGTTGATCTTCGCCGAGGCGGACGGCCGTCCCATTGCCGGAGCGCTCAACATGATCGGCGGCAATTGCCTCTACGGGCGATATTGGGGCGCCAAGCTGCACCGCCCGTTCCTGCATTTCGAGCTTTGCTATTATCAGGCCGTCGAATTCGCCATCGCTCGTAAGCTAGCACGCGTCGAAGCCGGAGCCCAAGGAGAGCACAAGCTCGCACGCGGCTACCAGCCCGTCACCACGTATTCAGCCCATTGGATCGCCGATCGTGGATTGCGACGCGCCATCGCGCACTATCTCGATCACGAGCGCGAGGCGATTGCCGGCATCAATGCCGATCTGGCCGCCGCAGGCCCGTTCAAGAAGACGTCGTGAGCCCCGCGTCGCCAACCCGGCCGTACAAACCGAAAAAAAATCTCAGCGATGGGCCGAGCATCGGCTCCGGGCAGCCTCTAGCGCTTTCCTCATGCTCGAATTGTGCTAGTCATGCTGCCCTATCCGAGAACCGCCACAGCGACGCCCCATGAGCGATATGATTGACATCCCCGAATATGACGATAGCAACATCTTCGCCAAGATCCTGCGCGGCGAGATGCCCAGCCACAAGGTCTACGAGAACGACGATTTCATCGTCTTTATGGATGTAATGCCCCAGGCCCCCGGCCATACTCTGGTTGTGCCGAAGGCGCCCTCACGCAATTTGCTCGACGGCGACACCGACGTGCTGGAGAAGCTGCTGCCGTTCGTCCAGCGCATCGCCCGCGCCGTCAAGAAGGCGTTCCAGGCTGATGGTGTCACGATCATGCAGTTCAACGAACCTGCCGGCGGACAGACCGTGTTCCACCTTCACGTCCACGTGATCCCGCGTCACGACGGCGTGCCGCTGAAGCGCCACGAGGGCGGCATGGAAAAACACGACGTGCTTGCTGCCAACGCTGACAAGATCCGCGCCGCGCTCAAGGCGATGCCCGAGAGCTGATCGCTCGTCCTTGGCGGCGGGGCTCAGGGCCTGCGTCGTGCCGGATCGAGCTGTTCAGGCGCCAGCTGAGGCTCGATGAGGTGCGCAACGTCATCGGGATCGACGCGAATGCCACGACCGTCGACCAGCGGCAGATCACCGTCGTTCCATCCCTTGATCCCGAGCTTCATCGAAACCACCCTCTCGAAACCGATCATCCCCATGACGAGAGCCGCAAGCGCACTACGGTTGCCCGAGCGGCACACCACGACGATCGGCCGCTGCCGCGCCATCACCAGTTCCGGCTCCGTCTCGGCATAGTCCCACTCGCAAGCGGCTTCCAGAATTCCGCGCGGCACGTTGATCGCGCCCTTGATGTGGGCCGCCTCGAATTCGGCGCGCTCCCGCACATCGAGCACTATCAATTCCGGCTCGCAGGCCCGCTTCGCCTCGAGGTCCCAAGGCATGATCTCGCTGATCTTTGCTGCTGCCTTGTCCGATAGCGTCTTGTAGCTTTCCCGCATTGGCGTGTCCTGACCCGTATCGGGTGGTGGCACCTGGCGCACCCCCGTCCTATATTCCAGAAAAGCACGGCGCAGTATCCACTCTGCACACCGTCGTTTCCGTGACCGCGCGCACAAATGCGCAAGATCCACGGGTCCGCGTCACGTGTGCGGCTTGCAGTGGCACTGTGGACCGCGCCTCGCTTCGATTTGCAAGTTCCCGCGCAGGCAGAATTCATCAATGTCCACGATCCTCGTCATCGGCGCCAGCCAGGGAATTGGGCTCGAGACCGTGAGAGCGTTGCTGGCGGACGGCCACCGAGTGCGAGCTTTCGCGCGTTCCGCATCACGCATTTCCATCGTCGATCCCAATTTGGAGAAGTTCGCTGGTGACGCATTGAGCCGGCAGGATGTCTCGCGCGCACTCGGCGGGGCGGACGCCGTCATTCTCACGCTCGGCGTCGCCATGAGCCTCGGCACGATGCTGTCCGGCACGACCCTCTTCTCGCGCGCCACGCGCATCGTCGTCGACCTCATGCGCGAGCAGGGTCCCAAGCGGTTGATCTGCGTGACAGGGCTCGGTGCCGGCGACAGCCGCGGTCACTTCGGTATGCTCTATGATGGTGTTATGTTCCCGCTCTTCCTGAAGCGCGTCTATGATGACAAGGACGTGCAGGAGCGTATCGTGCGCGATTCCGGCCTCGATTGGACGATTGCGAGGCCGGGCGTACTCGTTTCGGCTCCTGTGACCGGACGCTACCGCGCCATCGATGATCCCAAGGATTGGGACTTCAAGACTGTCGCCCGCGCCGACGTGGCCCGCTTCCTCGCCGACGAGATCCGCGACGGCAGCTTCATTGGCAGGACGCCGCTTGTCATCCAGTAGAGCGTCAACCCAGAACGAAAGCGCCTGCAACCAGCACTGCTGCAGCCCCCAGCACCCCCACTGCTATGCGCCGGCCCACCGCAAAGAACATTACCAGACCCGCCACCATCGCAACGGCTCGCACACCGATCGACACGCCCTGCAGTGCGCCGGCGGGAAAGATGAGCAGTCGCATCACAAGAGCCGCAACCAGAGCAGTCGAAACAGCCCGCACCCACCGGAAGAGGTCGCCCTCAATATCCAGGTTGCGACCCAGGAACATGCCGACCCAGCGCCACGGCTCGTGGGTGAGGAGGGAGACAGCCGTGAGTATGACTGCCAGCGTCCAGCCATCGGGCAGCTGCATGGCTGCCGCCGCAGATTCAGATCCGTTCATCGCCCGCCGCTCCTGCTTGCGACGACATGGGCAACTGTGCCGCCTATCACCCCCGCGAGCAGCAGATCGAACCCTGGCGACATGAGATAGAATGGCGGTCCGAGCATCGCACCGAACGCAATCGCCATGAGGTCGGACCGGCCCGACGCCGTTGCCAAAAGTGACAGCAGGAAATAGATCGGTGTGAGGAAAAGAAGCGCCGCCGCGATCACGGTGGGCACCGTGCCGGCAATCTCGTAGCCGGCGTAGGTTCCCGCAAGCGTCGCCACCGACAGACCCGACCCGATGCCGATGAAGTGATCCATGCGCACGGGGGCAGGCACCTGCGGCAAGCGCCTCCAGCCCTCCATCCACGCGGTGACGGCAATGAAGTGCCCCGCGATCAGATAGCGCCAGCGGTTCGATCGCGGTCCCTTCAGCAGCGGCATGATGACGACGCTCATCGGCAACAGCCTGAGCCCAGTCAGCGAAACAGCCAGAGCGCCTGCGGCAACCGATGCGCCGCGCGCCATCTGATCAAGCAAGACGACCTGTGCGGGAAGGGCAAAAAATATGCCCATCATGTAGACCGAATTGGCGGCCGAGAAGCCGGCGTCACGTGCCAGCGCGCCGAACCCCGCAGCTGAACCGAACAGGATCAATCCCGGTGTCGTCAGCGCCACTGCCATTCCGCGCCAGAACGCGACAGCGGTCGTCGCATCCTGCCAGCCGCGATCGGCAGGCTCCGGCATCGGCAGCTCGTAGTCGTCGTCAGGGATCACGGTCGGATTTCTTGAGAAGCGTAGGGAGACGCAAGGCCACGCACTCTAGTTCGTGACCGTCCAATAGGGAAGCGCTCACACCCCCCGCATATACATGGGAAACAAACCAGCCAGTCGCGGCACGCCCATCCGTCCTCGTAATTCAGCATCCTGGACCCTGACCGAAAATCCCGCAAAACAGAGAGCCGCCGGTGCTGGCCAGCGGCTCCTGATCTTCGTGATGCGGTCAGCAGGACGCCCCGCTCCGTCACTCGCCTTTCTTCGTGCGCGGCACGCTGGGTACGCTGCCGCCGCGTGGCGAGGTACCACCCTTGTCCTTCTTGTCTTTCGGACCGGGCAGAGCCTTGCGCGGCGTAGCACCCACCAGAGCCTCCTGCGGCTTGTCGTCGTCGTCTTCGTCCTCGTCGCGCCCCCCAGCCTTGGGCCGCTTCGCCGGATCGAGCGGCAGGTATTCGAAGGTGAGCTTGGAATCCTGGCCCGTGCCTTCGACCAGCACGCGCACCGTACCGCCGTTCTCCAATTGCCCGAACAGCAGCTCTTCGGCGAGGGGCCGCTTGATGTACTCCTGGATGACGCGCGCGAGCGGGCGGGCGCCGAACTTTTCGTCGTAGCCCTTCTCCGCGATCCATTTCTGTGCATCTTCCGTCAGCTCGATAGTCACGCTGCGGTCGGCCAGTTGCGCCTCGAGCTGGAAGATGAACTTCTCCACCACCTTGGCGATGACGTCCGGAGCGAGACCTGCAAATGGAATCACTGCGTCGAGACGATTTCGGAACTCTGGCGTGAACAGCCGGTTCACGGCTTCGGTGTCCTCGCCTTCGCGCTTCGAACGGTTGAAGCCCATCGGAGGCCTTGCCATGTCGGAAGCGCCCGCATTCGTCGTCATGATGAGAACGACGTTGCGGAAGTCGACGGACTTGCCGTTGTGATCGGTAAGCTTCCCGTGGTCCATCACCTGCAACAGGATATTGAACAGGTCCGGATGCGCCTTCTCGATCTCGTCGAGCAGCAGCACGCAATGCGGATGCTGGTCGACGCCGTCCGTCAGAAGACCGCCCTGGTCGAAACCGACATACCCCGGAGGTGCACCGATCAGCCGCGAGACCGTATGCTTCTCCATGTACTCCGACATGTCGAAGCGCAACAGCTCCACGCCCATCAGGCTCGCGAGTTGCTTTGCGACCTCAGTCTTTCCCACGCCCGTCGGACCCGAGAACAGGTAGCAGCCGATCGGCTTCTCCGGCTCACGCAGACCTGCGCGTGCAAGCTTGATCGACGAAGTAAGGGCTTCGATCGCCGTGCTCTGTCCAAACACGAGGCGTTTCAGATCCTTCTCCAGGTTGCCGATCACCTCCGCGTCGGACTTCGTGACGGTCTTCGGCGGGATACGTGCCATCGTCGCGACGGTGGCTTCGATCTCCCTTACGGTGATCTTCTTCTTGCGCTTGCCTTCCGGCACCAGCATCTGCGAAGCACCGGTCTCGTCGATCACGTCGATCGCCTTGTCGGGCAGCTTGCGGTCGTGGATGTACTTGGCCGAAAGCTCCACCGCCGCCTTGATCGCGTCGTTGGTGTACTTGAGGTTATGGAAGTCCTCGAAATACGGCTTAAGCCCCCTGAGGATCTCAATCGTGTCCTCGACCGTCGGCTCCTTCACGTCGATCTTCTGGAAGCGGCGCACGAGGGCCCGATCCTTCTCGAAGTGTTGGCGATACTCCTTGTACGTGGTCGAGCCAATGCAACGCACCGTGCCCGACTGCAACGCCGGCTTCAACAGATTGGAGGCGTCCATCGCACCGCCCGACGTCGCGCCCGCACCGATCACGGTGTGGATCTCGTCGATGAACAGCACCGCGCCCGGGTAGTTCTCTATCTCGCGCATTACGGCCTTGAGACGCTCCTCGAAATCGCCGCGATAGCGCGTGCCGGCCAAGAGCGTACCCATGTCGAGCGCGAAGATCGTCGCGTCGCGCAGCACCTCCGGCACATCGCCCTGCACGATCTTGCGCGCGAGACCCTCGGCGATGGCGGTCTTGCCGACGCCTGGATCGCCCACCAGCAGCGGGTTGTTCTTCTGCCGGCGACACAAGACCTGGATCGTGCGCAGCACTTCCGCCTCACGGCCGATCAGCGGATCGATCTTGCCGTCGCGCGCCTTCTTGTTGAGGTTGACGCAATAGGAGTTGAGCGCGTCCTGCCCCGACTTCTTTTCCTCGCCTTCGCGCACGTTCTCCTCGTCGACACCTGTTACCGGTCGCGGCTCCGACATTCCCGGCCGCTTGGCAAGGCCATGGCTGATGTACTGGATAGCGTCGAACCGCGTCATGTCCTGCTCCTGCAGGAAGTAGGCGGCATGACTCTCGCGCTCTGCGAAGATCGCGACAAGCACATTGGCGCCCGTCACCTCTTCTCGACCGGACGACTGCACGTGCACGACCGCGCGATGAATGACACGCTGGAAGCCCTGCGTCGGCGTCGCCTCCGATGCCGACTGCATGACCAGGTAGTCCAGGTCGTTGTCCAGGAACTCAGTTACCCGCTGGCGCAGCTTGTCGAGATCGACGCTGCATGCGCGCATCACGGCAGCTGCATCTCGATCGTCGACGAGTGCCAGCAGCAGATGCTCCAGCGTCGCTGCTTCATGACTGCGCTCGTTGGCATATTCGAGCGCGCGATGCAGTGCTGTTTCGAGGCTTTTCGAGAATGACGGCACGGGACCTGCTACTCCTTCTCCATCGTGCACCGCAATGGATGCTGGTTCTGGCGGGCGAAATCCATCACCTGTGTGACCTTGGTTTCAGCCACCTCGAACGTATAGACGCCACACAATCCGACACCTTTATGGTGGACGTGAAGCATAATCCGTGTGGCATCCTCTCTATCCTTGTTGAAGAACCGCTCCAGGACGTGCACGACGAACTCCATCGGCGTGTAGTCGTCATTCAACAGGAGGACCTTGTAGAGACTTGGCTTCTTGGTCTTCGGCCGCGTCTTCGTGACGATGCCCGTGCGGCCTTCGCCCTCGCCGCCCTTGTTGGCATCGTCCTCGTTCCCGCTCATGCGTATCAAGCTCATTCTCGTCACCGCTCCGCGCTCCGCCGCGGGTCTGTCGCCAACCGCTACTGAAACTGCCGCATCAATCAGCATGCGCGGCCAAACATCAGCGCGCTCGCCTACCTTTGTACCGGACCCAAGACCCACCTTGCAATTGAGCCGAGCTGTCGCGCTTGCGCCGGTTCCAGCCTCCAGCCGGTTGTATCTCCACCGCCATTCAGTAAACGCAACGATGTCTGTGGACGTCATTCGCCATTGCCTGTCCATGGCCTGAACAGAACTAAGTTGGGGTCTTGCGCCGACAAAAAAAGGCCCGGCGCGAACGCCGGGCCTCTAGAGCCGGAAATTGGCAGCTGAAGCGACATTATCGACCGGACTGCATCAGCCTCTCCATGGGGCGGTAGGCCTCCTTGGCGAGTTCGGCGTACATCGAGCCGACCTTCGCGAGCTGGTGCATATATTCGTCGTAGCTGCGCTTGACATACTTCGATTGAATGTCGACCGCCTGCTCGAGAGACTTGGCAGCCATCAGCTTTTCCAGCGTCTGCGTGCCGTCCTCGAACGAGCGCTTCGTATAGTCGGAGAACTCGGCGGCAATGGCCTGCCAGCCCTTGTTGAATTCTCCGAAAATCTTCATGGCCGCATCCATGTTGCTCTGGCTGAGCTTCTGGAAGTCCTCGATACCGTTCATCATGGTGACACCTCGTTGGATTCTGATCGCATCTGCGGCGAAACTGCTCGGATCGCCTCGAACTCTGTCCAGATATGCTGCATCGCACAAAATTCTTGTTTAACAAATAACGCCGCAGCCAAGATAGTTCAAGTGGCAAAATGCTGCATCGCACAAAAAAGCGATATGCTGCCGTCGAGCCCTGCACATTAACCCCGTTTTTCCGTGAGTGTGCCTACACTTGGCAATACTAACGGCAGCGCACGCCAAAAAGCTGCCCAACAACCATGGTCTCCTGCGATTGTTAGGGGCACCAGCTGCGGGAACGGGGTCAATTGGACGGTATGATAATACCGTCTTCTCGGAACGCCGCGGAACAGGGTTTGCGTTTCGAGCAGAAGATAATGGCTAATCGGGCCTTCACCGAGGGACTTTTGCGTCCGTTGATCAAACAACTGCTGCCGATCTTGGCGGCTGTCTTGTGCGTGCTCGCCTGTTCCGCCCACCAGGCCGCCGCCGCCGACCAGTCTGCGATGGTGATCGACGCCAACACCGGCAAGGTCCTCTATAATTCGAACGGCGATGATCAGCGCTACCCGGCGTCTCTCACCAAGATGATGACGCTCTATATGGCGTTCGAGCTCATCGAGAAGGGTCGCCTCGCATTCGACGGCAAGATCCGCATCTCTGCCCAGGCTGCCGCCCAACCCCCCTCAAAGCTCGGCCTGGACGCCGGCGACACAATCACCGTTCGCAACGCCGTCCTGTCGCTCGTCACCAAGTCCGCCAACGACATCGCGGTGGCGCTGGCGGAGCACATCGCCGGCAGCGAAACAAATTTCGCCCGGCTGATGACGCGCAAGGCCCGCGAAATCGGAATGTCCAAGACCACCTTTCGCAACGCCTCCGGCCTGCCCAACTCTGAGCAGGTCACCACCGCGCGCGACATGCTTACCCTCGCACTGCACCTCCAGGACGAGTTCCCCCAGCACTACAAGCTGTTCGCCACCGAACGCTTCAGCTACGCGGGCGCCAGCTATCGCAACCACAATACGCTTCTCCGCAGCTATCGCGGCACCGACGGCATCAAGACGGGCTATACGCGCGCCTCCGGGTTCAACCTCGTCTCATCCGTGCATCGCGGCTCGAAGCATCTCGTCGCTGCGGTGTTCGGAGGTGAGACCGCCGGCCAGCGAAACGCGCGCATGCGTTCGATTCTGGACCGCTCATTCATAAAGGCCGCGACGCGTCGCGTCCGCCCGCGCCTCGACCATCCGCAGCTCGTCGCCAAACCGAAGATGGTCGATCGCCCGGTGAAGTCCGCACTGGCGCCGAGCAAAGCTCCGCCGTTGCCACGCCCCACACCCGCCACGACATCCCCTCCAGCTGAAGAGCGCGTAGCCGCCGCGCCACCTGCCGCGGAAGCACCCCCGCCGACCCCCGAAACCTCTCCCCAGACGGCCGAGACCGCAACGCCCGGCATCGATGAGCGCATATCGATTGCCCGCGTCCGCCGTGTCGGCGTCGCCGAACAATTCGCAGCGCGCCGCGCCACCGCTCGCCTTGCACGCGAGCACAACGCTCAAAAGGCGCAGGGGGCAGATGAAACGGGCAACGCCTCCGCACCCAGTTCGATCTCCGAACTGATCGCCAGTACCGCGAACACCAGCGAAATCCGACGGACCGGGCTCGGGATCCAGCAAAACGGCGCTATCACGCCAGTACCGGGCAACGAAACCCCAATTGCCTTGGCGCCCGCCGGGGCCGAGTCTTCGCCCGCTGAAGCGGTTGAGCCCGGGCCAACGCCCGGCCGAGCACCCTCCACCCTGCAGAGCCAGCTTTCTCGCATCCTGGCTGACCACCGCCCGCAGATGATTGACCGCCGCGAGCCGCTCGCGCCGGCGCATACCGCTGCCCTCCCGTCCACACCGACCCGCACAAAGCCTTTACCGGCAGCCGGGCACGCAGCAGCCGCAAATGGTACGCACCTCATTCAAATCGGCGCCTACAACACCGCCGACGAGGCCGAGCGCCAGTTGCAGGCGATCCGTGATCGCGCCCGCACGACCCTCGCCAGCGCAGCCTCCGTCACAGAGCCCGTGACGCACGGTCAGCGGCGCTATTTCCGCGCACGCTTCACAGGCTTCGACTCGCAGGGCGCAACCAGCGCCTGCCAGGAACTGCGCCGCCGCTCCATCGACTGCTTCGTGGCGAAAGTTCAATGAACCCCACGTAACCGCAGACGCATTCCGCAGCGCTCACGCGCTGCCATTGCCGAGCAGCACGTCCTTCGCCTCGTTGATCTTCGCCGCGAGATATGTCGAGCCGCCGCGGTCGGGATGCAGCTTCAGCATCAGCGCTCGATGAGCCTGCCGGATCTCCTCGCGGCTGGCGCCTGCTCTCAGCCCAAGGATCTCGTAGGCTTCCTCCGTGCCCATTCGTCCGTCTGGTCCGCCCGAGAAGCGGTCCTCACCCCGCTTGACGTCGTCTCGCCAGGATGGATGCGTCTGATCGAGGTATGTCTCGATGATTTGCGCGGACTGCGGATCGGCAATTCTGCAGTCCTGCCACAGCAGCGCCAGTTCCTCCGGACGTAGGCTTTCGATATGCCGGCCCGCGAAGATGCCCTTGAGCACGCGCCCTGTTATCCGACCCGTCTCGAGATCAAGCCGCATCTCCAGATGGTCCGTCACGACATGCGAAGACTGGCCCTCGCGCCGTCCAGCCGGCCGAAACAAACCACGACCACTGCCGGCGAAAAGCCAAAGCCCAAGCATGGCAAGCGGCACCGCCAACTGGACCGCGCCGCGCACCATCAGGAGGGCCGCAAGCACGAACGACAGCGCGCCGCCCACCTGGCGGATGCGCTGCGCCATCACGGCGGGGCTCGTCTTGAGAAACCACCATAGGAGCAGGGCAGTCGCGGCGATCGCGGCGACGGACAGCAGGAGCGTTCGCATCACCCGCGATCCTTTGGCGACGCCCCCGGAGGTGGCAGCGCAGCAAGAAGCCTGCGAGCGCCCTCCCCTCCTCGTCGGTCGGTCAACGCCTCGAGTGCACGCCGCCCGCCCGCCGCGTAGACCGCCACCGCCGTCAGGAGGTCGCGCAATTGCGTGCCCGCTCCCTGGTCGAACCGGCAATGCGCGCCGCCCGTGATCCGCGCAATCTCTGCGAACGCAACGCTCGCAGTGGCATCGCGCCCTTCCTGGAACAGGAACACCGGAATGCCAACCAGCTTCAGCTCGCCGGCCTTGGCGCATAACAGATCGATGTCCTCCTCGACGCAATCGCCGACGTAGACCATCGCGCTCACCTTCTGGTGCGACGCCTCCGCGCCCGCATGCCCCAGCACCTTCCCGATCTGCGTTTTGCCACCCTGGCACGAGACGGTCGTCATCAGCCGCGCGAGCGCTGCGGGATCTGAAACCCACTTTGACGCACGGCATTCGCCGAAGCCGCGGAAATAGACGAGTTGCACGTCCAGTCCACCGACCGCCTTTACCGCATCGAACATCTCCGCCTGATGCGCCAGCGCCATGTCCCAGGTCGGCGCTCGGCTCATTGTTGCATCCATCGCGAAGATGAGCCGCCCGCGCGCGCCGGCAGAGAGCGACCCGACCGACTTCATTTTCGCAATGAACTCGGCCACATCGCGATCGCTCGTCCGCTCCTCAGACGGCACAACGCTATGCTCAGCCGCGGCAAGGGGCTTGCCGTCTGACGTCGAACTGCCGACTGTCATCGTCTTCTTCGTTGGCTTGCCGGTCTTGCTCATGTTCGCAGCCTCGGCTCGCGCCCGGAGCCACATTCCCCGCGCCACCGCAGGGTTCCATTGCCCCGTGACGGGCCATTGTCGTCCGCGATGAACATGGCGCTCCAAGCACCGGGACGCAATCCCGGCAGGCTCGTGCCATGGCAAGTCAGAACGAGGCTTGCCCGATCGCGCCTCACCGGGCAGCGTCCTTTCCGTTCGGACCATCGCCACCTTCCGACAGCAGTGCCGCATTCCCGCCGGCCGCCGTCGTATCTATGCTGAGCACGCGTTCCGTGGCGAGCGCCGGCAGCATCCACGGACCGCCGGCCTTCGGACCCGTTCCCGACAAGCCCTCGCCGCCGAACGGCTGCACGCCGGGCACCGCGCCGATCTGGTTGCGATTGATGTAGATGTTGCCGATCCGCGCGTGCTCGGCCACCAGATCCGCTACCGCCTCGATGCGGCTGTGGATGCTCAGCGTCAGCCCATACCCCATGTCGTTGATCGACCCGATGACCTTGTCGAGATGGCCGCGCTGGTAGCGGATCACCGCCAGGATCGGGCCGAAGATTTCGCCGCCAATGTCGTCGAGCCGGCTGACCTCGTAGACGGCTGGCGTCACATACGTGCCGACCCGGCAAGCATCTGGAAGTTCGGCGTCGACGATCCTGCGGTGCGCGCGTGCCAGCCGCAGCTTGGCGGCTTCCAGGCGGTCCTGCGCGTCCTCCTCGATCACGGGGCCGATGTCGGTCGCATAGTCGAGCGGATCGCCCAGATCGAGCGCCTCCGTCGCTCCCGCCAGGAGGTCGATCATGCGACCGGCCACATCATCCTGGAGGAACAGCACACGCGCCGCGGAACAACGCTGCCCCGCGCTGTCGAATGCCGAGCGCACGGCGTCCCGTACCACTTGCTCCGGCAGCGCGGTTGAATCCGCGATCATTGCATTGATCCCGCCGGTCTCCGCAATGAGGGGCACAATGGCGCTGCGCCGCTCCGCCAACGTCTGCTGGATCGTCCAGGCCGTCTCATTCGAGCCGGTGAACAGCACGCCCTTGATGCGCCGATCGCGAACCAGCGTGCCCCCCGTTTCGCCGCCACCGGGAAGAAGATGCAGACAGTCGGCCGGTACGCCCGCCTCGTGCAGAAGACGCACTGCGAGCCACGCCGTGATCGGGCTCTGCTCGGCGGGTTTTGCGAGCACAGGGTTGCCGGCGACCAGCGCCGCAGCCACCTGCCCCGTGAAGATCGCCAGCGGAAAGTTCCACGGGGAGATCGCCGCGACGGGGCCGCGCGCCCGCAGATGCAGCGTGTTGCGCTCCCCTGTCGGCCCTTTGAGCAGGCTTGGGTCGGCGAACGTCTTGCGCGCTGCTTGCGCGTAGTAACGCAGGAAATCAACCGCCTCGCGCAGGTCGGCCTGTGCGTTCTCCAATGTCTTGCCGGTCTCGCGCACCATGACCGCCATCAGCCTTGCGCGGTCGCGCAGGAACATGTCGGCCGCCACATCGAGGATCGCCGCACGTGTCTCGACCGGCGTCGTGTCCCAGCGGTGCGCGGCGGCCGTCGCGCTGGCAATCGCACGCTGCACCGTCTCGCGCGAAGCGAACGACACCGTGCCCAGCCGCTCGCGCCGGTCGTGGGGGCAGATCGCGAACTGAGGCTCGCCAGTCTCCCTGATGTCCTTGCCATCGACGATCGGAGTGGCCGCAAACGGGACCTCGAGCGCCTTTCTTATCTCCCCCAGCAGTCCTGCGCGCACCGCCGGCTCGGCCAGCGCTACACCTTCCGCGACCGCGCGCTCAGGCTGCAAGATGTCACGCGGCTTGACGATCGTCAGGTCGGCCTCGACGCGTCCCTTGCCCTCCGACGCCCACGACTGGCTGAGTTCGGCCACCGGATCCGCGACGATCTCGGCAATCGATACTGAAGGGTCGGCCAGCCTATGAACGAAGGAGGAATTGGCGCCGTTCTCCAGAAGCCGCCGCACGAGGTAGGAGAGCAGGTCGGCATGATCGCCGACAGGAGCATAAACCCGGCACGGCCGCCCGAGTGCCGCCGGACCCATCACTTCCTCGTAGAGCGCATCGCCCATGCCATAGAGGCGCTGCAGCTCGAACTTTGCGTCGCCACCCGCGACGTGAACCGCAGCCAGCGACTGCGCATTGTGTGTCGCAAAGGCGGGATAGAACGCTGCCGCATCGCTCAGCATGTAGCGCACCGCCGCCATGTAGGCGAGATCAGTGTGGGTCTTGCGCGAAAGTACCGGATAGTCGGCCAGACCTCGTTCCTGTGCCCACTTTATCTCGCTATCCCAGTAGGCCCCTTTGACGAGCCGTACCGCGATCCGCTTGCCCGTCGTCTGCGACATCCGCCGCAGCCAGCGCAGCACCGGGATGGCGCGCTTGGAATAGGCTTGCACCGCGAGCCCGAGACCCTGCCAACCCGACAACGCCGGATTTATGAGCATCTGCCCGAATACCTCGAGCTCGATGTCGAGACGGTCCTGCTCCTCCGCGTCGATCATCACGCCAATGCCGCGCTCGCGTGCCGCACGCAGCAGTGTGACGAGCCGGGGGTGCAACTCGGTTCTAAGGCGTTCCCCTTTGCCGGGTTCGAACCGGCAGTGCAGCGCCGAAAGTTTCACCGAGATGTTGGGCCGCGCCATCAGCGCGTCGCCGTGATCGGAGGCGATGTCGCCTGCATCCTTGCCGATCGCCTCGATGGCGCCGAGGTAGCGGTCGAAATATCGCTTCGCATCGGCTTCAGACCGCGCCGCCTCGCCCAGCATATCGTAGGAAATACGGTAGCCCGCCGCCGCCAGCGCACGTGCCCTGCTGATCGCCTTGCCGATGTCCGGCCCGATCACGAACTGTTCGCCGAGCAGTTTCACCGCACGCCTCAGCGCCTGCCGGATGACCCCCTCCCCGGTACGCGCGACGAGACGCTTGACCGCATCCACTGGTGTGCGCCCGCCGGCTTCTCCGAGCCGTACCACACCTCCCGTCAGCATCAGGCCGAACGTCGATGCGTTGACGAAGAAGCTGCCAGAGTGTCCCAGATGCCGCGCCCACTGGCCGTCCCCGATCTTGTCGGCGATGAGCCGGTCGGCAGTCTCAGCGTCCGGTATGCGCAACAGCGCCTCGGCGAGGCACATCAGGATGACGCCTTCCTCACTCGACAAGCCGTACTCGCCCATGAATGCATCGAAACCGCGGCCACGCACTTTCGCGCCCCGCACCGCGTTCACCAGACGCCGCGCAAGTTGCTCCGTTCGCCGCGCCTCGTCCTCGGTCCACGCGGCCCGCTCGATCAGGGCGCCGACGAGGCGCGCCTCGTCAAAAAGATGATAGGCAGATATTTCGTCACGCGGCGGCAATGCCGCGTTGCTGACGCCAGCCTCGGCCCCGTGCGCCGCCTCTCGTGTTGTCTTGAACACCGCCATGCCGCCTTGCCTCGCGCGCAGTCGCCCGCGCATATTGATTGCGCCGGACTTGCCGCGCGCCTCGGGAAACCGCGCCTCGTGCCTGTCCGCCCCCGCCGTCCGCCGATTCGGACCATCCCGCAGCTTAGCAGATCGCCGCTGGCGCAAAGATGCCGATGTCCGCCATTCCCAGCCCTCCGAAATACACCCCTTGACGCAGCCGTGGCTTGACGACAGCTTGCCGGACTCTCACCGCTTTGCGCCAACGCTCGCCGACATGCGCCGCAGCGGCTGAATGGGGAATATGGAACATGGCGCGCACTCAACCGACGCCCCGCGTCGTCCGCACAGTCAGGGAACTCCGACGTCACGTCTCCCGCTACCGCATGGCTGGCGAGTCGGTCGCCCTCGTCCCGACCATGGGAGCCCTCCACGAGGGCCATCTGACTCTCGTCAGGGCCGCCAGGAAGAAGGCCCAGCGCGTCATCGTCTCGATCTTCGTCAACCCGACGCAGTTCGCGCCCAACGAGGATCTGGCCCGCTACCCTCGCGACGAGGCAGGCGACCTGCACAAACTTGCCAGCGTGGGCACGGACCTCGTGTGGGCGCCGGCACCTGAAGAGATGTATGGCCCGGGCTTCGCCACCCGCGTCGAGGTGAAAGGTGCGGCCGAGGGCCTGGAAGGCGCATTTCGTCCACACCACTTCGGCGGCGTTGCCACCGTATGTTGCAAGCTCTTTTCGCAGGTGACGCCCGATGTCGCGCTGTTCGGCGAGAAGGACTATCAGCAGCTCTGCGTCATCCGCCAGATGGTCCGCGACCTCGACCTTCCGCTGGTCATCCAAGGCGTGCCGACGGTCCGGGAAAAGGATGGCCTGGCGCTGTCCTCGCGCAACGCCTACCTCACGCCGGAGGAACGCGCCGCCGCGCCTGCCCTCGGCGCCGCGATCCGCGCCGTTGCCGAGACGCTGGCTGCCGGAGGCCGGCAGACCCCGACAATCAAGTCGGCCGTCAGGTCGCTTGAGAAAGCGGGCTTCGGATCGATCGATTATGTGGTTGTCGCCGATGCGGAGACCCTGGGGCCTTGGCAGTCCGGCTCCGGCCGCCCGGGACGCGTCCTCGCAGCCGCCAGGCTCGGCGCAACCCGTCTTATCGACAACGTCCCGATACCGCGACCAAAGGCCCGACCTTGACCCGCAGCGCTTGACGCGCGCCGCGCACAAGGCGAGGTATGGCCTCGCGCAACCCCAACGGACCCCCAAAGAGCCCGGACATGACCCGCCCACAGGCCGAAGTTGCATATGGAGGCATTATAGGTGCGGTCGTGGGCCTCAGCTACATGCTCGGCAAGGCGCTATGGGCAGGCGACATTACCGCCGCCTTCGATCACAATCTGCCGCTCGCCGCCGTCGTCGGCGCCGCAGGAGGTGCGTTGGCGTTTTTCATCCGTGCGCGCACCGGCTGAGTGCCCGGCAGGCCCAAGAAACCGGCGGATAGTCGTGAAAATTAATTTTGGAACAAGAGATTAACCGTCGCAGCCTGCGCTGGAGCTATAGCCTCGTCGCGGCCGTTACTAGAGTAGTTCGCGAGCGCGACAAAAAGGCCCCAAATACGTCTCGAAAACACACAGGAAAATGCGTTCCCATCCTCGGTTTGCAGCGCGCTGACCGCTTGGGGTGGCGCAACTGCAACGACATCGCCGCGCCAGCTTGCCAACGCGCCACCTCGCGTGTCATCTGGAGCAATACGACAGACACGAGAGATTCGCCGGACGCCTCGTTGAGCGTCAGATCCGGGTTGCGCCACCCCAAGGCCAGTAGACTTGGCCGAACTGCCCCGGAACGACGCCCATGGACGACTCGACTGGCGACCTCTTCTCCACAAAAGACGGGCCTATGAGCAACAAGTCCAGCGCACGCAATCGCGGGGCGGCAGACGCATCCGACAACTACACTGCCGCCGACATCGAGGTTCTTGAGGGCCTCGAGCCCGTCCGCCGCCGCCCTGGCATGTACATTGGCGGCAAGGACGAGAAGGCGATGCATCACCTCTTTGCCGAGGTGATCGACAATGCCATGGACGAGGCCGTCGCGGGTCACGCCACCTTCATCGACGTGCATCTGGACGCCGAGGGCTTTCTTTCGGTCACCGATAATGGCCGCGGCATCCCCGTCGATCCGCATCCCAAGTTCAAGACCAAGTCGGCGCTCGAAGTGATCATGACGACACTGCACTCGGGCGGCAAGTTCGACGGCAAGGCCTACAACACCTCTGGCGGCTTGCACGGCGTCGGCGTCTCCGTCGTCAACGCACTTTCCGAACTGCTCGAGGTCGAGGTAGCGCGCGGTCAGCAACTCTACCGCATGGTTTTTTCGCGCGGCCATGCCGAGACCAAGTTGGAAAAGCTCGGCTCCATCATGAACCGGCGCGGCACCAAGGTGCGCTTCAAGCCCGATCAGCAGATCTTCGGCAAGGGCTGCCACTTCAAACCCGAGCGCCTCTACACGATGGCGCGCTCCAAGGCCTATCTTTTCGGCGGCGTCGAGATACGCTGGAGTTGCGACCCCTCCCTGCTGGGCGAGAAGGACACGACGCCGGCCACCGCCGTGCTGCACTTCCCTGGCGGCCTCAAGGACTTCCTCACCGCCACCATCGACGGCGCCACGCGCGTCGCCAAGGACCTGTTCGCCGGCCGCGTCGACAAGCAGGGCGGTCATGGCTCCGTCGAATGGGCCATCGCCTGGATTGCCGACCGCGACGGTTTTTCGCGTTCATATTGCAACACGATTCCGACACCGGAAGGCGGCACCCACGAAACTGGCCTGCGCCAAGCGCTGACCAAGGGCCTGCGCGCCTATGGCGACCTCGTGGGCAATCGCAAGGCGGGTCAGGTCACCTCCGATGACGTCATGGCAACCGCCGCCTCGATGCTCTCCGTGTTCATTCGCGAGCCCGAATTCCAGGGCCAGACCAAGGACAAGCTCGCAACGCAGGAAGCGGCACGTATCGTCGAGACCACCCTGCGCGATGCCTTCGACCATTGGCTGGCCGACAATCCCCAGCAGGCCAGCACGCTGCTCGACTGGGCCGTTGAGCGTTCTGAAGAACGCATGCGCCGCCGCCGCGAGAAGGAGGTGAACCGCCAGTCCGCAACCCGCCAGCTTCGTCTGCCTGGCAAGTTGGCCGACTGCACGATCAAGCAGGCTCAGGGCACCGAGATATTCATCGTCGAGGGCGACAGCGCCGGCGGATCCGCCAAGAGCGCGCGCCTGCGCGAGACTCAAGCCGTGCTGCCGCTTCGCGGCAAGATCCTCAACGTCGCCAACGCCTCGTCAGCAAAGCTCTCGCAGAACCAGCTTCTGAGCGACCTCATTACCGCCCTGGGCGTCGGCACCGGCACCAGGTATCGCGACGAGGACCTGCGCTACGAGCGCGTGATCATCATGACCGACGCCGACGTCGATGGCGCACACATCGCTTCGCTGCTGATCACGTTCTTCTA
Organism: Hyphomicrobiaceae bacterium; assembly: GCA_050246945.1. Classification (GTDB taxonomy): domain Bacteria; phylum Pseudomonadota; class Alphaproteobacteria; order Rhizobiales; family Hyphomicrobiaceae; genus JAEUMD01. Next base: position 130,607 of record JBFWVC010000002.1, read on the forward strand.
CCAGGAGATGCGGCCCCTGATCGAGAACTCCCACCTCTTTCTCGCCGTGCCGCCGCTCTATAAGATCACGCAGGGCTCCAAGTCGATCTATGCGCTCAATGATCGCCACCGCGACGAGCTGTTGCGCAAGGAGTTCAAGGCTTCGCCGCAACCCAAGATCGGCCGCTTCAAGGGTCTCGGTGAAATGAATGCATCGGAACTCAAGGAAACCACCATGGACCCCAAGGTCCGCACGCTGCTGCGCGTCGAGGTCGGCGACGGCGATCCGGGCGAACTCGCCGATGCAGTCAACGCCCTGATGGGTTCCAAGCCCGAAGCTCGCTTCCGCTTCATCCAGGAGCGCGCCGCCTTCGCCAAGGATCTCGACATCTGACGTTCTAGAGCCTGATCGTCTGAGATGGAAGCAGCCATGCTTCCATCGAAGGCGTGAATCAGTCTCTCAAACAAAGAGATAGAGCAGGCCACGATGGTCAGGCCTGATTCAATCTAATACTGATCTGCTCTAGCAGGCTCCCACGACCGTATCGCGAAAAGCAAACGCCTCTGCTTCGGTCTGAGGCAGAGACGTTTTGATTCATGTCGAACTGAGGCGCCTATTCGGCGGGCGAGATATGGCCACCGCCCGGCGGACGAGAAACGTTGCCATCGCCCTTGGCATCAGGGGAAACGTCGCCACGCGAACTCATCAATCCCGTCTGCTGGCCGGCACCCGGCGTGTAGACGAATGGGAAGATCAGCTGCTGGATATAGCCTTTCGGGAAGTCGGGCACCTCGTCCACACCCATGTCATGCGCCTGGATGGGCCGGGACGGCTCCGCCTGGAACGTCCCCAGCATGCGATCCCATATCGTCAGGAACAGGCCGAAGTTGCAGTCGCCCTCCTTGCCCCAGTTGACGTGGTGCAGGTGATGCAGTTGACCGATCGACAGGTGATTGCGGAACGGCCCCAGCGCGTAATCGACGTTGGCATGCTGTACGAGCAGCTGTATCGACACGACGAAGCCAAGAAGCACGGCGACGTCCACTGGCATGCCCATGACGACAAGCGGCGCCGTCCCAAGCAGCATATCGAGCGTCTGATGCAGCGGATGGCGCACAAGCCCGTTGAGCCCGAACAGCCGCGGTACGCCGTGATGCACCGCATGCAGACGCCACAGGAACGGCACGCGGTGGCTTACGTAGTGCACCATCATGAAAACGAAGTCGGCGACCAGCAGTGCCATCAGCAGCTGCAGCATCAGTGGCCAATGCGTGGGCCAGATGCCCTGGAACGGGAAAAGCCAGACGATCACCGGTATAAGCAGGACGCCGTTGATGTTGGAGATCTCATAAACGACCGCGTGCGCGACCGTTGCGGCGTTGTCGCCATGATCCTCGTTCCACATACCGAAGGCCGGAGACAGCCGCTCGGCAACGAAGACGATGCCGAGCGCTATCGCAATGAGCAGCGCAAGCCAGGCGTAGGAATGCCCGTAATAGACAATGGCGAAGGCGGCTCCATTGAGCCCCAGCATCATGAATGGCACGAAGCCGTAGCGAACCAGATTACGCACGACGATCACCTTGATCGGGGTGACAGCGCAAGACCGCCGCACCGCTTGAGATTCAACCGGACAATAACGAGACAGCGCTCTGCCCAACCGTAACGTTGTCCGCATCGTCGCATCGATCGCACGCTAAGTTGCAAGCCTTCGTTAACGCGGACGCCCCGGAATGCGTTCCTGCCATGCCAACGCGCGTTCTGAAATTGGTTCATTTTCGACATGGTAAAGCATTGAGATATATCAATTAAGGGAATCTGGCCAGCGGCGCGGCTCACAAATGACCCTCTCACATTCGGCATTTGTGTCGCCGGCCGCCTCTCAGACAGCTCGCGATTGCCCCGACGTGGCTCAACCGGCCGCGACGTAACTGTATGTGCCACCGTTCTTTTCCACCCTGCCGATGCCCGGGAACGGCAGATGAAATCCGATCACGCGCGACTTCTCGGTCGCAAGCTTGTCGAGCAGCATTTTGCGCGTCTGTGCCGCCTGCTCCGGCACGTGGTCGGCAGCCGGACGCCAATCCGGATGGGCGAAGGAGATCACCGGATGAATAAACGCATCGCCGAGCACAACGAGCGTCTCGCCGCCGCTGGCAAGCTCCAGCGAGATGTGCCCCTGCGTGTGGCCCGGGGTATCGAAGGCACGGATGCCCGGTACGATTTCCTGCCCAGCCTTGATCCGCTGCGCTTTGGCCTCGATGCCTGCGATGTTGCGCCGCGCCGCGGCAACGAAGGTGGCGCGATCGGCAGGCAGTCCCTTCTCCGCATCGTCCGAAATCCAGTAGTCCCACTCCGCGGCGCCCATCAGGTGCATTGCGTTGGGGAACCGCGGGCTTTCTTCGAAGTCATCGAGTGCCCCCCATAAATGGTCAGGATGGCCGTGCGTGAACACCACCTTGGTCACGGAATCAGCTGAAATCCCCGCAGCCTCCAGATTGGCAGAAAGCTTGCCCGCTGTCGGCATGAAGTTCGGACCCGAGCCGGCGTCCACCAGAATCACATCCGAACCGGTCTTTATGAGCGTGACGTTGGTTGGACGCGATTCCATTTCATTCGTCTGGCCCGCTGCCGCAAATGCGGCATCGCGCTCTGCCTCGGGAGCGTCCGGCGCTTCGAGGCGAGCGGGCATCGTCAGGTGCCCGTCGGAAATCACCGTGATCTCGAAATCTCCAAGTTTGAACGTATGCGCCTGTGCGGCCGCGGCCAGCACGGACGCGCTACCCCACATGGGGCCCGGCAGCGTGGCGCTCGCCGCAAGGCCTGCCATTGCGCCCGCTCCCCCGAGAAGATGCCGTCTGGTGATGCGGATCTGCCGCGATTGTGCGTAGGAATTATCGTCGCGTTGGCGCCTGGTCACGTGTCGCTTCCTCCGGTTGTCATGGCCAATTGAGCATCCGCTCGCCACTTGTGCTCCTTCAACCATGCATTCGAATGCGACGAACTGCAATTACATGCCACCCCCCCCATTTTCCGCCGGTCGTCGACAGGAACCAAGAGCGCTGGTTCCAGCAATTCTGTTCTGCTGGCACTACAGGCAATTAGCGCCCTACCGCCCGCTATCATCCACCAACCTCGAACCGCCGTAGCGTCGAGCGTGCGTTCTTGAACAGGCCGCCAATCGGGTGAAATGCCCCGAATGGCTCGCTCGCCCGCAGCGCAACGAACGCGGGTCCACGTGGAGGAGAAACTGAATGTCGACCAAACCCCTGGCAGCCGAATTCATCGGTACTTTCGCGCTCGTTTCCGCGACCTGCGGTTCAGCGCTGTTTTCCGCACCGTCAGGCGGCGGCCTCGTTGCAGTAGCGATGGCGATCGGACTATCGGTGCTGATGATGGCTTACGCCGTCGGCCATATTTCCGGCGGGCACTTCAATCCGGCCGTCACCCTTGGACTAGTGGCGGGAGGCCGCTTCGATGCAGCCAAGGCTCCTGGTTATATCGTCGCGCAGGTGCTGGGCGGCATTGCCGCAGCCGCAATCTTCAGCGTGATCCTCAACGGCTATCTCGGCAACGGACGCGCCGAGTTCAACACGTTCGCTGCAATCTCCAACAATTTTGGCGAGCCGGGCGGATTCTCGGCACTTGCAGTCTTCCTGACCGAAATCGTAGTCACCGGCTTGTTCGTGATCGTGATCATGGGTGCGACGTCGCCAGGTGCCCCGGCCGGATTCGCACCCCTCGCTATCGGCGTCGCACTGATGGTGCTGCATTTGGCCTCGATACCCGTGACCAACGCCTCACTCAATCCCGCACGCTCGACAGCTCCCGCCCTATTCGCCGGCGGTACTGCACTCGCGAACCTGTGGATGTTCTGGCTGGCACCGATTCTCGGGGGCATTCTCGGTGGCCTCATCTCACGCTGGCTGCAGGACGAGTAGATCCGATGCCTATCCGTCAAGGCGACTGACTGTAAACTGACGTTGTTGCAACATCGACATGGCGGGCGCTCCGGCTGCCCGCCATGACTGCATTTGGCGCCTTGCACCGCCACCATGCGCCAGCCTCGGCGGACGGACTTTCCTCAAGCCTGGAAGGGCGCTGGTGGGCGCGACAATTCGTCTAAGCACGTGACGACGGGTGCGCTCAATGCGCAACGTTGTTTGTTGGTCTATTCTTTCCTTGATCGCGTGACGCCAACGCTGCCAGCCGGCCGCGACGCCAACAAGCAACAGAGAGCCATAGTGCCATGCACAGACTGGTCACGTCCCGCAGCGCCCGCAACGACACTCCGCAGCGCATTCGCACCGGCGCGTTCCGCGCCTTCGCCATCGCAATTTCATCCACTGCCGCTCTGATAGCAGCACCGGCGTTGGCCCAGGACATCGATCCGCACCAGCTTTACGAGCAGCGGTGCGCAGCCTGTCATCAACCGCACGCGCGCGACCTGGTGCAAGAGACGCTTGCACTCCGCGAGGGTTACGCGGTGCTCAGGAAAAGCGGAATGCCACTCACCGACTTTCTTGGCCACCACCCACGACGAACGCTGGAAAAGCCGGAGGCCGACGCACTCGTGAAGCAGTTCGAGGCAATGCTCAAGACTGGCTTCCTGTTCGAGCAGAAATGCAGCATCTGCCATGATCGCGCATCAGAACTCGCACGCCTGCGCCTGAAGGAACGTGACGGTGCAATCGTCGGCCGCTACACCGGCAGGGACATCGCTGCATATATGCAGACCCACGGACGACTGACGTCGTCTGAGGTCGACACGATCATGGCCATGCTGCGTCGCCAGCTCGCATCGTCGCGGGCACCCTGACGATCCTGCAACTTCAGCAGCGCTGAGCGAGCGTTCATGCCGCAGGCTGTCGATCCGCGAGCCAAGCCCGCAACTCCTGCGTGACTTTATTGGGAGCCTCGAGTGTCGAAAGATGTCCTGCACCTGACACCACGGCGAGACGGCTACCCGCAATCCCATCCGACAACTCCCGAGCAAGCTCCACCGGCGTCAACTGATCTTCCTCGCCAACCAGTACAAGCGTCGGGCAGGTGATCGCAGCAAGCGTCGTCCGGCTGTCAGGGCGGCCCGCAATGGCTGTCTGCTGGCGTGCAAAGCCCTCGACGCCGGTCGCTTCGGCCATGTCCAGGAAGATCGCCCGCAGCAATTCGTCGTTGCTGCGCGATGGGGCAACCAGCTTGGGGAACATCTCGCGCGCCGGAACACTGACCCCCTTCTTCTCGGCCAGTGCTACCAACCGGCGGCGGTTCTCCGTCTGCTCATCGCTGTCCGGCCGCGCACTGGTATCGAGAAGCGCCAGCCGCTCGACCCGGCCAGGCGCCTGTCGCATGATCTCGAAAGCCACGTAACCGCCCATCGACAGACCTGCCAGGGCGAACCTTTCCGGCGCCACGTCCAGGATCGCTCTCGCCATATCTGCAAGGCTGCCGTGCCCGGCGTGATCCGCCACCAATGCCCTGACGTCCTTATCGAAGCCCTCAAGCTGCGGCCCGTAAAGCGCTTCGGTGCACAGCAGACCCGGGATCAGCACCAGATGATCCGACATCAAATCCTCCGCGAGCGCAACCACCCCTGCTCCCAACCACGCGGCCCCCGAATGCCGCGGCGTTCTGACACAATCGGTGAGGAATTCGCGCCTCCCACTTGCATTTGATGGCGACCTATGTCAGCAGGTCATTGGCGTTAGCGCAGGGGCTTGAGAGCCGTCCTCTCATAACTCGCATTAGCTTAATCCCTTTTTGACGCCTTATCAGTTGTTTTGCCGATTTTCCGGCACAGCTCTCCCCTGCGCTTTGTCCTGTGTCCTTGCCCGTCCCGCCCCGGCATACGGCCGAGATTGCGGTTGCACGGATGCGATTGAGGACCAGCCTGACGAAGATGGAGAGGATCGCATTTGACTACCAAGACGTTCGCTGAGCTCGGGCTCAGCCAGAGGCTGCTGGCTGCCGTCGAGGCATCCGGCTACACCACGCCTACGCCGATCCAGGCCGACGGTATCCCTGTAGCCCTCACTGGACGCGATATCCTCGGCATCGCCCAGACCGGCACGGGCAAGACCGCCGCCTTCACAATTCCCATGATTGCCCGCCTCGAAACCGGGCGCGCCCGCGCCCGCATGCCGCGCTCGCTGATCCTGGCGCCCACCCGCGAGCTTGCCGCGCAGGTCGCCCAGAGCTTCGAGAAATACGGCATCAACCACAAGCTCAACGTCGCACTACTCATCGGCGGCGTGTCGATGGACGATCAGGTCAAGAAGCTTGACCGTGGCGTCGATGTGCTTATCGCCACACCCGGCCGGCTGCTCGACCACTTCAGCCGCGGCCGGGTCATGCTGATGGGCGTCGAGATCCTCGTCATTGACGAGGCCGACCGTATGCTCGACATGGGCTTCATACCCGACATCGAGAAGATTTGCCGTCTGCTGCCGCCGCGGCGCCAGACGTTGTTCTTCTCCGCGACGATGCCCCCCGAGATCACGCGGCTTGCCGACCAGTTCCTCAAGGATCCCGTGCGCATCGAGGTGGCCCGGCCAGCCACCACTGCCAAAACCATCACCCAGCGCTTCCGCTTCTGTCCAAACGGAGAGGATTGGGCCAAACGCGACGAACTGCGCCAGCTGATCCGCGCCGAAGAGAACTTCAAGAACGCGATCATCTTCTGCAACCGCAAGCGTGACGTCGCGATCCTGCTGAAGTCGCTCACCAAGCACGGCTTCAACGCCGGCGCACTGCACGGCGACATGGACCAGAAAAGCCGGATGGAGACGCTCGACAAGTTCCGCTCCGGCGAGATCAAGATCCTGGCAGCGAGCGACGTCGCCGCACGTGGCCTCGACATCCCTGACGTTTCTCACGTCCTGAATTTCGATCTGCCCTGGCAGTCGGACGATTACGTGCACCGCATCGGCCGCACCGGCCGCGCCGGCAAGCTCGGCACTGCCTACTCGCTCGTCGCCCCCGACGACCTGAAGCTGCTCGCCGATATCGGCAAGATCACGGGCGACACCCCCGAATGGGTCGGAGAACCGCCGACCGAGGAAGACTATGCCAATGCGGGCAAACGGCGTCGCGGTCGCGGCGGACGCGGAAGCGAACGCGCAGGCGTCCGCGGTCGCGGCGCGCCAACCGCGCGTGGCGGACGAGGCGAGCGCGGCGGCGAACGTAGCTCGGAGCGAACGCACCGAACTGCTGCAAACCGTACCTCCCTCGAAATCGAGAATGCACCGACGGCCCCGGGTATGGGCGAGCAGCCGGACGTCGTATTCGAGCCCGCTGAGACGCCGTCTGTCGCGACGGTATATTCCGAAGATGGTGAGGAAGGCACGAAGCGCCGCCGCCGCCGGGGCGGACGTGGCCGAGGCCGCGCACACGAAGGAGCAGAGGGCCATGCAATGATGCCGGCCGAGGCAAAGCCCATCCCCTCCGAGACGCCGCCGGAACGTCCACGTAGCAAAGCCGCGAAGCCGCAGCGCCCCGCGGCTTCGAAGCCGTCGGTGGAGACAAGAGCCGATACCTCCCGCTCGGGCCCATCGGAGCGCCCCCGCTATGCGGAACCTCCTGAAGCACCGCGCAGCGTCAAAAGCGAGAGCCGCCGCGAACCGGAACAGCGCACTGGCGCGCCGAGGGGCTTTGCAGACAACGTCCCCGCGTTCCTGCGTCGACCGTTGCCCAAGCGCCAGAAGGTGACAAGCGACTGAGCGCGCCAAGACCGCACCGACCGTCGAGTATCAGGCGTAGCACGGCATGCCCCCCGTGAATTCGTGTGTTTTGCGTCCGCCGGTCGCATGAACTCCGGCGGCTTTGCAGACTCATGAGCTCATTGCCTAAGGATGCGCCTGTGCATGTCGCGCAAGAGTGTGCCGCGGTTTTGCGATTACGACATGCACAACAACAAGGACTGATGCATGTCGCGCAAAAGTGCGCAGCGGTTCAGCGTAAAGAACACGCTCTAAGCCGAAAGGGCGATTGACCCACCCAGCGCCATTGGCGATCAGGACGCGGGCCCGGTGCGCTGCATCACGATGACCTGCGCGTTTCCGGACCCGACCACTGCGCCACGTCACGCGCCCCAAATCACGGACGATGCCCATGCCCTCAACGCCCGGAATGCCGCTCTCCCGGCCCAAGGACAAGATCAAGATCCTTCTGCTCGAAGGCATCTCGGAGACCGCCGTCGAGACGCTGAAGTCGGCGGGCTACACCAGCATCGAACGCCACATGAAGGCGCTCGAGGGCGACGCGCTGCGAGCAGCATTGAAAGGCGCGAGCATGATCGGCATCCGCTCGCGCACGCAACTGACCAACGAGGTCCTCGACCACCAGCGATCGCTCATAGCCATCGGCTGCTTCTCCGTCGGCACGAACCAAGTGGCGCTCGAGTTTGCGCGCGACATCGGCCTTCCCGTCTTCAACGCACCTTTCTCAAACACGCGCTCCGTCGCCGAGTTGACGATTGCCGAGATCATCATGCTCTTCCGTCGCATCTTCCCTAAGTCCATGGCCGCTCACTCCGGCGGATGGCAGAAGACCGCAATCGGCTCCACCGAAGTCCGCGCAAAGACGCTCGGCATCGTCGGATACGGCAACATCGGCTCGCAGCTTGCCGTGCTCGCCGAGGCAATCGGCATGCGAGTCATCTACTATGACCGTACCGACAAGTTGCAGCATGGCAACGTGCAACCAACGAATTCGCTCGACGAGCTGCTGGCAAAGTCCGATGTCGTCTCGCTGCACGTTCCCGACACACCCGAAACGCGCGGCATGATCACCGAACGGGAGATACGCGCAATGAAGAAGGGCGCCTATCTCATCAACAACGCGCGCGGCAAGGTTGTCGAAATCGAAGCCCTGGCATCGTCATTAAGGGACGGACACATCGCCGGCGCCGCAATCGATGTCTTTCCCGTGGAACCCAAGTCCAACGCCGATAAGTTTACCTCGCCGCTGCAGGGCATCGACAATGTCATCCTCACACCCCACGTCGGCGGCTCCACCGAAGAGGCGCAGGAACGTATCGGCGCTGAGGTGGCGCGCAAGTTCGTCGAGTATTCGGACGTCGGCTCGACAGTTGGCGCGGTCAACTTTCCGCAGGTACAATTGATGCCACGCGAGCACGGAACGCGTTTCATCCAGGTTCAGCGCAACCTCCCCGGCGAGCTGCAGCGCCTCAATGAAGTGTTTGCCAAGCACAAGGTCAACATCGCCGCGCAGTATTACCAGACCGATGGCGAGATCGGTTATGTGGTGCTGGACTGCGACGACCTGCTCTCCGGCGCTCGCGACATCCTCGCCGAGCTACGCCAGATGCCCGGCACGATCCGCGCCAGGCTGCTCTATCGCAAGCTTTGATCCTGCAACGCGGCTCAGCCGTCCCCCGGCGAACAGTTGGTCAATCTGGAAATCGCACGCGGTTGCGCATTCGCGCCGAGCACCTATCTGTCAGGAAATGGTGCCCAGCCATAGCAGAGATCCGGAGCACGCAATGTCAGCGATCATACGACCGAACGTGAAAGGGTTTCACGACGCCAAAACCGGCTCGATCCAGTATGTGGTTTCCTGCCCGAAGACAAAGCAAGCCGCCATCATCGATCCCGTCTGGGACTTCGATGAGAAGGCGGGACGCACATGCACCGCCAACGCAGACGAGATCCTGCAATACGTGCGAGACGCGAGCCTCAACGTCGTTTGGATTTTCGATACGCACCCCCACGCCGACCACTTTTCCGCCGCTCCTTACCTCAAATCGAGGTTCGGGGCCCCGACCGCCATCGGTGAGCACGTGGTGAAGGTGCAGAAGCTCTGGCAGAATATCTACAACCTGGGTCAAGATTTCCCCACCGACGGCTCGCAGTGGGATCGCCTCTTCAAGCACGGCGACACGTTCCAGATCGGCGAACTCGAAGGCAGCGTCATGTTCTCGCCCGGCCATACCCTGGCCTCCATCACCTACGTGATCGGCGACGCCGCCTTCGTGCATGACACCTTGATGATGCCCGACAGCGGCACGTCGCGCGCCGATTTCCCCGGCGGCAGCGCCGTCGATCTCTATCAGTCGATCGAGCGTCTCCTGGCACTACCGGGCGACACGCGCGTCTTCGTCGGTCACGATTATGGCCTTGGCGGTCGCAAGCCCGTTTGGGAATCCACCGTCCGCGATCAGCGCGAAACCAACATTCACCTGCGCGGCGCTGTCTCCCAGGCGGAGTTCGTGCGCATCCGCGAGTCTCGCGACGCCGAACTCGAGTTGCCGCATCTCATGCTCTACGCGCTGCAGGTCAATATCCGCGGCGGCCGACTGCCCGAGCCGGAGGACAATGAAGTATCCTACCTCAAGATCCCTCTCAACCAGTTCGCCGGCCCCTCGAAGGTCTGCCCGTCGGGCTAGAGCATGTTCAGCTGAAGTGTACAGCGGTTCAGCGTGACGAACATGCTCAAGGACAAGAGAGCATGTTCAGCTGAAGTGTGCAGCGGTTCAGCGTGAAGAACATGCTCAAGGACAAGAGAGCATGTTCAGCTGAAGTGTGCAGCGGTTCAGCGTGAAGAACATGCCCAAAACAGCCGGCTCAATCGCGTGCGTTAGCCATGATCGGTCGACGACCGCTGCCGCGGCCGGTTCTGGCCTCTCAGCCACATGCGCTTTAGGACACTGTCGCGTTGGATGAAATGGTGCCACAGCGCCGCAATCACGTGCAGCACGACCATGGCCATGAGGAAGTGCGCTGCAAGTTCGTGAATGGTTTCCAGGGTTTCCCGCGCGCTCTTGTGCTGGAATATCGCCAATGTCGGAATGGGAAAGATACCGAACAGTTTCACCTGAACCGCGGGCTGCAGGGAACCAGCAAGCAGCCAGCCCCCGACGATCGTGACAAAGGTCGTCACGTAAAGTCCCATGTGAGCGACAACGGCGAGCTTCTTCTCCCACTCCGGTGTTTTGGCGGGTAGCATCGGGATCTTGTTGGCGAGCCGCCACAGGTAGCGCCCCAGCATCAGCAGCCCCAGCGTCACACCAGTCGCCGCGTGCACGAACACCTGCATGCTGGTGGCAGCACCCACGTTCCCTTCGCTGTCGACGACGACCAGCCCATGCACATAGAGGAACACGATCATCGCCGCGCCGATCCAGTGCAGCAGCTTTGCCGGGATCCCCCAGTAGTAGAGAGTATTGAAGATCATCGCGTCCCTGCCGTGCCACCCCAAATCGCCTGGGGCGTGAGCCTCGATAGACGAGACTAGGGATCGCTTGTTCCTTGATCGATATCAAGGTGCGGCAAAGCCGCAGTCGGGCCGGAACGCCGCGTAGACTGCGAACATCAGGACCCGCTGGCCGCCCGGATCACTCGGACTTGGCCGGCCAGGACGATGATGCCGCAGGCACCAGGTTGACGCTCTCCCCACAACCGCACGCGCTTTGCTGGTTGGGATTGTTGAAGACGAAGCCCGCGGAGAGTTTATCCGTCTTGTAGTCCATTTCGGTGCCGAGCAGATACAGAACCGCCGCCGGATCAATGATGATGCACGCGCCATCCTGCTCGACCACTTCGTCGAATTTATCGACGCTGTCGGCCCAGCTCATCGTGTATTCCATGCCGGCACAGCCACCCTTCTTGACGCCGATCTTGAGTCCGGCGACGCCTTCCCCCTTCTTCTGCGCCATGATTGCCTTGATCCGCGCGGCGGCGGCATCCGTCAGCGTGATCACCTTGGGCCGTGCTTTGGTCATCGTCATCATCGTTGCTCTATTGCTCTCATACGAGCCATTGGCCGTTACTTGCCGATATGGGAACGATGCCCGCTCATGTCATCCCCATATCTCATCACACCTCAGCCGATCGGAGGCAGGGAGTGGCTGCCAGCGAAACGCATCAGAACATGTTGAGCGCCAGACGAGCCTCATCCGACATCCGGCTTGGCTCCCACGCCGGCTCGAACACAAGGTTGACGGTCACATCCCCGACCCCGGCAACCGCTCGCACTGCATTCTCCACCCACTGCGGCATTTCACCCGCGACGGGGCACGCCGGAGCCGTGAGCGTCATGTCGATTTCGACATCGCGCGTATCCTTGATGTCGATCTTGTAGATCAGACCCAACTCGTAGATGTCGGCAGGGATCTCCGGATCGTACACGGTCTTGAGAGCCGCAATGATGTCGTCGGTCATCTGCTCGAGCTGCTCGCGCGAGAGCGCAGAGCCCGGAACGGCCGTTCCGCCATCCGCCACGCCCGGCGGCACGATCTTGTCTGCGCCGGGATTATCGCCCGCCGAACTTACCTTTCCGTCATGCGGTGCCAGCTCATGCGGCTGCTGCATGTCGAATCCGGGGTTGACCGGGTCGCCCTCGCCAGAAGCAGACCTGAGTGGGCCACCCTCGCGCGGGGCACCGACACGAGGGGCATCAATAGTGTGATGCACGACCCGGCCTTCCGTGGCGTTCTTTTTCTCGATCTGGTTCATGCAAACAACTCGTGCGCGCGGATCAGCGCATCCGCAAGCGCATCGACCTCCGCCTTGGTGTTGTACATCGCGAACGACGCTCGGCACGTCGCCGTTTGACCGATCCGATCCATCAGCGGCTGCGCGCAGTGATGGCCGGCTCTCACCGCAACACCCGACCTGTCGATCAGCGTCGAGATGTCGTGCGGGTGAAGTCCATCGATCGTGAACGAGACGATGGCGCCTTTGCCAGGCGCCTGCCCGTGGATCTTCAGCCAGTTGAGTTCGCCCAACCGCTCGTGTGCGTAGTCTCTGAGTTCGTTCTCGTGGCGCTGAATGCGCTCGCGGCCAATCTGCATCATGTAGTCGAGCGCGGCGCCAAGCCCCACTGCCTCGACTATTGCCGGAGTCCCGGCCTCGAACTTGTGTGGCGTCTTGCCGTAGACGATGCGGTCGACCGCGACGCTCTCGATCATCTCGCCGCCACCTTCGTAGGGCGGCATCGCATCCAGATGTTTCTTCTTGGCGTAAAGCACGCCGATGCCCGAGGGACCATACGTCTTGTGGCCGGTAAAGACGTAGAAGTCGCAATCGAGTTCCCGCACGTCGACGGGCATGTGCACCGCCGCCTGGCTTCCGTCGACCAGGACCGGCACACCATGCTCATGCGCGATGCGAATGACGTCCTTCACCGGCACGACCGTGCCCAGCACGTTCGACATGTGCGTTATCGCGACCATCTTCGTGCGCGGCGTGATCAACCGGGCGAACTCATCGAGCAGGAACTCGCCCTCGTCCGAGATCGGAACCCACTTCAGCACCGCCCCGCGGCGCTCCCGGTGGTAATGCCACGGCACGATGTTGGAGTGGTGCTCCATGATCGACAGGATGATTTCGTCGCCCTCGTCGATCACCATGCCGCCGAACGAACTGGCCACAAGATTGATCGCTCCCGTGGCATTGCGTGTGAAAATGATCTCATCGGTCGTGGGTGCGTTGAGGAAACGACGTGCTGTCTCGCGCGCATCCTCAAACTTTTGTGTCGCGGTATTGGAAAGGTAGTGTAGCCCGCGATGCACGTTCGCATACTCGAACCGGTAGGCGTGATCCATCGCCTCCAGCACCGGCGTCGGCTTCTGCGCCGACGCCCCGTTGTCGAGATAGACGAGAGGCTTTCCGTAGACTTCGCGGTAGAGAATCGGGAAATCGGCGCGAATCCGCTCCACGTCATAGGCGCCGGCGGCCAGCCCATGACCAGCGGTTGCTCTCTCGCGCGTATCTATCGCCATGTCCACTTCCTCTTCAATGCGCCCTTGGATTTCACCGCACGGGGTGGGCGCCATTGCCTGTCAGACGGTTGCCGAAAGCCATGCATCCGCCTCGCACATCAGGGCTTCGCGGACGGCCTCGTTCTCCACCTTATCGATCGCCTCGCCTATGAACGAATGGATCAATAGCGCCCGGGCCTCATCGAGCGGAATGCCGCGTGCACGCAGATAGAACAGCAGATCGTCGTCGAGCGCCGCCGATGTTGAGCCGTGGCCGCAAGCCACGTCGTCGGCATAGATCTCCAGCTCCGGCTTGGAATCGAATTCCGCCGTCTCCGAAAGCATCAAGGCCTGCGCCATCTGCTTGCCGTCCGACTTCTGCGCATTGCGCCGCACGATCACCTTGCCCTGGAAGATGCCGCGCGCCTCGCCATCGAGCACACCCTTGAAGAGTTCGCGGCTTTCGCCATGCGGCACCGCATGATCGACGAACAGCGTCGTGTCGATGTGCTCCTGTTTGCGCGCCAGGAATGCCCCCGAGATGTCGAGCTTTGCACCTTCACCCTTGAATGTCGCGCGGATCTGGTTGCGCGCCAGGCCTACGCCCGCCGTGTACTGGAACGCGAGATAGGTGCAGTCTGCGCCAAGCTCCACAAGCCAGTTCGCCAGATGCGTAACGCTGCCCATGTCCGACGTCACCTTGACATGGGACACCTTCGCATTGTCGCCAACCAGGACCTCGCTTGCCGTGTTCATCTGTCCGTCGGCAACCGAGCCTGGAACCGCGACGAACATCTCCACGATGGTCAGGTCCGCGCCCGCGCCGACCCGGATCTGATTGCGGCCCACCGCAAGTTGCGGAGTGCGACCCGTGCGCACATGCACCACGAGCAGTGGCTGATCGAGTTTTGTCCCGGCTTCCACATCGATCAACGCACCATCCGTCACATATGCGGAATTGAGTGCCAGAACTGCGTCGGAACCGCGATCTTCTTCGCCGATCGACAACACCTCGCTGGCGCCATCGCCCCGCAGTGCCTCGCCGAGTGGCGCAACACGCACGCCATCGAGTTCGCTGATGTTCGATAGCTCCTTGCGGTATGCGCCGTTGACGAGCACGAAGCGCGGCGCCTCGATACGGCCCAGCGCGCCCATCGCAACGATCACATCTGCAATCGTGGTCCTTGTCGTATCGCCTACCGCCAGAGGCAGCGCATCCTTCATCACGCCGCGAAGATCCGTGTACTTCCACTCCTCGATCCGCCGGTGCGGCAGACCATTGGCCGCGAACCGGCCGAGCGCCTTTGCGCGCGCCTCCCTGACGTGAGCCCCTCCGGGCAACGCTTCGGCTACACCGGCGAAGCCCTCGGTCAGCACCGTCTCGGCCTTCGTCTTCATCACTGCCACGTTCATGTCGCGCCTCCAAGCGCTTGAAGCGGGTTGAACCTGTCTCGCTCGTCGCGTGCGAAAATCGGAGGCAGCCTCACGCTGCATCTTTCTGGAACTCTGCATAGCCGGACTTCTCCAGCTCCAGAGCCAGGTCCTTGCCGCCCGACTTGCGGATCTTGCCGTAGGCCAATACGTGCACCTTGTCCGGCACGATGTGATTCAACAGACGCTGATAGTGCGTGATCACGAGCATCGCGCGCTCGGGTCCGCGCAGCGCGTTGACGCCGTCGGCAACGATCCTCAGCGCGTCGATGTCGAGACCCGAATCCGTTTCGTCCAGCACGCACAGCGATGGATCGAGCATCGCCATTTGCAGGATCTCGGAACGCTTCTTTTCGCCGCCCGAAAATCCGACATTGACCGGCCGTTTCAGCATCTCCACATCGATGTTGAGAGCGGAAGCCTTCTCCTTCACGATCTTCATGAAGGCCGGAGTCGTCAATTCTTCCTGGCCGCGCTTCTTGCGCACTGCATTTGTCGCCGTGCGTAGGAACGTCAGGCCGGCGACACCCGGGATTTCCATAGGATACTGGAACGCGAGGAACACGCCCTTGGCCGCCCTCTCGTCGGGCTCCATCCCAAGGATCGACTCGCCGTTCCAGAGGATGTCGCCCTCCGTAACCTCGTAGTCCTCGCGGCCCGCCAGCACATAGGCGAGCGTCGACTTGCCCGAGCCGTTGGGCCCCATGATCGCGTGTACTTCGCCTTTCGGCACGACGAGATCGATGCCACGGAGGATCGTCTTGTCCTCGTCCGCGATCTTCACGTGCAGGTTCTTGATCTCGAGCATATCTTTCCTCTCAACTATCATCTCGTGGGCCGCTGCTGCTCATGGCGCCGAGCCCGCTCTTGCATGTCCAAATCAACGTTTCTCGCAGCCCTGCTGCTTTGCCGGATCGTAAATGTCGGCGTACTTCTGTCCCTTCCAGCGCCACGCCCACTCGCCGTCTGTGCGCTTGCGCGCGAACTGCGTGAACCAGAAGACACCGCCGAGCACGCCGAGAAACCAGACGACATAGCCAAGCACGTTGCCGGTCCCCTTCAGCGACATCATGCCGCCAACGGCGACGATGCCTAGCGCGACGGAAAACAGCCCCGTCACCAGCCAACCCTGCCACGTTACGGGCGTCGCGCCGTAACCGTGGCGCTTGGGCTTGAACCAATATGTCGTCTGTCCGCTCGCCATTGTGCCATTGTTCCTCACGCAACTGCGATCAGCCCACGCTGCCTTCCAGCGAAATGCCGATCAGCTTTTGCGTCTCCGCCATGAACTCCATCGGCAGATGTTGCAGCACGTCGCGCACGAAGCCGTTGACGACCAGCGCCACCGCCTCTTCCTCCGAAAGCCCACGCTGCATGCAGTAGAACAGCATGTCCTCGGAAATCTTCGAGGTCGTTGCCTCGTGCTCGAAGTGAGCCGAGGAATTTTTCGCCTCGATGTAGGGCACGGTGTGCGCACCACACTGATCGCCGATGAGAAGGCTGTCGCAGCAGGTGAAGTTGCGCGCGTTCGTTGCCTTGCGGTGTGCCGAGACGATCCCGCGATACGTGTTGTCTGAATGGCCCGCCGCAATGCCCTTCGAAATGATGTGGCTCGACGTATTCTTGCCCAGGTGGATCATCTTCGTGCCGCTGTCCACCTGCTGGCGACCGTTGGAGATGGCGATCGAATAGAATTCGCCCCTGCTGTTGTCGCCCCGCAGGATGCAGCTCGGATACTTCCACGTAATCGCCGAGCCGGTCTCCACCTGCGTCCAGGAAATCTTGGAATGGCGGCCGCGGCAGTCGCCTCGCTTGGTCACGAAGTTGTAGACGCCGCCCTTGCCGTTCTTGTCGCCGGGATACCAGTTCTGCACGGTCGAATACTTGATCTCCGCATCGTCGAGGGCGATCAGCTCGACAACGGCAGCATGCAGCTGATGCTCGTCGCGCATCGGTGCCGTGCAGCCTTCCAGATAGCTCACGTAGGCACCCTTGTCGGCGATGATGAGCGTGCGCTCGAACTGCCCCGTGTTCTTCTCGTTGATACGGAAGTAGGTCGATAGCTCCATCGGGCAGCGAACGCCTTCGGGGATATAGACGAACGAGCCGTCCGAGAACACCGCCGAATTGAGCGCGGCGAAATAGTTGTCGGACTTGGGCACGACCGAGCCAAGGTACTTCTTGACGAGATCGGGATGCTCGCGCAGCGCTTCCGACATCGAACAGAAAATGACGCCGGCCTTGGCCAGCTCCTTCTTGAAGGTCGTCACGACCGAAACCGAGTCGAATACCGCGTCGACCGCCACCTTGGCGCCCTGCACGCCAGCCAGTACCTCCTGCTCCTTGAGCGGGATGCCAAGCTTCTTGTACGTTTCGAGCAGCTCCGGATCGACCTCGTCGAGGCTCTTTGGCCCTTCCGATGATTTCGGCGCCGAGTAGTAGTACAGCTCCTGAAAGTCGATCTTCGGATACGACACCTTCGCCCACGTCGGCTCCGACATGGTCAGCCAGCGCTCATAGGCATCCATGCGCCACTCGAGCATCCAGGCAGGCTCGCCCTTCTTCTCCGAGATGAAGCGGATGATATCCGCGTTAAGACCCTTCGGTGCCTTCACCGTCTCGATTTTGGTTTCGAACCCGTACTTGTACTGGTCGACGTCGATCTTCTTGACCTGTTCGATGGTCTCCTGGACCGCTGCCATCGTCGTCTCCTCGTTCTTTCGAAATCGATAGCGCACACCGGCTTCAAGCCACTTGGCGCACGCCCCTTCGTATTCTGTCGACCCGCTGCCATGCCGCCGTGCACCGGGCGATGTCATCTTCTGTGGTTGCCCAGCCGAGGCTGAAGCGCACCGCACACCTTGCGATATCGTCGCCGATCCCCATCGCTGCAAGGACTGGCGAACGGCTTGCCTTGCCCGAGCTGCAGGCTGCACCCGCGCTCGCGGCGACCCCGGCGAGATCGAGTGCGATCACCGCTGTCTCGGCGGAGGCGCCTGGCAACGCCACGAGTGTCGTGTTGCACAGACGCTCCGCATCGCCGCCGATTACCGCCATGTCCGGCGTCGCATGCTTGAGCGCCGCCTCGAGTGCATCGCGCAGCTTTGCGAAACGATCGGTACGTTCGAGTTCGCGACGCGATGCCGCCGCCGCCGCGCCGAATCCTGCTATCGCCGCGACGTTCTCCGTGCCGGCACGCCGGCCGCGCTCCTGGCCGCCACCCACGAGCAGCGGCTCGAGCTTGACGTCTTCACGCACCACCAGCGCGCCCGCACCTTGCGGTCCGCCGATCTTGTGCGACGACATCACCATGAAATCGATCGCATGGCCGCGCTGATCGAGCGTCACGCGCCCGGCTGTCTGCACCGCATCGACCAATACGCGGACGCCCCGCTCGCGAGCGATGGCGACGATCTCGGCTATGGGCTGCACGACGCCAGTCTCGTTGTTGGCGTGCTGCACAGCCACGAGCACAGAAGCCGCATGGCACTTGCTGCCATCATTGAGCGCGCTATCGATCAGGACACCGAGCGCCCCAGGATCGACATAGCCCAAGCTGTCCACCGGAAGCACCTCGACACGTGTTCCCGAACGCAGCGCCGGCGCCATCACGGCCGGATGCTCGACCGCCGAAACGATCATTCTCTGCCACGGCTGCGACACCACCCAGTTCGCCGCTTCCGTTGCGCCGCTGGTGAATGTCACCTCGCGCGCGTCAGCGCCCGCAAGAGCGGCGACCTCCGCACGAGCGGCCTCGATCATAGCGCGCGCGCGCCTCCCCTCCGCATGCACCGACGAAGCGTTGCCGAATCCATCAAGCGCCCGCGTCATCGCATCGCGCGCCTCCGGCCGAAGTGGCGAGGTCGCGTTGTAATCGAGATATGTACGCGCCGCGATCATTCAGCCGCCCAGCCGATGCCCGAACCCGCACGCGCTACCGCCGAGGCAGGCGCGAGTTTCTCCTTGGGAATGCCTTCGAGGACTTCCGCCAGACTGACGCTCCATAGGAATGCCGCAATGTGACCGCCCAGTCCGCACCACAGGTTGTGCGTGAGACAACGCTCTTCGCCGAGACAGCCGATGCCGCCATCCATGCAGCGCGTCATCCGGGTTTCTTCCTCGACCGCCGCCATGATCTCGCCAACCGCGATCGATTGTGGCTCGCGACCGAGACGATAGCCGCCCGTTCGCCCACGCGAACTGTCCACCAGGCCAGCGCGGCGCAGCCTCAGGAATATTTGCTCCAGATATGAAAGCGAGAGCTGCTGGCGCTCGGCGATCTGCGACAATGGAACTGCTGCTTCACCTTGATGCTTGGCCAGATCCGCCATCGCCATCACCGCGTAGCGGCCTTTGGTGTTCAACTCCACGACGACACCTGCTCAATCGTTGTTCAAAACATTGTGCGACTGCACCTGATGCTCTCGCGTGCCGCCCACGCGATGAAGCTTGCATTTGCCACCCCTCGGTGTGGTAAGAAGCGCGCACAGCTCGCTCGACCGCCGCAGGTAGCTCGCTTCTTTCGAACCATTCTAAAAAGCCTGCAGGGACTATGATAATTCCGATTTGCGAAGTCAAGTATTATGAGCGCGTCGGGACTCATGTGTCGCAGAAGACGCGCCTGTCGGACGTCGATACGTTGGGCGACGATGCCTTGAGATCCGCTCCGGCAAAGCCCGTGAGTTTGTTTTCGAGCACGCCCGAGCTGGCTCCGGCCAGGGAACGCAAGCAAGCGCCCCCGCACTGCACCGCCCACTGAAGAAGGCAAACCGCTCGCTCCGCAACGAGGCTCAGAACACAGGTTGGCAAGCCCACAGGCCTCCGCGCGAGTATGTGGACGAAAATACGAAACTTCGCGCCACCGACACCGTCATATGTCCGGCCGCGTTCACCAGACCGGAACACCCACGAACCGGACACATAAGTATCTATTTAGCAACGGAAAAACATGCCTGAGTTGATCATAAATGGCCCGGAGGGCCGCCGTATAGAGGCGCGCTACCATCACGAGAACCGCGCCGACAGCCCTATCGCGCTGGTACTCCACCCTCACCCGCAGTTCGGCGGCACCATGAACAATCAGGTCGTCTACGCGCTCTACCACACCTTTGCCGAGCGCGGATTTTCCGTTCTGCGCTTTAATTTCCGTGGCGTCGGCCGCAGTCAGGGCTACTGGGATGGAGGTCCCGGCGAGCTTGCCGACGCCGCGTGCGCGCTCGACTGGCTGCAACTCGTCAAACCCGACGCCAAATGCTGTTGGATCGCGGGCGTCTCCTTTGGCACCTGGATCGCCATGCAACTACTCATGCGCAGGCCCGAAATCGACGGCTTCGTTTGCGTCGCGCCGCCTTCAAATCTCTATGATTTCTCATTCCTCGCGCCGTGCCCATCCTCTGGACTCATGATCAACGGCGACAGGGACCGCGTAGTTCCTTCTCAGTCCGTTGCGGAATTGTCCGCCAAACTCAAGACCCAGCGCGGCATCAAAATTGACCATGAGATTGTCCCTGGCGCCAACCACTTCTTCGAGAACAAGATCGACGAACTGACACAGGTCGTCGGCGGCTACGTCGACATGCGCATGGCGAAAGACGCCGAGGAACGCGAGAGCCGCCGCGCAAAGGAAAAGGAGCGTGACCAGGCTCGCGAGCGCGAGCGGGCCCGCGAGGCGGAAGAGGAATTGCCCAGTGCCGGCGATGATGGTGACGACGACGGCGACGAATGATGTCGCAGCCCGCCCAGATCCGCCACCCCGCTGGCAGGAAACGTGCCCGCGGTCCGGACCCTAACGCAGAACACTGGATTTTAGCGTTCAGTTTAAGGTCGCGGGAGCCTGCCCCACTGTAGACTTATTCAGACGTCGAACATTTCGCTGCGCCGCGACGGGGCGTACGCTTGGTCTGAAAGGTCGTTACATGACTATCATCATGGTCGTAGCCGGCAGCCTGTGCCTGCTGCTCGCCGCGGCCAGCTATGTGATCGTCCTGCCAATCCAGCCCCTCAGAACCCCGCCCCCTGCACCCAGTGCCGGCGAACTGGAGTGCGGCGCTCGCTTACGCGAACATGTCGAGCAGATTGCATCCCGGCCGCACAATCTGGCCCACTATCGCGAACTCGAAGCGGCTGCGGGCTACATCGAGCGCATTCTCTTATCGTTTGGCGTGATTCCGCGCCTTCAGGAATACGAAGTCGAAGGCCGGCCAGTCCGTAACATCGAGGTCGTTCTGCCAGCGGTATCGCAACAACCAGCCAACAGTGCGGCGCGATCGCCAGCCGTCACCCTCGTCGTAGGTGCGCACTACGATTCCGCCGACGACTCTCCTGGAGCCAACGACAACGGCACCGGAGTTGCGGCACTTCTGGAGATCGCTCGAAATCTGACGACAGAGGGCAGCGGCTTTCAACCCTCGTGCGAAGTCCGTCTCGTGTTCTTCGTCAATGAGGAGCACCCCTACGGAAAAACCGAAGCGATGGGCAGCCTGCGCCATGCTCATTCACTACGACAAGCCGGCATCACCGTCTTGGGTATGATCGCGCTAGAAACACTTGGCTACTTTTCCGATGAGCCCAAGTCCCAGAAATATCCGCCGCCATTTGGTTTGATCTACCCCACGACGGGAAATTTCGTCGCATTCGTCGGCCTTCCAGGCGCCCGCCGACTCGTCGGCCGCTGCGTCAAGGCATTCCGCCGCACCACTGCATTTCCATCGATTGGCGGCGTCGCTCCCGGGTTCATTCCAGGTATCGACCTGTCGGATCACTGGGCCTACGACAAGTGCGGCTATCCCGCCTTGATGGTGACGGATACCGCACCCTTCCGAAATCCCCATTACCATTCCCGTACCGACCTGCCAGATACGGTGAACTACGCCGCGCTGGCCCGTATAACATCGGGTCTCTCCCTCATGATCCGCGAAATTGCCTCCCAGACGCCGCCGCTCGCCCCTACCTGACGCGAACCCGCTCCATGTGCGCATCCTTCATGGCAACGCAATCACGCCTCCCGACATGGCCCCTGGCACGCCCGTGGTACCCGGAAACGTGAGCGGCAGACCTTCCAGCGCTCGCACGGCCATGTAGCCCCAAGCTTCTGCTTCGATGCTGTCGCCGTTGAGGCCGATCGCCTCAACCGGCACGACCGCGTTCTCCACCCGTTCCGCCAACCGCGTCATGATTGCCTTGTTCTTGCGCCCGCCGCCGCATACCACCCAGATTGCCGGCTCACGCGGAAAGTGTTCCCGCGCCCGCGCAATGGCCTCGGCGGTGAATGCGGCAAGCGTCGCTGCCCCAGCCGTCAGCGAGAGATTCTCGAAGAGCGCGCCGTCGAACGCATCGCGATCCAGTGATTTTGGCGGAGGCTCGGCGAAATAGTGTGACGATAGCGCATCGTGCAACACGCGCTCGTCGACCACGCCGTTGAGCCCTGTCTCGCCATCCGCATCGAAGGCCGTGGCCGCATGCTTGAGCATGAAATCGTCGATCAGCGCATTGCCCGGGCCAGTGTCGAACGCGATCAACTCGTCGTTCTCGCCGACGTAGGTCACGTTCGCCACGCCGCCGATGTTGACAAACGCAGCTGGCAATTCCCCCAGCTTGATCGCCAGCGCCCGGTGATAGACCGGTACCAGTGGAGCGCCCTCCCCACCGGCCTCCACGTCGGCCGCCCGCATGTCATAGACGACCGGAATGCCTACGAGCTTTGCCAGTCGCTGCCCGTCGCCGATCTGCACCGTCAGCCGCCGTTCGGGCGCATGGTAGACCGTGTGTCCATGGAACCCGACGACGTCGATCTGCTCGGGTCCGACCCGGATATCCTGCAGGAATTGAGTGATCGCCTCCGCGCTGAGATCCGTCAGGTACTGCTCGGCGAGCTTGAGCGCTCCCGGCCGCTCGTTGCGGGCCTTGACGCCGCGCGCAAACGCCAGCGACTGCCTTAGCCGCTCGCGAAATGCTTCCGAATAGGGGAAGGTGAACGATGGTCCGTGCCTGAGCCCCGACCTCCCATCCGTTTCGATCAACGCCACGTCGATTCCGTCCATCGACGTGCCGCTCATCAACCCGATCGCGCGCTTCAGCTTGCCCAATTGGTGAAACCTCGTGCATGGTGCCGCCGATTCCGGCGACCCTACACCAGCCCGCCAGCCCCGTCCGGTACAATTCGTGCCGGACCAGACGGTCCTCGAAAACGACCACAGACGAACGAAATGACGAGCTACAAGTCCGATTTCCTGAACATCCTCACCGAGCGCGGCTTCATCCACCAGTGCTCCGATCCCGAAGCCGTCGACGCCTTGGCCGCCAAGGGAGCACTCGTCGCATACGTCGGCTACGACTGTACCGCGCCCTCCCTGCACGTCGGCCACCTGCTCTCCATCATGATGCTGCACTGGCTGCAGCGGACCGGCGCCGGCCGGCCGATCGCGTTGATGGGCGGCGGCACCACCCGCGTCGGCGATCCGTCCGGCAAGGACGAGACGCGCGTTCTGCGCTCGGTTGAGGAGATCGATGCCAACAAGGAGGCGCTGAAGGGCGTCTTCGCCAGGTTGCTGAGCTTCGGCACTGGCAAGACCGACGCCGTCATGCTCGACAACGCGGAGTGGCTGGCGCCGCTCAACTACATCGAGTTCTTGCGTGATGTCGGCCGCCACTTCTCCGTCAATCGCATGCTGACGATGGATTCGGCGAAGCTGCGCCTCGAGCGCGAGCAGGAACTCTCATTCATCGAATTCAACTACATGCTGTTGCAGTCCTACGACTTCGTCGAGCTGGCGCGGCGCTATGGCTGCAACATCCAGATGGGCGGTTCCGACCAGTGGGGCAACATCGTCATGGGCCTCGACCTCGGCCGTCGCATGGGCATACAGCATGCTCTGCACGCGCTCACCTGCCCGCTGCTGACAACCGCATCCGGCGCCAAGATGGGCAAAACCGCCGCAGGCGCCGTGTGGCTTAATGATGCACAACTCTCCACTTACGACTACTGGCAGTACTGGAGGAACAGCGAAGACGCCGACGTCGCGCGCTTCCTGAAGCTCTTCACGACACTGCCGATGAACGAGATCGCGCAGCTTGCCGCCTTGCAGGGAGCCGAGATCAATGAGGCAAAGAAGGTGTTGGCCACCGAGGCGACCGCCCTCATCCATGGGCGCGACAAGGCAGAGGCCGCAGCCGAGACTGCGCGGTTGACCTTCGAGCAGGGACAGACTGCGAGCGACCTGCCGACGGTGGAGATCAGCTGGCCCGACCTGCGGCTCAACATGGGCGTGCTGAGCCTCTTCGTCGAGGCCGGTCTGGTTGCCTCGAACAGCGAAGCCCGCCGTCAGATCAAGGGCGGCGGGCTCAAGGTCAACGACCAACTGGTGACCGACGAGAAGGCACGTCTATCGGAGACCGACTTCGCCCAGGGCTTCGTCAAGCTCTCGCTGGGCAAGAAGAAGCACGTTCTGCTGCGCCCGGTCTGAGGCACCAGATCTAGCGCCTCACGGAGTTTTGGTATCTGACGACCAGCCGTCTATCGTCGTACCGGGCGACGTCGCCCCCGGATCTTGACGGCCCTTGCCACGTTTCGAAGCTGGCTCCGGCTTGCGCGGCTGAACTTTGGTAGATGGGTTCGTCATCTGGAACACCTCGCGGAAGATGCCCGGCGCCACCAGCGACAGAGGATTGACGATCACCTGTGGATTGGTCATCGCTCCGGTAATCGCGAAGGTGATGCCGAATAATCCTTCGCCACGCGGTCCTGAAAGTATCTGTCCCAGCACTGGGATCTGACCGAACGCGTTGTTCAGTCCCTGCAATGGAATATAGGTACCCCCGAGATTGACCCGTTCGGTCTTGTAATCGACCTTGCCGCGGATCGTCGCGCCCAGGAGCGGGCCCCTCATGTAGGCGTCATCGAGCACGAACTGACCGTGACCGAGCGAGAACGGCACTCGCATCGTGTCGAACTCGAACACCTCGCGCACGATGCGCTTCTTTCCCCCGATCGAAGGCCGCCCGTCATCGAGACCGCTTGAAACGACTTCCGAAACGACCGGATCACCAAGGACGCGGAAATCCTCCACCCATAGAGTGCCCGACTTTTCCGCCGCACCACTCCCGTCAACGTTCAACTCGAGCCGCACGCGGCCGTTCTGCATGTTGGGATAAAAGCCGACGAGCTTGAACGCCTGCCCCGCATCCGTCGAATCCGCACGAATGCGCCGCTGCCCGTGCCCATCGACATCGAGGAGGACAGCCAGCGGCGCTCCTCCATCCAGCGTACCACGCGCATCGAGCGCGCTGAGCCGGCCCTCGCGCGTCTTCAACTGTACCTTGAGGCCGCGCAGCGAGGCATCCGCAAACCCCAGAACGTTGTCGATCTGCGCATCGAGATCGACGCCGCCACTGTCAGCCTTGTCCACCGCGCCACCGCCGCGTCCGACGGTGAAGAGAGATCGGAAGTAGTCCTTGCCGTCGAACGTGGTGCCGCGCGCCTTGACATCCCAGACGTTATCGTTGCGCAGCACGCCCTGCACCTTCAGCCGTGTCACCACGTTGAGCGAGAAGTCGGGGAAGTAGAACTCGCGCAGCTTGCGGTCTGCACCAATCGACGCCCAGCCCTCGATCGCAACGTTGTCGCCTGCGATACGGAAATTCTGCAACTCGTACTTGTTCTGCGCCACCGCCGCTATGTCGAACTCCGCGAATGCCGTACGCCCCGGAGGCTTGCGCCACGCGATCGGCGCCAGAGTGATGTCGGCGCTGGAAAGATCGGCTCTTACATGGATCTTGCGCTCGCCGGGCGCCACGCCTTGCACCACCTGCATGTCAACGGGCATCTCGCCTGTCACCATATGGCTAAGATCGATGCCCAGCTGCCGCCGGTCGGTGTTGTCGAGCGTGGCCGTGATGCGCAGCGGCGGCTGCCGCTCGGGAGATGCCTCGAAGATGTGTTGCCACGAAATCCGTGCAAGCACACCGCGCACGATCGCCTCGCCCTTGGCCTCCACCGCGCCGTTGTTGAAATCGAACGCCACGCTCGCACCCTGCACGTCGTACTCGCCGAGCAGCTTCTGAATGCGTCCATCCTTGAGCTTAGCCGCCCCCGTGGTCTTGATCTGGCTTGCGGTCAATTCCTTCTTCATTGGGAAAGCCAGCGACATTTGAGCTTCGACGCGTCCGTCCATCGACTTGAACGGCAGCTCTCCCTCGGCGATCAGCGATATCGGCGCCCGGCCCAGGAGCTCGACAACCGTCATCGCATCCGACTGGGCCTTGAAGCTGACGACTGCGTCTGACGGCTCGGCCAGGATGTTGTTGGAAACGAGCCGCCCTGCCTTCAGGTTTACGGTCTTGCCCGACTCCAGCGTCATTGCGCCTTCGGGCACGGAAATATCAAGCTGCTCGTTTTCTAGCGTAACCAGCACACGTGGCACGTTGATAGGCGGCAGCTGCAAGGTCGGCTTGAACGTACCTTGACCGGTTTCGACACTGAGTGACACGCGACCAGAGCCGGAGCCCGACGGATTGGCCGGCGCGTAAATACCCGTTTCGCGCCGGAACTCCAGTCGCCGCAACTCTCCCGACATCACGTGCTCGCCGACCCAGATCCGCGATTTCGGAGTAAGTCCGACGGGCCAGAGCGCTTTTGCCGTCGCCGCCTGCATCGGCCCTGTCGAGGCGGCGAAGCGGACACCCGGCCGATGATTGTCGAGACTGGCTTCCCCCTCCATCGCGATTACTGCGCCGCCAGCCCTCAATTCACCTTTCGACAGTTGCATAAGTTGCCGCGCGGGCAGAAACCTTCCCTGCAACACGAGCGACTCGAGCGGAACCGGGGGCGCAGCAAACTCCCCCGAACCCATCGTCCCTTCGATGGAGCCAAGCTCGAACGCCCATCCCTGATCGCCGTCGAAGGTGCCCCCATGGGCCTTTCCTGTGAACGTGACAGTCGATCCGGCAGCCTGCAACGTCGAAGGCTGCAGATCCACGGCCCCCGTTGCGGGATCGTAGTTGAGCTTGATGCGGCCTGCGCTGACCGGAATCGGCTCCAGCCTGCCGGCCCGGTCGCGAATGGCAAGTTTGCCTTGACCTAATCCGAAATCGACGTGAGCTGCTCTTACGCTGCCCTGCGGCTCCATTGACAAGATCACGTCTGCCCCTATCGGCAAATCGATATAGCCCAGCAGCGATCCGCCATGCCCTGTGTCGAAAAATGCCGCCGGCACGAAGTCACGTATCGACGCGCGCAGGACGGTCTCGCCCGCGCTGTCGTCGGTATGGAATGCAAGGCGCCAGGAACCGCTCGGCGACGCCACACGCGCCCGCCCGGAGACAACCGAGTGGCTCTCGCGATGATCAAAATCTATGTTGAGTTCTGGCAACTGCCAGGTCGTGCGGTTGCCCTGTGCCTCCACATTCAAGATGGCGTCGCGTACACCGAACTCGCGCAGATACGACGCTGCCTTGCCAGCACCCCGCGCCTCTGACGTGGCGCGTCTTATTACGTCTGAGAAGTTGAGAGACTTCAACGCCCCAGCACCGCCGGGCGCTGTTTCGTCGCCACTCTCGACCCCTACCGCGGCATTGTCTGGCTTTGCCTGTCCAGGCGCAACGCCATTTCCAGGCTGATCCTGAAGCGCTGAGAAGCTCAAGCCTACCCCCTTGTCGGGCGCATAGGTCAGGAACAGCTGGGGCTCGATCAACTCGACACGAGACGGCACCACCATCCCCTGGAGCAGGGCCTGCCGGCTGATCTCGAGCGATGCAAGGGGTGAAGATGCGACCGTATCGCCATCGGCCTCAGCAAAGCGAATGTTCTGCAGGCGGAACTCGAGCCGATTGTCGTCGGTTAGCCGCACGATCGCGTCATCGACGCTGGCGACGTAACCCTTCAGAACCGCATTCAAGCTTCGCTCGATCGGCGGCACGAGAAACGAAAGCGAGATCGGCCCGTGCCGCAGTCGCACGAACGTCAGCGCCGCCGCGAGCGCGAACAACACGACGAACGGTACCAGGGCGAAAATGACGAACCGCGCACCCCGCCCCGCATGGCGCAGCGCCCGTTGACCACGCGTCGTTGGAGCCGCTCCCTCTTCCCACGACGGCACCTCCCGCTGCACGCGCGGCGTGCGCGGCAACTGGCGCCGGCCCCCGCCGGCAGTCCTCATCTCTTGTCGTCGATCGATTTGGCGCACCACCCAACACCACATGTCCGCGAGCAACCATTCCTCGCGAATGCCCGCCCGCGGCTATCCCCAGAAGCTGCTTCGGCACAGAGAAAGTCCCACCACTGCGTGGCGAGGACCGAAGCGCGATTGCGGGTCAGAACCGCAAAAGACGGCGCGGCAAAGCGCGACGCTCCGCCTCTGCTTGCGGCCAATCCACATACGCGATACCTCGAAGATGAACCTCGCCGTCTCCGATCGGTTCGAGGCTCCGTCACCGGCCTCCCTGCGGTGTCGGATCGATCCGCCGGATCAATGGCTTCGCAACCGCGATGTGCCGTGCAAAAAACGACGAAAGAAAGGCACCTTATCAATGCTTGAGACAGGTGATCGCGCACCCGATTTCACACTGCCGACCGATGCTGGCGACAAAGTAATTCTCAGAAAGCTGAAGGGCTTGCCTGTCGTGCTCTTCTTTTATCCCAAGGATGACACCTCAGGCTGCACGGCCGAGGCTAAATCTTTCACCGAGTTCGCGCCGGATTTCGCCGCCGCCGGCGCCAAGGTGATCGGCATCTCGCCCGACAGCGCCTCCTCTCACGCCAAGTTTAAGTCCAAACATGGCCTTGACGTCGTTCTTGCCGCCGACGAGGAAAAATCGGTTGTCGAGGCTTTTGGCGTGTGGGTGGAAAAATCGATGTACGGCCGCAAATACATGGGTGTCGAACGTTCAACGTTCTTGATCGATCCCAAGGGTCGGATTGCCGCGGTGTGGCGCAAGGTCAAGGTACCCGGCCACGCCGCCGAAGTTCTTAAGGCCGTCCGCAAGCTTGCCGGCACATAATCCGCCGACGCACTCCTTGTGAGCCTGATCGGACGAGATGGAAACAGGCTTGCGTCAATCGAGCCGTGATTGAGGCTCTCAAACGCAGGGATCAGGCAACGGCGGCCAGACGTGATTCGGTCTAATCTTGAACGGCTCCAGCCCTTGGCCGTCGAACGCTTGCCACCGCACTGCCATCATCCGTTGCCATCACGGTTCCCGAACGGCTGGATTGCCACTTCCAAGATGAAAACCAGCGCGCGAACCCTGTCCGGACATGACGTCCTGGCGCCACCGTGCTAGGCCTTCCACCATTGGGTTTGAAGGCACGCGGGTGCGGAACCGCGTGCCGTCTTGTATGCGCGGCGGCCGGCTGGACATCCGGTGGCCCGTTGTAATTCTCGTTCGATGCGGAGGTTAATTGAGTCATGTTGCCAAATTTCAAGCGTTCTGACACCGAGCCGCCGAAATCCCCTGTCGCAGGTACGAGCCCGGCGGCCACATCGACGCCACGGCCTTCGGCTCCGCCATTGCGGAGCAGCACCGAGCGTTCGGCTCCCTCCGTCATCGGGCCTGACCTCATCATCACCGGCAACCTGACCTCCAAGGGCGAGATGCAGATCGACGGCGAGGTGCAGGGCGACATTCGCGCCACCAACCTCATTATTGGCGAGCGGGCGCGAATCACCGGCACGATCGTCGCCGATGAAGCCATCATTCGCGGCCAGGTCATGGGCTCAATCCGCTCCAAACGCGTCATGTTGCAGTCGTCGAGCCACGTCGAAGGAGACGTCTACCACCAGACCCTGGCGATCGAACAGGGAGCCTATTTCGAAGGCAAGTCGCGCCGCAGCGAGGATCCAATGGCCGGCACGGTCCCGGCCCAGCCGCAGATGTCTGCCCCCGCCGAACCCACGGCCCCGCCGCAGACACCACCGTTGCTAACGCCCTCCACGGGCTGACCTGAAGCGCTCCGAACACACAATTCTGCACACAGGCAACCTGCAGCGTGGCCAACACTCGGCTGGCCGCACGGGGACCGGCTTCGCCCTTGGTGAAATCAGGTGCACCGGCCGGCACCCGCAACTAGCCGGCGCCACTTCGGTTAGAGCCATTCAGGCTCAGGTGGAACCATTCTGCAGAGGCGGATTTGCACCGATCTCAACGCGTCCCGTCTTGGCCGTAGCGGCGCTACGGCCTGCGCCGTCCTCCTGCCGGGTCGGCGCGCCGCTAGTGTTCCGGCTCCGACACTTGGCACCCCCCGCAGCACTCTCTCGACCAAGTGTCGGAGCCATAAGGAACACTAGCAAGCTTATGATTCTAGCGCAGCTTATGCATCTAGCGTTTGGTTCGAGACCGAGCTGCGAGCGGGTACCAAACGCTAGATGCGCTGCACTAGAGAAACAGAATTGAACTCACCTAAGCCTGAATGGCTCTAGGGACCGCACCCCCACGGCGCGAGCTTCAGTCGCGCGCCGCCCAGCGACGCGAACGTCGCCTCGCGGCACGTGAAGACGATGACCTGATGATGCTGCGACGCAGACCGCAGCGCTCCAAACATTCGGCCGATGCGTTCGTCGTCCGAGAACACGAGTGCATCGTCCAGAATCACAGGCGCGGGCACGCCTGTCTCGGCAATGAGGAGCCCGAAGCCGAGCCTCACGAGAACGGCAAGTTGCTCTCGCGTGCCGTCGCTCAAGAGGTCGATGGGCTCGCCGTTCCCGCCACGCGACAAAGATTGCAGATCGAAATCGTCGCCGAATTTCACCTCGGCCCCTGGAAAAGCCTGCATCAGGTAAGGCCGCAACCGGTTCATGACGGGGACCACGAAACGTGAACGGTTCTCCGCTGCCACCGCGACGAGCTCCCGCTCAAGCAAACCGAGCGCTGCCACCTCGTGCTCGTAATGCGCAACTTCCGCGTCGAGTGCCGCGATCTCGCCGTCGAGCCGCACAATCTCAGGTCCGATCTCGGCTTCGCCAGCTGCCCGGATCTCACCTTCCAGCGCTGCGATATCTTGAGCAAGGCGTGTCGCAGACGCCTCGGCCTGCCGCAGCGCCGTACCCTTCGACGCCTTTCTGTCGCGCAACACCTCAAGCTGTTCGACAGTCGGCACCGATTGCGACAAAACCGAGTGCGCCTGCGTGGCGGATCTCCACGTTTCCGTCGCTGTGTCGCACAGAGCCGCAAGCCGGTCACGTTCCCCCATCCGCCCCGCTTCCGGCCCAAGCAGCGTATCGCACGCGGCAAGCCGTACCTCGATGTCGGCGCGCCGCTCCGCTATGCGCTTCAACGTGAATTCGTGCTCGCGCAGCGCGTTGATCGCAATATCACGACGCGCGCGCAACGCACTCGCCTCGGCGGCAAGCAAACCATGCGCTGTATCTGCGTCGAGCGCGCCCGAGCCCGACCCGGCGCCCTCGATGACCGATTGCGCGCCACCGTCATCGCGCGGCACATCGAATTGCCCCGCAGGTACCAGCGCTTTCAGGGCCTGCCGGTCCGCCTCCAGCTGCCTTTCGATCTCAACCACGCCATCAGGCGCCGCCGCCTGAAGTTGCGCCTCGGCCCGCGTCAACGTTTCCGCCAGCGACTGCCGCTCGCCGGCCAGCTCCTGCGCTGCCTCGCCCGCACGCACCCCCAATTCCGCTTCGAGTCTGGCAAGCCAGGAACGCGCCGCGTCCGCCTCGCTGCGTCGCGCCAGCCGCTCTGCTGCGTCCGCCGGTATGATCTCGAAGCGGCCGATGCCATCGATCTCGATCGTAGCGCACTCAGATACGCCGAGACGTCCCGATACGGGCGCAGGTGCGCCGTTTATGCGTACCTGCCCCGATGTTGCCGGGTCCAGCACGAAGCCGAGATCGACGGCGGCCGGAAGCGCCGCACGCTCCGCGGCTAGCGCTGCCGCCTGCGCCGCCTCGGCGAGTTGCCGCATCCGCTCCGGTGTCGCAGGATGCACTGACAGGGCCGCCTCGATACGCGCGATCTCCTTCTGGAGATCATGCACCCGCGCTCCGCGCGCCTCGTTGGCGGCAATGCGCGTGCGAAGTTCCTCTGCCTTCCGCACACGCTCGCCATCTCGTGCCAACTGCACAACCCGCGCCTCGATTACCCCGATCTGCTGGTCTATCCCGGAAAGCTCATCGCTCCAGCCCGTGCGTGCCGCTGCGCTGCGCGCCTGATCCTGGTCCAGCTCGACGGTTTCCTCCGCCGAAGAACGAACTTCGTCCAACGCCTTGCCAAAATTCTGCAGACGAGCCGCCGCCTGCTCGTACGCCAGACGTGCTGCTTCCTCGCGGCTGCGCGCATGAGCAAGCTCGTTCACCAGCCGCTCTGCATCCGCGAGCGACGTCTCCGCCGTCTCCTTCGCACGACGCAGTCCGGCAAGCAGCTCCGGACTGGCTTCCGCCTCTTGTCTGCGTATCAACTCCTCGAGCTTGCCGAGCCGTGCTGCTGCCCTGGCCTGTTCGGCGCACAAATGCTCGCGCTTCTCGATCGACGCAGCGCGCTTCTGTTTGGCTGCCTCGAAGCGCGAACCCTTCTTTGGCTGCCGTTTTATCGCCTGCACGTGTGTCTCAAGCTCAGCCGCCACACGATCGGCGATCCGCCGC
Organism: Hyphomicrobiaceae bacterium; assembly: GCA_050246945.1. Lineage (GTDB taxonomy): Bacteria > Pseudomonadota > Alphaproteobacteria > Rhizobiales > Hyphomicrobiaceae > JAEUMD01. The sequence goes on from JBFWVC010000002.1 coordinate 163,317, forward strand.
GCCAGCGCTCCGCCGGTCACCATGTCGACCTCGTTTGCGATCGCACCATGCAGCGTCGCACGTTCGCCCCGCGCCAAGAATTTCCGACGCTCCGGATCGTAATCTGGCGTTGGCACGGTGAGCGACTGCTGCTGGCCCACCCAGAGCAGACCAAATCTCCCCGCACCTTCCTCACCGCCGGCAAGACCGATGAGCGCTTCGAGCGCGTCTTCCGCGTCGGGGCCGCGCGCCCGCAGGCGACCCGTTTCAAGATCGAGCAGTTCGGCCGACTTGCCGCGCCCGAACGTCTTCGAGATGCGCCAGAGCGATCCCTGAGCCTCGAAGTCCGCCTCGATCCGCGGCGAACGCGCTCCGCCCCGCGTCGACATCTCATCCACTGTGCGCCCCGTTGTCGTGTGCCGGGAGAGGAAAACGGCGCGGATGGCTCGGAATAGTGTCGATTTGCCGAGCTCGTTGGGACCGGCCAACACGTCGAGCGCGCCGGAGAACCCCTCCACTGCTACGGGATCGCGGAACGGACCGACCTCGGCGAGGCGCAACGCGCGAATTTTCATGCGCCCCCTCCGGCCTCGCGCGCAAAAGCTAGAAGCTTCAGCAGCGCCGTTCGTGCGACGGCCGGGTCAGCCTCGGCCTGACGACCCTGTGGCGATTTCTCCTGGCTATTACTGCGAGTTTCACCACTTGCATGGGCGAGCTGGACGAGGCGCGTGATCACCAGTCGCAAGTCACCGTCCGAGCCTGCGAACTGATCGAGTTGCGCGTCGTCGACAGCTCCCGAAAGTGCGATCCCCTCGTCGCGCCAATCCAGATGCTGCACGCGAGCGTCGAGTTCGGCGCGCAGTCGCTCCAGCGCCACATGATCGGCAAGCCGCAGCCCGCCGCTCAGTCGCAATGTGAGCAGTAGCCTCTTTTGGGGTTCCGCCAGCCGGGTGACGTCACGGTCGAGCGCATCGAGATCCGCAACGCCACTAATCTGCCGATCGAGCCGCGCCCAAACGTAGTGTCCGCTCGCAACAGGCGCGACTGTGATGCGCGCCGGTTCCTGGTGTATGCCGGAATGCTCGAGCGTGACGGCCAGCACCTGACCCTTTGCATTGTTGGTCGTATTGTCGGCCTCCGGGGTACCGCTGTACCAGCACCGCTCCGTGATGCGCTTCGTCCCGTGCCAGTCTCCCAGCGCCAGATAGTCGAGGCGCGCAGCCGTGACGCGCGCGGGATCGATCGGCACCGAGCATTCGCCCTCCGAACCGAACCCGTGCACGGACCCATGAGCCAAGCCAATGCGAAGGCCCGCACAATCGGCTGCCACATCGTTCATCCAGGCGGTCGGATCAAGGCTCGTGGCCTTTGCGGTGAGCGGAGCAGGCAGCACGGTGACGCCAGTTGCGATGACGATCGGCTCTGGCCGGTCAGCCAGGACGATGTTCTCGGCCGTGCCGTATCTCCGCACCCGCGACCAGATGCTGCCTGCACCAGCGGGATCGTGATTGCCCGGCAACAGTACCCACGTCAGCCGACGATGCTGCGCCATCCGCGTCAACGGCTGGCGCACCGACTTCTCCTTGAGATCGGGCGCGTCATAGACGTCGCCCGCGACCAGCACGTGCGTCGCACCATGCTCGGCCGCGATGTCGGCGATGCGGTCGATCGCATCGAGCCGCGCCTCCTCGAGCCGGCCAGCCAGACGATCCTCGAAACCGCCGAACCGCTTGCCGATCTGCCAGTCCGCAGTATGGATGAAGGTGAAGCGCATGGAACGCCGCGATGATCCTTTCGTCAGCAACGCTCATGGTGCCCGGACCCACGTCGCTCCTTTTAGTTCTTACTTTGTTCCAACCGCGTGTCAATCGCGAGTCGAACCTTTCCACCAACTAATCCGCGCAAGTCTTGAATGCCCCCGGGTGAAGGTTACGAATGTCAGTCGGCACCCCCGATCACGACAGTCAATCGAATGCATTGAAAGCACCGCGCATGGCAGCAGATATCGAATGCATCGTCATCGGCGCAGGGGTAGTCGGCCTCGCCGTTGCGCGTGAACTGGCCATGGCGGGGCGCCACGTGATGGTGATCGAGCAGCACGCCCAAGTCGGCGCGGAAACGTCCTCGCGCAATTCCGAAGTAATCCACGCTGGTCTCTATTATCCCCCCGGCAGTCTCAAGGCACGGTTGTGCGTGGAGGGCAAGGAACTGCTCTACCGCTTCGCCACCGAGAATGGAGTGACCGCCAAGCGCCTCGGAAAGCTCCTTGTTGCCACCTCAGCTCCACAGCTTCAAAAGCTCGAAACCATCGCTGCCAACGCCAACGCCAGCGGCGTGGATGATCTCATTCCGCTTTCGGCAGCGGACGCTCGTGCGATGGAACCTGAACTCCACTGCCAAGCCGCTTATCTGTCGCCTTCGACTGGTGTCATCGATACGCATGGCCTCCTACAGGCACTCGAAGGACATATCCAGGCGAGCGGTGGCGAAGTCGTTCTATCGACGCCGGTCGCCCAGGTTTCCCGCGAACCATATGGCTACCGCGTCGTCCTCGCTCCAGCGAGCGGATCCGCCGACACAGCGGAAAGTCTCACCTGCGATACACTCGTGTTAGCGGCTGGATTGCACACGACAGCGCTGGCAGCGCCGCTGTTTGCAGCATTGCCCGCATCAGATCGAAGTATGGCTTACACACCGCCGTCGACTTATCTCGCCAAGGGACATTACTTCACACTCACGGGCCGCGCGCCGTTCTCGCATCTCATCTATCCGATGCCGAGCGACGGCGGCCTCGGCGTCCATCTGACGCTCGACATCGCAGGCGACGCCAAGTTCGGCCCAGATGTCACCTGGGTCGATCACATCTCGTACAGCTTCGATGATGCAGATGGTGCGCGCCGCGCTACCTTCATTGAGGAAATCCGCCGCTGGTGGCCGGACTTGAAAGCCGATGCGCTGCAGCCAGGCTACACCGGGATACGCCCGAAGTTGTCGCAACCCGGCGAGCCGGTCGCAGACTTTGCAGTTCATGGCCCCGAAACACACGGCCTCAAAGGGTTCGTCGCATTGTTCGGCATTGAAAGCCCCGGGCTCACCTCCGCACTCGCCATCGCACGCCATGTTGCAGCGCACCTCGCCGCGCACTGACGCCAAGGTCCAATTGAGTTTCCACGACCGCCATCGTGCGCTACCTTGAAATTCGACGTTAACGACGCGCCCCGTCTCACGCAGCTCGATTGAACTGTTCTTCGGCTGCTCGCGACCAAGCCTCAGAGGCCCTCTGGGCCCGCACCCTTTGCAATAGGCTTGGAAGGAGACCTGAAAATGAACTCATCGCTGGAATTTGCGGCTCCCCCCGCGGGTTCGGGCCGCCACACCCGCGCTTTACGCCAATCCGGCCCTCCATTTGAACCGGGAATAACCGCCCCACTCGGCTGTTCCGGAAATGCGAGAGTCGATGCAGTCTGTCGCGGCATGATCGTACTGGTCATGGCCGCGCTCGTGCTTCTGGGATTGCATCCCGCGCGCGAAGCCAACGCAGCCGAACCCGTCATGTCCCCCGGAGACGCCGTCGTAACCGGCTTTTCCGGCTTTCGCCCGTCTGGCGCCGCGGTGATACCCGGCGGCAATCTCCTCGACGGCTTCGTCATAAACATCGACGGCCCGTCCGCTCAGATCCAGTCGCTGAACGTCTTCGGCGAGCCGCCGCAGGGCCAACTGGTATCGCCCGGCCTTCGCAAGCAGGTCTTCGCCCGTGAGATCGGCCAGGTTTTCCCGATTGCGCTGATGGAAGGTGAGACGGCAAGCACTTCGCCGTCGATCCTCCTCGGTGCCACCTCTATGTTCGGGCTCCACATCGTCAAGCCCGACAGCAATGGTGATGGCCTGCCCGAGCGCATCAAGACCGGCGAGCCCGGCGCGTTCTGGATGCCCGGCATGTTTGCCGATGACAAGGGCGGTTCACCCGGCGCCATCTGGCGCGTTGACGGCGAGACCGGAAACGTCGAACTGTTCGCCACCATTCCTGGCAACTCCGGTCCCGGACTGGGCGATGTCGTCTACGATGGAAAGACCCGCTCCGTCTTCGTCTCCGATCTCGACACCGGCCTCATTCATCGTCTCGATGAGCACGGCCAGCTGATCGAAACCTTCGACCACGGCGTCGACGGCCGCCCCGCCAAGGGGCTCGCAGCCGTTTCCGACGATGGCACGAAAGCCGATATCGGCAGCGCCGCTTTCGATGTCGAGAAACCGCAAACGTGGGGTTACACCCAATCCGAGCGCCGCGTGCACGGCATGAGCGCGCATCAAGGCCGCCTCTATTACACTGCAGATCACAAAGTCTGGTCCATCGGCATCAAGGACGATGGCGGCTTCGCCGGCGACGCGCGTTGGGAACTCGACGTGCAAGCGACGACGCCCGACACGCAGCTGTCCGACCTGCTGTTCGACGCAAGTGGCCGCCTTTACGTCGCCGAGCGCGGAGCGCAACGCGGCAGCTACGACTATTCCGTGTTCGCCGATGCCGAGAAGGCCGAAGTGAAGCGCTATCGTCTGGAACAGCCAGACGATCCTGCGACCGAGAGCCGGTGGGTACCCGACCCCGAGGTTTACGCCATCGGCCTGCCCGCCGAGCATCGCCATTCCAACGGCGGCATCGCGCTTGGTTTCCCCTACGACGAAACCGGCATGGCCAGGATCGGCTCGTGCGGCCAGTTCCTGTGGACCACGGGCGAGCGGCTGCGTGCTGGCGAGTTCGCGCAAGGTGACGGCGAGGGCGATCCCGCGGCAAACGCGGACGTGAATGGCCTGCAGGGCAACCCGGTAGAATCCGTGCGCCCCCAGAACGTCCCGCCGATGACCTCCTACTTCACCGACTACGATAGCTTCTTTGGCGATCCAGAACGGGCCGGCCATATGGGCGACGTGGAGATCTGGCAACCATGCGAAGGCGTTCCAGGCGTACAGACGTTTGGCGAATTGCCGCCGTGGTGGACGCCTCCGACAACGGAGCTGCCGCCGGATTACCCGCCGGAATTCCCTCCGCCCGAGTATCCGTACTACACGAATCTCGAGCTGCAGAAGCGCGCCATCCCCAACTCCTGCTGGTCGTTGGGCAGCGACTGGATCTGCCGCTATCGCATCCGCATCCGCAACACGGGTCCGGACGACTACTTCGGCGACATCCAGATCCGCGACTGGTTCCCTGCCAATCCCCCGGGACTGGCGACGCTCTTCCAGCCGCAACCGCCCTGGTTCTGCTGGCAGCCCGGCGGCAGCCCTGCCGAGACGCGCTGCTGGCGCCCCAACGTGTTCCTCCCATCTGGCAACTCGCTCTTCATGACCGTGTGGGCGAAGGTGCCGAAGAACCCGCGCCGCTGCCGACTCACCAACGTCGCCGAGATCGAGTGGGCTCCGGGTGGGACGCAGTGGAACACCGACCCGACTGACGACCTCGACGCGGCAACAGCAACGATCCCAGATCCGCGCTGCGAACCCAGCGGCCGCCGCTCGAACCTGAAGCTCGAGAAGGAAGCACACCAATGCGTCATCGTCGGCAACGACGTTGCGTGCAGCTATCACATCTCCGTTGAGAACACCGGACCGGACGATTACTTCGGCCCGCTCTCGGTGCATGATCAGCTGCCGAACGCGGTAACTTCGTTCTCATGGGCACCGATGCCCTTCTGGAACTGCAACAACCTCGGTGGTGGCAACTTCCAGTGCGACCACAAGGCGCCCGTCAACGTGCTCCTGCCCAAGAACGCCAAGGAACATCTTTGGATCTCGGCAAAAGTACCTGTTGCCGCCGCCAAGGCCCTCGGCTGCAAGCTGCACAATCGCGCCAGGATCGTCGATCCGCTCGGTGCGCCCAAGAACACCGATCCGACGGACGACGCCGACAGCGCGACCGCACAGATGCCGCCTGAGCTGTGCGAAAGGCCAGACACGAACCTTCGCCTGACGAAGACGGCGTCGCCCGAGATGTGCCAGTTCAACGCCGGCAATTTCTTCTGCAAGTACCTGATCCGCGTGATCAACGACGGACCGGGTGTCTACAACGGCGACTTGCACGTCCGTGACACGTTCCCGGCCGGCACCGATCTGCTGCTCGGTCCGGGTCCTTGGACGTGCGATCCCCCGGTCGGCAACACCCGGGTCTGCAAGCTCAACGGTGTTGTGATGGGTCCGATAACGGCCCGGTCGTTCCCGGTATGGCTCAAGGTGCCGCCTGCGGTTGCACGCGACAACGATTGCCGCATCCGCAATCGCGCCAAGATCATCAAGGCACCTGGCGGCACGCCGCAGAACACCAACCCGGCAGACGACGAGGACGACGCAGTGTCGACGTTCCCCGCGGATGTCTGCCAGGGTCCCGAAGGCCACACGAACCTCAAAATCACCAAGCGCGCCATGCCGGACGTCTGCGTCCACCAGAAGAACGGCTTCAAGTGCGTGTGGAATATCGTCGTCGAGAACACCGGGCCCGGTCCGTTCAACGGCAACATCATTCTCAACGAGACGTTGCCGGGCGAGCCGCTCAGCGCCTCTTGGAATGCGCCGTGGAACTGTGTCGGGGCCGGCGGCGGCGGTGGTGCAATCTGCACCTATAACAACGCCGCCATCGCCAACGGCGGCCAGATCCTTCTCAACCTGACGACTTTCTTCTCCCGTGATCTGGTCGAGCAGAGCCAGTGCAAGCTGACGAACCTCGTCGAGATCGCCCAGCCTGCCGGTGGCACGGCGAAGAACACCGATGCCGCAGACGATACGGCACAGGCAACGGCAAGCGTAGATCCCAGCATCTGCCGGACGACGCCTCCGCCGCCCCAGCCGCAGCAGTGCCCGCCGGGTTACCACTACGACGACGGTGCATGCGTACCCAGGACCCAGCCTCCGGGCCCTAGCATCGTCCCACCGCTGCCGCCACCGCCGGTCGTTGACGATTGCCCTGCCGGCATGAACGACGTGAGCTCCACGCGTGCCCACCACCTGCGTCGCCAAGGCTGGACGGTCCATCGCTACAACGGTCAATGGTGTGTTCAGCCGCCTCGCGAGCCCGACTGCCCGTCAGGCTACGAGGAGGTCCCGCAATCGCGTATCGACATCCTGCGCAAGAAGGGCTGGACAATCACCCGGGCAGCGCGCGGCAAGTGGTGCGGCAGGCCCGGCGCCAAGCCCGAGTGGAAGTTCTGCCCCGATGGCACCAGGGTGCCGATTGGCAGGCGCTGCGAGCACGGCGTCAAATGCTGGGACGGCTCGACCGCCCCCAGCCAGCGCCAATGCCCGCCGCGCACGCACAGGTGCCCCGATGGTTCGGTCATGCCGCTCGGCCGCAAGTGCCCGCCCCAGCTGCACACCTGTTGGAACGGCAAGAAGGTGCTGAGCCCGTCGATGTGCCCGCCGCGCCGCGTGCCTTGCGGCCCTGGCTTCACCGGCTACAAGCCCAACTGCAAGAAGATCGTCAGGCCGTGCCCACCCGGAACGGTCGGACCCGGCCGGCCTAACTGCAAGAAGATCGTCAGGCCGTGCCCACCGGGAACTGTCGGACCCGGCCGGCCCAACTGCCGCAAGGTCAATGTGCGCAAGCCCTGCCCGCGTGGCACAATTGGCAAATACCAGCCGCACTGCAAGGCGGTCAAAAAACAGCCGCACAAGCCGATCTTCAAGCCCGGCCAGAAGCTCAACCTGCGCTGAGCCAAGGCTGCGAACGAGGCGGCTAGCCACAGGCCGCCTCGCCCCCAACGAAACACGACAGGGCCGGGAGCAGACGCTTCCGGCCCTTCCTCTATGCATTAGCCATCGCCCTAGCGCTCGCAGCAACGCCATACGGCGGCGCCAGTCATCGGCGCCTTTACCTCCGTTCGGTGCCGCCGAGCCGCCGCTCCATCCACAGCGCATAGCGCGACATGCCGAAGCAGAAAATCCAGAACACGAAACCCGCGAACACGTAGCCCGTCAGCGGTGTCGATGGCGAGAACCAGGTCGCATCCGACGAGATCGCCTGCTGCACGACGCCGAGCAGATCGAACAGGCCGATGATGAGAACGAGGCTCGTGTCCTTGAACAACGCAATGAACGAGTTGACAATACCGGGAATGACGAGCTTCAACGCCTGCGGCAGCACGATCAGGCCAATCTTCTGCTGATAGGAAAGCCCCAACGCATCGGCGGCCTCATATTGCCCTCGCGGGATCGCCTGTAGTCCACCGCGGATCACCTCCGCCAGATAGGCGCCCTGAAACAGCGCCACGCCGATCAGTGCGCGCGCCAGCTTGTCGAAGGTCACGCCTTCGGGGAGGAACAGCGGCAGCATCACCGAAGCCATGAACAGCATCGTTATCAGCGGCACACCACGCACGAATTCGATGAAACCGATCGATGCATACCGCACGAAAGGCAAACCGGACCGCCGCCCCAGCGCCAGCGCGATCGCAATTGGAAACGAGGCGACGATACCGACCACCGCCACGACGAGCGTCACGAGCAGACCACCCCACGTCTCAGTCTCGACGATTTCGAGGCCGAAGATGCCGCCCGTCAGGAGGAAGTACGCAATCGCCGGGAAAACTGCGAGCAGGTAGATCGCAATCCAGCCTTTGCGCGGCACGCCGGGGATCATCACCCCGGCAAGACCGAGCACGAACAGCACCATCGTTAGGTCGGCGCGCCAGCGCTCCGTTTCCGGATACCGCCCGTAAATGAACCGGTCGAGTTTTGCGGTTATGAACGGCCAGCAGGCCCCCGCACCCTCTTTCGCACACGCGCCGCCGTCCGCACCTGCATAGACTGCCCGCACAATGGCCCAGTCGACGACGGCATGAATTGCGATCCAGGTGATCCAGACACCCAGCAGCGTCAATGCAACATTCAGCGGCGAGGAGAAAAGATTCTGTCTCAACCACGCCATCGCCCCCGCGCCGGCGGGAGGCGGCCTAGGCCCCCGGGAAGCGCCTGTTGCGGCCTGTGGCATGTCTGAGCGCACGCGCATGCTTATCTCTCCACCAGCGCCATGCGGGCATTGAACCAGTTCATGAAAATCGACGTCGCCAGACTGAGGAACAGATAGACACCCATCGTGATCAGGATCACCTCGATCGCCTGATTTGTCTGGTTGAGCACCGTGCCGGCAAACACATGCACGAGATCGGGGTATCCGATCGCCACGGCCAGCGAGGAATTCTTGGTCAGGTTGAGATACTGGTTGGTCAGCGGCGGGATGATGATGCGCATCGCCTGTGGTATCACGACCAGGCGCATCGCCTGTCCTTGAGTGAACCCAAGCGCCGCCGCCGCCTCTTTCTGGCCCTTGGACACGCCGACGATTCCGGCGCGCACGATCTCCGCGATGAACGCAGCAGTGTAGAGCGACAGCCCGACGAGCAACGCCACCAGCTCCGGAAGCAGCGTCAACCCGCCCGTAACGTTGAACCTGCCGACTACCGGCGTATCGAATGCAACCGGAAGTCCCGCACCCACGAATGCGATTGCAGGCAATCCGATCACCAGACACAGCGCCGCCCACGCGGTCGGGAACGATTTGCCCGTCGCCACCCGCCTCCGCGCGGCCCAGATCCCGAGAACAATCGCACCGCCGCATCCGGCAATCAGTGCGGCAACGACGAGACCAATTCCTTCCTGCCACAGCGGCATCGGCACCGTCAGCCCGCGGACGTTGAGGTAGCTCGTGAACGGCAGGACGATGCTGTCGCGCGGCAGCGGCAGCGTCTTCAGGACCGCGAAATAGATTGCGAACAGCATCAACAGCGGCGGGATGTTGCGGACAACCTCGACGTAGACGCCTGCCAGTCTCGCGATCAGCCAGTTCGAAGACAGCCGCCCGATGCCGACGACAAAGCCAATCACGGTGGCCAGCCCTATTCCAAGGCCGGCCACCAGCAGCGTATTGGCCAGCCCGACCCAGAACGCGCGGCCATAGCTCGACGTGTTGGAATATTCGATCAATGTCTGCGAGATGTCGAAACCCGCGGTGCGGCCGAGAAAGTCGAAGCCAGAAGCGATATTCTGCTTCTGCAGGTTCGTGACGGCATTGGAAACGATCTCGACACCGAGCGCGACAAGCGCCAGCACAAGCAGCACCTGCAACAGAATTCCGCGTGCCCTGGGATCATAAATGAGGTCCACCGGCAACCGCCGAAGTCGCCCAGCCGCGCCGTCCGTTCGAAATATTGAGCGTTTTCGCTCCATCGCCACTCACCGGTAGCTGGTTCAGCGGATTGGCGGCGCGTATTGCAACCCGCCATCCCGCCATAGTGCGTTCTGGCCGCGCGAAATCTTCAGCCGCGAGCCCTGCCCGACGTTGCGCTCGAAGGACTCACCATAATTCCCCACCGCCTTGATCGCTTGATAGGCCCAATCGTTGTCGAGCCCGACGCCCTTGCCGAAAGCACCTTCCGTGCCGAGCAGCCGCTTGATTTCGGGATTGGTCGATTCCCGCATCTCATCGAGGTTGGATGTTGTGACGCCCAGCTCTTCCGCGTTGACCAGCGCGAACAGCACCCAGCGCACGATGTTACCCCACTGTGCGTCACCCTGACGGACCGCCGGCCCGAGCGGCTCCTTTGAAATCACCTCAGGCAGCACGATGTGATCGGCCGGACTGCCGAGGGTCAATCGCGTCGCGTAGAGCTGCGAGGCGTCCGACGTGAAAACGTCGCAACGCCCGGCGTTATAGGCCGCAATCGTCTCCGGCAGCTTCTCGAAAACGACCGGCTTGTACTCCATGCCGGATTGGCGGAAATAGTCGGCAACATTGAGCTCGGTCGTCGTGCCCGTCTGCACGCAGATACTTGCTCCGGACAGCTCCTTGGCCGATTTGACGCCGAGAGCCTTGTTCACCATGAAGCCCTGGCCGTCGTAGTAGTTGATGCCCGCAAAATTCATTCCCGCGGACGTGTCGCGGCTCATGGTCCACGTCGTGTTGCGCGACAGAAGGTCGATCTCACCGGACTGCAATGCCGTGAACCGCTCTTTGGCGGTTAGCGGCACGTACTTGACCTTGTTGGGATCCTTGAAGATCGCTGCCGCAACCGCACGGCACAGGTCCACGTCGATACCCGACCAATTGCCTTTCTCATCGGGCGCGCTGAACCCGGCGATGCCGGTATTCACGCCGCACGTGAGTTCGCCCCGGTCTTTCACTTTCTGCAGCGTGCCTTGCGCTGCAGCTGGAGCCGCGGCCGTCCCGAAAAATACGGCGCCTGCAAGCCAGGTCTTGACCAGTGAATTCATCTCTCGTCTCCCGATATTCATTAAACGTTTGGCCCGTCATACATTTGAGCCCGACATGTGTGAGAGCCCGTTGGGCACGCGCTGCGGCTGTCAGGCAGCCACTCAGTCTGGCTGCAACCGAGTGGTGGCGCACATCGGCCAACTTCGCTGAACCATCTGCCGGGCAACAGTTCACTTGCTCAGTGGTTGAGGATCTGGGCAAGGAAGAGGCGGGTACGGTCCGAACGTGGGTTGCTGAAGAATTCAGCCGGCGGCGCATCCTCGACGATCTCGCCTTGATCCATGAAAATCACGCGATCAGCAACCGCGCGGGCAAAGCCCATCTCGTGTGTCACCACGAGCATCGTCATACCCTGCGCGGCAAGCTCGCTCATCACATCGAGCACCTCCTTCACCATTTCGGGATCGAGCGCCGAGGTCGGCTCATCGAAAAGCATGATGCGCGGGTTCATGCACAGTGCCCTCGCGATCGCAACACGCTGCTGTTGGCCGCCAGATAGCTGCCCGGGATATTTCAGCGCTTGATCGGGAATGCGCACGCGCTCCAGATAGCGCATCGCGATCTCTTCGGCTTCGCGCCGGGGCAGCTTGCGCACCCATTGCGGCGCCAGACACAGGTTGTCGAGCACCGTCAGATGGGGGAACAGGTTGAAGGACTGGAACACCATGCCGACCTCCGACCGGATCTTCTCGATCCTCCTGAGATCGCTGGTGAGTTCTTCGCCTTCCACCCGGATCGTGCCTGATTGATGCTCTTCCAGCCTGTTGATGCAGCGAATGAGTGTCGACTTTCCCGAGCCCGACGGACCGCAGATGACGATGCGATCTCCCTTCTCCACCACGAGGTCGATGTCGCGCAATACGTGAAAGGCGCCGAACCACTTGTTGACGTGCGAAAGCACGATCGCCGGGCCACTGCGCGATTGCAGATCGGAACTGCTGTGGGTCGCGCCGATCGCGTCCAAGCGATACTCCTGCCCTTTCCTGCCGGCTCACAATGGAAGCCCGCATCCGTTAAGCCGCCACGTTCGCGTGGCACGTTGCGCCTGATCGCTGCGGGCCCATCACCAATAGGCCGATCTCATTGATTCAGCCCGGAAATGTAGGTGGACGCGAAGTATGGCAGAGGCCGTCGCGTAGCGCAATCTCAAGCGCCGGACGCAGAGTTGGCGCCTGCGCTCCTGCCAAGAAACACGAGTTCCTTGCCCTTCCACCCGAACCCATGTTCGAACGTGAAGCCATTGCGCCGATAGAAGCCCACGTTGCGCAGCCCGGCACCGGTCACGACGTGCACGCCGGGCAGACCTGCCGCGCTCACGTCTTCCACGAAGCGCTCGACGAGCACGCTGCCCAGTCCAAGACCGCGCATGTCGTGTCGCAGGTTGATGTGCAGATGAGCGGGATAAAGCGGCGTCACATCGGCCAGCAGGTGGAAGTAGCCGATGTCGTCATAGCGATCCGTCCGTGCCGGGTCGTCGTGTGCGCCGATCACATAGCCCGCAAGCGTCTCAGGCGCGATGCGGCCACCGACAAAGAGTATGTGTGCCAGGTCAGGTCGCGCTTCCAGATAGCGCCCCAGCCATCGCATGCGGAACGCATCGCGCAATGCGGTGCTCTCGAACGTCTTGGTATGGCTGGCCTCGAAGAAGATGGAATCGAGCGGATGCTGCAGGTTCGCGGGGTCCGCGAGTTCGCTATAACGCGCGATGATCGGTTGCAAGGCGTCAGGCATTTCGTTTCCAGTGACTCCCAGCCCTTCGAATGCGAGGTCTATGGAAAAGCAGAAGGGCCGGCAAGGCCGACCCTTCGAATGCCTTACGCAACTGCGTGCCGCTCAAGCATCGCAGCCACGGTCCCAGCAGAATCAATAGTAGTTGCGGCAGCGATAGTAACGGCGCCACCAGTAGCGGCTGCCCGTACGGACGGCCTTGCGATACAGCCACCGGCAATTGCCGTAACCATAACCATAACCGTAATAAAGGAACGGTGCTCCAAAGTAGACTCCGCCATAATAGCGGCGATGACCGCGGCGCGAATACCTATGCCCGCGATACTTACCCCAATGACGGCCGCCGCCTCGGTGAACGCGATGTCCACCGCCGCGGTGTCCCCTGAACCCGCCGCCGCGCCGCCTCACGTCGACTATGACGTTCTTATGCGCTGCAGGCGCATTCGTCGCCCCGGACATCGCTGCATTGGCTGAAGCAGGCTCAGAATGTGCAAGCATCAAGCCGGCCGCGGCGACCCCGAGGATTGCGTATTTCAACATATGACTCTCCTCTCTGATCGGGCAACTCAGCCTTGAACGATGAGCACCGCCCAGACGCGCCCATGATGACTATGCAGCATAGCCACGTATCGCGACAACACCTTGACTAGAGGTAAGTTCCCTGCGTCGCGTCGCCAAAATAGTTATTCCGAATCGGCAATTATCGGATTTCTCGCGTTCAGCTCCGCACCGTCCTAGCGCAATCCACCCATAACGATGAGTCGTTCCCGGAAATCGGGGGGCAGATCGTCTGGCAGATCACGCACCGAAACGCGCGAAGACACGGTCATCGCATCGGCAGGCACGTTATGCTCTGAGTTGCCAACACGGTTCACAAGCGCGTGATCGGCTCCGTTGGAAGGAAAATTGCGTCGCACCGACACCGTTGAGCCCAGAGTTGCATCAGCGGATTTTGCCCGTTGAGACGGTGAACCATAGTCGCGGCTGAACGGCTCGCTTGGATCGACAGGCCCCCGCGTACGCTCCATGAGCGGCGCGCGCTGTACCGGCAAGCCATCCGCCTCCAAATCCGCTGGCGGAGCCGCGAGAGCCGAACGGAAATGAGCTTGGGGGGGAGCAACGACCCGCGCATCCGCGGTTGGCGCATGACCCTCGCGTCCTCCGCATCCCGCGACGAGCAGCGCAAGGCTGAGCACAATCGACAGCGAAGGATCAAACAGAAAGCGGTCGCCGACCCGCCAGCAGCGGGAACGCAAACGAAGCATAGTTGGAACGCCTTTCAACTCACACGACGCGAACAACGCAACACGTCATCGGTTGAACCACGCTCAAGGTTAATTCCGACCTAACGGACGGGTCGCGGCGAAACAGCATCCGATGTGCTTCGAAATGGCGTGTTCTCGCGTCCATTCACGAATGCGCGCCCCAATTGAAAGAAAGGCTGTCTTGGAGGAAAAGGCAAACCGAGCTTTGGCCTCGCCCCTGCCCTTTCGCGAGCCGCTCCATCCCGCCAAGGCTGGCAGCAGTACCGAGCCTCGGCTGCTAAAGCATTGTGATTTATGTGCTTTGTGGCACCCCGGCCCTTCACGTCCATCGAATCAGCGGTAACCTGAACCAAGCTGACGGTACGTCCAGGGCCTACGGTTCGCCGCCACCCCGATGCATACGCGTCGCGGCGGACCCGAACCTGGAATTGAAATAGGTATCGCTCAGCACAGGACTCATGACCAGCATCGCCACTGGAGACAGACAGAGCCGCAACAGGATCAACCTCAATGCGAGAAGGAGCGCGCATGGCACGAACCGACTTTCAATCCATGCTCGAGGGCTACAGCCTCACAACGGCTGAGATCCTCTATCGCCTGCCCGATCATCCCGCTCTCCTGCAGAGCTACATCTGGCAGGACTATGATCTGCACCCTCGCTTCCCTCGTCTGAAAAGCTTTCTCGACTTCTGGGAAGCCCACCTTGACGGACCGCTCTACAAGGTGACCGTAAGCCATCGCCGCCTCATCGCACCGGCCGACATGAAAATCCTGGACGCACAGTTTGCCCTCAATTGACGCACCTACCTGATAGAAACCGCGCTTGCTCCGGTGGCTTGCTGCTCATGAATATCGCGCAAAAGCGTGTAGCGGTTTTGCGGCAACGGCATGCATATCGATGCTGCGGGTGAAGTATTGATTGACGGCCATGAATTGGCGGGATGAACTCGATCATCGCGCGGGGTCTTGGTGTCTGGCATCTTCCATCAGGGCGAAGAAGGTGCCTTCGCTCCACACCCCGATGCGACCGGTGTCGCTCTCGGCGAGCAGCTCCGCGAGTTCATACGTCAACGCCCGCGTCACGAGCGCTTCGATACGGCCGCGAACGAGCACATACGGCCTGATCGCTCCGTCTTTCGATGGCGCAAAGCGTAGCGGATGCTCACACCCGATCCGCACCACGTCATCGAGATTGGTCCTCACGACTAGCGTCTGCCCTCGCCCCGTGCCGATCGCCTCCAACTCGACCGCCAGCAGCGGCGCATCAGCCACCGCCACATCCACTTTCTCGGCCGGCGTCACGAGATAATGCCTGCCGTCGCCATCACGCCGGAGCACCGAGGCGAACAGCTTGACGAGCGACATCCGCCGGATCGGGCTGCCCTTGTAGCTCCAAGTGCCGTCGCTCGCGATCGCCAATCCTATATCGCCGCAATAGGGAGGATCCCATTTTTCCACCGGCGGCATCGATCGCCCGCCTTCGGCCGCAAATGCCAATTCCAGATGGGCGAGGCCGGCGAGCCCGGCTGAAGGCCTCGCGGCCGCGTGGTCCAGGTCTCCGCGTTCGTTTCCCGATCCGGGTTCCGGCTTGCCGATTTTTCCCGTTTCGTCAGATTTCATATCGACTTGACCGTTATCCGTTGAGAGCCGACGCGAACCCGTCTCGACCCCAATGGCGGGCGACAATGTGTTACGGAACGTTCACTTGACCGTGACTGCGCCACCTAGGATCGTCCCGCTATACCCTAATATCACCGATCTGCCTCGCCGAGCGTTTCACCAAATCCGAACTGGGCTATAGTCCGCTGATGACGACATTGACACAGACTGACGACAACATCGTCGACCGTATCGAAGCCGCCGCTGCCCAGATGCAGAAGGCTCATAAGGCCGCAAGCGCGGTCATCTTCGGCCAGGACGAGGTCATAACCCGCGCACTGATCACCATCCTCTCGGGCGGCCACGCATTGCTGATCGGCGTGCCCGGTCTCGCCAAGACGCTGCTCGTCGAGACTTTGGGAACCGTTCTCGGTCTCGATGCCACCCGTATCCAGTTTACGCCCGACCTGATGCCCTCCGACATCATCGGCGCGGAGGTGCTGGAGGATGCACCGGGCCAGCGCCGCTCGTTCCGCTTCATCAAGGGTCCGATCTTCACCCAGCTCCTGATGGCCGACGAGATCAACCGCGCCAGCCCCAAGACGCAGTCTGCACTTCTCCAGGCGATGCAGGAACATCACGTCACGGTCGCCGGCCAGCGTCATGACGTACCAAGGCCCTTCCACGTTCTGGCTACTCAGAACCCGCTGGAGCAGGAAGGCACCTATCCGTTGCCAGAAGCGCAGCTCGATCGCTTCCTCTTGCAGGTGGACGTCACCTATCCCGACATGGTCGCTGAGCGACGCATGCTCTACGCCACCACCGGCAGCGAAGAACGCAAGGTCGAGAGCGTGCTGTCCGCCGCCGAACTCATGTCCACGCAGCGCCTCGTGCGCCAGATCCCTGTCTCCGACAAGGTGGTAGAAGCCATCCTGACACTGGTGCGCTCGGCACGTCCGGGAACCAGCGCCAACGAGCTGACTGACCGCTACGTCGCATGGGGCCCTGGTCCGCGCGCCAGCCAGGCGTTGATGCTTGCCGTGCGTGCCCGCGCTCTGCTGGACGGTCGCCTGGCGCCATCGGTCGACGACGTAATCGCACTGGCCGACCCGGTCTTGAAGCACCGCATGGCGCTGTCCTTCGCCGCCCGCGCCGAGGGACATGACCTCTCGAGCATCATTGCGCGGCTCTCTGAAGCGCTGGAGTAGCGTCACGAATGGCGGCGGCCAACACGAGCAGCAAGGGCAGCGGGATCATCGGTAGGAACCCGGCACATCATGTCGGAGCGGACGTGTTCGCCCACGAGATGGAAGCGCACCAGCTTGCCGACCGTCTGCCCGACCTCCTTATTGACGCCCAGCGCATCGCGGCCACCGTCGCGCACGGCATACACGGTCGCCGCCGTGCCGGTCCCGGCGAGACGTTCTGGCAGTTCCGCCAGCTCCAGGCGACCGATGACGCGCAGCTCATCGATTGGCGCCGTTCTGCCAGTTCCGATCACCTCTATGTGCGCGAGCGCGAATGGGAGGCTGCCCACACCATGTGGCTGTGGCCCGATCTGTCTGCGTCGATGGCATTCAGAAGTCACATCGCCCCGATCGCGAAGAAGGAGCGCGCCGTCGTTCTCATGCTCGCCGCCGCAGAGCTGCTCGTGCGGGGCGGCGAGCGCGTCGCACTGCTTGGCCTGACCCAGCCGACCGCCAGCCGCCGCGCCACCGTCAAACTCGCCGAGGCCATCGCCCAGCATGGCGACGAGCCGCCACTCTCTGACTCGCTGCCGCCCCAGACCCGCATCTCGCGCTTCTCTGGCGCCATCCTGTTCTCAGACTTCCTCGACCCGCTACCCGAGATCCAGGCGCGCCTGGAAGGTTTGGCTGGCAACGGCGTCAGCGGACACATGGTGCAGATCCTCGATCCCGCCGAGGAAACACTCCCCTATGACGGCCGCACCGAGTTCTTGGCACCCGAAGGCGGCGAACGATGGGTGGCCGATCGCGCCGAGAGCTTGCGCGATGCCTATCGCCAGCGCCTGGAGGCCCATCGCGCTGGTCTTGCCGAAATTGCGCATCGTCTTGGCTGGACCTTTCTCGTCCACCACACGGATCGGTCCGCCTCCGAACCATTGTTGACACTCATCATGCGGCTGTCGGCGGGCGGCTATCGCTGGCAGACCGGCGCCGGTGCGGTTCCTGCCGCCTCATCTGCCGCCACTGAAGTGGTCTCGCCGCTCGCGACGGCAATCAAGGGAGGGCACCCATGAGCATCGGCGCTCTCGCATTCCTCAATCCCTGGCTGCTCGCGGGCCTGCTGTCGCTGCCGCTGATCTATTGGCTGTTGCGCACGGTGCCGCCGCGCCCAAAACAAGTTGAATTTCCACCTACGCGCATCCTCGTCGGCATCGACAATCGCGAGAAGACGCCGGCCAAAACGCCCTGGTGGCTGATGCTCATCCGGCTGCTTGCAGCCACCCTGGTGATTTTTGCGCTGGCAGAGCCGGTCCTGAACCCGACCCGCGAGAACGCACTGAAGGGCTCCGGCCCGGTGGTCATCCTCATCGACAACGGCTGGTCGGCCGCCGCGCATTGGGCAGAGCGCCGCGCCATGGCCGAGCGCATGATCGATACTGCCGAAGCGCAGGGACGCCCGGTCGTGATCGCCGCCACCGCGCCGCAAGCCAAGACATTCAAAATGAACCTGGAGGCTCCGGCCAAGGCGCGCTCGACGCTTGCTGCCCTCTCGCCTGCACCCTACGCGCCGCGCCGCGCAGCCGCCGTCGATGCACTTGCTCAATCACTCGCCACCGCTTCGGGAGGCACGAGCGTCGTCTGGCTCACTGACGGTATCGCTCACGATAACGAAGAAGAAGCCTCGGGCGTCATGCAGCGGCTCGAAGCGATCGCCAACGGCGGCTCGCTGACGATCATCGCGGACGCCACCGGACAGGAGCCGCTGGGCCTTGCCGCCGCATCCGGTCAGGGCGGACGGCTGGAGGCGCACGTGATGCGCGCAGGCGGCGCTGCTCGCGTCGGCCAGATCCACGCCTTCTCGGCACGTGGCGAGCGACTGGGAGAGGCATCCTTCTCGCTTGGACCCGACGCCACCGAGACGACTGCGGTCTTCGACATGCCGCTCGAACTGCGCAACCAGGTGACACGCCTCGAAATCGCATCGGAGCGTGCCGCCGGCGCCGTTGCGCTCATCGACGCCAGCACGCGATGGCACCGCGTCGGCCTCGTCTCGGGCGAAAGCCAGGAGCAGTCGCAGCCACTGCTCGCACCCTTGTATTATATCGAAAAGGCGCTGGCACCCTACGCCGAGTTGGTCGCCGCCAAAGATGCCAACCTCGCCGCCAACATCGACTCGATCCTCAAGCAGAATGCCACCGTGTTGATGCTCGCCGACATTGGCACGCTTACGGGCCACGTTGCTGAGGAAGTAGAGACCTGGATCCGCAACGGCGGCGTGCTGGTACGCTTCGCCGGACCTCGCCTGGAGAAGGGCGGCGACGATCTGATGCCCGTGCCGCTGCGCATCGGCGGGCGCACGTTGGGCGGCGCGCTGTCGTGGTCGACACCGCAGCAGTTGGCCCCCTTCGAGGAACAAAGCCCCTTTGCCGGACTGTCATTACCCGCCGACGTGAGCGTGAATCGCCAAGTTCTCGCCGACCCGTCACGCATCAGCCCGGAGGTCGACGTATGGGCGCGCCTTGCCGACGGCACGCCGCTCGTCACAGCCAAGCGCGTCGGTGACGGCCGCATTGTACTCTTCCACGTTACGGGCAATTCGGACTGGTCGAACCTTCCGATCTCGGGTCTGTTCGTCGAGATGTTGCGTCGGATTTCGACTATGGGCCGTATCGGCAAGGCACCCTCATCTGGAACGGCAACGCTCGCGAGCGACAACGGACCGAACGCCGCTGCAGCTGCGCATACGGGACCCGATGTGCTGCCTCCGGTGCGCACACTCGATGGCTTTGGAACGCTGATCGCACCGCCGCCGACGGCTCAGGCCGTTCCCGCGGCCACGTTCTCCAGGCTTTCTCCTGGTCTCGATCATCCCCCGGGCTTTTACGGCACCGAGACGAGCCCGCGTGCTTTGAACATCCTCGGCGAAAAATCGAAGCTCGATCCGCTACCGCCGCTGCCGAAGCGCGCACATGTGGCGGGTTACGCAACCAGGGCCGCGCAACCGTTGAAGCCCTGGCTGCTCGCCGCCGCCTTGGGCCTCGTCTTCATTGATATTCTCGCTGTTATCCTCCTGAGCATGGGCGGACTTGCTGGCTTCTTGCGTCGCCCCGCACACGCTTCGGTGCTCGTTCTCTTCGCGACCGCCGTTGTACTGGCGCCACTTTCCGCCGCCCCTGCGCACGCACAGGCCACCACGGAAAATTCAACGACAGCGGCCGAAGTCGCCATCGCGTTGAAGGCGACGAGCAAGGTCACGTTCGGTTACGTTCTGACCGGCGACCCCGCGGCCGATGAAACAAGTCGCATTGGCCTTACAGGTCTCTCCCGCGTGCTTGAAGCACGCACCGCCGTAACACCCGGTACGCCGCTCCCCGTCAACATCACAGATGACGAGATTGCGTTCTATCCCGTGCTCTACTGGCCCGTGCTGGACAACGCCGATCCGCTGCCCGAGGCGACGTTGAACAAGATCGACGCCTACATGAAGCAGGGCGGCATGATCATTTTCGATACGCGCGATTACGGCACCGGCCGCCCTTCGAGCCTGCAGGGCGCGGACCGGGATACGCCCTTGCAGCGTATCCTGCACGGCCTCGACCTGCCGCGCCTGGAGCCGGTGCCCGAGGGCCATGTGCTTACCAAGTCCTTCTACCTCTTGCGTTCGTTCCCCGGCCGCTGGGACGGCGGCACGATGTGGGTCGAGGCAAGTGCGCCCGAATCCGCCGAGTCTGGCCGTCAGGCCCGTCGCGCCGACGGCGTTACCTCAATCGTCATCACGTCAAACGACTTGGCCTCGGCGTGGGCGCTCGACGAGCGCGGCCGTCCGCTTTATCCGACCGTTCCCGGCGGCGAAGGACAGCGCGAGATGGCCTTCCGCGTCGGCGTCAATCTCGTGATGCACGCGCTGACTGGCAACTACAAGGCCGATCAGGTGCACGTCCCCGCGCTTCTCGAGCGCCTTGGACAATGAAGGGACGCCGATGAGCAACTGGTCGATAGATTTTGCTCCCTTCCTGCCCGGTCCGTTCTTCGTCGTCGCAATATTGCTTGCGCTGGCGCTCGTCGCACTGCTCTTGTGGCGCCGCTCGCGCGGAGCATTCCTGCGTGCACTCGCCATTGCCGCACTGCTCGCCGCGCTCGCCAATCCCACGCTGCGCGAGGAGGAGCGTGAAAGCCTGGCCAACATCGCCCTCGTGGTAATCGACGAGAGCACGTCTCAGACGCTCGCCGAGCGCCCCGCACAGGCCCAGGCGATCCGAGCCGACCTCGAAGCGAAGCTCAAGGGCATCAAGAACCTTGAAGTGAAGTGGTTCACCGCCGCGCGCCCCGTCGACGGCGCCACCTCCGGCACGCAGCTCTTCGCCGAACTCAATCGCGCGCTCGCCAACACCCCGCCCGACCGCTTGGCTGGCGTTATCATGATTACCGACGGCCAGGTGCACGACGTCCCCGCGAATGCCGCCGGTCTGGGCTTCGATGCGCCCGTGCATGCGCTGCTGACCGGCGAGCCCGATGAGTTCGACCGCCGCATCGAAGTCATTCAGGCTCCGCGCTACGGCATCGTCGGCCAGTCGCGCGACATCGAGTTCGCGGTCCGCGAGACCGGTAAGGCCGGACGAGCCGGCGAGATTGTGAGCCTCACGATCCGCCGCGAAGGACAGGCCGACGAAACCGTCCGCACCGTCATCGGACGCAAGACCAAGATCGACATGCCGTTCCCGCATGCGGGACAGAACATCCTAGAAATGGAGTTGGAGACCGCCGCTGGAGAGCTGACACCGGCCAACAACCGCGTCGTCGTCGCTGCCGAGGGCGTGCGCGAGAACCTGCGCGTCCTTCTGGTCTCCGGCGAACCCCATGCCGGCGAGCGTACCTGGCGCAACCTGCTCAAATCCGATGCCGCCGTCGACCTCGTGCATTTCACCATTCTGCGCCCGCCCGAAAAACAGGACGGCACCCCGATCAACCAGTTATCGCTGATCGCCTTCCCCACGCGCGAGCTGTTCTCCGAGAAGATCAAGGATTTCGACCTTATCATCTTCGACCGCTATCAGCATCGCGGCATCCTTCAGATGATCTATTACGACAACATCGCCCGTTACGTTGAAGAACATGGCGGTGCCTTGCTGCTGGCCGCTGGGGATGATTACGCGGGCCGCTACAGCCTCCAGCGCACGCCACTGGCGCCCGTCCTACCGGCCGTTCCGACCGGTCGCGTCATCGAGCAGCCGTTCAAGGCCACGATCACTGCCGACGGAATGAAGCATCCCGTCACGCGCGGCCTGCCCGGCGCAACGAACGAAGTCGCCTCCGCCGATCCCAACGCTGCGCCATCATGGGGCCGCTGGTTTCGGCAGGTCGAAGTGAAGCCCGAACGTGGTTCGGTGATTATGAAGGGTGCCGAGGATGCTCCCTTGCTGATCCTCGATCGCAAGGGCAAGGGTCGCGTGGCGCTGTTGACTTCGGATCAGGCCTGGCTGTGGGCGCGCGGATATGACGGCGGAGGACCGCACACCGATCTCTTGCGGCGCTTGTCCCATTGGCTGATGAAGGAGCCCGATCTCGAGGAGGAGAGACTGTTCGCGCATGCCCGCGGTCTGAAGCTGACGATCGAGCGCCGCACGATGGGTGACACCGTTCCTCCCGTCACCGTGCGCACGCCGCAAGGCAAGACACACGATGTGACTTTGGACAAGGTCGCTCCCGGTCTCTTCCGCACGACCGAGGATGTCGAACGCCCCGGCCTCTACAAGATGACACAAGGCGATCTGTCCGCCATCGCCCATGCCGGCGTCGAGGACGTTCGCGAGATGAGCGAGGTAACGGCCACCAGCACAAAGCTCGAGCCGCTTGTTGGCGCCACCGGCGGCGGTGTGTTCTGGACCCGCACGCCAGGCATCCTGCGAAGTAGCGCCGCCACCGACGTCAACGTGCCGCGCGTCGCCCTGATGTCGGCGGCGCGCGTGATGGCAGGCAATGGTTGGATGGGACTGAAGGACCGGGCGGCCTACGTGACCCGCGGCGTCAAGCTGACGCCGATGTTCACCGGTTTTGCTGCTCTGGCTGCGCTGCTCGCGTTCATGGCACTCGCATGGTGGCGCGAGGGTCGCTAGAGCCTGAAGGAAGACCCTGGGCCCGAACGGCTGCGATGGAAGCAGTCGTGCTTTAGTCGATGGCGCTCGTTCAGTCGTTCAAACAACAAGATGAAGCAGGCCACAATGGCGCGACTTGGTTCATGCCAATCCTGACCCGCTCCAGACCACGGTCTCGTACCCCAAAACGTTGGGATGTAGCGAATCCTCAATACCAGTCGTTGCCGCGCTGATGCTCTCGGCGGATCACCTTGGAGCGGACTTCCGGTGCCAACTTCCATCCGAGCAACGGAGCGATGATCAGACTCGCTAGGATCGACAGCGGAATGAGCAAGTCAGCATTCGTTTTCAGCGCCGGTATCGACAGTATCATCGTGACGAACGTGCCGAACAGCACCGCTGAAATCATCATTGCGGCAAGGACCGTGATGTATGCTCGCGTGCGCATGGCATGCCTCCAGTTTTGACAATAGTCGAGACATTCGCCCCTTGTTTGAAGAACGCCACGCCGCCGCGCCGGGTTCCGGAACCGCCTCACGGGCTGCAAACTACCCTCTGCATCGCTCCGGCACGTGCCGTTCGCATCCACCGGCAACGGCCCGCATTGGCGGACACTGCCAAGGCGCCGATGTCGCCGATATTGCGCTGCAAAATCGTTGTTCGGCTCAGGATCGGAACCTTTCCCCGCAAACGCTCTTGCCGCACCGCTGTTGGCAGTGGATTGTGAACACTCTGATCGCCAAGACCCCGGAGCAGCGCCATGCAAGACATGCGGCCCATCGGTTTAATCGGCCTCGGCCGCCTTGGAACAGCGCTCGTCCGTCGCCTGTCGGAAAAGAATCTGCCCGTCCAGGTCTACGATCTCGATGGAGAACGTCGCCGCGCTTTCCTGTCTCAAGTCCCGGGTGTTGAGATCGCTCCGAGCCTCACCGACTTCGGCATGTCATCCGAAATCATCGTCTCGGCACTACCCGACATACCGAGATTGCGCACCGCCGCCATCGGTGACTCCGACCGACCGGGCTTCGCGCTCGCCATGGCTCCAGGCTCGATCATCGTCCACTTCGGCGGCGGACCCTACAAGGATGCCCTTCGCATGACCGGACAACTGGGCTCCGGCGGCATCGGTCTGATCGACGTCCTCTCCTGCGCAGCTGTCCATACCGAGAGCGATGAGCCCTTGGAGATGCTGGTCGGCGGTTTCCCCGATCTCGTAGAACGCGCCCGTCCGGTATTCGATGCAGTTGGTGCCTTCAAGCGGGTTGGCGCAACCGGAACGGCGATCGGCTTGTCCGCGCTGCGTAGCTACGTGCGCGCCGCGCGTCTCATCGCATTGAGCGAAGCCATACTGATCGGACGCCATGCGGGCATAGCGCCGGATACGCTGGCGCGAGTGTTCGATGGGCCCGTGGCGACCGGACCGGAGTGCTCTACCCTCGCCGGCGGAGTGGCAGGCGCAGTGCCACAACACGATCTCGCCAGCACCCACAGCGCAGTTGCCGATGCGGTAGGCTTCTCCGAGCACATCGGTGTAAGCGGCGAATGCGTTGCGTTTGCCCGCGACATGCTTTCCGACGCGTTGCAGGGTACAGATGGCGCCGACGAGAGTGCGCTTTTGCGCCATTTCACCGCCATGACCGCGGAAACCTGAGAACCCGCTCGGGTCCGGACAGCAATCTCTAGGCGAGTTGCATCCGCATCAGTCGTCTCCAAATACAGCGGCCGCGCCCCCCAATCGGGCGTGCTGCAGGCAAATCCTGTTGAAAGCCGCTCTTTTCCTCCCGGCGCGTTTGCGCCGCCCCCTCGACTCGCAGGACCGTCCACCGTGCATCACGCCGCGAACCGCTTTTCGGCGCCCGGCAAGTCACACCGTTTCCTGCGGAGCAGCTGCCATGAGCCTTCTTTTCCGCGTCATTTACGCAACCCACGCGAATGGCACCCATCACAAGCTGGCGCTCGATGCGCTGCAGCGGCTGGCACGCGCCGATGCCGAGGCTTGGCAGCGCCTGTTCCTGAAACACGTCGAACTCTACCTTGATGGTTCAAAAGCCCCCGACAACAAGTTCAAGGATTTCAAAAACCACGTCCTCCATGTGCGCGATGCCTATTGGGGCGGCGCGCCGGAAAAGGTGACGAGTTGGTACGCACATCTCGTGGAAGCCCTGGAGCGGCGAGACTGGGCACAGGCGGTCTGGTGCGCCGGCGTGCTAAGCCACTACTACACTGACCCGATCCATCCGTTCCACACTGCCCAGTCGGAAGCCGAAAACAACATCCACCGCGCCGTCGAGTGGTCCATCAACCGTGACTACGACAACCTGAAGCGAGAGGCCGAGGTATTGACCCGCTCGCGACTCGTCCAGGCGCCGACCGGAGCTGATTGGCTGAAAGATTTCGTGTGCCAGGGGGCCGAGAAGGCCAATGCGCATTATGAACGGCTGATCGCTCACTACGACTTCAACATCGGCGTCGTCGATCCTCCTGCGGGACTGGACCCCATCGCGCGCGACTTGGTAGGGGATCTGATCCTATATGCGGCAGACGGCTTTGCGCGCGTGCTCGAGCGCGCCATCGCCCAGTCCGGCGCGACACCGCCACACGTCACACTCTCTCTCGAAACGGTGCTTGCCACTCTCAAAATCCCGGCGAGGTGGGTGCAGAAAAAATTGTCCAACGCCGAAGACCGCCGCATCGTCGAGGCGATGTACGATGAGCTTATGGCCACCGGCCATGTCGAGCGCGCGCTTCCCGAAGACGACCGGATCGTCCGAGATCTCCATGCCAGGGAGGTCGTCTCGGCACGCGATGCCAAGCAGGCTGTAAAGCGGGCTCGTCGCTTGCCTTCAGGGAACGTGACGGCAGCAACAAAGACAGCAAATCCTGTCGCGCGCGCACCCGCGGCGTTCGCCGGAAATACGCCAAGGAAAGTACCGCACGGCATTTCCGCCGCATCCGACATGGAACGCGATCCCCATCGCGCGGCAGAAATTCCCGCGGCCGCCGAAACGGCTGCTTCTGCATCGGCATCGGCTCCCAGGCCTGCGCCCGCGACAAAGATGCGCTTAACTAATCATACGCCTTCACAAGCTCAAAGTGCCCCGCGCCTGTATCTTGCGGCCGCAGACGACATTGAGCGCGCACCCTCCATCGGCCCAAAGACCGCCGAGCGCTTCTATGCTATCGGCATCCGCACAGTGGGCGCGTTCCTCGAAGCTGATGCAATGACCATGGCCGAACTGATCGATGCCCGCCACATTGGCCCAGAAACGATCGCCGACTGGCAGGACCAGGCACATCTCGTCATGGCCGTACCCGGGCTGCGAGGCGGGCACGCACAGCTTCTGGTCGGTGCAGGCTACCACACTGTCGCCGCCATCGCCGACGCCGATCCAGCCGCGCTTTCTGCCGACATTCTGAAGTTTGCATCGACCGCCGAGGGACAGCGCATCCTGCGCGACGGCTCACCTCCCGATGTGGAACGGATCAAGAGCTGGGTCGACGGCGCCGCCGCCGCGCTCGCTGCATGAAGCGCTGCATCATCGGTTTCTACGAGGATATTGAAGGGCACTTCGTCGCCATGCTCGAATGCGGTCACGAGCAGCACGTCCGCCACAAGCCGCCGCTCGTCGAACGCCCATGGGTCTTGACCGAAGAGGGCCGCCGATCCCGCATCGGCCTAGAACTCGATTGCCGCGAATGCGACCGTGACCAGAATCCGCAGGAAAGCTGAGGCCCCGCAGACACGGCGCGTTCAAGTTCACGTCATTGCCACGCGGCTGCCCCAGAATTTCCCAAGTCCGGCGCCCAATTCGTCGCCTGCGTCGCAAGAATACTCGATGGGTACGTCATCGATGGACTTGCACGAAACTTGGGCACGGAGGGAATGTGAACATGGGGACGCCTGACCTTATCCGCGAGCGAATTTTGTCGCATGGCCTCGGCATAGCAAGCACGCAGGGACTGACCGCGCTGACGATGGGCACTTTGGCGCGCGAACTCGATTTGCCGCGTAGCGGGCTCACTGGCCACTTCGCCGATCGCGAAAGCCTGCAACTTGGCGTGCTGGAACAGGCCACGGCCCTTTTCCTGCGCGATGTCGTCGAAGCTTCGTTGAACGCGCCCGCAGGCGAACCACGTCTCAAGATGCTGTTCGGCCGCTGGATTGCCTGGAGCCGCGCGCCGATGCTGAAGGGCGGCTGCCCATTCGTGCACGCGAGCCGGCAGGCCGTTGAACTCTCCGAACCGGTGCGCACGCGGCTCAAGGAAGTTCTGGATGGCTGGTCCGAAATCGTCACCGAAGCAATCCGCGATGCCAAGCGCCTCGGGCAATTCCGCGCTGACGTTGACGCCGAACAGACGGTATTCGAACTGTACGGCCTCTACCTGAGCCACCACTTCTTCCACTGGTACATGAAGGACACCGCCGCCGAGGCTCGCACGCTCAAGGCATTCCAGCGGCTCCTCGCCTCAAGTCATTGATCGAGTTGCCTGCGGGCGCCGATCAGGCGCCCGCATCGCCCTTGGCTCCACCCCGTGCCATGCTGAGGCAGATCGCGCCCGAGCCTTGAATTCTTAGCCATTTGATGCCACCTCGACCCGCAGAACATGTTTGTGAATGCCGGAGGATGCTCAAATGTCATACTACCTCGCCAAGACCGTCTCAAAGACTTATGACGAGGCCCTTGCAGCCACCACCGAGGCCCTGAAAAGCGAGGGGTTTGGCGTCCTGACCGAGATAGACGTCAAGGAAACGCTGAAGAAGAAGCTCGACGTCGATTTTCCCAAGTACAAAATTCTCGGTGCCTGCAATCCACCACTCGCTTTGAAGGCGCTGAGTGCCGAGAACCAGGTCGGTGTGCTTTTGCCATGCAACGTTGTCGTGCAGGAGCATCCGGACGGCCGCGTCGAGGTTTCGGCGATGGACCCGGCCGGCGCCATGGCCATGGTCGGCAACAAGGAACTCGACGCCATTGCCAGCGATGTGCGTGCCCGTCTTGAGCGTGTGCTCGAAAAAGTCTGATCCTCTGGTCCGACGGCGACCGTCGCGCACCTGATGCGTGTCGAACACGCACACACGTGCGCAGCGGCTATGCGCTAACGACATGCAAAAGCGGGTTTGAAGCGTAAGGGGCGAATCGAAAATTCGCTGGTGTTCTGGATCCGACTTTTGTTGCCCGGGCGCAGTCCGCCAAACGTCAGTCGATCCAGAACACAAACTAAGAAATCTAGAGCCTGATCGCCTGAGATGGAAGCAGCCATGCTTCCATCGAAGGCGTGAATCAGTCTCTCAAACAAAGAGATAGAGCAGGCCACGATGGTCAGGCCTGATTCAATCTAATACTGACCTGCTCTAGGGTTCCGGACTGACGCGCAGGTACCCGACAGGGAACCAAGAGGCAGGGTCGGAACACGTGTTGTGATCGCGAAATCCGTCTCGTTCTGCAGGGCGTGCGGAACGAATTTCGCGCTTCTGACGACACTGGACGCTTCAGGCCGCTGACTATTCATGACGTTGTAGAGATTCCCGGTGAACGCGGCGCCCACCCGCGATCACCGGTTTTTGGCAGTTTCCCACCGAGCCTGCCCGCCAGCAAGGAGAGCGCCAGAACACGGACTTGCAATGGCGCCGCCGTCGCGTCACATTGCCTGCATCCGAGGGGCGCCGGGGCACCGGCTGAGATCGCGTTGCAGCCGCGCGAGCACCCTTAGAACCTGATCCGGGTCATGCCGGCGAAGGGACGGGATCCGATCTACCCCTATTCCGCCCTTCCCGCTGGCTCCGGTTTAGACCGTACAGCGCTTGGCACGTTTACGAACGGGCGTCACGCGCGTGGAGATCCAGCAATGGCCCATAACGATGACCTGTCACGCTATCTGGCCAAACTGATGGGACCAACGTTGCTCGCAATGTCGGCCGCGATGTTGGTAAACCGCGATGCTATGCAACAGATCGCAGCCCAGATAGCGAACGATTACGCAGTGATCTTTCTGTCTGGCATCCTCCTGCTCGTGGCAGGTCTCGCCATTGTGCACGTCCATAACGTCTGGTCGGGCTGGCCTGCGCTCGTCACCGCCCTCGGCTGGCTCGCCATCGTCGGTGGGCTGATACGTATGTTTCTCTTCCAGCATGCGTCCCAGATTGCGAGCAAATTCGTCGTCGCCCCGGCAACCGTCCTGGTCGCCGCCGGTGTCATGCTTGCGGTCGGGGCGTTCCTCACCGCCAAGGCCTATCGTCTGTTGTAACAGCTGCGCCCGTCGCGAGTACGCCTGTGACCCTGAACGACTACAACCGGTTCTGCCGCTCGCTTCCAGCCACGACGCACGTGGTGCAGTGGGGCGGTGCCCATGTCTGGAAGGTCGCCGCAAAAGTCTTCG
Source organism: Hyphomicrobiaceae bacterium (assembly GCA_050246945.1). Taxonomy (GTDB): domain Bacteria; phylum Pseudomonadota; class Alphaproteobacteria; order Rhizobiales; family Hyphomicrobiaceae; genus JAEUMD01. The sequence goes on from JBFWVC010000002.1 coordinate 192,796, forward strand.
CCATCGGGCGCGAAAACGACACCGAAGTCCACATCACATTCAAGTGCTCGGCAATGAGTTACAATTTATTGAAGGATTTGCCCGGCTGCCGACCAGCGCCCTATCTCGCCTCGCGCGGCATGACCTGGATACAGCGCACCTCCGCCGAAACGCTCGACGACACCGGTATGAAGGATTATCTGCGCGCCAGCTACGACCTCGTCGCCGCAGGACTGCCCAAACGCATCCGTGAAGCGCTGCGCCTGACCGGAAACCACCTCATCAATGGCGATACCTGCGGTTCGCCGGCAACGAAAACAGCGGCCAACGCCGCGCCAAGACGCGCAGCAAAGCGCAAGGGAGCAACGCAATGAACAAGATCACCCGCGCCAACGACCTGATGATTCCGAAGGTGACAACCGGCCCGGTTTCCGGATCGTCAAAGATATACACCTCGCCCGAGGGCCATGCGGATATCTCTGTGCCGTTCCGTGAGATTGCGCTGACCGACCCGGACCAGCCGACCTTCCGGGTCTATGACAGCTCAGGGCCCTATACTGACCCCGGCGCGACGATCGACGTCGAAAAGGGTATGCCCCGCATCCGTGAACCGTGGATCAGCGAGCGCGGCGGCATCGAAAGCTACCGCGGCCGCGAAATCAGGCCTGAGGACAACGGCAACGTCACGGGCAAGGCGTTGGCGCGCGACTTCCCCAACAAGGTGGCTCCGATGCGCGGCGCAGGCGACAGCCCGATCACCCAATACGAGTTCGCCAGGGCCGGCATTGTCACCAAGGAGATGATCTACGTCGCCCACCGCGAGAACCTGGGCCGCACCGCCGCCCTCGCCCGCGCGAGAAATGCCATTGCAGAGGGCGAGAGCTTCGGCGCCGCGATCCCCGAGCACATCACGCCGGAATTCGTTCGCGACGAAATCGCCAAGGGTCGCGCCATCATCCCCGCCAACATCAATCACCCCGAGCTGGAGCCGGTCATCATCGGCCGCAACTTCCTCGTGAAGATCAACGCCAACATCGGCAACTCCGCCGTCACTTCATCGGTCGAGGAAGAAGTTGAAAAGATGGTGTGGGCGATCCGTTGGGGCGCGGACACGGTGATGGACCTTTCCACCGGTCGCAACATCCACAACACCCGCGAGTGGATCCTGCGCAACTCGCCCGTCCCCATCGGCACCGTGCCTATCTATCAGGCGCTGGAGAAATGCGATGGCGATCCCGTCAAGCTGACCTGGGAGCTTTACCGCGACACGCTGATCGAGCAGTGCGAACAAGGCGTCGACTACTTCACCATCCATGCCGGTGTGCGCCTTGCTTATGTACCGCTGACAGCAAAGCGCATGACCGGCATCGTCTCCCGAGGTGGTTCGATCATGGCCAAGTGGTGTCTCGCCCATCATCGGGAGAGCTTCCTCTACGAGAACTTCGAGGAAATTTGCGACATCATGCGCCGCTATGACGTCTCCTTCTCGCTGGGCGACGGACTGCGCCCCGGCTCCATCTACGATGCCAACGACGCCGCGCAGTTCGCCGAACTCGAGACGCTCGGCGAATTGACCAGAACAGCCTGGAGGAAAGGCTGTCAGGTGATGATCGAAGGCCCCGGCCACGTGCCGATGCACAAGATCAAGATCAATATGGACAAGCAGCTCAAGAGCTGCGGCGAGGCGCCCTTCTACACGTTGGGCCCGCTGACGACCGACATCGCGCCGGGCTACGACCACATTACCAGCGGCATCGGAGCGGCAATGATCGGCTGGTTCGGCACCGCCATGCTCTGCTACGTCACGCCAAAGGAGCACTTGGGCCTGCCCGACCGCGACGATGTCAAGACCGGCGTTATCACCTACAAGATCGCCGCCCACGCGGCCGATCTGGCAAAAGGCCACCCGGCGGCCCAGTTGCGCGACGACGCCATGTCGAAGGCACGCTTCGAGTTCCGCTGGGAGGATCAGTTCAATCTCGGCCTCGATCCTGACACAGCGCGCTCGATGCACGACGAGACACTGCCAAAGGAAGCCCACAAGGTCGCGCATTTCTGCTCCATGTGCGGGCCGAAGTTCTGCTCGATGAAGATCACGCAGGACGTGCGCGACTTTGCCGCCAAGCTCGACGAGGCTGGTGTCGAGGTGGCGCTCGAAACGACCCGGATCGATCCCGATTCCGGCATGGAAGCAATGAGCAGGAAGTTCCGGGAGCTAGGCTCGGAAGTCTACATCGATGCGGAGAAGATGAAACGCGCCAACGATGCGTTGGGATAGATAGAGCGTGGTCTCGATCGCAACGCTTCGCCACTCGGAGCGCTCAAGCATCTTCAGCTGAAGTGTGCAGCGGCATTGCGACGACGACAGACACAAGAAAGCACCTGAAGCGACAGGAGCGAACCTGAAAATTCGCTCCACGCTTGAAGCAAAGCCGGTTGCGTGACATGGCTAGAGCCTGTTCGTCTGAGATGGAAGCAGCCATGCTTCCGTCGAAGGCGTGAATCAGTCTCTCGAACAAAGAGATAGAGCAGGCCACGATGGACAGGCCTGATTCAATCTATTACTGACCTGCTCTATCCATGAAAGGTCGCGGTCAGCGCAGCGCGCAGATCCTCGATGATGTCGTCGGGATGCTCTAGTCCGACCGAAAGCCGCAATAGTCCCGCTGGGGCTCGCGTTCCCGGCCCTTCTATCGAAGCCCGATGCTCGATCAAAGAGTGGGTGCCGCCGAGACTTGTGGCGCGAGTGATGAGTTTCAGCGCGCCCGAAAATCGCAAGGCCTCTTCCGCACCGCCGGACACAACAAAAGAGAGCATACCGCCGAAACCCGACATTTGCCGGCCAGCAATTTCATGCCCAGGATCGTCGGACAGCCCCGGATAGAACACGCCCTCAACTCCGGGAAGTGCCACAAGCGCCTGGGCAACCGTCGCCGCATTTGAGCAATGAGCAGACATGCGCAGCGGAAGCGTTTGGACGCCTCGCAAGGCCATCCAGCAATCGAAGGGAGAAGGCACGCCGCCCTTGTGTTTCTGGATTACCCGTATACGACCGCCAAGGTCGCACGTGTCACTCAGGACGACGAGACCCAACATGACGTCGGAGTGGCCACCGATATACTTCGTTGCCGAATGGACGACGATATCCGCGCCAAGTGAGAGCGGCTTTTGCAGAATGGGCGTAGCACAAGTGTTGTCGACAGCGACGCTAGCGCCGGCGGAATGAGCGAGTTCTGACACCGCCTGAATGTCGACGACCGTGATCAGTGGGTTCGATGGTGTCTCCACCCATACGAGTGTCGTCTTTGCTTCCGCAAGAACCCTGCGTACCTGTTCGAGATCGGTCATATCGACAGTAACGAAATCGAACCTCCGGCCGAAATCGGTCTCTGCGACAAGCGCGCGGATGCCAAAGTACATGTCACCGGGCACTATGATGCGCGCTTGGTCCGTTGTGGCATGCGCCTCGATGGTTGCGGCGATGGCAGCCATCCCCGACGCGAATGCTATGGCCTGCCTACCACCTTCCAGCGCTGCAATGCAGGTTTCGATCGCAATCCTGTTCGGGTTGGCCTCGCGGGAATATTGGAAGCCTGTTGGAAAACTGCCGTCGGCGGCACGCTCAAACGTCGTGCTCGTATGCAGCGGCAACGAGACAGCACCCGTACTGGGATCGACGGCCCGCCCCGCGTGAATTGCAAGGGTCTCCAACCTCATTCAACTTGCTCCTGTTATCCCGGTCCCATTGTCCCCACGCAGTCTGCCTCACGACCAGACCACGATTGTTCGCGGTTCGGCACAGCCTCCGCATGATACCCTCGCGTAGGGCGGCGGCGACCGACACTCGAGTAATATTCGTGACATTCCACAAACCACACAACGTCGGACTTGAATCCGCCACGAACAGTGGCAACATGTGCTCCATCGTCAACAACCGAAAGGAGGTGATCCGATGTCGAGTGGGATTTTTGGGGCTGCGATGTCGCGGTCGCTGGATTTGACGCGGTCTTGCCTCACGGTGGGTGACTAGCGGAATGATTCGGCTACAAGCGCGTGGGCATTGCCCGTTTCGCGCCTCGTTCCACGGAGGGCTGCCCAAAAGGCAGCCCTTTGTCGTTCTCCCAATTGGGCTCTCTCGGCGTCTACGGCCGTCAGGCGGGTTCCGTCGTCATCACGACGAAGCCGCGTTCGCTGCGCGTTTCCGCTCGGGCCGGCTGATCCATCGTCATGAGCGTCATGCCTGAATGCATGCGGACGCCACATGCGCACGCCGTTGCGACCCCCATGCACCAGCTGATCAGGCGCGAAGCGATGATCGAAACCAGACCTTCCACCAATTGTTCCGGTTCCCGCTTGACATCTCCCGGGTTGTTAGCGGCGACGACGTCCGCGGCGCGCCCGGCCAAGCCATGACCACCGCGCACGCCCAAAATGAGCCCGAACCATCGAGCCGAAGATGGAAATCGCTGACGCGCGCACACCAAACCAACCCATGCGCGCGATGCATGACAGAGGAATGGGCTCAACCTCCAATCTTGAAATGCACGCTCCCCCTATGGACGTTCACGACATGCCAATGCATATGCGTTCCGCCGACATCTTTCCGGATTGCCAATTTTTCTATCGACGTAAACCGACGTCGTGCGAGTTTTCGCGATCTGCCACAGCATATGGATGCGATTCTGCCACACTGATGTCGCGATTCGAATTCGATCGCATTCGCGCAGTGGCTCCCCGCCATCCAGTCTGGAAGACTAGGACCCCGATACGCTTCCATGAAAAAGGGGTTTCCGATGTATCGTTTTCTCAGCTTGGTCGCTGGGGCGCTGGCATTGACCGTTGCGTCCATCAGCGCTGTATCGGCGAAGGATTGCAAGGACGAGGTCGTGATCGCCGAGGGCGAGCCCTTCTTGTCGCGTTCGCTGGGCGCCTATCAAAGCTCGCTGTTCGCTTGGCGTAAGGCCGCCGAGGCCAAGGCCGGCCCGGGCTTCCAGTCCTGGCGTGTGGCGGAGGATCGCAAGATCGATTGCGAACAGATCCAGGTCGACGGCAAGAAGCGGTGGGTTTGCACCCGCTCCGCCCGCCCATGCAAGAACGCTCTTGCAGGCCCGATCGGCGGCGACAAGCCGAAGTTCGACCGCATTCTGCGCCGCGGCGACAAGGGCGACGACGTCAAGAAGCTCCAGGAACTGCTGAACGAGCTCGGCTATGAGATCGAGGTCGACGGCGACTATGGCCGCGCCACCAAGGAGGCCGTCCGCGACTTCCAGAACAAGAATGGCCTGAGTGCGGATGGAAATTTCGGCCCCAAGACTGCCGAGGTTATGCTCTCGAAGGTCTGATTTGCGGTATCGCTGATGAATCCGCAGGGGAGGCCGGAGGCCTCCCCTTTGTTTTTGATCGACAAGATGCATGTTGCGCAACAGCGTTCCGCCGCATTGCCATGACGGCTTGCACAAAAACAAGGACTTATGGCGTCAGGAGCGGATCCAATAATTTGCGACACGCTTCAGTTAGGGCGACGCGGGTCCGTACCCTAAGCGTTCACTGCGTGCAAAGGCGTGTTTGACCCCGGCACGTGCAGCATGTTGAAATCGGGCCCGTCGCTGAACGCGGCCAACAACACAAGAGCCATCTTCAGTCAATAATTGGGATTGATATCATGCGTATCATGAGCTGCTTGAAACCTTCCGCTGGGGCCGCATGTACCGGCCTCGCTTTCCTCTCCGTGGTAGCCGCTGCCATGGCGGCACCGGCTTTGCCGGCGCACGTGTGGGCGTTGGCCTCGAGCGGGCGTTCGACCGTCGCAGCCGCAAGCGAGCATCGTGACCGCCGTGTGGACAATGATCGATACTCCGGTGACGTCGAGGTTGATGCACCGACGACATACGTGCGCAAACGTGACGGTAACGTCGTTGTCGAGGCGCCCTTTACCTCGGTAGAGCGCTCGGATGCAGGCGTACGCGTGCGTGCACCGTTCGTTGATCTTTGGGTGCCTCGCCGCTGATCGAATCCGGCAGGCGGCGTGACCGGCGCCGCCTGCCCGACACCTCCGATCGCAATCCCATCTGAAACCCCAACGGATCCGTGAATGATGGACGCAGATGCCCTGAAGGCCCTCCAAGCGCCGCTCAAGGATAAATATCGCGAGGACGCTGCGTCGGCCTTGATCACACTGCGCTCTGAAGGTTCGATCGGCGACGGCTTAACCTGTTCCGTATCTACTGCGCGCGCCCTTGTTGAAGCGGGCCTGCATCCGGCAACGGGCGGCAGCGGATTGCACGCCTGCTCCGGCGACATGCTCCTCGATGCGCTCGTCGCGTGTGCCGGCGTCACGCTCAATGCCGTCGCCACCGCGTTGAAGCTCGATGTCCGTGAAGCGCGCGTTACAGCCGAAGGAGACCTCGACTTCCGCGGCACCCTCGGCGTCGCGCGGGAAGTGCCCGTCGGCTTCAAAGCCGTTAGGCTCAGATTCGACGTCGTCGGAAATCTGACCGATGAGGAACAGGCAACCCTGCTCAAGTTGACCGAGCGCTACTGCGTTGTGTTCCAGACATTGAAAAGCCCGCCTGCCTTCGACGTCCGATTAACGGCAAAGCCAGCCTGAAAGTGCAGCAACATTAACCAATTTGTCGCTCTTGATCGCGAAATCCCGAAGACGAATGCCAATTTGGCCCTGCATGGACCCCGGCACCACAACGCAGCGCCGTGTGCCGCGGAAACAACCCCACGTCCGGAACTTTTCGAAAGACGAGGTACATCGCCTCGCGCGCTCGACAAGCTATTGCCGAAAATGCATGGTTCAAAGGACAAGCGGTCACCGGACCTAGTAACTCTGGCAAGGACCGCCCGCTGATGGCGATATGCGCGGCCCAGTTGCGGGCCGGACATGCGTCGACCTTGTGCTTCAATCATGTATTGCGTCCAGGAGGAACCTAGCGTGTTTGGCCGTTCCAGCTCGCCGCCCGATCCGACCCGCCCCGCCGATGTGAAACCTCCCTCGCCGACGCCGGGCGGATTTATTCAATCGACGGACACCGCGGCCACGCCCAAGCCGCCTTCCGTGCCGATGATGCCGTCGTCGAACGCGATCCCCACATCGGTCATCGGCAAGGACCTCCACATTGGCGGCGAGAAGATCATCATCGTTTGCGAGAGCCGTCTGCAGGTCGATGGAGAAATTGTCGGCGACATCGCAAGCCGCGAAGTCGTCATCGGCCAGACCGCCAGCGTCACCGGCTCCGTCGCGGCTGAATCAATCGAGGTGCTGGGCAACGTCAACGGCGCCATCAAGGGCATGCGGGTCGCGCTGAAGCCATCGGCGAAGGTCGACGGCGACATTGTCCATCAGATACTGACGATCGATGAAGGCGCCCATTTCGATGGTCGCGTTCGCCGCGCCAAGGACGATGCCGAGGTCAAGCCCATACTGGCCCTGCCAACGTAGCTGACAAGCATTCGTGGCACATTCGCCGCGCGTGCTCATGGATGAACTGCTGTGGTAATGACACAAGCAACTCCCGGTCGGCGACGGCCGGGAAACTTGAGCGCTGCCCGCTACGTGACGGCGACGAAAGGCTTGCCGCGTTTGGCCGTTTGCTTCAGCGCGCAAACCCGGGGCCGAAATCACGATACTGATCGCAGATTTGGCTCACACGCGTATCGAACCCCATAAAGCGGCAGACCTCGGCTTTCTTGTTTGGGTTGTTGCGGATCGTCTCGTCAGAGACTTTGACACCATACTCCCTGGCCACTTTTGCGAGGTAGTTGTCCTGGCAGTAGGGCGTTGCGAGCAATTGTCCTTGAACAACCTGGTACTGGTCCTGACAGTCGATCGCGGCGGCTGGCCCGGCAGCCGCCAGCAAGCCCGCGCCAACGACCGCCGCCGGCAGCGCCTGACCAATGCAAATGCGCGGAATGAACTGAGCTATATCCATCCTGTCCTCCTCGTTCTTGACGGTGACAAGACGATCTGCCTTGTCTCTTGACCGGCCGGCAAATTGTCCAGCCGTGCCTTCCCTGGCCGCTCGGCCTCGGGCGATGCCGCCTCGGGACGCCGTCCGCGGCGAGCACCGGTGGCAAGTCACCCAGGTCACTTCCAAGAGATTGCGCACCGCCGCAAGGACATCAAGTGGGGAGCCCCAACAATGTTGACGGCCTACGAGATTGAGAACGGCGTCATTCACCACCGCGAAGGTATCGAACGCCTCACCGGGCGCAACGTCTGGATCGACATGATCCATCCGACGCCCGAAGAGGATGCCGCCGTCGAACGCCTGCTGGGACTATCAATCCCCACGCGCGCCGAGATGCGCGAGATCGAGGCCTCTAACCGGCTTTACGTCGAACACGGCGCGCACTTCATGACGGCCATTCTGGCTCATTCCATCGACGGTGGCACACCGCAGTTCGCTGCCGTCACATTCATACTCTCGGGCAACGCGCTCGTCACAGTCCGCTACACCGAATCGAAGGCTTTCCCGCTCTTCCTTCAGCGCGTCGAGAAGCGCGACGCTGCCTGCGACACGAGCATCTCGATCCTGACCGGTCTGATGGAGAGCCTGATCCAGCGAATGGCCGATCTCATTGAGCACATCCAGGACGAGGTTAACCGCATCGCAGGTGCCGCATTTGAGATCAAGGGCGGCCAGCAGACACGCACACGTCGCCTCGATGTCATGCTGAAGACCATCGGACGGTTGGGTGAGACAGCCTCCCGGGCCGAAGAGAGCGTCACATCGCTCGAGCGCTTGTTGCTATTCCTCACGCAAGCCATGAAGCATCGCAAGGACGACACACGCGACGTGCAGCGCATCAAGAGCGTGCATCGCGATATCCGTTCTCTCATTGAACAGCTGCGTTTCGTATCTGACCGCCTCACATTCCTTCTCGACGCAGTACTCGGTATGATCGCCAACGAGCAGAATCAAATCATCAAGCTATTCTCGGTGATGGCAGTAATGCTCATGCCTCCCACGCTTGTTGCATCCATCTATGGAATGAACTTCAAGCACATGCCCGAGCTTGACTGGGTGCTCGGCTACCCACTGGCGATCGTGCTTATGGTGGTGGCCGCAATGATCCCTTTTTACTACTTCCGCCGTAAGGGCTGGCTCTGACCCCCGGTGGTTACACTTGAGCATGTTCAGATGACGTGTGCAGCGGTTCAGCGTGGAGAACATGCTCAAGACAAGGCGCTGGATCGTGTGCGTCCCTCCACGAAGCATGACCGCGATCTATTGCAAGTCGCGCACAAGTGCGCAGCGGTCTTGCGACAACGTCATGCACAAAAGCAAGAGTTCAGGGCGTCATGAGCCGATCCGAAAATTCGCCGCACGTCTTGTTGTCGGAACGTGGCTATCGGATCGCCTGACAATCCCGCGGCCTCTATTCCATCATCCCAAGCTGAGCGAGCACCAGCGCCAGCCCGCCGCACACACCAAGCGTCGTTACGATCCCGCGATGGGCGATGAGCAGTAGCAGCGCCGCTAGAACGGCCAACCCCGCCGCCACGACATCGAGCGAGCTCAACTCCGGCACCGTAAGGCGAAGCGGACCGAATGCTATCGTCCCGACCTTTGCAAAAAGCACATGTAGTGCGAACCAGACCGTAAGGTTGAGAATGACGCCCACCACAGCCGCCGTGATGCCGCGCAACGCCGCCTGCAGACGCGGCATGCCCGAAATGTGCTCAATGTAGGGTGCTCCGACGAAGATCCATAAGAAGCAGGGCGCAAAGGTCGCCCATAACGTCACCACGGCCCCGGCAAGTGCCATTGGCAGCGAGACACCGCCGGCCGCACGCCCCGCCGCCAGCGACCCCACGAACTCGTTGACAAGGATCAGCGGTCCGGGCGTTGTCTCCGCAAGACCCAGCGCATCGAGCATCTCACCGGGGTTGAGCCACCCAAGACGCTCCACGACCTCCTGCGCCATGTAGGCGAGCACCGCGTAGGCGCCACCGAATGTGACCACCGCAAGCTTGGAGAAGAACCAGGCAAGCTGCGTCAGCACGTGCCCTCCGCCCAGCACGACCGCGAGCAGCGCCAAAGGCACCAGCCAGATCGCCAGCCAAAGCATGGCCGTTGCAAGCGTCGCCCTCCAGCGCGGCCGAGAGGCTGCGGCTCGCAATGGCACATCGCCCGCCCCCGCCGGCATCGAGGCAGGTTCCGCCAGATATCCGACGAGTCCCGCCAGGGCAATGATCAGCGGGAATGGCAGCGCCAGCACGAAGATGCCAACGAACGCCGCGGCCGCGATCCACCAATCGAGTACCGACTTCAGCGCACGGCGCGCAACCCGCAAAAGTGCCTCGACGACGATTGCCAGAACCGCAGCCTTCACGCCGACGAACAGTGCGAGCGCCAGCGGCGTCGTGCCATAAATCATGTAGAGCGAAGCGAGCGCAAAGATCACCGCCGCACCCGGCAACACGAACAGCAGCCCGGCCATCAAGCCGCCGCGTACACCGTGCATCCGCCAGCCCGAATAAGTCGCCAACTGCATCGCTTCGGGTCCGGGCAGCAGCATGCAGAAGTTGAGGGCGGAAAGGAAAGTGCGCTCGTCGAGCCAGCGCTTTTCGTCGACAAGAATGCGATGCATCATGGCGATCTGCCCCGCCGGACCTCCGAACGACAGCAACCCGATCCGCGCAAACGTTCGCGTCGCGTCGCCAAACCCTGGCGCAGCGGGCTGACTTCCACCGTCGCGCTGAGAAACCGGGCCGGACGCACCCCTCGGGCCGCCCCCGCTGCTCAGTTGCCCGTTTCGGGCATCAACAGGTTCGCGTGTCACAACGAAAGCCCCTCCAAAGGGGATCACCCTCGCGCCAATGCGGGCGCCCCCCACCTCCCGCATGAATTGCGCCGAAGGTACACCCTGTTACTGCCTTATCGTATGGTGATTTCGATCACGGACCGCTGCACAAGACTTGCCTTATATTTTTTCTTCAGAACCAACCTACGTCTCAAGATCATCAATCAAGCAATGAGAACGCGGAGCGCGACATGAACATTGACCGCATTGTTATGGCCTTTGCCGGCATGGTCATCCTGGTGGGCACAGCCCTTGGCTACACCGTGCATCCCTACTGGCTGGCAGTCCCTGCCTTCGTCGGCCTCAACCTTCTTCAGGCGGCATTCACCGGGTTCTGTCCGCTGGCCAAGATCCTTCGAGCCATCGGTTTGAAGCCGGGTTCTGCTTTCCCTTGAGGTAAGCCGCCGAACCGCCAGGATGGCATTCTGCGGCCGTGCATCGGCGGCTTTTTTCCGCAATGCAGCATTTTGCGGCCGCATCTTGCGCCTGCGTCTGCGACCTGCAGTCGCGGTGCGCTCACGGAGATTTAAAATTTTTCCTTCAGATTCAGTAGAGTAAAATTTTATATTAACTATTACGACCATTTCGTGCGTTGACCTCTCCAAATCCCCAATGCTCTCGTCGCCCCGCCAGGACAGACCCTGTCAATAAGCACGGTGGCTGAACGCGTTCTGGTGTTCGGCTCAACGGGAAAAAACACCCATGCGGGGGCACAAGCGGTGTCGCGTGCGCGCGTGGGGGAACAAGGGGATCATGACGCGCTTTTCCGCAAAAGAATGCGATCGCGTAGCCCGTCCGTTGTGCACTGCAATGCCACCGGAACGATGGAGTGTTTCATGCGCACGTTTCTGATCGCAGCAGCAGCCGTGGTGGCGGTTGGGATGTCCAATGTCGCCCCGGCCCAGGCAACGTATTGGCGATGCATGGGTGGCCATGTGGCCTGCGGAGGCGGGTCCGGAAATTCGGCGTCCAGCGCGCCCAGCTACAAGAAATCTTCGCACAAGACGGCCGCCAAGAAGGCCTACAAAGCTGCCAGCACGAAGTCCAATGGCGGTGGCAGCAAGAAGAAGAAGCTAACCTATAGCTCCAGCACCGGATCCAGCGCCGGTGGCGGTCTCGCCTCCTACTACTGGCAGCCGCAGCGTGTCGCATCCGGCGGCTGGTTCAATCCGAACGCGCTGACGGCCGCTCACAAGACGCTGCCGTTCGGCACCAAAGTCCGCGTCACCAACCGCCATAATGGCAAGTCGGTCGTCGTAACCATCAACGACCGCGGCCCCTATGTCAGAGGCCGCGTCATCGACCTGTCGAGCCGCGCCGCAGGCGTGATCGGCATGAAGGGCTCGGGCGTCGTGCCTGTGCATCTCGCAGTCCTCGGCCGCTGATCGGCGTCGCAAGACCCCGCAGAATTGAATTGGTTTGCCCCCGGTCCTCCGCGGCCGGGGGCAAAGCTTTTGGGACCGCGAAGCATCGGCAACGAGGGCTCCAACAGCCACACCCGCCAGCCAAACTGCATCCAGCGGACCCGAAGCGGAACGCCACCGGAAAAAACCGGTAACTTCCGATAAATCTGGGGTAGGGTAGCCGCCATCGCCGGCTCCGGCCGTCAGTTGCCAACCGAGAAGCCCGTTCCAGCCCCATGCGCCCCACCCATTCTGCCCCGCGTGACCGTGACGCCGCCATTGCCGACATCCGCAAGGCGATGATCGAGAAGAAGCTCACCCAGGCCGAATTGGCCGACGCCGCCGATTGCCACGAAAAGACCGTCCAGAACCTGCTTGGCGGACGCTCGGTGCGCGATCAGACCCTGTTCGACGTGTGCATGGTGCTTGGCCTCGACTATGAGCGCGTCAAGGCCGAGTGGGACGGCTCACCGTTGAATGGCGCCAGCGAGCCGATGGACCTCAAGGGTGAAGGTGGTTTGGTCGCACCCGTTTACATGGGTGCCTATACCCGCGCCGCCGTCGATCACTATATTGGTTCCTACCTCACTCTGCGCCCTGCCTTCTCGCTGCCCAGTGTCATCATCGCCTACCGAACCGATGTCGTCTGGGACCCCGAATGGCCTTCGCTGCTGTTCGAGGAGAGCGGACGACCCGACGCGACCTATTCGCACCGCGGACGTCTCTACATTCCTGCCTCGTCGATGTTCATTCACCTGGTCTCTCTCACCAAGGGCGCCATGCGCATGGTTCTCGTCTCCCAGGTCGATCGCATGGGCGCGATGCGCGGCCTCATCACCACGCTCAACAAGCAGGGCGCGATGCTGATGCCGGTATCCTCCCCGATCGTCTACCAGCGTCAGGACGAATTCCAGTCCGGCTCGCTCGGCCAGATTCCGCCACAGCATCCCGAGCACGCCCGCTATCGTGCATTGCTCGAGGAAACCATTGTTGACGGATACGCAAAAGTCGTCGAGCGATAGAGCCTGACCGTCGGAACTCGATGTGCGGACGGCGAAGGCGGGAGACGACACTCAAAAGACTGCAACTTGAAGCCCGCCGGAACGGCCGGAAGCATTCGAAAAACCTCCGACCGGTTCCACTCGCTCACGCGCGCCGCAGCACTGCGGCGGCCGACTGCGGCGCCATAAGCCCGCCGAGCTCGCCTTGCCCCTGCAGGCTTGCGGGCTGCTCCAGCGGCGGCTCGCCGAGGATCCGCTCGGCAAGCCGTGCTGTCTCTCGATGCCCGACATCGCTGCGATGCCGGTCGAGCCACTTGTGCGTCTCCGTCCGTCCGGCGCCGTGCAGGTACGTGAAGAGCCCCCAGTCCGGCTTCATCTTCGTCTCATGCTTCAGCGCCGCCGTATATCGGCCTGCATCGACGAGATGGAACCGGTGCCGCCGCAGCTTGCCCGCAAACGTGTTTCGGTTGAACCATCGGCCTCTTGCCTCTCGACGCAGCGCCCCGATCAACTCGACGTCGCGCCGTAGCGGCGCATTGAACGTGATGTGGTTGATGTGCCCGGAGATTTCACGCGAGCCCGTCGGTAGCTCGCTGCGCTCACGCGGATTGATCATCACCACGAGCGTATCGGCAAGCGGGCTCTCGCGTGCGAGCGTAATAAGATCGGGATTGGCCGAAAAGCCCCCGTCCCAATATGCCTTGCCCGAAATCTCCACGGCACGCTGCAGCGTCGGCAGGCAGGCCGACGCGAGCACTGTCTCAACCGTCAATTCATGGGCGCGGAAGAAGCGTGGTTGCCCCGTGGCCACCTCCGTTGCTGCAATCAGCAAGCCGACAGGTGCTTGCGATTTTATGCGCTCGAAGTCGATCGCCCGAACCAGCAGATCACGCAGCGGGTCAAAGCCGAGCGGGTTGAATTCATATGGCGACATCAGCCCGGCCATCTGGCCCAGCGAAGACCGCGTCAGGCTGTAGAGGAACGGATTGAGTCGAAGAAGATCGGGCACGCCGGCCTTGTAGACCGCCTGCCATACCTCGCGAAGCTTCTCGCGAGCGCCCTCGCGCCCGCCCTCGGCAAGCCCCGCGGCCAGCGCAACCGCGTTGACGGCACCAGCACTGGTACCCGAAACCCAGCCGATCTCCAGCCGCTCCTCCTCGAGCAGCCGGTCGAGCACGCCCCACGTGAAAGCACCGTGCGCACCGCCACCTTGCAACGCCAGATTGAGCTTTAGCGCGCGTTGAAAGAAACCCACCATGCCCCCTTGATCGACGCCGCGCCGCGCGGCCAACCGAGCCTGTAAGGCTCCCAGACGTGTTGGACCGCATCATGTCAGGGTCCGCTTGGCCAACACAATCGGCACGTGGTCTAACGTCGCAACGCTGACGCCGACGCCGAACGCCGTCGCAAGCCGCTCCGGCGTTACAACGTCGGCCGAGGCTCCAGCAGCCAACACACTGCCGTCCTTCAACAAAATCGTCTTCCTGCAATGTCTGAGCGCGAGCGAGACATCATGCACCGCCACAATCACCGTGCGCCCCAGCGCACTCAGACGTTCCAGATGCGCGAACAGCTGCAACACATGCCCCATGTCGAGCCCAGCGGTTGGCTCGTCGGCTATGAGAATATCCGCCTCCTGCGCCAGCGCGCGAGCCTGCAGCACACGGGCAAGCTCACCCCCCGACAGTTCGTTGACAGGCCGATCCGCAAGTCCTCCCAGATCCATCGCCGACAACGCGCTAGCAATGGCCTCCGCGTCGCGGGGCGACGGATCGTGTGGCAGGCGTCCCAATGCCACGACACGGCGCACTGGCAGTGGCCAGTGTACTAGGCGGTCCTGCGGTATGAAGGCGATGCGGCGCCCGCGTGCGCGTGCATCGAAGGAGAGGATGTCGCGGTCATCGAGCGTCACGCGCCCCTCACACAGCGGCACCAGCCCCGCCAGCGACCTCAGCAGCGTCGACTTGCCCGCTCCATTGGGGCCGATAACGGCCACGAGCTCGCCGCGCTCGGCCGACACTGTGACGTCATCGAGAACGAGCCGCCGACCCAGACGCACAGAAATTCCGCGTGCCGCGAGCATCATGCGCCAAACTCCCGCCGTGACGCCAGCACCAGCCAGAGGAAGAACGGCGCGCCGATGAGGGCTGTCAGCACGCCGAGCTTGAGGTCGCCCGCCGGCGACAACAACCTGAGCGCTATGTCGGCAAGGAGAATAAGCGCCGCCCCGCCCAGAAAGCTCGGCACCAGCAGTCGCCCCGGCTCGTGCGCCACCAGAGGGCGCAACAGATGCGGCACGACGAGACCGACGAAACCAATCGCACCCGTCACCGAGGTCGCCGCGCCGACGGACATCGCGGCGCCAATCACGATGCGCAGGCGTAGCGTCCCTGGTGCCACGCCCAGGTTCTGCGCCGCCGTTTCGCCAAGGCTGAGGGCGTCGAGGGCGCTTCTCGTCGACAATAGCACGAGCGATCCGATCACGATGAGCGGTGCGGCGATGAACACGTGCTCCAGGCTGCGATCGTTGAGCGAGCCCATCATCCAGTAGATCATTTCGACCGAAGCGAACGGGTTGGGCGCCAGATTGAGCACGAGCGAAGTCAAGGCCCCGGCCACGCTCGAGATCGCTACGCCGGCAAGGATCAGCGTCACCGGCGCGCTGCCCTGCCCTGCCAGAAGCACCACCGCCAGGGTTGCGATCATCGCCCCGACAAGTCCGCCAAGCGGCAGAGCGAAGGAGATGAGACCTGCGGCCCCCGTGTGGATCGCGATGACCGCCCCTAGCGATGCACCGCCCGCCATGCCGAGCAGGCCGGGCTCCGCGAGCGGATTTCGCAGATAGCCTTGCAGAGCGGCGCCTGCAAGCCCGAGCGCGCCGCCCACCAGTACGCCCAGGATCGCGCGTGGAAGCCTGATCTCCATGAGCACGAGACGCAGCGCCTCCCCGCCGCCTGGCAGGCCGAAGCCCTCGGGGCCAAGCATCAGCGATGCGCCGAATGCGGCGGCTGCGAGAATGCACAACAGCGCGTTGAGCGCGGCGGGATCCCGCTCCAGCCGCCAGCCGCTCGGGGTCTGTTCGTGGTCCGATCGCAAGCTCATCGCGCAAAAGCGGAACCGCCGCCCGCATCCTCCCCGGAAGGTGCAGGCCCCACGCCTCTAGCCGATGCCTGCATCAGCGATGCGCGTTCACGGCTCAACTCTTCGATAGCTCCGGCAATCGCCGGCGTTCCGCACAGCCACAGAGGCATCGGCACGTGCACGTGACGCCGCCGCGCCAGCAGACTGCGAAACGCGCGGTGGCGAAGGTTGTCGGCCATCACGGTTCGGAACTGCTTTGGATCGTTTGCAAGGACAACGAGGTCGGGCGGATGCGCGATCAGCGTCTCGAGCGGCAGACGCCCAGCGGGACCGAGCGGGCGCACACGCGCAACGTTCGCAAACCCCGCAGCACTCAAAGCGGCGTCCATAAGCCCGCCGGGCTCGGCGGTCAGACTGTTGACCTGATAGGCGAGCGCGGTCGGCCGGTGCGTGCTGCGGGGCGCCGCCGCAGCAATACGCCGGTCGAAATCGGCGATCAGTCTTTCGCCGCGCGCCCGTTCTCCCACGGCCCTCGCCACACGGCGAATGGCGGTGCGGATGCCATCGAGATCGCGCGCCATGTCGATCACCTCGACGCGTACGCCGACGCGGCGCAATAGCGCCACGACCTCCGGCGTCGAGTAGGCAGTCGTGAGCACGAGATCCGGTTTCAGCGCCAGCACTTCCTCCGCCTGCCCCCGCAGGAGCTTGAGGCCCACCACGCGACCGGCGACGGCCGACAGCACCGGGTCCGCCGCCAGCCGGCTCAATCCTGCGATGCGCTCGCGCGCCACCAAGTCGACAACCAGCTGATCTGTACACAGGTTGATCGACACGACGCGCTTCGGCGGCTCGCCCTGCTCGTCCGCGTGCGCAGCCGCCTCGATGCCACCCACGAACACGACGACAATGGCGGCGGCCAGTGCGGCCGACCTCCACATCGTCGTCACGAAAGCTGGGTCTTTTCGTTTGCGCATCGCTTTGCCGGCCAGGCGCCAGCTACCTCACTTCCACGGCTCCGGCCGCAACACCGGTGCCTCCAGCTTGAACCTCAATCCGGCATAAGCCGCAAGCCCGGCTGTCTCGTAGCCGAACGTCTCCTGGTAGTCTTGATCCAGCAGGTTCTCCACCCGCGCGGTCGCCTCCACCCCCGGCGCCATTTCATACGAACCCGCCAGCCGCACCAGCCAGTAGGAGTCGAGATACTTCGTCTCGTTGCTGTAAATCCCGTAAGGATAGCCGTTATAGGTTCCATACCCGACCACTGCCGAGGCGTAATCGGGCATGCTGCCGTTGTAGATGGCTGACAGGTTGAGGCGTCCTCGCTTGTCGGCTGACTGCCAGTCGACATCAAATCGCGCCTGATGTTCCGGTCGGCGCAACTCCTGCTTGCCCATGTCATCTTTGGCATCGAGCCACGTATAGGCCACGCCGACGGTGAAGCCTTTCATCACCGCCACGCGCCCCGATACCTCGATACCCTGCCGGGAGCTCTCGCCATCGAGGTTGATGGGTCGGATGATGGGATAGGCGCTGAAGTCCTCCGTGATCTCGTTGGTGAGATCGGCATTGAAGTAGGTCACGTCGATAATTGCCCGGCCATTGAGAAGCGTCGTCTCGATGCCGGCATCCCACCCCTTCGAACTCTCAGGCTTGAGGTTCTCATTGGCCTCATAGCGCGAGAACTTGCCATAGAGTTCGGCAAAGCTCGGCAGCTTCGTGCCCGTGCCATAGCTCGCATGCAGCCTGAATGGAGTGGACGGCACTTTCAGCGATCCGTCGACGCGCCAGTCCGTGGTATCGTCGAAGACCTCGTTGTCGTCGCGGCGCAGTGATGCGCCCAGTCCGACAATGCCGAAATACTCCCCGCGGACTTCCCCCACGTAGCTGAGGCGACTGCGCTCGGCATGGAAGTTCCCGGAGGTTGGCTGATCGAATGTCTCGTCGCGCCACTCGATGAGACCCGTCACGAAATGACGAACCGGCCCGCCGTCCTTGGGACCGATCCGCACCGTCGACTTGTAACCGTAGGTCGTCGTCTCGTCGATCAGCTTGCTGTCGGTGATCATGAACGTATCGAAATCGAGACTGTGGTCGAAGAAGTCGCGGCTCGCACGGGTCGCGAACAGCTGATGTGTCCACGCGTCATCGAAAAGCGAAAGATCTGCTGCGATGCGACCGCTCCACATTTCGTTGTTGGAAAAGTAGGGAGCGTCGATCGCCGTCACATAGCCAAGCGCGGGAAGGCCATCGGGAAGATAGACCGAATCGAATCCGTCATACTCGGTTTCGAGCCTGCTCGCCCGGAACGACCCGCTCAGTGTCAAGCCGTCGATCGGCTTTACGCCGCCCTTCATCGACAGCGTGTTCAGCTCGCTGCCGTCACGCTCATTGCCCTTGGGCGCGATATTGAATCCATCGGTATGCCGCGATGCCACCATGAACGCGCCCCACGCCGTGTCGGTTCCGCCCGACACGCCGGCACGTCCACCGCGCGTATTGAACGAGCCGCCCTCGGCTTCGGCAACAACGCGCGCCGGCCCTTTGCCGGATTGGGTGATGATGTTCACGACGCCGCCGAGCGCACCCGAACCGTAAAGGCCGCTCTGCGGACCGCGCAGAACCTCGATGCGCGCGATATCGTCCGTTGCGAGGTTTGCAAAATCGTAGAAGCCATCGATGCCCGAGTTGACCTCGACGCCGTCGATCAGCACGAGCGTATGATTGCTCTCCGCCCCCCTCATCCGCACCACGGCGACATTGCCGACGCCACCCTGCTGGCTTACCGAAACGCCTGGCAGACCGCGCAGCACATCCGCACCAGCACGCGATTGCGACGCTTGGATCTCCTCGCGCGTCACGACGCTGACCGCTGTCCCGAGCGTGTCGGCCAGTACACCTCGCTCCACGCCCGCGTTCGGCCCCGCACCGGCACCCGTCACCTCACCCACGTCCGCGGAAGCGGGTGCAACCGGCGGCTGCCCGGCGATAGCATCCTCCGCTGACTGCGGCTTCTTCTTCGCCGTCTTGCTCTTCTTCGACTTCTGCGCCCCGCCGGCCGCCTCTTCTACCGCCGGCTTCTTTGGCGACGGCATGACCTTCGGCTGCACCAGAGTACCGCCCTCAACCACGACAGGCGGCAACTGCACCGCTTGGGCCGTCACGGACTGCGCGTGTACCGACTGCACGACGGCGGACGCGAGACATGCACCGCCCAATCCTGAAACGAGCACGACCCGCGTCATCGGAAAAGCGCGCATGCGATTGCGCATTTCGCACCAACCGGCGTCCCCGTGCCGGCGCTTTTCGGTGTCTGCCATTGTTACCCCCTGTGGTCACGACCATGAGGGTGGAGTGCGCAGCGTCAGCACTGCGAAATACTCTTCATCCAAGCGCACGCCCGAACATGGCGGCCACCTTGGAGACTGCATCAACCGGATGTCCGGAGTATTCCCGACCGCGGCCGACCTGACGATGCTCCCCACCGGTTGCACATCGGTCGCCACTACGGGTGGTCCGCTTCACCGCGCGCCCCGCGCTGTGAATGGGCGACGTGCACCGGCAGGTCTCCTGGCTTGCGGCTCGAACGCCCTGCTTCGGCCTTCCCATCGTCCCTTTCGGGCTTCGAAAGTGGCATAGTTGAAGCGAGCTTGCCGCCTACAGTTGCGGGGGCAGCCCCGGTTCCGAACCATCTGAAATCATAAGAATATCAAATTCAAACGGCTCTTCCCGGGTTCCCTTTTCATCCTCCCGGAGCCACGCTCTGGACGGAAACCGGCACGCGCGGACTTCATCCGAGATCCCGCAGAGAGTCAACTGCGCCGTTTGGACCGATGGATGTTTGCAGCAGTTCGGCCACACATGCTGACAATAAGGCTGAACCGCGATTCGCAGTTGGCCGTACGACCGCTCCATCCTTGACTTGAGTGAACACGTGCACTTGCGCCTCATCGATCAGATATCCATTGCCGGCGACGGAGTGAACGAAGATCGCGCCGCGCTGTCGGGAGCCTACGCCTGGGTGATTGACGGCGCGACAGATGTCCTGGACGAACGCCTGACCCTCGCCGCTACGGACGCCGACTGGATCGCCGGCACGCTCGACGCCACGCTGCGCGCCTATGCGGCGAGACCGGCCTGCGCGTTTGCGGATCTTCCAGGGCACATCACCGCGAGCCTGTCTGACGCCTTCGCCGCAGAGACACGCCGCCAGCCCCGTTCGCGCCACGAGCACCCATCAGCCTCGGGCCTCATTGCGAAATACGAAGCCGGCGTCCTCTCTTACGTCTCGATAGGCGACTGCTCGATGATCGTTGCGGACAAGAGCTATGACGAGGTCCGGCGCTTCGGAGTTGGCAACGACGAAGCAGGCGACCGCAAACTCGATCCCATCGTTCGCGCCCATCTCGAAGGCAACGCCCGCGACGCCGCGGATGCAGCGCCGCATGCACCTCTGTTGAAGCGTATGCGCACCACACTCCAGTCGATAAGAGAGCACATGAACCACGAGCACGGATATGGGGTCTTCTCGATCACGCCGACGCCCGACATCTTCATCCGCGCGGGCTTCGTGTCTGTCGAGCCGGGCACACGCATCCTGCTCGCGACGGACGGTTTCATGCGGCTCGTTGACGTATTCGCCTGCTATGATCCCGAACGTCTCGTCGGTGCAGTCGCTGAACGGTGCCTTTCAAACCTCGTCAGCGAGTTGCGCGCACTCGAGTGCGCCACCCCGACCACGGGCATAACGCCGCGCATCAAGCCCTCAGACGATGCGAGCGCGCTGTTGATCGACGTGATCTCCTGACACAGCCCCCTCGGCAACGGGTGCACTCACTCCGTCGCTTCGAGCAGGATCTTCTCCAGCAGCCCGTTGATTTCATTCAACGCCATCTTCGAAGCTTCGCTACCGCGATCGGGCAGTCTTTTGTAGCCAACGGTGACCTTGCCCTTGCTGTCCACGCGTTCGAAAACGAACATCACGTACGGGCAAAGGCCCATGTTGAGCGGGTCGGCATCCATCATCCTGCGCGACAGAAGAGAAGAGCAGAATGTGAAGTATTCGGCATCCGTGTAGAGTTCTCCCGAAGCGCCGACGTCCTTTGCGGTTCGCTTCAACATGTTGCCGATCTTGCCGTTGAAGTCGATCGTCAGTCCCTGGTTGACGATCGCATTCTGCAGATCAACGCGAGCGTCCGCGAACGTTCTTTCCACCGTCCGTGCCGCCAGAGGGTCCGCAGCATCTGCGGCGGACACGTTGCCCGCAGCGGCCATGCTCATACCGACCAGCCCAAAGACGCACGCCAATGCCCGCCCCCAGGCAACGCGGCGCGAAGCAGTCGCACGCTTGCAAATGTTGAATTTTGACCACGGCATACAGGTGTCCTCCCGAAACGCGCAAACCCCAGCAACAAGGATGGCGGACTCTTGCGGCCGGCTCGTCCTACGCTCTTTGTACCTTGTATCTCAGCCCCGCACGCATTTCCATACCGGCGATCCAGATGACGCATGCCATGCACGTTCGGCACATGCCCTCAGAAGCAGAACAGCAAGCCCGACAGGGACGCCAGATCGAGAAATAGCGCATCACCCCGTACTGCAATGAGATAAAGGCCGCCGCCCACGATCATTCCGATTAACAGCAACAAGGCCGTGCCAAAGCCAGCCGGCGCATGGATGACTGCGTCTTTCGCGGCGAGTTCTTCGATTTCGTTCTTCACCGTGGCAGCCCTCGCATGAAGACGAGCGAAGCAAAGCATGTACCTACGTTGTTAACCAAATGCCTCGCATGCCACTCGCAGCGAACCAGCATACACCGCCAACGCGCGCCTGCAAAACCACGACGCTGCAACCAGCCGGCCCGATCACCCCGCGGGCTTTGTGGTGAGCGAGGCAATCGGCCGGGCCGCACGTTCTCGAATGGGCCAACTCAGTGCCGCCGCCAGCACGCCCAGGCCAACCGAGATCCACCACATCGCGTCGTAGCTTCTCAGTTGGTCGAAGAGATAGCCGCCGAGCCACGCGCCCAGGAATGCACCAACCTGATGCGAGAGGAATACGAACCCGTAGAGCATCGTCAGCCATCGCGCGCCAAAGAACGTCGATACGAGCCCGCTGGTCAGCGGCACCGTCGACAACCAGAGCACGCCAAGCACGCCGCTCAGAACGATCACCGTGACGGGCGTTATTGGTAATGCGAGGAAGGCGAGAAACACACCAGCCCGGCCCAGGTAGATGAGCGACAATCCATATCGCTTGGGCAAGCGCCTCCCCCATTCTCCCGCGAGATAGGTGCCGACAAGATTGCCGATCCCCACCATCGTCAGCGCCGCGACCGCGACGCCAGGATCAAAGCCCTTGTCGGCAACATAGGCTGGCAGGTGCGTGCCATAGAACACGATATGAAAGCCGCAGACGAAGAATCCCGCGTTGAGAAGCCAGAAGCTCGGATGAGCAAACGCCTCGCGCAATGCGGCCACGACCCCCTGTGCCGCCTCCCCCTCCCCCAGTACCTGCTGCGGCTTGCCGCGAACAAGCGCCGCAAAGAACAGCAACGATGCCGCAGTCGACGCAAGCACGAGAAGGCTCGATTGCCACCCAAGAACCGCCATGAGCAGATGCGCATAGGGCATCGCGACGAGGATGCCGACGCCCGCCCCTATTCCGATGAGTGCAATTGCTCGTGTACGCAACTCAGGCGCCACGGCACGCGCGACGGCCCCCACCATGGCATTGATGCCGCAGCCTGCTACGCCAAGGCCAAGCAGAACTCCCGAAAAGAGGAGCTGCGCCTCCGATTGCGCCGCATAGAGCATCAGCAGACCCGCCGTCGTCATCACCGCACCGAATGCCGCGACGCGCCCGCTCCCGAAGCTGTCGGAAACCGCACCCGTGATTGGCGCCGCCAGACCCCACACGATGTTGGCGATCGCAATCGCAAGTGCAAAGATTTCCCGTCCGAAGCCGAGTGTTTCGCTGACCGGCTTCAGGTAGAGCCCCATCACCTGGCGCAGTCCGCTGCCGATCGCAGCAATGGACGCCGCGGCAAGGATGATCACCCACGCCGGATGTAGTGGTTGGTGTTCATCGCAAGCGGAAGCAGATTCGGGCTGAGGCCCTTGAGGAAGTTGTACCGTTGTCATCTGTAGGCCCAGCCCGTCCCGATTTGGCAATGATTTGACAGCATCGATTGGCGCCCCGCCCGTCTCGGATCAATAGCTATTCGATCCGCGTCCTACTCATGCGCCAGCAGGCGACGGTCGATCTCAACGACGCCGCCCGCTGGCGAAATCAGTCCCCGCCCCGTAACTTCGATAGCCCATGCCTCGTCAACGCGGCGTACGCGTACCAGATTGTAGCGCGCCATCGGCTCGTCCCTGTGCCGCCGCCCAGCCGACCCGGATGCGATGCCCAGAACAGGAATTTTGCCGTTCGGTCCGTCACCCCAGTTCAGCATGTCCCGGTGATTGTGCCCGTGCAGGACCAGTTCAGCACCCGCATGAGACAGCACGCCCGCCAGCTCGACTGCATCCTTGAGCGCGCGTGACTTCGGCGCCAGACCGGGCAACGGCGGATGATGGATGAGAACAATGCGTGCCAATCCGGTTTGAGCCAGCCCGCCGAGCACCACCTCCAGGGCTTCGAGCTGTTCGCGCCCGACCCGGCCCGCCGCCACGAACGGCCGCGTCTCCACTGCCGAGTTGACGCCGATGAGCGCGACCGCCCCGACGCGCCGCACGAACGGAAATCCTCGCGCCGTTGTCCCTGTGCCCGCCAGTCCGGCACCGAATGCATCCGAACCCATATAGTCGCGCCACAGTTCCACGCCCGGATGGCTGCCGATACGCGTGTAGATATCGTGATTGCCAGGCACCACCGTGACCGAGTCGGGCGCGCCCACGCCTTTGAGCCAGTTCAATGCGGCTGCATACTCGTTGGGCAGACCGATATTGCACAGGTCGCCCGTGACGGCGACATGATGGGGCCGCAACGCCAGCATGTCGGCGACGAGCAGATCGGCCACATCCGCCCGATGCACGTGTTTGCGCCCGCGGTGCCAATTCATCAGCCCGAGCGTACGCTTGACGTTGAGGTGGCGTGGCGAGATCCCCGACAGCGGTGTGTTATGCACGTCCGAGATATGCGCGATGATGGTCGAATCGGGCATGCACTCCCCCCGAGGTCAGCCCTTCTTAGCGGCAAAGGTGGCTCCCTTCCAGACCCGCCGGCAGCCCGGCCTTGCCAAGCCCCGTTCCCTGCCGCAAACAGGTTCAATCATTTCGAGGAGCCCGAGGTGCCGCTCACACGCATCGTGACCCGCAGCCTGCAGCGCTACTGGCGCCTCTCGCGCGGCCTGACGCTTGGCGCACAAGGCGCCGTGATCGATTCCGACGGCCGCTTTCTGCTGATCCGCCACACCTATCGACCGGGTTGGCATTTCCCCGGCGGCGGTGTCGAGAAGAACGAAACTGTCGAACAGGCACTCCGGCGCGAATTGCATGAGGAAGCCGGCGTGGTGATCGACGTCCGACCAGAGCTGTTCGGCATTTATGCCAACTTCAAGGCTTTTCCCAACGATCACATCGCACTCTTCGTGGTTCGATCATGGCACCAACCCGTGGCGCCACGACCCAGCGCGGAGATCGCTGAATGTGCATTTTTCACGGTCGACGCGCTGCCCGACTGCATTCACCCGCCGACCCGAAGCCGCATTTCGGAGATCCTTGGCCGACACCCGCGCCAGGGTGCATGGTAAAGCCCCGCGACGCCGCGCCACGTTCCCGCCCATCCGCTGGACCCACCCGGGCACGCGTGCTATGCGCCAGCCGCCTCGACGGCATAGCGGTAACGCCATGCCGTTGGAGACAAGCGATTGCCCTCACCCGCACCTGAGCGAGTTTCGTCCTCCCAAGCTTTGTCGAAGGCCACCGGCCCATGTCCTCCGATCTCGAGATCAGGCCCATCAGCGAGAACGACCTCGCCGCGATCTCCGCTCTGCACGCCAGTGCATTCGGCCCCGGCCGCTACGCCCGCACCGCATATCGGGTACGCGAGGGAACGCCGCTCGTCACGCCGCATTGCCGCGCCGCCTATCTGGATGGCACCCTGGTTGCCGCTCTCCGCTTCACGCCGGTTTCCATCGGAGGCGTCGGCGGCGCGCTGCTGCTCGGTCCCGTTGCAGTCGAACCTGCCAGCAAGGGCAGAAGCTTTGGCAAAGCACTGATCGCCAGGTCGATCGAGGACGCAACCCATGACGGTTTCCGCCTCATACTTCTGGTCGGCGATCTGCCCTATTACGCGCGCTTCGGCTTCGTCCGCATTCCGCCCGGACAGATTGCGTTGCCGGGCCCCGTCAATCCCGAGCGCTTTCTCGCTCGCGAATTGGTCGAAGGCGCGCTGGCCGGTTATCGCGGCCTCGTCATTGCGGATTGACGTCGAGCAGCAACCTCAGGTCCGCCAGAATTCCGGCCGGAACAGCACCAGAACCGTGAAGAGCTCGAGACGCCCAAGTAGCATTGCGAACGCCAGCACCCATTTCGCCGGGGCTGGCAGCGGCGCAAAATTTCCCGAAGGCCCGACGATTTCGCCCAATCCAGGGCCGACATTCCCAATCGCTTGCGCCGCAGAGGACAGTGCCGTTGTGAGGTCGAGACCCATCCCGGTAAGCAGAACCGTAAAGATGCCGACCGTCGCCATGTAGATCGCCAGGAACGCCACCACCGAGAACGGTACGTCCTGAGACAGACGCTTGCCGTTGTAGGACAGATTCACGATGCGGTTCGGAGACATGAGATGGGTGAAATGCCGCCGGGTGAGCATACCCGCCACCTGCAGGCGATAAATCTTGATTGCACCGGACGTCGAACCTGAGCAGCCGCCGACGAAAGTCAGCAAGAAGAACACACCGACAGCGAAGGTCCCCCACGTCGTATAATCATCGCTCGCAAAGCCTGTCGTCGTGACGATAGACGTGACATTGAATGCCGACATTCGCACCGCTGTCCGGAAATCTATGCCATGAGACACCGCGTGCCATATCGCGAGTACAAGCGTCAAAACCGCGATGAACGACAAGAAGCCGCGCACCTGCTCGTCACGCCACAGTGCCTGCGGCTCACCCCGCAGAGCCTGGATCATGACGACGAACGGCAACGCGCCCGCCATCATGAAGAATGTTCCGGCCCATTCGATCGAAGGCGAATCGAAAAACTTGAAGGACGCGTCATGCGTCGAGAACCCGCCGGTTGCCAAGGTCGCCATGGAGTGGCAGATGGCATCGAACATCGTCATCCCGAGCAGGCCATAAATGATCGCGCAAACAACGATCAGACCGAAGTATACGCCGGCTGTGGCGGTGACGAGCTCCAGCGCCCGCGGCACGATCTTCTCCGACTTGTCGGAACTCTCGGTGTGGAACAGCTGCATACCGCCAACGCGCAGGTAGGGCAGCACCAGCAGCGCCATGACGACGATACCGATCCCGCCGATACCGTTGAGCAAGGCACGCCACAGCAACACGCCGCGTGGCAAAACGTCGAGCTTCGTCATCACCGTCGAACCGGTCGTCGTCAGCCCCGACATTGCCTCGAAGAACGCATCCGTGTAGCTGAGGCCCACGCCGATAAGCGGCACCGCCGCGAACGCGCACAGCACCACCCAGCTCAGCGTCGTGAGCAGAAAGGCATCCTTGATGCCGAGCTGCACCGGGTTCTCATTGTAGGTCATCAGAACGAGCAGACCACCGACGAAAAACGTGAATACGCCCGCGCCGAAGAAGGCTCGCCAGTCTGCATTGTTGTCGGCAAGATCGATCAGCGCCGGCACCAGCATCGCTGCTGACAGGATGGCGAGCATGAGCCCGATGGCAAACAGGATGGGGCGAAAGTGGATCATGTCGGATTGAGCCGATTCGACCCGCGCGATCCTGCCGGTCATACGGCAGGTCTCCGCGAGAAAGATGCCGCGCGACCTCACATTTGGCCGGCGCACAGGCACCAACCCCCTTGAGCGGCGCGCCGTTTAGCGCCGAACACGGCTGCGCAAAAGCAAATTCTACAGCACACAGGTCATGTAGAAACCGCCACGCAGCCCCCGACTCAATATCCTCCCGATAGCATAAATTTCTGATAAAAAAACGCTTTCTGCTCGCCGACCCATCCGGACCAGCCATGTCGAGCAGCCTGCAACCATGCATTCTCGGTCGATCAATTGAGCCAAGACATTCCTCCAACGCATGGCAGAGCGGGTGTGACCCAGCCCCCCATAGCGCCTCATAATATTATCGCTTAGAAATGGTCCGCTTGCGACATAGAATCAGGCTCAATCCCGTGCCGACATCGAGAGAGAATACTGTTTCGGCTGGAGTTTCGTGCCTGACGAGTGTCATGGCTGCGCTGCTTGTTTGGTGCCTGCTACTGTTTTCGAGCGGCGCACCAGCGGCCCGTTCGGCCCTGGGTCTCAATAGCCCCGCTGCATCCATCGACCTGGCGCATACGCCGCATCGATTGGCCCGGCGACCGGTTTCCGAGCCGGTCTTGCGCCCGACCCCTCCGAGCGAGATCGCAGAACGCTCTTCGCGCAGCGCCGCGCAGCGCAGTTCCAGAGGCGAGCACGGCTCACCCGTTGTTATGCCGCCCATAGCAGCAGTGGACCTGCCGCCGGCGGCCGGCGGCCATGATGCTGCCGCACCGCGCAACTCCGCACCGCCCCACGGGCCGCCACGCCGCACGCATCGCCCGCGCGATCCACCTCGGACAGCCTGACACGCAAGCGCCGCAGGCAAAGCAAAGCGTCCTCAAAACTCAGGGCCCTTGCCGATGCCGCCGCGCGTGTGCCCCGCATCGAGTCGCGCGGTCCCAAATCGTCTGCACCGACCGCCAACCCATCCATGAACGCCAACGAACGCCGTTGCTGGAAGGCGCAGCGCGCCCCGCGCGGCCATAAAGGATGCCTATCCATGACAAAAGTACCGACCCAGACCGAGCGTGCGATCAAAACCCCTCATGACGATGTCGACCCGATCCCGCCACAAACAACCCAAGTGGGATCACGCACGATGGCATACGCCGTCGTGGGTGGATTTGGCGCCATTCTCGCACTGCTGATACTGGTCGAGATGTTGAATCACTAGCGCATGTTTAGCTGAAGTTTGGCGCGGTTCAGCGTGAAAAGCATGCTCGAAACAATCGGCTGGGTCGTATTCGTGTCTTCATCGAACATGAACATGATCGAGAACCCGATCGGCTGAGACGGAAGCAGTCGTGCTTCCATCGAAGACGTGGTTGAGGCACTCGCACAGCGAGATTGAGCAGGCAACACCGGCCAAGCGTGATTCATTGCCATCCTGACCTGCTCTGAGTAACCCGCAATCCGGGCCACTCGCGAAATCGGCGGATTGGGCGGCAATGGATCGGCAGGATGAGGTTCAAGAAGCGAAAATGGCTCGCGCAGTGAGGCGCGAGCCATGGCAACGGAATTACAGCCCGTGAACCGGGATCAATCTTCGAATGGATCCTTCATCAGGATGGTGTCGTCGCGTTCCGGGCTCGTCGACAGTAGCGTGACCGGGCAGCCGATCAGCTCCTCGATGCGGCGCACGTACTTCACCGCCTGCGCCGGCAGGTCCGCCCAGGAGCGCGCACCGCACGTCGACTGTGTCCACCCTTCGAAAGTTTCCCAGACGGGCTTGACACGCTCCTGCGCGTTCTGGCCGGCCGGCAGGCGTTCGATGTGCTCACCGTCGAGATCGTAACCGACACACACCTTCAATTCCTTGAAGCCGTCGAGAACATCGAGCTTGGTGAGCGCGATACCGTCGATCCCCGCAACCTTGATGGTCTGCCGCACCAGCACAGCGTCGAACCAGCCGCAACGCCGCGCGCGTCCCGTTACCGTTCCGAATTCGTGTCCCTTCTCGCCGATCTGCTGGCCGATGTCATCGAACAGCTCCGTCGGGAATGGACCCGAGCCGACACGCGTCGTGTAGGCCTTGGCGATCCCCAGCACATAACCGACCGCGCGCGGTCCGACACCCGAGCCAGTCGCCGCCTGGGCGGCTACCGTGTTCGATGACGTGACGAAGGGATACGTGCCGTGATCGATGTCGAGCAGCGCGCCCTGCGCGCCTTCGAACAAGATCCGCTTGCCCGCCTTGCGCTCGCGGTCGAGCAGATCCCAGACCACTTCGATATAGGGCAGGATCCGCGGCGCGATCTCCGCCAGTTCCGCCAGAAGCGTAGCCTTCTCGACTTCCGGCTTGCCGAGCCCACGCCGCAACGCGTTGTGATGCGCAAGGATGCGATCGACCTTTGGCCCAAGAGTTGACAGCGTCTTCAGGTCTTGCACGCGGATCGCGCGACGGCCGACCTTGTCCTCGTAGGCCGGACCGATGCCGCGCCCGGTCGTGCCGATCTTCCCTGCACCCGCCGCTTCCTCGCGCATCTGGTCTAGCTCGCGGTGCAGCGGCAGGATCAACGTGGCGTTCTCGGCAATCCGGAGTGTGTCGCGCGACACCGCCACGCCCTGGTCCTTGATCCTCTCGATCTCCGCGATCAGCGCCCACGGATCGATGACCACGCCATTGCCGATGACGCCGACCTTGCCCGGCCGCACGACGCCCGAAGGCAGCAGCGAGAGCTTATAGGTCTTGCCGCCGATGACGAGGGTATGACCGGCATTGTGTCCGCCCTGGAAGCGCACGACGATGTCCGCACGCTCGGACAGCCAGTCGACGATCTTACCTTTGCCCTCGTCACCCCATTGGGCGCCGACCACCACGACGTTCGCCATCTCCGCCCCTTGATTTCGTGCGCTGGCTCCAAACAAGCGTTCGGCCCCGTTCAGGACGACCGGAGCCGATCACGCATTTATCCCGAAGCCGGCCCTGGGGCAACCGCCAGAGCCCCCCGAATCCGCGGCAAATTCGTAACTTTCGCAAGGCTCACGAAGGCCCGCCCATCCCCGCTGTGGCTCACACCAGGCCCTCATCGCAGGATGGGTTAGCGTTCTGGATCAAGCATTTGATTTCCCGGGCGAAGGGCATCAAACATCGGTCAAACCAGAATATCAGCCAAAGAATTACCCGCGTTCCAGGCTGGCACGCCGGCATCCAATAGCAAACCAGGCGTGGCGTCAGAGGCGAAACATTAGCGGCCCTTGTACTCGATGGCCTTTCCGGCCGGCCACGCCACGCGGTAGCCGAACTCGATCACCTTTTCTTCGTCCGCCTCGAGCCGCGCATCCCAGCGCAGTACGCCCTGCTTATCGTCGACGTTGCGCGCACTCGGCTGCGGCCGGCCCAGCGGCTCGACCTTGATCTCCTCGTTTTTTGACACCGGCACCTGGTCGAACACCGAGATGTCGATTGCCCGTTCATGCATGTTCTTGACAGAAATGCGGTAGTTACGCTCGTCCGTCTTCGATGAGGAGATCAGGCCCGTCTCCCCGCGCTTTTCTTGCATGACGCTGTGACGAACTCGAATGAGGTCGTCGCTGCCGAAACCCAGCTCATGGGTTTCCCCTCCGGCCAGCATCGGCAGGCGTCCATTGCCCACGAACGTCCCATCGCGGAATAGAGCAATCGCCCCAGGCAGCATCGGCGAGCCGCGCGGCACCTCGATCTTTGCATAGAGATAGGCCTTGGCATCGCGCTTGGGCACCGTGCGCGCCAGCAGCGAAGGCTCGAAGCCGTCGCTGATGAGATCGAGGCTCTTGGGTTCGCCGGTGTTGGCGACACTTGCCGGCCCGGGAACGGCATATGTCGCCTGGAAGGCGGCCACCTCGACATTGGCCATTGACCGCGAGGCCGCACGCACCTCGGCCATGGGAGCGGGCGCTGCCGCCAACGGTGCGTCCATGGCCTCGGGCATCGCGCCGTCCCTGCTGTAGCCGAGATTGCGCTGCTTCAGAACCGGCCTCGTTGCTTCGGGCTGCGGCGGAGGTGGAAAATCCACCGTCATCGTGCTGAGTTCGGGTGCTGCGGTTCCGGCGGTCGGCCGGGTCGTCGAAAGCTGGATCACTACGTTGTTCCAGCTCTCGCCGGTCCGCTGCGTGATCGTGGCCCGGCGTACCACCGTCAAGCTCGGCGACGTTGTTTTCGTGCCCGTCTGCAGCCGAGCGTCGTAGCTTGGCGACCACGAAGCGTTGGGCACCTGGTAGCGAACCGAAAGGTCGGCCTCCAGAGCCTGCTCGGCCTTCACGCCCACCGTAACCTCCGTGCGTTCTACTGGCGCCGGCGCCAGCGCGGCGAGCTTGCCTCTGAGATCTTCGATTTGGCGGTCCAATTCGCGAACGCTACCCTCCGCCTCGAGCCTGTTGCGCGCGACATCGCCGAGGCTGGCAGCTATGAGGGCTATGATGTCCGGCCAGTTCTCGCCCGGCCCAGCGGTTCCCGCGGCAGGCTGCGGACGGTTGGGTAGATTGGTGAGGTTGCCGATCAGCATGCGCTGTGTATCCGCCGCGGTCACCTTGGCCTCGGCGAGTGTGCGTTGATCCTGGAGCCCCTCGATCTCCTTCTCGAGCCGCTTGCGCTCGCTCTCGATCTCGCCGGCGGGATGCTGCGGTACGAACAGGCGCCGCGTATCGACAGCGCCGATCTCGAACTTGCCCGAAGACTTGCCGTCGACGCGGATAGACCCTGGTATGGCTTCAGCCGGCAGATCGGCGAAGACCACTGACAGCGTATCGGCGGCGATACGCACCCGCCCCGTCCGTACGACCTCCGCTCCTGACGGGAACACCGTTACGGCCTCTATGCGCGACGTCACCGCTACCGACTCGGCAGACAGTGGAACGGACGCGGCGCCAAGCAGGAGCGTGGCTCCGACGGCTGCCACCGTACGACAGATCATCATTCAAACCTCAAGAATCCCACAAAAAAGGTCACCATGGCCCAGCCGCCATCATGGCGCACCATACCAGCCCGGAATATGACCACAGTACGGCCAATGCGGCAAAGCGCAGGTCGATGACCGGTGCCGTCTGCCCGTTCCTTGCGCTTAGAAACCCAGCCTGCGGACGCGCAGAACCTGCGGCAGCGCGCTCACCTTTGCGAGCACCGCGTCGCTGACGCGCTCGTCGACCGCGACGACTGCAATGGCATCGCCGCCCGGCTTCTCGCGCCCCAGGTTGAATGTGGCGATGTTGACCTCGGCCTCCCCCATGATCGACCCGAACTGACCGATGAACCCCGGGCGATCCTGGTTGCGCACGAACAGCATGTGCGGCGTCACCTCGAAATCCATGTCGATGTCGCGGACCTGGATGATGCGCGGCCTGCCGTTGGAGAAAACGGTTCCCGCGACCGATCGGTGATAGGCCTCCGTCTTGACCGTCAGCTTGATGTAGCTCTCGTAGGCGCCATGCGCCGAGCACAGCGATTCCTCGATTGCAATCCCCCGCTCGCGAGCGCTGATCGCCGCCGACACCATGTTGACGTCCGTGAGTGACGGGCGGAGCACGCCGGCCAGGGCCGCAGCCGTCATCGGTTTCACGTTGAGTTCGGCCACCTCTCCACAATATTCGATGCGGATAGCCTTTATCGCCACCTCTGTGAGCTGCCCCGCAAAAGATCCCAGCTGTTCGGCAAGCTTGATGAACGGCGTCAGCCGCGGCGCTTCCTCCGCCGTGATTGAAGGAAAATTCACGGCATTGGTGATGGCGCCCTTGGTCAGGTAATCGCTCATCTGCTCGGCCACCTGCAGGGCCACGTTCTCCTGCGCCTCGGTCGTAGCTGCGCCCAGATGCGGCGTGCAGATGACGTTGTCGAGCGCGAACAACTCGCTCTCCTTCGCGGGCTCAACCTCGAACACGTCGAGTGCCGCGCCCGCCACGTGACCTGACCGGATCGCTGCGGCCAGAGCCGTCTCGTCGATAAGTCCGCCGCGCGCGCAGTTGATGATGTGCACGCCACGCTTGCAGGATGCCAGGGCCTCCGCAGACAGGATGTTGCGCGTGCGATCGGTCAACGGCGTATGCAGCGTGATGAAATTGGACCGCTTGAGAAGCTCCTGCAGCTCCACCTTTTCGACGCCGATTTCCATCGCACGTTCCGGCGACAGGAAAGGATCGAACGCGATCACCTTCATCTTCAGGCCCAGCGCCCTGTCGGCAACGATCCCGCCGATGTTTCCGCAGCCGATCACACCAAGCGTCTTGCCGTAGAGTTCGACACCGAGGAAACGGTTCTTCTCCCACTTGCCCGCTTTGGTCGATGCGTTCGCCTCTGGGATCTGCCGCGCCAGTGACATCATCATCGTGATGGCATGCTCCGCCGTCGTGATTGAATTGCCGAACGGCGTGTTCATCACGATCACACCCCGCGCGGTCGCGGCCTTCGTGTCGACGTTGTCGACACCGATACCGGCGCGGCCGATGACCTTCAGCTTGCTGGCAGCCTTGAGGATCTTCTCGGTCACCTTCGTGGCGGAGCGTATAGCCAGCCCGTCGTAGTCGCCGATGATGTCGGCGAGGCGCTCCTTGTCTTTGCCAAGTTCAGGCTCGAACGTCACGTCGAGCCCGCGTTCCCTGAAGATGGCGACGGCAGTTTCCGACAGCGCGTCGGAGATCAGCACACGTGGTGCGGACATGAGAGTGATCCTTCGCTAAGTGCGGGAGAACAACGCGCAAGTCCACTAGAGCCGGGTCAACTGGGATGGAAGCAGTCGTGCTTTCATCGAAGGCGTGATTGAGGCTCTCGAGCAAAAAGGTAGAGCAGGTCACAAAGGACAGACTTGATGCAAACTGATCCTGACCTGTTCTAGCGCATCTTTCGAAAGGGATTGCCGCGCAAGTCTCCTCGGTCCCGAGTTGGATTTGATGCGTCTGACTATGCACGGCGCCAGCAGCACCGGCATCGCAGTCGCAAGAGCGAGATACGCAAGTGTGGTTCCGTGGCGGCCGAGGCGTCGTGACGAAGCGCTCGGGCGCCACGGGAATCGAATCCTCATGCTTCTTGCATGATGCCTGCCTTGACCTCGCTGAATGCCCAGTCGAGCCATGGCAGCAGGGCTTCCACGTCGCTTGTTTCGACGGTCGAGCCGCACCAGATCCTGAGGCCTGCGGGCGCATCGCGATATGCGCCGAAGTCGTAGGCGACACCCTCGCGTTCCAGACGGCTGACGATCTCCTTGGCGATCTTGGCCTGCAGGTCGTCCGAGAGCGCCCTCACGTCGGGATCGACGATCGTCAGGCATACCGACGTGTTCGACCACGTCGTACGATCCTGTGCGAGGTTGGCGACCCACGGCGTACGATCGATCCAGTCCCAGACGGCCTTGGCATTGGCATCCGCGCGGCGCATCAATTCCGCAGCACCACCAATCCGCTCCGCCCACGCGAGCGCGTCGAGGTAGTCTTCCACCGCCATCATCGACGGCGTATTGATGGTTTCGCCCTCGAAAATCGCGGCGTTGAGCTTCCCGCCCTTGGTCAGCTGAAAGAGTTTTGGCAGCGAGCGCGAAGGCACGAACTTCTCCAGCCGGGCGATCGCGCGAGGCGACAGGATCAGCATTCCATGCGCGGCCTCGCCGCCCATCACCTTCTGCCACGAGAACGTCAACGCATCGACCTTGCTCCAGTCGATGTCCTGGGCGAACGCCGCCGACGTCGCGTCCACCAGCACCAGGCCCTCGCGATCGGCAGGAATGAAATCGTAGTTGGGCAGCCGCACACCGGCTGTCGTGCCGTTCGCCGTCAGCACCAGATCCCGCCGGAAATCGATCTTCGACAGATCCGGCAGTACGCCGAACGGCGCCTCGTCGACACGCAGATCGTCAAGCTTGAGTTGCTTGACCGCGTCCTTTACCCAGATCGCGCCGAAGCTCTCCCACGCCAGCACATCGACGCCGCGCTCGCCCAGCAGCGACCACATGGCGGCTTCGAATGCGCCGGTATCCGATCCCGGCATGATCGCGCACACGAATCCGTCGGGCACGCCGAGAATGGCTTTCGTCTTGTCGATGGCAAGCTTGAGCCGTGCTTTGCCCTCCTTGGAGCGATGCGAGCGGCCGAGCAAAGCGCCTTCGAGCGCCTTCGGCGACCAGCCGGGACGTTTCGTGCACGGACCTGAAGAGAAATTGGGATTGGCCGGCTTCTTTGCCGGCTTTGCAGCGGTAGTCATCACTCTATCCTTCCAGATAGTTGCCCCTCGGTGGGGAGGGGTGGCCCGCCGCTCGATCTAAGGGTTCGCGTTCCCGCCGTCAATCTGGCCGTTGCAGGGTCGATGCCGGGCACACTGGAATGATGTATGCCACCATGGCGCGATAGGCCGGCGTGGCTCAGGAGCGATAGCGAACTCCCCGCAACGCGAAAAGGGCGGCCACCGCGGCCGCCCTTCAGTGATTTTCTCGGGCAGCCTCGTTGCCGCCCCCGGCGTTCACCTGATCAATTCGTCCGGCACTCGAGTTCTCGGTCTGACGTCCGATACCCGGGGAAAGGTCGTCAAAGGTCAGTGAATCGATGGCACCAACCTGAGACGAATTTCGCGATCACGACACGAGTGCCCTGTCGCGCCAAAATTGAAACATAGCCGCGACCGCATACAATTTTGGCGCGACATAAGGGCCACTAGCAAAACCATTGACTTGGTGTGGCGTTCAGCGCGCCTTGGTTGACTCCGCGTCGGCCGCAACGTCGGTCAACTAAGGCGCGACGCCACACTAGTCGATATTGAAGCGAAGGCCGGCGCGGATCTGATGCTCGTTCTGTGCATCGAACGACATCGTGCTGCGGCTGCCCGCAATGGTCACGCCAACGTCCGAACCACCGACGTGCAGGTAGCGGTAGTTGATGTCGAGCAGTGTCGAGCGGCCGAGGTCGTACGTGAAGCCGGCCGTCGCAGTGGCAGCAAAAGTGACCGTTGTCGATTTATTGGACGCCTCGTAGTCCGTCACCGCGCCCAGAATGTCCTCCGAGTACTGTGACGTGCGGTTGAGCATGTTCACGCCGAAGCCGATGCCGGCGCCGATGTATGGCGTGAAGCGCCGGTGCTCGCCGCTGCCGAAATCATAATAGGCGTTGAGCAGGAAGACGACCGCCTCCTTGGAAGTCTTGTCCTGCATCGAGACGGTGACATCGTCGCCGCCGAAATTGGTGTATGTCATCGACCCATTGATTGAGCCGTTCTGCTGGCGCACCCAGTCGAGCGTAGCATCGGTGCGGAAGTGGTCCGTCCAGTAGCGCCCCACACCCACCCCGAACGTCATCGGCCAGTTCGCATCCTCTTGCGCCCACGACCTCGGCACCGTGACGTCGTCGCCCAGCGTATCCTGGCCATAGACGAGACCTTCTTCGCTGATGCCCATCTTGTCGGACAGGCCGAGGCCGAAGTCGCCGCGGATGTAGTAGTCCGCCTTGTAGACCGGAATGGGAACCGGCGCGGGAACCGGGATCCCTGCCGGGCCGCCCATATCCTTGACGCTGCCGCCGTAGCGATAGTCCTGCGCCAGAGCCGGTGCCGCCGATGTCACGAGCGCCAAGCCGGTCAGCACGATTGCCATCCTCAAATTCATAACTTTGATCCCTCGTTCCAGCGGCGGGTCGGATGCCCTAGCCATGACCACATCGAATGCATGGATATGTCCCGACGTCCGGCGCCGTGGATCGGCGTCGAACGGGGGCCCTGTCGGGCCTTTGGCGCGGCCAAAGCCGGCATACGCGGGACGGGAACCAAAAGGACCTTCAGGTCGCCCGACACGCGGCCTGGACCGGCATGTGTGTCGGGTGGCGCCGGGCCAAAATAAAATGGCCCGGCAGGTTTCGTGAAACTCACGGGGGTCGCAGCTAACGAGCTCCGCCCCCTTTGGCCCGCATCAATTCAAGTTGTAACGCAGGCCGAAACGGATCTCGTGGGCATGAATGTTTTCGATCGTCGGATCCTCGGATACCTCGACCGTGCCACCGCCGAAGTCACCGATGACAGGACCGGACTTCGCGTCGCCCAGATAGAGGAAGCGATAACCTATATCGAGCAGCAGGCCGCGGTTGCTGGCCACCATGATCGGCGCATCCTTCGTGCTGCCGCTATAGCTGGCGCCCTGGTTGCGTCCCGCCGTAAGATTGACCGTCACACCGGCCATGACCGCCGCGGCGACACTATCGGACGTTTCGCCTTCGATGGTGCCCGTACAACCGCACGTATCAACCACCGAGCCTTCAGTCGTGCTGTGGCGCACCCAACCGAGACCGACGCCGAGATAGGGCGAAAAGCGGCCGCCCTGGTTGAAGTCATAATAGAGGTTGCCCATCAGCAGGTGGCTCTTGAGACCGAATTCGCGCGTTCCGTCGAGTGCTGCGGCATGATTGTTCACCCTGCCAGATACATCGGCCTCGAACCGGTAATCGTAGGTGACGTCAAACCGGAACCCATGACCGATGTGGCGGCCGACGCCAAAGCCGAGCGACCATGCGCTGTCTATGCCCGTATCGGTGAGATCGTAGATCTGGTCCTCGACCATGATGGGATTGTCGTAGCTGGAATAGGCGCCGTCCATGCGCAGATACCATGTGGAGGACGACGGACCTGCGGCAACAGCCGCGGCCGGTATGAAACCGTCCTTCACGCTCCCTTCGTACATGTCGGCAGCGCTTGCACTTGCACCTCCGAACGTGACCATCAGGACGCCCAACGCGAGCGAGCCTCGAATGCTGGTCATGAATTTCCCCTCAGGTATCGACATCTGCTGAATGCGGACGTTCCACGCGGCACGCGTTCCGCCCTAACCAGGGGAAGTTGGCAGATATTCTTTAAGGAGCACTTAATCGCCGCTCCGGAACGACACACGGCGCCGGGATGCGTCGCGTTGAAAAGCAATTTGTCCGGAAAAACGAAGCGGCATGCGCCACTCGTGTGAATGAAGTCTTAACCAAAGAACTTTGAGCGTGTGCTTCCGCCAATGTCCCACGCGCTCGACACACGTTCCAATCGGAAATTCGCGCAAGGCTGCTGGCCCAGAGCATGTTTAGCTGAAGTGTGCAGCGGTTCAGCGTGAAGAACATGCTCAGACAAGAGCGAGCATGTTTAGCTGAAGTGCGCAGCCGTTCAGCGTGAAGAACATGCTCAGAATGCAGGATCAGACCGTGTGCACGTTTCCGCGAAACATGGACACGATCTAATGCGCCGCAGCAGCGGCCTTCACCGCCTCGACAATATCGCCGACAACCAGCGACACGAGCCTCTCGTCGTCGCCTTCCGCCATGACGCGGATGACTGGCTCCGTGCCGGACGGCCGGATGACGAGGCGCCCGCTGCCGCCGAGCCGTTCGCGCCCGGCGTCGATCGCCTTGATGACGCGGCTGTCATCGAGCGGATGCCCGTTCGAATAGCGCACGTTCTGCAGGATCTGCGGTAGCGGATCGAACCGCTTGCACACTTCCGAAACGGGTTTGCCTGTCGTCACGACGACCGCAAGGATCTGCAACGCAGATACGAGCCCATCCCCCGTCGTGATGAAATCGGAAAGGACGATATGGCCGGACTGCTCGCCACCGACGTTGAAGCCGTGCTTGCGCATGTGCTCCACGACGTAGCGGTCGCCCACCGGCGTGCGGGCGAGCTGCAGACCAAGGCTGCCCACGTAGCGTTCCAGTCCGAGGTTGCTCATCACCGTCGCAACGATGCCGCCGGCCGCCAGTCGGCCGCGTCGGTGCCAGCTCTCGGCGATGACCGCCATGATCTGGTCGCCATCGACGATCTGTCCCTTCTCGTCGACGATCACCACACGATCGGCATCGCCATCGAGCGCAATGCCGATGTCGGCCCTGACCTCTTTCACCTTGTCGATGAGCGCGTTGGGCGCCGTCGAGCCGCATTCGTCGTTGATATTGCGCCCGTTGGGGTCCACGCCGATCTTGATGACTTCCGCACCCAGTTCCCAGAGGGCCGACGGAGCCACCTTGTAACCCGCACCATTTGCGCAATCGATGACGATGCGAAGGCCGTCGAGACGCAGATTCCGCGGCAGCGTGCGCTTGGCAAACTCGATGTAGCGTTCCTGCGCGCTCTCCACCCGCGTCGCCCGTCCGATGCGGTCGGCGCGCGCCAGCAACGGAGTGCTGTCCTGCTCGATCAATTCCTCGATCTGCTGCTCGGTCTCGTCGGAGAGCTTGTAGCCGTCCGGATCGAACAGCTTGATGCCGTTATCGTCGAACCGGTTATGCGAGGCGGAGATCATCACGCCCAGGTCGGCCCTCAGCGAGCGCGTCAGCATGGCCACCGCCGGCGTCGGCATCGGGCCGAGCAGAAACACATCCATGCCTACCGAAGTGAAGCCCGACATCAATGCAGCCTCGAGCATGTATCCCGAAAGGCGCGTATCCTTGCCGATCACAACGCGGTGACGGTGATCGCCTGAGCGGAACACGTGGCCCGCCGCCATCCCCACTTTCAACGCCACCTCGGAAGTCATCGGATGCTTGTTGGCGAGCCCCCGAATACCGTCAGTTCCGAAATATCGCCTTGCCATCTTGGCTCATCCCTCGAAAACGTGCTTGCCCATGCGGCCCGAAGCTGCCGAACATCACGCACGGCCAAGCCACGATCGACAATCCTTCGGAACTGTCTGCCTGCTGACCCCGAAGCGTGCCCCAGTTGTATATCGTGGTTAAGCACAATGAGCCGGCCGGTGCACAACAAATTGCATTTGCAGTCGTTACCAGAGCTTGAAGCCAGCCAGGCCCGGCACATTGCGCCCCCTGACCGACGCGGTTTTCAGCTTGGCGACCAAGAGCCTCACGGACACGGGGCGCCACCTCTCCCGCGGATTTGTCCCCGGGGCCGCCAAGGTTTGGGCACATAGCTTTGGCAATTCGGCAACAGATCGGAGCGGTGTTGCCCGACCGCCCTTTCGATCGAGGGACGATACAACAAAAACGCGCTATCTGTTCGGCAATCTCTGCAGATGCGTATCCGGAGCTATTCAATGGCATTTTTTCTCGCCGTGGCGAACCGCAAGGGTGGCGTCGGCAAGTCGACCGTTTCCGTCATGCTGGCCCATGCGTTGAGCGTCTGGGGCGGGAAACGTGTCCTGATCATGGACCTGGACTCGCAGTGCAACGCCTCCCTGATTCTCATCGGCGGTCAGGGGTGGAGCGAAGCCAGAAAGTCCAACCGGACCATCGCCGACTACTTCTTCGACCTGTTCGACGGGCAGGCCCTCCAGCCCAAGGAATATCTCCTGCATGGCGTCGGCGACGTCGCCAACGGCCAGGGCAAGCCGCCACGGTTGTCGCTGTTGCCCGGCTCGCTGCTCCTTGAGGATGTGCAAGGTGAATTGTTCCTCAAGCAGGCCCAGCAGTCCAACGACCCCGATATCGTCGCCAATCGCGTGCGCGGCCGCCTCGAACAGCTGCTGCGCCGTTTCGAGGGCTCCTTCGACGTCGTCATCCTTGACTGCGCGCCAGGCCTGTCCTTCGCAGCGCTGGCGGCCTTGAAGATCGCCGATAAAGTCCTGGTGCCGTTCCGGCCCGACTATGTCTCCCAACTCGCCGTCGACCGCATCGCCCTGATCATCGAGGGCAAGCGCAATCTCGACGATCTGGAAGAGATCCCAATCGAGGATCGCCGCTACGTCTGCCTCGCCAACTACGTTCGCGACGCCAACGGACGCGAGCGCACGCTGATCGAGGAAATCGCACTGGTCCACCCGATGCTGGAGACCCAGATGCCGCAGCGCGACGGCATCGCCAATGCCTTCGACTGGGTCTCCGAGCTTCAGCCGATCGAGCAGAAGTACGGAAACGGGGTCGCCGACCTCAAAAAGCTGTATGCAGAGATCGCTCCCCTCATTGACAGCGCGACGTCAGGTGCCTGACGGCCTATGATCGTGATGCAATCGAATCGTTCGCAACGCGAGATTGTGACGGCATGGCAGGATCGGCACTGAGAGATCGAGCCCGGAAGGCGGCATTCATTGCGCGCCTTGTGGCGGCTGGTCGCGAATTGGACGACGCGGGCATCGAGGCGCTAGCCGAAGAGATGGCACGCGGCATCAGCCAGATCTGGCTGTGGGACGAGACCCTGGAAAGCTGCGCGCCACCGACCCCAAGGCCGGGACAAGCGCCAGGCGGAAAGCCGGCTGCGGCTGGAAAATCGTCTGTCCCAGAACCCACAACCCACGAAGCCTTCGATCCGTTCGCGTTCTCCGTCGTCGTGATGCTGAAGCGTCAGGGGCCCGCCGCCCTCATGAAGCGGCTGGAGGCAATCGACGACCCGGCCCAGTTGCGCAAGATTGCAGAGGCACAGCACCTGGGCATCGACAAGTCGCTGGGTTCCGCACGCAAGCTGCGCGAGGCCATCGTCGAGGGTGCCGAGCAGCGCCTTGCCGACCGCCGCGCCGCGGCGAGCTGATAGTACGGCTCCGCATCGACCGACGTGCCGCACCTGCACGACGAATTGGTGGAGGTCGCGCCGCTGCGCCGCCACGGCAGGCCATCAATGGGCAAACAGTGTGACTCAGCTTTTGACCTTTGCATCGGGTACCGTCTCGCGCCCCGCTATCGCGGCCTGCCAAACGTCGACCGCCTGTCGCGTCGCCGCCACGTCGTGCACCCGCACGATCTGCACGCCCTGCGCCACCGATGACAGGGCCGCCGCGAGCGAGCCCGGCACACGCTCCTTCGCATTCTCCACGTTCGAGATCTGGCCGATGAGCTTCTTGCGCGATGCGCCAAGCAGCACCGGAACGCCGAGCCCGTGATAAAGGGTCATTGCTGCGAGTACCGCCACGTTATGATGCAGGTGCTTGCCAAAGCCGATACCCGGATCGACGACGATGTTCTCGCGCGCGATCCCCGCCGCCTCGCAGGCCTCGATGCGATCCTCCAGGAAATCGAACACGTCAAGGATGACATCCTCGTACTGCGGGTTGTCGTTCATGGTCTTGGGGTCGCCCTGCGCATGCATGAGCATCACCGGCAATCCGGTCTCCGCCGCCGTCTCCAGCGCCTTCGGGTCATGTGTCAGTGCCGAAACGTCGTTGATGATGTCGGCTCCCGCAGCAGCCGCCCGCCGCATCACTTCCGCCTTGCGCGTGTCGACAGAAATTTTCTTGCTTGTCTTGGCCCGCACTCCCTCGATGACGGGGATAACGCGCTTGAGCTCTTCGTCCAGCGCTACGGCATCAGACCCCGGCCGCGTCGACTCGCCTCCGATGTCCAGGATGTCCGCACCTTCCTCTGCCAGACGCAACGCATGATCGATTGCCGCCTGCGCGCTGTCGAAGCTGCCGCCATCCGAGAAGCTGTCGGGCGTGACGTTGACGATGCCCATGATCGTCGTGCGGTCCATCGCCAGACCCGCGAACGGGGCGC
The DNA here is from genome assembly GCA_050246945.1 of Hyphomicrobiaceae bacterium. Lineage (GTDB taxonomy): Bacteria > Pseudomonadota > Alphaproteobacteria > Rhizobiales > Hyphomicrobiaceae > JAEUMD01. Next base: position 235,379 of record JBFWVC010000002.1, read on the forward strand.
GCGCCGCAATGATCCGCTCGTAGAGTGTCCACATGCGCTCGCCGTCGAATGGCTCCTGGAACCAGTCGCGATTTTCGAAACCTTCTTCGCCGAACGCCGGGATCAGCCGGCACCGCCGATGCGGCTCCTGGGAGCGGTCGATCAGCTCCAGGTGCGCGAAGACGAGATCCGGACGACCGGTCAGTCTTGAGACGGGATCGGTAAGCTGCCGGTCCTGCCGGCGGACATCGACGCCGAGACTGACAATCGGGCGGAGATAGTGTGGGGGGCGCTCGGCAGCGGCCATTGTGATGATCACCTCGCGATTGGCAAGCCCGGCAAATAAAGAGCCCTCCGAGATGCGTCGGAGGGCTCTTCCAATGTCCTCTGTTTGGACGCCGCGATCAACCCGTGGGCTGCGGCTCCATCCCACCGGCGTCCGGCTCTTCGCGCGGCGGCTTGGGCGCACGGCCTGCCACTGGAACCGCCGAGCCGATCGGCCCCTTGGTCTCGTCGTCGTCGGAGGGCCGTACGATCTTTTCGCCCCGCATGAGCGCCTGGCATTCATCGCCCGAGATCGTCTCGTACTCCATCAGCGCCTGCGTGATGGCCTCCAGGTCCTGGCGATGCTTGGTCAGCACTTCCCAGGCCGTATCGTATCCCGCCATGACGATGCGCCGAACTTCTTCGTCGATGAGCTTGGCGGTCTCCTCGCTCATGTTCTGCTGCTGCGTAATGGCGTGGCCGAGGAAGACCTCCTGCTGGTTCTCATTGTAGAGCAGCGGTCCGAGCTTCTCGCTCATGCCCCACTCCGTAACCATGCGCCGGGCGATGTTCGTTGCCTGCGTAATGTCGCTGGAAGCACCCGTGTTGAGGTGATCCTTGCCGTAGACGAGCTGCTCGGCAACGCGCCCGCCGAACGCCATCGCGATCTTGCCCTCGCACCACTCCTTCGAGTAGCTGAGCTTGTCGCGCTCGGGCAGGCTCATCGTTACGCCGAGCGCGCGCCCGCGTGGAATAATCGTCACCTTGTGCAGGGGATCGTTGCCCGGCACCATGAGGTTGACGATTGCATGCCCGGCCTCATGGTAAGCAGTCGCGAGCTTCTCTTCCTCGGTCATCGCCATCGAGCGCCGCTCAGCGCCCATCATGACCTTGTCCTTGGCATCCTCGAACTCGGCCATCGTCACGAGACGCTTATCGCGTCGCGCCGCCAGCAGCGCGGCCTCGTTGACGAGGTTGGCAAGGTCGGCGCCCGAGAAGCCGGGTGTGCCGCGCGCGATCACGCGGGGACGCACGTCCGAGGCAATCGGCACGCGCTTCATATGCACGCGCAGGATCTTCTCGCGGCCCACGACATCAGGGTTCGGCACCACGATCTGACGGTCGAAGCGGCCGGGACGCAACAGCGCCGGATCGAGCACGTCGGGCCGGTTCGTCGCCGCGATGATGATGATGCCCTCGTTCGCCTCGAAGCCGTCCATCTCGACGAGCAGCTGATTCAACGTCTGCTCCCGCTCGTCGTTGCCACCGCCCAGACCCGCGCCACGGTGGCGGCCCACGGCGTCGATCTCGTCGATGAAGATGATGCACGGCGCGTTCTTCTTCGCCTGCTCGAACATGTCGCGCACGCGCGACGCACCCACACCGACAAACATTTCGACGAAATCGGAGCCCGAAATTGTAAAGAACGGCACGTTGGCCTCGCCGGCGACGGCACGCGCGATGAGCGTTTTGCCTGTGCCCGGCGGGCCGACCAGGAGACAGCCGCGCGGAATTCGCCCGCCCAGCCGCTGGAACTTCTGCGGATCGCGAAGAAACTCGACAATCTCGGTCAGGTCCGATTTGGCCTCGTCCACACCGGCCACGTCCTCGAACGTCACGCGCCCGTGCCGCTCAGTCAGCAGTTTGGCACGCGACTTACCGAACCCCATGGCGCGGCCCGAGCCCGACTGCATCTGCCGCATGAAGAAGATCCACACACCGATGAGAAGCAGCATCGGGAACCATGACAGCAGAAGGTTCATCACCGATGGCACGTCTTCGTCCGACGGGCGCGCGTTGAAGTCTACGCCCTTCTTCTGTAGCCGCTCCACCAGGGTCGGATCCTCCGGCGGCGCATAGGTCTGGAATGTACCGCCGCTGTCACGCAACTCGCCCGTCAGACGCTTGCCCGACAACGTGACCTTGGAGACCTTGCCCTCTTCGACCTCGGCGAGGAACTTCGAGTAGCTGATCTCGTTGGTGCCGCGGCGCGGCGTGCTGTTGTTGTTGAACAGGTTGGCCAACGCTGCCAGGAGAACGAGCGCAATGGCCCAGATCGCCAAGCGCTGCAGATTTGGATTCATCCACGTGTTCCTATTCGTACTGGGCCCAGAAAACGCCCATTATCGACCGGCAATACCCGCACGGCGGTGCAGTCGAAGCCGCGTTGAGATCGCAGGCCAGCCTACCGCTTGGTAACCAGCCGTTAAGATAGGAGCGCCCCGGGCCTTTGCCAAGCGACCCAGACGGCGGCGAATTGCCAGTTTTACGCGTTCCAGCAGGTTCAATACCACAATTCACGAATACAATTTCAGATCAGTCAGTCTCTCATGGGTGGGTTCAAGTCGCGTTAACTCCCCGAAATGTCCGTTTCCGGTTAGCCCATGTTGAGCTGAAGTGTGCAGCGGTTCAGCGTGAAGAACATGCTCAATTCAAGGACTTGGATCGTGTTCATGCGTCCATGCGGCATGCACACGATCTAGGTTTGCGGCCTCGATTGGCCCACGGCACAGTTCCCCGACCGGTTCAGCCGGCCTTGGACCTTTACCGCGACAGACGCCGCACCACAGCGCGCTTCGGTCCGACGTCACCAGACAACATAACCGAAGGTTGCACAATAAGCCGCCCCCGCCCTTCCCTGGAATGCCGACCAATCCGACCCGAGCGCATCGGGCACGTCTCTGATGCTCTCCAAGACCGCGGATATTCCTGGGTTGGAGATGACCTCGCCGTTCAGGGACACGACAGCCGGCAATGTTGCAGCGGCCGCGGCCGGCCATTTCAAGTCTGCGAGCCGCGGCACGGCCTTTTTCACGACCGACCAGCCTTGCATACCCAACGCACGCACCACCGCGCCTCGTGGCGCATCGCTGTCGGCCGAGACCTCAAACCGGTGCCCGTCCCAATCGACGATCTGACCCGGCTCGATCGGAATGACGGGCAGCCCCTCGCCGCCTCCCTCCCGGAAGACCCGCCAGCGCCGACCGGATTCGTCCAGAAACTCGATCTTGCATCCGGCGAGCGTAACCCCGGACGGACGCCCCTCCCGCCCGCGCAGGAAAAGCAGCTTCTCCAGTTGCGCCAGTTCGACGTCGCGCGCGCTTCCGCCATGAGCGCGTAGAATTTGACGCAGCGAACGCATCGTGACGTAGCCTCCGCAGAAGAACGGATTTCGCGTGTCGATCTCGAACTCCGACATCAGGCCGCCATGAGAAAACGCCGGGCGTCGCGAAATAAACTCGTCGCTGTCCATCACCCAACGAAGATCGAATTCCGCATCCCGCAGACGCCGCGCGCTCAACGCGATCTTCTCTGTCGACACCCCGAGCTCCGAGAGCAGTGGCATCATCTTGCGCACGCGCACACGCTCGAAGCGTTCGTCGGCGTTCGACGGATCCTCGACCCACGTTGCGCCATACGCGCCGAGAGTGGCAACGAGCCGCGCCTTGGGCACGTCGAGCAGCGGCCTGAGAATGCTCGCTTCGAGCGAGTGCGGCCGTTCCGCAGTGGCGCGGCAATCTATATGGCCGATTTCGCGAATCCCGCCCAGGCCCTCAAGCCCGCTGCCGCGCGCAAGCCGCATCAGGAACGTTTCGGCTTGGTCCCCCTGGTGGTGGGCCGTTACGACCGCCCGCGTCAAATTGATGAGGCGTCCAGATCCGGCCGAACCGGCAATTTCATCGAGCACCCCGGCCTCGGCCCGCAGCACCTCGCACATCAGGTCGCGGCGGGCATTTCGCGCCGCCTCCTGAATGCCCGTAGCAGGCTTGCCCCCATCCCATCGCAAGACCTGGCAAGGCAAACCGAGCTTGGATGCAACTCCAGCAACGAATGCGGCTTCGCGCGACGAGGCTTCGCGCAATCCATGATCGACCGTAAGCACGACGACATGCGGCGTGCCGCCGATGCGCTTCAAGTCCGCCCCAGTTTCGACCTCGAGCAACCACGCAGGCTTTGCAAGCCCGCTCCAGTCGGTAGGCGGCGGCGGCCGGCAATTCATCGGGAGAGAAAACGCCTGCCGCCACCTCTGCGCCCAGGCCGCCTGCACGTCGCTGCGTTTGGCCCAGCGCGCTGCCATATGCATCAGCGCCATGCTGTCGGCGCCACCCGAGACGGCCAGCGCCAGCGGTCTCCGGTCGAGCCCGGCGAATAGCCCCGCCAGTTCCTCGTCCGAGATGGGGGCTGCATCAGGCATGGATTTTTCTTCGCCGCTCAGCGGCACTTGAGACGGCGCTGTTCCGATGCTGCCTTTTCTTTCACGTGCGCCGGTGCATCCGGAAAGCGGGACACCAACTCGCCGAACGAAGAGCACGCCGCATCCTTCTGGCCCAACCGGTCCAGCGACATGGCGAGCTTTAGCAGACTGTCGGGTGCTTTGTTCGATTTTGAGTAGGTCTGGTAGCCCTTCAGGAACGCACTCGCCGCAGACTTGTAGGAGCCACGCACGAAATGCGTTTCGCCAAGCCAGTACTGCGCGTCACCCGCGCGCGGATCGTTGGGGTAGGCCTTGAGGAAGTCTTCGAACGACGCCTCCGCCGCGCCGTAATCCTGACGCAGCAGGTAGCCGTAGGCGGTGTCATAGTCCTGCTTCGCGCCCGCGTTGCTTTCCGCCGGGGGCAGCGCCGCGATCTGCGTTCCGCCCGCGCTCAACTGAACCGCACCAGACGGCTGCGGCTGGGCGTCGATTAGGCTTCCTATTGGATCGCTGCCGCCACCCGCCGTAACCGTCGTCGAGCCGAATGACGAGGGAATGTTGGTCGTCGTCGGTGCCGAGCGTTCTGCAAAGGACGGGCGCATGTCAACTGCGTCGCCGCGATCCCCGCCGCCGCTCATCTGCCGCACCTGGTTCGTTAAGCGCTGCACCTCGGACGACAAGGCGCGAATCTGCGTTTCCATGCCTTCCAGGCGCGCCGCATCGCTTGCCCCCATGCCGCCGCTACCGCCGACCGGTGTAGCCCCTCGCGCTCCACCCGATCGCGCAAGGCTCTCCAGCGTTCCAATCGTCACCTGCATGTCGACCAGTTGCTCTTCGAGTTGCTCGACGCGCCTTTGCAGCACCGTGCTGCCGCCGTTGTCTGCAGCGCGCACCTTCGATTTCGCAGTCGGCGCCGTGGCATCCTGCGCTTGACCGGACGTCGGCAAGGCACCAGCCATCACAAGCCCGAACGCAGCAGAAAGCGCCGCGCGCGCTAGGAGTGATTTGTCACGGGCGCACATAGATGGGATCGACGACATCATGTGTCTCCAGCTTCGCAACATCGCCTCAGCGAGCCGTACGCATCGTTCCCGGATAAACGCGCCGACCACCAGCCGCCTACCCCCGATCGCGAACGCACCCGGCAGAACCGCTTACGCGTCCTTCTTGACGGCACGCGCGGATACGCGACGCCCGCCGGCCCGCTTCATGCTCCAGGCATCGGACGTTCGACCGCCAATGTCAACGCCGGCAGGAGTGGTTCGCGGCAAGCTGTTGACCTGCGGCACCTTACCAAGGGGGAATACGATGGAATGGCACATCGTCGAGGCTGGAGCGATCTCCCGCGCGCGCAGGCAAAACCACCATAAGGCGGATCACGGCCCGACGGTTCTGCGAGCGGCAATCGCTCGATTCGCACGTCGCGACAGGATCCTTCCGGCCGCGCACGTCGATATCGACCCGCTCCGGCTTCATGCCCGCGCCTATCAGCAGCCTGCGCGCCGTCTCTGCCCGTTGCCGGGCGATCGCGTCATTGTCCACTTCACTGCCCGGCTCGTCCGAGTGCCCCTCGACCACGACGAAAAGATCGGGATATCGCGACAGCCACTCTGCCTGACGCTCCAGCACGCCGCGCGCCCGGGAACCGATTTGGGCGCTTCCCGTGCCGAAGAAGATCCGGTCGCCGACGTCAGCGCGCAACAATTGCTCGAATCGATGTGACTGACGCCCCCGCGCGCGCCAGGGTTGCGGCGATATGGGAACATCTGCGACCGCTGGCGGCATCGGCGTCGCCACGGCAGCCTCGCGTGCATCCGCCAGCCCGTCCCGCTCGCCCGCGACAAGGTCCGCAGGCCGAATACCCTCTGCTGTGATATCGATCGAACCGGATGATCGCTGATCCGGAAGGTCTGGCAGCGGTGCGCCGGTAATTGCTGGATCGGCTTCACGAGCAGCATCGAGACGAGAGGCCGGTGCTGCAAGCTCGCCGCGGTAAATTGCGCCAAGCTGGCGCCTCGCCACCACCGCTTCTGCCGAGCCCGGATCTTTGGCGATCACTTGTTCGAACAGCCGCTGCGCGATCTCGAGGTGTCCGCGCGCTTGCGCAGCGTTCGCCGCGTCCAGCATCTCCCGGACATCCTGGCCCCGCATGCCTCCAACCCCGCCGTTTTCAGACGCCGCCGAAGTGTCCGCGCGCCATCCGTCAATCGACTCTGGCGACAACGCTGAGCCGCCACCCTCACGGTCGCCGTATTCGCTGCCGAATCGCGGTTCGGCAACAGGAGCGGACACCGGCTCCCCCAGAACCAGAAGCAATGCGCTGGCGGTGGCCAGCAGCAAACGCCCTCTGGTGCCGGCCGAAATTCGATTACCGCCCACAGACATTCCGATCATTCAATCCGCTCTGAAGTGACCGCGCATGAGTACAACAGCCCGTGCTCGGGCCGTCGCCACGGTGATCCGCAAATTTGGATGTGTCCCGCACCGCTTTGCTTTCTCACGCGTCTCGGGAGCGACCGTGATCTGCGTTTTTGGCCAAAGTTTGCTGCAAACGCGGCTGCTCACAGCGATTGGCCCACGCTACGCGAATTGCAATTTGACGTGGCATTCGCGCAGCAGCGTATTCATCCTGCCGGTATGAATGCGCAGCCCTATGATGCCGGAATCGAAACCTCCGACACCGATCATAGAACTCACGTCATTCAGGCTCAGGTGGATACAATTCCCTGGACCGGGCGTGCAGCCGATCCCGGTCAGCGACTGCCCACGCGCGCATTCAATACAGTTTGCGCGCGCCGGTTCTGCGACCAGCACGAAATGTCGTCGCAAACCGCCACCGGACGCTCTTTGCCATACGAGATGGTGCGGATGCGCGAGGCGTTGATGCCGTTCTGGGCCAAATGGTTGCGCACGGTCGTGGCGCGCCGCGCACCAAGCGCGATGTTGTATTCACGCGTGCCGCGTTCGTCTGCGTGACCCTCGATCGTGATGGTGAACTGCGGATACTGCCGCAGCCACTGCGCCTGCTTCTGCAGAGTCTGCTGCGCCTCGGGCGTAAGATCCGAACTGTCGGTCGAGAAGTACACGATGTCACCGACGTTGGTTGCGAAGTCGCGCTGCGTACCGGGCGTGATCGCGCCACCGCCCGGACCGAGCTGCGCCGAGTCTGGCTGCATTTCCTTGTTCGCGCAGGCCGCAAGCAGCAGCGGCGCGCCCGCAATCAATACCAGGCGCATCAGCGAAGACGGCCGTCTGGTGGCCACATTGGTCGTCTGAGGCATTTGCGAGAGCCCTTCCTCGTATGGCAGGCGCGATCGTCATCCAAGCCGCGCCACACCGTCGTGACGCTGGAGTAGCTGAGCCATTGTACGAAAATATGGCCAGTACCGCGCCGGTGGCAGAACATGTTTGTCGCACGGTTGGCAAGGGACGCGCAGCCGCACCGCCGAACAAACTCACAGAATTCACACTGGGTTCTGCTTCCGCTCAGAAACTGCGTCTTTCGGGACGCAGCCCATCTGGCCAATGTTGCTGTCGCAACCGCCGGTCTTTGAGAAGTCACGCGGCTCCCGAAAAAGAAAAGACCGAACCACAGCCACTGGAGCTGAAGGTTCGGTCTCGAGAACGTTGGCTTCCCCGGTTACCCGAAGAAACCCCAGCCAACTCTTAGCGAGCCGCCTGGGTCGCAGCCGGAACGTCCGCACCGAGCTTCATGGGCTGATGCGGAACTTCCTTACGGCACGCGCCAAGAGCTACGGCCGCAACAACCGCTGCGAGAACGATAGCGCCCTTCATAGGTAGATCTCCTAGTTTATGTAGTTTCCTCAGAGGACGCAGTACATATCGAGTCTGCTCGAAGCTTAACGAGCGTGCTCAACCGTCACATCCGCGCCGAGCTTCATAGGCTCGTGCGGAACCTCACGACGGCATGCGCCAAGCGCAACAGCCGCGATGACAGCCGAAAGAACGATCAGCCCCTTAACACCCTGCATGGTTCATCTCCTGATGCTTTGATCGGCACTAGCCATCTTTTGGGTACCTAGTGGGCCGCTTGCAATCAAGAACAGACGGGCAGCGCGGGGCCTTTTCCAATCCGCTTGATGCAAAAACGCAACTTGCCGATGTGGCATCAAGAAGCCAGTCCCGACCTCCCCGCCATCAGGACCAAGAGACTGAATTCTGACATGATTCTACGAATGCAAAACAGCCCCGAAAAGGCCATACAAGCAACGAAATCCACTTTTTGATGAGAATGCTGGCCTCAATTGAGCAAAGGCGACCAAGCCGGATCGGAAGCAAACGCCGGTGTCTGAACCACCTGCTCGTTATAGCCTGTGATGTCGACGGAATATATCCTCGGGCCGGCATTGGCCCCCCGTGATTCCCTGAAGAACATCAGCACGCGCCCGTTCGGTGCCCAGGTCGGACCCTCGTTGTGGAAGCCCTCTGAAAGAACCCGTTCGCCCGACCCGTCAGGCTTCATCACGCCGATCAGAAAGCGTCCTGAATACTGTTTTGTAAATGCGATGTAGTCCCCGCGCGGCGACCAGACCGGCGTCGAATAGCGCCCGTCGCCGAAGCTGATCCTCCGGATGCCCGAACCATCGGCGTTCATCACGTAGAGCTGCTGCGTCCCCTCTCGGTCCGATTCGAACACCACCTGATTGCCGTCGGGCGAGTAGGACGGCCCGGTATCGATCGCCGAGCCGGTTGTGAGGCGGCGAGTCTGCCGCGAACGCAGATCCAGCTCGTAGATCGATGAAGATCCGTCCGCTTGCAGGCTCATCACGATCCGTTGCCCGTCGGGCGAGAAGCGCGGCGCAAATGTCATACCCGGAAAGTCGCCAACCACATGTTGGCGTCCCGTTTCCAGGTTCATGAGATAAACGCGCGGCTTGTCGCCTGCATAGGACATGTAGGTGATTTCCTGGTTATTCGGACTGAACCGGGGTGTCAGCACCAGATTCTGTCCCTGGCTCAGTAGACGCACGTTTGCGCCATCCTGGTCCATAATTGCTAAACGTTTGATTCGCTTGCTCTTCGGCCCAGTCTCATCGATAAAAACGACGCGTGTGTCGAAATAGCCCTTCTCGCCCGTCAGGCGCTCATAGACTTGGTCGGCAATGATATGTCCTACCCGCCGCCAGTTGACTTGTGCCGTGGAGAACCGCTGCCCAGCGAGCTGACGCCCCGTTGCCACGTCCCACAGCCGGTATTCCGCGGTCACTTTTCCATCGCCCCCGTTGACGACGTTGCCGACCACCAGCGCCTGCGACTGGATTGCACGCCAGTCCGGGAAACGCGGCGCTGCGTTGACGTTGAGCACGCGCTCCAGGAACGAGCCGCGGTCCAGTGCCTGGAAAAGCCCGGAACGCGCCAAGTCGTTGGAAACGATATTCGATATGTCGATCGCAAGTTTCGCGTCCGATCCGGTGAACTCGGGGATCGCAATCGGGATTGGCGCGATCGTGCCCTGGGTCTGCGTGCCGCGCAGCTGCGCGTGCGCCGACGATCCGACGACAGCCAGCAATACGATGGTCAGTCCGACAGTCCCCGCCAGACCGGTCAATGCCCGAAATAGGCGGCGCTTGGCCAAATTCGTCCGGGTCAGGTGGTTCGTCATTCTCGTATCGTCCCTATCGTTCCGGCTGCGATTGACGCGCACCGACAAGCTTTCTGATTCTCCCGTGAGCCTCAAAGCATCCTGGTCGGATCGAAGTCCCAGATCAGCTCTTTCCAGGCATCATATTTGTCGGGCGGCAATGTGAAGGGGGCGCACTGATAGACCGCCCGCATCGCGGTATCCACCGCGACCTGGGCCATCGGTCCAGTACCACCCCGCTCGACGCGTGGTGCGCCATTGAGGGAGCCGTCCGGGTTGAGCCTCCACCGCAAGGTCACGACCGGAATCTCCGAACCGCCGCCTCCCCCAGGCAACTGCCAGCAGTTGCGCAACTGGCCGCGCACGAGTCCCAGCAGGAGATCCTGTTCGCGCGCCGACAACTCGGTGTCCTTGCCCTCGAGCGTGCCCGCCGTGGGGCCCTTATGGGTGGCATTCGGATCTGGCGCGTTGGTTTGCCTGGGCGCACCCTTCTTGTCCGGCGTCTTGTCGAGTAGCGCCGCGATCCGGTCGGGATCGAACTCAAGCTTCTTCTTGCGCTCGGCCTCCTTGCGCCGCTCCTCGGCGAGCTTCTTTCTGCGTTCTTCGGCCTTCTTCTTTTCCTCAGCCTTCTTTTTCTCTTCTGCCTTCTTCTTCTCGTCCGCTTTCTTCTTCTCTTCGGCCTTTAGCTTTTCCTCTTCCGCCTTCTTGGCAGCCTCTTCCGCTTGGCGCTGCTCTTCGATCTTTTTCAGCTCTTCGGGCGTCGGCCCCGGCTTGGGCTCCGGCTCCGGCGGCAGCGCGGCGATCTTGTCGGCGATCGGATCAGACTTCGGCGGCTCGGGCTTGGCGGGCTCCGGCTCCGCCTCGGCCTTGGCTTCGGATGGCTCCGGTGGAGCGGCCGGCGGCGGCTCGGGCGCTGTGACCGGCTTCGGCTTCGGCGCTTCCTTTTTGGAGATCTCCTCGGCCGGCTTCTCTTCCGCCTTCGCCGCCATCTCCTTGGAATCGGGATCGCCCTGCCTCAACCGTGTCAGTTCAGAAGGTGTAATGATTGCAACGTCGATGGGTGGCGTGTCGGGTAGGTCCAGCTTGTCAGTCGTGTGGACAGCCCAAAGCGCCCACGCCAGCAGGCTGACGTGCAAAATGACAGACATGATGAGACCGAGCTGCACGTCCGGTTCTCCATCAGCCCCCTGGCTCGAGTTCGCTCACGAACGAAACCTTGGTGAATCCGCCCTCCACGATACGGCCCATGACCTTAAGCACCGCGCCATAGTTCGCGCCCTTGTCGCCCTTTACGAAAATAGTGTCGTCGTAGCCATTCTTGGCGATGCCTTTGAGCTTGGCCGCAACCTCGTCCAGCGCCACCTTCGTCTCGCCGATGTAGATGTCGCCGCTGGTCTGCACTGTGATGACCAACGGATCCTGCTTCTTCGCCGCGAGCTGGCGGCCCTTGGATTCGGGCAGTTCCACCGGCACGCCCACCTGCAACAGCGGTGCCGCAACCATGAAGATGATGAGCAGCACCAGCATCACGTCGACCATCGGCGTCACGTTGATTTCGCTCATGACCGCTCGCTTGCCGCGCCGTCCGCGCCGCCGCCCGCCGCCCGAGCCCATTTTGATGCTTGCACCCATCGCTTCACGTCCTCACGTCGATCTGTCGCGAAACGATCGCCGCGAACTCGTCTGCGAACACTTCCAGCCGCTGCGAGATCTGCGCCGCGTCGGCGGCAAACTTGTTGTAGAAGACGACTGCCGGGATCGCCGCCATCAGGCCCAGCGCGGTGGCGAACAAAGCCTCCGCAATGCCCGGTGCCACGACGGCGAGCGACGTATTCTTTGACACCGCGATCGCCTGGAAACTCGCCATGATACCCCAAACCGTACCAAACAGTCCGACGAACGGCGCCGTCGAGCCCACGGTTGCCAGGAACAAGAGGCGCCGCTCAAGGCGTTCCATTTCGCGCGCAATGGTAACGTCCATGACCTTCTCCACGCGCATCTGGATGCCGCCCAGCGCCCGCACGTTCCCCTCGACCGACCGCTTCCACTCACGCATCGCCGCCACGAACAGCGCCGCATTAGTGATGGGCGTCGAGCGCGCCATTGAGGCGTAGAGCTCTTCCAGGGATTGGCCCGACCAGAACTGCTGCTCGAACCAATCACTTTCGCGCCGCGCCTTGCGGAAGGCTACCAGCTTCTGGAAGATGATGGCCCACGACCACACGGATGCCAGCAGAAGGCCCAGCATCACGAGTTTGACGACGATATGCGCCTGTAAAAAGAGTTCCAGAAATGAGAAGCCGCCGTGTGCGGCAGGCCCCATTGCTGTGGTCACCAGATCAGCCGGATTCATGCGAGCTTTGTCCGTCGCAAAACGCTTGTCCCTCGAAGTCGGCGAATGCGAGTGCGGCGGGCATGGCGCGCCGCGCTCCCTCAACGAAGTCCTGCCGGCGATGGCCAAGGCAGGACGCCGTAGACCCGAACCCGGGCCTCCGCCACCCCATCAATGCGTGGTTTTCGCGTTGCAATATGACCAAACGGAGGCCCCTTCGCGTGCTCCGCAGGCGAGTTATCCCCGCAAAACGCATAATGGCTGCCGCGAATTGGCACTGCCGTCCCCACCTGGTCATATCGAAGCACCCGGTTGCCCCCTGGCCGGCTGCGGCCATGACGCAACATTCCCGGTTTCCCTTCCGCAACCTTTACATCAGACCCGGTGCGGCGCAAAAGCGGTGCACACTTTCGCGCACCGGGCAGCCTCACGTGGCACCGCGACGCTGCATCGGGCAGTTACACTTTCAACGACAAGAAGTAGCCGGAATAATCCGATGTCCGAATCGACAGGCTCCCCCGCTCAACTCCGCGAGGTCGTCTCCGGATTCATCGACTGCATCGAGCATGAGGGACTGGCTCCGGGGAGCCGGCTCGCACTGCTGGCGCCTGCGCTCGATCGTCTTTCACTCGCCTACCACACGGGTGCCGCGCTGCAGAACGCACCGGGTGAAGGCGAACCGCCCGAGCGTGACTACAAGGCCTTGCGGGCAATGATCGCACCTCGCTTCCCTGACCTCGGCTATTATGGCGCAGCCCCACCAGGCGAAACACTCGACGCCGAAATCACGATCGGCGATGCCATCGACGATCTCGCCGACATCTACTCCGAGCTGCTTGATGTCGCGTGGTGTCTCGAGAACACATCCGCCGAGGACGCGGTCCGCCTCTTCCGATGGGGTTTCGAGCATCATTGGGGACGCCATCTGTGCGACGTCCGCGGCGCCGTCCATTTCGAGTTGTTCGGCATGTAAGGTGATGTTCTGTTTCTGGACGGCGAGAGTTGCGCAAGGCTGGCTCATCGCTCGCGCTATTTGGAGCGGACCGCGGTCGCGTGCTGACCAATCTCGGCCTGCAAAGTGAACGGATCGTTTGATCAACGACCAGTCAGGGTGGATGGTGATTCAAAAGCAATGAAGACCATCTGACGCCATACGCAAACTCACGCTGCGGCGCATTTCAGCGACGACCTTACGGGACAGCGGACCATCGCCATCAGGTTTCCGGAAATGGCAGAGCGAGCTTCCAAACCGTCATTTTGTCTGAAATCATTGCAGCCGATAAAGCCATTTGATAAGCTAATTTTATATTGAAGGCATTTCTAGAACGCATTGACTTTTCGTGGAACCGCGAACGCGTTCTGAGCTTTTGATTTGGAGCATGTCAGCCGACGCGCTCACGCTTCGCCTCGACATACTTCATGGGTCGACGGTCTATCCGCCAATTCGCGGCAAGGAGTCTGTTGCCATGCGTTTCATCTCTCTGTTCTGCGCAAGTTTGTTTTTTAGCGGTGCGTTATTCACAGCTAACGCCATCTCATCACCGACCTCGATGCAACCCGCATTGACCGCCCCGTCGGGCGGATTCGTGCTGGTGGCCGCAAAGGGTGGCAGTGCAACGAATGCCTGCATCAAGAAGTGCAAGTCCAATTATATCTGCGGCTCAGTGAACCCCTCCGAAAAGCCAACGTGCAAATCGAATCTGAGAAATTGCATCGCCGCCTGCAAGAAGTAGGTATCGCAACCACGCTTCTGCTTCTGTTGGTCGCCGGGGGGAAGGTTGGTCTCGCGGCGACCATGACTTATCCGAGCGTTGCTTGAGTTGGCTCAAACCGACCGCTGCTCGCCAGTCGCGTGCAGGATGAGTGTGCTCTGCGATTTCAGACCGCGGCCGCCCTCCTTGCCGCTTAACTGTGTCCTGAAACACGCGTCAGGCGTGAGCAAGGTTTGCAATCTTGCCAGCTTGTCGCCGGTTCCGGGTCTATTCGAATATCGAAGCGTTCTTGAGTTGCAAGCGGCACGGCCGCGGCGCACCGCAGATCGTCTGATGCCTCGGCTCGCTTGCAGCGACGAGGCGTCCCGCAACCTGATGTAACGCTCTAAGAACGACCAAACGCCTTTCTGAGAGTCTCCGTCAACCGAAGCGGCTTGCCCGATACGGCCACAAGCACGACGGTAACGTCCGCCTCGAAGATCTCCTTGCCATCCAGAGAAATGACCTGATTGAGTGTCACACTTGCCCCGCCGAGCTCCTTTACGCGCGTCGTCACCTCCAGCACGTCGTCCATGCGAGCCGGCCGCCTGAAGTCGCAGTTCATGCGCCGCACCACAAACGCTGCCGGCTCGTGACTGCCCTCTTCGTCCGGTCCACGGCCGTCGATCATGCGCCGTGCGTCGGTGCCCAGCAGGCGCAGAAAGTCGGACCGGCCGCGTTCACACCAGCGGATGTAGCTTGCATGATAGGCAACCCCGCCCGCGTCCGTGTCCTCGAAATAGACCCGCACCGCAAGCACGTGGAACTGGCCCTGCTCGTCCTCTGCAAGGCGGCCGGCAAGATCGGGCCAGCGCGATGGCGTGCTCATGGTATCTCTCTTTTGCCACTGCATTCGCATCACGGCGCGACACCCAGGTAGCCGGCGCGGCACGCCGTCGCGCTAAAGCGCTCGCCGATGCGTCGTCGCATGTCGCATCTGGAGACGCGCCGCGCAAGTGCAGGAACACATCTCGCCGCATGAGGTTGTAGGCATTGCCGCCTTCGGCGGTTAACAATGCGCAAGCGGCCGAATCGCGCGCGCTGCAGCATGAAGCGGCAGCAACAGCAAACGGGGAAAGGAAGACGATGAGCGGACTTCTGGCTCTTCTCGACGATGTCGCGGCACTGGCCAAGCTGGCCGCAGCACAGCTCGACGACGTCGCCGCACACGCCGCCAAGGCTGGCGCAAAGACAGCCGGCGTCGTCATCGACGATAGCGCAGTGACGCCGAAGTACGTGCACGGCCTCCCCGCTGCTCGTGAACTTCCCATCGTCGCACAAATCGCCCGTGGCTCGCTGTTCAACAAGCTCGTGCTGCTGTTGCCAGCGGCCCTCCTCCTCAGCACGTTCCTGCCGTGGCTGCTCACACCCCTCTTGATGCTGGGAGGCGCCTATCTGTGCTTCGAGGGTGCCGAGAAGGTCTGGCATGCCTTGCACCCTGAAAAGAGCCACGCGATCGAGCCAGAAACCATCGACGCTGCCCACCTCGAGAAACAGCGCGTCGCCGGTGCCATCAAGACCGACTTCATCCTTTCCGCCGAGATCATGACGATTGCCCTTGCCAGCATCGACGAGACGACGTGGTGGAAGACTGCGATCGTGCTCGCCATTGTGGCAATTGGCATCACGATCGCTGTTTATGGTTCGGTTGCGCTGCTGGTGAAGGCGGACGACGTCGGCCTCAAGCTTTCGCAGATCGGACGCCTCGGCATCACGCGCGCGTTCGGGCGCGGCATTGTAAAGTGGATGCCCGCCGTGATGGCAACGATCTCAACGATCGGCACCGCGGCCATGCTTTGGGTTGGCGGCTCAATCATCGTCCACGGTCTCGAGCACTTCGGCCTTACCTGGATCGGCCACGCCATCCTCGACATCGCCGCAACCGCTCAGACACTACCCGTCGTCGGCGACATCATGGGCTGGCTGACGCAAGCAACCCTCGACGGCATTTTCGGTTTGCTCGTCGGACTGATCCTGATCCCGGTGGCGCACGCGGTCGTCAATCCGTTGATCGAAATTTTTAAGGGACGTGCCGCCAACACCGCTTGAGAGTGCCGGATCGCACTTCGTCTCGCTCCGCAGTGCGCCGAAGTGATGGCACCGGCTTCAGAGCGTGTTTGGCTGAAGTGTGCAGCGGTTCAGCGTAAAAGTAATGCTCTTAGGAATGGGCCGGATCGTGTGCATGTTTCGTGGAAACACGCCATATTGCAATTTCGAAAAAACGATCGATCAGGCGGCTCCGTACGATCCCCCCATCTCGATGACGACGATCTCCGGTGGGCGTCCAAATCGTATCGGATACCCGGATAAGCCGAGCCCTGCCGAAACGATAAGATCGCGACCACTTTCCACGATGTGCCCGTAGACATAGCGCGAACCAAATTTCGACGGCACAACCGGTGTGTACCCTGCGAAATTGATCTGACCACCATGCGTGTGACCCGCGATAGTCAGCGCCACACGATCCGGCACGTCGGCGAAAATGTCCGGCTCGTGCGCCATTAGGATCACGGGCGCATCGTCGGTTACTTTGGCGAGCGTACCGCCCAGATCGTCGACCCCGTCGTAGTCGATCTTGCCGCGCCGCTTGAACCGCTCGTAATTTTCGGGCCTGGGCCAGAACGCCCACTGATCGCCGAGGCCCGCTATCCAGAACGCCTGCCCATCCTTGCTGAGACGGACCGCGTCGTTCTCGTAAACCGGTATTCCGGCGCGCCGCAGGGCCTCCGCTGCCGCGACAGGGCCCGACCGCACGCGCTGCAGCTCGGCATCTTCCCACCAGTCGTGATTGCCGAGCACCGCATGCTTGCCGAGCGGAGCCGACAGCCGCGTGAGCTCGCTCGCCCAGTCGTCGTGTGCCACATACCCAGAGAACTTCCCCATGCGAATGCTGGCCACAAAATCACCCGGCATGAGAACGATATCCGGCGCCAGCGCGTTGGTGCGCGACACGATCTGGCGAATTCGCTCGACTGGCATCCATGGCCGGCACGCATGCAGGTCCGCGATGACGGCGACCCGCAATCTCATCCCGCTCGGCCAGTTCCGAGGGGTCACCGCGTACCGGGTGACGTTGAGGCGGAAGGGCTCCGCCAACGCATATCCGCCAAGCCCGACCCCACCGACAGATAACGCGGCAACTCCTTTGAGCAGCTGACGACGGGAGATCAATGGTCCGCTTTCTTATCTTCAAGCTTGGAAGCTTCGACGGAGCCGTTCATTGCTCGGAGAGTTTCGCCGGCCTGGGTCCGGAATTGCAACTTGTGCAAACCATTTCTGTTGAGATCACGAGCCACGCACGCCCCCCTGTGCCATTCTGTCAGTCGCCGTCATCGCCGGTGTCGAACAATGGAAGATCAGGCGTTGCCTGTCGCGCCGGTCCCGACATGCCCAGGTGACGATAGGCTTTGAGCGTCAGAACGCGCCCGCGGGGCGTACGGCCGACGAAGCCTTGCTGCAGCAGATAGGGCTCCACGATCTCCTCCAGTGCGTCGCGCGGTTCCGACAGCGCCGCTGCCAGCGTCTCGATGCCGACTGGACCGCCGTCGTAGTTCTTCGCAATACACATTAGATAGCGATGGTCGAGCGCATCCAGCCCCTGGCTGTCCACCTCGAGCGCCCGCAGAGCCG
Source organism: Hyphomicrobiaceae bacterium (assembly GCA_050246945.1). Lineage (GTDB taxonomy): Bacteria > Pseudomonadota > Alphaproteobacteria > Rhizobiales > Hyphomicrobiaceae > JAEUMD01. The sequence goes on from JBFWVC010000002.1 coordinate 253,132, forward strand.
TATCTGCAATTCCCGCGTCGATAACCGGCACGCCCGCCACCGCTGCAAAGTCTCGTACGCGCCGCAACAGCCGCCCCGCGATACGCGGCGTGCCGCGCGCGCGACACGCAATCTCGCGAGCGCCCTCAGGGTTCATCGGCGCGCCGAGCACCCGCGCACCGCGCGTCACCACGTGCTGCAGCTCCTCGATGGTGTAGAAGTTGAGGCGCACTGGAATACCGAAGCGATCACGAAGCGGCGTCGTCAGCAGGCCGGCACGCGTCGTCGCTCCCACCAGAGTGAACCTCGCCAGATCGATGCGCACCGAACGCGCCGCGGGCCCTTCACCGATGATCAGATCGAGCTGGAAGTCCTCCATCGCCGGATAAAGGATTTCCTCCACCGCCGGGTTGAGACGGTGGATCTCGTCGATGAACAGCACGTCGCGCTCTTCGAGGTTGGTCAGGAGCGCCGCCAGATCGCCCGCCTTCGAGATAACCGGACCCGAAGTTGCGCGAAAACCGACACCGAGCTCCTTCGCCATGATCTGCGCAAGCGTCGTCTTGCCAAGGCCTGGGGGCCCCGCGAACAACACGTGGTCGAGCGCATCGCCGCGCGTCTTGGCTGCCTGGATGAACACCTTCAGGTTGGCGCGCGCCTGTTCCTGCCCGATGAACTCGTCGAGCCGCTGCGGCCGGATCTGCGCCTCGAAGGCGTCCGTCTCGCGTTTGGCGCCGGTGACAAGGCGATCGTCGGATGTCATCGGTTCGGACATTTGGCGGACTGAAATCCGGTTGAAGCGTAATTCTTGAGTCGTTCCGCTTCTAGCACGATTTGGACCGGCTATGTCGTCCTGCCCGCGCGGGCATCCGTTCTCCCGATGCAACCGCTCTTGGCGAAGCGGCCCAAGCCTGGCATTTTCCGTTTGTTCCCCACCGGCCTGTGACCACCGAATGGCGCTCAGCCGTCTCCTTGAGCTAATCAGCCCGCCGCCACGTCTCTCCCGAGCACAACATGCCTCCCAGCAGACAACCCTGCAAATTCAGCCCACCCCCCTCCAGCACGGCCTCTCCGGAGTAAACTTTACCGTTTTCAGTGTTGAGGATTTTGCCTTGCCACCTGTTCTCACCCACCTTCTTGGCGCCATTCATGATGACTGTGCCGACCGTGTTTTCCCGCTTTGGATCTTTCACGCTCAAAATCTTCGCGCAAAGCTTGCCGCCGCAATCATAGAAGAGCACCTTGGTGCCGGTGGAGGGTCGCTCCCAGATGCCTGTGGGCGTATCGGCCATGACGGGTTCGGCAGTGCCGACATATGCGAGAACGCTTACAAACAAAGCCGATAAAAGACGCATGAGTTTCACCATGAGTGCTGATGATGCCCGCGACTGCATTGCGCCAGCAGAAACATCGCTCAGCGTGCAGATTAGCGTATCACCCTATACGCAAACGCGCACCAGACAATCTGACAACAAATAGTTTTTCAGCGCTTCACGAATAAACCCATGTACGACTGTCGCGCACTACAGCGGATGTGCCGGCAGAATACGCAGCCGCGCCAGCAGGAATCGGCAAACAACGGCGGCAGCGGTACTCGTTGGCCCAAGTATCATCAGGACATGCCGCGGGTCTACGATCGGGTCCTCCCGCCACCATGTATCGGCGACCAGATATGCCTCGAAAGTCAGGACCCCCAAAACGCCCGCCAGCGCCGTGCCCCAGTAGCTGATGCTACCGCTGCGCCAAGTCACGACTCCCATAATGAGGCCAGCCAAGGCGGCCGGCACCAACCCGACAGCGTATCCGCCGAGCAAAATGACACCGACCGCGGAAAGGCTCTCCGAGCCGTAACCCATGACAAGGGTTAGCAAGACGGGCAGATAAAGTGGCCCAGGGAATATCAGCCCTCCCACCGCCGGTCCGACAAGCGCCATAAACAGCGCGACCGCAATGGCCCGCCGCCACCAGCGGCCTGAATACCTGGTCGTTGTCATGGCAGGCTGTCACTCGATAATTCTGGCGCTGATCAACAGGCGTTGCACACCAATAGCGATGAAAGCCGCGAGCGCTGTCAACGGCGTCAGGGCAAGCCCTTCTGGTAGCGGCACCACGATCGCCGCCAGCATGAACGCAATGCCACCAGCAGCAGCAGCCGTTATCCAGGCAAAGCCGCCGTTCCTCAGCACGACCAGCGCGAGCGCCGCCCCCGCGACGGACGCCGGAATGGCCGACCATATGAATGTGCCGATTGCCGCTGCACCTGCATTGGGCATGCCGTCGGGGATCAGCGCATCGAGATGCAGCGGACGCGCCAGTATCAGGGCCGCGAAGGTCGCGAGCCCGGCGAGAAATGACCCAACGAGCGAATAACCTAGAAACGTGAACAGTGCCCGCTGGCCAAGGCTCAGGCCATTTCGCTGCCCGCTGTTGCCATCTGTGCCACTCACCGCGCCAGTTCCTTCAGGCCGCGGCGGATCAGCCTGGCCGTATCGGCGTCGGCACCGAGTTCCTGCATGGCAGCGGCGACCGCCTGGCTCGCCTGCGCCGGGTTGTAGCCGAGATTGGTGAGCGCCGAAATTGCCTCCGCAGCCGCCATTCCTTCCGACGCCGCCTGCACCGCGCCTGACGACGAACCTGCATCCGGCTTGCCCACCGGCTTCTTGATGTTGAGGCCCGCCATGCTGAGCGCCGGAGCCTTGTCCTTCAGCTCCGCCGTGATGCGCTGCGCCAGCTTCTTTCCAACGCCGGGCGCCTGCTCCACCGCCGCCCAGTTGCCCAGCGCCACCGCGTTGGCGAGATCCTGCGTGGAGAGCACGCCCAGCACTGCCAATGCCACCTTGGCGCCGACGCCCTGCACGTTCTGAAGCGTGCGAAACCAATTGCGCTCGACCTCGCTTGAAAACCCGTAGAGGCGGATCGCATCCTCGCGCACGTGTGTATCGATGGTGAGCGAAACGTCGTCGCCGAGCTTGAGTTTGCGCAAGGTCCGTGCCGACGCCTGAACCTCGTAGCCAACGCCATTCACGTCGAGGATGAGATGGCTTTCGCCGATTGCATCCACCTTGCCGCGCAGCTTGCCGATCATCACCGACCCGCCTTCGCCAGCGCTCTGGCAGCAAGCGACTGTGCGCCGCGATGGTATGCATGGCAGATGGCGATGGCCAGCGCATCCGCTTCGTCCGCGCTTTCGAACGTCGCTTTCGGCAGCAAGAATCCGATCATTGCCTGGATCTGGCGCTTTTCGGCATGACCGGACCCCACCACCGTCTTCTTGACGAGGTTCGGTGGATATTCAGCGACACGCAGGCCCCGCATCGCCGGAGCGAGCAGCGCCATCCCGCGCGCCTGACCGAGTTTCAGCGTTGCCTTGGCGTTCTCATTGACGAAAGTCTCCTCGACCGCCGCTTCGCGCGGCTGCCAAGCACTTATGACGCCGGAAATCCCTTCGAACAGTTCGCGCAACCGGTAGGCAAGCGATTCTCCGCTGGTGGACGTCAGATGGCCGCTCGCGACGTAGCGCAGGCGCACCCCGTCCGACTCTATGACGCCCCAGCCGGTGCGCCGCAATCCCGGATCAATCCCGATGATGCGAATCAAATCATTTTGCATGACCGAGCAATAGCATGGAGCAGAACGACTTGCCGCCACACCCGGTCGCAATTCAACACATCACGGCGCCGCCGCATCCCCTGAAAAGAAAAGACGGCGGGCCGGAGCCCGCCGTTCGAGTTGGCGCTGACACGATTGAAAATGGCGTCCCGCTTGGCACCGATTGGCTCGATATGCGACTGAGCCATCCCGGGCCGCGCCGACTACACTGTGCCCCCAATTGCTGCCTGAGCAGCCCGGGCACGCTGCTCCTGCTCGAACGCCGCCAGCCTTTCGGATATGCGCCGCTGCCGCTCGAGCACCTGGAGCGACCGCGCCAGATGTTCTTTTCGGCTCTCCTCGTTCGAGGTCCAATGCAAATCATTGCGAGCGTCTTCGACAAAATTTTTTGGAAAATCAGTTGAGTCGCATTTCATGAGTTCACCAAAACAAAAGGTCATTCAAATCATCACGGAAAACAACTTACGACGGGACCCCCATATTTTCCGTTCAAGTTTGCATTCAAATTTTTGCATTCCGATAAGTCTCGGTTGCACACTGAGCATTAGCACCCGTGGCCGACGATTTGTATGCCTGGGCGACTGCTCGGCGCACCCGCCCGTGCCCAGGCCGAGCCAACTAAAGATTATATATTTCAGAGTATTCCGCGGTTGGTACGAGACATGCCGCTGGGTGCAACTGCGCGGCCTTCTCGTTGCTCGCTGCCTGCTTCTTCGCCAAGGAACGCGTTCGCCTTGCCTCTGCAACGGTAAAGAGCAAAAGCTTCCACTCGATATAATTTTTTATTTATATCGACGCGACGACCGCAAACCTCATCGCGCGGCCATGCGAGTGGCGCTGGTACGACGTGCCAATGGGTGTCGCTTCAGGCAGCCGTCAGTTTGTTCAGCACATCTTCGGAAATGTCGAAATTGGCAAAGACGTTCTGCACGTCGTCGTCATCCTCCAGCGTGGCGATCAACTTCATGATCGTACGCGCCTGATCCTCGTCAACTGGACTTGTGAGGCTCGGCTTCCACACGGCCTTGACGCTATCGGCCTCGCCCAGCCCCTCCTCAAGCACGCCAGCCACTGTACCCAGGCTGTCGAACCCGCAGGTAATGAGGTGCCCGTCATCGTCGGAGGCCACGTCGTCGGCCCCCGCTTCGATAGCCGCCTCCAGCACCTTCTCCGCCGAGCCCGCCGAAATCGGATACGTGATTTCACCGACGTGATTGAACATGTGCGAGACCGCCCCGGTCGCGCCGAGGTTGCCTCCGAACTTCGTGAAGGCCGCCCTCACAGCACCGCCGGTTCGGTTGCGGTTGTCGGTCAGCGCCTCGACGATGACGGCAATTCCACCCGGCGCATAGCCCTCGTAGCGCACCTGCTCGTAGGCCTCGCTGTCGCCGCCTGTGGCCTTCTTGATCGCCCGCTCGATATTGTCCTTGGGCATGTTTTCAGCGCGCGCGGCCTGCACGGCAAGCCGCAGGCGCGGGTTCATCGCCGGATCCGGCATTCCCATTTTGGCGGCAACCGTGATCTCCTTGCCCAGCTTGGCGAACATCTTGGCCCGGGCCGCATCCGCGCGCCCCTTCTTGTGCATTATGTTCTTGAATGCTGAATGGCCAGCCATGGTCGTGTCCCGAAGCTCCAGAGGTCGCCGAATTCGCCGCCGCGCGGCTGGGCCAGTTCTATAGCCCGAAACGCGGGGTTCGGGTCAAGGCATGGACGCCCGGATTTTTCACCTCATATCGCCCAGAAATCGGGTTCGCTCTGCGACAGCACACCGCCCAGACGCACCGCCTTCAACTTCATGGCAAGACCCGTCTTGTCGTCGATTTCCACCGCCAGACCCGCCAATGTGGCCTGCCCCGTGGCCGGCTCGAATCGTCCACGCGGGATCTTGGTGACGAACCGGTTGATCGGCTCGTCGGTCTCCATCCCCAGCACCGAGTTGTAGTTGCCGCACATTCCCACGTCCGTCATGTAGGCCGTGCCCCCCGACAATATGCGCTCGTCGGCGGTCGGGGTATGCGTGTGCGTGCCAGCAAACACCGATACGCGCCCATCGACGAAATGACCCATCGCCTGCTTCTCGCTCGTCGCCTCGGCATGGAAATCGACGAAGACGACGTCAGCGCCCTGCTTCAGTGCACACGCGGTGAGTTCAGCGTCTATGGCGCGGAACGGACAATCGAGATCGGCCATGAACACTCGCCCCATGGCGTTGATGACCAGCACGTCCGCACCGTTGCGTGCCCGGATCAACGCAGCGCCTCGACCGGGCGTTCCCTTGGGAAAGTTGAGCGGACGGATCAGCCGCTCCTGGCGGGCGATGAAGACAAGCGTGTCCTTTTGATCGAACGCGTGATTGCCGAGCGTGATCGCGTCCGCGCCCGCATCGATCAGTTCCTCGCAGATCTTCTCCGTGATGCCAAACCCGCCGGCTGAATTCTCGCCGTTGACGACCACGAGGTCGAGTGCCCAGCGCCGCCTGAGACCCGGCAAAAGCGCCGTGACCGCGTCGCGGCCGGAACGGCCGACGATGTCGCCGAGAAAGAGAAAACGCATGAGGTGATCAGTCCACGCGGCAGTTCCTCGGGCCCGACGGCGTCAGAACCCAATCCAGCCGCTGGTCATACGCGTCATGCGGCACCGCGTCGACCTCTAACTCGTCATATGCCAAACCGACGGTAATGACCGGCTTGGCCTGCCGTACCTCGGCGATCGAGCGGTCGTAAAAACCACCGCCGTAGCCGAGCCGGTAACCCCGGGCGTCGAACGCCAGAAGCGGCACCAACACCACGTCCGGCACGATCACCGCGGCGTCGGGTGCGGGCTCCCGGATGCCCCATTGCACCTCGTTGAGCGGTTCGCCCTCCCGCCATTGCCGAAATACGAGCGGCCGCGCCTTGCCAACCATCACCGGAAGGCCGATTGCGTGCCCGGCGTGCCAAAGGCGCCTCATCAGCGGCATGGGATCAATTTCCTCGCCGATCGCAAGGAAGCCCGAGAACGACGCCTGCTCGGGCGCGTTGGCAAATCCGAGGCCGACCGAAGCCAGCCGCTCGCCCGCCGCCGACCCGTGCCGTTTGTACGCTTGCGCACGCCGCTGCTTGGCAAGCGCGCGCAGCTCTCTCTTTTCTTGTGTGATGACATCCATGCCAGCGATCAAACCGCAGTGTCCGCGCGCCGTCCAATAGATGGCAACGGTTGGTACGCAACCGCCGCCGATCGGGCAAGCCACGATAGAAGGGAGAAAATCGAGTGCCGCGGTGGCCGTTGGAGCAGGTTTTGATCTCGCCGGGTCCCTACAAAAGTAAGGTGGGCGCCGTATGTCCGGGACCACGATCCCGGTCAGGGACAGCTCCCTGGCTGATCTTATAGGCCCTGGAGAAGTAATCTGCTCCTAACGCGCCCCGCAGCGTCACCAATTTAGGGATTGGCAGTTGCGAAATCCATACGCCGCGCGCCCGATACGGACTTGAGCCAACACAATTCTTGTATCAGGCCGCACGATCCCGGGGGCCATAGGCGCGCCAAACGTGGCTGATGCGGAACGACACATGCGCACAACGCACAACGGGCGACGCACGGATCAGGCAGATTTTTCAGTCGGAGAATCGGTCGCCGTCGGATCAACGGCTTCGGGCTCAGTCAGCTGGCGAAGCATTTCCGTTGCTTCCTCGATCTGCACCTCGAGGGCCTGGCGCGTATCCCACAGCTCGTCGGCAATCAGCAGGGCCGCCATCAGCAGCAAGCGGTCGTCGCCGACTTGGCCGAATTCGAGCGTTAGCTGCTCGACCCGATCCTTGACGTGGGTAGCAAGCTGCACCAGACGCTCTTCTTCGCCATCCTCGCAGGCGAGACGATACGTTCGGCTGTTAAGAGTGACCGAAACCTGGCCCATCGCCCCCGTCTTCCGCGCCTCGACCGGCCCCTCCGGCGCCGCAATGGCGATTCGGATCGCGCCGCGACACACCCTTCTGCGACGAGGCCTAGCCCTCGTCCTCCAGCAGGTTATGCAAGGAGTCGATCACCCAATCAATTCTGTTAACCACAAGTTCCTGGCGCTTTTCCAGGCGAGCAATCTCCTCGCGCGCCTCCGCGAGCTCCGCTCGCAGCGCCCGGCACTCCGCTTCGAGCGTCGCCGCATCGCCAGGAGAGGCCGCCTTGCCTTTGACAGGCCGCACGGTGGAACTGCCACTAGCAGCAGCCTTTTTCGCCTTTGCCCTCGGGGCCATGACAATCTTTCCGAATGTTGGCGGCCTCGGGCGCGCGTGCACGCCAGCCCTCCCGCTCGCATGGTTCGAACCATAGGGGGCATCGTCCAGCATCGTCAATTGCGCCGCTGATGCCCATACCGATAAACCACGATGTGCGACCTTCCGCGCGGCTTCGGGAGCCTAAGGCGGATTGACATCACTCCGGCCCGTCAACTTAATGGCGCCGCCTCGCAAAAAGAGGCCGGCGCGCTGGTCGCGACACACTCCTGGGCCCCAGCCCCTTCGAACCGCCGCCGACAAAAAGTTATTCAGCCGAGCGCCGCTCCAACCAACGCCCATCCTCGGAGGATCACACAACATGGCAGTGAAGGTCGCAATCAATGGCTTTGGACGCATCGGCCGCAACGTCCTGCGCGCAATCGTGGAAAGCGGACGCACGGACGTCCAGGTCGTGGCCATCAATGACCTCGGCCCAGTCGAGACCAACGCCCACCTGATGCGCTTCGACTCGGTGCACGGCCGCTTCCCTGGCCAAGTGACCATCTCCGGTGACACGATCGACGTCGGAACCGGCCCGATCAAGGTTACCGCCATCAAGAACCCCGCTGAGCTGCCCCACAAGGAGCTGGGCGTCGACGTCGCCATGGAGTGCACTGGAATCTTCACAGCCAGGGAGAAGGCGAAGGCGCATCTCGACGCCGGCGCCAGGCGCGTGCTCGTCTCGGCCCCGGCCGACGGCGCCGACCTGACTGTCGTCTATGGTGTCAACCACGACAAGCTGTCGAAGGACCATGTGGTCGTATCGAACGCATCGTGCACGACGAACTGCCTCGCCCCGGTTGCCAAGGTGTTGAACGACCTCGTCGGCATCGACAAGGGCTTCATGACGACGATCCACTCCTACACTGGCGACCAGCCCACCCTTGATACCATGCACAAGGACCTCTATCGCGCCCGCGCCGCGGCCATGAGCATGATTCCGACGTCGACCGGTGCGGCCAAGGCCGTCGGCCTCGTGCTCCCCGAACTCAATGGCAAGCTCGACGGCACCGCAATCCGCGTGCCCACGCCCAACGTCTCAGTCGTCGACTTCAAGTTCATCGCCAAGCGCGAGACGACGAAGGACGAGATCAACGCCGCTGTGAAGGCCGCAACCGAGAACCAGCTCAAGGGCATCCTCGGCTTTACGGACCAGCCGAACGTCTCGATGGACTTCAACCACGACAGCCGCTCCTCGGTCTTCCACCTCGACCAGACGAAGGTGATGGGCGGCAACTTGGTTCGCGTGCTGACGTGGTATGATAATGAATGGGGCTTCTCGAACCGCATGTCGGACACCGCGGTCGCCATGGCCAAGTTGATCTGAGACGGCTGATTTCCATCCATTACCGCAAGCAGGGCCGCGCTGCAGAGATGCTGCGCGGCCTTCTCTTTGGGCGAACGCGCGCCTACCATCGCCCCGTCGAGAGGAGTCCCAGCCATGCCATCGCCAGAGAATCACGCCCGCCGGGCCAGCGAGATCGTGCAGCGGGTAGCGCAGCCGATTGGCCATTTCTTGACCGAGACGTTCCACCTGATCGGTCTCTTCGCCATCGGCGCGGCGACGGTCTGGGCCGGCGTCGTTTTCTTCATCGAGCTGGTGGGCAAGGGCCACGCCTCCATCGAAGACCTGCTGCTCCTCTTCATCTATCTGGAAATCGGCTCCATGGTAGGCATCTACTTCAAGACCAACCACATGCCGCTGCGCTTTCTGATCTACATCGGCATCACCGCATTGACGCGGCATCTGATCGGCTGGGTCAATCACGAACCCAAGCCCGACATGGGAGTCGTCATCCTGTCGGGAGCGATCCTGTTGCTGGCGCTTTCCGTGCTCGTGATCCGCTATTCTTCTAACAAGTTTCCGGCTGGCTCCAGGACATCCGACCGCGGCGACCTCGTCGACACCGATCCCGGCGCCGAAAGCTAGAGCATGCTCAGCTGAAGTGTGCAGCGGCTCAGCGTGAAGAACATGCTCAATTCAAACACTTGGATCATGTTCATGCGTCAATGCGACATGGCCAGGCTCTAGAGTACAGCCCGCTCAAGTTGTGCACCTGTTCGGCGAGAAGAGCGTGCGACGGGTAAGGGAGCGGCCTTCGGCGGCGTTGCCTTGACACGTTTAATGCATCGTCGCGTCGGGGATCGGCACCCGAGCTGGCTCAGAAGTTGATAATTTCTCCCATGGAATGATTGCGCTCGGCGTCCGTATCCGCCATCGCCAGACGGTTCACCTCCTTGGCCGCTGCACGCACCCGCTCCTTTTGTGTTTCGGCCACAAGCGACTGCTCGGCAAGAAAGAGAGCCTCGTCCGACATTTCGAGTGCCGCATCCGTCAAGTCACGTACATCGAGCCGCACAAGGGCTCCCAGCGTTTTCTGCAATCTGATCCCCACCTCCACCGCACCCGCGCCGTCGCGTGCAATCGGCGTGAAGCAGTCACGCACGATTTCCGACGCTTTGAGCGGTGGAACATAGACACGATCGAACCGAACCTCTTGCGCTTCCTTCTCCCGCGATACTTCCGCCCAGCGCGTGACCACCGCCAGCTGCCGCCCCAGAATCGCAATCGCGGTTCCTGGATCATTGATGCCTGGCGACAGGGCGCGGTCCGCCGTTTCCGCCAGATTGATGAGTCCAAACCGCACGTCCTGTCCGTGCACGCGCCCCTTGGTGATTGCAATATGCTCGTCCACCTCGTTGCGGTTCGCACGCACGTTTTCCGAGACCGGCGTCAGGTAGGCGAGCGGCGTCTTCGTGTCGACGAAGTCGCCCGGCCGCACCCTGAGATAGATCGCGACTCCGAGTCGCTCGGCCAGGCTGTGCAGCCCGGCGACGTTGAGTTCTGTGACGTAGCCAATTTCCCGCGCTGCCACCACCGTCGCCGCCGCCGGCGGCGCGCCATCGTAGACGTGTGCCCCCCACGTACCTACGTTCGAAGGCGTCATTGCTTCCAACGCCACGTCGGTGATCTTCTCTATTCCCGTTTCCACGCGCCCGAGTTTGGTGACGTGATCAATCCAACGCACGAATGCGATCAGGACCCAGGTGACGATTGCGGAAAGCCCGACGAAGATGATGAAGCGGCCAACGCGGTCGAACGCGTACGCCTCCAACGCCAGGATTGCTATCACGGAATAGATGAAGGCGGCGATGAAGCTGGACAGCACGTTCTGTGTCGTCGAATCCGCCAACACCAGCCGCGAAGCCCTCGGCGTCGTCGAATTCGAAACCGACGAGACGGCCGTGACAACCGCCGAAACAGAGAAGGTCGCCACCGCCAGCATGCTGGAAGCAAATATCGACAACAGGCTCTTGAGGGCCTCGTCGGACAACTCGATCGGCAGCGGTCCATTATAGAGCCGCCCGAACCAGAGCGCGGTTGCCGCCAGCGCTACCGAGCCCAGGCTTGCCAAGGCTGGCCGCAGCCACATCTGCCCGCCAATGTAGGTCCTCACCCGGACCCAGAGCTGCCACATGCCAATTGCCTCCTCGGTTCTCGGACGCCAGGCGTCCCCTGCCCGCCCCGCACTCTGCCTTGCTCCCATCACCACTTTTCTGGCACCAGCCTTGCACTTGCCTTGCCGGATCGTGGCCGATCTCGCGCCGGCGCGCCCATGCGTATCAGGATATGACGGAAGGGACGGATATCCCCGCATTATCGCTTCAAAACGAATTTCCGACCATCGACCGCTGGCGAAAAGGTTGCATCTGCGCTATCCGGCCAGACGCGGACTTCCACGATTAACCCCGATCACCAAACGAGGGATCCCATGACCGAGAGGCTCGAAGACATCGCCGTTGCCATGGTCGCGCCCGGCAAAGGCATTCTCGCCGCCGACGAAAGCTCCGGCACGATCAAGAAGCGCTTCGACAAGATCAATGTGACCTCGACCGAGGACAATCGCCGCGATTATCGCGAGATGCTGTTTCGCTCCACCGAAGCGATGAAGAATTACATCTCCGGCGTCATTCTCTACGATGAGACAATTCGCCAGAAAGCGAAGGACGGCACGCCGCTGGTCGACATCATGAAGGCGGCTGGCTCCATTCCCGGCATCAAGGTGGACATGGGCGCCAAGGCGCTCGCAGGACCCACGTCGTCCGTCGAAACCGTGACCGAGGGCCTCGACGGTCTGCGCGAGCGTTTGGCCGAATACCATGGTCTGGGTGCGCGCTTCGCCAAGTGGCGCGCCGTGATCACGATCGCCGACGGCTGCCCGACCTGGAACTGCGTCAAAGCCAACGCGCATGGCCTTGCCCGTTATGCGGCACTCTGTCAGGAAGCCGGCATCGTTCCGATCGTCGAGCCAGAGGTGCTGATGGACGGCGCCCACTCCGGCCACGATATCGACGAGTGCTACCGCGTCACCGAATGGACGCTCCGCACCGTTTTCCGTGAGCTCTACGACGCCCGCGTCAATCTGGACGGCATGGTCCTTAAGCCCAACATGGTGATCGCCGGCCAGAAGTGCACCCGGCAGGCTTCCGCGGCAGAGGTCGCCGAGAAGACCGTGAAGTGCCTGAAGGCAACGGTGCCGGCCTCAGTGCCGGGCATAGCCTTCCTCTCCGGAGGACAGTCCGACGAGGCGGCCACCGAACATCTCTCGCTCATGAACGCGATCGGCAATCTGCCTTGGAACCTCACGTTCTCTTATGGTCGCGCACTGCAGGCCGCAGCCCTCCAGGCTTGGAGTGGCAAGCCCGAGAACGTCGCTGCTGCCCAACGCGCCTTCACCCATCGTGCCCGTATGAACGGCCTCGCCGCTCAGGGCAAGTGGGACGGCAAGCTGGAGAAGGCGGCCTGACCTGCGCCGCGGCACCTCGTCATCCGGAGAACCGCAATCGCACGGATTGAAGGAAGCGACCGCGCGGGTGTGCGGCCGCTTCCGTCATCCCATTCGAGCCTTCGTTGCGTCGAACCTTCGTACTGATCGTTCCCCGATTTCCGGGATTTCTCGAAGCATGGTCGACATGCGGCACTGAGCAACCCTCAATGAAATTCGGCTAGTGGCCTGTCGCGCCAAAATTGAAACATAGCCGCGACTGCTTACAATTTTGGCGCGACATGAAGGCCACTAGCAAAACCATTGACTTAGTGTGGCGTTCAGCGCGCCTTAGTTGACTCCGCGTCGGCCGCAACGTCGGTCAACTAAGGCGCGACGCCGCACTAGCCCCTTTTCCGCCCCATTCGGGTCCGATAGCCTGCCCACTTCGATCAGTCCGGCATCGACGACGACGGGAAGCGAACATGTCCGCTGGCAGCGCGCCTTCCAGGCTCTATCTCGTGCTCGAAACAGGAGCGAACGCGCAAGCACGCCTCGATGCGGCGCTGGCGGGTGCGGTCCCGTCCTCGCTGCTGCTGGTTGCCCCGCGCGGCAAGACACTGGATGCCACGAGCGTTCTGCCGCTTCTGGAAACCGCGCAGAAGAATGACATCGCCGTGATGCTGGCGGACGACGCTCAGCTCGTTCGCACGACCAGGGCGGACGGCGTCCATCTGACTTGGTCGAAGGACATCGGCCGCCGCGCCGCTGAGGCCCGCGAAATTCTCGGACACCGCTTCATGCTGGGGGCCGACGTCGGCCGCTCGCGCCACGATGCGATGGAGATTGGCGAGGCCGGCGCCGACTATATCGCCTTCGGAATTCCGTCCCATGTCGAGGATCGTGACACTGCGCGCGAGCGCCGCACCGAGCTGTGCCAGTGGTGGTCGGAAATCTTCGAGATCCCCTGCGTCGCCTTCGATGTCGACAGCGCCGAGGATGCCGAAGTTCTTGCCGCGCTCGGCACTGATTTCATTGCAATGGCGATACCGCCCGCAGCCGCCCCCGACGAGATCCGGCGCTTTGTAGAGGACGTGGACAGGCGGCTCTCCGCCACCGCGCACGCAGCATGAGGCGCCCCGGCTTCTCAGTCGTAACCAGCCCCCTTGCGCCCACGCCATGCCATCGGTACCTGACGGCAGTCGTAGTCGTCCTCGCCGCCAGCCTCGCGCCAGCCGCGACGCTCAACGCCGAGACGAGCTCATGGGTCCAGCGCGAGAACGAGCCTCCTGCGAAAGCGAAAGCCGCGAAGACGCCGCCGCGTAAGGCGACTGCCGAGGCAAAGCCCGGCGGGCTGCTCGAAGGCCCGAGCGTCTCACAGCACCCCAAGATCCCCAATAAGTTCGAAAAGGGCGTGCCCCGGACGGGAATCGAGAAGCCGGCACCGGAGAATGACGACGCCTATCTGGCCTTCGACCAGGGCCGTTACCTCACCGCCCTCGATCTGGCACAGAAGCTCGCCGAAAAGGGCGACGCGCGCGCCCACACGCTCGTCGCGCGCATCCACGCCGAAGGGTTGGGTGTGCCGAAGAACGAAGCGCTTGCCGCCCAATGGTACAAGCGCGCAGCCGAATTGAACGACGTCGATGGCATCTTCGCCTACGGCGTGATTCTGGCCGAGGGCCGCGGCGTCGAGAAGGACCGTGCGGGCGCTGCTGAGATGTTCGAGCGCGCGGCACGCACCGGCCACGCCGCCGCCAATTACAATCTCGGTCTCTTGTTCCTGAAGGGCGACGGCAAGCCGGAAAATCCTTATCGCGCTGCGCAGCATATCCGCTATGCCGCCGAACAGGGCATCGCTGCCGCACAGTACGACATGGCGACGCTCTACCAGACTGGGACGGGCGTGCCCTACGATGCGCTCGAGACAGCACGTTGGCTGCATGCGGCTGCTGAACAGGGAATGACAGCGGCGCAATACGATTATGCCGTGCTGCTGTTGAAAGGTCTTGGCCTCATCTCTGACGAACCCAAGGCCATCGAATATTTGCGAGCGGCAGCCGACAAGAACATCCCCGGCGCGCAGAACCGGCTCGCTCACGTCTACCGCGAAGGAGTGGGCGTCAAGAAGGATCCCGTCGAAGCCGCCAAGTGGCGGCTGATCGCCAAAGCCGGTGGGTTCGGGGAGGACAAGGTGCTCGACGACCTTGTCGCAAGCCTGCCGAAGACAGAGCGCCAGTCCGCCGAACGCGCTGCGATTTCATGGCGCGAAAGCAAGCTGCTGCCGTTCTAGTGTCGTGATCGCGAAATTCGTCGCATTCTGCGGCAACCTCGGAACGAATTTCGCGTTTCTGACGACACTGGCAATTTCAGAGTTCTAGTGTGGCGTCGCGCCTTAGTTGACCGACGTTGCGGCCGACGCAGAGTCAACTAAGGCGCGCTGAACGCCACACTAAGTCAATGGTTTTGCTAGTGGCCTTCATGTCGCGCCAAAATTGTATGCAGTCGCGGCTATGTTTCAATTTTGGCGCGACAGGCCACTCGTGTGATTGGGATCGAGAAGTCCGCCTCGCAATCAGGCCGAAAAGTATGAAGCGGACTTCTCGATCATCACACGAGACCCATTCAGACGTCCGCGCCGCCATCACGGTCTTACGGGGCTATCCGACACGCCGAAAATTGCGCGCCCCGTAAATCGCTTCCGAGCCGGCAGAGTGCCAGGAGCGCGCATCAGCACGCCTGATCTGACCGTCGGAGAGGTTCGCTTGTGCTGCCGCTCTCCATTGCGCATCGATGCAAAAAGCCCGGCCACTGGGGCCGGGCTCGAAGTGCGAATTCGAAGGCGCATCAGAATTTGTAGTTGATGCCTACGCGCGCGATCTGCGCGGTCAAGTCAGCCTCGTGATGAGCGCCGAAGCTGGGAAAGCCGCTATTCTTAGTGCTAAATCCCACCGAGCCCAGATCGACATAAAGATACTCGACTTTGGCAGTCCAGTTGCTCGTAAAAGCGTACTCGATGCCGCCCCCGACCGTCCAACCAGCCTTGACATCGGACACTGAGCCCGACTCGACCGTACCACTAGCCAAGTGTGTAAACGTCTGCGAGAATTTCAATTCCGAAACGGCAAGTCCACCGGTGACGTAAAAGAGTGTTCGGTCGGCAGCCACGCCGAGACGCCCACGCAGCGTAAACAAATAATCCGTCGAGAATTTCTCCGCGGACGATACCATGGCACCCCTTACTGGCAGAGGCGACGGACCTGACGATTGAGTGTCTGAGAGCCGAAACGAATTTATATCCGTTTCAACGCCAAACACGATACCATTCGTTTGAACGTTATATCCTGCCTGCGCACCACCGGTAAACGTACCGTCACTGAAACTACCGGACCCGAGAGCATGCGCGAATGCCAAATCTAGCGGGTCGTAGCTCAAATAGTCTCCGGTTTGGGAGTACTTATAATCAGAATCACCCCACGCATAGCCCGCATTCGCACCCACATAAAACCCCGTCCAGCTGAACGGCGCAACGTACGGCGCATCCTTGATGGAGCCGGCTTCGCGGGCTCCCCAGAGATCGGCGGCCTCAGCCGGTGGTGTTATGGAGATTGCGGCAATTGAGCTGGCAAGCGCCAGCGCTGTGACAGAACCACGAATATACATGGCGTACCCCACGCTACGTAATGCGAACTCGTCGCAACAACAAAGATCCAAATATCGAACCGGCGATTAAGCCTGCATTCTCACTAGCCACCCCTGCGTTGCTCATGCAATCGGCGTCCGCTCAACCCGTTCGCAAATCTGTTAATGTGTTGTTTAGAGGTATCTATGCGTCCGTAGACGCCCTAAACCTGCGCTTTTGCTTGCCTCTGTTGGCGTCTGCGATACCGGAGCGGCGGAGAGCACCATGATCGGAGAATCGAGCCTTCAGGCGCCGATGGAACGCTCCCTCGGCCCCTTGCCGCGCCAGGTATTTGCCGTATGTCGAATGAGCCCCCGGTTGTACGGCGCAGCGTGGAAATCACCGGTAGCATACCCTCTCGTATTGGCGCGCCGCTCCATGGCGCCCCGGCCTTGCCAGAGTGCGGTGAACGGTTTAGGCAACCCCGTCACCCAGGCCTGGATGGCTCTCGAACCCGACACGACCGAAACGGCGGATAGCCCGGTTCCGTCGACCGCTTCGGCCTCAAGGCCGTCCACCATCCGCACGAAAGATGCCCCCGCATGCCCGCATCCGCCCTTATGAACGTGATGGTCGCCGCCGCCCGCAAGGCCGGACGCAGCCTGACCCGCGACTTCGGCGAGGTCGAGAATCTCCAGGTCTCAATCAAGGGCCCTGCAAACTTCGTCTCCGCCGCGGATCTTCGCGCTGAGGAAATCCTGTTCAAGGAGCTGTCCAAGGGCCGTCCCGACTACGGCTTCCTGATGGAGGAGCGCGGCGCCGTCGAAGGCCGCGACAAGACACATCGCTGGATCGTCGATCCACTGGACGGCACCACCAACTTTCTCCACGGCATCCCGCTGTTCTCGATTTCAATAGGCCTTGAGCGCGAGGGCCAGCTCGTCGCCGGCGTCATCTACAATCCGATCTCCGACGAGCTGTTCAGCGCTGAAAAAGGTCGTGGCGCCTTCCTCAATGACCAGCGCCGTCTCCGCGTTGCCGCCCGCAAGAGCCTGGCCGACGCTGTCGTGACGACAGGCATTCCGCATCGCGGACGCCCGGGTCACGGCCGATTCCTCAACGAGATCGGGACAGTCATGAAGGACGTCTCCGGACTAAGACGGACGGGCTCGGCAGCCCTGGATCTGGCCTGGACGGCAGCCGGCCGCTTCGACGCCTACTGGGAGCACGGCATCCAGGCTTGGGACCTTGCCGCAGGCATCGTCATCCTGAGAGAAGCTGGCGGCATCTGCTCGGACCTCGGCGGCGGCGACGCGATGATCGACAAGGGCGAGATACTGGCCGCCAACAAGGACATCCACAAAGGCATGCTGGAACTGCTCGCCTCCAAGTAGCCCTGGCCGCCGAGTTGCACCCCAGCGGTTGCAGTGGCCCAAAAAATCCTTCAGCGGGCCGTTTTGGCCGAATTCGTATCACAATCGCAGGAAACAGCGATTACGATCGCATCGCAACGCGGCGTGCGCCCTCCTGTGGCCAAAAAGCAGCGTAGCATGTTGCCGGTTTCTCGTGCTGCGCCTGTAGGGTACACTGACCTGCACCGCAGCACATGACAGATGCATCGAGAGGGCCCGCGAGCCGCCCGCCGCCTGCGGCAGCCGCGGCCACTGTCGCGGCGAGAGGATGAGCATGGCACGCAAACGACAAGGCGACACCGCCTATGGCGGACATCGCGCCATAACTCCGCCCGGGCTTTTTCTCATCAGAATGTTGATCTTCCTGACACTCGTCGGGTTCATCGGCGCCATTCTGCACGAACAGCTGCTGCGTTCGATCATGACCAACCCCGGCCTCAACGGTCTCATCATCACGGTACTCGGCTTCGGCATCCTCTACTCGTTCCGCCAGGTCATACGCCTTTACCCCGAGATACGCTGGGTCAACGCATTCCGCATTGCCGATCCGGGCCTCGCCATCTCCCACAAGCCGCGCCTGCTGCTGCCTATGGCCACCATGCTGCGCGACCGTACCGGGGCCATCTCGCTGTCGACCGCCTCGATGTCGTCGATCATGGAATCGCTGGGCTCCCGCCTCGACGAGGCGCGCGACACCGGCCGCTACATGGTCGGACTTCTCGTCTTCCTGGGCCTCCTGGGGACGTTTTGGGGCCTGCTCGACACCATTCAATCGGTGGGCAAGGCGATCGGCACGATCGACACGCGCGGCTCCGACACCGTCGCGGTCTTCGATGACCTGAAGAGCGGCCTGGCCGCGCCGCTGAAAGGCATGGGCACGGCCTTCTCGTCCTCGCTTCTGGGTCTCGCGGGCTCTTTGATACTGGGCTTCCTCGAGCTTCAGGCGAGCCACGCCCAGAACCGATTTTACAACGAACTCGAGGAATGGCTCTCGGGGATCACCGAACTGACCCCCGGCACCTCGTCGGGATCGAGCGACATTGTCATGCGCCAGCTCGCCGCCACGCTCTACGACATGCAGCGGGTGCTGGAGGAATTGAACGTACGCCTGGGTGAAACGGCACCCGATCCAGCCTCGGACGATCAGCAGGCCAAGGAGCTGCGCGACCTGGCGCAAGGCGTTGGCCAGCTCATAACGCAGATGCGCTCCGAGCAGCAGATCGTCCGCGAATGGGTCGATGAGCAGGCGTCTCAGCAGGCCGAAGTCGCCAACGTGCTCAAGGACCTCGCCAACAATCTCGAGCGGCAGGGAAGCTGACGATGCCTCGGGGACGTACGCGGCGCGGTGCAGATTACGGCGAGTTCTGGCCGGGCTACGTCGATGTCCTCTCGACATTGCTGCTGGTCGTCACCTTCCTCATGTCGATCTTCATGCTCGCGCAATACTTCGCGTCCCAGGAGGCGAGCGGCAAGGATAGCGCGCTGCAACGCCTGAATCGCCAGATCGCCGAGTTGACCAGCCTCCTGTCCCTTGAGAAGA
The DNA here is from genome assembly GCA_050246945.1 of Hyphomicrobiaceae bacterium. Taxonomy (GTDB): domain Bacteria; phylum Pseudomonadota; class Alphaproteobacteria; order Rhizobiales; family Hyphomicrobiaceae; genus JAEUMD01. The sequence goes on from JBFWVC010000002.1 coordinate 272,307, forward strand.
GCAAATCCAAGTCCGCCTCCGACGAGCTTGCCGAATTGCAGGCGACACTCGCCGCGTTGCGCGAGGAGAACCAGCGCATCTCCGGATTTGCGGTGACCGGAGACGAACAGGCCAAGACCCAGGCCGCCCGCATCGGCGCGCTCGAAAGCAGCCTTGAACAGCAGAAGAAGGTCTCCGACGACGCCCTCGCCAAGGTCGATCTGCTCAACCAGCAGCTGCTCGCGCTGCGCCGCCAGATCGCCGCGCTCAATGAGGCACTCGAAGCCTCCGAGAAGAAGGATCAGGAATCCCAGGACCGCATCAAGGATCTGGGCTCCCGCCTCAATGCCGCGCTCGCGCGCCAGGTGCAGGAGCTGCAGCGCTACCGCTCCGACTTCTTCGGCCGGCTGCGAGAGTTGCTGAAGGACCGCAAGGACATTCGCGTCGTCGGCGACCGCTTCGTCTTCGAAAGCGAGGTGCTGTTCCCGTCGGGTCAGGCGACCATGACACCGGAGGGCCTCAGCGCCATGGACCAGCTCGCCCAGGCGATCGTCGAGCTGTCCCATCAGATCCCGCCGGAAATCGACTGGGCGCTCCAGGTCGACGGCCATACCGACTCGCGACCAATCAATTCGCCACAATTCCCCTCGAACTGGGAACTCTCGACTGCCCGCGCCACCTCCGTGGTCAAGTACCTGGTCAGCCGCGGCGTTCCCGCCAAACGCCTCGTTGCAGCCGGACATGGCGAGTTCTCGCCCATCGAGCCCGGCAACGATGAAGCGAGCCTGCGCAAGAACCGGCGCATCGAGCTGAAGCTCACCAACCGCTGACCAGACGGTTGTCTCCACAATCGTCGCGCAGGCACCTGCCTCGATGAGAGCATGCCCCCTGCATGGCCTTGTGGCCGAACTCACGCCGATCCTGACGAGAAAAGCAATCGCGCCTCGCGTGACGCCGGGATGAAACGGGCACGCAAGTTTCGGCAGGCAATCAATCAATTAAGAATTTAAGAAATTGCTTCAAATTGCAAAGAAGCCGCCAATTTGCGCACGTCCGCTGCGATACTGAGCACATAGCTTCAATTTTTAGCTTCTCCCTAAACAGCCATTTAGGCTTTCAACCATAGAATGACCCCACATATTCAAGGGGGGTTATTTCATGCACCGCTTCAATTTCGGGTCCATGGTGAAGCTTTTGCGCGATCGCAGCGGATCGGTCGGGCTGAACTTCGGCCTGCTCATCATCCCGCTGCTCTCCTTCATGGGAATTGCGGTCGACTATTCCACGGCGCTGAATGCGAAAGGCAAGCTTCAGCAGATCGTCGATAGCGCCGCGATAGCGGGCGCACGTCTGCCGGCCACTTCGAGTGAGAAGCGCTATGAAGCCACGATGCACCTGCTTCAGGCGTCGCTCAACAACTCCGGGCTCAGCAATCTTACATACGACGTGAAGGCATCGAACGCGAACGTCGCGGTGAACGTGAGCCACGTCATGCGGACGAACTTCATGCGCGTCTTGGGCGTCGAGACACTCGATATCGAAGCCTCCACGGCCGCTCAGGCCCAGGTCGAAAACGGCGGCGTCGCATGCCTCATCGCCCTGAACGAGACGACGAACGATGGCCTGCACCTCCAGGGCATCAACAAGGTCTCATCGCGCAATTGCTGGACATGGGTCAACTCGAACAGCCCGACTGCGATCAATGCCGTTGGCGCCTCAATGGGTACCGGCCAGGGCTTCTGCACGCACGGCGGAGCGACGGGTGCAGATCACTTCGCGCCCCAGCCCTACACCGAGTGCGACATCATTGAAGACCCATTCGTCCAACGACTGAATGCCTATCAGCCGGACGGCGCATTTGGAGCCTGCGACAAGAACAACCTGAGCCTCAAGAACAGCAGCTATACGCTGAAGCCCGGCGTCTACTGCGGCAACACGGTCCTGAAGCCGCAAGCCGATGTCACGCTGGAGCCGGGTACTTACGTCTTCAGGGATGGCTATCTTCAGGTCCAGGCGCAGGCTAGCCTCAAGGGCGAAGGTGTGACGCTGTTCTTCGTCGGCAGCGGCACCCACATGGAAGTCCGCGGCGGAGGCAATATCGAACTCAAGGCTCCCAAAGATGGCAATCTTGCCGGCTTCGTCATCGTCGACCGCAAGTACTCGTGGAACACCATAACCGAGTCGGAGATCCAGGGCGGCGGCCGCGTCAAGATCGAAGGCATCGTCTATGTGCCGCAGTGGAAACTCAACATCAGCGGCAACGGCGAAATGAACCAGGACGCCAAGTACGTTGCCATGATCGCTGATAGCTTCTACATGGAGGGCAACGGTCGCCTGTACGTCAACGCCGACGCCAACGCTGCCGACCTGCCGGACCTGATGCCCCGGATAAAGAACGGGCCGCGTCTTCTCTATTGAGAACAAGATCGGATGCACTCCCCAGCGACGATTAGGGCCGCTCTGACAAGCCGGCCCTAATGCATGCCGCGCAAAAGTGTGCAGCGGTTTTGCGACAACGGCATGCATCAGGATGTGGTTCATGCCGCGCAAAAGTATGCAGCGGTTTTGCGACAACGGCATGCATCAGGATGTGGTTCATGCCGCGCAAAAGTATGCAGCAGCTTTGCGACAACGGCATGCATCAGGATGTGGTTCATGCCGCGCAAAAGTATGCAGCAGCTTTGCGACAACGACATGCACAAAGAGAGGACTTGAATTGTCAGCAGCAAATCTGAAAATTCGCAACACGCTCTAGGGTTCGGACCCTTGCCGCTTCAGACGTGCTGCACGACGCCGCGCATCCAGGCAAGACCGTCCTCGGTTCGCCCACGCGGCCGGTACTCGCAACCGACCCAGCCCTTATAGCCGCTCGCGTCGATGCGCCCGAAAAGATCGCTGACGTCGAGGTCGCTCGGAATGGGCTCGCCCCGGTCCGGCGGCCCCGCAATCTGATAGTGTCTGACGATGCCCGCATACCGCGCGATGGCGCCTTCCGCGTCGCCTTCCATGCGATATCGGTGATAGAGATCGAGTTGAAGCCCGATGTTGGGCAGCCCCACCGCAGCTATGATATCGGCGGCCTGCTCTGTCCGGCTAAGGAAGTAATCCGGCATATCGAAGGTATTGATTGGTTCGACGAGTATCTCGATGCCGGCCGATGCCGCTTTGAGCGCGGCCTTCTCGATATTGGCTTCCAGTACGTCGCGCCGCGCTCCCTGCCCGTTCAGCCCCGACATGGCATGCAGGCGCGGACAACGAAGGGTCTCGGCATACGCAAGCGCTTCGTCGAGGGCGTGAGCGAAATCGTCCTCGCGTCCGGCGAGGCCAGCAAGCCCCCGTTCCCCCGCGTCCCAATCGCCCGGAGAAATGTTGAACAGTACCTGCTGCAATCCTGCGTCTTCCAGACGCGAGTGAATCTCGGCCGCCGGCCATGCATAGGGAAACAGGAACTCCACGCCCCGAAAGCCTGCTCGCGCCGCCGCACCGAAGCGGTCGAGAAAGTCGAGTTCGGTGAACATCAAGCTGAGGTTCGCGGCAAGACGCGGCATGGTTCCCCCTCTGTTGGGCGGGCCTCTCTCAGCCGGCGGCGGCCCTCGCATCCTTTCCGGCGCAGCCTCTTCTACTTCGCCCCAAGCCTCAATCGCCCAAGCTTCAATCGAACGAACGCGCCGAGCGGCCCCTCTTCAGATCGCTCCGCCGCGCCTTTTCGTCGAGCCTTCTCTTCTTCGACGCCAATGTCGGCCGCGTCTTGATGCGCGGCTTGGGCGGCACTGCGGCTTGCGCGATCAATTCGGCGAGACGTGCGCGCGCATCCTCGCGGTTGCGCTCCTGCGTACGAAACCTCTCGGCCCGGATCACCAGCACGCCCTCGTCGGTCATGCGCCGACCGGCAAGCGCCGCCAGCCGCTTGCGCACATCCTCCGTCAGCGATGGCGAGCCCCGCGCGTTGAACCGCAGCTCGACCGCAGTAGAGACCTTGTTGACGTTCTGCCCGCCCGGACCGGACGCGCGAACGAAACGCTCTTCGAGTTCTTCGTCTGGGATCGATATACGCGCCGTCACCTTGAGCATGCCGCACCCGCCTCAGCGCTCGCCAAGGTTCCAGTAGTCGCCACGGAAGTAGAGCAGCGGCTGGGCCTCCGACCGGGTCGCGCCATCGACGACGCGGCCGATGAAGATCGTATGTGTGGAAAAGCCGTGGCTTTCGACCAGTTCGCAATCGAGTGCAGCCAAGGCATGATCGAGCACGGGAGCGCCCGTCTTGAGCCGGCCCCACGCGTGCCCATCGAAGCGCTCTTCGCCATGCACGCCGCTGTTGCCCGAGAAACGCACGGCCACGTCCTGCTGATCGGCCGCCAGGATGTTCACGGAAAACGCTTTCGATTGCGCGATGAGGTCGTGCGCGCCGACCTTGCGCTGCACACATACCAGAAGCGTCGGTGGATGGTCGGACAGCGAGGAGAACGCCGTCGCCGTGAGCCCGGCACGCACGCTCCCGGCCTGTGTCGCGACGATAGCGACGGCGCCGGCCTGATGCCGCATCAATGCCCTGTAGCTGCGTGCGGAAATCCCGCCGGCATCGCCCGGATCTCGGTCCATCAACGTCAATGAGTGCTCCTCGCGCTCTGCTCTGATGCCCCTGCCGGAAGACGTGCGGCTGCCGGTCAGGGGCCGCCGACGGTCGTCTCCCTCGGCCGCCATGGCAAGAGATTTATGTTCGAACGTCTGTATTTATAGGGCTTCGGCGCTGGCGTCGCATGAAAATCGCGGAGATCTGTTGGTGCCGAAGCCGCGTTTCCAGCACGCGCGCGCAGGGCGGCATTGGCCAACCATGTTGCGCTGTTGGAACAGCCTGCGCGCATGTGACCATTGGGACATGTTGAGTGGGGGTCCACAGCGTTTCGGCGTGAAAAACATTTTCGAAACAATGGACTGGAGCGTGAGCGTGTTTCCGCGAGCCGTGAACACGGCCTGGTGTCGTGATCGCGAGATTCGTCTCGTTCTGCAACGAGAGCCGGACGAATTTCGCGCTTCTGACGACACTGGAAATATCAATGACATGGCGCGATTCGGATCGAGAAATCCGCCGCGCCACCCAGCCAAAAAGTATGCCGCGGATTTCGCTATCATCACACTAGTGTTCTGGATCGAACGTTTGATTTCCGGGCGAAGGTCGTCAAACGATCGTGAATCCAGAACACAAACAAAAGAATGCTAGGGTTCCGGGCTGGCGCGTCGGGGCCCGACAGGGAACCAAGCATCAGAGTCGGAACACTAGCGCAGGCCCCTGCCCGGCGACAGGCGCCGCCACGCCGGTGTCATGTCCTTGAGGATCTCACGCGCAGCATTCCTTCCCGGCAACCCGGTCACGCCGCCGCCCGGATGCGCCCCCGATCCGCACAGGTACAGTCCTGCCAGCGGCATCCGGTAGTCGGCGTGCCCGAGCAGAGGTCGCGCCGAAAAGAGCTGGTTCAGGTTGAGTTGCCCGTGGAAGATGTCGCCGTCGACCATCCCAAAACGCCGTTCCAGATCCAGTGGCGAGAGGACTTGCCGAGCAATCACGCTGTCCTTGAAGTTGGGCGCATAGGCCGTCAGCGTGTCGATAACGACGTCAGCGAAGGCCTCGCGCTCGCGCGGATCGGCCCATGATCGCCCGACGGGAAGCACGGGCGCCACATGCTGAACGAACAGGCTCGCCACGTGTTGTCCGGCCGGCGCCAGAGTGGCGTCGAGCGTTGACGGGATCAGCATCTCGACGACTGGCCGCCGCGACCAGCCATCACGGCGCGCGTCAATATAGGCATCCTCGAGATATGTGAGCGTCGGACCGATGATGATGCCGGCTCCGTGATGTGGGGCCGCCACCTTGCCCGGCAGGCACGTGAAATCGGGAAGCTCGCTCAGCGCGACGTTCATGCGGAATGTACCCGAACCGGTCTTGAAGGCACCAAGCCGGCGATGCGTCTCCGCATCAATCGCGCCTTCGGGCACCATTCGGCCGAATAGAAGCTTCGGACCGACGTTGGCAGCGACGGCGCGCGCGCGCACTGTTTCGCCAGATTCAAGCACCACGCCCGTGGCCCGACCATTCTCGACCAGCACGTCGCGCACTGCCGCTTGCGTACGTATGGCGCCACCTGCTGCGCTGACCGCTGCGCCCATCGCCTGCGTGATGGCGCCCATACCGCCGACTGCGTGCCCCCATACACCGGGCTTCCCGTTCACCTCGCCGAAGCAGTGGTGCAGAAGCACGTAGGCAGTGCCCGGAGTGGAAGGCGCGGCATAGGCGCCCACGATGCCGTCGAAAGCGAATGCAGCCTTGACGATTTCGCTCTCGAACCAGTCGCCCAGGAAATCGCTTGCGCTCTTGGTGAACAGGTCGAGCAGCAGACGCTGGTCCGCAAGCGACAAACGCATTACAGAACGCCCCACCCGCCCCGCCCTCAGCATCTCGACGATGCCGCCACCCGCGTTGGGTGGCGCCTCCAGCACCAGCCCGCGTAACACAGCCGCTGCCCGCTCCAGAGCCGCATCATAGTCGGCTAGGCGCGCAGCATCGTTCCTTGAGAATTTCGCAACCGCAATCTGCCGCGCCGCAAGGCCGTACGGCATGACGAGCCCCCGCTCTGCATCGACCGGCCAGAAGTTCGCGACGGGACGCTCCACGATGCGCAAACCGTGGCGGCTTGTCAGTTCCAGGTCTTCGATCACGCGCGCGTTCAGCAGGCTGACGGCGTAGGACGCAACCGAATTGCGGAATCCGGGGTGAAATTCCTCAGTGATCGCCGCACCACCGATGGTCGAATTCTTTTCGAGCACAACAACGCAGAGCCCCGCGCGCGCGAGATAAGCCGCTGTCACCAGTCCGTTGTGGCCACCGCCAATGACCGCCACGTCGAATACCGATTGAGAGCTAGGGGTTGTCATCTGGCCTCAAACAAGTGTTGGGAACTTGCGGTGCATGAGCGTGGGCACCGCTTACGTTCTTGCACGAATCAGCGATTCGCGGTTGGCTATCGGCGAAGTCTCCATCTACGGCCTATGTCGTCAATTTGCTGCACATGCAGCAGATTAGAGAATTGCAGATGCCCAAGACGCGACTTCAAAAATATCAAGCACGACCTCTGCCAGTAATCGTCGTCTCAATTGCTTGACCTACGCTTCGCTAACCACTCTTTTTTTGAAGTCCACGCCATGTCGACACGATTAGCCACTCGTCAACAAGTCGCCAGCCGCGTCGATCTTCCCGCGCGACGTGACGCAGCATGTTTGACCAAGACGAGTGTCCCGATGCACGTTGCGCAAGCCTTCACTGCTGCTCCGACTGCCAATGCCGGTTTGGCATCCACGTCCGACCGGCACTCTTCCCAGACAACCCGCCGCAGCCGCATATTCGGTTTACTGCTGGTCGCAACGGTGCCCGCCCTTTTCTGGACGGCAATGGTAGCGCTGGTGGGCCCTCTTGCCGGATACGCGCCCTCGCCCGCTGTCCTCGCGGCGATTGCGGTCGGCATAGGTGGGTTCTTGTTCGCTGTATGTGGTGCGCTCACCAGCAGCGCGCGTTGAGAGCGCCGGCTCGAGACCATAATCGTCCCATCTCCGACCAACTTTGATGCCGAATACGTTCATCACGGGATGCGCGCACCCACGCCGCGCGCAATGCTTGCCACGACGTCAAGCACCCCAATCGCAGACGAGGCGCTGGCAAATCCCCCGCTTCGCCCCGACTTGGCAACGGCTCTTGACGAATCGGCACTGACGGCACGAGTACGACGACAGGCAACCGCGCACCGTGCCCTTGCGCGTGAAATTGCACGTGAGCACGGTCTGGCAATCGCGGTCGGGGTTGATGGATCCGCCTGGACCTTCCTGCGCGCGTGCAGGCGAGATCGCTGGCGTCACCGCGGTAAAAATCACCGCCAACCCAGCACAGGCAAGTACCACCAAACGCATCGCCATCGACTTGTCCCCGCTGTGACCGGGTTTCGCTTTCGCGTGCGTCGCGGGCGAGCTGAACTCCTGAGATCGCGTCTGAGGCACGCGATGAGAGTGTCGACCACCTGCGCCCAGCATGCAACCCGCGCTCGAGAGCATGGCAAACGGTCGCGCAGCCCTGTGTTGCCGCCGCCACTCGGAATGGCACAACACATCGCGCAATGAGTCTACTTCGGATGAATGAGGTGGCAGCCCGCTGGCTACTCCGCAGCCGCTTTGGATTTCGGCTGAACCAGCGCCATGTAGTCGTTGAGCAACGTCTCGCAGATCTTGCCCGGAATGAAGCGCGCCGCGCCGATCTCGGAAACCGGAGTGACCTCGGCCGCCGTGCCGGTGAGGAAACACTCCTCGAAGCTCGCCAACTCCTCCGGCATGATGACCCTCTCGACGACCTCTATGCCCCGATCCTTTGCCAGACCGATCACAGTGCGTCGCGTGATGCCGTCCAAGAAGCAGTCCGGAACCGGCGTATGGATGATCCCATCCTTGATGAGGAAGATATTGGCTCCCGTGCACTCGGCAACCCGCCCGCGGTAATCGAGCATCAGCGCGTCGGCGTAGCCGCCCCGCTCCGCACGGTGCTTCTCCAGCGTGCAGATCATGTAGAGGCCGGCGGCTTTGGTCTTTGCTGGTGCAGTTGCCGGATCGGGACGGCGATACTGAGCCATCGTCAGGCGGATGCCTTTGAGCCGCTGCTCCATTGGGAAATAGGAGCCCCAGTCCCACGCAGCGATCCCCAGATGGATCTTGGTCTGCTGCGCCGAGACCCCCATCTGCTCGCTGCCGCGCCAGGCGAGCGGCCTGATGTAGGCGTTCGTCAGGTTGTTGGCCTTGACGACGTCTCGGCACGCTGCGTCGATCTCCGCGACGCTATAGGGGATTTCGAAGTCCATGGTGCGGGCACCCGCGACCAGACGCTCGGAGTGCTCGGAAAGTTTGAAGATTTCGCCATCATAGGCGCGCTCGCCCTCGAAAACCGCACTCGCGTAGTGCAGGGCATGGGTCAGGAAGTGGACGTTCGCCTCCCGCCACGGCACCAGTTTTCCATCGAACCAGATGACGCCGTCGCGATCATGATAGGGAGCGATTTCGGCCATGCCTTGCTTTCCTCAACCGGCGCAAGCACCTTCGGGCGCTGCGGACCGAAGATGATCCCCCCACGTCCCTGAAACAGACGCCGCCGACTGCGACAAGAGCGGCATTTCGGAGAAGAAGCCGCTCATTTCCTTGCTCAAAATGACTTGCCACGACTATCAATCGGCTGCAAATAAGTCAACATGACTGACGTAAATTCCAGGTCTTGCGCAGAGCCCCCGATGAGACAGCGAAACGGCGCACCCCAAGCGGCCGCCTTGGTGGAGGAGAAACTCGCGCTAAAGGATCGCGATCGCCTGATCGCATGCGCCGAGCTCCTGTTCTTCGCCTATCGCGATTTCATCAACGATCCCGACAAGGTGCTGGAAAAATTTGGCTTCGGCCGGGCACATCATCGCGTGCTGCATTTCGTCAACCGCAATCCGGGCCTTCGTGTAGCCGACCTCCTGCATATCCTGCAGATCACCAAGCAGAGCCTCGCCCGGGTCCTCAAGCAGTTGATTGATGAGGGTTTCGTGACCCAGCGCTCCGGCAAGGAGGACCGCCGCCAGCGCCTGCTCTATCTCACGCCGAAGGGCACGAAACTCGCAGAAAAGCTCGCCAGCCTGCAGGTACGCCGGATCGAGGACGCCTTGGATCAGGCAGGACCCGGCGCCGACGCTGCAACGCAGCGATTTCTTTTCGCCATGATCGCAGAGAAGGATCGAGACCGCGTCCATGCGCTGATCCGCTTGCCGGAAGCGCCTGCCGCGTTTGAGCCAATAGAACAGCAGCAACAGGATCGGACATGACCACCGCCCAAGCCACGGCGCGGGAACCGCTGCCCGACAACGCCCCGCACGTTTTGGTCGTCGATGACGACCAGAAGATCCGCGACCTTCTGCGGCGCTACCTCACTGAGAATGGCTTTCGGGTCACGCCCGCAGCCGATGCCGCAGCCGCGCGCGCGGCAATGCGCGGGTTGGCCTTCGACATCATCCTTCTCGACGTCATGATGCCCGGCGAAAATGGCCTCGACCTCGCTCGCGACCTGAAAATGTCGTTGAGCGTACCGATACTGATGCTCACGGCCCGGTCTGAATCGGAGGATCGCATCGCCGGTCTCGAAGCCGGTGTTGACGATTACCTTCCCAAGCCCTTCGAACCGCGCGAACTGCTTCTGCGATTGCAAAACATCCTTCGTCGCGGCCGCGTTCCGGCGCCTGGAGTTTCCGCAGACGAAGTTCGCATGGGATCGTACGTGTTTTTCGTCTCGCGCGGCGAGCTCAAGCGTGACGACGAGACCATCAAGCTGACCGAGCGCGAACGCGATCTCCTTCGCCAGTTCGCCCAGCGGCCAGGAACGCCGATCCAGCGCCACGAACTGTCGAGCGACGATACGACAGGATCCGAACGCGCCATCGACGTCCAGATCAATCGCCTGCGCCGCAAGATAGAGGCCGATCCGTCCAATCCAGTCTATCTGCAGACGGTTCGCGGCAAGGGCTATATCCTCTATACCGATTGATGGAGCGGCACCTCGGGCCAGGCGGGGCGGGGCTGTTGTTCGAGAAGTTCCCAGACGTCCATGACGTCCAGCGACTACCCCGCGAGCAAGAGGCATCGAGAGCCTGACGATGGCGGTGACGCCGGACATAACTGACGAGAAGACGCGCTCGCGCTACGGCATCCGCACCGCAGCGTGGCTGCGCGCGGTGTCCGCGCGGTTGAGGCGCTCGTTGCGCGGCCCTTCTCAATGGGTTGCGGATGCTATGCCCAAGGGGCTTTATGCCCGCGCCCTGATCATCATCATCGCACCAATTGTCGTTCTTGAAGGGGTCATCGCCTTCGTCTTCATGGAACGGCACTGGCAGGCCGTCACCCGACGCTTGTCGGAAGCTACCGCGCGCGACGTCGCCGCCCTGATCCAGGTCTACGAACAGGCCCCGCCGGGCGATGCCAGCCAGGCGCGCATCATCGAGTTGGCCCGCGACAAGCTCGGCCTGTCGCTGCAGTTCCTGCCGGCCGGAGACTTGCCCGAATCTCGTCCCAAGCCGTTTTTCGGCCTCCTTGACGCAGCCTTGTCCGACGAGATCCGGACGCGCATCAATCGGCCATTCTGGATCGATACGGTCGGCCAGTCACGCCATGTCGAGATCCGCATCAAGCTCGATAACGCCATCCTGCGCTTCATTGCCACGCGCACGCAGACCTACGCCTCCAATTCGCACATCTTCCTGCTCTGGATGGTCGGCACGTCGGTGATCCTGCTGACCGTTGCGATCCTTTTCTTGCGCAATCAGATCCGCCCGATCCTTCGTCTCGCAGACGCCGCCGACGAGTTCGGCAAGGGCCGTCCCATCCCGGAGGATTTCCGGCCTCGCGGCGCGCGCGAAGTGCGTCAGGCTGCCCAGGCGTTTCTCGAGATGCGAGATCGCATCAAGACCCACGTTGACCAACGCACCACCATGCTCGCCGGTGTAAGCCACGACCTGCGCACCGTTCTGACACGCTTCAAGCTCGAGCTGGCGCTGCTCGGCGATACGCCCGAGGCGCAATCCCTGCACGCCGACGTGAACGAGATGCAGCACATGCTGGAGGACTATCTCGCCTTCACCAAGGGTGATGGCGGTGAAGAGGCCTGCCCCACCAACGTTCGCGAGCTTTTGGAAGAGATTCAGTCCGAGGCGGATGTCTACGGCGCACCAGTCGAACTGAAACTCAGGAAGCGCAGTCGCGACCTGGTCGTGCCGTTGAAGCGCAATGCATTCAAGCGCGCAATCACGAACCTCGTCACCAATGCCGCACGCTACGGCGACCAGATCATCATCCGCGCGGCCACCGAAGGTCCCTGGCTCAGGGTCGAGGTGGACGACGACGGCCCGGGCATTCCTGCAGCGGAGCGCGACAACGTTTTCAGACCATTCTACCGCATCGACCACGCGCGCAATCAGGACAAAAGCAACACTGGTCTTGGCCTTGCAATTGCCCGCGACATCGCCAAGAGCCACGGCGGCGACATCACGCTGGGCGAAAGCTCCATGGGAGGCTTGCGCGCGATCATCTCCGTGCCGCTCTAGTGTGATGATCGAGAAATCCGCTTAATACTTTTCGGCCGGGTTGCGAGGCGGACTTCTCGATCTCAATCACACTAGAACTCTGAAATTGCTAGTGTCGTTCAGGCCCAGAGCCTGAATGGCTCCAGGGTCCGGACCCTGGAGCGTGTTGAGATGAAGTGTGCAGCGGCTCAGCGTAAAAATCATGCTCGAAACATGAGAGCATAGTGTGGCGCGGCGCGCAGTGAGGCGACCGTTGCCGAGGTCGGCTGCTCTACACGTGCCTTTCCGCGTCGCCCGGGGCCGCTGTCCCCGACGCATTGTCGTGTCCCGCATCACTGCCATGCCGATGCGCGCGCGACGACGTAGCCTGCGCCAACACCGAGGCCACGCGCCCGCCCGCGTCGCGCATCGTGCGCACGATCCCATTGAGCGATGCAAGCGTCCGCTCGCCCCGCCGGAGGCGCCGGTCGAGCACCGCCATCGTTCGTGCCTGTCCTGGATCGTCGTCCACGAGCCACGTCCGGTAGACCGAAGCGTAAACCGCCGCCAGCCCCGCCACCCGAATTCCGCCTTCGAGCCCGCCCGCACCTATACCCGCTGCCTCGAGCATCCACGCCTGAGACGCGACGAACGCCCCGATCAGCGCAGGGTCGGCGGACGCATCTTGAGAGATGGACTTCAACGCCGCCTTGTAGGGTGTCAGCGCGTCGAACCGCGCCATCACGATCTCGAAAAGCTGATCGCGCTTTGGATCGTCCGCGCCATGCTGCGGCTGCGCGGCAAGCACCGCATCGTCGACCGCTCTGACGAATGCGGCGAGCACCTCACCCTTGCTGGAGAAATGATCGCGCATCCCCATGAGGTCCATCCCCGCGCGCTCTGCGATGTCGCGCAGCGAAACCTCGCGCCAGGACCGCTCTGTCGCCAATGCCAGAGCCGCGTCGATGATGCGCCCCTTGGGGCCGGTAAGGTCAACCACCGCAACCACCATTTCGGAACTCCTCTGAGCAGGCATAACTCGCGCCGGCACGCATGTGCGACCGCCAATGCATCTGAGGTAGGCGATCCGCCGGCCGTTTGCCAGGGCGGTCACTCCACGTCGTTGTCGCAACCGGGCCCGAAATGCCCTGCAGACGAGACGTTCAGCTCCTCTTGGGGGGTTTACCCGTCTTCGTGGCAGCGGACGTGCCTGACGTCTCGGCCACCGTGGCCTTCACCGCAACCACCTCGCCGTCTTCCTTGGTGAACGTGCCGATATCGGGATTGTCGAGAATTTCCAGCACGACCTCCGAAGGCCGGCACAGGCGCGCGCCCTTCTTTGTCACCACGATCGGGCGGTTGATGAGGATAGGGTTCTCCATCATGGCGTCGATCACCTGCGCATCGCTGAGCGTGGTATCGCCAAGCCCCAGCTCGTCATAGGGCGTGCCCTTCTGGCGCAGGATGTCGCGCGGAGCTGCTTTCATCTTCTTCAACAGATCCATCAGCGTCTCGCGTGAGGGTGGATCCTTGAGATATTCGATGACCGTGGGCTCTACACCCGACGCGCGTATCATCGCCAGCGTGTTGCGCGAGGTCCCGCACCTCGGGTTGTGATAGATCGTGACGCCCATTTTCTGCATCGCCTTTCAGTCGCGTCTGCGCCTTGCTCCGCCACGAAGCTATTCCGCCGGCTCCACGGCTGCAACGCGCCGGCGCCCGAGCATGGCACGAACGGCCACCACCGCCAGAACTGCACCGGCGGCTTGCGCGACAATGAACACGGGCACGTCCGGCGGACGGATGCCGGCGAACGTGTCAGAGAAGGCCCGCGCGATCGTAACTGCCGGGTTCGCAAACGAGGTGGATGCCGTGAACCAGTAGGCCGATGTGATGTAGGCTCCGACACTCGTCGCGACTGCCTGAGGTCGCGCGGTAATCGTCAGAAGGATCGTTGTCACGAGGCCGAACGTGGCGACCGTTTCGGATATCCATTGCCCCGGACTTGCCCGCACCCTGAGCGACACCTGCGCGATCGCCTGATCGAACATCGCGTGCGCAAGCAGAACGCCGGCGATGCCCGCAAGCACCTGTACCACAACATAGGCCGCCGCCGTCTCCCGCCCGATTTCGCCGCGCAGGAGAAACGCCAACGTCACCGCCGGATTGAAATGCGCGCCCGACAGCGGCCCCAGCATGGTGATCAGCACATAGAGCATGGCGCCCGTTGCAATCGTATTGCAAAGCAGGGCCAGCGCCACGTTCCCGCCCGCCAGTTGCTCCGCCATGATGCCCGAACCCACAACGGCAGCGAGCAGCATTGCCGTGCCAAGCGCTTCGGCAGCCAGTTTGCGCGCAAGATCGTTCATGCGTTCACCGCCTTCTCCGGCTGCGACATCGCACTGCGACCGATCCGGTCGAGCTCCCGCTGCAGCGACATCTTGTCGAGTTCACCCATCGGCAGGTTCGTGAAGATCGAGATTCGCTGATAGAGCATGCGGTGCGTGTCTGCGAACGCAGCCGCAATTTCCGCCTCCGAGCTCTTCACCTCGGACGGATCGGCTACCCCCCAATGCGCGCTCGTCGGCTGGCCTGGCCAGACCGGACAGGTTTCGTTCGCGGCATTGTCGCAGACCGTGAACACGAAATCCATTCTCGGAGCCTCAGGCTTGGCGAACTCGTCCCACGACTTGGAGCGAATGCCGCTCGTGTCGTAGTTGAGCCGTTCGAGCAGCTGGATCGCGAATGGATTGACTTGCCCCCTTGGCTGCGAACCAGCAGAGAAGCCGCGGAAACGTCCCGCCCCCAGACGGTTCATGATCGCTTCTGCCAGAACCGAACGTGCCGAATTGTGCGTGCACAGGAACAAAACGTTGTAGACGCGTGAACTATCTGCGTTTGACGCTGACATGACTGGACCCTTTCGACGGTGGCGGACAACAAGCGGTGGAAGGCACGGGAAGGCCGCCGCAAAGCTCCGGGCGGCCGCCACAGCAGTCTTCGGTAAGGAAGGTCAGCAGTTCGCGCATGGCCGGGACAACCAGCCGGTAGCGGATGAAACGCCCCTCGCGCGCGGCGCTTACGAGACCGGCCCGCTCGAGTTCCTTGACGTGAAACGACAGCCCCTGCGCGGCGATGCCGATACCCTCTGCGAGCTGCCCGGCGGTTTGCCCTGCTTCGCCCGCCGCCACGAGGCGACGGAAGATCGCAAGCCGATGCTCCTGGGCGAGCGCAGCAAGAGAGCGGATGGCGGTTTCGTTATCCATCTTTCAATTATACAAGAACTATTGAAATGTAAATGGCGGGTGATGCTGAACATGCCGTTTTGGGCGTAGCTACTTCTTCCTCAGGCTCACGGCGCCACCCGAAATCGCTTCAAAGGTTCGGCGGCCAGAGCTCAATTGACTGAAGTGTGCCGCGGTTTCGCAGTGCTTCGCGAGAACGACATGGACAAAAAACAGAAACTTGGAGCGTGGCGAGCGCTCCTGAGAGATCCCGACATGCTTGGGCCATGAATGGAGACGGCCAAGAGCCGCCGCTGCACATGCAGCGTCCTCGCACAGACGCCGCGAGCGATAAGCGAGCGCTGTGCGCCGCGAGCGAAAAGCCAGTAGAACGCCGTGCCTCACCCGAGGGTGCTCTCCGCCTCTCACAATCCCGTGACACAACAGGCTTTACTGTTGCATGCACCGTAACAGTATATCATAACAAATCCGGAACAGACGCTTGCCACGCGTCGGCTTCCGTTGGGTTGGAGCCCGCATCCCACCTCCTGTGATGCGCGCCCGATCCCCCTCGAGCGGTCCGGAAGCGCCGGAGCCCTCTTTGGCCGACACCCCTCGGCTCACAGGGCTCACCCGACCGTCACACTCCAAGCCGCGAGCCCACGCCGATCACCCGGCCAGCTCGCGGCCTCTTTTTGTCGCCGCCGCTATGGCTTCGGCCATCAGATCGGGAAGCCCGGCCCCTTGCCCCATCAGCACGGAAAGAGCCGCCGCCGTGGTGCCACCCGGCGACGTAACGTTTTGACGAAGCTGTGACGCGCTTTCGGTCGACAGACGAAGGAGTTCGCCCGCACCCGATACCGTTGCCCGGGCAAGCCGCGCTGACAACTCAGCATCAAGCCCTTGCGCCACGCCCGCCGCCGCCATCGCCTCGGCCAGCAGGAATACGTAAGCCGGTCCCGATCCCGAAACCGCGGTCACCGCATCCATCAGCCCCTCGTCCTCGACCCAGCCGACCTCGCCCACGGCTTCCAGTAGCGATGTGGCAAGCGCGCGCTGTCGGGAACTGGCATGGCGATTGGCCACGCAAACCGTTATGCCTCGGCCAATTGCCGCTGGCGTATTGGGCATCGCCCGGACCACTGCGGCGCCCTCGCCAAGATGCCTCTCGAAACTGTGAAGCGTCTTGCCCGCAGCGATTGAAAGGACCAGCGTCTTCGACCCGGCCAGTTTGGCAAGATTCGGGAACACGCCATCCATCGCCTGCGGCTTCACCGCGACGACGATCACCGAAGGTGCAGCTGGCAGCGCGCCGGACAGGGGGGAACATGCAATGCCGTGATCGTGGAGGAGTTGCGCCACCTCGGCCGGCGGCCCGGGATCTTGCACGACGACCTGCATGGGATCGAGACCGCGCTTCAGCCAGCCGGACAGCATTGCCCCGCCCATCTTGCCTGCGCCGGCCAACAGCAACGGTCCATCGAGTTTAAGGGTCATCAAGGTCCATCCTGCGGTGAAGGAGGCCCCAGTGTGATGATCGAGAGGTCCACTCGATCTCAATCACACGAGCTCGTGGATTTTTCCAGTGTCGCCTTAAGCGCGAAATTTGTTCGCTGCGTGCTGCAGAAAGAGACGAATTGCGCGATCACGACACTACGGAATCAACCGCAACCCGGCATGACCCGCAAGAGGAAGTGGAACGCCGGTTGGCACTCAAGCCTGGCCCTCCGTCTCGAACATCGTCGAGACGAGCGCCTCCCGGCTTTCCTTACCCGCCCAGACCACAAACTGAAAGGCCTGATAATAGCGCTCGCAGGCTTCCAGCGCGGCGCCGAGCAGCGCCTCGCATTGGCGCGGCGTGGCAAGTGCCCCATTGAGCAGCAGGCCGTGGCGGAACATGACGAGACCTTCCTGGGCCCACAAATCGAAATGCCCGAGCCACAGCTGCTCGTTGATCTGGGCGATCAGCCGGTACATCTCGCCCAGGCGATAGTCGGGCACCTTGAAGTCGAACGAGCATGCGAGATGCAAGGCTTCCAGATCGCCGCGCCAGTTGAGTGACACTTGGTAATCTGTCCAGCTGCCTGTCACCACCAGCGTCAGCTCGTCATCCATCAACCGCTCGCAGGCCCAGCCGTGCGCGCTGGCCATCTGTTCGATGAGGTCGATCGGATTGGTGCTGCCCCCGAAGCTGGAATTCACCGAGCCCATGCCTGCCCTTTCTTTCATGTCCGCCAGTGGTCAGAACCGCAACCGCTGGCTGAGCGACGAAAACAGAAGCACGGCATGAGTCGCAAGGACCAGCCCGGCTTGTCCACGTTGAAAGCGCAAATTCGATGGATTTCGCGAATTTGGGGCAAAATCGGCGGTCACGCTGTGGAAGGCCGCCGAGAATCCTCGACAATGCGCATCAGCGACATGGCATGCAGCGACTCGCTCAGTGCCGTGAAATGCCGCTGGCGCATTGAGCAAGACGACGCGCAAGCCGGATAGCGACACAAATGCCGAACGTTACGCGGCATAGCTAACGCAATGAACCTCAATCCGCGCGTCCTGCCAGCACCGCTTCGAGCGCGGCGATGCGCGCTGCAAGCGCATCGTTCTCCGCACGCGCCTTTTCCGCCATCGCCTTGACCGCTTCGAACTCTTCGCGGGAGACGACGTCCATCTCGCGCAAGAACCGCTCGCCCTGCGAGCGCATCAGGGTCTCCACTTCGCGCTTCATGCCCTGCGCAGCACCGGCCGCATCCGTCATCATGCGAGCAAGCTCGTCGAGAATCGGATTTGAAGTCTGTGTCATAACAAGCCCTCGTCAGGGCCCCGAACCGCGGGGCCTCCGGCAGCGTCGTCACGCTATTGCAATCCGCCGGGACTATGGCCGTCCCCGTTCGCTCAATCAAGCCGGTCCGGGTCGCAACGGGCCTGGTGCATCGGACCAGCGGCCGCACCTGCTTGGCTTGACATGGGCCCAACACTGGCCAAAACGTGCGCCACCGACGGACCGATGGAACGGCGGCAGCCTGCGGCGTGGAGTGCACATTACCCGATCGGCATCTCGACGGCCGCACCGGCAACCGGAGGACAACGCGTGACGCTACTGGCGATCCCCTATCCCAACATCGATCCTGTCGCCATCTCGATAGGACCGCTGTCGGTCAAGTGGTACGGCCTCGCCTATATGGCGGGCCTGCTTATCGGCTGGTGGTACGTCAAGCGCCTCGTCAGCACCGACAGGCTGTGGCGCAACAACACCTCGCCTTTCTCCGCCGCCATGATGGACGACGTGCTGCTCGTGGTGACGCTCGGCGTGGTCGTCGGCGGTCGCCTCGGCCACGTGCTTTTCTACGAACCCACCTATTATCTGTCTCACCCGGTCGAGATCCTGAAGATCTGGCAGGGCGGCATGGCCTTCCACGGCGGCGCATTGGGCGTCACCATCGCCATGTGGCTGTTCTCCATCTGGCGCAGGATTTCAATGCATTCACTTGCCGACGTCGTAACGGCAGCCGTGCCCATCGGCCTCTTCTTCGGACGCATCGCGAACTTCATCAACTCCGAGGTCGTCGGCACGCCATCGAATGTGCCCTGGGCCATCGTCTTTCCCGGTTACGGACCAGAGTCGCGCCACCCTGCCATGCTCTATGAAGCAGCCTTGGAAGGCGCGGTGCTGTTTGTAATCCTCGCCTGGCTCATCTGGAAGCGCGGCTCGCTGAAGATGCCCGGCTTCACGGTCGGCATGTTCCTGGCGGGTTATGGCGTCTTCCGCATGTTCTGCGAACTGTTCAAGATCGAGGAATATGGTCTGCCATTTGAGGGCGTACCGATCACGCGCGGCATGCTCTACTCGATACCGATGGTGCTGCTCGGCGCGTTTCTCATGTGGCGCGCGAAAGTTGTCGCCGCGCGCGAAGCCACTGCATCCAGCACGGCCATGCGATGAACGCCATGCCGTACGACCATGACGCACGCCGCAATACGCCGCTGGCTCAGAAGCTGAAACAACGCATTCGTCGCGACGGACCGATCACGGTCGCCGAGTACATGCGCGCCTGCCTCACCGATCCCGAACACGGCTATTACGTCAACAAGCAGGCAATTGGCGCGAGGGGCGACTTCGTCACCGCGCCGGAGATCAGCCAGGTTTTCGGCGAATTGATCGGCCTGTGGTCAGCAGTCGTCTGGCAGCAGATGGGATCGCCCAGCCGCTTCAACCTTGTCGAACTTGGCCCCGGCGGTGGCACCATGATGAAAGATGCCCTGCGCGCCGCACGCATCGTGCCAGGGTTTCTGGATGCTGCATCGCTCGTTTTCGTCGATGCCGCTCCGATGGAAAGCCTTGCCGCCACCTTCGCGGCCTTTCTCCCACGCGCGCGCATCATGCCCAGAAAGCGCATTCGCGACATACCCGGCGATGTGCCGATGATCCTCGTCGCCAACGAATTCCTCGATACGTGCCCAGTGCAGCAGTATCTCGTCAACGGCGAGGCAATCGAATTGCGCGCGGTCGGCATTGATGAAAGTGATCGTCTCAACTTCGTCTCGATCCCTCTCATGGCAAGTGACGACGACGAACCGGTCGCCCGAGACAATCGAGAGTTCTACTCCATAAATCCGCATCTGAGCGACGGCGATTGCTTCGAGGCGCAAGACCTGAGCGTCCTGCACATTTTGCGCATGTTCCGCAGCGCACCTTGGGCGGGGCTATTTCTGGACTATGGCCATTACGATCCAGCGCGTGGCGACGACCAGGAGGTCCCGTCTGAAACCCTTCAGGCCGTGCGCAATCATAAATACGAGGATCCGCTCACCTCGCCAGGCGAGGCCGACCTCACCTGCCACGTCAACTTCAATGACGTGAAGCGCTGGCTCGAACAGGATTTGTCGGGCGATTATCCACCGGCCACCGTCGACGCCCCCGTCACTCAGGCCGAGTTCCTCGGCAGCCTCGGCATCATGGAGCGCGCCGCGCGCCTGATGAGCGCCAACCCGAATCTGGCCCACGAGATTGAAATGGGCGTCGCCCGTCTGATGTCCGTCCCCGGCATGGGCAGCCGCTTCCATGCAATCGGCGTGCGCTCGGCAAATCTGCCGCCGTTGCCAGGCTTCCCCGCATCGCCCCGCGCTGCGCCTTGATCCACGCGAGCGCCACCCCATACTGAAGAGCATGAGCGCCAACATGACAGACCCGACGCCCAGCCCCATCCAAGCTGCCAACCTCTCCGGTCTCGACGGCATCCGCCACGGCTTCTTCACGAGGGTCGGCGGCATCTCGATGGGGCTCTACGAGGGTCTCAACTGCGGCCTGGGCTCCAACGACGAACGCGACCGCGTGCTGGAGAACCGCCGCCGCGTCGCCGCGGCACTAGGCCGGCCCGACGCGCCGGTCGTCACGCTCTACCAGACACATTCGCCAACCGCTCGTATCGTCACCGGCCCCGAAGACCCGGCCAGCCTGCCCAAGGCCGACGCCGTCGTCACCGCCACGCCCGGCGTGGTCGTCGCCACGCTGACCGCCGACTGCTGCCCCGTACTCTTCGCTGACCCCGAGGCCCGGATCGTCGCGGCCGCCCATGCCGGCTGGCGCGGAGCCGTCGGCGGCATCCTGGAATCTACGGTCGCAACAATGGAGAAGGCGGGCGCTCGGCGCGATCGGATTATGGCGGCGTTCGGCCCCTGCATTGGCCCGACTGCCTATGAGGTCGGACCTGAGTTCGAGGCCGAGCTTTTGTCTCTCTCCTCTGAAAATTCTCGCTTTTTTACCAGACCTTCCGCGCACGAAAGGCCCCGGTTCGATCTGCCTGGATACGTTATGGCGCGGCTTGACGGCCTCGGCCTGCTGTCCGCAGAGAGTGCGACTTCATGCACCTACGAAAACGAATCGCGATTCTTCTCCTATCGCCGCTCCTGCCACCGGAAAGAGCCCGATTACGGGCGCCAAATCTCCGCCATTCTCGTGGCTTAGTTGCACAATCCACAAACTTTCGCGCTTGAACCGCGTTGCGGAGCCGAAGAATCGCGGACTGCCAGCTGCGGAGGGTGGACATCGGCCAAGCCGGCTGGCTAATTCATGAGCGAAAGAGTACCGGTTGTTCGAGGGAATGCGATTTGGCCGCAGGGTAGGTACGACGGCCGCCGGAACAAACAGCGGGTCATAAATAAGGGGGACGTCGTTGTGACGACCATTTATGCTGCTGCAGCGGCGCGCCGGTATCTGAAATCCGTCGCGTTTGCAGGCATGATCACCATCTCCAGCCTTGGTCTCGCCGGATGCGAGACGGGCAGTAGCATCCTCGGTTCGGCAGGATCGTCTTCGCCCGCGACCGAGCTTGCCACACCATCCGCGACTGCGCCTTCCACAGCGGTCAAGCTTGCGGTGGCGCCCGTCATCGGCGCACCGGAAACGGTCGCCAAGCAAATGCAGTCGAGCCTGTCGAGCGCACTCGCCAAGCAGAACATCGCTGTCGCCAAAGACGCCACCGACAAGTCAGACTACACATTGCGCGGCTACGTCGTTTCCGCGCGTGAGAAGACCGGTGTGAAGGTGTCTTACATCTGGGACGTCACCGATCCGGCCGGTCAGCGCGTAAATCGCATCACCGGCGAGGAGATCGTGGCAGCCGGAGCGGACCGCGATCCGTGGGCTTCGGTTTCTTCGCAGATGATCGATACCATCTCGGGCAAGACGGCATCGCAGATTGCAACCTGGCTTCCCTCGCAGCGCGCACCATCTGCCACATCAGCGCCTTCCGCAACGCCTGTCGCCAACGCTTCGTCGGCACGCGCGCCGTCGCGGACCATGGCAGCCGCACCGATGACGGCACCGGGTCCGACCACCGGCAGCATCGCCAGCGGACCGAGCAATGCGTACGTGCCCAATGTCACCGGCGCGCCCGGCGATGGCCGCATCTCGCTCACCAGCGCCTTGCAGCGTGAGTTGTCGAAGAACGGCGTGTCGCTGACCACGACCGCCAGCGCAAATACCTATCGCGTCGAGGGCGTCGTCGACGTTGGCCAAGCCAAGGACGGCAAGCAGCCGATCAAGATCGACTGGCACGTCAAGGATCCGACGGGTAAGTCCGTGGGCACCGTTTCCCAGAAGAACGAGATCGCTGCTGGTGCTCTCGACGGCGCTTGGGGTGCCACGGCGGATGCGGCTGCCGCAGCAGCCGCTCAGGGCATCCTGAAGCTGATACCGAAGACCAACTGACGACGCTCTGGTGGAGCCGGCAGACGATGCTTCACCAAACTCTAGACATATCTCGACAACCAATTGGGCCCGGGCCGTTTACACGCCCGGGCCCAATTGCTAGACACCGCGCAAATAACTGTCGTGGAGCGGTCACATGCCCTTTGACGCGCGTGGAGAAGGCAGGAGCGGTGGACCTACCATGAAGCTCGTGGCGGGCAACTCGAACCGCCCCTTGGCCGAGGCAATCGCCGGGTATCTCAAGGTGTCGCTCGCCAAAACCCAGGTGAAACGCTTCGCCGACATGGAGATCTTCGTCGAGGTTCAGGAAAATGTCCGCGGCCAGGATGTGTTCGTCGTCCAGTCGACATCCTTCCCCGCCAACGACAACCTGATGGAGCTGTTGATCCTGATCGATGCGCTGAAGCGCTCATCCGCGCGCCGCATAACTGCGGTAATCCCTTATTACGGATACGCCCGCCAGGATCGCAAGCCGGGTCCGCGCACGCCGATCTCCGCCAAGCTCGTCGCCAACCTCATCGAGCGGGCCGGTGTCGACCGCGTCCTCACCCTCGATCTGCACGCCGGTCAGATCCAGGGCTTCTTCGACATCCCGACTGACAACCTGTTTGCAGCGCCGATCATTGCCCGCGACATTCAGGACCGCTTCCCCGAGAACCAGACCGTAGTGGTATCGCCCGACGTCGGCGGCGTCGTCCGTGCCCGCGCGCTGGCCAAGCGCATCAATGCCCCCATCGCCATATGCGACAAGCGCCGCGAGCGTCCCGGCGAGTCGGAGGTCATGAACGTGATCGGCGAGGTCGATGGCATGCGCTGTATCCTGATCGACGACATCGTCGACTCCGGCGGTACGCTGTGCAACGCGGCCGAAGCGCTCCTGAAGAACGGCGCGACCGAGGTCCATGCCTACATCACGCACGGCGTGCTCTCCGGCGGAGCGGTGAGCCGCATTAAGAATTCGCGACTGAAATCGCTCGTCATCACCGATTCCATCGAGCCCACAGAGGCTGTCCGCGCGACGAAAAACATCCGCGTCCTTTCCATCGCGTCGCTGATCGGCGAAGCGATCCTGCGCACCAGCCGCGAAGAAAGCGTCTCAAGCCTGTTCTATTGATGCTCGCTCGCAGCGCGCCGCTGTTGCAGCGCAATTCGTCCGCGGGAAGAACGTCGGTTGTTCGCATCGTTGCCAATGCACAAACTTGTGCGGACCGGCCACATGCCCGCGCGCATCGTCAAGGCATTGGCCTGAAACCATGCATGTAACCACACAACCGCAGGCGCGCTGGCGGATCCGCGCGCACGATGCAGTGCCAGCTTACCGTCCGGACCTAGTGTGGCGTCGCGCCTTAGTTGACCGACGTTGCGGCCGACGCGGAGTCAACTAAGGCGCGCTGAACGCCGCGCCAAGTCAATGGTTTTTCTAGTGGCCTTCATGTCGCGCCAAAATTGTATGCAGTCGCGGCTATGTTTCAATTTTGGCGCGACAGGCCACTAGTCGCCATCCGCGAGGTTGACACCATCATGTTGTACTGGCTGACGAGGAACGTGAGGTCCATGCCGACAAACTGATCGCGCACCTTGCCCTTGGCTTTCGCCAGCTTGTCGCGAATCTCCCGCAGCTTGCCCAGAAGCGAGCGCGGCTGACTCTCGAATGCCGAGAACCTGCCGGGATAGGCCTGCGAGAACTCGTCGAAGCCGCGCACCGCCTTGGCATAGCCGTCGAGCGCTGCATCGAATGCCTTCATGTCCGCTGCCCGCTGTCCTTGCGGCAATTGCTCGATCGCGTCCTGCGCCGTCATCATGACGTTCTTGACGTGCCAGTTCGGCCCCTGGCCCTCCCGCGCTTCGATGGCAGCCAGCGAGCGCTTGTCGAGATCGCGCTTGAAGGTGCGCATGCCTGTTTCGATCTCGCCCCGCGCGGCGATGAACGCTTCGGCCGCCGGAACCAGCTTGGCATGCAGCGCCTTGCCCTCCGCCATCTTGTCTGACTTGTAGTCCTTGCGTTCGTAGTATCCGTTCGCAGCGGTTATGAGCGGGGAAAGCGCTTCATAGGCATTGATATACCGCTCCGCCGCAGCATCGAGTTCAGGCGATGCCGGCGGTTTGCCTATCGCCCCGCGCGCCTTGGCGATCTCGTCCTTCACGTCGTAGAGCGAATAGAGCCCGTAATCGATGTAGCGCTCCTTGCCGGTTGGCCCCTTCTTCACGTTGACCCAGCTCGTATAGCGGTTCCACGATTCGACCGCGCGCAGAGTCCTGTTCATGAGTTCGATATAGGCATTGGACTTGGCAATCGCGGCGCCTAGCTCTGCCCCGGCGGCATCCGACTGGCTTTCCGCCAGCGTCGCTCCCCCCGCCTGGATCACCGCGAGCCCCATCCCGAACGCCACCGCCATGATCCGCAATCCGCGCCCGAACCTCATGTCCGCCTCCTGCCAACGCACTCCGTAGTTTACGGCGAACACCCCCTTTTCGGTATCGCCATTGCGCGATATGGCTCCTGCACGGTTAATCGCACCCCCGGTTGCCCAACGCCCGCGTTGCCCCTATAAGCAGGCCATCTCAGCGCTTCGGCTGAGGCACCGCCCGGCACCCTTGGAGGCCGGGGCGGTTGAATTTGGGCTCGCTTGAGCCCTTTTTTAGTTGGAGAAACAAAGCTATGGCACAAGAGCCCGTAAAGCTCGACGCCACGGCGCGCGATCGTGTCGGCAAGGGGGCCGCACGCCAAGCACGCCGTGAAGGAAAAATTCCCGCCGTCATATACGGCGCCAAAAAAGCACCCGTATCGATCGCAATCGACGCCAACACGCTGTGGAAGCAGTACCTCAAGGGTCACTTCACCTCCACCGTGTTCGAGATCAACGTCGGTTCCGACATGCACCGGGTGATCGCTCGCGACCTGCAACTTGATCCGGTTCGCGATACGCCCGTGCACGCCGACTTCCTGCGCATCGCCGAAGACGGTCTTGTCCGCATCCAGGTGCCCGTAAAGTTCACCAATGATGCCCTCTCCCCGGGCCTGAAGCGCGGCGGCGTCCTCAACATCGTGCGCCACGACGTCGAGGTCTTCTGCCCCTACGATCGCATCCCGGCGTACTTCGAGATCGACCTGGAAGGCACGCGCATCGGCCAGTCGATCCACATCTCGGCAGTTACTATGCCCGATGGTGTGACGCCGACCATCACCGATCGCGACTTCACGATCGCCACCATCGC
Organism: Hyphomicrobiaceae bacterium; assembly: GCA_050246945.1. Lineage (GTDB taxonomy): Bacteria > Pseudomonadota > Alphaproteobacteria > Rhizobiales > Hyphomicrobiaceae > JAEUMD01. The sequence continues at coordinate 298,040 of JBFWVC010000002.1, forward strand.
CGGACGCATCAAGGATGATGGCGGTGAGGAGGCCGAGGCCACAGCAACTGCCGCAGCACCGGCGGCTGACGCCAAGGCCGCCGCAGGCAAGGCCGCGGCTCCGGCTGCCAAGCCTGCCGCCAAGAAGTAACGACGATCAGGACGGCCGGCACATGTCCCCACGACGCGTGCCGGCCGTCCGTTCGGGAGCCTGAGCCATGAAACTGTTCGTCGGTCTCGGCAACCCCGGCGCCCAGTACGCGGGCAACCGCCACAACGTTGGCTTCATGGCGCTCGACGCCATCGCGTCCCAGCTCGGCTTCGGTCCCTGGAAGAAGAAATTCCAGGCCCTCGCGGCGGACGGCGAGATCGCCGGCGAGCGTATCCTGCTGCTTAAGCCACAGACCTACATGAACGAGAGCGGGCGCGCCGTTGGCGAGGCCATGCGCTTCCTCAAGATCGCACTCTCCGACACGGTCGTGTTCTACGACGAGATCGACCTCGCCCCCGGCAAGCTCAAGGTGAAGACAGGGGGCGGCAACGCCGGCCACAACGGTCTGCGCTCCATCACCGCTCATTGCGGCAACGATTATCAGCGCGTCCGCATCGGCGTCGGCCACCCTGGCCAGAAGCACCTGGTCGCCAGTTACGTTCTCTCCGACTTCGCCAAGACCGACCGCGCCTGGGTGGAACCGATGCTTGCCGCGATCGCCAACGCCGCCCCGCGGCTTGCCTGCGGCGATCAGGCCCGCTTTTTGACGGATGTCGCAAAAGAGTTGCAGATCGAAGGGGCTAGCGAGAACGGTTCATCCTCTATAGTGTCTCCCCCGCCGGGCAAAGGCAGGACGGGAAGGCGGTCAGACAACGCAACCGGCACAGGCGGCGAAGCCGAAACTCGGCAGAACGATTTCGCCAAATCGGGTGGCGAAGCACCATCGGGAGCGCAACGCAATCGTCATCCCGCTGGCGAGCGCGATGCCAAGCGTAAAGGGGCGCTGGCCGAAAACCTCGCCAGGTGGCTGTCGTCACGCAAAGGGAAAGGCTGACCGTCAAGCGACGTCGGCGCCGAGCCACGGCAGAATGGGTTGCAGCCGAGCAGCGGTCATAGCCCTGTCGTTTCGCCGCCCCGAGGCAGCGACGCGCGCCATGCGAGTGCGGCACACCACGCAGGCAAGATGGAGAAAGCACGTGGCAAGGCAGCACGACCCCCACTTCGAGGAGCGCGATCGCCGCACCGGTGCACTGGTCGCTTACCGCTGGTGGGAACGCATCGGCTGGATGCGCTGGCTCTTCTCACGCGGTGGCGAGATGGCTGGCCGGCTGTTCGCCGCCGGCGTCATCGCCTCTGTCGGGGCCTGGACCGCATGGGACGCTTATGATGCCCGCGCGCGCAGCAAGTTCCTGCGGCCACTCATCTCCGCAGAGCGCCTGAGCCCGGCCACACATGCTTATGTCATCCAGGGTGTCGACAGCGCCGGCCGACGCGCCGACTTCGATCTGATCGTTGCCGACAAGGCCTTCACATGGGAGCGCGGATCCGCTGAGCGCCTTGCCCGCAACAACCAGCCGCTGACTGGTGATGACGTGCAAAGCATCATCCTCGATCCGCTTGTGCGCGCACGCCTGAAGAGCGCCAAGCAACTGATCGCCGTCGGCACGGCGAGCGAGGAAGGCGACCCGACCCAGGAGACGCATCGCGCCGGTCGCCGCGCCGAGCAGACCGCACGCTGGCTATCCGCCGCCGCCGACAAGCAGATGCCCTTGTGGACGCTCAATCTTGGCCAGTACCAGCACCCTTGCAAAGCCTGCGACACGAACGAAACCAGTTGGCAGCGCCCCTTCCTTGTCATCGCCGTTCAGCAAGCCGCCTGGGGGACCGACCTCGCCGAGGCGCTGGCCGACGCGCTCGATTCGGCGTCCAACCTGCCTGCGCCCGAGCGCTATTCCGCCTTCGCGCTGGCCCGCTTCCGTTGAGCGGCAAATGACTTTATAGAGCCCGGAGCTAACCTTCTGGCTTCGCCTGCGGGCGCGGTCCGCCTCACCCTGCCGCGCGCACTCACCTGCCGCGCCGCGCACTACGGAAAGCAGTGATTTCATGGGCTTCAAGATGGGCATCGTCGGCTTGCCGAACGTCGGCAAGTCGACCCTTTTCAATGCGCTGACCCAGACCGCCGCGGCGGAAGCCGCCAACTACCCCTTCTGTACCATCGAGCCCAACGTCGGCGAGGTGGGCGTTCCCGACGAGCGCCTGGAGAAGCTTGCCGCAATTGCCGGCTCCAAGGAGATCATTCCGACCCGCCTGACGTTCGTGGATATCGCCGGCCTCGTCCGCGGCGCCTCGAAGGGTGAAGGACTAGGCAATCAGTTCCTTTCCCATATTCGCGAAGTCGATGCGGTCGCCTATGTCCTGCGCTGCTTCGAGGACGAGGACATCACCCATGTCGAGGGACGCATTGATCCTCTCTCCGATGCCGAGACAGTCGAGACAGAGCTTATGCTGGCCGATCTGGAAAGCTGCGAGAAGCGCTTCACGAGCCTTGAGAAGCGCGCCAAGGGCGGCGACAAGGAGGCCAAGGCACAGGCCGTGCTCATTGAGAAGGCGCTCGTACTCCTGCGCGAAGGAAAGCCGGCACGCCTCGCGGAAATCCTGCCGGAAGAACAACAGGGATGGAGCATGCTCCAGTTGCTGACCTCCAAGCCCGTGCTCTATGTGTGCAACGTCGATGAAGCGTCCGCCAAGGATGGCAACGCCTATTCCGCCCGCGTCTTCGAGCGCGCCAAGTCGGAAGGTGCCGAAGCCGTCGTCATTTCCGCCAAGATCGAGAGCGAACTTGCCGGCCTCGATCCGCCCGAGCGTGAAGCCTTCCTCTCCGACCTTGGCCTCGAAGAACCAGGTCTCAATCGCTTGATCCGCGCCGGCTACAAGCTGCTGGGCCTCGTCACCTACTTCACCGTAGGCCCAAAAGAGGCGCGCGCCTGGACCATCACGCGCGGCACCAAGGCGCCGCAGGCAGCAGGCGTCATCCATACCGATTTCGAGAAGGGTTTCATCCGTGCCGAAACCATCGCCTACAACGACTACGTCACGCTGTCGGGAGAGGCAGGCGCCAAGGAGGCTGGCAAGATGAGGCTGGAAGGAAAAGAGTATCTTGTCCAGGACGGCGACGTGATGCACTTCCGCTTCGCCAACTGATCCCATACGGGCGTCACCAGCCGCAAATTTGGTTCGAGCCGCTGTGGCTCGATATGATCAGGACCCGATAACACCATGGCAGACGACCTTCCCGACCGCCTCTCCACCGATCCGGCGAGCCCACACTACGACGAAGACATTCTGCGCCGCGAAGTTGGCATCCGCTTCAATGGCATCGAGAAGACCAATGTCGAGGAATATTGTGTCTCCGAAGGTTGGATCCGTGTCGCCGCCGGCAAGACGCGCGACCGCAAGGGCAATCCGCTGACCATCAAGCTGAAGGGAAGGGTCGAACCCTATTTCCGCGATAGGCCGGAAGGGGCTTGAGCGCCTGCGCAGCACTCTTGTATTCGATGCCTGGCCGCGCCATGTCTATTCCCATGAGTTGGACCGCATCAATAGCGACATCCCCTGCCAGAGCCGCCGCCCGAACGCTTGCGCTCGTCTGTTTTTGTGCCATTGCCGCAGGCGGTGCCTTTGCAGACAACTCGTCCAAAAGCCGGCCCCAGGGCCCGCTCGTCGATCCAGGTACTGAAATCCACCCGCGGGTTCCTCAGCCGCCTCGCCGAGCTCCCTCACCGGGCAACGCCGAGCCGGGCTCTCCAATTCACGACTATATCCACCGCGCGCCTGCGGACAGTGGCGCCATCACCAACCGTCTCGTTCCGCCCTCGACGCTGCGCAGATAACATTGCTGCCGGTCGCACAAAAAAAGACCCGCACGAGCATTCGGGCGGGTCTCTTAGCCATTGGGTCGCCTGGGAAGGTGGAATGCCCCGGCGACAGGCATCCCACTGCGGCTCGCAGAGACCGCAAGCAGAAATCTACTCCGCCGGCGCCTTGATCTTTTTGATATTCATCATTCCCAGCACGTATTTTTCATAGAACGGCTCGGTCGTGCCCTTGCGCATCTTGCGCATGAAATATTTCTCGAAAGCGACCTTGGCGTAGTGCACCCAGACGCCCTCGGTGGACCAGTTGACGTTGCGCGGCGGAATCTGCGGCTGCGCCACGAACGCCGCGCCCTTGTCGCCGAAGTCGGCGAGGCACAACGCGCTCCACGTCGGCACGTTGTGCGGCTGCTTGCCATGCACAAGATCGTGGATGTTCTCCACCGCCGCCGTCACCATGCTCTCGATCATGTAGCCTGTCTTCGGCACGCCGACCGGAACCGGTGTCTGCTCAAGCGGCGCGATGGCAATGCAAACGCCGACACCGAAAATGTTGGGATACTTCGGATTGCGCTGGTGCTTGTCGACGATGATGAAGCCGCGCGGATTGTTGAGACCCTCGATGCCGCGGGTCGCCGGAACGCCGCGGAACGCCGGCAGCATCATCGAATACTTGAACGGAAGCTCGTGCTTCTTCTTCTCGCTGCCGTCCTCGTTGAACTCGGTGACGTGCATGACACCGGCTTCGACGCGGTCCACCTTCGCGTTGATGATCCAGCGGATATGCCGCTCGCGCATTTCGGATTCGAGCATACCCTTGGTATCGCCGACGCCGCCGAGCCCCAGGTGCCCGATGTAGGGCTCCGAGGTCACGAACGTCATTGGGACCCGATCGCGAAGGCGGCGCTTCCTGAGATCCGTCTCCATGATCATCGCATACTCGTAGGCGGGCCCGTAACAGGACGCCCCCTGAACAGCGCCGACGATGATCGGACCAGGGTCCTTGCAGAACTCTTCCCACTTGCCGTGCGCCGTGGTCGCGTGCTCCACCGTGCAGACCGACTGCGTGTATTGCTCCGGCCCAAGCCCCGCAATCTCATCGAACGCCAACTCCGGGCCCGTTGCGATGATCAGGTAATCGTAGTTGACCGTCGAACCGTCGTTGAGCTCGATCGCATTCTGATCGGGCTTGATCTGCTTGGCGCCCGCCGAACTGAACTTGATGCCGTGCTTGGCCATCAACGGCGCCAACTCGATGGTGATGTCAGCCTTCACGCGCCAGCCCACGCCCACCCATGGATTGGAGGGCGTGAACTGGAAATATGGCAGGTTTGAAATCAGCGTGACCGTGTGACTGCGGCCCATCATGGCCTGGGCTTCATAGGCAGCAGACATGCCACCTACGCCGCCGCCCAATACGACGATGTTCGCCATCTCAGGCACTCCCTTTGGTTGTTTCCTCTAACCGGGATCATCTTTCCGGGCGCCGCTGACCTGCTTGTGTCGGCAGGCGTCCAATTTTATTTTCTTATGGACACACATCAGGACATTGCAATATTGCAAAGTCAATTGGCCTGATGGCTTATGAGATATCACCTCATCGCGTCGTTGATTTCGCGCAATGTTAGAGCAGGGGCCGGCTATGCCCGCATTGATCGGCGTCACGATCGCGTCGCGCTTCGCCCCACGGCTCCAGGCACTTTTGCAACCTTGCTGCGCCTGGAATGGTTAAGCTCATCACCATGGCGCGATTTCGCCTGCAGAGCCGCGTCGGTGGCGCCGAGCCCAAACCCGCATGAAACCCGAGTGCCCTCCGCATGTTCCCAATCCGCGACACGCTGTCATGGCATCGTTTTCCCACTGTAGTCGCAGCGCTCATCCTCATCAATGTTTTGACTTTCTTTTATCAATTGAGCCTGGGCACGGCCGAGCTGCAACGCTTCCTGTTCGAGCATGCGCTCGTACCGCGACGCTATTTTTTCCCCTCCTGGGGCATCGAGGTCGGCCTCAGCCCGGCGGACATTTCGCCCTTCCTCACCAACACGTTCCTCCACGGCGGCTTCCTGCACATTGCAACCAACCTCTGGACGCTCTGGATTTTCGGCCCTGCCCTTGAAGAGCGCCTCGGCAGCACACGCTTTCTGGCGCTCTACCTGATCGCCGGGATCGTTGCCAGCATCACGCATGCCGTCTTCAACGCCACCTCGCCGATCCCGGCGCTCGGAGCCTCTGGCGCCATTGCTGGCGTCATCGCCGCCTATGCCACGCGCTTTCCCTATGCGTGGATCAAGGTGCTCGTCCTGCTCGTCATTATTCCGGTCTTCTTCTACGTTCCCGCACTCGTGTTTGCCGGCATCTGGTTCCTCATCCAGGTGCTCCAGGGAACCACGCAGCTGTTCGTGCCGGGTGTCGGCCAATCCGTCGCCTGGTGGGCGCATATCGGCGGATTCGTTGCGGGTTGGCTGCTTTTGCGCGTCCTAGACCCCGGCGACTCCAGCCACCCGGGCCCCTGGTCGCGTTCACAGGGCCATTGGCGAAGCGGATACCGCAACCGCCACATCTCGAGCCTGCTGAACTGGCGCCGTTGAAACAGGTTGAGACAGCGAGTGTGCATGGCACTGTGACGAACGTGCGGCTCAGCGCTTGCCATTCCAAGCCTGAGCATTGGCGCCATACGCGCGGAACTTCTCCACCATGCGTTCCATCTCGTCGTCGGGCAGCAGCACGGCATCGCCGAGCAAGAGCACCTTGATGTACTGCGCTGCCAGCGTCTCCACATCGAATGCCAGCTCAAGTGCCGACTCGAGGGAAACGCCGGTCGCAATTTGCCCGTGATTGGCCATGAGGCACGCTGTACGATCTTCAAGGCCGCGCGCAACGTGCCCGGCAAGCTCCACCGTTCCGAACGTAGCATACGGCACAAGCGGGATGTCGTTGCCGCCGGCGCGCGCGACCATATAGTGAAATGCAGGGATGGATCTCCCCGCGCAAGCGAGCGCCGTGGCATTCAGAGAATGCGTGTGCACGACCGCATTCATGTCCGGACGCGCAGCATAAGCCGCCAGATGGAAACGCCACTCGCTCGACGGCTTCGGCGCGTCCTTCTCCGCCGTGCCGTCCGCCGCGACGAATACGATCTCCCGCGGTGTCAGCGTCTCGTAGGCAAGCCCCGATGGCGTGACGAGCATGCCCTCGCCGAACCTGCACGACACGTTGCCTGAGCGCCCGGGCGACAGCCCGGAGCGGCTCATTTTCAGCGCAGCGGCGATCACGGCCTCGCGCAGCGCCGTCTCATGGTCTGCGCCCGCCTGCGCTGCTCCACGCTGCGACGCGCTCATGACGAGGCTCCACCCCGTTCTGGATAAAGCTCCAACAAGCCTTCGCGGGTGGACGGCGCTATGCCGCGCTCGGTGATGAGCCCGGTGACGAGACGCGCCGGCGTGACGTCGAAGGCGGGATTGGCGGCTGGCGACCCCGGTGCGGCGATGTCGACTGTCTCGACGCCACCCGACGCGCGCCGCCCCGTCATCTGCAGGACCTCGCCCTCCGGCCGCTCCTCGATCTCGATCTTGAAGCCGTCATCACATGACCAGTCTATCGTCGAGGCGGGCAACGCAACGTAGAACGGTACGCCCGTGTCGTGTGCCGCGAGAGCCTTGAGGTAGGTTCCGATTTTGTTGGCGACATCACCGTTGGACGCAACGCGATCGGTCCCCACGATCACCAGATCAACCTGGCCGTGCTGCATAAGGTGGCCGCCGGCATTGTCGACGATGATGGTATGCGGCACCCCATGCGCGCCGAGTTCGAAAGCGGTAAGCGCTGCACCCTGGTTGCGAGGGCGTGTCTCGTCCACCCACACATGCACGGACAATCCCGCGTCGTGCGCGTGATAGATCGGAGAGGTGGCCGTGCCCCAGTCGACGCAGGCGAGCCACCCGGCATTGCAGTGCGTGAGAATATTGACACGCTCGCCCGGTCTCTTGCGTCTTGCGATCTCCTCGATCAGCGGCAGCCCGTTGACGCCGATCTGGCGACACGCCTCCACGTCGTCGTCAGCAATTCTGCCTGCATGATCCCAAGCCGCCGCAGCGCGCGCGTCGGGCGCCAGAGGTTTGAGCACGCATGCCATCTCATCAAGTGCCCACCTCAGGTTGACTGCCGTCGGTCGCTGCGCCAGCAGATACGCGCTGGCTCGCGCCAATGCGTCGTCGGAAGCATCCTGCAAGAGCGCGATTGCCAGTCCATAGGCGGCCGTCGCACCGATCAACGGAGCGCCGCGCACCTGCATCGATCGGATCGCTACGCCGGCCTCTTCGAGTGTGGCGAGCCTGGCGATCTGGAACGCATGCGGCAACCCCGTCTGATCGATGATCTCGACCGAGCGACCGTCGGCACCTGGCCAGATCGTTCGCATTGCATTGCCGCCGATCTTCATGTCAGCCCCTTCAGGATGCGCCGCATCAGGCCGCTTCCACCTTGTCCATCGGACGCCCAATCGCCATTGCCGTTGGACGTACCGTCACCGAGCGGCAGCGCCACAGGTCTCGATCGCGAAATCGTAAAGGCCGGAACGGGGCTGCCAAGACTGCACGAACTGGCATTGCGCGGATCGAAGACCTTGATGAGCCGCGGCGAGATCTTGTCATCCACATAGACAAAGCCGCAATAGTCGGCCTTGTGGTTGCGTCGCAGGAATTGCTCAATCTCGTCGATGCGAGCCGCCAGGAATTCTGGGCTCTCGGGTTCTTGAGGCAGGGATCCGCGCGTGTCGTAGATCCACCAACCATCGCGCGCGGTTCTCACGGCGTCAAAAACACGACCAGCATCCTCCCAGGCCAGAAGCCCGGCGAACCGGCCAATGTAAGCGGCACGAAATGCCGATCCGTCGTCACCAACTGCATCACCGTGGTCCGACATAGAACACCTAGCAGAATTTTCAGCCCAGGCGCAGGTTCATGGAGATTGCCGAGCGCACGCTATTTTAGAGAGCAGGAACACCAGGATCGGCAATCTATGCAGGCGGACGGTGTGAAACCATTGGAATGTGGATTGCATCATCCAGGCCACACACCTTGCACTTCATCGCATACCACTCTGCATGCGGTCGTGCCGACCGGTCCCTGATCTTCAATCCAGGCGCGCCGCAGTTCGGGCACGTCTGGCCGCCGTCCCGGTCGATCTGCCACGCACGCAATCGCTGCATCGCGCTCTGCATCAGGTCGGGCGTCACCAGCTTGATCTTCTTTTTCTCTTTCTTGATGCTCTTGTCGCTCATCAATGTCCCTCGAATGCCATGAGCGCCTGGGCATTCACACCCAGCGCAGCAAGTTTCGCCATCCCGCCCAGATCGGGCAGGTCGATGATGAAAGTGGCGCCGAGTACCTCGCCTTTGGAGCGACGAACGAGCTTCACCGCGGCCTCGGCTGTCCCGCCCGTCGCGATGAGATCGTCGACAATCAGGACGCGTTCACCCTCGCGGCACGCATCCTCGTGCATTTCGATGACGTCGATACCGTATTCGAGCGCGTAATCCTGCCCGATGGTTTTCCAGGGCAGCTTTCCCTTTTTGCGGATTGGTATGAAACCGCACCCAAGCTTGTCGGCGATCGCCCCACCCAGGATAAATCCGCGCGCCTCGATTCCGGCAACCGCATCGACCGGCCGGTTTCGCCAGGGCTCGGCCATTTGCGCGATGGTTGCCTTGAATCCCTGGGCATCCCCGAGAAGCGTCGTCACGTCTCGAAACAGAATTCCGGGCTTTGGATAATCCGGAATAGTCCGAACCAGTCCCTTCAATTCGGTCAAAAGCAACCTCCACGTCAAATTCGCGGCGCAAATTGGCAATACCAGGAGTGTCAGGGTACGTTGCCGGTGAGGCGCGGGGAGTGATTCGTCCCCCGCTTGGCAGGATGCAGGGACATTAGAACAGTATTGCTTGCGAGGGAAATGTTTCGACCCCCCTTCGCATGTCATCGTCTCCCTGACGAAACATTTTGCCATAACCTCGCAGCGACGGTGGGCGGCGCAACAACAGCGCAACGGTAGGTCACGAACGTGGAGATCGTGGTGAAGACCGATGCGAATTGGAACCGTGAGGGACACGAATTATGAGCTATCCGTTGACGGCAGATGACGGGCCCGACGACCTGCCGCGAACGCTGCGGCGCGAAAAAGAAGCCCGCGAACGCGAAGCACGCGAACGCGAAGCCGCAGACCGAGCGCAGGCCGAGCGAGAGACCTTGTCGATGGGCACGGCTCGCATGGCCGAGCCTGCAATGGCTGGACCAGTACCGGCGCCGCGGAATGAGACATCACTCTACGCCATGCCTGACAGCGCCTACATCCCCACGGCGGAACCCCTGATGCCTGCCTCTGTACAGCGCTTTGACGTCCCGTTCTTGCATCTCGTTACGTTCTTCTTGAAGGCCGTAGTCGCCGCGATACCCGCGCTGATCCTCCTGACGGCGGTGATGTGGGTTGGTGGCCAGATCCTGAAGATCTTCTTCCCGTGGTTGCTGAAGGCACAGATCCTGATCCATTTCCCGAACTAGGTCTCGCCCGACCGGAGTGTGCAAAGACTCCGCGCAACGAAACCGAGCAGAGAATGGCAATGGCTCGCAGTTCCGTTTCGCCCGAAGTGTCGACAGGTACGCACGTACCCGAAATTGGGGTCTTTAATGCCCACCTGGCGACCGGCTACTCCGCTGGGACCAGACTCTCTGGAACATCAATGGCGACCGTTGTGGACCCAACCTCGGAATCAGCGGTCGACGCAGAGCCCGCGGCACCGCGGACGGCGGCCATCCCGACGGGGATCGCCTCGATTTTGCCGGGCCCGTGATCCTCCGGTTCGCAAGCGGCTACTGCAGGGGCCATTTCCTCGGCCTGATCGACCAGCCAATCGGTCACGCCTGCGCCCACCCACATCGAAAAGAGCGCGAGCCACGCCGTTATTGCGAACACCGCGCCGCCCGTGACACCAGCGCCAACCGCGCAGCCGCCCGCCAGCATGGAACCGAAGCCCATCAGCGACGCGCCCGTGATGTAGCGCGCCATCGACTGGCCGCCGTGATAGCCTTGCAGCTTGAAGTCGCCGAACAGCAACGCCGCGATGAGAGAACCGGCGAACACGCCTGGCACCAGGCCGACATCGAAGCCCAGTGGAATGGTTGGCTCGTTGATGAGCCCCATCAAGGTGTCGGCCGAAGAACCGGTAAAGCTGATCGATTTCACCGTCACGGGCTCAAACGAGACCTGTGAGATGGTGTACGTCGCTGCCCAGCCGGCGGCTATCGTGAGACCGACGCCAACCGCCCCCGTCCCGCTCCAGATGCTGACGTGGTTGCGGCGAGCGAGATAGACACCGTATGCAAGCCAAGCAGCACCGAGCGCGATGCCGAGCCCGGTACCCGCACCCACCCACGACAGCAGGTTGCGCGCGGGGCCCCCCTCGATGGTCCAGAGGTTCGCCAGCCATTCGCGCCCCGGCGACAGCACGCCGCGCAGTGAGGCCTGAGCCACCAGTGTAAGGATCAGGCCGGAGACCAGCGCACGCAGGTTGCCCGTCGCGGACAGCACCAGCAGCCGGCTCGCGCAGCCGCGCGCCAGCACCATGCCCACGCCGAACATCAAGCCGCCGATGATCGCCCCGGACAATGAGCCGCGAGAAGCTAGCTGCCGCGCCTGAGAGACATCGAGCAGCCCCGAGCCGATCAAGAGTTGCGTACCCAACACTGCGCCTGCAAACGCCAGCAACCAGATGGCCACCTTGGGTCCAAGACAGCAGCGCGAGAACTCCACCACCGCCGCACGCAGACAGAAGCGGCTCCGCTGCGCAAACCCACCAAACACCAGACCGATGAGAAGGCCAGCCAGCGCCAGCACGGCGCCGTCGCCAAACCGTTCAATCAAAGATTCGATTTGCATGGCTCAGACCCCAACCGAGTAGCAACTGCCGCGCTGGATCAGCGAAACGTTGGAACGTGTCGATGGATGACCTCATGCGGCACAACACATTCATGCATCGCAATTCGTTGATCTGTCTGTGACATGAGCACATTCGGGATGGGTGAATTGCCGCGGATAGCATGATCTGGATCAAGTCTGGCTGGCCTTTGGCGTGCCGCTTCGAACTCGATCTCAAAACTCATTGTTGAGCATATCGAATTGTCTGAATTCGGATGAGGTGAAATGCTCCGATTCGTGTTTTGAAAGCGATCCGATGTCAGATTTGTATTTCGCAGTTTGGCGCATGCGCACAACAGCCCATGGGGTGGACTACGGCAAATTGGAGCGCGCGCCTCAAGCCTTCTGCGACCGGGTGACAAATGCATGAAGCTGCTGGCCACACGTCGCCTGCGCAGCTTCTCAAGGATCGTATGACGGCATCCAATGCAAGACCGACGCGATGATCCACGGGCGTGGCTTGGCCAGCCGCTCAATTGCTATTGCGGAGCACTCTGCCGGCAACCGCATCGAGCTTGGCCATGAGTGCCCGATCGCGTGCTTCCGGACGCGTGATGAGCGCCACATCCAGCGCACGATCTGAGCCGATCGGGCATGCGGGATGTTCGCGAGGAAAAGTGCGCGCCAGAGTGAGTAAGAGCCGCTGCGCCTTTTCGGTGTTACCTTTCATGACCTCGATAATGGCCGCAACATCGACCTCGCTGTGATCTTCGTGCCAGCAGTCGTAATCGGTGACCATGGCGACCGTCGCGTAACACATCTCCGCCTCGCGGGCGAGCTTGGCTTCCGGCATGTTGGTCATGCCGATCACGTCACAGCCCCACGAGCGATAAAGTTGCGATTCCGCCCGCGTCGAGAACTGCGGTCCCTCCATGACGAGATACGTGCCGCCCTTCGATGCCTCGATGCCTTCCGCCTTCGCCGCCGCGAAGCATGCGTCCGCAAGCAGCGGGCTCACCGGATCAGCTACGGAAACGTGTGCGACGAGCCCCGTTCCGAAGAACGATTTCTCTCGTGCGAACGTCCTGTCGATGAACTGGTCGACGATGACGAAGTGGCCGGGCGGATAGTGCTCCTTCAGCGAGCCGCACGCCGAAATTGAGACGAGATCGGTGACGCCGGCACGCTTCAACGCATCGATGTTTGCGCGAAAGTCGATATGTGTGGGAGATATGCGATGCCCGCGCCCGTGACGCGGTAGAAAGCGGATCGGCAGACCTTCGATCTCCGCGAACAGGATCTCGTCGGAAACCTCCCCCCACGGACTCGTCACACGCTCCCAGTGCGCATTCGTGATTCCCGGAACGTCGTAAACCCCGCTGCCGCCAACGATCCCCAGCACCGCTTTCGTCATGACATCTTCCCAACTGCCTGGACGTCCAAAACCCATCTGCACACCGCGGCAATCGCTGCGGTGCGACCGATGTTCGCGTGAAGCCTTAGAGCATGTTTAGCTGAAATGTGCTGTGTTTCAGCGTGAAAAACATGCTCAAAGAAACGTATGCATGTTTAGCTGAAATGTGCAGCGGTTCAGCGTGAAAAACATGCTCGACACAGACGGCTGGATCGTGCGTACGGTTCCACGGAACATGAACGCGATCCAACGCGAAAAAGGCCCCGCGAGCGAGGCCTTTTCCATGAGGATTGAGTAAACGTAACGTCGATTCAGTGGAACTTCGACCACAGGCGCCGCTTGCCGATGTAGAGCAGCACCGTCGTCAGCAGGAGGTAGAGCATCACCACCCAGCCGATACGCTTGCGCTCGTTGAGCGACGGATCGGCTGCCCACGCGAGGAACGCGGTCACGTCACGCGCATTCTGCTCCTGCGACGCCGCGGGGCCGTCGTACTTCTCCTGCCCGTCGGCGTAGTTCACCGGACCGCCGTCCAGAACGTTCGGCATGGCAATCTGGTTGCCTGGAAACGCCGCATTGTAGTTCATTCCGTCTGCAAGCGCGTACCCCGCCGGCGTTTCGTGGTACCCGGTCAGCAATGCGTATAGGTAGTTCGAGCCGCCTTCCTGATACCCCGTGAAGACGTCACGCGCCATCAGCAGCGTATGCATGGGCCAGCGCGCTTCGTTGTGCGTATTGCGCGCGCGTGTGATGAGCGACAGGTCCGGTGGCAGCGCACCGTTTTGCGCGGCACGGGCTTCTTTGTCGTTCTTGTAGGGACCAAGGATCGGATCCGACAAACGGGCTGGACGCTGGAACATCGCACCCTCGTCGTTGGGACCGTCCGTGATCTGGTTGGGCCACTCCGCGGCGAGCGCCTTCACCGACTCCTCCGCGAACTCCGGGCCACCCGGTTCTGCCAGATTTCGGAAATAGACCCGCTTCAGACCGTGACAGGCCGAGCAGACCTCCTTGTAGACCCGGAAGCCGCGCTGCAGCTGCTCCTTGTCGTAGTGGCCCAGAATGCCGCCATACGACCAATGCTGATGCCTGATGTGATGCTCGCCTCCCTCAGCCGCATGGACCGGCCCATTGGCGATGACACCCGCGATGGCGGCCACGGCAGCGAAGCTCAGCGATTTCGTCAAAGTCTTGATCATGGTCTTTTTTCCTTCGACTTCTCGCTTGCCTCAACGCGTCTCGGGAGATGCGGCGGCACCCGCCGCAGCACCCTTGCCGCCACCCGGTCCCAGCACGTCCTCGGTGATCGAGCCTGGCAGCTTCCTCGGCGTCTCGATGATCCCTACGATCGGCATGATGATCAGGAAGAACGCGAAGTAGTAGGTCGTGAAGATGCGCGCATAGGTGACATACGGCTCCTCGGCCGGCAGCGCGCCAAGGTAGCCGAGCGCGAAGCAGGTGAAGACGAACAACCAGAAGAACCACTTGAAGATCGGCCGGTATTTGGACGAACGCACACGCGCCGTGTCGAGCCAAGGCACGAACAGCAGCACTGCGATCGAACCGAACATGGCGATCACGCCGCCGAGCTTCGACGGGATGGCGCGCAAAATCGCGTAGAAGGGCAGGAAGTACCACTCAGGCACGATGTGCGGAGGAGTCACCAGCGGATTGGCGTCGGTGAAGTTGTCCGAATGGCCAAGATAATCCGGCACGAAGAACACGAACCACGCAAACAGGATCAGGAAGGCGAACATTCCGACCGCATCCTTGGCCACCGCATAAGGATACATCGGCACCGAGTCGGACTTCGTCTTGATGTCGAGACCCGCCGGATTGTTCTGGCCCGCAACGTGCAGCGCCCAGATATGGAGTGCAACCAGGCCGACGATCACGAAGGGCAAGAGATAGTGCAGCGAGAAGAAGCGGTTGAGCGTGGTTCCCGACACCGAGTAACCACCCCATAGCCATTCCACCACCGCCGTGCCCACGCCCGGAATGATGCTGTCCAGCGACGAGAACAGGTTGGTGATGACGGTCACGCCCCAGAAGCTCATCTGGCCCCAGGGAAGCGCGTAGCCCATGAACGCCGTCGCCATCATGGCGAGGAAGATGAAGACGCCCAGGATCCAGAGGATCTCGCGCGGCGCTTTGTAGGACCCGTAATAGAGCCCGCGGAAGATGTGTATATAGACGGCGACGAAGAACATCGAGGCGCCGACCGCGTGCATCGCCTGGATCATGTATCCATAATTGACGTTGCGGCGGATATGATCGACCGAGTTGAACGCTTCGGCGGCGCTCGGCTGGTAGTGCATCGCCAGCACGATCCCCGTGACAAGCTGCGCCATAAGGCAGAACGTAAGGATGCCGCCGAACGTCCACCAGTAGTTGAGATTGCGCGGCGTCGGGAAATCGACGAATTGCCCGTGCATGAGCCGACCAACCGGCAGTCGCTCATCAATCCACTTGCCGAAGCGGGTGGTCGGCTGATAGTTCGATTCGTGTGAAGACATGGCGCTCGAAACCTCTTAGCCGATCTTGATCTTGGTATCGGAGATGAAGGTGTAAGGCGGAATTTCGAGGTTCCGCGGCGCGGGGCCCTTGCGGATGCGCGCCGCGGTGTCGTAGTGCGAGCCGTGGCATGGGCAGAACCAGCCGCCGAATTCGCCCTTCGCGTCGCCCAGGGCCTGGCCCTTGGGAATGCACCCAAGATGCGTGCAGATTCCGATCGCGACGAGCCAGTTTTCATGCCCCTTGATAGTGCGGTTCTGGTCAGTCGCCAGCGCATCGGCCGCGAGATTGTCGTTACGCGCCACCTCGTCTCGCAAATCCTTCAGCGGCACTTCCTGCGCCTCCTTGACCTCATCCGGTGTCCGGTTGCGGATGAACACCGGTTTACCGCGCCACACCACGGTGATCGCTTGGCCTTCCTTGACCGGCGACAGGTCGACCTCCGTCGAGGCGAGAGCCAGAGCCGTTTTGTCTGGGTTCATCTGCTGGATAAACGGCCACAGCGCGATGGCGCCGCCGACGCCGGCAAATGCATTTCCGGCGATGATGAGGAAGTCCCTGCGATTGGGCTCTTCGGCGTGAGAGGACACGTGCGCCTCCTGAATGGACGATATGTTTTGCGATCGCTGAGCCACCAACCGCCCACGCTCCGCGCCGTCGAGGCACGGCCATGTCAACTGGCGACTCGAACCCGAGAAAGTCGTCTTGTCCGGCGAACGGCCCACCCTCGGGGCTTTGCCACGCGTTCTTTTGGCATCCTTTGCACCGCGCCTCAAGGCTGCGAAAGGTGAAGTGTTAGGTCAATTTGGCGCATAGGCAATCTGCTCGCGGCCAATTGTGGAGAACCCGCATGCGAATAGCCCTCTATCAACCCGATATTCCACAGAACACGGGAACGATACTGCGCTTGGGCGCCTGTCTCGGCATCCCCGTCGAGGTCATCGGTCCGACGGGATTCGACATGACGGACAGGGCATTGCGCCGGGCAGGCCTGGACTATTTGACCCACGTCAAAATCAGGCGGCACGCCAGCTTTGACCGGTTTGAAGAGTGGCGGCATTCCGAAAGAGGTCGATTGGTGCTGCTCAGTGCGCACGGCGACACCTCCCACGTCAAGCACGGCTTCCGTCAGGACGACATTCTCCTGCTCGGTCGGGAAAGCGCCGGCGTCCCCCGTGAGGTCCACGATCTCGCCGACGCGCGAGTGGCGGTACCAATGCAGGCGGGCATGCGATCACTCAATATGGCCGTTGCCGCCGCCATTGTGTTGGGTGAAGCTTTGCGGCAAACCGGAGGATACCCGCCCCTGGCTCCATTCCGGCCCTTCCGCCCAAACCCAGATTGATTCGGCGCAGGTGGTCACACCGGCCAGCCCGATCGCCCAGTCCAGCGATCCATTTCGCTGAAATATCAGCGGCGGCGAATGCAATTGTCGCCAAACGAAAGCGAGGCCCATCCATGCCAGCCACCCCTGTCCGACACTGCCAATTGGGCTCGGCCCTGCTAGCTGGGACCGCGGTCTTGACCTCGTTGGTGACCCCCGCCTGTTCCGCGGACGAGATTCCCAATCTCGTCGGCACCTGGACCGGCGATAACAACACGATCTCCGACAAGAAAGGGCTGAAGACCTGGAAGAAGACCGTCCACATCACCGAGCAGACCGACCGCCGATTCCGTGGCCACTTCGTCTACTCTGCCGGACGCAAGGACTTTTTCGGCATTATATATCCTGACAACGTCTCATTCACTTGGGTAGCCTCCGACTCCAAGGGCTACAACCACGGCCGCATACTGGGAGTCGACCGCATCGCCGCCTGTTATGTTGAACCCGGCGAGGAAGCGACGGCCGGTTGCGCCGATCTCACGCGCGAGAAGAATTGATACAGGAAAAGAGCAAACGACCCGACGATTCAGCCGGGCCATCCCCTGTGCCAACCGGCGAGCCACGCCGCGCCGATCTGCGCCGTCACCCCTTCACCCAGTCGCCGCATTTCGGCGGAGCCGACGTACCCCAAGGCATGATCGGCACTGTCGATGTGGAATTCTCAGGCGAGCCATCGATCAGCTTGTCGGTATAGGTGACATAGACGAGAACGTTGCGTTTGACGTCGCAGCCGCGCACGATCCGCATCTTCTTGAAGAAGATCGAGCGTCGCTGCCGGAACGCTTCCTCACCCTGCTCGAACTTCTCCTTGAAGGTGATCGGCCCGACCTGCCGGCACGCCAGCGAAGCGTTCGACAATTCTTCCGCAAGCCCGAGCCAGCCCGTCCACCCGCCCTTCTCCGGAACCGTGAAGTGGCAGGTCACACCCTCCACCTGCGGATCGTCGATGGCGTAGGTTGCAAGCTTGTGGTCCGGTGACAGGAATTTCCACACGGTCGTGCGTTTGAAAATCAGCTCGGGATCGTCGGCCTGCGCCTGCACGACAAACGGCGTTGGCACGAATACAGCGACGAATGCGGCGAATGCCGCGATGCGAAGACGGTCCATCTGAGTTCCCTGGAGTACGTTGCGTTATGGCGCGTCGCAAACCGGCGCGGTGGCCGCGCAGAATGCCACCCAATCTATAGTCGCTGAATTGCGGCTGGGATCCGAGCTCGAAACCACACGGCGGCGACAGCACCATGCCGACAAAAAATGACAGACCGATCCAAAGCGCCAACCTTGGATAATGTCAGCGCATGACCCATCTCCGCGGCCAAAGGCGCCCCCCAGTCCATCAGCATGCGACTAATATCGCTCAGCTTACGGCAAAACATCAGCCGGGCGAGTTCGATCACTCCGCCGCCTCTCTGGCGAGAAACCCGCCGGATTGGCGCGCCCACAGGTCGGCATAGATGCCGCCGCGCTTCAGCAGCTCCTGGTGCGTGCCCTGCTCCACGATCCGTCCTTCATCCATGATGATGAGACGGTCCATTGCCGCGATCGTTGACAGGCGATGCGCGATCGCAATCACTGTCTTGCCCGTCATCAGGTTGATGAGCTGATCCTGGATCGCCGCCTCGACTTCCGAATCGAGCGCACTCGTCGCCTCGTCGAGGATCAGGATCGGCGCATCCTTCAACAGCACGCGAGCAATGGCTATGCGCTGGCGCTGCCCACCCGAAAGCTTCACACCGCGCTCGCCCACGTGGGCGTCGTAGCCCGTGCGCCCCTTCTGATCGATGAGCCCTTCGATGAACTCGTGTGCGTGCGCGCGCCGTGCCGCCATGACAGCCTGCTCGCTGGTCGCTTCCGGCCGGCCATAGACGATGTTCTCCATTACCGAGCGGTGCAGCAGGGACGTGTCCTGCGTCACCATGCCGATCGCCGCCCGCAGACTGTCCTGCGTGACGAGCGCGGTATCCTGCCCGTCGATGAGGATTCTGCCTGCTTCCAGGTCATAAAAGCGCAGCAGTACCGACACGAGAGTCGACTTGCCTGCGCCCGACCGACCGACCAGTCCGACCTTTTCGCCCGGCCTGATCGTCAGCGAAAGGTTGTCGATCACACCCTGCCCGTCCGACAGTCCGCGATCCTTGCCGTAGTTGAAATGGATGCCTTCATAGCGGATTTCACCTTTGCTGACGCGCAGCGGCAGCGCATTGCCCGCGTCTGTCACCGCACGCTCACGCGCAATTCCCTCAATGCCGTCCTGGACAACCCCGACGTTCTCAAACAGACCCGCCACCTCCCACATGATCCAGTGTGCCATTCCTTGCAGCCGCAGCACGAGACCGACCGAGAGAGCGATCGCGCCGGTCGTGACGGCATCGACCGACCAGAGCCAGACGGAAAGGCCCGCAACGCTCGCCAGCAGCAGCGCATTCAGCGTGTTGAGCGAGAAGGTGAGCCACGTCACCAGACGCATCTGCCGGTAGACCGTTCCCAGAAACGTCTGCATCGAGCAGCGTGCATAGATGTCCTCCCGTTCCGCATGGGCGAACATCTTGACTGTCTGGATGTTGGTGTAGCTGTCCACGATGCGCCCGGTCATGATCGAGCGCGCGTCCGCCTGCTCGGCCGAGATGCGCCCGAGCTTGGGAATGAAGTAGCGCATTACGCCGATATAGGCCGCAAGCCAGATCAGCATCGGCGCCGACAATCTCAGATCAGTCACGGCAAAAACCATGACAGCGCCGAGGAAATAGACCGACACGTAGACCAGCACCTCGGCGATCTTCATGACCACCTCGCGTACCGCCACCGACGTCTGCATCACCTTCGCGGAAATGCGGCCTGCGAAGTCGTTCTGGAAATAGGCGAGCGATTGCCGCAGCACGTAGCGATGCGCCATCCAACGCGTGCGCATCGCGAAGTTGCCCATCAATCCCTGGTGAATCACCGCCTCGTAAACGAGTTTCATTGCTGGAAGCAAAAGCAGGACGATGGCGGCCATGAACAGCAAGAACGGCCCCCGCTCCCCCCAGAACGTGGCTCGGTCCGCCGCGGCCAGCCAGTCCACCAGGTTTCCGAGGAACGCGAACAGCGACACCTCGATCAGTGCGATCGAAGCCGCAAGCCCCGACGAGACCGCCAGGAGCGGCCAGAAGGGACGCGTGTAGTGGATCACGAATGGCCAGAAGCGCGCCGGCGGCATTTCCGGCGCGACAGCCGGGAACGGCGCCCCCACCTTCTCCAGCCAATCGAAGAATTTGCCAATCATCTCTAAGGTTCCGACCTCGACAATTGTAGGTCCATGACGTCCCCGGTTTGTTTGTCCGGCAAGCGTACTTGGACTGTAGATAGGGTTGCCGACTACCGCTGACAGGGGGTCTGTCGCCGCAGCGGTGCGATGCGTTCAATCCGGCCCGGTTGCCAGCCGCTGCTCGTCCCCACACTCCCAAACAACGAACGGTTTCAATTACCGCACCCCGGCTTCGCTCCGCCCCGGCCTCGCTTCTGAGCGAACGTTGCTCATCGCGCCCTGCCGCGTTAAGGGTCCACATGGTCGAAAGCATGGCGCACCCGCGCTGCCAGGCTCGCGGCTTCCAGAAATCGCCCCATCGCGTGAGATTATCAGATGTCGCTGCCCAAAGAGACCGAGCTCGAAGCAATGAAATCGCAGGCCAGTAGCTGGTTCGAAACCCTGCGCGACGACGTCTGCGCGGCCTTCGAGGCCATCGAGGATGACCTGCAACCGGGCGTCCAACTCTCCCTGCGCCCTCCCGGGCGCTTTCAACGCACCCCATGGGAGCGTACGGATGCCTCGGGCAACCCCGGCGGCGGTGGCATCATGAGCATGATGGCCGGTCGCGTCTTCGAGAAGGTGGGCGTGCACACGTCCACCGTCCACGGCGAATTTGCGCCTGAATTCCGCAAGCAGATTCCCGGCGCTGAGGAAGATCCCCGCTTCTGGGCCTCCGGTATCTCGCTCATCGCCCACATGCAGAACCCGAACGTGCCTGCGGTTCACATGAACACGCGCATGGTCGTGACGAACACGTGGTGGTTCGGCGGGGGTGCGGATCTTACCCCCGTTCTGATGAAACGCCGCACACAGGATGACCCCGATACGATCGCCTTCCATACGGCAATGAAGGACGCCTGCGACACGCATGCCGTCGCAGACTACGACCGCTTCAAGACATGGTGCGACGAATATTTCTACCTGCCGCACCGCAAGGAGATGCGTGGCATCGGCGGCATCTTTTACGACTACCTGACGCCGGATGCCGAAGCCGGCGGTTTCGATGCAGCTCTCGCGTTCACGAAGGACGTCGGCCGCGCCTTTCTTGAAATCTACCCCAAGCTCGTACGAGCCAATTTCGAAAAGGACTGGACCGAGGCACACCGCGACGAGCAGCTGATCCGTCGCGGCCGCTACGTCGAGTTCAACCTGCTCTACGACCGCGGCACCACCTTCGGTTTGAAGACCGGCGGCAATGTGGAAAGCATTCTCTCCTCGATGCCCCCGCTCGTCCGCTGGCCGTGACCCGGGCTGGAACCGTTCGCATAGAGCCGGATCGTCTGAGATGGAAGCAGCCATGCTTCCATCGAAGGCGTGAATCGGTCTCTCAAACAAAGAGATAGAGCAGGCCACGATGGTCAGGGCTGATTCAATCTCATACTGACCTGCTCTAGGAAACCCGTTTGCGTGATCCCGAAAAAGATTGCGTGCCGCATTCATCGCTGAATGCGGCACGCGGCATCCTTGTCGTGCTATCTCGTCGCACGACACTGAGCTGACGGCACCTACTCCGCCGCGTTGGCCGTTGCAGGCTCGGCGTCGGCCACTTTCTCCACCTTGCAGGCACAGAACTTGAACTCTGGGATCTTGCCCATCGGATCGAGCTGCGGATTGGTGAGCGCGTTGGCGGGAGCTTCCGCAAAGGCGAATGGGATGAACACCATGCCCTCCGCCGTATCCCGGTCGGCGCGCGCCTTCAGCACGATCTCGCCGCGCCGCGTTGCCACCGACACCATGTCGCCAGGCCCGATGCCCATCTTCTCCATGTCGCGCGGATTGAGACCGGCGATAGCCTCCGGCTCGAGCGCATCGAGCGTGCTGGCGCGCCGCGTCATCGAGCCCGTATGCCAGTGCTCCAGCAGGCGGCCTGTTGTCAGAACCATCGGGTAGGCGTCGTCGGGCAGTTCGTGCGGCGCCAGCAGCGAGGCCGGCACGATCTTGGCGCGACCTGACTTCGTCGGGAACGATTGCGAGAAGATGATCTCATTACCCGGCTTGTTGGGCGAATCGCACGGGTAGGTGACCGCATCCTCGCGCTCCAGCCGCTCCCAGGTGATGTTCTTGAGCGACGGCATCACGTTGGCCATCTCCGTGAACACCTCCGAAATGTGGCTGTATTGCCAATCGAGCCCCATCCGTTGCGCGATCTCCTGGATGATCAACCAATCCTGCCGCGCCTCGCCCGGCGGCGAAATAACAGGGCGTCCGATCTGCACTTGCCGGTTGGTGTTGGTGAATGAGCCGAGTTTCTCAGCATGTGCAGAGGTCGGCAGCACGATGTCCGCCTGCCAGGCCGTCTCCGTCATGAAGATGTCCTGTACGACGAACAGTTCCAGTTCGCACAACGCCTGCCGCGCCTGCCGCACGTTGGGATCCGACATCGCCGGGTTCTCGCCCATGATGTACATCGCCTTCACCATGCCCTCGTGAATTGAGTGCATGATCTCGATGACGGTGAGGCCGCGGTTCGGATCGAGCTTTGTATTCCAGAGCTTCTCGTACTTGTGGCGCGTTTCATCATCTTCGACGGAGATGTAGTCCGGGAAAACCATTGGAATGAGGCCGGCGTCGGATGCGCCCTGCACATTGTTCTGGCCACGCAGCGGATGCAACCCCGTGCCCGGCCGACCGATCTGGCCCGTGACGAGGGCAAGTGAAATCAAGCAGCGCGAGTTATCGGTGCCGTGCGTGTGCTGGGACACGCCCATGCCCCAGAAGATGATCGACGCCTTGGACCGCGCATACAGCCGCGCTACGTCGCGTATGACATCCGCATCGATGCCGCACACCGGTGCCATGCGCTCCGGACTGAACGAGCGCACTTTCGAGCGAAGGCCCTCGTAGCCTTCGGTGTGAGCCTGAACGTACTGCACATCCACCATGCCTTCCTCGATGATGGTGTGCAGCATCGCGTTGAGCAGCGCCACGTCGTGAGCCGGCTTGAAGTTCAACACGTGCGTCGCGTAGCGCGCGAGACCGGAGTGCTGACCGCGCGGATCCATGATGATGAGGTTGGCGCCACGCGCCGCTGCCTGCTTCAGGTACGTCGCGGCAACGGGATGGTTCTCGGCCGGGCGCGCGCCGATGACAATGATCGTCTCCGCATCCTTCGCCGCCGTGAACGGTGCTGTTACGGCACCGGAATTGACGCCTTCCATTAGCGCTGCCACGGATGAAGCGTGGCACAGGCGCGTGCAGTGGTCGACGTTGTTGGTGCCGAACCCCTGGCGGATCAGCTTCTGGAACAGGTAGGCTTCCTCGTTGGAGCCTTTTGCTGAACCAAGGCCGGCCAGCGCCGACGGACCCCAGGTGTCGCGGATCCGCTTGAAGCCCTTTGCGGCCATCTCAAGCGCCTCTTCCCACGTCGCCTCTCGGAACACTTCCAGGATCTCATCGCGCGTGCGCGGAATGAGGCATTCGCGCTTTGCCTGCCCATCGCGGCGGATCAGCGGCTTCGTCAAACGGTCGGGATGATGGATGTAGTCGAAACCGAACCGGCCCTTCACGCAAAGGCGGTTCTCGTTGGCCGGTCCGTCGCGGCCGTCCACGTAGAGGATGCGGTTGTCCTTCACATGGACGTTTGTCTGGCAGCCGACGCCGCAATAGGGGCAGATCGTCTCGACCGTCTTGTCCTCGTAGACCGTTCGCTTGCCGGTCGCCTTGTCGATGAGGTTGCCCTCCATCAGTGCGCCCGTCGGGCAGGCCTGCACGCACTCGCCGCAGGCAACGCATGTCGACGTTCCCATTGGATCGTCGAAGTCGAAGATGACCTTGGCGCCATGGCCGCGATAAGCCATGCCGATCACGTCGTTCATCTGCACTTCGCGGCAGGCCCGCACACAAAGGTTGCAGTTGATGCATGCATCAAGATTCACCGCGATCGCGGTATGGGAATAGTCGGATTTAGGCTTATCGGCGTTGGGATAGCGGCTCGTCGGCTGTATCCCCATCGTGTCGACCCAGGACCAGAACTTCGACTTCGGGTCATGGCTGTCGTCGCGTGCCGGTTGATCGGCGAGCAGCAGCTCGAACACCATCTCGCGCGATTTCCTGGCGCGCTCCGATTGCGTCTTGACCTTCATGCCGGGCGCAACCTTGCGCTGGCAGGATGCCGTCAAAACGCGTTCACCTTCCACTTCCACCATGCACGCACGACAGTTGCCATCGGCGCGATAGCCCGGCTCGGGAAGCCAGCAGAGGTGCGGAATGCTCGTACCTTCACGCTTGGCAACCTGCCAGATTGATTCTCCGGTGTTGGCCTCGACCTCGCGGCCATCGAGCGTGAACTTAATTTTTTCTGACATGATCTCGTCTCTCGCGGATCTCTTCGGGTTCACTTCTCAGGTAGTCCGCACGGCGCTACGGACATTCGGATTCTTGTCTATGCCAGGTCTTCGGGAAAGAACTTCAGCACCGACATCAACGGATTGGAGGCGGCCTGACCGAGACCGCAGATCGAGGCATCGCGCATGACCTGGCTCAGGTCCTCGAGCAGCGGCTTATCCCACGTCGCGTTGTTCATCAGCCTGACCGCCTTCTCCGTACCGTTGCGGCATGGCGTGCATTGCCCGCAGCTCTCGTCTTCGAAGAAGCGCATCAGATTGCGCGCCACATCCTTCATGTCGTCCTTGTCGGACAGGATCACAACCGCGTGGCTGCCCACGAAACAGCCGTGCTTTTCGAGCTGGCCGAAATCGAGCGGTATGTCGCCCATCGAGGCAGGAAGTATGCCGCCGGAGGCGCCGCCGGGCAGATAGCCCTTGAAGGCGTGCCCGTCGATCATTCCGCCGCACAGCTCGATCAACTCCGCAACGGTGGAACCCGCAGCCGTCAGCACCACGCCCGGCTTTTTCACGCGACCCGAGACCGAGTACGAACGCAGGCCCTTCGCGCCATTCTTTCCTTGGCCCGCAAACCACTCGGCACCCTTGGCAAGGATCTCCGGGATCCAGTAGAGCGTCTCCACGTTGTTGACGAGCGTCGGGCGATCGAAGATGCCGACTTCGGCGACGTATGGCGGACGGTGCCGCGGCAGGCCGCGCTTGCCTTCGATCGACTCTATCATCGCGCTTTCCTCGCCGCAGATGTAGGCACCCGCGCCACGGCGCAGATTCACTTTGGTATGCGAGGATAGACCAGCATTTTCGATCTTTGGGATCTCGTTCCGCAGGATCTCCAGCACCGCCTGATACTCATCGCGCATGTAGATGAAGACTTCCTTCGCCTCCACCGCCCATGCACCAATCAGCATTCCCTCTAGGAACGCATGTGGCCGCGTCTCGAGGTAATACCTGTCCTTGAACGTGCCCGGCTCGCCCTCGTCGCCGTTCACGGCCATCAGCCGCGGACCCTTGTAGCCGCGCACGAACGTCCACTTCTTCCCGGTGGGGAAGCCCGCTCCGCCAAGCCCACGCAGCCCGCCATCCGAAAGCGCTGCGATCACCTCATCGACAGAACGCTTGCCCGAAAGGCACTCCTTGAGAACGCTGTAGCCGCCCTCGGCCACGTAGGAATCGAACGTCTGGTAGTCCGGAACATCGGGATGCACGTGACCGTGACTGACCCGCTCTTTGACCTTCGCCACCGTGGCGCTATCGAGATGGTTGTGCCCGACATGCACGGCAGGCGCCGTATGACAGGAGCCCACGCACGGCGCACGCACGACGCGGACGTCGCCCATATCTTCCTTCTGCAATGCTACGAGCAGCTCCTCGGCGCCCGCCAACATGCACGATAGCGAATCGCACACTCGGATCGTCGTCTTTGGCGGCCGCGCGTCGCCTTCAGCGATGACATCGAAATGGGCATAAAAGGTCGCCACCTCGTAGACCCCAGCCATCGGAATGCGCAGAGCCTCCGCAAGCGCGTGCAGCAACCCTTCGGGCAGGCAGCCCTCGCGATCCTGGATCTTGTGCAGGTATTCGATCAGTAGCGCGCGCTCGAAGGGCCCTTCGCCTACGATCTCGCGAAGCGCCTTGCGCTCGCCATCCCTGAGCAGCCGGCCCTTGGGAAACACCAACGCCTTGCGCCGTCCCGAGCCGGGATGGGGCGAACGCTTGTCTCCGCTGAAATCGGGCATGTCACCATGGCCGTTTCCGTGACCGTTGCGGCCACCGCCGAAGCCGTTGTCTTCCATCACCAAACCACCCTTTATTATTTTTCGCCTTCGTCTTTTGTTCTCATGCGCCCAGGCTGTCCAATCGGCCTAGCCTTGCACGCAATACATTATCTCGATCTTGCTGCCGTTACCGCCAGGCGCGCCGCATCCGCCATCTGATCCGCGACCTGATAGGCAACGCCGTTGTTGGCCAGAACCGTGTGCGCGTAGACCGCGTTGTTGCCCGCCATGCGGATCACCAGCGGAGGGTGCCGGGCCACTTTGCGGATCGCCACGCCGAGCCCTTCCGCGATCGTGTCGCAGCGTTGCATGCCCCCGCCATGTACGTTCACCAGTATCGACCGAACCGCCGCATTCGAAACGATGAGCTCCATCCCATATGACACGTCGAGGCTCGTAGCCGTCGTGCGCACGTCCATGAAGTTGGCGGGTCGTCCTCCCGCATCCACGACGCTGTCGATCGTCGCCAGCGCCAATCCCGCCCCGTTCACCACCAGACCGACGTCACCGTCCAGGCGCTGATAATTGATATGGTGACGCTCAGCCCCCAGCGCGACCGGGTCCCCTTCCTCGATTTCCGTCGCCGTGCTGAGCGCGGCGAAAGCAGGATGGCGGAACAGGGCATTGTCATCGATACGCACTTTCGCATCGAGCGCCACGAACCGTCCTTCCCATGTGAGAGCCAGCGGGTTGATCTCTACCTGCGTCGCATCGAGCGACACCGCCATGTTTGCCATCTTTTCGAGTATTTGAGCGGCAGCTTGCGTCGCTGCCTCGCCAAGTCCTAGGCCATCGGCAAGTCCGCTGAAGTCTCCGATGGCCCGGTCCCCCTCGACGCGTAACCGGCTCGACTTGAGCAGCGATGGATCAGCGACCGTGCGTCGCTCGATAGCGGCTCCGCCCGCAGGACTGACCATCATCGTCAACGCCCCCTGCGCGGCATCGAGAAACACCGCCGCGTAGAGCAGCTGCATCGGTGCCAGCGCCTCTTCGATCAGCACCCAGCGCACGCGCTCGATGCTCGAAGGATCGCCCGATCGCGTGAAGGGTGTCTCAAGAAGATGTCGGACCGTCTCCCCCACTCCCTGGGGCGAAATCGAGAACCGCACACCGCCATGCGCCAGCCGGTCTGTAGCCTGGATCTGCGCTTTGACGACAAAGCGGGAAAATCCCAGGCGCTCGGCAATCCGAACGGCGTCGGAGCCGTTATCGGTGATGCGGCCCCTGGGCACCGGCACACCGAATCGCGACAGGAGTTCCTTAGCCTGGAACTCGTGGAGATTCATCCTTGGCGCTCCGCTCTCGCGCCGCTTTCAGGACGACGCGCTTGCTGGTTATCTTTATCTTTTGACGCCTGTCGGGTTGCGCCGGAAGAACACCGGATGCAGCCAACACGGCCAATTAATCTGTTCGTGCGCAGGCGTCGACTCTCGACGTCGCATTCAAACTCATGAATACGAGGCTGACCTACACACCCAAGCCGCCCAGCCCACATGCACGTTCACACGTTCAGCGCACGCGCCGATACGGTCCATTGTTGTCTGGTATACCACGGCTTGGGTCAGATCGAACAGTCCGTTTCGATCACTTTTTCTACTGACACTTTTTTTGCGCGCCGCAACAATTCATTTCGATTTCGTCATGCTAATGGACTGAAACGGCGACGAGTTTCCAGATCACCCAGGGACAACACCGAAGCAATTGACGCCGACGCAAACTTTCAGCCGAAAAAATTTGTGCTTTTACGAATTGCATGATCGCGCAGCTTGGCATACTGTCGACCAAATAAGGCGTGCAGACAACTCGCCAAGATCGGGCCAGAATGCGAGCCCCAAAAATACCTGGATGAGGCCGTCGCATGCAATGCGTTTGGCTCCCACCAGGAGCCGGGAACTAGGAAACGCAAACGGAGGAATTAGGATGACACTCTCAAGTCGCAGTGCTTTCGGGCTCGGCTCGGCCAGCGTGCTGGCGCTTGCTGTGGCCGGCGCGATGCCTGCCGCT
Source organism: Hyphomicrobiaceae bacterium (assembly GCA_050246945.1). GTDB lineage: Bacteria > Pseudomonadota > Alphaproteobacteria > Rhizobiales > Hyphomicrobiaceae > JAEUMD01. Next base: position 326,511 of record JBFWVC010000002.1, read on the forward strand.
GCTGATTGGAAGCCGGTCAAGCCCGTCGAATTCGTCGTTATGGCCGGACAGGGTGGCGGCGCCGACAAGCTTGCGCGCTTCATCCAGTCGATCATCGAGAAGAACAAGTTCGCGGATGTGCCCTTCATCCCGATCAACAAGGGCGGCGGATCGGGCGCTGACGCGCTACGCTACCTGAAGGACAACAAGGGCAACGACCATGTCATCATGGCGACGCTGAACTCCTACTACACGACCCCGCTGCGCAACCCGGGCATCGGCGTCAACATCGATGAGTTCACGCCGATCGCTCGTCTCGCTGAAGACACCTTCGTTCTGTGGGTCAATTCCGAATCTCCTATCAAGACGGTCGACGACTACATCAAGACAGTCAAAGAGAAGGGCACAGCCTGGAAAATGGGCGGCACGGGCACCGGCCAGGAAGACAGCTTGGTCACCGCCTTGATCGAGCAGGCGTATGGTCTGAAGATGACTTACGTACCCTTCAAGGGCGGCGGTGACGTCGCGGTCAATCTCGTCGGCAAGCACGTCGACTCAACCGTCAACAACCCATCCGAGGCGATCGGCTTCGAGCAGGCCGGCAAGGTCCGCCCGCTCGCGTCGCTGACCAGAGAGCGCATCACGGAATTCAAGGACCTCCCGACTTTCAAGGAGCTTGGCAAGGACCTCGTATACCGCATGCAGCGCTCGGTCGTCGCACCCGGCGGCATCAAGCCGGAGGTTGCCGACTACTACATTGGCGTTTTCCAGAAGGTCTTCAACTCGACGGAGTGGAAGGACTACTGCAAGAAGAATGCTCTGCAGTGCTCGTGGCTGTCGGGCAAAGAGCTCAAGAGCTACTTTGACGAAGAGACCGCCAAACACCAGGCGCTTCTGAAGGAAATGGGCGAGATAAAGTAATTCGTCTCGCTGGACATAGCCGCTACCGGCCGGGGCGGGATCACTGGGATCCCGCCCATGCCGGCAGCAGCACCAAGATCACCACAACCTGACCATTTAAGCCGCGCGTACACGCGCGGACGGGAGAGCTACATGCGCCTCGCTGAGCTTATCTTCGCCGCAATACTCGGGGTTTTCTCGATCTACCTCATGTACATGGCCCAGATTCCGCCGTTGCAGATCGGCTGGGTTCCCGAGAAGGGACCGGGATCGGGCGCCGCGCCCTTCTGGCTCTCCCTGGGCATGCTCATCTGCGCCGTCTGGATCTTCTTGCGCGGCTGGCGAGGAGTGACCCCGCAGGGTCGTTCCACAGAGCCCTTCATGGACGCCTACACATTGCGGATCGTCTCGGTCACCGTAGGCTCCATCTTCATGCTGCTGCTGCTGACGCATTTCATCGGCGCGTATGCAGCCATGTTCCTGTTCCTCATCTTCTATGTCGGAATCTTCGGCAAGATCCCGTGGCCGACAACGATCGCCGTGTCCTTCGCCATTCCGATCGGGATCTTCTTCCTGTTCGAGAGCGGCATGAAGATCCTGCTTCCCAAGGGGATTACCGAACCCCTCTTCATCCCGCTCTACAAGTTGTTCGTTTACTGACGCCTGTTTCGCCCTGCGCCGATATCGAGCGTGCAGGTGCGCAGCAAAGACATAGAAGCGCTTCTGATCGCCACCGAGGTAACGCGCCATGATGGACATCCTGACCCACCTGATCGAAGGTTTCGGGATCGCCTTCCAACCCTTCAATTTCGGCATGATGGTGCTGGGCTGCCTGCTCGGATTATTCATCGGCGCCATGCCCGGCCTCGGCTCGGTCAATGGCGTTGCCATCCTCCTTCCAATCACCTTCTTCGTGCCACCGACTGCCGCCATCATCTTCCTCGCCGCAATTTACTACGGCTCAATGTACGGCGGCGCCATTTCGTCGATCATGCTGGGCATTCCCGGCGCATCCACGGCCGTGGCAACGACCTTCGATGGACGACCTATGGCGATGCAGGGCAAGGCTGACTTCGCTCTCGTCGCCGCTGCCGTCGCATCCTTCGTTGGCGGCACGATCTCGATCATCCTGTTCACCCTCTTTGCGCCGCCGCTCGCCGATTTTGCTCTGCGCTTCGGCCCGCAGGAGACCTTCGCGCTGATGGTTCTCGCCTTCGCCACGTTTGTGGGTCTTGGCGGCGACGACATTCCCAAGACGATCTTCATGATCCTTCTGGGGCTGGTACTCTCCACGGTCGGGCTCGACACGATTTCCGGCCGCCCGCGACTGATCTTCTTCGACCTACAAGGTTTCTATAAGGGCATCTCGTTCATCGTTCTCGCCATCGGCATCTACGGCATCGGCGAAATGCTTTGGACGCTGGAAACTTCGCGCGGCAAAGTTGAAATTGCATCGCACCGCTTCACGATTGAGCGCCTGCGAGCAGCATTGGGCGAACTCAGGCGCGCCATCGGCACGATGTCCTTTTCCTCCTTGCTTGGGTATTTCGTCGGTGTGCTCCCCGCCGCAGGCGCGACGCCGGCTGCGCTGATGGCCTACGGTCTCACCAAGAGCTTCGCAAAGGAACCGGAGAAGTTCGGCAAGGGTGAGATCTGCGGCGTCGCCGCACCGGAAGCCGCCAACAATGCCGCATCGACCGGGTCGATGCTGCCGATGATGACGCTCGGCATTCCCGGCTCGCCAACCACCGCCATTCTGCTCGGTGGCATGGTGATCTGGGGCCTGACGCCGGGCCCACTCCTCTTCATCCAGCAGTCCGAGTTCGTGTGGGGCCTGACAGCTTCGCTCTATGCGGCCAACTTCGTGACCGTGATCTTGAACCTCGCACTCATCCCGCTGTTCGTCTGGGTATTGCGCATGCCGTTCATGATCCTCGCACCGCTGATCTTCGTGCTCTGCTTTGTCGGCGGTTACGCACCCGACACGCGCATGTTCGATCCCTGGCTGATCCTCCTGTTCGGCTTCATCGGCTACGTCATGCGCAAGCTGGACTACCCGCTGGCGCCGCTCGTTCTCGCGATCGTCCTTGGTCCACTGGCCGAGGATTCCTTCCGCCAGACGATGATTGCCGACCGCGGTGACTGGACGGTGTTCTTCACGCGGCCGCTCGCTGGCACGATCATGTTCCTCGCGGCACTGCTCTTCGTTGCGCCGGCTCTCAACAAGCTGCGCCGGACCAAGAAACCTGTGCAGTCCGCATAACGATCTCGAGCAAACGGTTTGCGACGATGTGGAACTCCGATCACATCAGCGCCAACAGAACGAACAGCAAAAAGCCGCCCGCTTCGGCGCGGGCGGCTTTAGCCACATTCGGCCGCATGTGGCTTAGTGAGAATAATTTGCAAAAATAATTTCTGACCACACGAAGTTTGTTGAACAATCCGCCGCCTTGGCATATGGTATGCCAGAAAGTTGGGACAGCAGCGATAGTGCTCTCACAAGTCGCGCGTTGTCTTTGCTACAGGAGCTGAAGCTTCCGGCGGGCAAATTTGTGAGCTGCTGAACGGAGGCGACGTAGAACGATGCAGAAAACGAGCCTGAAGATTGTTCCCATCGGCGAGAGTCAAAGCCTCAAGGTTCGCGCCTATGAGGCGATGAAGTCTGCCATCGCAGCAATGAACATCTATGACGACAAAGCCGAACTTCGATTGGATGAGCGTGATCTGTCGGCCCGCTTCGGCATTTCCCGCACGCCTCTGCGCGAGGCACTGGCCCAGTTGGACCAGGAAGGTCTCGTGAAGGTCGTTGCTCGCCGCGGCATCTTCATCGTCCGCAAGACCAAGAGCGAAATCCTCGACATGATCACGGCGTGGGCCGCGCTGGAGAGCATGTCCGCCCGCCTTGCCGCCGAGCACGCCACGCCTGAAGACATCAAGGAGCTGCACCAGCTCACCGACCCCTATACCGATGTCGACCGCCACATGGGCGAATATTCCGACGCCAATATCCGCTTCCACCAGGCAATCATCCGCACGGGCGGCAATCGGCTGATCGAACAGATTTCCGACAGCCTGTTCATGCACGTCCGCGCGATCCGCAATCGCACGATCTTCGAGAAAGACCGCGCCAAGCGCTCTGTTTCCGATCACAAGAAGATTGTCGAGGCAATCGAGGAAGGCAACGCCGACCTCGCCGAAAGACTCGTCCGCGAGCACACGCTGAAGCTGCGCTCGCACGTGGAACAGTTCGTGGAGATCGACTGAGCTGAATCGCGTTCGGACCACGACGGATCCAAGACAGAGAATAGAAGCACTCGAGAAACAAGTGGTACGGCCGCATCGTGGCCGCCAACTGCAGGGAGACCCTAAGCATGCTGCCGCAGCAATCGCATAGCACGTTCCACGACGCCGGCGTTGCCGTCGACACGCTTACGGACGGCTTCCATCTTCTCATCGACGCCCTGAAGCTCAATGGCGTGAAAACGATCTACAATGTACCCGGCATCCCTATCACGGATCTGGGGCGCTATGCGCAGGCCTCCGGCATTCGTGTCCTCTCGTTCCGCCACGAACAGCATGCCGGCTACGCCGCCTCCGTTGCGGGCTTCCTCACCAAGCAGCCTGGCATCTGCATGACGGTTTCAGCGCCGGGCTTCCTCAACGGCCTTACCGCGCTCGCCAACGCGACCACGAATTGCTGGCCGATGATCCTGATTTCGGGATCCTCCGAGCGCGAAGTCGTCGATCTGCAGCAGGGCGATTACGAGGAGATGGATCAGCTCGCAATCGCAAAGCCGCTTTGCAAGGCTGCATTCCGCATTCTTCACGCTCAGGATATCGGCATCGGTGTCGCGCGCGCGATCCGCGCTGCATGTTCGGGCCGCCCCGGCGGTGTCTATCTCGACATACCTGGTGCTCTGCTCGGGCAGGTGATGGATGCGGCAGAGGGACAAAAGAGCCTCGTCAAGGTCATCGACCCGTCGCCCAAACAGCAGCCTTCCGCCGAAGCGGTTGCTCGCGCCGTCTCCGTTCTCAGGCAAGCCAAGCGGCCACTCATCATTCTGGGTAAAGGCGCCGCCTACGACCAGTGCGACGACGTGATCCGTGAATTCGTCGAGCGTTCCGGCTTCCCCTATCTGCCGATGTCGATGGCGAAGGGTCTCCTGCCGGACGACCATCCCCAGTCGGCGTCAGCCGCGCGCTCGACGGTTCTCAAGGAATCCGATGTCGTACTCATGCTCGGCGCTCGACTGAATTGGCTGCTCAGTCACGGCAAGGGCAAGCAGTGGGGCGAACCCCACTCCAAGAAGTTCGTTCAGATCGACATCGACCCCAAGGAGATGGATTCGAACGTCGAAATCGCAGCGCCTCTCGTCGGCGATATCGGTTCGTGCCTGTCCGGCCTCCTCGACGCGATGGGCAACGACTGGAAACAGCAGACCGCGTGGATGGAATCCATCCGCGCCAAGGCCAGCGCCAACATCAAGAAGATGGATCTGCAGCTCCAGAACAATTCCAACCCGATGAACTATCAGTCGGCACTGGGAGCGCTGAAGTCGGTTATCGCTGAGCGACCTGAAACGATGCTTGTCAACGAAGGTGCCAACACTCTCGACTTTGCACGATCGATCATCAACGTCTTGAAGCCCAGGAAGCGCATCGACGTCGGCACCTGGGGCGTCATGGGCATCGGCATGGGTTCGGCCATTGCCGCAGCTGTCGAGACTGGAAATCCCGTGCTGGCGATTGAGGGCGACAGTGCATTTGGCTTCTGCGGCATGGAGATCGAAACCATCTGCCGTTATGATCTTCCCGTTTGTGTCGTCATCTTCAACAACAACGGTATCTATCGCGGTGATGACACCAACTGGTCCGGTGGCAGCGATCCGGCGACGACAACCTTCGTCAAGGATGCGCGCTACGACAAGATGATGGAAGCCTTCGGCGGCGTCGGCGTGTACGCAACGACGCCCGACGAGCTCAAGCGAGCCACGCTCGAAGCGATCAATAGTCGAAAGCCGACCCTCATCAACGCGGTCATCGATCCCGCGGCCGGAAAGGAAAGCGGCAACATCGGCAGCCTCAACCCGCAGTCGATCGTCGCAAAGGCACGCTACCCCCAAGCGGTACGCAGCTGAAGCAATCAACAAGAATCAAGGAACAGGGAAGAAAGCCATGAAAGCCTTGGAAGGCGTAAAAATCCTGGACTTCACGCACGTGCAGTCGGGCCCCACCTGCACCCAGTTGCTTGCTTGGTTCGGCGCCGACGTCATCAAGGTTGAGCGTCCCGGCGAAGGCGATGCGACGCGCAAGCAGCTGATCGACGTCCCCGGCGCCGACAGCCTCTATTTCACCATGCTCAACCACAACAAGCGCTCGATCACGATCGACACCAAGAACAAGAAGGGCAAGGAGATCCTCGAGCGCCTCATCAAGTCGTGCGATGTGCTCGTCGAGAACTTCGCACCCGGCGCTCTGGACCGAATGGGTTTCACCTGGGAGCGGATCCAGGAACTGAACCCGCGCATGATCATGGCGTCGGTGAAGGGCTTTGGCCCCGGCAAATATGAGGACTGCAAGGTATACGAGAACGTCGCCCAGTGCGCCGGCGGCTCAGCCTCCACCACCGGTTTCCTCGACGGTCCCCCGCTCGTCACCGGCTCGCAGATCGGCGACAGCGGCACCGGCCTGCACCTCGCCCTCGGCATCGTCACCGCGCTTTACCATCGCGAGAAGTCGGGCCGCGGCCAGAAGGTGCTCGCACCCATGCAGGACGCCGTCTTGAACCTGTGCCGCGTCAAGTTGCGCGACCAGCAGCGCTTGAAGGTGGGTCCCCTCAAGGAGTATTCGCAGTACGGTGAGGGCATCCCATTCGGCGACGCGACGCCTCGCGCGGGCAACGACTCCGGTGGTGGCCAGCCTGGCCGGATCCTGAAGTGCAAGGGCTGGGAGACCGATCCCAACGCCTACACCTACTTCATCACCCAGGCCGCAGCCTGGGAGAAAATTTGCGACGTGATCGGCGAGCCGGACTGGAAGTCGAAGCCCGGCTACGATAAGCCGGCCCACCGGCTCGACAAGCTCAACGCGATTTTCAACCGCATCGAGCAGTGGACCAAGACCAAGACCAAGTTCGAGGTCATGGACATCTGCAACCCGCTCGACATTCCGGTGGGCCCGATCCTGTCGATGAAGGAAATCGCCGAGGATGAGGGACTTCGCGCCACAGGCACCGTCGTCGAGGTCGACCATCCCAAGCGCGGGCCATACCTCACCGTCGGTTGCCCGATCAAGATGTCCGACAGCCCCGTTGAGGTGACCCGCTCGCCGCTGCTGGGCGAACACACTGACGAGATCCTCTCGCAGGTGCTTGGCTACAGTGCCGAGGAAATCGAGGAACTCAGGAACGCCGGAGCTACCGAGCCAGCCAAGAAAATCGCTGCGGAATAGGTCGCCAATGAATCGGGGCGCCGCAAGGCGCCCCTCCACTGACATTTCCAGCCAAAGCTGCCTTTCAACAGGGCAGAAGGAGACTTCATGCGCATCGTCGTCCATGGTCAGGAAGCATTCGGAAAGGCCGTGCTGGAGCGTCTGCTCGAGCGCGGGGAGAACGTGGTCGCGGTGTTTTGCGCACCTGACAAGGAAGGCAAAGCCAAAGATCCACTCGCCGCCTTCGCTGTCGAAAAAGGGCTTCCCGTCCATCAGCCCACTTCGTGGAAGACCCCGGAGGCACTCGAACTGATGCAGTCCTTCAAGCCTGACGTCTGCATGATGGCTTACGTGACGCTGTTCGTGCCTCAGCCGGTACTCGATGCGCCAACGCACGGTACCTTCCAGTATCATCCCTCGCTCCTGCCGCTGCATCGCGGCCCCTCGGCCATTTCCTGGCCGATCGCGATGGGCAAGACTCACACCGGCCTGTCGATCTTCTGGCCTGACGAGGGCCTCGACGAAGGTCCCATTCTGCTGCAGAAGGAGTGCGAAATCGGCCCTGACGAGACCCTGGGCGATGTCTACTTCAAAAAGCTCTTCCCGATGGGCGTCGACGCCATGATTGAAAGCCTCGATCTCGTCCGCGACGGCAAGGCACCCAAGGTTGTCCAGGACGATTCCAAGGCAACCTACGAATACCGCTTCAAAAAGGCGATGGCCGAGATCGATTGGTCAAAACCAGCCGCCGAAGTCTATAACCTCATCCGCGCCGTCAACCCCGCACCCGGCGCCTGGGCCCGGTTCAAGGGCCAGAAGTTCGATATCTTTGATGCCCGCAAGGTTGACGGTTCGGGACAACCGGGTGAAATCCTGTCGGTCTCTGACGAAGGCATCAAGATCGCTGCCGGCAGCGGAGCAGTCCTCGCCAAGCGTGTGCGCGGCGAAGGGGGGCAGAAGGTTGCCGCGGCGGAGTTCGCCGGATCGTCCGGATTGAAGGCGGGTGACAAGCTCGACGCGGCCGAGCCGAAGAAGTCGGCCTGACCGTAGACACATAACAAATGCCGTTGAGGCTGGAGGAAGCAAATGGCCGTTAAAAGCGATATTGAAATTGCCCGCGAAGCGAAAATGAAGCCCATCGCAGAGGTTGGTGCGAAAGTTGGCGTTCCCGCCGACGCGCTGCTCAACTACGGGCCCTACAAGGCCAAGGTGTCCTTCGACTTCATTAACAGCCAGAAGCAGAAGAAGGACGGCAAGCTGATCCTCGTCACCGCTATCAGTCCCACGCCGGCCGGAGAAGGCAAAACGACCACGACCGTCGGCCTCGGCGACGGCCTCAACCGCATCGGCAAGAAGGCGATGATGTGCCTGCGCGAACCCTCGCTCGGGCCGTGCTTCGGCGTCAAGGGTGGTGCTGCTGGCGGCGGTTATGCTCAGGTCGTTCCTATGGAGGACATCAACCTCCACTTCACGGGTGACTTCCACGCCATTACCTCAGCCCACAACCTGCTCTCCGCAGTGCTCGACAACCACATTTACTGGGGTAATGCCCTGGGACTCGATGCACGCCGCATCGGCTGGAAGCGCGTTCTCGACATGAACGACCGCGCGCTGCGCTACATCGTCAACTCGCTGGGCGGCGTTTCCAACGGCTTCCCGCGCGAGGACGGTTTCGACATCACGGTCGCCTCCGAGGTGATGGCGATCCTCTGCCTCGCCATGGATCTTGGCGACCTCGAGCGCCGCCTCGGCAACATCGTCGTCGGTCAGACTCGCGACAAGGCGCTTGTGCGCGCTCGCGAGCTGAAGGCCGATGGCGCCATGACCGTGCTGCTCAAGGACGCCATGATGCCCAACATGGTGCAGACGCTGGAGAACAACCCCGTCTTCATCCATGGCGGTCCGTTCGCCAACATCGCCCATGGCTGCAATTCTGTGCTCGCCACCAAGACCGCGCTGAAACTTGCCGACTATGTCGTCACTGAGGCCGGTTTCGGCGCCGACCTCGGCGCGGAGAAGTTCTTCGACATCAAGTGCCGCAAGGCCGGTCTGTCGCCATCGGCAGCCGTGATCGTCGCCACCGTCCGCGCGCTCAAGATGCACGGAGGCGTCGCCAAGGACGACCTGAAGGCGGAGAACGCCGCCGCGGTCGCCAAGGGCTGCGAAAACCTCAAGCGCCATATCGAGAACGTGCGCAAGTTCGGCGTGCCGCCGGTTGTCGCCGTCAACCGCTTCATCACCGATACGGACGCAGAGATCGCCGAGGTCGTGAAGGCGGCCGAGAGCATGGGCACCAAGGCCTTCATGTGCACGCACTGGGCCGACGGCGGCAAGGGCACCGAGGCGCTCGCCGCTCACGTCGCCGAGGTGGCCAACTCCGGCCAGGCTTCCTTCAAGCCGCTCTATCCCGACGACATGCCCCTGCGCGACAAGGTCAAGACCATCGCAACCGAGATCTATCGCGCTGCCGACATCTCCTGCGACAGCTCCATCGAATCGCGCTTCAAGGAATTGGAGGCTGGCGGTTTCGGCAAGCTGCCGGTCTGCATGGCCAAGACGCAGTACTCATTCTCGACCAATCCGAACCTGCGCGGTGCGCCGACCGGCCACGTGGTTCCGATCCGCGAACTGCGCCTCTCGGCAGGTGCGGAGTTCATCGTCGTTGTGACCGGCGAGATCATGACCATGCCAGGCCTGCCGCGCGTTCCCTCGGCCGAGTCGATCCGCCTGGAAAACGGCCAGATCCAAGGGCTCTTCTGAGAACCACGCGAAAACCGGACCCAAAAAGACGGACGGTATCCCCAGACTTGGCCCCGCGTTCTGCGCGGGGCCAATTTTCATTGCAACCGCTTGATTTTCGAATGGCTGCAGGTCCGCAACGGGCGGGACGACTTCAATCGCTGTCCGGCGGCTCGGCGGACAGGATCTCGCGCGCACTCGCGCAATCCGCGTGCATCTGAGCGACAAGCTCCTGTGCCGAACCGAAACGCCGGTCGCCACGGATGAAATCTACGAACGCCACCTCGATTTCCCGGCCATACAAATCGCCGTCGAAGTCCAGCAGGTAGATCTCCAGTAGCGGCCCACCGTCGTCGAATGTCGGCCGCGTGCCGAGATAGGCTGCCCCCATGTAGCGCGCGGCACGCGCTGCTCCCTGGGGTCCGTCACCCGGAATGTCGACCCAGACCGCATAGATGCCGTGCGCCAGAGCCGTCCCTCGCTCCAGCGCGATATTCGCCGTCGGAAAGCCAAGCCCGGTACCGCGCTTCGCTCCGCCGATAACACATCCCCTCACGCGCCACATCTCACCTAGCGCCGCCGTGGCGCCGCGCACGTCGCCCTGCGCCAGCTTCAGCCGGATCGTCGTTGACGAAAACACTTCTCCATCTTCCGCGACCGGGCTCACCACTGTGACACCGAAACCAAGCTCCTGCGCCGCCAGACGCATTGTGTCGGGCGTGCCCGATCGACCTTTGCCGAAGAAGAAATCGTAGCCTATGACGACGTGGCGAGGCTCCAGCTTTTCGACCAGCACGTTCTCGATGAACTGGTTGGCCGATAGCGACGCGAACGATTTGTCGAACCTCAAGACGACGACGAGATCGAGGCCGAGCGCCTCAAGCCGCCTAAGCTTGAGGGGAAGTGGCGTCAGGTGGAAGTGCGGCTCTGACGGCTGAAAGAACTCGCGCGGATGCGGCTCGAATACGATCACGCCCGCCATGACATCAAGCTTGTCCGCCCGTTCCCGGACTTTCGTGATAAGCGACTGATGACCGCGATGGACGCCATCAAAATTGCCGATCGCTAGGACCGCACCCTTGGCCTGATCAGGAACCACGTCCGATCCCGTGACAACCAACATGCTCCCCCGTCTCCCCGGCACATCACCGCTTTCGAGGATGGACACTGCCATGTTGCGCGCCCATCCACCTTGCAATCTTGCTGAAGAGAACGCCTCAAGCGCCGCGCGAAGGCACCATAAGCATCGCTTCGCCCACAACCACCGGCTTGCCATCGACCGCACAAATGCACTCGAACTTGGCGCGCTTCTTCTCTGGCACGAGTTCAGTCACCTTGACCGTGGTCACGACCGTATCACCGATCTTGACCGGGGCCTTGAACTGAAGGGTCTGCGACAGGTAGATGGCTCCCGGCCCAGGCATCTGCATGCCGAAAACCGCCGAAATGTAAGCCGCCGAAAGCATGCCATGCGCGATCCTCTCCTTGAACATCGTCGAGGCCGCATAGTCCGCATCAAGATGAACCGGATTCTTGTCACCCGAAACCTCGGCGAATGCATTGATGTCGGCCTCGCCTACGGTCTTCGACAGATATGATTCCATGCCGACCGCGAGATCCTCGATGCAATAGCTCTTGAGTGCCGACATGCCGACAATTCCTCTTGTTGTAGGTTCGAATTCTAGGTTGAATTTCCCGCACACCCCCTTGCCGGGGCGCGCGGAACACTAGCCGCCGACCACCCCTGCCGCAATGCAATTATTGCGCTGCACCCTCCCAAATTCGGCCCCCGCGATGAGAGCGGCGCCCCATGTGATGCTGCACTGCCCACACGATATTCGGTTGCACGCACCCCTTGCGGCGCCTATAAGGAATTCTATTCCCAGAATTCGCATCCGATTATCAGACCTCCGCGCGATCCCCGCGGCGGGGGACAGGAGAAAACCATATGAGCGACCGCACACCGCTGATGCCGAAAGCCACGGCCGTCTGGCTGGTCGACAACACATCGCTGACATTCAATCAGATTTCGGAGTTCTGTGGGCTGCACGTCCTCGAGGTCAAGGGTATCGCCGACGGCGACGTAGCCCAGGGCATTCGCGGCCTCGACCCGATCACGCGCGGCCAGATCACACGTGAAGAGATCGAACGTGGCGAAAAGGACCCCTCCCACAAGCTCAAGGTCGCGGAGGCCGGAGTCGAGGTTCCCGATATCCGGCGCAAGCGCTACACGCCTTTGTCGCTGCGGCAGGAGAAGCCCAACGCCGTTCTCTGGCTGTTGCGCAACCATCCCGAGCTCAAGGACAGCCAGATCATCCGCCTTGTCGGCACCACCAAGCAGACGATCGCGCAGATCCGCGACCGCAGCCACTGGAACTCGCCGAACCTCGCGCCCAACGACCCTGTGACGCTGGGGATCTGTTCCCAGATCGACCTCGATGCCGAAGTGAAGAAAGCCGCACGCCGTGTCGAGCGCGAGCGCAAGGCCAGCGGCGAGGTGGATGAGAAAGCGGGTACCCTGCTGCCGACCGAGCAGACGACTGGCCAGCCGATCGCTCAGATCATCACTCCCAAGGCAGACGAGCACGTCGAAACGGAAGCCGAGGAGGAGGCGCGCATGTTTGCGCGGCTCAAGGAGATGAAAGGCCCCAAGGAGGAAGAGGAACCTGCAGACGAGTCATCGGGTTCCGAAAGCAAAGCCAAAACGGGCGACGAGCCGGCAAACGAATGACCCGCTGAACGGCCGCCTTTCTCCACCGTTGGCGGGCAATGTGGTGCCTCCAACCGAGGTGCGCGGTGGCAGCCTACCTATGCACTGTTATTCGACTTCGGTTTCGGGCACCGGCACGACACCATTGAGCGACAGCCGACCTCCGTCCGCCCAGATCGTGGTGCCGGTGAGATAGCTCGCCTCCTTGCTGGCAAGCCACGCGATCACCGAAGCAATTTCCGCGGGCGTCCCGAACCGGCGAAGCGGCGTGCGAGACAGAGCAGCCTCCCGCGCCTTCTGGTCCTGGTAGACTTGGGCGACCATCGCCGTCTCGACCGTCCCCGGCCCGACCGCATTGACACGAATGCCATATGGCGCCAGCGCCAAGGCCATCGACCGTGTCAGTTGCTCCAGTCCCCCCTTCGACACCGCATATGCCAGATGATCAGGCTGCCCGAAGCGGGCGTTGACCGACGTGACGTTGACAATCGCCCCCGGCGAACACTTTGCATCCGCCATGCATTGCCTGACCATCTGCTTTGCAACCGCCTGACTGATAAGGAACGCACCCTTCACGTTGGTCCGCATGACGCGATCGAATTCCGCCTCTTCCAGCTCTAGGAATGGCTGATCGTCCACGATGCCGGCGTTATTGACGAGAACGTCGACCCTGCCGAAGGCATCGCGCGCTGACGCCACAAGATTAAAGACGTCGAGCCGCTCGGAAATATCGGCCGTCCGGAAGACCGCGTCGTTCCCTGCGGCCTTGATGGCGGCGACGACCTTGTTACCTTCATCGTCGTTGACGTCCGCAACGACGATTTGAGCGCCCTCTCGCGCCAATCGCTCGGCGGTTGCGCGACCTATACCTTGTGCGCCGCCCGTTACGATCGCGACCTTGTTCGCAAGAAGCATGTCTGACCCGTTACTATTCCACTTCAGGCTCGTGGTCGGGGCATCTGCGTCTGATCCCCACTAGTGCCGTGATCGAGATCGAGAAGTCCGCCTCGCAACCCGGCCGAAAAGTATAAAGCGGACTTCGCGATCATCACACTAGCCTGGCAACGCAATCATCTCGCGCGCGGGCGATGAATGGACGACCTTGAGCGGAGGCACCCTAAAGCCTGATCGTTCAGGATGGAAGCGCGCACCGCCCGCGCAAGCATTTGCATCAGATCCATAGTGCGGACAGCCGGCGGTGCCAGACGCAATTTGGGGCTTCACCAAGGTTCGAGTTTGCTTCAAGCATGAGCCCAGAATAGCACGCGGCACGGGCGTGTTGACGCGACTGTTGGCTCTGCCGAACGAGGCGCGCCCGGAGTTGTAGCTTCAAGCGCGCCAAATTTGCTTCGTGCTCAGAGGGTTCGTGCAACCAGTAGAGCAACTCAGCTTGCCTGCTGTGACTTGCCCGCAAGCCCGCGCGACTTCATGATCTCGGTGATCTCGCCCATGATGGCGGGATCATCGATCGTTGCTGGCATCTTCCAGCTTTCGCCATCGGCGATCTGCCGCATCGTGCCGCGCAGGATTTTGCCCGAACGTGTCTTTGGCAGACGCTTGACGATCATCACGTTCTTGAACGCTGCGACCGGACCGATCACCTCGCGTACGAGCTTCACCACCTCTGCCTCGACTTCCTTGGGATCGCGCTCGACGCCTGCGTTGAGAACGACGAAACCCGCGGGCATCTGCCCTTTCATGTCATCAGCGACGCCGATCACCGCGCATTCGGCGACATCCTTGTGCTGCGCCACGACCTCTTCCATCTGGCCCGTCGACAAGCGATGGCCCGCGACGTTGATAACGTCGTCGGTGCGCGCCATCACGTAAACGTAGCCGTCCTCGTCCTTGTAGCCGGCATCGGAGGTCGAGTAGTAGCCCTTGAAATCGACGAGGTAGCTGCTGCGCATCCGCGCGTCGTTGTTCCATAACGTCGGCAGGCAGCCTGGTGGCATCGGCAGCTTGATCGCCAGGGTACCGTTCTTGTTCGGCCCCAGCGGGTGTCCCCTCTCGTCGAGCACATCGATCTCGTACCCCGGCATCGGAACCGTCGGGGACCCGTACTTCACCGGCAGCACGCCGAGACCCACCGGATTGCCCGCAATTGCCCAGCCCGTTTCGGTCTGCCACCAGTGGTCGATCACCGGCACCTTGAGCTTCGCTTCGGCCCACTTGATCGTCTCGGGATCCGCGCGCTCGCCGGCAAGGAACAAGGTTCGCAGGCAGGACAGGTCGTACTTGCCCACGAACGCGCCTTGCGGATCCTCTTTCTTGATCGCGCGAAACGCCGTTGGTGCGGTGAAGAGCGCCGAGATCTTGTGCTCGGAGATCATCCTCCAGAAGGCACCCGCATCCGGCGTACCCACCGGCTTGCCTTCGTAAACGACCGTCGTTGCGCCATGCAGTAGCGGCGCGTAGCAGATGTAGGAATGCCCCACCACCCAGCCCACGTCGGACGCCGCCCAGAAGACTTCACCCGGCTGGATGCCATAGAGGTTTGGCATCGTCCATTTCAGCGCCACCATATGACCGCCATTGTCGCGCACAACGCCCTTGGGCTGGCCTGTCGTGCCCGACGTGTAGAGAATATAGAGTGGATCGGTCGCCGCCACTGGCACGCATCCCGCCTTGCGGCCCGCCGCCTTCGCAGCATCGACAGACTGCGCCCAATCGTGATCGCGCCCCGCGATCAGGCTCGCATCGGCTTGCGGGCGCTGCAGTACGAGGGTTGCACGCGGCTTGTGGTCCGACAACTCGATCGCCTTGTCGAGCAATGGCTTGTAGGGAATGACCCGTGACGTCTCGATGCCGCAGGACGCCGACATGATCGCAACCGGCTTGGCGTCGTTGATACGCGTGGCCAGCTCGTTGGAGGCAAAGCCGCCGAACACCACCGAATGCACCGCCCCAATGCGGGCGCAGGCCAGCATCGCGATGACCGCCTCGGGGATCATCGGCATGTAGACGATGACGCGATCGCCTTTGCCGACACCCAGATCGAGCAGCACCGCTGAGAGCGCCGCCACTTCGTCGGTCAGCTGCCCGTAGGTATACGTACGCTGCGAGCCGGTGACCGGGCTATCATAGATCAGCGCTTTCTGCTCGCCGCGTCCCGCCTCCACGTGCCGGTCGAGACAGTTGTAAGCCGTGTTGCACTCCGCACCGGCGAACCAGCGCCCATAGTGCCCCGCATAGGGATCGATGACCTTGTCCCAAAGCTTGTACCAGCTGATATCCTTGGCGGCCTCGGCCCAGAACCCCTCCGGGTCCTTCTGCCAATCGGCATAGACTTGCGCGTAGCGGCTCATTATGGCGTCCTCCAGCAGTCACGAAATCAGGGTTCTTTATGATTGCCCCTAAAACAGCACTGCCGCGGCTCGCGACGCAATAGGCGGCGCATAGGAGTTTCGGCTAGTGTCACGACGGTACGGTTAGCCTGGCGTTTGCCGCGCCTTGACATAAGTCAAGCGTCGCGCCTGCCCCCCGCCAAAACGCCGGTTTGGGTGCCGAGCGGCACTGCAAAGCTGGCCGCTCATGCATGTCGCGCAAAACTGTGCAGCGGTTTTGCGAGAACGACATGCATAAGGCCGGAAGCATGTCGCGCAAAAGTGCGCCGCAGTTTTGAGACGAGGACACGCATAAGAACAACGACTTATAGCGTCAGGAGCAAACCTGAAAATTCGCGCCACGCTTCAATTCGTGCAGGGCAGACCGACGTCCGGGCCGCGCAATGCCCTTGAACATGGTAAGGAACGCGGTCCTGGCCTCTCTCTCGGTCTTCGTTTTCCTTCCTCTCCCAAATCATCTGAACAGTATAGCCTGAATGATCACCGACCCCTGGTTCTATGCCGTCGCGGTTCCCGCGATCATCCTCACCGGCCTGTCGAAAGGCGGGTTCCTCGGCGCTGCCGGTGGCCTCGCCGTACCGTTGATGAGTCTCGTCATCTCGCCGGTACAGGCAGCGGGAATCATGTTGCCGATCTTGAATACGATGGACATGACCGGTCTGATCGCATACCGGCGCGATTTCGACTGGAAGAACCTCTCGATCCTCCTGCCCGCAGCGGCGCTCGGCATTTTGATCGGATGGGCAACGGCGGCCTACGTCGCCGAAGCGCACGTTCGCCTCATTGTCGGCCTCATCGGCCTCGTATTCACGATGAGATACTGGCTGAGCGGCGGTGCCAAGCGGCCGCCTTCGGGACCCAGCCGCGCGAAGGGCACGTTCTGGGGCATGGTGGCCGGCTTCACCAGCTTCGTCAGCCACACCGGCGCGCCACCCTTCAATGTCTACATGCTGCCCCAGCGCCTGCCGAATGCCGCACTGGCAGCCACCGCGGTGATGTTCTTCACCACGGTCAACTTGATAAAACTGGTGCCCTATTACGCGCTCGGCCAGTTCAACGCTGAGAACCTCAAGACCACGGCGGTACTATTGCCACTGGCACCCCTTGCCATGCTGGCAGGCGTCTGGCTCACGCGGCGCATCGCGCAGGAACCGTTCTACCGCATTGCTTACGCCGCCCTGTTCGTTATCTCGTTGAAGCTGATCTACGATGGGCTCAAGCATGTTTAGCTGAAGTGTGCAGCGGTTCAGCGTGAAAAACATGCTCAAGGAGAAGGGAACATGTTTAGCTGAAGTGTGCAGCGGTTCAGTGTGAGAAACCTGCTCGAAATGAAAACCCCGCGCATGGCGAATGCGCGGGGTTTCATGATCTATGCACGTCTTCGTCCCTGCTCCTGGCCGCTCAGCGGCTACCCGACGGAGATATGTCGCAACCCGAAAAATGCCACTCACAACGCCAGCCAGGGCAAGGTGAGTAGGAACACGAGAAGGATCCAGAGGACGATGCCTTCCTGCCTCGCTTCAGTCATGGTGCTCTCCAGTCTGACTGGAATACGCATCATTTTCTGAAAATCACCTTACACAAATTCGGCAGCGACTGGAAGATCCTGCGCGGCGGTCGGCCGGTGTTGCCCACAACCTCCGCTGCATCCGCAACAGCAACCTCTCTGACCCCTGCCCAATGGCAATTGCTCAACTCCCGTCAAGGAGATAGCGTTCCAGATACACATCGGTAAGTTGCTGCATTCGGAATCTGGCGTGCCATGGTATCCCACCCTTACGAGCAAAACCTCGACAAGACCCCCGCCAACTATCAACCCCTCACGCCCCTGACGATCGTGGCGCGCGCGGCCGCGGTCTATCCCGATACGACTGCTGTCATTCACGGCGGCACTCGCACCACCTATGCCCAATACTTTGCGCGCTGCCGGCGCCTTGCGTCCGCGCTGGCCCAGCGCTACATCGGCAAAGGCGACACGGTCACCGTAGTGCTCTCCAACACACCGCCGATGCTCGAGGCACACGTCGGCGTTCCCATGGTCGGAGCCGTGCTGCACGCGGTGAACACGCGCCTCGACGCTGCTATCATCGCCTTCCAGCTCGATCACGCGAACACGAAGGTTCTGATCGTCGATCGCGAATTCGCACCGGTCATCAAGGAAGCGCTCTCGCTTGCCAAGGTCGAGCCTCTCGTCATCGACTACGACGACCCGGAATTCCCCCAGGACAACGAGCCACTGTCATATCTCGACTACGAGGAGTTCATCGCGACGGGCGATCCCGACTATGCATGGCGCATGCCCGACGACGAGTGGGATGCGATTGCGCTCAACTATACGTCGGGCACTACCGGCAATCCCAAGGGCGTCGTCTACCACCATCGCGGAGCCGCCCTGATGTGCTATGCGAACACGATCGCGACGGGCATGCAGCGCCACCCGGTCTATCTGTGGACGCTGCCGATGTTCCATTGCAACGGCTGGTGCTTTCCATGGTCGGTCGCCGCGGTAGGCGGCACGCATGTCTGCCTGCGCTGGGTGCGGGCAAAGGCGATCTACGACGCAATTCTCGACCACAAGGTGACGCACCTGTGCGGCGCCCCGATCGTCATGGCCACACTTCTCAATGCGCCCGACGAGGAAAAGCGTACGATCGAGCATACAGTCGCCTTCAGCCACGCTGCCGCGCCACCGCCCGAATCCGTTCTCGCCCGCATGCAGGATGCCGGCTTCGCCCTCACCCATCTCTATGGGCTGACCGAAACGTACGGACCCGCCGTGCTCAACGAATGGCGCGACTCATGGGACGACTTGCCGAGAGAAGAAAATGTGGCCAGGCGTGCCCGCCAGGGCGTGCGTTATACGGCTCTTGAGGCACTGTCGGTCATGAACCCTGAGACCATGCAGCCCGTACCTGCGGACGGCGAAACGCTCGGAGAAATCATGTTCCGCGGCAACATCGTCATGAAGGGCTATTTGAAGAACCCCAAGGCGACGGACGATGCTTTCCGCGGCGGTTGGTTCCATTCAGGTGACCTAGGCGTCATGTATCCCGACGGCTATATCCAGCTGAAGGACCGCTCCAAGGACATCATTATTTCCGGTGGCGAGAACATATCGTCGATCGAGGTCGAGGACGTGATCTACAAGCACCCTGACGTTGTCAACTGCGCGGTCGTCGCCAAGCCGGACGAAAAATGGGGCGAGACACCGTGCGCCTTCATTGAGCTGAGGCCTGGTGCAAAGGTCAGCGCGGAAGAGATTATCGCCCACTGCCAGGAGCATCTCGCGCGCTTCAAGTGCCCTCGTCACGTCGTGTTCGCCGAGATCCCAAAGACATCGACAGGCAAGATCCAGAAATTCATGCTTCGCGACAAGGCCAAGGACGCGTGAGGGAACCAGATCCGGCACCACGCCTGTGCCGATCCGTTGCACGCGTGGGATGATGAAGCGCCGGAGGAATATTTCGGAACGCCGCACGTGCCTTGTTTGTGCATGTCGCGCAAAAATAAGCAGCGGTTCAGCATGAACGACATGCTCAATACAAAAGGCCGGATCGTGTGCATGCTTTGGTGAAACATGAACGTGGTCTACGCGGGCCGAACCTGTGCCGAAGCCTGCGGCGGGCGGCGCTCGGTATTCTTCCGCTGATGGCACTCCTCTCCCTCGCACTGCCGGTCGCCAGCATCTGCCCCGCGCAGGCACCCGCGGCATTCGCCAAGAAGCTGTCGCCGAAGGCGAAGAGAGCTGCGCGCAAGAACAAGGTTTCTCGCCAGCGCGCTTCCCGCGACCAACAGCGCGAGCGCGATCTTGAACGCGCCCGCTCCCGCGTCATACCCATACCGGACGCCGCCACGGCAGTACCCCGTAACCTGACAGCCCCCGAAACCGCACCGCCGCCAGCTCCCGACCCAAACCGCGGCACCAAACCGTTCACACTGCAAGACAAAAAAGCAATCATACTCGACGCCCCGCCCGACGTCCTCAAACTCGTCGGTGGCCACGTCATAGTTGGCTATCATGCGGCCGACCAGCTTACGCCGCTCCTGGAACGCGGCGCCATAGGAGGGGTCTTTGTTACCGCACGCAACGCCCATCGGCGCACGAAAGCAAGCCTCGCCTCAGAAATCGCCGGCTTTCGTGCCAAGGCGGCTGCGGCCGGTCGGGATGCATTCTGGCTAGCGACCGATCAGGAGGGCGGCCCCGTCTCGCGTCTCTCTCCACCCTTGCCCTACCAACCCTCGTTGCACAAACTGTTGAGCGTCACGATACCCGAAGAGCGCCGCGAAGCCGTCGCGGCCTATGCAGCAAAGCAGTCGAAGGCCCTTGCCGAATTGGGAATAAATCTGAATTTCGCTCCGGTCGCCGACATCAATCACAACGTTCGCGCACCCCGTGACCGTCATACCCGCATCCGTAGCCGCGCGATCTCTGCCGACCCCGCCATTGTCAGCAGCGCTGCGCGCACCTACTGCGCCGAGCTTGCAAAAGCCGGCGTCCATTGCACTTTGAAGCATTTTCCTGGCATCGGTCGCATCGCCGCCGACACCCACGTCACCAGCGCGCGCCTCGACACCGCCAGGGATGTGCTCGCGGAAACAGACTGGGTCCCCTTCCGCGAGGTCATATCGGCGAGCCCGGCGTTCGTGATGATCGGACACCCGCATGTACAGAGTCTGGACAAGACCCGCCCGGCGTCTACATCGCCCGCTGTCATCCAGAGACTGCTGCGCGATTCTTGGGGCTTCCAAGGCGTCATCGTCACCGACGACTTGGCCATGGGAGCAATTACACGTCACGTCTTCGGAGGCATGGCGGCCGCCGCTGTCGACGCCATCAATGCGGGAGCGGATCTCGTCCTCATCGGCAGCGATGGAGACGAGGTCTACGATGTCTTGTATGCGCTGATCGAGGCGCACGAACAGGGCCGTCTGGATTCCGCAAAACTCGCCGCGAGCGACAAGCGCCTGAAGGCGGCTGCCGCTGAACTTACGCGTTCTGCCCGGATCACGAATGGACGTGACCCAGCGCCACCCGCTTCAAAAACGACAACGGCGCGTCAATGACGCGCCGCGCTTTGTGGTTCATCGCTGAGACGAGCGATCTGCTCCTTGAGCTTCAACTTTTCCTGTTTCATCCGCCGAATTTCCAGGTCGTCCGATCCCGGTCTTGCAACTTCTTCCTCGATCCGACGCTCCAGAAGCTTATGTTTTTCTGTGAGTTCTGCGAGATGAGCGGATAGCGACATCAGGCCCTCCCTAAAAGTTGGACGCGATAAATAGTGTGACAGATCTACGACGTCTTGTCCATGAACTGCAGATTCGCGGCAGCCTGGAGGGTGAACCGTTCGCTACCGGACCAAAGTCAAAAATCCGGTCAATTGCAAATGACCGCTTCATTCCAGCAACGTACGGTTTTTGCGGCGAAAAGCTTATGCGCCTTCAGGCGTGAGGATGCTTGCAAGCGAAACAAAACGGATAGATATTCTTATCCGTCAAGGCAGAGTTGCAGCGGCTGGTACTCGAGGGGAGTAGGAGCTGAGGCAGCTGCATGCGTGCAATATTTGTTCGAAGTTGGACGTCGCTTCAGAGGGCAATGGACGGCGGGACTGCGAGAGCGCGCAGAACACGGACTGGACCAGGCGAGCGCCCAAGGCGCGGACATGGAAGCAGCCAGCCGGTAGCGGGAACGGATCTGGATCGAGATGCAGCGTCGCAATGAAAAAGAGCTCCGCGAGAAGCTCGCCAGCCTGCGTACAGAGCATCGCAGCCTCGATGACGAAATCATCGCGCTCGAAGCAACCGGCAGCGCCGACCAGTTGCTGATCAAACGACTGAAGAAGAAGAAGCTCACCTTGAAGGATCAAATAACGATCATCGAGGACCAACTCCTCCCGGACATCATTGCGTGAGCATGTGCGGCGCAGGCGTAAGCGTTAGGTCCTGATCAGCCGGCCTGCGCCAAGCCTGGCAGCACCGCCTTCAATCCCGCAACGATCATCGCCACAGCGATGGAGAGCAGAATCATCCCCATCAGCCGCGTCGTGATGACCCGCATCGTGTCACTGAGCACTTTCCCAAAAATCGGTGCGAAGAAAAGCACAACAAACAAGATGGCGAGGATGACCGCAACGACGGCGCCAATGGCAAGTATGCCTGCAAAGCTTTGCGCATGCCCCGCGTAGATGATGAGCGTTGCGATGGTGCCAGGGCCAACGATCATCGGAAAAGTGATCGGGTAGAATGCCAAATTGGTTAAGTCTGCCACGTGGCCTTTTTCCTGGCTGCTGCCGTGGTGCGAGGCGAATTTTTCTCCGTTCAGCATCGACCACGCAATGTGAGCGAGCACAACCCCGCCGGCAATACGGAACTGGTCAACGGTGATGCCGAAGAACGCGATGATTTTCTGCCCCGCCAGCAGGATCATCGCACACATGATGGTGCAGAAGATCGCGATCTTGATCGCCAGCGTTCGTTGTTGGGAGACCGAATAGCCGTCGGTAAGGGCAAGGAAGATCGGCAGATTAACAAACGGGTTCATGATTGCGAAGAACGCGCCGAAAGCCTTGATGAGGTCGCCCTGATCCATACGCGATTACGTCTGCCTCGATGCCCTGTTGCCTGCTCTTCGCGGTCGTGGTCAAGCCTGTCGCGTTGCGCCACGTACACGCGCCCACCCTGGAAAACCCTTTATATCGCCAGCAGGCCACACAAACCGGCCGAGTTTCAAGAACCGGCAACGCGAAGCACTCATTGAAACCACTTCTGCGATCCTCGCAAAGTACGCTGTCCCCCGCAAGCGCACGCCTACCTCTTGCCAACACGCCATCCAGTCACTAAACCCGCGCTTTCTCCGCAGGCTACATAGGGAGGCGGAGCGCCCGGCGCGGCCGGCGGTCTGACGCGAACAAAACATGACCGAAAAACGCGGGAACGCAGCGCCGCTGGTGGGCATCATCATGGGCAGCCAGTCCGACTGGCCGACTATGCGGGCCGCCGTCGAAATCCTCCAAACGCTGGGCGTCGCCAATGAGACCCGCATCGTCTCCGCCCACCGCACGCCCGAGCGCCTCTATGAGTACGCCAGAACTGCCAGTGAGCGCGGGTTGAAGGTGATCATCGCCGGCGCCGGCGGCGCGGCACACCTTCCCGGCATGACGGCGTCCATGACAGTGCTGCCCGTACTGGGTGTACCCATCCAATCGAAGGCCCTATCCGGCCTCGATAGCCTCTATTCGATCGTGCAGATGCCCAAGGGCGTTCCGGTCGGTACACTGGCGATCGGTGACGCAGGCGCCGCCAACGCGGGGCTCCTCGCCGCGCAGATTCTGGCCATCACCGACGCTGCGCTCGCCAGGCGCATCACCGATTGGCGCAAGGCACAGACCGACGCCGTCGCCAAAGAACCCGACGACAGGGCTTGAGCCGGAATCATGACCGCACTCCCTCCCGGCTCCATTATCGGCATCCTCGGCGGCGGCCAGCTGGGCCGCATGCTTGCCATGGCGGCCGCCCGCCTCGGCCTCAAGTGCCACATCTATTCAGATCACTCCGGCCCCGCCTTCGACGTCGCCGCCTCCTCGACTGTGGGCGCGTACGAGGACTTGGACGCCGTGCGGCGCTTCGCCGAAACGGTCGAAGTCGTCACCTACGAGTTTGAGAACGTCCCGTACGCGACCGCCGAGGCTGCAGCGCATATAAGGCCCGTGCGCCCAGGCGTAAAAGCACTCGAAGTCGCGCAGGATCGCTTGGTCGAGAAGAAGTTCATCTCCGCGCTCGGCGTTCCGGTCGCACCATTTGCTCCCGTCGATTGCGAAACGTCCCTCGGTCGAGCAGCGAGCGAACTCGGCCTTCCCGCAATCCTCAAGACACGACGGCTGGGTTACGACGGCAAGGGCCAAGTGCGCCTCGCCAGCGCCGCCGATCTCACCGGTGCCCGCGCAGCCATCGCCAGCGCACCCTCGATCCTCGAAGGCATGATCGCATTTGAGATCGAGGTCTCAGTGCTGGTCGTGCGCGGACAGGGCGGCGAGATGCGCTACTACGACGTACCTTGCAACACCCACGCGAACGGCATCCTGGACACGTCCACGGTGCCCGCCCCGATTTCGGATAAGACCCGCGAACGCGCCAACAGGATTGCTGGTGCCATCGCCTCCGCGCTGGATTATGTCGGTGTATTGGCGGTCGAGATGTTCTATTGCGGCGAAGCCGCTCCCGAAGCGCTCATTGTGAACGAGATTGCCCCGCGCGTACATAACTCCGGCCACTGGACGATCGATGCCTGCACCGTGAGCCAGTTTGAAAACCACATGCGCGCCGTTGCCGGTTGGCCGCTGGGCCCGACTGACCGCCATTCCGACGCGGTGATGACCAACCTAATCGGAGCCGACGTCGATGCCTGGGAGAAGCTGGCGGCAGAGAACGCGGCCGGTCTCCACCTTTACGGCAAGAACGAACCGCGGCCGGGTCGGAAAATGGGCCATATCACCCGCATCGGGCAGAAATCCGGGGACTGAGCCACGTTCTGCACGGCGTCAGTGGACAAATGTGCCGCTGTTTGATACACACCCGCCAGATCTGAAAACACGGGACACCCGGTGGAAACCTATGGGTGCGTTCGGTGTTTTGCCAGTATTTCATCATCAACCAGCACCAAAGGATAGGCACGCGTGCAGGTTCTCGTTCGCGACAACAACGTCGACCAGGCCCTCAAGGCGCTCAAGAAGAAGATGCAGCGCGAGGGCATTTTCCGCGAGATGAAGCTCCGGAACTATTACGAAAAGCCCTCCGAGAAGAAGGCCCGCGAGCAGGCCGAAGCCGTTCGCCGCGCGCGCAAGCTGGCCCGCAAGCGCGCCCAGCGCGAGGGTCTGCTCCCGTCGAAGGCGTCGAGCCGCGGTCGCTGAAGCCTCATCCCGTATGCATGCTCACCGGCGTGTGCGTGATTCTGCGAAACACACGTTCCGTTACACGTGGCGCAACAGTGCGTCGCGGTTTTGCGGCAACGGCGTGCGCAAGCAAGATCAATGACTTAAAGCGTCTGGGGCGAATATGAAAATTCGCGATACGCTTTAAGGCCGTTCCCTGTCCTGTTGATGGAGTCGAGCCCGAACCGGCAATCCGGAGCGGGCTTTTTGCGTTGCTGCAAAATGGACGGAACAACGCTCGGAACCCCAACCGCCAGGCCGCGCAAAGCCGACGAACGAGCGTTGATGCGTTGGACGTGCGGCACCACCCATGCCCCGTCGGCCAACCTCATCGCGCCTTTGACGCTGCCCCGCCGGCATCCTCGACGCGGCCCTTGCGCCCTCCGGCATAGTGACTATCCATCCACGCGAATATCTGGTCGAACGAGCCCATTGTGTCGTGGTCCAGGTGCCCCGCGCCCTCAACCTTGACCAACTCCTTCTCCCCTAACGCCGCCTCGTAGACCGCTTGCCCCATGCTGAGTGGGATCACCGCATCGCCCCCCCCATGGACGACGAGCAGTGGCATGTTCACCTTCTTTATGTGCCGCATCGTGTCATAGCGATCTCGCAAGAATGTACCGGCAGGTAAGTAGGGATAGTGGAGATGCGCCAGATCCAGCATGGAGGTGTAGGGTGCATCGAGGATCAACCCGGCGGCGCGCCTTTTAGCAGCGACTTGCACTGCGACACCCGTTCCCAGCGACTCCCCGAAGATGAAGATCGCCCCTGCGTCGAAGCCTTCGTCCACGAGCTTATCGAATGCGCGTTTGCCGTCAGCTACGTTCTCGCGCTCCGTTGGCTTGCCCGTCGAACCGCCGTAGCCCCGGTAGGTCATCATGAAGAGGCCGACGCCCGCATCCTGGAAACGCCGGATCCGGCCCGCCCGGTCGGCGAGCGCACCCGCATTGCCGTGGAAATATAAGACTGTGGGACGTCCGGGAGCGGGCGGCGACCACCATGCCAACACCGTATTCCCGTCCGGCGTGGCGATCTCCCGCTCGACGACATCGCTTAGACCGACTTCGCCGGGCGCAACGCGGTGGCGGTCAGGATGATAGATGAGGAATTGCTGCAAAGCGGAAGCCCCAAGAACGACGAGGGCTGCAATGACAACAAGGAACGCGGCAAGCGACGAAATGACATTCATGTTGCGGCCATCGAATCATCGCGAGCCCGCCCCCGCCGGCCCGATGCTGTCGGGCAGTCAACTCCCGCACCCGATCTGCAGACTGGCCGCTCACGGCAGTCAGAAGACCGCCACTGACAGCAGAACCAGCGCTCAGCGCTTCTCGGGCCTGACTGCGGCAAAATCATTCCCGAAGGCATCCTCACGGCTTATCAAAGCAACTGAGCAGTTGCTTCGCCCGCTGCGGTCCGGGCAGATGCCCGAAAGGGGAGCCTCCACTCTTCGCCAGGAACGGGGCAAAGCTCATCACATCGTCGCGGCTGAAAATCCCATTGTCTCGCCCGTGCCGGATAGCCCAGCAATCCGCGTCTGTCTCCATTGTCAGACTCATCTGGAACCAGTGCCCAAGCACGTGGTGGGCGCATTCGTGCTGATAGAAGAACAACTGCAGCTTGTTGGGCAGCCGCCCAATGATTTCGGGATCGATCGCAATGATCGGCACTCGATTGATCACACCGGCACGCCCCACATCGCCCAGATTGGCGACCTGCATCGTCGTCACCGCGACACCACGGATGTCCTTGCAACTTACTGCCCATCCCGCGATCGTCGTTTCTCCTGGGACAGAAGACTTTTGCTCCTGCGCCGCCTTCACCTCGCCGGACACGATAATGCCAGCCCAGAGAACAAGCATGGCCGATAATGAGTAGACGATGTGCCGTGACACGTGGCTGCCACCTCCATTGTCTGACATGATCTGGATCAGCTTGGTCCGATCGCCATGGCCCTGTCAACGCACCGGCCCGCCGACCTGAGTTTCGCACCGCCATCGACCGGTATGGTGGCAAACCCGGCCAACAAAATGGAGAACCCCCGGGGCGCTGGCGCTCGGGGGCTCATTTCGTTCGTGGACCTGGCACAGGCTCAGTCGTGCAGCGCCTTGGCAATGTCCTCGGTCATCTTCTTTGCGTCGCCCAGCACCATCACCGTGTTGTCGCGGTAGAAGACCGGGTTGTCGATGCCGGCGTAGCCCGAGGCAAGCGAGCGCTTGTTGAAGAGCACTGTCCCCGCCTTCCACACCTGTAGCACCGGCATGCCGTAGATCGGCGACGTGGGGTCGTCCTCGGCAGCCGGATTGACGACGTCGTTGGCGCCGATCACGTAGACCGCGTCGGCTTGTGCGAACTCGGAATTGATGTCTTCGAGTTCGAACACCTCGTCATAGGGCACGTTCGCCTCGGCAAGCAGCACGTTCATGTGGCCCGGCATGCGGCCCGCCACCGGATGGATCGCATACTTGACCTCGATGCCTTGCTTCTTCAGCGCATCGGCCATCTCGCGAAGCGCATGCTGGGCCTGCGCAACCGCCATGCCGTAGCCCGGCACGATGATTACCTTCTGCGCGTTCTTGAGCAGGTAGGCCGCATCGTCAGCCGCACCGATCTTGACCGGCTTCTGCTCGCCGCCGCCACCGCCTGCCGCTGCTGTCTCGCCGCCGAAGCCGCCGGCGATCACCGACAGGAATGCGCGGTTCATACCCTTGCACATGATGTAGGAAAGAATGGCACCTGACGAGCCCACGAGCGCGCCCGTGATGATGAGCGCGATGTTGCCGAGCGTGAAGCCGATGCCCGCCGCCGCCCAGCCTGAATACGAATTCAGCATCGACACGACGACCGGCATATCCGCGCCGCCGATCGGGATGATGAGCAGCACGCCCAGAGCCAGCGAAATGAGCGTGATCAGCCAGAACAGGCCCGCCGAGCCGCCCGACTGGTAGAACCAGTAGATGAGCAGGACGAGCAGCACGCCGAGGCCGCCGTTGATGAGATGACGCGCCGGCAGAATGATTGGCTTGCCTGACATCCTGCCCGACAGCTTTGCGAACGCAATGACCGAGCCGGTGAATGTGACCGCGCCGATTGCAACGCCGAGGCTCATTTCGATGAGGCTCGCACCCTTGATCGACCCGGGCACACCGATGCCGAATGCTTCGGGGGCATAAAGCGCTGCGGCCGCAACCATCACTGCCGCCATGCCGACAAGCGAATGGAACGCGGCCACCAGTTCCGGCATTGACGTCATCGGAATCTTTTTGGCCGTATAGGCGCCGATCCCCCCGCCGATGCCCAGACCGAGCGCGATCAAGACCCACGTGCCAAACGACATTGGACTTGCCACGCCGAGCGTCGTCAGGATGGCGATCGTCATGCCGATCATGCCGTACATGTTGCCCTGCCGCGAGGTTTCCGGATGCGACAGGCCCCGGAGCGCCAGTATGAACAGGATGCCGGAGACGAGATAGAGGATGGCTACGAGATTGGCGCTCATGTCAGCTTCCCTGAGGGGCGGTCGACAACCAACCGCGCAAGTGCAATTTCAGCGGACGCACGAAGCTCGGCATCATCAGCCTCGAATAAGCTGTCCGGCGTGCGCAGGACGGGGTCGCGGCACTAGGCCTCGACAACGTAGAACAGACCATTGATGACAGGGGGCAGCCGATCAGCCCGGTCGCGCGCAGCATCCCAGCGATCGAGGAAGCGGTCGTGAAACACCGCCTCGTCGATCTGCCGGCCGATGAACGCGCAATGGAGCTCAAGCCAGTCGCCGTCATCGCTCACTTCTTCTCTTTCTTTTTGTACATGGCGAGCATGCGTTGGGTGACGAGGAAGCCACCGAAAATGTTTACCGACGCCATGACCAGGGCGAGGAAGCCGAAAATCTTGGCAGCAGTGCCTCCCGCGGCGACTCCCTTGACGCCAACAGCGAGCAGGGCGCCAACCACGATCACCGACGAAATGGCGTTGGTGACGCTCATCAATGGCGTATGCAGCGCCGGCGTCACCGACCACACGACGTAATAGCCGACAAAGATCGCC
Organism: Hyphomicrobiaceae bacterium; assembly: GCA_050246945.1. GTDB lineage: Bacteria > Pseudomonadota > Alphaproteobacteria > Rhizobiales > Hyphomicrobiaceae > JAEUMD01. Next base: position 355,586 of record JBFWVC010000002.1, read on the forward strand.
ATCACGAACACCATCAGCATGTAGAAGAAGGGATCGACAGCACCGTCGCCGCCGCCGCCCGCGGCAAACGCGGCGCCGGCCGGCACCAGCAGCGCCGCCACGGAGACGACGGCCACACTAAGAGCTTTCGCAAATGTCATGGGTGTCTCCTTTACGCGGCAGGCTGGGTCATGTTCGGATGCACGATCTTGCCGTCCTTAGCCACCAGCGTACCCTTGACGATCTCGTCGTCCCAGTTGATCGCCAGCGTTTTCTCCTTCTTGTCGATCAGCGTTTCGACGAAGGACAGGAGGTTGCGCGCATAGAGGCTGGAGGCGTTGAAGGCGAGTCGTCCCGAATAGTTGAGCGGACCGAATATCGTGACGCCCTCCGCCTCGATAGTCTCGCCGGGCTTTGTCAGCTCGCAGTTGCCGCCGCGCTCGGCGGCCAGGTCGACGATGATCGCGCCGGGCTTCATCGACCGAACCATCTCCGCGCTGATGAGGCGCGGCGCCGGACGTCCCGGGATCAGCGCCGTCGTAATCACGATGTCCTGGGTCTTGATGTGATTGGCCACCAGTTCGGCCTGCTTCTTCTGGTATTCTGGGCTCATCGGCTTGGCATAGCCGGCAGCCGTCTGCGCCTGGCGGAATTCGTCGTCCTCGACAGCAATGAACTTGCCGCCAAGCGACTGCACCTGCTCCTTCGTCGCCGGACGCACGTCTGTGGCCGTGACGATGCCTCCGAGGCGCTTCGCAGTGGCGATGGCCTGCAGACCGGCCACGCCGACCCCCATGATGAACACTTTCGCAGCAGGCACGGTGCCGGCCGCCGTCGTCATCATCGGCATTGCCTGGCCGAACATCGAGGCGGCGTCCACGACAGCTTTGTAGCCTGCGAGGTTCGCCTGCGAGGAGAGCACGTCCATTGACTGCGCTCGCGTGATTCGCGGCATGAACTCCATCGAGAACAGCGACGCGCTGGTTGCGGCCAGCGCCTCGAGCCCGGCCCGGTCGTCGTGCGGGGCCAGGTTTGCCACCACCAGCGCACCGGGCTTCAGCTGCGACACGTCCTCAGGCGAAGGCCGGCGTACCCTCAGCAGGATGTCGGCGCCCGATAACGCCGCACCGGCCGAGCTGGCTATCTCCGCGCCTTGCGCCTTGTACATCTCGTCGGTGAAACGGGACTTGGCTCCAGCGCCGCTCTCGATTCTCACCTTTGCGCCAAGCGCCGTGAGCTTCTTGACCGTGTCGGGCGACACCGCAACGCGCGGCTCGTCGGCGCTTTCAGCCGTGACAGCTATGGTGAGCATGGATGCGTCCGATTAATTCCACTGTCGATCAGCACTGCGACAGGGATGTCAAATCTAAGGGGTGAGGATGCCTTTGGCGCGGGCGTGCCATCGAGGACCGTCGCAGATCAGACGCCAGCGCTGAGAGCACGCCACCGAGCCGCGCGTCAGACCAGGAAGTAGGCCATTCCGACCAGAAGCACCACGACCGTGGCAACCAGGAGTTTGGTCATGAACACGAAGCCTGCATAGGTCCGCTCGTGCTCCCGGTAGTCCATGGCCGGGTTGCCGCTGCTGGTATCGATCGTCATGCGTTGAACCTCCCCTTTTGACAGTTTTTTGCCTGATTTCTCGTAGCCCAAGCGCGCCCTCGCTTCAACTGGTACCGTCGTACAAGGATGTCGCGGGCCATAACGTCGCGCATCCGCCCCAATTTCGAGCGATTCGCCAGCAATCTGACGGCAACTGGGAAGCTCGGCCGGTGTGTTCAGCTATTGCGGGCGCATTGCGGCCGGCATTGGACAGCTCGGCTGGCTAAATCCGACCAGCCCGTCGTATTGGGTCAAAATTCGTCTGGGGGCATCAGATGCGAACCAACACCTCTCGCCTAGCCAAACCGCTACGGGGCCTCGGCAGAATTGATGATCTGCGCGGCACGATTGCGCTGCTGATCGGCCTCCTGGCGGCTGCACCCCCGGCCATGGCACTCGAAGTGCTGCCCGATGAGAAGGCCAGCCGGGAGGCCTGCGAGCGGCGGTTCTGCGAGATCGTCCTCGATGGCAAGGAGCAGGGCCCACCGTTGGCCTGCGACATGACCAAAACGTGGGACCGGGTGAAGATAAAGAAGAACGGAGAGAAAAACGCGCTCTCGTGGGGCTTTGGCGATGCCCGCTGCAAGGTGACCCTCAAGATTCCGCGCGACAAGATCGTCCCTGCCTTCACTGAGGACAAGCACACGTTCCAGTTCGAGCGCCAGACCATCGACTGCAAGGTCGAAGGTGCCGACAACAAACTCAATACCCTTGAGGTCGATGCCGCGCCGAAGATCAAGTTCAAGAACGGACACGCCTACAAAGTCTGGATCAACGTCGAGGATGTTCGCGGCGACAGCGGCCTGAAGACTCTCGTTTGGACGGCCTCGAAGCTCGCCGACAACGTTGGCTTGTTCCACAGCGCCACGGTCAAAGAAATCAACAAGTTCATCCACAAGACCTGCAAGGCGGACTATGGCAAGGATGCCAAGCACCCCAAGGATGCACCCGGTGGCGACAAGCCGCTGCGGGCGGATGCACGCTGACCGGCACGTTCATCGCTGCCACCACCCGGCGACCGCCGCATCTGGTTTGATGTCGCAACGCCGGCACCTGCGGGGCCTGCTGTCCGTCCTGATCCTGGCAATTGCCACGTCCGCGGCAATGTCGCAGGAAGCAGACGTCCGAGGACCTCCGGTCACGTCCCCCGCTGAAGCCCCTGCCCCGGACGGGCAACCGCTCTCGGAGGACTGCTTTGACGAACTGGAAAACGGCTCCGGGCCGCTTCTCGCCTGTCGCGTGCCGCTCCGCCTGTCCCCGACTGAGCAGGCCGAGCTGGAGAATGGGTCGCGCGGTTACGTGAAGAACGTGTCGTGCTTGCTCACGATCCGCATCGGGCGCGGCACGCTGGAAGTTCCCATCGAAATCGCCGACCACGTTTTCCAAAGCCCAGAACAGCCCGTCGCCTGCACCGTCACCACCTACAAGGCCACGTTCGACATTACCGCGACGTTTGCACCCCGCGTTGTATTCAAGGACCATACCGCGGTCGAAGCCGCTCCGGGTCTGGCCAACGTGAAGGGCGTGAGCCGCGTCATCTCTTGGCCGGTGGTGCAGTTCGTCAACCGCTGGCCATCGATCCAGACAGGCATGTTGCGGGTCGTCAACGCCTACCTCGCACGCGAACGCAATCGCGGGTTTACCCGCGGCACGCCCTGAGCACGCAAAATTGGGCGCTGAGCGAATGTGCACGGCACACAGGACACGCAAAAGGCATTGCCTCGCCTCAGCCGGGCCGCGCATGTGCCGCCGCGCACTGGCTCACGCCTGCGGCAGCGGCACACCGGACGTCTCGAACGCAACGCGTTGGCGCTCGGCCACGCGTGCCGCATCGAAATCCTCAATCGTCTCGTTGAAAAGGCGATACCAGTTGAGCTTGGCCGCCAGATGCAGGAACACCCCACCAAGTCCGATCGCTGCTCGGTCCATGAACACGAATTCGCGCGGCACCGTCACCGGACCTTTCTCTTTCAGGATCTTGTGCACGGTGAACGCTTCCTTGCGGCCGTACTCGCCCGGAGTGGTTTCCTCCGCAATTGTACGCTCACGATCATCCAGCAGCGGCCCGTAGATGAACCGCGCCCAGATCGTAAGCCCGTCGATCAGCTCGTTCGAGAGACCCTGGAACCCCCACCGTTCATAGGCCGCGACCACCCGCGCGCGATCATCCGCCAACAGCCCGCGGTAGAGCTCCACCACCCCCTCAACGAAACTCACTGGGAATGTGCGGATGCAGCCATAGTCAAGCAGGTTGATGCCGGCAGGGCATCCTGCCTCCTCGAAGATCGTGTAGTTGCCGAGATGCGGATCGCCATGGATCACTCCGAAGTGGCTGAACGGATACCACCACGCCCGGAACATCGCCCGGGCGATTGCGTTGCGATCCTCCAGAGCGTGCTCCTTGTAGGTCAGCAGCGGTGTCCCCTCGCACCACGTCATACTCAGCAGCCGCTTCGTCGAAAACTCTGCCACCACGTCCGGCACGCGGATCATAGGATCGTTGGCAAATATTGACGCATAAAGCCGCGTATGGCGCGCCTCCAGTTCGTAGTCCAGTTCCTCGCGCAGGCGCGCCGAGATCTCCTTGATGATCTCGCGCGTATCCACGCCCGGGTCCATGCGTGCATGAATCTGGAAGATGAGCCGGAGCTGGTTGAGATCGGCCTCGACCGCCGACTGCATATCGGGATATTGCAGTTTGCAGGCCAGCACCCGCCCGTCTTGCGAGACCGCCTTGTGCACCTGCCCCAGTGAAGCCGATGCGCTAGAACGTTCCGAGAATTCCTTGAAGTTGCCGCGCCAGCCCGGGCCGAGTTCCGCCTGCATCCGCCGCCGCACGAACGCCGGCCCCATTGGCGGCGCCGCGCTCTGCAATTGCGACAACTCCCGCGCATATTCCTTTGGCAACGCTTCGGGAATCGTGGACAGCAACTGAGCCACTTTCATCAGCGGCCCTTTGAGGCCGCCCAATGCCGCGGCAAGATCGGCAGCAGCCTTCGAGCGGTCGTGCGGTCGGCCGAGCAGGCGTTCCCCTGCCACCCTGAGCCCCACGGCACCGACATTCGAGCCGACTTTGACATAGCGCGCGGCTCGGGCTGAAAATCGATTGTCTTCGTTTCTCATGACCTGCGCTCGCGACCCGGTGCAACTACGATATAGGAACGCGCGCCGGTCACCGTCCAGGGCCAATTCACGGCACGACGCACCCGCACTGCAACCATTCGCCGCCCCGCCCGTTTACGAATCATTAACGCTGTCTGACTAGGTGAGTTTCCAAGACCGCCAAACAGCTGGATCCTTGCACGGATTTCCATCTGATGCTGGTCGCACGCTCACCCGTGGCGTCAAACTGATCGTTGGGTTCCGGAATGACGCGTTTTCGATTGTTTTCGACGCTGGTAGTGCTCGCGGTAGGCTCGGGCATGGCCGCAAACTATTTGCAGCCCGATGCGCCGTCTGCACCCGAGCCTATCAAGGCTGCCGGCAATCGACCGGCTTACGAGCCGAACCTGACAACGCCTGCCGATCTGGCGCCCGCAGTGCCCACGACGACCGAGCGCGCGTATAACGCGCCCCCTCCCATTGTTGCACTACCGTCGGGCCCTCTGCTTCGCAGCGCGACCGATGCCCCGCCGATCGATACGTCGTCGCTGGATCCCTCAATGCCGGTGCGCCACGATCCCGATGCGAGCCCTGGACTATCCGCTGAGACCGGTGCGCCTCTCGAGCCTTACCCGCTCGACGCTCAGCCCACCCCCATTGTGCGTCCCGCTGCCACGCGCCGCCCCAGGCCGCAGCCTAAGACGGCTCAGACCGACAAGAAGATTGAGCAGCTTTTCATCAGTCCACTGGGCGTGCGCTGACCCCTCAACGGCCCGCGCGCCGTTCCCTCTCCAGTCGCGCGAAGATCTCTAGGAACTCGACTGCACCCGCGTTTTTGATATTTTCGTCCATGCGCTTGTCGAGAGCAGCCAGCAGTTCTGTTGAATTCTTGCCGCGAACGATTGTGTTGCGATAATAGGCGGACCGCGAGAAGAAGTTGGTGCTCGGCGCTTTCATGCCCGCAGGCGTCATCATTTCAAGGGCGGTGCCGGGACCCGCAAGGTTCATCAGTTCGATCTCGGCTCCCGTCAACCTCTCGTAGCCTGCCTTTTGCGCGGTCGTTTTCAGCCCCTTGAGCTTGATGACCTGCAGCCACGGACCGATGTCGCCGTCCATATTGATCGCATGAATGCCGCGACCGACGCTCGTCTTTGAGAATGCGACGTGACGAGACCACTCGTAAGGGATAGAGCGGGCTTTGCGTGTCATGCGCGCGAGCGCTGCTGCTTTCGTGGCAAGCGAGCGTTGCCGCTCCGATCCTGGCGCGCTGCGCTTGGCCAATTCCCGCAGTCGGGAAACGAATTCATTGCCGTGCTTCGACAGTTCGTTAATGGAGTTGGCGGCGAGAAGTTGCGCATAGCCGATCGCCGTCGAGATCGGTTCCCCCTTCTTCGTGATGGGATGAATGCCGGCTTGCATGTCGGCGGTCCCGAGCCCGCTCGTCTCCAGTGCATAGACCCGCACCACCTGTTCGCCCGACAGCCCAAGCGACAACGCCTCTCGCGCATAGCGTTCCTTGAATACGTGCTCGGATACGCGATCGGGCACGAATCCGAAATGCTTGCGCGCGCTGTCCAGAAAGTCCGCGACCGAAGGCAGTTGCTGCCGCGGCTGCTCGGGCTTCTTTTCGGCGCGCTGCTCCCTGAACAGCCACCATCGCCTTGCCAGCGATTTGGATAGCGACGGCCCCTCGTAGTTCGGCGGCTGGTCCTGTACGTAGTCGTCGGCAGCAAGCGGCATGCTGCGTCGCCGCTTGCTGCGTCTCAGATCCCGCTTCTTGTCTACGTGACCCCAATAGGCATCGAGCGCGGCGTCGTGAAAGATCTGCGCTGCGAAGTAGTCGTCGAACGCCTTACGGTCGTCTTGATCGAGCGTGGCGCGGAACTCGTTGCGCAATTGATCGGCCAGCGCCTGTGAAGGCGCCATGAGCGTCCCAACGACGCCTGCCGCCGCCAGGAGGGCTGTAAAGCCGCCAAAGACCTGCCATCGCGTGCGCGTATTTCGTTTCACGTTTCCGTCCCTGGGGATGTGTACGGAACTGGTCCGTCGATTCACCTTGGCCGTCAAGCGCGCCATGGCTGGTTGCGTCCGCTTCCATGACCCGCTTCTCTCGCAGCACACCGGGCCCGGCTGGTGTCTCCGGACCGGACTGATGTCTTATGTGAACAAGATCGCACGAAAATAGGGCACTGGTATCGTTGCCACATCACACATGCCCACTTTCGGGCCGGTCGGTATCGACGCCGATGGAACACGTGTGCAGTGCCCGCCGCACTTCCACGCCTGGACAGCACCGGGCGCGCACAGATGCTGAACCGCCAAGTTGCCCGTCAGTCACACGAATTGCTCGGAAATTTGATGGCCACGGATGGAACTGATTTGCAAAGCTGATGTGTACGTGGACTCGACACTCGAACACGTGTTTGGCGCGGTTCGAAGGCGTCAACAACCGTTCCACAGTGACCGTGACGCCATCAACAGGATGGGCTAGTGCCGTGATCGCGAAATTTGTCTTATTCCGCAGTGATTGCCGAACGAATTTCGCGTTTCTGACGACACTTGAAATATTAATGAGCTCGTGTGATGGGGATCGAGTAATCCGCCTCGCAACCCGGCGGTAAAGTATGTAGTGGACGTCTCGATCATCACACAAGAACCCCAAAATGCAGCCAGCGAACCGATCCGCCGATCCGCTCATCAACGGGACGAGCTTCCGCCGGCATGTGCTGTCGCGACTTTCGCCAATGCCGTCACCCCGCGTGCTCACCGCCCCGGCATTGCAACCCGTGCCGCGTCCGAGCGATTTTGACTTGAACCCTGGTCTTGAGCGCGAGCTTGCCCGCAAGGACCCGCCGCGCCCTGCGGCGGTGCTCGTACCCGTCGTCGCCCGAGAGCCTCTGACCGTGCTTTTCACCTTGCGCACTGCCCATCTCGCCAGCCACGCGGGTCAGGTCTCGTTTCCTGGCGGCAAGATCGACGAGGAGGATGAAGACGCCATCGCCACGGCACTGCGCGAGGCACAAGAGGAGGTCGCCCTGTCGCCCGACCTGATCGAGCCGTTGGGGTTCCTGGACACCTATCGAACCTCGACCGGCTACTCTGTGGCTCCGCTGGTCGCGCTCGTCGACCCTGGTCATGCCGCGGTGCCCAACCCCGACGAGGTTGCCGACATCTTCGAGGTACCGCTTGCCTACCTGATGGCCCCGGAGAACATCTCGTTGAACGCCCGCATGTGGCTGGGTCGCGAACGCCAGTTTTATGCGTTCACCTACCACTCTCGCTACATCTGGGGTGCGACGGCAGGCATCCTCAACAACATGAGGGACCGCCTTTTCTCAACCTGAGGCACAAGGCGAGTTGCACGCCCGCTGGCCGCCACGCATCTCCGCCACCGCCACCCTGATTGCTGCTGCCGCAATCGCGATATGGCCGTGGCCTGCTATCATGGCCGCGAGAAAGGCCTCTGTCACGATGAGAGAAACCGACGCCGGATCATCGCCGCCCGAACAGGTTCTGGCAGCCGCGAGCTGGCTGACAGCTAAGTCGACGCGCCGTGTCTTCGACACGTTGGAACATGCCGGGTTCAACGTGCGCGCCGTCGGCGGGACCGTCCGCAACACATTGCTTGGCGAGCCTGTCAGCGACATCGATCTTGCTGTCGACGCCTCTCCGCAATTGGTGATGGCCGCCGCCAAGCGAGCCGGCATCAAGGTTGTGCCGACGGGCATCGCGCACGGCACCATAACGATTGTCGTCGACGGCACACCTTTTGAGGTGACGAGCCTGCGCCAGGATGTTGCGACCGATGGCCGGCGCGCTACCGTCGCCTACACCAGCGACTGGAATGCCGATGCAGAGCGGCGCGACTTCACCATCAACGCGATCTATTGCGACCGCAACGGTGTCCTGTTCGACCCGGTAGGCGGGCTTGCCGACATCGCAAAGCGACGCGTTCGTTTTATAGGTGACGCGCACGCGCGCATTCGCGAAGACTACCTGCGGATTCTGCGCTTCTTCCGCTTCTCCGCACAATATGCCGAAGGCGTGCTGGACCCGCCTGGACTCGCCGCCTGTATCAACGAGCGCGCAGGCCTGCAGCTTCTCTCGGCAGAACGCGTCCGTCATGAATTCCTGCGCCTCCTCGAAGCACCGTCCTGCGCCCCGGTGATCGCGTGCATGGAGGAGCATGGATTTATCGTCGACCTCGTTGGCACAAAGGGCAACGTCGCCGCTTTGGCTGCATTGATTGCCAACGCCGCATCGGCTGCGAAGCCCGCCCCGCCTGATGATGCGGTCCTGCGACTAGCCGCACTCGCCGTAGCCACCTCGGACGAAGTCGCAGGCTTGAAGGTTCGCCTCAGGTTATCCAACGCTGAAGCCGAGCGCATCGCCCTCACCGCATCGACAGCACAATCGATTGGCCCGCAAACCAACACGGCATCCCTGCAAGAACTCATCTACCGCAATGGCAACAAGGCCGTCCGCGATGGTATCGCGCTCGCCTGGGCCCGGCACGACGCGACGAACGGTGTTGACACATCAAGTGCTGGAGCTCCGACATCTGGAATTTTCACGGCGATGCTTGCCACGGCCGCCACTTGGTCTGCTCCCGCGCTACCCATAGCCGGACGCGACCTCATCGCACGCGGCATCCCGCCGGGACCGCGCGTCCGCGCAATAATCGATGAATTCGAGCGCTGGTGGATTGAAGCCGGCTTCCCTCGGGAAACGGTGCGAATCGAGAGAAAGCTTGCCGAACTGGTCGTGGTTACCAATCGGTAAATTTCCGCTTCAACGCCGAGCTGACCTTGCCTAGTCTCGCAATTGGCTGGGCACACGACACGAGAGTGCGCTGTCGCCTCCCCGCCGTCTGATTGCTTGACCCAATCGCCGGCGTTGTCGATTCCAACCAGGCCGGTGCTCTACACGGGTTCGTCGTGTCACAGTCCTCGCAACAGCTTGCCACGCAGCGGCGCCGCGCCCGCCAGTTGACGGAGACGGCCTATGCGCTGGCAGCCCTGGGGGCCCTCGCTTTCGCGGCGCTCCTCAACCATACCAGCCTCGCCGCGCCTCTGACCGAAGAAGCCCGCCACGTCATTACATGGGCCTTCGTCGGCCTTGCCGCCGCAGATGCGGCATTACTTCTCGCCTGGCAGCATGTCGTCCGCTGGCTTTGCACGCGGCATTGACCATCCGCGCAGCAGGAACTGACACCCGGACGTCCACCGCGTCAACGCGAGCGACCACAACACCCCGACCGCCGGACTGCCACGCCTATGGATCCTTTGGCCCTTCCTGCCGCACGACGAGCGACACGCCGGCCATCCCCAAAAAAAGTATGAGCCGCTTCGAACCCTGTCTCATCCCGTGACGACGAACAGGTTGTACGGGCGATGCTGCCCGTCCTCGCAAGACGCGAGACTAGAGTCTGGGCGTGAACGGCGCTGCATGGAGATGGTGCCAAAGGTCGTCGTTGGCGGCACCGTTCATATGAGGAAAGGAGGTGTGCGCCAGAAAACGGCGGCCGTGTTCGACCGTCTGATCCGAGCCGCACGCTACCCATCCCTCGGCCGGTTCGTTCGATCAGACCCCGAGGAGCGGCCCCCTCCCCCGCTCCGAGCCGCCCCGAGGCCGCGCGCGCATTTCCCCCGGGCGCCACGGCCATTATCCGGGATGCCGGCTGCGCCCGCGCCGAATTCGGCGCGGGCGCTCATTTTTTCTATCAACCCCGCGGAAATGAAAATGGCATCGCCCTCAGCGATGCCATTTCGTACGAATTTACCGTGGCCAATCACGCCTGGTGTTCTGGATCTGACGTTTGATTCGCGGGCTTAGGTCGTCAAACGTCAGTCGATCCGGAACACAAACTAAGAAATCCAGGGTTCCCGGCTGACGCGCTGGTGCCCGATAGGGAACCAAGCGTCAGTATCGGAAAACCAGGTGGCATGCGACACAAGGCAGATCCCCAATTCGTACCGGCTCAAACCGCTCGGAAAAACGCGCAATCAGCCCACGCATCGAGCGATCAGACCGCGAAATCCTGGAGCTTTGCGCCTTTGGAAAGCTTCGCCACCAGCCAGTTTGGCTTGCGCCCTCGACCCGTCCATGTTTCCGCACGATTGTCGGGATTTACGAACTTGGCAGCCTTGCCGCCCACGCGCCCGCGGCCGACACGCGCAACCGGATAAAGATCCGCAACGGTGAAGCCCGAACTCGCCAGGATCGCATCGATTTTGGCTTTCACATCAGCTTTCGCGCGATGGCGCGCGTTCGCCTTGGCCTTCGCGACCTTCGCCTCTAGATCGTTCAAATCCTTGAGCGATAGCTTGTCGACATTGACGGCCGGCATTCTTTTTTTCCTCATGAGACGCTCTTCTATTGTACAAAAAACCGATGAGAGCCATGGGTGCTTCCACCGCTCCTCTCCTGTAACGCGCCTATAGCATAATTCAAACGGAATGAAGACCTCAATTTGGTGCCAATGACATGGTTTCATCTGGTGCTGAAATAGACGATTTATTCCGGTTTGAGAGCAATTCAAACTCTCCAGATTCTGAGACCAGAAGCGTTGCGTTTTGCGTTTTCAGGCAGTTTCGGAAGCTTTCCTTCAGACACGACCGCCAAAAAAAGAAGCTTCTCGCCGTCGATCCGTCCGCTGAATAACGACATAGCTCAGCATTCGCGCGCCTTGCAATTCATCTCGCTCATGCTGGCATTTGCGCATGAAATTCTCATCCGCTGGCAATCCGAAGCGGCAGCTTATGGATTGGTCATGCCCTAATCTTGTCGGCACCCTCAGTCACGCTGCGGCGATCCGCCCAACATTCGCAAACCTGCTGTCAACACGAATCCCAATCCCCCGGCACTGCTCGCTACCATGATTGACGCCGTCAATGATGACGCAAATTCCGACAGGTTGCGGAACCCGGCTCGCGGCACGGCGTTGGTGTGACAATGGAAGTTGTTTTTCACGTGCCGCTCCTTATCTGACGCTAACGAGCGGAGCCGTTCGCACCAGCCGCGTCAGGGATGCCGCACCGTTTGATTTGCTCGCTCCAAGCCGCTAGGTTTCACCTCCCTTCCTCGCAGACGCGAACGACTTGCTTCCAACCGGAGCCGTAAAATGACCTTCAAGCTTCCCGAACTCCCATACGCCTATGACTCACTGGCGCCCTACATGTCCGCGGAAACGCTGCAATTCCATCACGACAAGCACCATCAGGCCTATGTCGACCAGGGCAACAATCTCGCCGGCGACGGATCCAAGTACGCCGGCAAGAGCATTGAGCAGATTTGTCAGGAAGCCTTCGCTGCAAAGGATCAGCCGGTCGTCAACAATGTCGGCCAGCACTACAATCACATCCATTTCTGGCAATGGATGAAGAAAGGCGGCGGTGGCAACAAGCTTCCCGGCAGCATAGAAAAGCTGGTCAGCGCATATGGCGGCTTTGACAAAGTGCGAGCCGATTTCATAGAAGCCGGCAAGACTCAGTTCGGATCTGGATGGGCCTGGCTCGCACTCAAGGACGGCAAGCTTGCCGTAATGAAGACTCCCAACGGCGAGAACCCCTTGATGCACGGCGCTAGTCCCATCCTCGGCTGCGACGTCTGGGAGCACAGCTACTACATCGATTATCGCAACGCTCGTCCGAAGTATCTCGAAGCCTGGTTCGACAATTTGATCAATTGGGACCACGTCGCAGCCATGGCGGAAGGAAAGGTGTAATCGACTAGCCACCGCAATATCAGGCGGCTTTTCAAGAACCTGAGTTCGCCCTAACAACCGCCCAAGTGATGGCCGTCAGTAACATGAGTGGCGGCCATCGCCTTTTTCGCCATGTTGAGCGCGTTTTTGGCGGAGCGAGAACCTCTGAGAGCGGATATGAAATCCCGCACCTGGATCACATGAATTGCCCGCGGTTCGCGCGCTGTTTCGATAGCCTGTTATTCGCCGCCGTCATCGCCCTTCGATATAAAATCGATCGCAGGCCCAGTTTCGACCAGTTCCTCCCAATTCAAGGTTTGGACCAGACGCAACCACAACAACCCCGGATCGTCACTGGTCTGACTGTGTTGCCGTGCTGACATTAGCGCTGCGGAAAATTTGATGCCGCCACGCTGGCCCCTTGCCGTATACCTGTGCCGCCGTTAGACCCCTCTAGGAGGGTATATCGGAATGATCGACCGTGCTTGATATCGTGAGAATTGGGCGCAGCATTGCTCCCTTGGCGTTTGCGACCGCGCTGTCGGCCGCGCTTGCGGCGTGCGGCACACTCATCGTTCGCGACGGAATCCCGTCCGCGCAGCTCGCTATCGCCGCCCAAATTCCAGATATCCCTGGCGCGCGCTCTTGGGGCGATGAAGTCCCGCGTGATTTCCTTGGCGAAGTCCGCCGCCGGCTACCCAATTTGCCGAAGCTTGCACAAAGCGCGAACTGGTCCGACGGCCGTCCGGTCGTCGAGATCCTCGCCCTCTCCGGGGGTGGCGGCGACGGAGCATTCGGCGCCGGCCTTCTCACAGGCTGGGCGGAGCGCGGCGACCGACCTCAATTCGAGATTGTGACAGGCGTCAGCGCTGGTGCCATTATTGCGCCGTTCGCCTTTCTCGGCCCGAGATACGACGGAGCTCTGAGAGAAATCTGGACCCAATACCAGACGTCCCAACTGGTCACCGCGCAAATTCTGCCAGGTCTGTTCGGAGGCGCTTCGCTCGCAGATGCCAGCCCATTGGAGGCACTTGTCGCGAAATACGTTGATAGACCGTTCTTGAATGCAATCGCCCGCGAGTATCGCAAGGGCCGATTGCTATTTGTCGGCACGACCAACCTGGACGCCCAACGGCCGGTCGTTTGGAATATGGGAGAGATCGCGGCCAGCAATCACCCGGGCTCCATCGAACTCTTCCGTAAAGTCATCTTGGCCTCTGCCGCCATCCCCGGCGCACTGCCGCCAGTACAGATTCCGGTCGTCGTTGACGGCAAGTCTTACGACGAGATGCATGTTGATGGTGGAACCACGCGAGAAGTCTTCGCCTCGCCGATCAACGTGCCTTTCCATACCTACAACGTGCTCTACCCTACGAAGCCGATCCGCCGGGTCTACCTCGTAAAGAACGGCAAGGCGACGCCGGAGCAGGAGGTCGTACCTCCCAAGACGCTCTCCATAGTGTCTCGCTCGATCTCCACGCTCATCAAGAACCAGAACCTCGGAGAGATCTACCGCATCTGGCGCATGGCTCGTGATGACGGAGCCGACTTCAACTTCATCGCCATTCCGGCGAGCTTCAACCACAAATACAATGAATTCTTCGATCCGGTATATCAAACCGCGTTATTCGAAGAGGGCAGGAAGATTGGACGCAGTCGCATTCCGTGGCTGAAGCGGCCGCCCGATCTCATAGCGAACAACGCTGCACAGTGACCGTCGGCGTGACCTCCGGCCAAGCGCGTCGAGATTTACTTCTCGGGCGGTCCCAGACTGTCGAGATAGGCGATGAAACCCTCGATCTCCTGCGGCTTGAAAACAAAGACTGGCATATCCGGATGGCCTGATACGATACCCTCCGCCAGCGCCTCAGCCAGGTTCTCGCTCGGGTAGAGCGTGACGACGTCGCGGAACGGGGGCGCACTGGCATGTGGGCTCTTGTCGTCCATGCCGGTCGCGTGGCACCGCGCGCATTTCTCCTTGACGATCTCGCGTCCGATCTCGGCAAGCTTGGCCTGTTCGGCCGCATCCTCGGAACGCCCTCCACTCGTTGCCGCCGACAGCGGAAACAGCACCGCCAGTCCCGCGACAATGATTAGGCTCTTTGCTCGCAAACGTTTCATGTGCTGCACCGTCTCCTGAGACCGGGCGACGCTACCAATCTGCACGCGTGGGCACCTCGCGGATGGCCGGCATAGTGCAGCGCATCTGCCCTACTCATGCCCTGCATCGAATGGTGCAGCCAGGGCTCCGGGCTCGCGCGCAGGTCCCCGATAGGGAACCAAGCGTAAGCGTCGGAACACGAGTGGCCTGTCGCGCCAAAATTGAAACATAGCCGCGACTGCATACAATTTTGGCGCGACATGAAGGCCACTAGTGTCGTGATCGCGAAATTCGTCACATTCTGCGGCAACCTCGGAACGAATTTCGC
>JBFWVC010000003.1:0-281605 GCA_050246945.1 Hyphomicrobiaceae bacterium
CAATAAACTCAAGCAGTTCCGACACATCGCCATGCGCTTCGACCGCAACCCGCTGAACTATCTAGCGATGATCAAGCTCGCCTCGACACGACTATGGCTCAGGGCTTATGAGTCCGCAGCCTAGTGTGATTGAGATCGAGAAGTCCGCCTCCGAGCCGCCAAGCGCTGCTTATTACATCACCGCCGTGGAGAGCTGTTGATGCTGTCGGCGAGCCGCGATTTCGTGGACGACATCGTCGATCTCCCGCTTTGCAGCAGCTTCTCCGGCCTTGATCAGTTCATCGGCGCGATGGAAATCAAAAAGTCCGACGTTGCCGATGCGCGGAGAGATGATCGCGTCGGGCGGATCACCGGCCAGTCGCGAGCGTGCGATGCGATCCTGTACGATGTTGAATGCGTCCACCATGACGGTCGAGATTCCCGGGCTGCTTTCTCCCTTGCCGAACATCTGGCGCTGGAGCAGGCGGCGCATTGCACTCTTTGCGCGGCTCCCGGCGGTCTGCCCTCCGTTGTCCGCGACATCGCTCACTTCGGCCTCGTCGGGCTGGAGTTGAGGGAAGTGGTCCAGATGCGGCACTACGGTTCCGCGTGCGCAATGGTCGTTGTTGAGATTGACGGCGATTACATAGCGCGCGCCTAGTGCACGGCACACGGTGACCGGTATCGGATTGACGAGAGCGCCGTCGAAGAGCCAGCGATTGTCGATCTTGACCGGACGGAAGATCCCGGGCAGCGCGTATGATGCACGCATCGCCGTCACCAGGGAGCCCCGCGACAGCCAGACCTCGTGCCCGGTGCCGATTTCGGTTGCGACGGCGGTGAAGCGGCGCGGCAGCTCCTCGATGGATTTTCCAACCAGATGCGCCTCGAGCCGCTCGCACAGGCGCTGGCCCGATATGAGGCCATTGCCGGCGAAGTTGAAATCGAGGTAGCCAAAAACGCGGCGGACTGTGAGTTCGCGGGCGAAATGCTCCAGCTGATCGAGATGTCCTGCGGCATAGCATCCGCCGACAACTGCTCCGATCGATGTTCCTGCGATGATATCAGGCTTGATTCCGACGGATTCGAGAGCGCGAAGCACTCCGATATGGGCCCATCCGCGGGCCGCGCCGCCTCCAAGTGCCAAACCGATCTTACCTGTCGATGCCGTCCCGTTTACCGCCATAGCGGACCTCGCTTCAGTCAATCTGTCGCGTCTTGCGTGGCGTTTCACCCTGTTTGCAGAGCCGTGCAATCGACGTGCCGCCAGTTTATTCGGTGTCGGACGAATTAGCGCCTTGCGGAATGCGCGGTGTTGCTGCCGACATTCCAGATGCTACGACGTTCCAGCCATTTGCGGCGGCAAATGCAGCGACTCACTTCATTAATGTTAATTGATGCTAGTACTCAGGGATTAAAGGGGCGCTACCGAAAGCGTGATGCGCAGCCAAAATTCGATGCTGCAGCGCCGAGAGAATGTGAGAAATTATTAGCCGTTGCAGCAAAACCGTCCGACGCCGCTCAAAACATAAGAATGCATCGATCTTGCGTTCCGATGCGCCCGCCGATTCAGGCAATCGGTTCGAGTTTCGCGCGGGTCGGGTTGGAAGAATCCGTCACGATCCGGCGATAGAAGCAACTGCGCGCTCCAGTATGGCACGCCTTTCCAGCGCCTGTGACCGTCACCTTGAGCCAGACGACATCCTGGTCGCAATCGGTCGCCATCTCCGAGATGACGAGCACGTTGCCGCTCTCCTCGCCCTTTTTCCAGAGCTTCCTGCGGGAGCGGCTATAGAAGTGGGCCTCGCCGGTCGCCAGCGTGGCTTGCAGTGCGTCGGCATTCATCCAGGCGAACATGAGGACCTCGCCCGAGGCCGTATCAGTGCAGATGGCGGGAATCAGTCCATCGGCATTGAAGCGAGGTGTGAACAGCGTGCCGTGCTCGAGAGCCTCGGTCGAGGTGGCGACGGGGAAAGAGTTCGACGTTTCGGCCATCGGCGTGTTCCGGTTCTGGCAATTGATCCGCGGCAGATTGAGGGGGATGCTCCCGTCTGACCCAGACATGTCCTATATAGTCGGTTGTGTGTCCCGTCACGTCCGGAGACTGACCGTTTGTCCGCAGCGCCGCACATGTGCGTGGCGCATCCGGCATGCGATATGCGAACCCGAAGAGATGAGATGACCCAGCTCGACGCCATCTACAACACGAAGATCCTGGAACTGGCGGCAGCCATTCCGCGAACGAAGCGGCTGCCACATCCTGACGCCACGGCGAGTGCACATTCCAAGCTGTGCGGCTCGACGGTTGCGGTGGACCTCGTGGTCGATGGCGACGTCATCGTCGACTTCGGTCAAACTGTGAAGGCGTGCCTGCTCGGTCAGGCGGCGGCATCGGTGGTCGGTCGCGAGATCATCGGTAGTACCGGGCAAGAGATTCGCGCCGTCGGCGAGGCGTTGCGCGCCATGCTGAAGGACAACGGGCCGCCGCCGGCCGGTAAGTGGGCCGATCTTGCAGTATTGGAACCGGTGCGCGACTACAAGGCGCGGCATACGTCCACGATGCTCGTGTTCGAAGCGGTTGGCCGCGCGCTTGATGAGATTGCCGAGCGGCGCTCTGCAACTGGCGCGGCGCGGTCCGCCTGACGCCCGTGATCGAGATCGCCAAGACGCTGCTGAAGGCACCCGTCCACGTCTACCGATGGACGCTGAAGCCGCTGATGGGCATGGAGTGCCGGCATCTGCCGACGTGTTCGGAGTATGCGCTGAATGCGATCGACACGAACGGCGCGTGGCGGGGCTTTTGGCTGACGCTGTCGCGCGTGTTGCGCTGTCATCCATGGGGTTCGTCGGGATATGACCCGGCACCGGACATTAGCGCAATGTCGCATCCGTTCGCGCCTTGGCTCTACGGGCGGTGGACGGGTCGGCATATCAAGCCGGTCGCGGCTGGTACTGGCTTTCAGGATGCGCATGAGCAAACCGAAGCCGGGGAGACTTCGCCGGGCGATCTCCGTGCGTGCAAAGATTGCGGTCACGACCACAAGCGTTGAGCAAAGCGCGTCGCGAATTTTCAGTTTCGCACCTGCCGATGCAAGTCCAGGCCTTTGTGCATGTGGTCATCCAAGATCCGCTGCGCACGTATGCGCGACAGCCTTGAAGCATGTTCGCGGAAGTGTGGTGCACTTCAGCGTGTGGGGAGGCGGTCCAGCATCTCGCGCGCACCGGCGATGCCGGCTGCCTCGGCCTGGCGGTACAAGTCCCTGGCGCGCTGAGGATCAGCCTGCAACCCGATGAGTCCCAACTCCCTCAGTTGCTCGGGGTCGTACGTGCGGGCGGCTTCCATGGCGGCAAGTGCGCTGCCAGCCTCCGCAGCGCGCTGAAAATACTGGCGTGCCGCTGTTATGTCGCGGTTGGCGGCGAGTTCGCGTCCGCGTGCAACGAGCGTTGCGGCCCGTTCGGGGGTCATGGTTCGGCTGGCATCGGGTGAAAGCTTCAGCGCCACGGACTGAGCTGCTGCCTTGTCAACGGCGGTTGAATCTGTGGATTGGCCATTCACGCCGCCCGCTTGCGACGGTGCCGGCGCGGGCGCGCTCCGCAGCGATACGTATTGATCCATAGATTCCAGTGAGCCTGTGACAAGACGCCTGGAACCTGCGCCAGTATCTGTTGCCAGTCGTCGAGACGTGGCGGTATGCGGTGATTCTGCCGTCGCGGTGCTCACCTCGGTCACGGAGACACCCCGCTGGACGATGGCGGCAGCAGGTTGGGCAGTGGCCTGGCCCTTGGCGACGCGATCCAGCACCGGGGCGGTGAGATAGAACGCGCTCGGAAGTATGACCGCCAGGGCACCGGCCGCGGCGAAGGCATGGCGCGCAATCCACGGTACACGCACGTGTGCCTGCAGCAGCTTCAATGCGCGCTCGCGGTCGACTCGAACGGGCGAGGGCGGCGCGAAATCGCCGTGCGCGTCGTACGGCGTTTGATCGGCGTCGATAACAATCAGGGCGGAGGGAGGCGGCGGCGGTGCGCGACGCGGAACCTGGGCACCGTGTTGGACTCGATCAATCGAGCCGCCGTTGGCGCCGCCTCCCTGTTCGAATTCGAAATCGGGAACGGACTGCAGCGAGGAGGCAGTCCAGCTATTGGGCTTTGCGGCCAGAGCCGCATGGGCAAGGTGCGCAGGGTGCGCCCCGTCCAGACCAGAAGTGCCAGTTGTTGCGTGATGGCGACCCGCGCCGTTCGTGGCTGGACGCGTCGTGGCCGCAGATTGCGGCGCTGCGGCGCGGCGCTCCTCCTCCGTGAGCGCTTCGAGCAGTTCCTTGATGCTGGGACTATGCGAGCTGCGTTGCTGCCGATTGGTCATCTGCGAACGTCCGGTTCAGTTTAATTGGGCGGCTCGCGCCGCATGTCATTTTCTTCGGCTCCGACAGGCGGATGCCTCAGGGTGAAGCAGCGCTCGATGCGGTCATCGCGGGTTGTTGGGGCCTGCTCCTCTCGATAAATGCCCTGAACAAGCGCTCCTGCTCGACAGGGTTGCCGTTGGCGGCGCGCGTCGCCTGGGCGAAGGCGAGCATTGGATCGGTGTCCGTCTTGGTGGCCAACTCGCCGGTGGCATCGGCAAATGCGGATCTTGCCGAAGGCGCAGGCTGAGGGGCGCTTGCCGAACCATGCGACTTCAACCAGCTTTCGGCGGCGGGATGACGCGACCACCCGGGCAGCGAGGCCGTCAGATTGGTGTCGTGCCACTTCGGATGATAGGTCGGCATGTGCAACGTCGCGATGTCGGAAAAGAACATGTCGACAAAGGCGGAAACGCGGTCGTTATGCGAGCCGGAGGCGTCTGGTATGGGCGCGGCGAGGACGACGCCGACCGCGAGCGTGTCGACGCGCTGTCCGCGCGGGATGAGGCCCGGATAGTCTGCCTCTGTGAACGTTGCCGGCATGTATGTGTGGTCGAACTGCGGCAGGAACGGTATGCCGAGGAGCTTCACGCCTTCCGGCAGGGCGCGCCCCTGAAGTGCACGTGAGGGCTTGCCGGTGACGAGCAACGTCGCGGCGATCTCTCCCGACGCCACTTTTGCCAATCCCGCTTGGTGGCTCACGTTGATGGAGCGCACCCTTATTCCCAGGCGATCGAGAACGGCACGAGCCGTGAATTCGGTGCCGGAGCCAGGAGCACACAGGTTCACGGTCTTGCCGGCGAGATCCTCGACCCGCTCGATGTTCTTGCCGGCGAGGATGTGCAACTCCGCGTCATGCAGCTTGGCGACGATGCCGATGCGCCTCTCGAGCGCGGGCCCCAGAGTGCCAGCGGATTTGAGGTTGTCGAGCGTATCGGTCTGAGTGATGGCGAGATCGATGCCAGCAAGTCCGACCAGATCGGTCATGTTGGCAAGCCCGCCGTGACCGACGATGGGGAGGATGCGCGGACCGGACGCGTCACCGAGAGCGGCGGCAAGATCATTGGCGATGACCAGGGAGGTTTCTTCTGGCGTGCCGGCGATGATCGTCACCGGAGCGGCTGCGCGCGGTCCAGCCGACAACGGCTGCGCGGCGGCAATTGTCCAAGAGCCGGCAAGTATCAACGTCGCCACTGTGACGAGCGGCGTGCGCCCAGGACCAGCAAACGCCGACGAGGCGCAATTCGGCGCCGGCCCACGGCCGGACCGGCACACGGCGGCGGCAAAACACGAAACGAAACGCATGCTACAAACTCCCGACCGTCATTCGACCGGGCGTTTCTCGGCAGGCCAGCGACTGCTCGCCGGAGCATTGAGCCAGGGACGCTCACCTCCCCAGGTCATGGCGCCCCGTGCTCGTGGCTGCCATGCCGCCCTGACAATCGTCTCCGGCTAGCGGGCTATTGCCCCTATGCTCGGCGTTGTGGTCACGAAATCCCCCAAGACAGCCCGATCATTGAGATGACCCATGCGCTCCCCGGTACGGGTGGAGCGCATGGGGAAGCCTTGCGGGCTTCAAGGAGATGGTGGCTGAGGGCTGGCGGCGGCAGTGGGGCCGAATGCGGGAGTTGCAATGGCCGAAATGGGGCATTGCTGTGTTGTTCCACCAAAGAGGCGAAAGGAGACAACGGGTTGGCGGGTGTGCCCAAGCCGCACCGGGAAACATCGAGACGCCGCGAATGAGCGCTCAAGGCGGTGCTTGACAGACGGGGTGGCGCGCGTGCAAAAGCCCCGGACTCGAAGCATCTTCTGCTTCGAATACTGACATGTTCATCCATCTTACCTGCGTGGTAGGCAGTGAGTGAGAGGAGGGCCCCGTGAGCGAGATCACGCTACGATTCCCCGATGGCGCCGAGCGCCGTTATCCCAAAGGCATCACCGGAAAAGAACTGGCCGAAGGCATCTCCAAGAGCCTCGCCAAGAAAGCGGTCGCGATTGCGCGCGACGGCACGCTTGCCGATCTTGCCGACCCGATCGATGCGAATTCCGAAATCAAGATCATCACGCGCACCGATCCCGAGGCGCTTGAACTCATCCGGCACGACTGCGCACACGTCATGGCCGAAGCGGTGCAGGAGCTGTGGCCTGGAACGCAGGTGACGATCGGCCCCGTCATCGAGAACGGCTTTTATTACGATTTCGCCAAGGCCGAGCCGTTCCATCCCGACGATCTCGCCAGGATCGAAAAGAGGATGGCGGAGATCATCCAGCGCAACGCGCCTTTCAGCAAAGAGGTGTGGAGCCGCGAAAAGGCGAAGCGCTACTTCAAGGAGAAGGGCGAGCTGTTCAAGGTGGAACTGGTCGACGCGATCCCCGAGGACCAGGACGTCAAGATCTACAGCCAAGACACCTGGCTCGATCTGTGCCGCGGTCCGCACATGACCTCGACCGGGCAGATTGGCAAGGCGTTCAAGCTGATGAAGTTTGCCGGCGCCTATTGGCGCGGCGATTCCAACAATCCGCAGCTGCAGCGAATCTATGGCACGGCGTGGGCGAGCGAGGACGACCTCAAAGCGTATCTGACACAGCTGGAAGAAGCCGAGAAGCGCGATCACCGCAAGCTCGGCCGCGAGATGGATCTGTTCCACTTCCAGGAGGAAGCGCCGGGCTCAGTCTTCTGGCATCCGAAGGGCTGGACGCTGTTCCAGAACCTCATTGCCTATATGCGGCGCGCGCAGCAGCGGGCGGGTTACGTCGAGGTGAACTCTCCCGACATGATGGAGAAGCACTTCTGGGAGCTCTCGGGCCACTGGGAGAACTACGGTGAGAACATGTTCACCACGGTTCTTCCCGACGAGCGCGTGTTCTGCTGCAAGCCGATGAACTGCCCGGGCCACGTGCAGATCTTCAAGCACGGGCTGAAGAGCTATCGCGACCTGCCGCTCAAGATCGCCGAGTTCGGCAAGGTTCACCGCTACGAGCCGTCGGGGGCGCTGCACGGCCTCATGCGCGTGCGCCACTTCACGCAGGATGACGCGCACATCTTCATCACCGAGAACCAGATCATGGAGGAGTGCCTCAAGATCAACGACCTGATGCTGTCCATCTACAAGGACTTCGGGTTCGAGGACATCTTCATCAAGCTTTCCACGCGTCCGGAGAAGCGCGTCGGTGCCGACGAACTCTGGGACAAGGCTGAGAAGGCATTGCAGGACGTGCTCGACGAGGTGACGCGGCGTTCCAATGGCCGTATCAAGACGGCATTGCAGCCGGGCGAGGGCGCGTTCTACGGGCCGAAACTCGAATACGTACTGAAGGACGCCATCGGACGCGAATGGCAGTGCGGCACGACGCAGGTGGACTTCAACCTCGCTGGACGGTTGGGCGCGTTCTACATCGACGAGAACTCGCAGAAGGTGACACCGGTGATGATCCATCGCGCCATGTTCGGATCGCTTGAGCGGTTCACGGGCATTCTCATCGAGAACTTCGCGGGGCACTTCCCGCTGTGGCTGTCGCCGGTGCAGGCGGTGGTCGCCACCATCGTATCGGACGCAGATGAGTATGCGGGCCAGGTTGCCTCGGCTCTCGAGGCGGCGGGCCTCCGTGCCGAGACCGATCTCAGAAACGAGAAGATCAATCTCAAGGTGCGCGAGCATTCGCTGGAGAAGGTTCCGGTGATGCTGGTCGTGGGAAAACGCGAGGCAGAAGAGCGCAAGGTTTCGATCCGCCGTCTGGGCAGCCAGAAGCAGGAGGTGATGTCGCTCGACGAGGCCATAGCGATGCTGAAGGAAGAAGGCACGCCGCCGGATTTGAGGTGATGCCGTGAGTATGCCGGCAGACCCCATCGAGTTCTGGTTCGATTTCGGGTCGGGTTATGCCTACTTCGCGCACCTGGAGATCGGCAGGATCGAGCGCGGGACGGGCTGCCCGGTTCTGTGGCGGCCTTTCATGCTCGGCACGGCCTTCAAGGTGACGGGTGCGCAAGGTCTGTCATCGACCCCGATGAAGGGCGATTACGCCCGCCGCGACTGGCAACGTCTTGCCGCCATGAAGGACGTACGGTTCGCGCCCCCGGCCAATCATCCGGTCGTCGCGCTGGCGCCGGGCCGAATCTTTTATGGGCTCGAAGGACGCGACAGCACGATTGCAGACCGGTTCGCTGCGGCCTGCTTCCGCCACTACTACAACCACAGCGAAGACATCACCGACGACGACGTGCTGATCCGCTGCCTGGAGGATGCCGGCACGTCGGGATCTAGTCTCGCTTTCGCACGCGATGAACACTGCAAGGCCATCCTCAAGTGCCGGAGCGAAGAAGCGCTGTCGAAAGGGGTCTTCGGATCACCGTTCTTCCTGTGGCGCGGCGAACCATTCTGGGGAGCGGACCGGATCGACATGCTGATCGATTGGATTCTTCAAACCACGAACGCGAATAGCTTGCCGGAAGACGGGACCGCTCGGTAGTCTCGCTGCATCTTCAGGTCGAAGGGACACCGCCCATGCGTTTTCTGCTCGCGATTGCCGGACTTGTGTTCAGTCTTCTGCACGATCTGCCCGTGCGGGCGGAGATGTTGAAAGCGGATGGCGCGGCATTCGATTTGCAGATGCCGGAGGGCTTCTGTGCGATGTCGCGAACGCACGCGAAGGAAAAAGCACACTACGAGCTGCAGGACCGGATGCAGAAAGAAGTCAATGCGGTGCTGCTGATGGCGATCCCGTGCAAGGACGTGGAGGCAATGCGATCAGGCAAGCCATGGAAGCAGTGGATAATCTGGCTGCTCAATGGAAAGCCGGGCCATCACACGCGCGTACCCGCGGGTATGAGCCGGTCAGACGTGGTGCGGGAACTTGCAGCGGCGATGCCTAGTCTCGATCTCGATACAGTCAAAAGCAAGATCGACGAGGCCGCGGGCACGGCGGGGCTACAGCTCAAGCTTCGCAACATGAGTGTGATCGCCAAGGACGACGACGCGCTCTACACGGCGCAAACGGTGGAGGTGGCCGCTGGTGCCAATGCTCGCGAAATTGCAGTTGTGACGGGCTGGGTTGCACTCAACGAGCACGTTCTCACGCTCAACACCTATTCGGACTACAAAGATGCGGCGACCATAGATATGTTGCAGGCGCGCGCCAAAGACACACTGATGCGCACTGTCGCGGCGACCGAGAAGAAGTAGCGCGCCTTTCCGAGATATCCGGCGGTGACGTTTCTCCCGCCGCGAGAAGCATCACCGTCGGCTATGCCCGTGGGCCGCGCTTGCCGTTGTCGGTCCGCTGCATTCAGTGCCGTTGCAGCTCGGCGCCGAACGCGTCGTTGAGCTCCGCGTCGATATCTTCGGCCGAATTCTTCCAGCCGTTGCGCCGGTCGGCCGGGTGCTCGCGGTGCATCGCGTCGGGAATGGCCTGGTGAGGCCGTTGCAGATGGTCGGTGGGGTGTTCGGCAGTCGCGCGCCCTGGCAGGGTGCACAGCCGCGAGGCCAGTGCCTGCAACTCACCCTTGATCTCGGCGCGACGGATCTCGTGGTGCAGGGTGACGTTCTGCACCTCGCGCAAGAGCTGCTCGTCGGTGCGGCGGATTGCATCGGCAAGCGCCAGCATGATGTTCATCTCGTGTCGCGATTTCTCGACAAGCTCTGTCAGCAGCTCTTCGATGTTCTCGGGAAGCCCGTTCATTTAAAACCCCCAGTGGTTGACTGACTTCACATCCTTGCGATTCGGATGGCCGAAAAAAGTCAAGCAACGCTGCACCTTATGTGCTCATGATGGTTGCAATGCCGAGGCCGGCGCGTGCGTACGGCATAGCCCCGAGGGGGCTCGCGCCGCTCCGATGCCGGCGTGAACGATCGTTTCGGTGGGGCGGCTTGATCTTGCGGCCCACCCGTGTTTTTGCTGAGGGCTTGGGCTGAGACTTGACGCGTGTCGCGAATTTTCAGTTTCGCTCCTGACACGCTGGGGCATGGCTTTGTACATGTCTTTGTCGCAAAACCGCTGCGTACTTTTGCGCGACATGCGTTAGCGAGGTGGAGAGATGGCGGGTACTGCGGCAGGCGAGGCTGTCACATCGATGATCGCGCTGATGAGCGAGAATAATGCGCTCGCGGGGCCCGTGCATTCAGTGGCTTGGCGCGCGCCCTGGCTCGTCAATCGTGCCGTACAGGTGACGCGCAACCGCCCAGTGATCATCGGGCGGCGCGCGTTCCACTACATGAACATGCTCGGCGCCGACCGATGGTTGTTCGTCGTCACGCGCGACGAGGATTTGCTGGAGGCTGGCGGCAATCATCATCTGTCGGGATACGGGTTCTGGTTCCTGCCCGACCTGGATGCGGCGCTCAATGCGGCGCGGCGCCTGGCGAAGACAAAGAGCGCGCCGGAAATTTTCGTTGCCGGAGGCGCCAGCCACTACACTCAGGCGCTGCCTCACGTCCGGCGAATCTATCGGACGGTGCTTCACGAGAGGCTGGTGGATGCGCCGACGCTGACCGCCGATGCACTCAGCGGCTGGCGCGAGGTGCATTCGGAGCGGCGCGTGAAAGGCGGCGACGGTTTTCCTGATCAAACCTATTCGGTGATCGAGCGGCCGGCATGAGATGGGTCTGGTGAGAGCGAACGACCAAGACCGCGGAGAGAGGCGAGGGTGACGACATGCAAACGGCCGGCCCCCGCGGAGCCGGCCGTCTTCGCTATTTGGTCTTTCCTGTTACCTGTACCAGCGGTGAGACCGGTTGTCCCACCAGCCCTGTCGCGGTCCCTCAGAGCGCCAGATCCAGTAGTCGCCGCGCGGGCGAGCCGGGCGGCAAACGATGCGGACGCCATAGCGGGGTGAGCGATGCCAGCCGGCGCGGCCCAACTCGCACCTGTCATGACGGCCATGCACCTGAACGACGCCGTTCCCGGCCGTTGGAGCCTTGGATAGCCCGGCGATTGGAGCGGCGTTGGCTGCTGCGGCAGATGCCACGACAACAAGGGCCGAAAGAGCAGCAATCTTGGTGAGCTTCATGGTGAGATGTCTCCTAGATGGATGACGTTGATGCAGGCACTAACGGGGAAGCGGGCAGGTTTCCGTCGCGACCTCGCCGCGTGCCTCGCATTGATGCAAAAGCATACGAACCTGCATCACGCCGGCCGGCATTCAACCGGCGAACGTGGCGCAATTGCGTCCGGTCATGTGGGTCGCCTGATAGAACTGATTGAAACTCAAAATCGAGGAAATTGGGGAGAGGTGTCACCCGGCAACGCCGGCGGCGAGCAGACGCGCTCAGCCGCGTCCGCGATACGGCGTCACACCTTGGTCGGGGAGCCAAACATCAGCAGGGCAGACGCCGGACTGCCAGAAGACGTCGATTGGAATCCCGCCGCGCGGATACCAGTAACCGCCGATGCGGAGGAAGTGCGGTTCCAACAATGCGACGAGCCGTTTTCCGATTGCGACGGTGCAGTCCTCATGGAACGCGCCATGGTTGCGAAACGAGCCGAGATAGAGCTTCAGCGATTTCGATTCCACCAGCCATCCGCCCGGAACGTAATCGATCACCAGGTGAGCGAAATCGGGCTGGCCTGTCACGGGGCACAAAGTGGTGAATTCGGGGGCGGTGAAACGCGCAAGATAATGTGTATCGGGGTGCGGGTTGGCGACCCGCTCGAGCAATGCCTTGTCCGGGCCCTCGGGCAAGGGAACCCGTTGGCCGAGAAGCCGGGGTGCTTTTCCCTTCGCCTTGTCGGCCATTGGACTACTCCGCGGCCATCCGGTTAATCGTGCGAGGACCGCGATAGATGCAGCCTTCGTGGCAGCTGTCGCGCGCGATTTCGATCTCGGCGAGGCCGGGTACGCGGTTGGCGATCCGGTCCCAGAGCCACATGGCGATCAGCTCCAGCGTCGGCGCCTTCAATCCCTCTATGTCGTTCAGCATGCGATGATCGAGTGCGTCACGTGCATCGGCAACTGCGGCGGAGAGATCGTCGAAATGCATCACTAGTCCGGTTTCCGGATCGGGATCGCCATCAACCGTGATGCGGGCGCGAAACGAATGACCGTGCACGCGGGCATTGGGATGTCCCGGCGGTGCGCTCGGCAGATAGTGCGCGGCCTCGAAGAGGAACTCTCGGTAGATCAGCATGGTCTGAGGATCAGGATCCTGGAAATGTGGTTCTGGGGAGGCTTCTAGCGTTCCCGAGGGGGCAGGGCAATGCCGAACGCGGACGATCGCGCATTGCGAAAGTTTACATCGGGCAGGACGGATCTGGCCTTCTGGTGCGTTGCACGTCCTCGGATATCGCCCGGATATCCTGCGCTCGCGCGCCTGCCCGACAACCCGAACCTGCCTGCATTGAACCGCTTACTATTGGGGCCGGACCCAAAGCCGCTCGTCGCCCGAATCCTCGTGCGCCCGCGGGCGCGCCCTTGCTTCTGATCGCGGCTTCGGCTGCAACACCGGTCGCAGGACACGCAAAGACACAATCCCCGATAGTATCTGTGTGCGGACGGACCAGCGCTTTGCCTATTTGTAACCAAAAGCAGCAAAACGATGAAGTATTCAGTTCTGTTTAGGGCTTCCGTCTGCAGATTGTCGGATCAAAGCGCCCGAATTGGGCGTTCGGTCGGCATTCGGAGGCAACGGGAACATGGCAGGGCGGGGCGACTTGAAGGGGCTTTGGAGCGATCGGAGCGGCGGCGTTGCAATCCTGTTCGGGCTGTTTGCGATTGTATTGATAGGGTTCATCGGGTTGGCGATCGACTATACGAGGGCGTCTCGTGTCGCGATGGACGCACAGGCCTCGCTCGATGCCGCCGCGCTTGCCGCGGCACGCGCGAAGTCGATGAACCAGGGCGACCCCGAAACCGTGGCGGATCAGTTTTTCAACGCCAATTTCGTCGTCAAAAACGACGTGGTTTCCTACGCCGTGGCCACTGCAGTCGACGAAGGCATTCGCCAGGTCACGGTGAGTGCCACGGCGAAGATGCGAACCTACTTTGCGCGAGTCTTCGGTTTCAATGACGTCGACCTGAATTTGCGGGCATCATCGACGTACGGCGTGACGACTTCAGAATTGGTGCTCGTCCTCGACAATACGGGTTCGATGGCAGGCGCGAAACTCGATGCCCTCAAGGCAGCGGCAACCGGCCTTGTCGACACGATCTATGCTGTTCCCAATGCCGATGCGAACGTGCGCATCGGTCTCGTTCCGTTTGCGCAGTACGTCAATGTCGGCATGGAGTATCGCAATGCTGCGTGGATCGATGTGCCGATGGATAGCGCCACCACAACCTATCAATGCTGGAACACCTACCCCAATGCGACGTCAAGCAACTGCCAGACAACCACGCAAAGCTGCTTGAAAGATGGCATGCCCTCGACGTGCACGTCGACGCAGTGCGATTGGAACTGGGGAGACCCAGTGCAACAGTGCGGCGACGTGACGAGTAATGAGACGTGGTACGGTTGCGTGGGCAGTCGATCTTATCCACTCGACGTGCAGACCGGTTCCGATTTCTCTACCCGTGTTCCCGGACTCATGAATACGTATTGCAACAGCCAATTGACACGCCTGACCAATGCGACATCCGATCTCGTCAATAAGATCCAGGCGATGAACGCGATCCATGATACGTTCATCCAGCCGGGTATCATCTGGGGCTGGCGCGTGCTCGACTGGAACGCACCGTTTGCCGATGGCGCCGATCCAAGCTCGACAGTTGTGCGCAAGTACATGGTTATCATGACCGATGGCATCAACACCAAGTCACCCGGCTATCCGTTCCACCACGGCTCGGACGCGACGCTGGCAAACTCGCTGACGACGGAGACGTGTCAGAGTGTCAAGGCCAAGGGGGTTGTAATCTATACTGTTGCGTTCGAGGTCACCGAGCCGTCCGTGGTCGAAGTGCTGAAAACTTGCGCGAGTAGTCCCGAATATTATTATCAGGCTGCCAACGCGGAAAGCCTCTCGGCGTCGTTCAAAAAGATAGCGGAAAGCATTTCGGTCGTGCGCATCGCGAAGTAGAAACAATCTGCCGAAAAGGCGTGAGGCGCCCCGGTTTCCAATCCGACGTCAAGGAATGCCGATCAGCTTGTGGGTTTGAAGCGATAAGCGCCACTCGGGGTTTGCCTTGCAGTAGGCGACGGCGGCGGCGGTGTTGGCGTCGCGGTCCGGCCCGTCCATCGGCTGCAGGTATCGGTATTGAAAATCGAGGTCGAGGCAGTCCTCGGGGGCCAGTCCACTCTGCGGATAGACGAGCTTCAGCTCGTCGCCGGTACGCTGCGCGAGCTTGGTGCCCGCTTTCGGACTGACGCAGATCCAGTCGATGGCGCGGGGCACCTTGATCGTGCCGTTGGTCTCGATGGCGACCTCGAAGCCCTCGTTGTGGAGTGCGGTGACGAGCGGCAGGTTCACCTGCAGCATGGGCTCGCCGCCGGTGAGGACGACGAGCGAGGGGGCCGCCTCATCGCCGGCAGCCGCGGCAATCGCCTCGACCAGCTCCTCGGGGCGCTTGAACTTGCCGCCGCCGGGGCCGCCGGTGCCGACGAAATCGGTGTCGCAGAAGCGGCACTCGGCATTCGAGCGGTCGGCTTCCTGTCCGGACCAAAGGTTGCAACCAGCAAACCGGCAGAAGATCGCAGGCCGACCGGCGTTCTGGCCTTCCCCCTGCAACGTATAGAAGATCTCTTTGACCTGATACATGGCCGGACATCTGGAGAGCGCCGCGCTGACTGTCAAGCACGCTTAGTCCAGGTGGCGGCTGCAAGCCGTTGTAGCCTCGTGTGCGTGAGCGATGCGATGATGTGCCATACCGGCAGCTGGGCGAGAGGGGCTCATGAGCAAGCAGGCGACGGGGGCGGGCACGGCGCGCTTCAAGTACTACGATCTGGTGATGGCGGCGTTCGTCACGGTGCTGATCTGCTCGAATTTGATCGGACCGGCCAAGATCGCCACGGTCGAGCTTCCGCTGGTCGGTGCGGTCGTATTCGGAGCGGGCGTGTTGTTCTTTCCCATCTCCTACATCTTTGGCGACATCCTGACCGAGGTCTATGGCTACGCGCGGGCACGCAAGGTGATCTGGGCTGGATTTGCAGCGCTGGCGTTCGCGAGCCTGATGTCGGCAGTCGTCGTGGCGCTGCCACCGGCATCCTTCTGGAAGCACCAGCAGGCCTACGAAATTGCGTTCGGTAACACCTGGCGGATCGTCGGCGCATCGATGATTGCCTATTTTTCTGGTGAGTTCGTGAACTCGTACGTTCTGGCAAAAATGAAGATCTGGACAGAAGGCCGCTGGCTCTGGATGCGCACAATCGGTTCGACCATCGTTGGTGAGGCCGTCGACAGTACTCTCTTCTATCCATTGGCGTTCTACAACTCAGGGATCATTCCCAATGAGGCATTACCGACTGTGATGCTCGCGCAGTTCCTGTTGAAGACGCTGGTGGAGGTGGTCTTCACGCCGCTGACATACAAGATCGTCGGGTTTCTCAAGCGCGCGGAAGGCGTCGACTACTACGATCGCGATACCGACTTCACGCCGTTCTCTATGAAGACTTGATTCGTGTTGTGACACGGGTTGCCATAGGCATTTGCGCCGCGGTCGCAGAGCGGCTCGAAACCCAGCGCTCTGTAGGTCCGGCGGCCGGCTTCAGGAGAGTATTCCGTCGATCGGGATTTCCTCGACACGGGTCGATTCATCGGTGAGGTCGCCGAAATACAGGAACGCCATGCCGCCACGGGCGACTGGCGACGTTTCCAGTGTGTCCCTGACGGCATCATACATGGCGCGCGCGTCATCTCCGTAGAGATAGATCGTGCCGACGCTGCCGTCGTCAGCCAGCTCATGGCCGTCGAGTTCGCCCAGGCCATCGGCGGTCAGGATGCCATCGAGCTGATCCGCCAATCGGTCCAGGGGACCTGGGTCGGGCGTGTCGCGCGTGAAGAACCGGGCGGCGTAGTCATCAAAGCGGATGATCAGGGCGTGTGGAGTCATGGCTGGGTCGTAATTCCTGGCTCTGGTTGTTCAGACCTCGCGGGTCAGTTCGTGATGGATGGCGCGTAGCTCGACCTTCGGGTCGCGAAAACGCTCGTAGTCCATATGCGTCCTCGCGTACCAGTAGCGCGCGTTGCCACTGTCGCCCGCGATTTTGTGCAGCACGGCATGAAGCCAGCAGGCGACCGGGCTGTCCTCGTGCAACTGCACGATGGCGTGCGCTGCGTCCCACCGCCCGGCCAGAGCATGATCCAGGGCCGTCATCAACTCTTTTCGGATGTCCTCGCTCGTTGCCATTTCTCCCATCCTTTCGCGCGAAGCTCGCAGGCCGGGCAGGTGCCGCATCCGAAGCCCCATGGGTGGCGGCGCTCGCGGTCGCCGAGATAACAGGTGTGCGTCGCCTCGATGACAAGGTCAACGAAGGCTCGGCCACCGAGCTTTTCCGCCAGCGCCCAGGTTCCCGCCTTGTCCACGTACATCAAAGGTGTGACGATCCGAAACGACTTGTCCATACCGAGCGAGATCGCGCTCGCCAGCGTTTGCAAGGTGTCGTTGCGGCAGTCGGGATAGCCGGAATAATCCGTTTCGCACATGCCGCCGATGAGGCTCGTGATGCCTCGGCGGAAGCCAACTGCCGCCGCGTAGACGAAAAACAGCAGGTTGCGGCCCGGGACAAAGGTGTTCGGCAGGCCGTTGTCGGCCATCTCGATGGCGACGGAGCGGGTCAGGCTCGTTTCGGAGATGCGGCCGAGCGTCGGAAGTTCGAGCGGATGATCGGGACCAAGTTTCTTGTCCCATTCGGGAAATTCACTTCGCAGCCGCGCGAGGAGAGCAAGGCGCGTCTCCAGCTCGATGTCGTGCCGCTGGCCATAGGAAAAGCCGACCGTCTCGACATGCTGGTACATTGTCAGCGCTTGGGCCAGGCAGACGGTCGAATCCTGACCGCCTGAAAAGAGCACGAGGGCGGATTGGGCGGGCATGCGCGCTCCCGGTTTCGTTCTTTGGGACAGCGCGACCACGGCAGGACTCGTGCGTGACCTTGCGCGCCGCATCCCCTAGTCTTGCTGTGATCGTGACATGCCCACGGGTGAAAGATATGTCAACGCCCGCCCTTTTCGACCTTGATCGGTTTGTGTCAGCCCAGGCGGGCATCCACGAGCGCGCCTGCGAGGAACTGCGGGCGGGCAGGAAGGCCACGCACTGGATGTGGTTCGTCTTCCCCCAGATGAGGGGCCTTGGCCGCTCTGGTGTGGCGTGGGATTTCGGCATCTCCTCGATTGAAGAAGCTCGCGCCTATCTCGCCCATCCGGTGCTGGGACCGCGGTTGGAGGAGGTGACACGGCTGGTGCTCGATCATACGGGCGCGCCACTGCGACAGCTGTTTGGCACGCCCGACGACCTCAAATTCCGCTCATCCATGACCCTTTTTGCCGTGGCCGCAGGTCCTCGATCGGTCTATGCCGAGGCGATCGAAAAATTATGCGGTGGCGTGCCCGACCGGCGCACTCTCGAGATGCTTGAAGGGCGTTGAGCGTCCTGCTTGATCGATTCATGGCCTCGCGGATCGGCATCGCTGCGGTGCGGCTCCCGGTCTGCCCTTAACGGGTAGGGACAGCGTCATCCTTTCGGGGCTTTGCCGCGAGGCGAAACAGGATTACAACGCGGCGCGACCTGCGCTGAGCCCGAAAGACCTTCGGGCGCAGGGAGGGGTGCCTGGATCTGCTTCGTCATCCCTGCCCCAAAGACAACGACGCCAGACAACGAGAACCGGAGGACGTGACCCCATGACCGCCATCATCGATATCATCGGCCGCGAGATCCTGGACAGCCGCGGCAACCCGACGGTGGAGGTCGATGTGGTGCTGGAGGATGGTGCTTTCGGGCGCGCCGCAGTGCCTTCGGGCGCCTCGACGGGGGCGCACGAGGCCGTCGAACTCAGGGACGGCGACAAGGAGCGCTATCTCGGCAAGGGCGTCACCAAGGCGGTCGATGCCGTCAACGGCGAGATCTACGATGCGCTGGCCGGCATGGATGCGGAGGATCAGCGCGGCATCGATGCGGCCATGATCGAGCTTGACGGGACCAAGAACAAGGGCCGGCTCGGGGCCAACGCCATCCTGGGCGTTTCGCTCGCGGTGGCGAAGGCGGCGGCTGCTGCTTCCGGCTTGCAGCTTTATCGCTACGTGGGCGGCGCAGCGGCTCACGTGCTGCCCGTTCCGATGATGAACATCATCAATGGCGGCGCCCATGCTGACAACCCTATCGACATCCAGGAGTTCATGATCATGCCTGTCGGTGCCGACTCGTGCGCCGACTCGATCCGCATGGGCGCGGAGATCTTCCATCAGCTCAAGAAGAACCTGAAGGACGCCGGTCATAACACCGGCATCGGCGACGAAGGCGGGTTTGCACCGGGTCTGAAGAGCGCGGACGAGGCGCTGTCCTTCATCATGCGCGCAATCTCCAAGGCCGGCTACCGGCCAGGCGACGACGTCGTGCTGGCGCTCGATTGTGCCTCGACCGAGTTCTTCAAGGACGGCAAGTATCATCTGGAAGGCGAGGGCAAGGTTCTGGATAGCGCAGCGATGGCGCAATACCTTGCCAAACTCGTCACAGACTATCCGATCATCTCCATCGAAGATGGCATGGCGGAGGACGACTGGGCCGGCTGGAAGGCTCTCACGGAGTTGATCGGGGCAAAGTGCCAGCTCGTCGGCGACGACCTCTTCGTCACCAATACCGAGCGATTGAGCCAGGGGATCGCCAAGGGTATCGCCAACTCGATCCTGGTGAAGGTCAACCAGATCGGCACGCTCTCGGAGACGCTCGACGCCGTCAACATGGCGCAGCGTGCCGGCTATACGGCGGTGATGTCGCACCGCTCCGGCGAAACCGAGGACTCCACCATTGCGGATCTCGCGGTCGCGACCAACTGCGGGCAGATCAAGACCGGCTCGCTGTCGCGCTCGGATCGTCTCGCGAAGTACAACCAGCTCATCCGCATCGAGGGTGAACTGGGCGACGTGGCGCGGTTTGCCGGGCGCTCGATCCTGCGCGGCGGGGTTGCGGGGGCGTGAAGTCGGGAACACGCCGCGTGAGCGTGTTCAGCTCTGTGGCTGGAATATAGATTCCAATCGCCCGCCTGAGGCTATTGAGTTTGCCGCGAGGATCGCGAAAGGCAAGGACGCCTTTGCGTCAGCGTGCGTGGCTTATTATTTTCGCAATCGGCTGGCCAATACATCGAGGTCGGAGGATATAGAACGATCCAGGGGAACTTGACATGGTGGCATCGCGGGGCAGGGCGTTGTTTGTCGCCTTCCTGTTCGCTGTTGTGGGCTTGCCATCGTTCTTTGTTCTCGGCGCTGGCGCTACCGGGCTGCTGCACGCCATGCGAGGTCCGCCCCCTGGTGGCGGCGAGGGCCAGATAGCGGATGCCTACAAGGTCATTTCGGTCGGCGGCCCGATCGGCATCCTGGTCGGCATCCTCCTGGTCGGCTGGCTGAGCTACCGTTTGGGCGATCGCCTGACGTGGCCCGTCGTCGGAGCGGGGCTCGCGGCGATGGGGGTGGCGAGCGCATTGTCGATGTACGTGATTGGATCGAATTGAGCGCCACAGATGCTTGCCGCCGATGCGTTCACTCGGCAGACCTGATGAGTGCCGCAGCGCCACCGATGCCGGTTCTGGC
The DNA here is from genome assembly GCA_050246945.1 of Hyphomicrobiaceae bacterium. Classification (GTDB taxonomy): domain Bacteria; phylum Pseudomonadota; class Alphaproteobacteria; order Rhizobiales; family Hyphomicrobiaceae; genus JAEUMD01. Next base: position 20,040 of record JBFWVC010000003.1, read on the forward strand.
CCCGATGATGCGCGAATAGGTGGTGCACATGTTGCCCAGTTCGCCTTTCTTGGCGAGGTAGGTTGCCGCGGTGCACCCTGCCGTGTTGCGGCACACGGTCATGCAGGATCGCGTCGAGTCGGCACCCGACATCTTGATCATGTCTCCCTCGAGCGATGCGCTTTCGAAGACCTGGAAGCCGCGATCGGTGCGAGTGGGCTTCACGCCGAGCAGTTGCGGCGGCAGGAGCCCGACGGTCGCCCGGCTCGGCGCACCGCGCATGCCGCTGCGCCAGCTCTTGTCTTCGTGGCGGGCATCGACCTTTGAAAAGAGCGTGCATGAGCCCATGACTGGAATTTTGCGTCCATGTTGGTAGCCGATGCATCCCGTTTCGGTGGCGCACGTGTTTCGGCAAGCGTCTGGATTGGGCGCGCGGAAGGAGCGGATTTCAGTTCCCTCCAGACGCACGTTGTCGACCTGTGCGAAATCGGCGGCGCTGGCATTTGGATCTGGGGGCGGTGTGACAGGCGGTATTGCGGGGCTGGTGGCGGCATTGAGCGCAGCTGCGTTCGTGGCCGGAGGCGAAGCCTTTTCAATCTCCTCCCTGATGCGTGCCAGTTCCTGATTGCGGCGAGACATGTCCATGCGCAAATCCATCAACTCCCTGGCGAGGCGCCCGCGTTCGGCATCGTCCTTGGCTTGGCCCTGCTGGCGCATGAGGTCGAACAGCTTGCGAGTCTGGCGCCTGTCCTCGTCCTGGAGGGCTGTCGCACGGCTCTTTAGGTCATCGAGCCTGCCAGAGGCAATCTGCGCCTCGCGGCTGGCGGCCTCCTCCTCGAGCTTGCGCAGGCGGGCCTGGAGGGCGGCAAGATCGCCGCTGGAAGCCAAGGGAGCCGCTGAAACCGTGCCGGAGCGTGGAGCGGCGTCGCCTGGAACGAAATAAAAGTCTCGGTTGAGGGCAGAGTGGTCCCAGGGAACCTGATGGCCATCGGTGGCGGCGACGACGTCGTTTCGCACCGCTATCATGGTGGCGTTGAGGTTGCGGCCCCTGGTCTTCATATGGCGCGTCAACGCGGCGGTGAAGGGTGAGTTGCGGCCCTTGCCGTCGAGGGCCACGTTGCCGGGCTGGGTCGCATAAGCAATGAAGGTGCCGAGGCCCGTTGCGGTGGCGGCAAGGCCACGTCCGATGGCGGCGGAGCGGGTTCCCATCGAGCGTGCGAGGTTGCGGGCAAGCGGATTGTCGCGGCAAGCGTCGAGAATGACGATCGTCGTCTTGCCATCGCGGTCGATCTCCATTTGGCGCATGATGAAGTCGAGGCTCACGGCTTCGAACTGAAGATCGCGCTCGCGTTGAAGCTCGGCGTCAATGGGGACGAGATAATTCTGGGCTCCGACCTGCAACCCGTGGCCGGCATAGAAGAACAGGGCCACGTCGGCTCCGGTCAGCTTGTCGGCGAAGGACCTCAGCGCGCTGTCCAACCTGCTCTTGTCTGCATCGATGGCCTCGACCACATCGAAGCCGATCGATTTCAGGGCGGCGGTCATGTCGCGGGCGTCGTTGAGCGGATTGGTCAGCGGTGTCGTGTGAGCATAATTCGCATTGCCGACGACCAGCGCCACGCGGTTCTCCGCCCAGGCCGGGCCAGTGGCTGCGGCCAACGCCAAGACGGTCAGCAGCAAGGCGCAGAAACGCAGCATGTCCAATCCTTTGCAAGTCGAATGCGGGCGCGGATCGTAGGCGATGGGAGGCGGACTGACCAGTCGCCTCGAAGCAACAGCGGCACGGCGTCGTCCGGCCATCCCGAAAAAATAATGGGCCAGTCTGACGAAAATCGGACACGACTTTACCGAGCTTTAAGAGGGATGCTGTAGAAACGGTGTTGTTCCCAGTCGAACAAACGTTGAAAACAGTGCTGCGTAAATCACCAAAACATGAGAGGCCCGCAGGGCCCAGGCGGATCCTGGTTGTGCTTACCTGCCTGGGGTTGACCTGCATGTTCGCCTATCATGCGCTCTATGGCCGACACGGCCTCGAGACCCGATCACGACTGATTTCCCGTTCCGCAGGTTTGGAGTTCGAAATCAGAGGGCTCGAGGCCGTGCGCGCCAGATTGAACCGCGACGTGGCGTTGCTGGCCCCGGAGCCCCCCGACGCCGACCTCGTTGAAGAGATTGCGCGCGATGTCCTGGGATTTGTCCGCCGCCAGGACCGGATCGTCAGCCGCGGCCCCCTCATCCGCTGAATTTCCCAGCGCTTGTCGAAAAGCGCGGCCCGTTGGCGCTCTCAACTCCGGCCTTGCCGACGACCGTGGTCTGCTCCAAGTCCTGCGCACTGTCCACTTGCCTATTTTGCTTCGGCTGGCGATCTTGCAAACCCATTACTATTGGGTTCGGACCGTGGCTGGTGGTTCCGGCGCTTCCATCTCAGACGATCCGGCTCTAGGCTCTGACCGGCCATGCTTCATGGTGTTCAGACAGCTATCGACCGGAACACGATGCCCGATCAGATCCGCGCCACTCGCCCGCCTGTCACGGCTCCACCGCGACCGCCAGGCGTGCTCAGCTTCACGCCGGAACAGGAGCGCGCCGCCTATCGAACGATGCTGTTGATCCGCCGCTTCGAGGAGAAGGCGGGACAACTCTACGGCATGGGGCACATCGGCGGGTTCTGTCATCTCTACATTGGGCAGGAGGCCGTGGTGACGGGGCTCCAGATGGCCGCCAAGCCCGGCGATCAGGTCATCACCGCCTATCGCGATCACGGTCACATGCTGGCGGTCGGCATGGAAGCGCGCGGCGTGATGGCGGAGCTGCTTGGCCGTCGCTCAGGTTATTCGAAGGGCAAGGGCGGCTCGATGCACATGTTTTCCAAGGCCGCCAATTTCTATGGTGGCCACGGGATCGTCGGAGCATCGGTGCCATTGGGGGCGGGCTTGGCCTTCGCCAACAAATATCGCGGGAACGATCTCGTCACGTGGTGCTATTTCGGCGACGGCGCCGCCAACCAGGGGCAGGTCTACGAGGCGTTCAACATGGCGGAGCTGTGGCGGCTGCCAGTGGTCTTCGTGATCGAAAACAACAAGTACGCGATGGGCACGGCGATCGAGCGGTCGTCGGCGACGACCGACCTTTCGCAGCGTGGGCGTTCGTTCGGGATTCCCGGATGGCAGGTCGACGGCATGGATGTTCGCGCCGCGCACGATGCCGGCACGCGGGCCGGGGAGTGGACGCGCGCCGGCAACGGGCCATTCATCCTGGAGATGCTGACCTACCGCTATCGGGGGCACTCGATGTCGGACCCGGCGAAATACCGGACCAGGGAAGAGGTCAAGGACATGCGCGAGCACCACGACCCGATTGCGCAGGTGCGCGCGCGCATGATGGAGGAGGGGTTCGCCGAAGACGATTTGCGCAACATCGACCGCGACGTGCGCCAGATCGTCAACGACGCGGCTGCGTTCGCGCAGGATGCACCTGAGCCTGACGCTTCGGAGCTTTATCGCGACGTCGTGGTGATGGAGTAGCATGTGCGGCCCAGAGCGAACGAAACCGGCATTTGCGAATGCCATGTGATTTGTGTCGGCATGGAGTGCCGCGCCGATGAGTGAGCACAGCGACATCCTCATGCCGGCGCTATCGCCGACCATGGACACCGGCAAGCTCGCCAAATGGCTGATTAGCGAAGGCGATCGCGTCAGTGCCGGCGACGTCATCGCGGAGATCGAGACCGACAAGGCAACGATGGAGGTGGAGGCGGTCGAGGATGGCATCATCTTGTCGATCCTGGTGCCCGCCGGTACCGACGGCGTGAAGGTCAATACCCCGATCGCCCGCCTTAGCCTCGGCGGTGATGCGAACGAGCCAGCAGCACGCAATGATGCAAGCGCCGCTGCCCACATCGATGTGCTTAGCGATGTCGCGACAACAGTGGCGCGCGGCGAACGGCACCTGCCGCACGTCACGCTCGCCGACATCCCTCGGCGGGCGGCAAAGCGCGAAGGCGATGCGGCGGACATTCGCGGCTCGGGCGCAGTGCCGCAACTTCGCCCCGCCGAGATGATCACGCAGACCATGCGAGAGGCGCTGCGTGACGCCATGGCGGAGGAGATGCGCCGCGACGGCGACGTACTCCTGATGGGCGAGGAGGTCGGGCTTTATGAAGGCGCCTACAAGGTGAGCCAGGGGCTGCTCGAGGAGTTCGGTCCGCGCCGCGTCATAGATACGCCGATCACAGAGCAGGGATTTGCCGGCATCGGTGTCGGCGCCGCATTTTCAGGTCTCAAGCCGATCATCGAGTTCATGACCTGGAATTTCGCCATGCAGGCGATCGACCAGATCGTCAATTCGGCCGCCAAGACGCATTACATGTCGGGTGGGCAGATCGCCGCGCCGATCGTGTTCAGGGGCGTCAACGGCGCGGGCGGCAGGCTCGCGGCTCAGCACTCACAGTGCTATTCGGCATGGTACGCGCACGTGCCCGGTCTCAAGGTGGTGGCGCCGTCAAATGCATCCGATGCCAAGGGACTTCTGAAAGCGGCGATCCGCGATCCCGGTCCCGTGCTGGTGCTGGAGCATGAGAGGCTTTACGGGGTCAGTGGAGATGTGCCGAAGGGTGACGATCACCTGGTGGAGATCGGCAAGGCCCATGTGGCCAGGGTCGGGCGAGACGTTACGATCGCGGCCTATGGGCGCGGGGTGATGCATGCGCTGGGCGCTGCTGAAGCACTTGCGGGAGAAGGAATCGATGCCGAGGTGATCGATCTCAGATCGTTGCGCCCACTCGACATGGAGACCGTGATCGTCTCGGTGCGCAAGACCCATCGACTTGTGACGGTCGAGGAATCCTGGCCCGTGTGCTCTGTCGGTTCGGAGATCTGCGCGCGGGTGGCGATCGATGCATTCGACGAACTCGATGCGCCACCGGAGAAAGTTTCGGGTGCCGACGTGCCGTTGCCCTATGCGGCAAACCTCGAGCAATTGGCGTTGCCGGATGCGGAAGCTGTCGCGCGGGCGGTGCGGCGCGCGTGTCAAGGCGCGCTGTAAGGGCCGGATGCCCGCACGCAGGCCGCGCGAACGCCGTACAGTCGCCAGATCAGATGTTCAGGTGTATCAGTGGCACGATGGCGCGGTGCAGGGCGTATGGACCGGGGAAGCATAGGTGCATCCGATGCCATGATCTAACCGGAAATGAAGTGGAAGGGTCGCAGAAAATGGACGACAAGGACTTCGAAGCGCCGGAGGAGCTGGAACTGCCCGACGGCGTTCACGATGCCGAAATGGCGATGGAGGTCCTGCGGGCATGGATCGCGGATGGCGGCCTGCATGTGATTTTCAACCCGGAAACCTTCTCTCACGACGTATCAGAGTGGGGCCGCCTGCTCGGAGATATCGCCCAGCACATAGCGCATGCCGTCGAACTCGACGGGCAAATGGGACGCGACGAGGCACTCGCCGTGATGATGGATGCGTTCCAGCGCGGCGCTGGGCATACCGATCCCGACAAGATGACGGGTCGCATCAAGGGACGCGTGGAGCATTGATCTGGGTACCGCTTGATGCGGACGGGGGGGACACATGAACGAAGCAGAGATACTACAAAACATGTTCGATGCGATCGACGCTGTGCTGGTCGTGTTCTCGACATTCTTCGCGATCGTCTCGGGCTACGTGGCCGCGTTGTTCTTCTTTCTCGCGCGAGCCCCGGTGTTCCTGAAGACGGTTGCGTTCTCGCTACTGTCGATTGGCCTCGTCTTCCTGGGCGGAACCGCCACCGTCATCCAGAAGCTGCAGGACGGACTGTTCGGTGCATGGGACCGGTTGGAGCGACCTATCGTGCCGCTGCAAGATCTGCGCAATCCCGTTCCGGGCATGCACGTCGCCGGCTTGACCCAGCAGGAACTCGGGGTTGCGATCGGCTGGGCTGTGGCTGTCGCCGTCTATCTGGCGCTGTTCTACCTGACGTTCCTCTATCGCTGGCCGGGAGAGGCTGCAGAGCGCCGGTGATGCTTCGCCGCAAGGAGCCGTGAAGCCGATGGCAATTGAAGTCCTGATGCCGGCTATGTCTGCGACCGTCCGTGTCGGGCGCCTGGCGCGATGGATGGTGAAGCCAGGTGAGTTGGTGCGCCCGGGAGACATCTTGGCCGAGATCGAGACAGCGACGGCGACGATGGAGGTCGAGGCGGTCGATGGCGGACGCATTGCGCGGCTCCTCGTCGCTCCGGGCACAGACGCAGTGGCGGCTGATACGCCCATTGCACTGATCGAGCCCGACACGGCCGGCTATCATACGTTGCCGCACTCGACACGCGGAGTAGCGGAGCGCGAGCTGGAACGATCGCATCCCGAACTTGGCACGCCGATCCGCCGGCGGATAAAGGCTTCGCCGCTGGCGCGCAAGCGGGCCCGGGCCCAAGGCATTGCGCTCGACGAACTACGGGGCAGCGGTCCGGGCGGACGGATCATTGCGAGGGATGTTGCAGCGTGCGAAGTTGTCGATGATTCAGCCGGCCATACGTTTCAAGGGACGGGCGCGGTCGGGGGTTTGCGCGAAACCCCGGTCGTTGCGATGCGGCGCTCCGACGACGAAAATGTGGCGAGCAGGCAACTCGCACCTGTCGGCGTATCGTCGACGAGCGCGCGAGACGAAGCGATGCTGGCGCGCGAGGCATATGCACCCGGAAGCTACATCGCGCGTTCGCATGATCCGCTCCGGCATGCGCTTCTCGATCGACTAGCGATGGCTCATACGCATGTGCCGCAGTTGGCACTCCATGCAGATGTGTTGTTCGACGAACTGGAGCGTGCGCTCGAGCGCATGAATCGTGGACTTCGCACAACTGGACGACGTGCGCTCTCACTCAAGGTGAGCGACGTATTGATAAAGGCCATGGGGCTCGCACTGCGTCAGGTCCCCGAGGCGAATGCAAGCTTCACGCGGAGCGCGATGCTGTATCATGGTGCTGCAAACGTGGCGGTCGCATTACTCCCGGATCTGGTAGAAAGCATCGATGAAGACCGCAAGAGCCGGGCTTTCGCTGCCGTGGCGCCCGTCATCGCACATGCGGACCTCAAATCGTTGTCCGAAATTTCCGAGGAAGTGCAGGCACTGCGCGAGATGGCGGAAGCTGGAAATCTCGACCCTTCCGCGATCTGCGGCGGCGCGACGACCATCTACGATCTCAGTCGTTCAGTCGTCAGCGGATGCGAAACACTCGTCATGCCGCCGCAATCCTCGGTTCTGGCGATAGGCGCGGCGCAGGCGAAGGCGGTCGTCGCCGACGGTTCGGTTGCTGTTCGTGCGTGTGCACGGATGTCGCTGATGGTCGACCAGCGCGCCATAGATGCGCCGACGGCGATGCGGCTTCTTGCTGCGGTCAAGGCCTATGTCGAGGATCCCATGAGCATGCTTGTTTGATGCGCAGAAGCTCATTCGAGCTGTAGCTTTTGCGGGATCGGACTGCGTGGCGCGGCAGGTACAATCGCGCTATTTCCACAGCTTCCTCTGGAGAAAAGGTGCTTTCGGGGCCTTCATCAACCGGGAAGAGGGCACTTCGGCTTGTTCGCTCAAGTCCACTGACCCTCTACTTGAATAGTGATTCTCAGCGGCCTTTCGGGGGAAGGGCCGGTGCTTGGGGTCAATTCAGGAGGGTTTTGCCAGATGTCGATTCGTATGCATGCCGGTGCGGCGCTTCTCGCCGCCGCGAGCCTCATCGGTGGCTGTGCGAGTGAAGGGAATTTTCTCGCCGACAGTCTGACCACTTCGTCGATCGGCTCGACCGCCAATGCGCAGCCGAGCGTCGATCCGCAATGCGTCGCGCTGATGTCGAAGATCGACGCGCTGCGCAAGGAGGGAACGCCGGCGCGGATCGAGAAGGTCTCAGCCGGGAAGACCGCGACGGCCGTCGTCAAGCGCGAAGCGCTGCAGCGCATCACCGAGCTTGACAAGGCCAACGCCGAATTCCAGTCGCGTTGCTCAACGCTGGCATCAGGTCAGCAGGCCGCGATGTCGCCAGCGCCGGCTGCTAAGTCAACGGCTACGGTGCAATAGGCGGCGATAGCTACAGTCTCGCAGCAGGCCTTGGAGCATGTCAGCTGAAGTGTCGCGCGGTTCAGCCAAACATACTCGAACCAATGGATCGGAGCATGTGCGTAGTTCCACGAAACATGACACGATCTTGAACGGCTTGTGGTTCTCGGGGCCTGCTGCAAGAGCGGATGCCGCTTATGAAAGCATTCTTCTCCACAGGTTTCTTTCGGGTGACGGAATATGTTGTCGCATAGGACATGGCAGCAAATGCCGTCGGATTGTGCGGTCGAGGCGAATTGAGGCAGAGCGTACACGGGGCGATGGATCACGCACCACGCGGCCAAATTCGGGCCCCGCGTGAAGTGGGGCATGCGCGGCGCGCCCGCTTCGAGGTGGTAATCCGATGCAAGGTTGGGCAGTGGAGCCTTTTATATCAAGGCATTGACCTGCGGCGACCGTGCAACACATCGACCTCCGGGGCTTGCTACAGCGGGGGTGTTGTGCTGAATCCCTGCATCTCCGTTCTGTCGATTGCGGCAAGAGGTATTCCGTGTTCAATGAGATAGCCCGTTGGCGCCGGCCCATGGTTTTCGCCGTGCTTGCGAGTGCATTGGCACTGTCAGGCTGCGCAAACGATTATGACTCGGGCGCAAAGGCCAGCGTGCGCGACAACGGGTCGTGCAGCGACACACGCCGAGAACTCGATCGCCTGGACGCCAAAGGTGTTCCGGCCTTGATCGAGGCATCCAATGCGGGCAAGAAGCTGAGCAGCGCGCAACGCTCCGACGTGGATCGCTACAATCGCCTGTTGCAGTCCTATCTGGGATCACGCTGCCATCTCATGTGAGCCTGCGGCGCACTCAGCGAACCCTCGTTGTCGCTGGACATGTGGCCGAGACTCAGCCGAGGCTGGCGCGGGGCTCGCTTCACGGCCCCGATTCGTGAACGACGGGAGGCAGGCATGAACGCAGATTCAAAAGCCCTAGTGGTATTCCTCGTGATCGGACTTGTAGCTGGCTGGCTGGCATCGTTCGTGGTCGGCGGCGGCGGTCTCATCCGCTATCTGGTCTCCGGCGTGATCGGCGCGTTCGTCGGTGGGTTCCTTTTGAGTGCTCTCGGCGTCAACCTCGGGATCAAGAACCCGCTCGCCAGTCAGATCGTCACGTCCACAATCGGTGCAATCGTCGTCGTACTACTGGCACGGATGATCGTCTAAAGCCGTATCGCGAAATTTCAGATTCGCTCCTGAAGCTTCAAGTCCCTGATTTGTGCATGTCGTAGTCGCAGAACCACAGCGAACTTTCGCGCGACATGCATGAGGCTGATTGCGGACACAGCGAGGCGCGAAAGCCGTTAGCCCGGCTTGGAAAATTGGCACGAGGAGACGCCGTATGGATCAGGTCATGGCCTATCTACAGAACCCCTGGGTGATCATGGCCATCAACGGCCTTATAGCTGGCTGGCTGGCTGGCCTGATCCTTGGTGGGGGCGGTCTTATCCGCAATCTCATCGTCGGAATCCTGGGTGCCTTCATCGGCGGTGCGCTGGTACAGATGGGCGTCCTTAAGCTGCCGGTCGATTTCGGTGCCTGGGGCAATCAGATCGTCGTCTCCACGATCGGCGCCTTGTTGCTCATCATCATCGCGCGCGTCATTGCCCGTTAGCCGCCACCAGTCTCAAGACACCTCCCGGCGGGCATTCATCTACGACGTCTGCAGCGCTTGATTAGCCGCGCGCGGTCGGCCACCTATAGGGGGAGCCGGTCAGGAACCGCGGTTTCGCGGCGACGCGACAGGCGCTCCTGGAGGCAGCATGGTAAAGGTTCTCGATACGGTTGGCGACGGCGGCATCGTTCGCCCGCGGCATCCGGAAAAGGCACGGCGCCCGGATACACCGGTTCAGCGCAAGCCTGACTGGATCCGGGTGAAGGCGCCATCCTCTCCAATGTATGGCGAGACGCGCAGAATCGTGAAGGACAACAAACTCCACACGGTGTGCGAGGAGGCGTCCTGCCCCAACATCGGCGAATGTTGGTCGAAGCGACACGCGACCATGATGATCATGGGGGACACGTGCACACGCGCCTGCGCGTTCTGCAACGTGCGTACGGGTTTGCCCGTTGCGCTGGACGCAGACGAACCGAACCGGGTTGCCGATGCGGTGGCTGCGCTGGGCCTGGAGCACGTCGTTATCACATCGGTCGACCGCGACGATCTGGCCGATGGCGGTGCTGGTCATTTCGCGGCGGTCATCGCTGCAATCCGGACCGCGGCACCGGCCACGACGGTTGAAATCCTCACCCCCGATTTCCTGCGCAAGGACGGCGCGCTGGAGGTTGTCGTGGCGGCAAAGCCCGACGTCTTCAATCACAACCTGGAGACGGTGCCATCGCTCTATCTCAAGATACGGCCCGGCGCGCGCTATTTCCATTCGCTGAGACTGCTGCAACGGGTCAAGGAACTTGATCCCTCGATGTTCACCAAGTCCGGCTTGATGGTTGGCCTGGGCGAGACGCGCGAGGACGTGTTGCAGGTGATGGACGATATGCGCTCCGCCGACATCGATTTCCTCACGATCGGCCAGTATCTCCAGCCGACGCGCAAGCACGCCGAGGTCAAGTATTTCGTCACGCCGGAGGAATTCCAGGCGTATGAGACGACGGCCTATGCGAAGGGCTTTCTGCTCGTCTCCGCGACACCGCTTACGCGCTCCAGTCACCATGCGGGCGAGGATTTCTCGCGGCTCAGGGCGGCGCGGGAGCGTCAGATTCGGGTCTGAGAGCCGATGCCGAAATTCGATACGACGCGGCGTGTGGCGTATAGCGCGGAGCAGATGTTCGCCGTGGTGGCGGACATTGAGAAGTATCCGCTGTTCCTGCCGATGTGCGAAAGCCTGAAGATCACCTCGCGGACGCAGGACGGCGTGACGACGCACCTCGTCGCCACAATGGGCATCGGCTACAAGGCGATCCGTGAATCGTTCACGACCCGCGTGATGCTGTCACCGCAGGCCGAGCCGCCGCTGATCGAGGTCGCATATCTCGATGGGCCGTTCCACCACCTGGACAACCGCTGGCGCTTCGTCGACCGGGAGCGCGGCTGCGACGTTCATTTCTATATCGACTATTCGTTCCGTTCAGCGATGCTGGGGCTCGTCATGGGTGCGGTGTTCGAAAAGGCGTTCCGCAAGTTCGCTGAAGCGTTCGAAGAGCGGGCGCGAACGGTCTATGGGCGTGCAGCAGCCGGAATGCCGCTGTCGCCTGGTCAGGGTTGACGGCAGGAGTGCAAACGGACGAGGTCAACTCGCGGCTGCTTTTTGCAGCATCGCTAGCGCTTCGCGTACCGTCGCTAAACGGATAGCGGTGCGGCCGATATCGCCAAAGCGGCATTCGACGTGCCGCGTCAGATGGCCCTTGCGATGAATGGCGAGATGTACGAGGCCGACGGGTTTGTGCGCCGTTCCGCCGCCTGGCCCGGCAATGCCAGTCACTGCGATGGCAACGTCCGTGCGGGCGCGGGATGCGGCGCCATCGGCCATCGCCTGTGCCACTTCGCGGCTCACTGCGCCGTGCAATTCGATCATGTTGGCGGGAACGCCGAGGCATTCGGTCTTGGCCGCGTTCGAGTAGGTGACATAACCGCGCTCGAAGACGTCCGATGATCCGGGAATCTCTGTCAGAATCGCGGCGATCAGCCCACCGGTGCAGCTTTCCGCCGTCGTGATCTTCAACCCACCGGCACGTGCGGCATCGAGCACCGCTACAGCGCATTTGCGGAGGTCATCGGAAAACACTGCAGGCGACGTGTTGGACATGACTTTCCGTTCGGCACGGTTCGAGCGCCAGGAAAGCTCAGATTCGATGAAAAATCCATCGCAGCAGCCGTGGGCGCCTGATGCGGATCAGATTTCGTGGAGAGGGCCAAAACGACGAAGCCGGCACACTGGGCAGGTGCGCCGGCTCGTCTGTCGAGAGAGTAGAGAGGTATGTCTGTGCTGTGGTTCAGGCAGCGATAAGCTTCTCTGCCTGATCGAGGAGACCGTCGAGAACCGTGCGGCTCTCCGGTCCCATGACCGCAGTTGCGCGGCGTTGCGCATCCTGCCAGATCGGGTATGCGTCTTTCAGAACGGCCTGACCCTTGGGCGTCAGGTGCAGGCCACGTCCACGTCGGCCGGCAGGTGGGTCCATGATCAGATGACCCAGCGCCAGGAGACGCTTCAGGTTGCGTGACAGTGTCGATTTCTCGATGTCGAGTTCGTGGCCGATCTCGACAGCGGTGATGCCGTCACGAGAGGCGAGCTGGGCAAGCAGAGTGTATTGGCTCGCCGTGATGCCGAGCGGGCGCATGGCATCGTCGTAAACGCGGGTAATGATACGCGAGAGCTGTCGGACTCGCGTGGCCAGACACGCGGCCGCGGTGGTTTCGGCAATGTCGCTGATGGTTTCGGTCTCAGCGCTCGGCCGATCGATTGTAGATGTCAGATTCATTTCTTCATGACCCCCGCATGGCTCGTGATCATACAACCACGCATGGCAAATTTGATGCCGCGATTCTGGCGAATGGGTCAACGCATTGGGTGTGGCTTGCGAGTGACGATCGGCTCAAAACAAGTCTTGTCTGAGCAACACTAGATCGTAACCCGGCGCCTGCTCGGTATCGGTTTCTCCCGTTCAGGGCAGCAGCAACATTACGGACGCCATCGCGGCGATTCCTTCGCGGCGGCCGGTGAATCCGAGGCCCTCCGTCGTGGTCGCCTTGACGCCGACGCGTGCGGGATCAAGCCCCATGATTTGCGCGATGTTCGCTTTCATGGCATCGCGATGCGGGCCGATCTTCGGCGCCTCGCACAGCAGTGTTACGTCTGCGTTGGCAATACGTCCGCCGTGATCGTAGACCCGGCGCACGGCGTCTTTCAGGAAGATGTGCGATGCGGCGCCCCTCCACTTCGGATCCGAGGGAGGGAAGTGCTGGCCGATGTCACCTTCGCCAAGCGCCCCCAGCACGGCATCGGTCAGGGCATGCAGCACTACGTCGCCGTCGGAATGCGCGGCAAGTCCGTGGGTGTGGGGAATCCTGATGCCGCCCAGCATCACGTTGTCGCCGTCTGTGAACCGGTGGACGTCGAAGCCGGTGCCCGAACATGGCAGCCATTCGGGGAGGGGCGAGGTCATGATGAGCTTGTCGGCCATGCGCAGGTCCGCAGGTGTGGTGATTTTGAAGTTGGCCGGACTGTCTTCGACGAGGACGACGGGCAGTCTGGCCCACTCGGCAATTGCCGCGTCGTCGGTGAAGTCGTCTCGACCCGACGTGGCCGCTTTGCGATGGGCGGCGAGGATGTCGTCGAAGCGAAAGCCTTGCGGGGTCTGGGCACGCCACAGGCCCGCACGGGGTATCGTTTCTGCGACGAGGCCGGCCTGGCTTTCGCGTTTGAGGGTGTCGGCCAAGGGTGTGGCCGCCAGCGCACCGGGGTGGTGGTCGAGTGCGCTGATGACGCTGAGGATCGTCGCCGGATGCACGAATGGGCGCGCGGCGTCGTGGATCAAGACCTTTTTGATACCCTTGCCAGACAGCGCCTCCAGGCCGGCCAAGACCGACTGCTGGCGGGTGGCACCGCCGTGGACGGGCGGCAGCATCTTGGCTGCGTTCGCAGGAACGGACCGGACAAAAAGTGGGGCATCGTCAGGGTGGATGACGACCTGCACATGGGTGATCTCGGCGAGGTCGCCGAAAGCGGTCAGCGACCAGGCGAGAACCGTTTGACCTGCAAGCCTTGCGTACTGCTTGGGTAGGTCACCGCCGGCGCGGCTGCCGCGACCTGCGGCGACGATCAGGGCGGCGGTGGTCACGGTGGGGAGGGCTCCTGCATAATGCGCCAACCGGTGAGCTTGGTCCTGCGGATGTCCGATCCGGCTTGTGGACGATGGTTCGTCGTGCTTAGCCGAGTGCCGGCCGTGCGGCAATCCGAGCCGGCAAAAACGCGCAACCTGGTCGCCTTCGCACTTGCGAGACGGCGCAAACCCTCCTAATCTGCACAAGTCTAGAGCAATATTTATGTGTGCCCATTCAATGAGCAATCTTGAGCAGGCTGGCTGTCGTCGCGGCTTGAAGATCGGCGATGTCGCGATTGGCAATCGCGTCGTTCTGGCGCCCATGTCGGGCGTCACCGATCTGCCCATGCGGGATCTGGCGGACCGGTTAGGTGCCGGGCTGGTCGTTTCCGAAATGATCGCCTCCGACGCCTTGAGCGATGGACGCAAGGCAAGCCTGCGCCGCGCGGAGAGGCGAGGCGTCAACCCGTTCGTCATCCAGCTAGCAGGGAGGGAGGCGCGCTGGATGGCGGAAGGTGCGCGCATCGCCCAGGATCTCGGCGCAGACATTATCGACGTCAACATGGGTTGCCCGGCCAAGGAAGTTACCGGCAAGCTCTCAGGCAGCGCGCTGATGCGCGATCCCGATCACGCGCTGAGCCTGATCGATGCTGTGGTCGCGGCGGTTTCAGTTCCGGTCACACTCAAGATGCGGCTCGGATGGGACCGCAGCGCGATGAACGCGCCGGATATCGCGCGTCGCGCCGAGGTGGCAGGCGTTCAGCTCATCGCCGTGCACGGGCGAACGCGGTGCGATTTCTTCAAGGGGCGCGCGGACTGGGGGGCTGTGCGGGGAGTCGTCGAGGCGGTCAATGTGCCGGTCATCGTGAACGGCGATATCGTCACGCCACAAGATGCGAACGACGCACTCGATTACTCCGGGGCGGCCGGCGTGATGGTCGGGCGCGGCGCCTATGGGGCTCCATGGCGCCCGGCGCGCATTGCCGAACGCATCGACATGGGTCGCGATCCGGGCGAGCCGGAGCTTTCGCGGCAGGCCGAGATCGCGAAATCGCACATCATCGACATGTTCCACTACTACGGCCGCGACCTCGGTGTGCGCAACGCGCGCAAGCACATCGGCTGGTATCTGGAGACAGCAGGGTTCACTGGCGACAAGTTGAAAGCGTGGCGCCGGGTTCTTTGCACGCAGGAAGCGCCGGATCGCGTCATCGCGGATCTGGGTGATGCTTACGCGGAAGCGGCGATGTTGAGGTGTGCGGCATGAGCGTCTCTTCGAGGTCCAACCGCGGTGCGGCGCACTCAAACGCCAAAAAGCGCAAGGGCGCAGACCCGACATTGGATCCGCAGTCTCACGCTGTAGTAGCACCTGAACAGAAATCGGCGGCAGGGGGAGTTCCGGCAGGAATTGCTGCGACGACTGAGACCGACGCGCAACCGCTGTCCGCGGTTCCGTCTGCGACTGCAGCGACGGCCGTTGCCGCTGTCGACTTCCCGGCCACGAGCCGAATGGTTGCGCCGGGTGCGCGACGACCGGTAGAGCACGACATGCTGCTGGCAGTGCTGCCGCATCCGGTTCTGGTGCTCGGTGAGGAGAACCGTATCGTTTACGCAAACGCTGCTGCCGAGAGTTTCGCTTCGGCAGGGCTTGCCATGCTCAAGCGGATGCGGCTCGAAGAGGTGGTCGTGTTCGGCTGCCCGCTGCTAGCGTTGGTCGAGCAGGTCCGCCGGACGGGCGCGAGCTTCAACGAGTATGGCGTGGAGATCGTCTCGCAGCGGTTTTCCGGACCAAAGCTCGTCGACGTCTACGGCGGGCCGATGCCCGATCAGCCCGATTACGTCTTCCTCATGCTGCACCACCGCGCCATGGCGCTGATGATCGAGCGGCAACTGACACATCGTGCCGCGGCGCGTTCGGTTTCCGGCATGGCGGCGGTTCTTGCGCACGAGATCAAGAATCCGTTGTCCGGCATCCGAGGCGCGGCACAGCTGATCGAGCCCGGACTGCGAGAGGAGGATCGTCCGCTGGCGCAACTCATCTGCGCCGAGACCGATCGCATTCGCGACCTGGTGGACCGCATGGAGGTGTTCGGTGACGAGCGACCGATCAACCCCCAGCCGATCAACATCCACGATGTGCTCGACCACGTGCGCCGGCTGACCGAAAGCGGCGTGGGGCGCGACATACACTTCACGCTCGATTACGACCCTTCGTTGCCGCCAGTTCCGGGCAACCGCGACAAGCTGGTGCAGGCGTTCCTCAATATCTTCAAGAATGCCGTGGAGGCGATAGGGGAAAACGCCGATCAGGGCCGCATCGTCCTGCAGACCGCGTTCCGTCCCGGCGTGCGGCTGTCTGTTCCAGGAACGACGGCGCGCATCTCGCTGCCACTGATGATCCAGATCGAGGACAATGGTCCGGGAATCCCAGAGCACCTGCAGGCGCAGATCTTTGATCCGTTCGTGACGACAAAGACCTCTGGCAAAGGGCTCGGTCTGGCGCTGGTCGCCAAGATCATCGGGGACCACGGCGGCGTAATCGAATGTGACAGTGAGCCGGGGAAGACCGTGTTCCGCGTGCTCCTTCCCATGCAGACCCAAGGGCGCAGAAAAGCGCCCGCGTGACGCGAAAGGCATGAGCGAGATGGCCAGAGGCACGATTCTGATTGCAGATGACGATACCGCGATCCGGACTGTTCTGAACCAGGCGCTGGCGCGGGCCGGGTATGCGCCGAGGGCAACGGGTAACGCGGCGACGTTGTGGCGGTGGGTTTCACAGGGGGAGGGCGACGTCATCATCACCGACGTCGTGATGCCTGATGAAAACGCCTTCGATCTCATCCCGCGGATCAAGAAGATGCGGCCCGAGCTGCCGATCATCGTCATGAGCGCGCAGAACACGCTGATGACGGCGCTGACGGCAGCGGAGAAAGGCGCCTACGAGTATCTGCCGAAGCCCTTCGATCTGTCGGAGGTGGTCGCAGTCGTGGCGCGCGCGCTGGCTGAGCCCGGCCGCAAGCCGCAGCGGCCGGCGATGGAAGGGGAGGGAGAGGAGCTGCCGCTGATCGGTCGCTCGCCGGCAATGCAGGAGATCTATCGGGTCCTGGCACGGCTGACGCAGACCGATCTCACGGTGATGATCACGGGCGAAAGCGGCACCGGCAAGGAGCTCGTCGCACGCGTGCTGCACGATTTCGGCAAACGGCGGCACGGACCGTTCGTCGCGATCAACATGGCCGCTATTCCGCGCGAATTGATCGAATCGGAACTGTTCGGCCACGAGAAGGGCGCATTCACAGGGGCGCAGACGAAGACCCAGGGTCGGTTCGAGCAGGCCGAAGGCGGTACGCTGTTTCTGGACGAGATAGGCGACATGCCGCTCGAGGCCCAGACGCGCTTGCTACGCGTGCTGCAGCAGGGAGAGTACACGACGGTCGGCGGCCGTATTCCAATCAAGACGAACGTGCGCATCATCGCGGCTACGCACCGCGACCTGAAGCAGCAGATCAGCCAGGGGCTGTTCCGCGAGGACCTCTTCTATCGCCTCAACGTCGTGCCGCTCAGGATCCCACCGCTGCGCGAGAGGCTCGACGACGTCGGCGATCTCGTCCGCTATTTCCTTAGATCGGCCTCGCGGGAGGGACTGGGACAAAAGGCGATCGAAACGGGGGCGATCGAGCGACTGAAGGCGCATGTCTGGCCGGGCAACATTCGGGAGCTGGAAAACTTTGTTCGCCGTCTCGTCGCTCTCTACCCGCAGGAGACGCTTACACGCGAGATCATCGAGCAGGAACTGGCCGAGCAGGCTCCTGTAGCGAGCGGCGGAGCTGCCGATGAAGGCAGCAACCTGTCGGAGATGGTCGAACGGTATCTTGCGAATTATTTTGCTGGTTTTGGCTCCGAGTTGCCGCCGGCCGGACTGCACGAGCGCATCATCCGCGATGTGGAGCGGCCGCTGCTGACGGCGGCGCTCGCGGCAACGCGCGGCAACCAGATCCGGGCCGCCGAACTCCTCGGGCTCAACCGCAATACGCTACGCGCGCGCATCAAGGCGCTCGACATCCGCGTGTTCCGGACGCCTGCGCCGTAGTTGCCGGCAGAGCAATTGTCCTGCAGATGCGATCGCACGCCGCGATGCGCGCCCCGCTATCGACAATCGCCGTATGGCGAGGAACGATGCCCCCTTGACGGCATCGAGGCGTGGGGTTACCCGTAGCGTTGTCGCGAAAATGTCACAGTTTGAAACTCAATTTGTGATCGCCCAGCGCCACTGCGGCCGCTTTGCCAGCCACTTTGTGACGGCCGCTGGGCTTGCAACACGAGAGTTAATTAACCTCCTCTGATCGCGGGCTTTTTTCTTCCGGGCTGGCGGAACGGGGTATCTCAGGAGCGAGAGTGCGCGATCGTCTGAACCCGGTTGATGTGCGAGATGACACATCACGCACCAAGGGCCGTGTCGCCTCCGTGTCTCTGGACGCGAGCGAGCGCTCGTTCTGGTTCGGGCTCAGCGTGGTTGTCCTTGCGCTGGTATCCGCGCTCGTCACGTATCTCATTCTGACCGGGCTCACGCCGATCGTCCCTTCCCGCGGTGTTGTGTGGAGCGCATTGTTCTTCAACGTTGCGCTCATCATCGCGATGATCGCCGTCATAACCTGGCAGGTGGTTGGACTTTGGCGCGCCTGGCGAGCGAAGAGTGCTGGAGCCCGCCTGCATGTCCGGATCGTTGCCCTGTTCTCCCTGATCGCCGTGCTGCCGGCTCTGCTGCTGGCGGTGGCTGCGACGGTGACATTCTCCCGATCGCTCGACAGCTGGTTCACGGGACGTGTGCGGACGCTGATCGAGGATTCGCGTGGCGTGGCGCAGGCCTATGTGGAAGAGCACGGCCAAGTCATCCGCAACGACCTGCTCAACATGGCGCGCGATCTCGATGCAGCTGCGCCGCTGGTGGCGGGAGACAACGAGCAACTGCGCCGGCTGGTGATCGCCCAGGCTGGACTTCGCGACCTGCCGGCAGCCTACATCATAGACGAGACTGGAAAGCCGGTGATCGCGGCGGTGGAGGACGAGCGACTGCCTTTCGCGGCGCCCACACGGGCTGCTCTGGAGGAGGTTAAGGCAGGTCAGGTGGCGCTCTCGATCTCCATGGCGGCGTTTCGGATAACGGCGGTGGGCAAGCTGGCGAGCTATCCCAACTGGTATCTCTACGTGAGCCGACCGGTTAGCCCTGAGGTGCTGGCACATCTGCAACGCACCGAGCAGAACGTTGCGGAATACCAGCAGCTGCGCCGCTCGCGCGGCAATCTCAAATGGGCGCACGCGCTCATGTACCTGATGATATCGATGACGGCGATGCTGGCTGCCATCTGGGTCGGCATGTGGTTTGCGGGTCGCTTCGTTGCGCCGATCAGGCGGCTCATCGGTGCGGCATCGGAGGTGTCGACGGGCAATCTGGATGTGTTGGTGCCGGAAAAGCGCGGAGAGGGCGACCTGCGTCGCTTGTCGGCAACCTTCAATACGATGACGCGCGAGCTGAAGCATCAGCGCGACCAACTGGTGACGGCAAACGAGCAGCTGATCGAGCGGCGGCGCTTCATGGAGGCGGTGCTGTCGGGCGTCAGCGCGGGCGTTGTCGGCCTGGACAGCGATGGGCGCATTGAGCTTGCCAGCCGCTCGGCCCAGGCGCTGCTCGGCAAAGCCGAGGAGGAGCTGGTCGGACGGCCGCTGGTCGAGGCGGTGCCTGCATTCGCAAGCGCCTATAGCGATCAGGTTGACCATTCTCAGAAGACAGGGCGAGCGCCTGATCCGGTCACCGTCGAGGTCGGCGGCGATGAGCGAACCTTCGCGGTGCGCTTCACGCACGAAAAGGCGGGGAGCGGGGACGTTGGAATGGTTGTCACGTTCGACGACATCACCGAACTCGTCACCGCGCAGCGCACGAGCGCCTGGGCGGATGTGGCGCGGCGCATCGCTCACGAGATCAAGAACCCGCTGACGCCGATCCAACTCTCGGCGGAGAGGCTCAAGAGGAAATACGGCCGCGTCATCACGGATGACCGGGAAACGTTCGACAAGCTTACCGATACGATCGTTCGCCAAGTGGGCGACCTCAAGAGTATGGTCGACGAGTTCGCCTCGTTCGCACGCCTGCCGAAGCCCGAGATGGCCGACGACGATCTGCGCCACGCGATACAGGAGCCCGTTCTGTTGTTCCGCGAAGGGCACCCGAAGGTCGCTTACACGATCGACATGCCGGAGGCGCCGATCATAACCAGTCACGACCGCAGACTTCTAACGCAGGCGCTGACCAATCTCGTCAAGAACGCCACGGAATCGGTGGAAAGCGTGGCCGAGGCACACGCGGGAGACTCCGGCTGGCAGGGCGCTGTGGAGACGCGCATCACCACGGCCGACGGGCGCGCGATCATCGAGGTCATCGACAACGGCGCGGGTTTCCCGAAGCACAACCGCATGCGCTTGCTGGAGCCTTACGTGACGACCAAGGGACACAAGGGTACTGGGCTCGGCCTCGCCATGGTGCACAAGATTACCGAGCAGCACGGCGGTACGCTGCTGCTCGACGATGCACCGCCTGGTCCGGGGCGGTCTCAGGGCGCGAGGGTGCGACTGGTACTGCCCCTGACGCGCTCGACCGAGCGCGCTTCGGGCTCAGGCGGTTCAGAGGAGCCGGCATCACCGCGGGTGTCGAAAGAGCAAAGCATGAGTGCATGAGGGCTACATGAGATTGAGATGGACGTTGTACGAGGCGAGCGATTGAGTTGCGCGCGGTTGTGGAGCGTGCGACCCGGCATCCGGGTCGAAAGATGAATACCGAACAGGTCCCACCCCCCGGGACATTGAAGAACGACCAAGGGAGCATCCGATGGCCGCAGACATCCTTATCGTCGATGACGAGGCCGACATCCGTGACCTCGTATCCGGCATCCTCGAAGACGAAGGCCACAAGACCCGGCTTGCGCGTGACAGCGACGAAGCCCTGCGGGCGATCGAGGACCGCCGCCCCAACCTCGTCATCCTGGACATCTGGCTGCAGGGCAGCCGGCTCGACGGACTTGAGGTCCTGTCGTCGATCAAGGCGACTTATCCCGACCTGCCAGTGGTGATCATCTCCGGTCATGGCAACATCGAGACCGCCGTGACGGCGATCCGGCGCGGCGCCTACGACTATATCGAGAAGCCGTTCAAAGCCGACCGGTTGCTGCTGGTCACGTTGCGTGCACTCGAGGCGTCGCAATTGAAGCGCGAAGTCAAGGAGTTGCGCGAGCGTTCGACGGTCTCAACCGAAATGGTCGGCCACTCGGCGGCGATCAACCATTTACGCAGCCATATCGACCGTGTCGCGCCGACCAACAGCCGCATCCTGATCCGCGGCGCTTCGGGCACGGGCAAGGAGTTGACGGCGCGCGTCATCCACCTCAAGTCGGCGCGCAAGGATGCGCCGTTCGTCGTTCTCAATGCAGCCGCGATGGCGCCGGAGCGCGTCGAGGAGGAACTGTTCGGCATCGAGGATCGGGCCGGCACGCCGCGCAAGGTGGGCGCGCTCGAGGAGGCGCACGGCGGAACCCTCTACATCGATGAAGTGGCGGACATGCCACTTGAAACGCAGGGCAAGGTGCTGCGCGTCCTGGTCGAGCAGAAATTCCTGCGCCTTAATGGCAGCCAGAAGGTCGCCGTCGATGTGCGCATCATCTCCTCGACGAGCCGTGACCTCGATCGCGAGATGCAGGAGGGGCGCTTCCGCGAGGATCTCTATCATCGCCTCAACGTGGTGCCGCTGAGGGTGCCGAGCCTGGCGGAACGGCGCGACGACATCCCTGAGCTCATCGAGCATTTCGTCAACCATGTCGCGAATACCTCCGGACTTGCGCCCCGCCGCATCGGCGAGGATGCGATCGCGGTGCTGCAGGCGCACGACTGGCCCGGCAACGTGCGGGAGTTGCGCAACAACATCGAAAGACTGATGATCCTGGCGGGCGGCGACCCCAACGCCGTCATAACCGCTGACATGCTGCCGGAGGAGATTGGCTCGAACGTGCCGCTACCCGTGAACGGAGGCGCCGAGCACCTGATGAGTCTGCCGCTGAGGGAGGCGCGCGAGATCTTCGAGCGCGAGTATCTGCTGGCCCAAATCAACCGTTTCGGCGGAAACATCTCGCGCACGGCCGAGTTTGTCGGCATGGAACGATCCGCACTTCACCGCAAGCTGCGGGCTCTCGGCGTTTCATCGGAACACCGCGGCACAGGCGGCGGCGGAACCGGACCGAATGCGCCGCTACCGGCGGACAAGTAGGCCGACCGGCTCCGGGTTTCGCTGAAGCTCAGGGTTGTGCGTTGAAGGTCGCGCGGCGTCGGTATGGCGGCCAACGGGTCGGCCACGCGGACGCCGACTGCGGGACAGGGCTGCGGGCCAACCGGCAGCCCAGGTTGTTGGCAGGATCATCATGAAAGTCATCATTTGCGGCGCCGGACAGGTCGGCACCGGCATCGCTGAACGACTCTCCGCGGAAGGCAACAGCGTCTCGATCATCGACGCCAGCGCCGAACTGGTGCAACGTGCCAACGACATACTCGAAGTGCGCGCGGTGCATGGCAACGCCGCCCACCCCGACGTTCTGGAGCGGGCGGGCGCCGGCGAGGCCGACATGCTGATCGCCGTGACGCTGCACGACGAGGTCAATATGGTCGCGTGCCAGGTCGCGCATACCTTGTTCGACATCCCGACAAAGATTGCCCGCGTCAGAGCGCAGACATATCTGGAAAAAGAGTGGCGCCGGCTGTTCGCGCGCGAGGCGTTGCCGATCGATTTCATCATCTCGCCTGAAGTCGAGGTCGGCAATATGATCCTGCGGCGCCTGCAGCTGCCGGGAGCGTTCGATACGGTGAGTTTCGGCGACGGCAAGATTTCAGTGCTCGGCATTGCATGCGGTCCGGAGTGCCCGGTGCTCGAGACACCGCTCACACAGCTGGCACATCTCTTTCCGGATCTTCCCGCGATCACTGCGGCCCTCGTGCGTAAAGGGCGGCTGTTCGTGCCACACGGGCAGGATCAGCTGCAGGAGGGCGACGAGGCCTACGTCATAACGCCGTCTGACCAGATCAACCGAACGCTGCAAATCTTCGGGCACGAGGAGCGGCTGGCGCGGCGTATCGTCATCGCCGGGGGGGGCAACATTGGACTTTACGTGGCGCGGCAACTCGAGGAGCGCGAGCCAAATATTCGCGTCAAGGTGATCGAGGTGTCGCGCGAACGCGCCGTCCAGATCGCCGAGTCGCTGGAGCGTACCGTGGTCCTTCACGGCTCGGCCTTGTCGGAGGACGTGCTTCGAGAGGCTGAGATCGGCGCCGCGGATACTCTCGTGGCGGTGACGAACGACGACCAGGCCAATCTGCTGACGTCGGCTCTGGCCAAGCAGCTTGGATGCCGCTCCAACATGGTTTTGATCAACTCTCCCAACTATGCCGGGATGGTGCGGTCGCTGGGAATCGACGCGCACGTCAATCCACGGGCGATAACCGTCAGCCGCGTGCTGCAGCATGTGCGGAGGGGGCGCATCCGCGGCGTCCACTCGGTCCACAACGGTGCCGGCGAGTTGATCGAGGCCGAGGTTCTCGAAACCGCGCCAGTTCTCGGGCGACCGCTCAGGGAATACAAGAACTCGGAAGGCATCCGCTTCGGCGCCATTCTGCGCGACGGCAAAGTGATCATGGCGACGGGCGCTACGGAACTCGAGGTCAAGGACCGCGTCGTCTTGTTCGCGCGAGCTGACCACGTTCGCGAGGTGGAGCAGATGTTCCGCGTGAGCCCAGACTACTTCTGATGAGCGTCGCTGCGCTACCAGCCAACTCCGGCACCCAGCAGCATGCGACGCATCACGATAACAGCGGAGGCACTGCACCTTGACCCGCGTCGTCTACGTCAACGGCCGCTATAAGGCCTACGCACATGCGTTCGTGCATGTGGAGGATCGAGGCTTCCAGTTCGCGGATGCCGTCTACGAGGTGTGCGAGGTGAAAGAAGGCGCAATCGTCGACCGCGAGCGACATCTGGCGCGACTCGCGCGCTCGCTGGGTGAATTGCAGATGCCGGTGCCGATGGCGCTTGCAGCCCTGCGTCACGTGTTGCGCGAGACCGTGCGGCGCAACCGCGTGCGCAACGGTCTCGTCTATCTTCAGGTGAGCCGCGGCGCAGCACCGCGCGACTTCGCCTTTCCACCGCCCGGCACTCCGCCGACCGTCGTCTGCCTTGCAAGGTCGCTGCCGCCGGAGCGGGCGGCGGCCCAGGCGGAACGAGGAATTGCGGTGATCACAACGCCCGACATCCGTTGGCGGCGCTGCGACATCAAGACGGTCATGCTTCTGCCTGCGGTACTGGCCAAGCGGGAGGCCGCGCAGAAAGGCGCCAAGGAGGTCTGGCTTGTGGACGACGCGGGCTTCGTGACAGAAGGTGCATCGTCCAACGCCTGGATCGTCACCGAGGACGGTCGCGTGGTAACGCCAAGGCTGTCAACGTCGATCTTGCCAGGGGTGACGCGAGCAACTCTCATCGATGCAATCGCGCGCGAGGGGCTCGTCCTGGAGGAACGTCACTTCACGCCGGATGAGGCCGCCGCCGCGCGGGAGGCGTTCGTGACATCTGCAACCAATACGGTGATGCCGGTGGTCTCGATCGACGGCTCCGCGATCGGTGACGGCCGGCCAGGACCTCTCGCTCGGCACCTGCGAAAAATATTCCACAGTGTCGCGGCCATCGCAGAATGATCCATTTGCAGGCACCGCTGCCTCAGGCAATGGCATATGCGTCGTATTGCCTATCCTCAGATAAGTCTTTGTCTTTGATTTCGTCTTGCCAGCCGGGCTAGTGTCGCGGGACCGAATACGTCGACTGGCCGGACCGGGTTGTCATCGGGGCAGTTTTTCCGAGACATGACTGGCTGGGTCCACGTCGGATCGGCTCCGGCCGTCGGCTCGGCAATAAAGGAACAAGGGTGGAAAAAAACGATGGCGGCAGACAAAGTTCAAAGCCTCCAGGATACATTCCTCAACCACGTTCGTAAGAACAAGACCCCTCTGACAATCTTTCTGATCAACGGCGTAAAGTTGCAGGGCATTGTTACGTGGTTCGATAATTTCTGTGTCCTGCTCAGACGCGATGGTCATTCCCAGCTCGTCTATAAGCATGCAATCTCGACGATCATGCCGGGTCAGCCGGTTCATTTGATGGACGCGGACCCAGCCGACGGCAGCTGACGCCGGCAACAACAGGGACCGATACCGATCGACAAGAAAGCTCCAGACGCTCTGCGAACGGCGCGGCCCGCGGCGGACGATGGCGCACGGAACCGGCCGCCAGACCGCGAGCGGGTGCTCGTGCTCGTGCCGTTGGTCTCGGTGCGCACTAGCGAGGCCGCGGTCGGTACGCATGCGGCTGCAAGTCCGGGCGAAGTCAGTTCGGCTTCGCGTCGGCCGGCGCGCAAGTCCGCCGGCATGCATTCCCCGGAAGACCGGCTTGAAGAGGCGCGCGGACTAGCCGAAGCCATCGATCTTGAAATCGTCAAGGCGCTGGTCGTGCCGGTTCCCAATCCGAAAGCTGGCACGCTCTTTGGCTCGGGCAAGGTGGAGGAGATCGCTGCTCTCGTCGCCGAGAACGAGATCGGCCTCGTAATCGTCGATCACCAGGTCTCCCCGGTTCAGCAGCGCAACCTCGAGAAGGCGTGGAATGCGAAAGTACTCGACCGCACCGGCCTCATCCTGGAAATTTTCGGCGCGCGTGCGCGGACTCGCGAAGGGCGGCTCCAGGTGGAGCTTGCACATCTGAGCTATCAGAAGGGCCGGCTCGTGCGGGCCTGGACACATTTGGAGCGCCAGCGCGGCGGCGGCGGCTTTCTCGGCGGACCTGGCGAGGCGCAGATCGAGCTTGACCGGCGCATGCTTCAGGACCGCATCGACGCCATAAGGCGCGAGCTTGCCCAAGTCGTCCGCACGCGCGAGTTGCATCGAGCTGGTCGCCGAAAGGTTCCATACCCTGTTGTCGCTATCGTCGGTTACACGAATGCGGGCAAGTCGACACTGTTCAATCGACTGACAGGCGCGGATGTGTTGGCGATGGATCAGGTCTTCGCTACGCTCGACCCGACCATGCGGGAGGTCAAACTTGCCAGCGGGCGGCGGATCATACTGTCAGATACGGTGGGTTTCATCTCCGATCTGCCGACTATGCTGGTGGCCGCGTTCCGCGCAACTCTCGAAGAAGTTGTGGATGCCGACCTTATCCTGCACGTGCGCGACATCGCGCACGCAGAAACCGATGCCCAGGCGGACGACGTGGAGCGCGTTCTGGAAAGTCTCGATATCGACCTGACGCCGGCTGAGAACCACGTGCTTGAGGTATGGAACAAGATCGATCTTTTGTCGCCCGTGACGCGGGTCGAGGCTGAGAACGCCGCACGGTTCAAGACGCCTACGCCCGTACTCGTTTCTGCTGTTACCGGTGAAGGTCTCGCAGCGTTGCTGGACGCCGTCGACGCACGGCTCGGTGCCAGCGACGAGATCGTTTCGGTACGGATCCCGGCAGGGGACGGGAAATTGCGAGCTTGGCTGCATGATAATGCCGACATCGTCGCCACAGAGGAAAAAGACGATGGAAGCGCCGTCTTCACCGTACGCATTCCCTCCGACAAGAAAGGGAGGCTCATAGGCCGGCTGGGGAAGGCCAATCTGCAAACGTAGTCTTCAATCAACGCGTCTGAGCCGGATCCGACATCGTGATCGGCAGCGGCGGCGGTTATCCGGCTATGCACCAGCGCGGGCTCGTGTGCTGCCTTTTCGAGTAAGCCAGCGTCCAGCGGCCATGGTAGGCGATGGGATGGTGCGCGCGGCCCCGGTTGCTTAAGCCTCCAGGCGGCTGCAAACCTCTGTTCAATCTTTGGTTTTTCTGAGCTTTCCGTAGCACATCGGCGCCGCGAAGTGCTCGGTGACGGCAATCACGGAAGCGCGAATCCGGGGCGTGATATTTAACTGGCAAATCCAAACAGCCCAGCGCGATAGGTTGGGCCTATAACACTTATAGGACAACATGAGCAAGTTATTGAAAACAAAGGCCATTGCTGGGCTGGCCGCGATGCTCGCGGGCGGTGCGGCGTTGGCCGCCCCAACCAGAGCCCCCGACGTGGTTTCGGCTGATTCCGTTGCCGATTCCCTGCGCATCCCGGTTGCGCTGAAATCACCGTTCGATCCGAGGCGGCCGAATGTGCTCTCGCGTGTTGCGGAAGCCGCTGGCGGCCGAGGTGATGACACAAGCGCAAAGTCCGGAATGGATGTGCCCCGGCATTCGGATGGCCTTGCAACCTTTACAGTCGAGATGAACGAGATCGACGACCTGAAGTCCGTCTATGGCACGGTGCGTTCGACCGATCGGATCGAGGCACGCGCACGCATTGGCGGTACGGTCGCATCGCTCTCGGTCGATGAGGGCAGCGAAGTGCAGACGGGCCAGGTCATCGCCATCGTGGCGGATCAGAAGCTGGCTTTGAAGCTTAAGGCGCTCGAGGCGCAGATCGCGGGTTTGAAGGCGCAGCGCGAAAACACCGAGCGCGAACTGGGGCGGCAGGAGGAGCTTATCAAGCGGGGCTTTACGCCCAAGGCCAAGGTTGACGAGCTGCGCACGCAGCTCGAAGTGGTCGAAAACCAATTCAAATCGGCAGAAGCCGACCGCGACGTCGTCATCCGCCAGGTGCAGGAAGGCGAGGTGCTGGCGCCGGCGTCGGGACGCGTGCTGCTGGTGCCGGTCACAGTCGGCTCCGTCATCATGCCCGGCGAGAGTCTGGCGACGATCGCAGCCAACGAGTACGTCCTGCGGCTGGAGTTGCCGGAGCGGCATGCCCGCTTCATCAACAAGGGCGATACGATCCAGGTCGGCAGTCGCAGCCTCGACAATACGAACCGGGCGCTTGTCAAGGGTTCCATCACTCAGGTCTATCCGGAGCTGCAATCGGGCCGTGTCATCGCGGATGCGAGCGTCAAGGGGCTTGGAGACTACTTCGTCGGCGAGCGGGTTCTCGTCTACATCTCAGTAGGCAAGCGGAGCGGCATGGTCATTCCGCGATCGCTGGTGACGACGCGCTATGGCTATGACTTCGTCAAGGTTGCGCGCGGCGTCGGCCGTGTGTCCGACGTCATCGTGCAACTCGGACCCTCCACTCTGCTTGCGGACGGTGGCGAAGGAGTCGAGGTGCTCGGCGGTCTCAACCCTGGTGACGAGATTGTCAAGCCATGAGCGATAAGCACCCATCCCACACAGGAGCAGGAGAGCCGGTGAACCTCGGCATCTCGGGGCGACTGACGCGCGCGTTCATCGGCTCTCCGCTCACCCCGCTGCTGCTGCTCGCGTCGCTGGCGCTTGGCCTCATCGCGCTCGTCAGCCTGCCGCGCGAGGAGGAACCGCAGATCTCGGTTCCGCTCGTGGACATCATGGTCAACGCCGATGGCCTGCGTGCGCAGGACGCGGTGCGCCTCGTCACCGAGCCACTGGAAACTATTGTCAAATCCATCAACGGAGTCGAGCACGTCTACAGCCAGACTCAGGACGACCGCGTGGTCGTCACCGCGCGCTTCCTCGTCGGCACGGAGGCAGATAACGCGATCCTGCGTGTGCACGACAAAGTCCGCGCCAACATGGACCGCATTCCGGTCGGTATCCCGGAGCCGCTGATCGTCGGGCGCGGGATCGACGACGTGGCGATCGTGGTGGCGACGCTTGCGCCCAAGCCGGAGGTTTCGCAGAACTGGAACGACAGCCGCCTCTACCACCTGGCGGATGACGTGCGCACCGAACTCGCGAAGCTCGACAACGTCGGCCTGTCCTATCTTTCGGGCGGCCGCCCGGACCAGATCCGAATCGAGCCGGACCCGAAAAAGCTCGCTCTCTATGGCATCACGCTGGCACAGCTCGTCGGCAAGGTGAAGGAGGCCAACCGTGCCTTCCTCGCCGGCAACGTGCGCGACGCCAATCAATCGGTGGCGGTGGTGGCGGGGCAGACGCTGCAGGGTCTGCCAGACATCGGCCTGCTCCTGATGACGACTCGCGACGGGCGACCGGTTTATGTCCGAGACGTCGCTAGCGTTGTGGTGGAATCGAAGCCGAGCGAGAGCCGTGCCTGGCAGATGCGGCCGATACGCGATGGCGGTTCGGCAGGTGGGCACGGCGGCGCGGCAGGCGAAGTCACGGGGCTCACGCAGGTGCCAGCTGTGTCCATCGCCATCGCCAAGCGTGCCGGCGCCAACGCCGTGACGATTTCGGAATCGATCATCGGGCGATTGGATCAGCTCAAGGGCAAGCTCATTCCCGACGACATCACGGTCTCGGTGACGCGCAACTACGGCTTGACGGCAGACGAGAAGGCGAACGAGCTCCTGTTCCATCTCGGACTGGCGACGCTCTCCATAGTGCTCTTGATCGGATTCGTGATCGGGTGGCGCGAGGGCGTCGTCGTGCTTGTCGTCATTCCGACGACCATCCTGCTGACGCTGTTCGCATCCTACATCATGGGCTACACCATCAACCGCGTGAGCCTCTTCGCGCTGATCTTCGCCATCGGCATCCTGGTCGATGACGCCATCGTGGTGATCGAGAACATCGCGCGCCACTGGGCCATGCCCGATCAGCGATCGAAAGTGCAGAAGGCGATCGAGGCGGTGGCGGAGGTCGGCAACCCGACCATTATCGCAACGTTGACAGTGGTTGCCGCGCTGTTGCCGATGCTGTTCGTCTCGGGGCTCATGGGGCCCTACATGAGCCCGATACCAGCCAACGCGTCTGCGGCAATGATCTTCTCGTTTTTCGTTGCCGTCATGCTGACTCCGTGGCTGATGGTTCGGATCGGCAAGCCGCTCGCGGCGGGCCACGCAGATGCGCACGCTGACGGCGGCCTGCTCGGCCGGCTGTACGTCAAGGCGGCGAAACCCATTCTCAGGTCTCGCAGAAACAGCTGGAGATTCCTCATCGCGGTCGGCGCAGCAACGCTGGCGTCGATGGTTCTGTTCGCAACAAAGTCCGTGACGGTGAAGCTGCTTCCCTTCGACAACAAGTCCGAGCTGCAGGTCGTCGTCGATCTGCCCGAGGGCACCGCGCTGGAGGCAACCGACCGTGTGCTGCGCGAGGCGGCCGAGCGGATTGAAACGCTGCCCGAACTAGAGACGATCGAGGCATATGCGGGCACGGCGGCGCCGTTCAACTTCAACGGTCTCGTACGTCACTTCTACCTGCGCAAGTCGCCGGAGCTGGGCGATCTCCAGGTCAACCTCAGCCCCAAGCACCGCCGCTCGCGCACGAGCCACGAGATTGCGCTCGACGTGCGCGAACGCCTCAAGGATCTGAAGACGCCGCAGGGGACGTCGATCAAGGTCGTCGAAGTGCCGCCTGGTCCGCCCGTCCTTTCGACGCTTCTGGCGGAGATCTATGCCAAGGATCCGCAGACGCGGCGCGCGGTGGCCGAAAAGGTCAAGCAGGCGTTCCGCTCGGTTCCCTTCATCGTCGACGTGGACGACAGCTACGGGCAACCGGCCGAGCGTCTGCGGATCGCCATCGATCAGGACAACCTGGAGTTCCACCATGTCGAAGAGAGCGACGTCTACAACACGATCCAGGCTTATCTGACGGGGTTGCCGGTCGGCTATTCGCACCGGGGCGCGGGACGGCATCCTGTCGAGATTGCGGTGGCGTTGCCCAAATCCATGCGGACTATAAACGCCGATGCGCTGTCGACGCCGGTGCCCGCAAATGCGCTGCCAGGAAACCGAACGATCGTCGAACTGGGCGACGTCGTGCACATTGCCAAGGAGCCTTCGTCCTATCCCGTGTTCCGGCACAACGGCCGGCCGGCGGAGATGGTTCTCGGCGAACTGGCGGGGGCGTTCGAAGCACCAGTGTACGGCATGCTCGCCGTGCAGGAGGCGATCGACAAGGCAGACTGGGGCGATCTGGAGAAACCCCAGATCCGTTTTCACGGGCAGCCGGTGGACGACACCAAGCCAGTGCTTCTGTGGGACGGCGAGTGGGAGGTCACCTATGTCACGTTCCGCGACATGGGCGGTGCTTTCGCAATCGCGATCCTGGGCATCTACTTCCTCGTGGTCGGCCAGTTCGGGTCGTTCAAGCTGCCGCTCGTAATTCTGACACCGGTGCCGCTTACGCTTATTGGAATCATGATCGGGCACTGGCTGTTCGGAGCGCCGTTCTCGGCCACGTCGATGATCGGGTTCATCGCCTTGGCGGGCATCATCGTGCGCAACTCGATCCTGCTCGTCGATTTCATCCGTCATGGACGCCAGCCTGGGCAGAGCCTGCGCAAGACGCTGCTCGAAGCCGGTGCGATCCGCTTCAAGCCGATCCTTCTGACGGCGGTGGCTGCGATGATCGGCGCGGCGGTGATCCTCACCGATCCGATCTTCCAGGGCCTCGCCATTTCACTGCTGTTCGGCCTCGTCTCCTCGACGTTGCTGACCGTGCTCGTCATTCCGGCCATCTATGTGGTGCTGCGTGATGACGGCATACCGTTCGACGAGCCGCAGGAGGAAACCGGTACCGCTGCCTGATCGCGGCGCAGAGCCGATGTGCCGGCCATTGCCTGTTGTCGCAGTCGCCGTTGGCGGCTACCGTTCAGGCCACAGGCAGGCGGCCGTGCGAGGTGAGCGATGGCAGAGGAGGATCTCGGGTTCGATCTGGGCATGCTCGACGACGCGGGCACCGCCTATCGGAGCTACAAGGCTGGCGAAAAGATCTTCGTCGCGGAGGACGAGGGCGACTGCATGTACGTCGTGCGATCGGGCACGGTGGAGATCCGCTACTATGGCGTGGTGCTCGACCGGATCGGGCGGGGAGGCATGTTCGGCGAGATCGCCATGATCGACGGCTCGACGCGCTCGGCGACCGCGGTTGCAGTGGAAGACTGCGAGGTGGCACCGATCACGCGCGACGGCTTCCTGGCGCTCGTGCAGCGCAGGCCGACGTTCGCGCTCGACGTGATGAAGGCGCTTGCTCGACGTATCCGCGGCATGAACGAGAGCATGTGAAGGCCGGTTCGAACGCGATCGGGTGGGTCCGACGTGCTCCTTCGACTGTCGCGCCCGGCAGTGCGGCCATCGCCGCTGGCCAGGCTCAGCTCCACCGCCGGTTCGACCACATCCACTGTTCGGGATACTCGCGCACCCATTCCTCGAAGATGCGCTGCATCTCGACCATTGACCAGCGGATGTCGGCGCCCTGGTCGGCGGTGCGCGGAATGCGCAGCTCCCGCATTTCGATCCAGAAGCGGCTGGAGGTGCCCTTGCGCACGCACCGCGCCAGCCAGATGCGGGCGCCGACGCGGCGGGCAATCATCGCGCCGATCGCCTGGGTCATTGCATCGCGGCCGAAGAAGGGTACGGGGATCCCTGTGCGATCGTAGAGATCGCAGACGATGCCGAGGCGGCCACCGCGGCGGACGTAGTCCATGATGACGCGTGCCGTCTTCTGGCTTTCGCCGTGGTCGCCTTCCACACCACCGCGGCCAAAGAGACCGCCGGGATAGAGATCCTTGCGCTGGTCGCGCAGGTAGCGGTCGACGTAGGGGTTGTTGACCGAGCGATAGACGGCGGCCGGGTTGGCGCCCGCGGCGGTCAGGGGCCAGATGGCGAGTTCCCAATTGCCCATGTGCAGGGACACGCCGACGATGGGGCCGAGTTTGTTGCGGTAGCGTAAGAATGTCGTCCAGCTCTTGATCTCGATGCGTTCGGGATCTTTCAGGATGTGGTTGAGCCGCATGGTCTCGACCATGATGCGTCCGAGGTTTTCCCAGTGGGCGGCTGCGATCGCCTCGCGTTCGGCGTCGGTCTTCTCTGGAAAGGCGATGGCGAGATTGGCCAGCGCGCGGGAGTGCCGCTTGGGATTGATGACGGGCGCAAGCCTGCGCCAGGTCCACGCGGAGGCCGCGGTCGACCACTCGAGCGGCATGACATGGCTCACGGCCACCACGGCGCGGAGGGCGAGGTATTCAAGGCGGAACTGAAGGTCGCGGACGAACGGATTGGGCTTCATCGCCTCTTGTGTTCAGAAAGGTGCCAGCACAGGGGCGGCAGGGCCAGGACGCCAACCCCCGCAATCGGGCTTCTGCCGGGGGTTTGAGGGCGGGTCAAGCCCGACCGACGGGCGATCCACGGTTATGGCTGGGTCAAAGCACAATCCGTAGCCGGAAACTCCGTTGCCATTCTACTAAGAGTTTCCAGGCAACGACCGCCCGGTTCCTCGGACGGCCGACCCGAAGAACCACCACGCGATGCGCCGTCATCCGGCAAGATCGGCATCCCGCACGAGAAACAGAATTGAAGCCACCTGAGCCAGAAGGGCTCTAGAAGCCTGATCGTCTGAGATGGAAGCAGCCATGCTTCCATCGAAGGCGTGAATCAGTCTATCAAACAAAGAGATAGAGCAGGCCACGATGGTCAGGCCTGATTCAATCTAATACTGACCTGCTCTAGGCGGGCAGGCGGGTGCGCGGCGGCATCTCGCGCATGAGTGTCGGCACGGCAAAGGAGGGCTGGAGGCCCTCTCGGACGACAAGGCGGCGCAGCGGGGAAATCGACTTCAATGCGAACAGCCCGGCGCCGCGAGCCAGATGCACGGGAAGGGCTGGCGAAAGCAGCGACTTGTTCAAAAGATCTATGGTCCAGCTGCGCGAAGCAACGTCGGCGCTGCGCGCGCGGTCGTAGGCGGCGAGCGTTTCCGGCCCGCCAATGTCGCGGCCTCCACCCAGAGCATCCGAAACGCAGTCGGCCAGTGCCGCGGCATCACGCAGACCGAGGTTCAGTCCTTGTGCACCGATCGGCGGAATGACGTGTCCGGCTTCTCCGATGAGGGCGACACGATTCCTGCCGAAGCTCTTTGCGGTGAGGCCGCTCAACGGGAATACGACGCGCGGGCTCAGCTCTCCGACGGTGCCGAGCAGGCCATGCAGGCGATGTTCCAGAGCACGGCGGAACGTCGCATCGTCGTCCTCTGCCAGCCGCTCGGCAACGTCAGGCCGCTCGACCCAGACGAGGCTCGAGCGGTTGCCAAGCATCGGTACGGTGGTGCATGGCCCGGCCGGGCGGTGGAACTCTGTGGAGACGCCGCCATGGGGGCGAGAGTGCGAGAAGATCGTGGTCAATGCGCTCTGCTCGTAGCGCCATGTCTCGGTGTCTATGCCGGCCGACTTGCGGCAAAGGGAGTTGCGACCGTCTGCCCCGGCAACGAGACGGGCGGTCAGTGAACGGCCTTCGGCCAGCTTTATCGAAGCTTCGTTTGCGCCGATCTGCAACTCGGTGACGCCAGCTGTCTCTACCAGGGTAACTCCGGAATCTGGGGCCCGGCACCCTGATAGCAGTGCGTCCACGAGAGGTGTGTTGGGAACATTGTAACCAAAGGTCGAGCGTTGGATGTCCTCGGCGCGAAACGTCACTTCCGGGGCACGCAGGAGCGTCGAGCGGTCGTCGATGATGCGGATCGCGCACAGGGGAGCGCATTGCTCTTGCAGAGCGTCCCAGACACCAAGATTGGCAAGCATGGCGATGGAGCCCGGAAACAGTGCGGCTGTGCGCATGTCAGGCCGGTCCCCCGCCGGACGGTGCGGCGGAGCGGCGAGCGCAGTGCGAACTCCAATTCGGGCGAGCGCGAGTGCCGTGGCGAGACCGGCGGGACCGCCTCCGACGACGATCGCATCGTACTGGTCGCCGATGCACTGATCTGCGGTGGCGGCAGTCGGGTTGTTCTGTGCCGTTGTCATGTCGGTCTCGAGCGGTCTAGAGGGGCAACAGGGGGATCGCATTTGCGGTGGTGGCCCTTCGCTGCCAGCCATTCTTGGTTGGCGCGGTGAGAGGTTTCGAAGAACCTACGATGCCCTTGTAGCGGCGGGCCAGCCTTGAGGTGCCGCAACCTGAAGGACCAAATGGCGCTCAGACCGACTCGGAGCAAGCGGCTGTCATGGAAATCCCTGCGACGCAAGCGCGCAAAGTGTGGAATTTGTGGACAGATAATGGCGACTTTCGGCCAGGGCGCGGTTCTTGAATTAATGTGTGTTCAGAGCCACATGGCGGGGCAACAACACTCGATGTAGGAAATATTCATTGGGACTTAACCATGAGCAATTGATGCTTGAGCTTCAGTGTGCGAGGCAGCATGTTCTCCATGAACAGGCGTGCGGCGTACAGGGCCGGTGAGGTTCTTGCGATGAGATTGAGTCAGATTCTGGTGGCGAGCGCCGCGTTGATGGCCGTTTCGACGGCCGCCTTGGCGTTCCAGGAGCAGCAGGGCGGTGCCACGGGCGCCGCCGGCGAGGCTGCGCCTCAAGCCGCCCCAGCCAAACCCGAGATGCAGTTTTCCTCCCCGGACGGACTGAAAGGGGAGGCAAAGGGCACTGAGGTAAGGATTCCAGGTCTTGGAAAGCTGGGCGTGCTTCCAAAGATGGATTTCGGGCTTGAATTGCTCTACGGCGCGGCTTCAGAACCGAAATCGGAGAGTGTGCGCCCCGATACGATGTCGGACGACGGTGATCTGCGAATCCGCGGCACGGTCAAGCACCGCTTCTGATGGTGCTGCCCGCGCAACTACGATTTTCAAAGGGAGCTTCGGCTCCCTTTTTCGTTAGTGCATGTTCAGATGAAGGGTGCAGCGGTTCAGCGTGAAGAACATGCTCAATTCAAAGACCTGGATCGCGTTCATGCGCCCATCCAACATGAACACGATCGAGATGCCAGGAAGAATGTTGCGTTGCGATTTGGCCGCGCGCCGAGCAGGGCAGGTCAAGTTGAAGAGAACCCGGCCATTGTGACCAGCTCTACCTCTTGCTTTGGGGAACTCGAACACGCCTCCGAAGGGATCACGAACGCTTCCATATCAGCCGATCGGGATCCAGATTCGCCGGGTTTCAGGTATTTGGGGACCATATTTAGGGCGAGACGCCGCGGCTCCCGCTATATGACTTGGCACGGCGGTCACGAACCCAACGGGCGATCGGGTGAAGGGCGAAAGGGGGCATACGAGGAATGGTGAAACTCGCGGGCATGGCGGTACACGTGCTGACGGGGCTGGGGGCAGTGTGCGCACTGCTCGCCGTCGAAGCCGTCATGACCGGGGCGTGGCCGCGCGTGTTCCTGTGGCTCGGCATCGCATTCCTGATCGACGGGATCGACGGTCCGATTGCTCGCGCGGTCGAAGTGAAGAGGACTCTGCCGCGCTTCAGCGGCGAACGTATCGATCTCGTTATCGATTATCTCACTTACGTCTTCGTACCTGTTCTTGTGCTGCTTGCTGCGGGTCGCCTGCCGGAAACACTCGGTCATGGCCTCGCGGGTATCATCCTGCTGTCATCGCTGTTCCACTTCTGCGATGTCGAGAGCAAGTCGAGGGATCTTGCATTCGTCGGTTTTCCAGCCATTTGGAACATTCTAGCATTTTACATTTTCGCGCTGGATATTGGACCGTGGGTCAGTGTGGCTCTGATCCTCGCTTGCGCGGTGGCGACATTCTTTCCTCTGCACTGGGTGCATCCGACACGCGTCACGACGCTTCGGCCGCTGACGCTCGCCCTTACCGCGCTATGGTCGATCGCCGCGCTGTTGACGGTGCTGCAGGATTTTCCGGCCGCAGCATGGGCGCAATTGGTGTTCGTGTTCGTTGCGCTCTATGGACTGGCGCTTTCGGCCTGGCTGTCATTGAAGGCGCAAGCCGCCGCGGACTGAGCGGCTTGCGAGCGCGGAGCGCCGGGCATTCGGGCGGCTCACCAGCACAGCCGAACAACCGTGGCGACATGAAACGGATCGCGAATTTTCAGATTTTCTCTTGTCGCTTTAGTCCTCGTTTTGTGCATGTCGTCGGTACAAAACGGCCGCTCCCGTTCGCGCGACATGCTTTGCTTCAAGAACCCCTTATGCGCTCGCCCGGTCGACGGCGCCGATGCTGCTTCAACAGTGCTCTCAACATCTCGATCAGGCGAGAGGCGGGACCATCGGGTCCATTGCAGCATTGCTTGGCGATACGCGCTCCCTCGAACAGCAAGAACACCTCATCGGCGATGATCTCGGGCTCCAGATATCCGGCGCCACGAAACAGTTCGACAAGCTGCTCGCGCTTACGGGTCTTGTATTCGTCGATGATGCGACGAGCGGGATGATCGCTCTCCGGCAATTCGACGGCGGCATTTGCCATCGCGCAACCGCGCTCGCCGTGATCGTTCACGATCTCTTCGACATACGAGAGCCAGGCTTCTAGCCGCGCCGAAAAATCCTTTGGGTGGGCCGTTTTCAACGCGTTCCATCGGGCGTCGGATTCGTCAGCCAGAGATTGCAGATACGCTGCGACTAGCTCGTCCTTGGAACCGAAATGACGGTAGAGGGTCATTTTGTTGGTAAGCGCCGCATCTGCGATCGCGTCGACCCCGACGGCTCGAATCCCTTGCTGATAGAACAGCTCTCGCGCCGCAGCCAGGATGCGCTGGCGCGGCGCGGTGTCGGGCGTGATCTGCTGCAGGCGCTGGGGAGATCGTTTCATCAAAATGTGCGGTTGGCTGCTTGACGGTGGTTGAACGGGTCGGTATGTCTGTCCTGCGTGTTACCGGTCAGTAACATACGGCAACGCGCGGGAGTTGTCACTCCGAAATAGATGTTAGTGGCTGATTCGTCCGCGAAATTGCAGTTGCAGCTGAGTGGAACACTCATGTCGGCAGGCGGTCGGCGCGTCGCCCCATCCGAAAGTCAGCCGCTGCGATTTCATGCGGGCCGAAGCTGCGGCCGGCATGTCAGCCGGCTTAGTTGGGACACGATTGAACATGTTGAACGGCCGAAGCTCTTGGATCGTTGCAATGGGTCTACTTGCGCTCTTGCTAGGCGGCTGTGATCAGCTCAAGCCGGCGAGCCAGTCGACCGCTCAACCTCCTCCGCCAGAGGTGACCGTGTCGCGGCCGCTGGTGAAGACGATCGCCGAAACGACGGAGTTCGTCGGCCGCTTTGTCGCGGTTGATTCCATCGAGATCAGGTCGCGTGTGTCAGGCTACCTTGAGCAGATAAAGTTCCGCGACGGCAGCCAGGTTGAAAAGGGTCAATTGCTTTTCGTCATCGACAAGCGGCCGTTCATGGCGACTCTGGACCAGGCGAAGGCAAACCTCGAGCAGATGAAGGCCAACCTCTCGTTCGCAGAATCAAATCTCGAGCGCGGCCAGAACCTCAAGCGCGGCACCGTGATTTCCGACCAGACGCTCGATCAGCGTGTGCAGGCGGAACGCGTCGCCCGGTCCGCCGTGGCGGCTCAGGAGGCTGCCGTAAAGCAGGCCGAGCTCGACTTGCAGTACACCGAGCTGCGTGCTCCGGTCTCGGGGCGCATCGGCGACCGCCGCGTTTCGGAAGGCAACCTTGTGACGGGTGGCAGCGGCGGCAACACGACGCTGCTCGCGACGATCAACTCGACGGATCCGATCCGCTTCGAATTCACGATCGACGAGGCGACGTACCTGCGGTTTCTGGCGCTAAACGGCGAGAAGGAGGTGGCCAATCCCAATGTTCCGGTCAGCCTCAAACTCATCAACGAGGACACATTCGAAAATCACGGCCGCATAGATTTCGTCGACAACGCGTTCAACCGCTCGTCGGGTGTCATTCGCGTGCGGGCGGTATTCCCCAATCCGACGGGAAGGTTCACGCCCGGAATGTTCGGACGGTTGCGGCTTCAGATCGCACCTCCAGCAGAGGCTCTGCTGATTCCCGATGCTGCGATCGGCACCGAGCAGGTGAAGAAGTTCGTGTTCGTCGTTCGCGACAAGGAAGGAAGCAAGGTTGCCGAACAACGATACGTGACCCTGGGACCGCTGACAGACGGCCTGCGTGTGGTGCGTGATGGGATCTCGCCGGAGGATCAAGTTGTGATCAACGGCTCGATGAAGGCGCGCGCTGGCTCTCCCGTCACACCAAAGGAAGGCACGATTGCGACAGCGAGTAATGCCGACATGGGTGACACCCCAAAGCGCAATTAACGCGGAAGGTTCGCACCCATGCGTATCTCGCATTTCTTCATCGACCGGCCGATTTTTGCCAGCGTCGTATCCATTGCCGTGGTGATCCTCGGAGCGGTGTCGTTTGGTGCTCTGCCGATTGCGCAGTATCCCGAAATTGCGCCGCCGACGATCAATGTGAACGGTCAATATCCCGGAGCGAGCGCCGATGTGATCGCGGCGACCGTGGTGGCACCTCTCGAACAGCAGATCAATGGTGTGGAGCACATGCTCTACATTACATCGAATTCGACGGGAGACGGCGCATTCTCAATCGAGGTAACGTTCGACCTCGGCACCGATCTGGATGTTGCTCAGGTGCAGGTACAGAACCGTGTGTCGGTCGCGCAGCCGCGGCTGCCGGCGGACGTACGCAACATCGGCGTGACGGTCTCCAAGGCGTCGCCGGACCTGATGATGGTCGTGCATCTTGTTTCTCCCGACAAGTCGCGCGATTCCCTGTTCATTTCGAATTATGCGAACGTGCAGGTCACGGACGTCCTCAGTCGCATCGAAGGCGTGGGCTCGATCACGGTTTTCGGCAGCCGCGACTACGCCATGCGTGTGTGGCTCGATCCTGACGTTCTCCAGTCGCTCGATCTGACGGCGAGCGATGTTGTCACGGCACTTCAGGGTCAGAACGTGCAGGTCGCATCAGGTGTTCTCAACCAGCCTCCAGTGCCGAATCCGGGCGCATTTCAGCTTTCGGTGCGCACGAAAGGCCGGTTGCAGGAGCCGTCCGAATTCGGGGAGATCGTAGTCAAGCAGACCGAGAACGCTGTCGTTCGCCTGAAGGATGTGGCGCGCGTCGAACTTGCCGCGCAGGATTACGGGCGCAATTCGTACCTCGATCGCGATCCAGCGATCGGCCTCGGCATCTTCCAGCGTCCCGGGTCCAACGCGCTGGCAACGGCAGACGCGGTCAAGGCCAAGATGGAAGACCTCTCCAAGGACTTTCCCGCCGGGCTCAGGTATACAATCGTCTACAACCCGACCGACTTCATCAAGCAGTCAGTTGACGCGGTGGTCAGCACGATCGGCGAAGCTGTAATCCTCGTCATTCTCGTCGTCGTGCTATTCCTTCAGACGTGGCGCGCAGCGATTATTCCTATTCTCGCGATCCCGATCTCCCTGATCGGTACTTTCTTCGTCATGGCGATGTTCGGGTTCTCGCTCAACAACCTCTCGCTGTTCGGTCTGGTCCTGGCGATCGGTATTGTCGTCGATGACGCGATCGTGGTGGTAGAGAACGTCGAGCGCAACATCGCTTCAGGGATGGCGCCGCGCGAGGCTGCCAAACGGACGATGGACGAGGTAGGATCGGCGTTGATTGCCATTTCCCTGGTATTGTGCGCGGTCTTCATTCCCTCCGCATTCATCACCGGCATCTCCGGCCGGTTCTACCAGCAGTTCGCACTGACGATTGCGGGCGCGACGATTATATCTCTCGTGGTATCGCTTACCCTTTCGCCAGCTATGTGCGCCTTGCTCCTGAAGCCGCACGCCAAGCACGAGCATGCGGCGTGGTGGCTCGTTCCCGTCAGAGGCTTCTTCAAGGCCTTCAATTGGTCGTTCGACAAGCTCGGCAACGGCTACGGATGGATGACGGGCAAGCTTGTGCGATTCGCCGCTTTGATGCTGATCCTCTATGCGGGGGTCCTTGCATTCGGCCTGAACGAATTCCGCAAGACGCCGCTGGGTTTCATTCCGCAAGTGGACGCTGGCTATCTGATCGTGGTGAGCCAGCTGCCGGGCGGTGCCTCGCTTTCGCGTACCGATGCCGTCAACAAGAAGATCGTGGAAGCAGCCCTGACTGTCCCAGGCGTCGAGCATGCGGTCAATATCGTCGGGTTCTCCGGTGCGACGCGTACCACCGCACCGAATTCGGGTGCGGTTTTCGTCGTGCTCAAGCCTTTCGAGAAGCGTGCTGGCGATCCGAGCCTTTCCGCCGAAGCGATCCTGGCCAACCTCCAGAAGAAGGTGATGGCAATAGAGGAGGGAATGGTTTTCGTTGTGCGTCCTCCGCCGGTACGCGGCATCGGCACCGCGGGCGGATTCCGTATGATGGTCGAGGATCGCAGCGGGCTCGGTCCTCAGGCATTGCAGGGCGCGGTCGGTGCAATGATGGGACGGGCGGCGCAGACCCAGGGCGTGCAGCGCGTGTTCTCGCTTTTCGAGACCTCGACGCCGCAACTTTATGTCGACATTGATCGCACCAAGGCGCAGCTGCTTGGCATCCGTGTGCCGGACGTCTTCAGTGCGCTGCAGACGTATCTCGGCTCTGCCTATGTAAACGACTTCAACCTGCTGGGGCGCACCTTCCGTGTGACCGCTCAGGCCGACAGCCAATTCCGGCTTGAGCCTGAAGACGTGCTGAAAATTCGCATTCGAAACGCGAATGGCGAGACGGTACCCTTGGGCAGTTTTGCCACCATATCAAACCGCTCGGGTCCATACCGCGTGCCACGCTACAATCTATACCCTGCCGCCGAGCTGGACGGTTCGCCTGCGCCCGGCTACTCGCAGGGCCAGGCCATCGAGATCATGGAGAAGCTCGCCGCGGAGACGCTGCCGCCTGGCATCAACTTCGAATGGACGACGCTGGCCTTCCAGCAACTCAGAGCCGGCAGCACGGCGATCTTCGTGTTTGCGCTCGCCGTGGTTTTCGTCTTCCTTGTGCTCGCGGCCCAGTACGAGAGCCTCACGCTGCCGCTTGCCGTTATCATGATCGTACCAATGTGCCTTATCGCATCGATCGTCGGTGTCGTGCTGCGCGGGCAGGACAACAATATCCTGACGCAGGTTGGCTTCATCGTTCTGATCGGACTGGCGGCGAAGAACGCGATTTTGATCGTGGAGTTCGCAAAGCAACTCGAGGAGCAGGGGAAAGACAGGATGGAAGCGGCGGTCGTCGCGGCCCGCCTGCGCCTGCGCCCCATCCTGATGACGTCACTTGCTTTCATCCTCGGCGTCGTACCGCTAGTAATCGCAACGGGTGCGGGAGCGGAATTGCGCCAGGTTCTCGGAACGGCTGTCTTCTCCGGCATGATCGGAGTCACGATCTTCGGTCTCATTTTCACGCCGGTATTCTACGTTGTGAGCCGCCGGCTGGCTGGGACGTCGAGGAGCCGAGCTGCCGCAATTCCATCGCCACAGCCTGGGGAATGAGGGGCAGCCTTGACGCATTCCTAGCGGCTGGAGTGGGCGAATTTTCCGCAATAATTATTCGCCCGTGTTCGCGAGAGGCGCTGGGGTGTGCGAGCAGTCGGCTTCGGAAATGTGCTGCAAAACAAGGCGTTCATGTGTGCGGCTGGCGGATGGGGTGGGATTCGAACCCACGGTGGGCGTGAACCCACGGCGGTTTTCAAGACCGCTGCCTTAAACCACTCGGCCACCCATCCGTCCTGATCGCCGGAGCGCCGACGAGCGAGGCTTTCGCTCGACTGTCCTGCGGTGCAAGTGAGCGTTTAGCCTAGTCCGGTGGCTTGATCCAGACGTCACGCGTCGGCCGGCGGACAAAACCGCTGATCGCAGGGGGCGGCGGGCGCGTCCCTCCACGCGCCCAATGGTCGGTGGAACGGGGAAATCCACCGCAGCCTCTCCACAATTTCCAACAGAATCATGCGGCGCACGCAGACTTAAGGGAACCTCAAGCGGAATTTGTCATGCTAATGCCGTTCTTCTGACATGCACCCGTTCGAAGGTCCGGCGGAAGAGCGCGTCAGACATGGTCTCGATCGGGACCGAGAGGGATTTGTCGCTTATGCAACTTCATGTGCAGGCCGGAAGCCTGCGTATGGCGGGGATATGGGCACGCCGGCCGGCAGACGTTATTGCCGCGCTGAAGGTGCCGGTATGCCTGGTTGCGCTCTCGGTCGTGATTGCCGGTTGCGCAAAGACGGAGCAGAGTCCGTCGTCGCAGTCCTGGGCAACAAGCACGTCTCTTTTCCCACCGTCCAAGGTCGAGGTGCCTGCAAGCCCGCGCGTAGCCGCCGGCCACGACATTCGGCGTGGCGGGGGCATCTACAAGATCGGCAATCCATACAAGGTTGCGGGCAAATGGTACGTGCCGCGCCACGACCCCCACTACGACGCGACAGGCACCGCCTCGTGGTACGGGGACGAATTCCACGGACGCAAGACCGCAAACGGTGAAGTCTTCGATAAATTTGCGCTGACAGCCGCGCATCCAACTTTACCGCTGCCATCTTACGTCTACGTGACGAACCTGGAAAACGGCCGCACGGTACTTGTGCGCATCAACGACCGGGGTCCCTACACGGGCGGGCGAATCATAGACCTTTCGCACACAGCCGCGTCACATCTGGACTTCCACGAAAAAGGCGTCGCGCGGGTGCGCGTGCGCTATGCCGGCCGCGCACCACTGAATGGAGACGACAGCCGCGAGCGGCTTTTCCTGGCCAGTCAGCCATGGGCTCGCGGCAGCGCGCGTTACGCGAATTCGATTGGCGGCAACCTGACAACCGGGGCGGTGGCGCAGCGCTGAGTGAATGATTCGTCCCGTAGACGATGATTCGCACGTTGCGATGCACCGTCAACTGCATCGTGCAAGCGGCTCATTTTCGCTGGCAGAACGCTACATTCTCCATGCATGTCGCGGAAGATGCGAACAAACTCCATGCCGTGCTCCGCCGGGGCGTTGACACGCACAGCCTCTGACCGGATAGTTCGCTTATAAATTGCAGGGAATGGAAAGGTTTGATGGGCTGGTCGTTTCACCATGAGCCCCGTACTTGTCTCGCTCGACTGTCGCTGGCGGGGATATTGCTCGGCATTCTGATTGCATCAGTGCTGCTTGCACCGCGAGCGGTCGCACAGGATTCGACATTTATCCCCAAGGCTGAGCACGCAATCCTGATGGATGCGGACAGCGGCGCCGTACTGTTCCAGCATGCGGCAGACGAATTGACCCCACCGGCGTCGATGAGCAAGCTGATGACGCTTGCCGTCATCTTCAAGGCGCTGCGTCAAGGCACGCTGCAGCTCTCCGACGAAATCACGATGAGTGAGCATGCGTGGCGGACGGGCGGAGCACCGTCCGGCACGTCGGCCATGTTCGTACCCGTCAACGACAAGGTGACGGTCGAGGAACTGCTGCAGGGTATCATTGTGCAGTCGGGCAACGACGCGTGCATCGCCATTGCGGAGGCTTTGGCAGGCACGGAGGAAGGCTTCGCGCAGGTGATGACGAACGAGGCGCGGCGCATCGGGCTTACCAAATCCACGTTCAAGAACTCCACGGGCCTGCCAAATCCCGAACACATGATGACCGTGCGCGAGTTGGCGGATCTGGCGCGTTACCTGATCCATGAGTACCCTGAACGGTTCGC
Source organism: Hyphomicrobiaceae bacterium (assembly GCA_050246945.1). GTDB lineage: Bacteria > Pseudomonadota > Alphaproteobacteria > Rhizobiales > Hyphomicrobiaceae > JAEUMD01. The sequence goes on from JBFWVC010000003.1 coordinate 64,287, forward strand.
AATGTTCGCCCAGCGAGAGTTCAGATACCGCAAGCACCGTTTCTTCAATCGCAATCCGCTGCTGTTCCTCGACATCGGGGCGGATGGCATGAAGACGGGCTACATCAAAGAAGCGGGCTACGGCGTTGTGGGGACGGCAGCGCAGGAAGGCAAGCGGCTGATCGTCGTCGTCAATGGGTTGAAGACAGCGAATGATCGCAAGGACGAAGCGCGGCGTCTGCTCGAGTGGGGTTTCCGGTCTTTCGCGCCGTTCACGCTGTTCAAGGATGACGAGGTGGTGGGATCAGCCCGGGTGTGGGGAGGTGAGCGGTTCTACGTTCCCCTCGTCGGCAAACATGGTGTTACGGTGGTGCTGCCGCGGTATCCGGCCAATCAAAAGATCCGCGCGGAAATCATCTACAAGGGGCCTCTGAAGCCGCCGATCAAGCGGGGCGATCAGGTGGCCAAGCTGCGGGTGACGTCCTCGACGTCGGCGATGAGCGAAGTACCGCTCTATGCAGCAGAGGACGTGGCCAAGGCGGGGGTGTTTCGGCAAGGACTCGACAGTCTGATCCACATGGCTTTCGATTGGGTCAAGGTCAAACTCTGAGCTGGCAGGGGCGACGCGGTTACTCAATCGCTTCGGGTATTACCCGCGCTCACAAACGTCGCGCGTGGTTTCCCGACTTCCGCCACCCGATCAGATTTTTAGAGCCTGATCGTCTGCGATGGAAGCAGCCATGCTTCCATCGAAGGCGAAAATCAGTCTCTCAAACAATGAGATAGAGCAGGCCACGATGGTCAGGCCTGATTCAATCTAATACTGATCTGCTCTAGCGTGCGAATTGCTCGTTTCGTCGCCGCCTTCGCCAAGTCGATCTTCCAAGAAACATGAACACGATCTAGTGTGCGCTCCGGTTGGCTGCGGGCGCGGCCGTCAGGAAGCACGCGATGGGCGCAGGTAAATTCATCACTTTCGAGGGCGGCGAGGGGGCAGGGAAATCCACGCAGGTCCGGCTGCTTGCCGAGCGGCTGCGCCAGCTTGCTCACGATGTGGTGGTGACGCGCGAGCCGGGCGGAACGCCGTTTGCCGAGCAGGTGCGTGCGCTGATCCTGAGCCCGGACGTTGCGGAGCATGCGCCGCTGTCGGAGGCGCTTTTGTTCTTTGCCGCCCGTGCCGATCATATCGACAAGGTGATCCGGCCCGCGCTGCGGCGCGGTGCGTTCGTCTTGTGCGATCGCTTCTCGGATTCGACGCGTGTCTATCAAAGCGTCGCGGGCGGTCTGCCACCGCTCGTTTTCGAACGGCTGGAAGAGATCGTCGTGGGCGGGACGCGGCCCGACCTGACGATCATCCTCGACATCGATCCTGCTGCCGGGCTGGCGCGTGCCGAGGCAAGGCGGGGTAATGTTGGCGCTGCGCATGCGGGTAGCGATGCCGAGGCCGGACGCGACAAGTACGAGCGGCAGTCGCTTGCCTACCACGAAACGCTGCGCGCGGGTTTCCTCGCGATAGCGGCACAGGAGCCTGAGCGGTGTGTCATCGTTGATGGGGATCGCCCGGCCGAGACTATCGCGGGAGAGGTGTGGGGCGTCGCGGCTGCACGCCTCGCCGTGAAGGCGGATTAATCCCATGGCTCGCGCTCCAACCGTGCAGGAGATCGAAGTACCGCCGGAGCACGACCGGCTGGAGGATTTTCCCCATCCGCGCGAGACCGCGACGCTGTATGGGCATGGAAGCGCCGAACAGGAACTTGCAGCGGCTCTGGCAAGCGGGCGGATGCATCATGCGTGGCTGCTGTCGGGACCGCAAGGCATCGGCAAGGCAACGCTGGCCTATCGCGTTGCGACGGCCGCACTCGCCGCACCCGAGGAGCGCGATGCGTTCGGGCTCAGCCTGTCGGTGGAGCCGCTTTCGGTTGCCGTGCGTCAGGTGCGGGCGATGTCGCATCCAGGACTTCTGGTGATCCGGCGGCAATACAACCTCAAGGACAAGCGCTTTCCGCAATCGATTTCGGTCGAAGAGGTTCGGCGGCTGCGCGCCTTCCTGGGGCATCGCGGAGGTGACGATGCGTGGCGCGTGGTCATCGTCGATACCGCCGATGAACTCAACGTGAATGCGGCCAACGCGCTGCTGAAGTCGTTGGAGGAGCCACCCGAGCGCACACTCTTCCTGCTCGTCACCTCCGAGCCCGGGCGGCTGTTGGCAACCATTCGATCGCGCTGTCGGACACTCGATCTGAAGCGTCTTGGTCAATCCGAACTGGCGCTGGCGGCGGGTCAGGCGCTGGCGGCGGTTGGGCGCGAGATGCCTCAAGGCGAGGAGGTCGCCACGCTCTTGCGACTGGGGGACGGTTCGGTAAGGCGATTCTTGAGCCTCGAAGCGGGCGGGGGACTGGCACTCTATCAGGACATCTATGGCCTGCTGGCTGGATTGCCCGATGTTGCCTGGGCCAAGGTGCATCAGCTTGCCGACACGCTTTCGGGCAATGCCGCGGAGGTGCGATTCGAACTTTTCTTCGAGCTTCTGCTGGAACTCCTGGCGCGGATCGTCCGGGCAGGGGCGACGGGCGAAGGGGCTTCGGAGGATGTTCGTCTGGCGGGGCGTCTGGTGGGGGCGGAGCGGCTTGCCACCCTGGCCGAGGTGTGGGAAACAGTGGCCCGCGAAAAGGCGGAAACCGTTGCCCTTAATCTCGACCGGAAAACACTGATATTGCGCACTGTTTCCCGGCTCGAAGCGACGAACCGCTAGAGGTGCCGCGCCGCCCGGCTGCAGCCCTGAGCGAGGAGTACGTCGGATGAGCAACGAGAAGCCTTTCTATATCACCACCGCGATTTCATACCCCAACGGCGTGCCGCACATCGGGCATGCCTACGAAGCGATAGCGACGGACGCCATCGCGCGCTTCGAACGGCTCGACGGGAAGCGGGTGTTCTTCCTTACGGGAACCGACGAGCACGGTCTCAAGATGAAACAGACGGCGGCGAAGGAGGGCGTCAGCCCGCGCGAACTGGCGGACCGCAACTCGGCGCGCTTCCGCGAGATGGCGGCGGTGCTCAACCTCTCCAACGACGATTTCATTCGCACTACGGAGCCACGCCACTACGAAGCCTGCCAGGAGTTGTGGCGCCGCATGGCGGCCAATGGCGACATCTATCTCAAGACGTATGGCGGCTGGTACTCGGTGCGCGACGAAACCTACTACAAGGAGAGCGAGACGGAGGTGCGCGAGGGCGGGCAGCGGTTTGCAACGCCGACAGGTACCGAGGTCGAGTGGCAGGAGGAGGAAACCTACTTCTTCCGGTTGTCGAAATACCAGGGCGCGCTGCTCCAGCATTACGAAGCCAACCCCGACTTCATCCTGCCTCTCGAGCGGCGCAACGAAGTCGTCAGTTTCGTCCGCCAAGGGCTCGAAGATCTCTCGATCTCGCGCACCACGCTCGACTGGGGCATCCCGGTGCCGGATGCGCCGGGCCACGTTATGTATGTATGGATCGACGCGCTCAACAACTATGTTACTGCAACGGGACTCTTGGGGGGCGGCGACCAGCGGCAGGACTGCTGGCCCTGCGACGTCCACGTCATCGGCAAGGACATCGTGCGCTTTCACGCCATTTACTGGCCTGCATTCCTGATGAGCGCAGGCTTGGCATTGCCGCGCCGCGTTTTCGGTCACGGCTTCTTGTTCAACAAGGGCGAGAAGATGTCCAAATCCGTCGGCAACGTCGTCGATCCCTTCGCGCTCGTCTCGCATTACGGCGTGGACCAGGTGCGCTACTACTTCATGCGCGAAGTTGCCTTCGGCCAGGACGGCAGCTATTCGCCCGAGACGATAGCAACGCGCATCAATGCCGATCTGGCCAACGGCCTCGGTAATCTCGCGCAGCGTTCGCTGTCGATGATCGCGAAGGGATTCGAAGGGCGCATGCCGGAACCCGGCCCCTTCACGGAGGCGGACGCCGCGCTACTCGCCAAGGCCGATGCGCTTCATGCCAAATGCCGCGCGGCGATGGACCGGCAGGCTATCAAGTCGTGGCTCGACGCGGTATGGGAAGTTGTCGCAGAGGGCGACCGCTATTTCGCCAACGAGAAGCCGTTCGACAAGACGCTGAGCCCGGAGCGCAAGGGAACGATCCTCTACGTCACAGCCGAAACAGTGCGCCAGCTCGCAATCCTCGTGCAGCCGTCCATGCCGGTCTCGGCAGCACGGATGCTAGATCTTCTCGGCCAACCTCAAGGTGATGCACGGAAGTTCTCGGCGCTGGGCGAATCCGGACGGCTGAAGCCTGGAACGGAGCTGCCAGCACCTCAGGGCGTTTTCCCGCGCTATGTCGATCCGGACGCTGCGACGCAGGCACAACGGGGCGGGGGCAAGGCCAAGCCGTGATGCTCATCGACCACCATTGCCACCTCGACTTTCCGCAGTTCGCCGAAGACCTTGCGGGCGTTATCGCACGTGCCAAGGCCGCCGGCGTCGGAGTCATGGTGACGATCTCCACGCATGTGAAGAAGATCGACACGCTGCTCGCCCTGGCGCAGCACGATCCCGATCTCTACTGTTCGGTTGGAACGCATCCGCACAACGCCGACCAGGAGATTGACGTGACGACCGAGGACCTCGTGCGCCTGGCGACGGCGCACGACAAGATCGTCGCGATCGGCGAAGCGGGGCTCGACTACTTCTATCAGAAGTCGACTCGAGAAAATCAGGCAGAGGGATTCAGGAGGCACATCGCTGCAGCGCGCATCACCGGCCTGCCTCTGGAGATCCATACGCGCGATGCCGATGACGACTGCAAGGCGATCCTCGAGGAGGAGCACAAGAAGGGCGCATTCCCTGCGATCCTGCACTGCTATACTGGCGGAATGGATTTGGCGATGCGGGCAGTGGAACTCGGCCTCTATGTGTCATTCACCGGCGTCGTGAGCTTCAAGAAGTCGGACGCGCTACGCGAGATCGCCAAGGCTGTGCCGCTCGACCGCATTCTGGTTGAGACCGACGCGCCATATCTCGCGCCCGAGCCCTTCCGCGGCAAGACCAACGAGCCCGCCTACGTCGTGCACACGGCTGCGGCCATTGCGAAAGCGCGCGGTATTCCGCCCTCGGACGTGGCGGCTGCCACGACGCAGAACTTCTTCCGTCTCTTCAGTAAGGTCAAACGACCAGCGGTTATCGGTGCCATGCCGACGGACCCGCCCGCATGAGCAATACGCGAACCTCGCACAGACTGACGATATTGGGCTGCGGTTCATCTGGTGGCGTGCCGCGTATCGGCGCCATGTGGGGCAAATGCGATCCTTCGAACCCGAAGAACCGGCGGCGGCGTTGCGCTGTTCTGGTCGAACGCTTCGGGAAAGACGGCGGCGCAACGCGGGTGCTCGTCGATACGCCCCCCGACATCCGCGAGCAGCTTCTGGATATGCGCGTCACCTCCATCGATGGCGTCGTCTTCACGCATGACCATGCCGATCACACGCACGGGATCGACGATCTGAGGATGGTCGCATACGCGATGAAAAAGCGTATCAACGTCTGGTTCGACGCAGCGACGAGGCGCAGCCTGGAGCACCGCTTCGACTATTGCTTTCGCACGCCCGAAGGCTCGTCCTATCCGCCCATACTTGTCGGTCACGATTTCAACGCGGGTGACGAGATCACCGTTGAGGGCGCGGGCGGGCCGGTCAGAGTGGAGGCGGTCGGCCAGGTTCATGGCGACATCGGTTCGCTTGGCCTGCGCTTCGGGCCGGTCGCCTATTCGCCGGATGTCTCCGATCTTTCGGCGCAGGCCGAGGAGCGGCTTCAGGGGCTCGACGTATGGATCGTCGATGCGTTGCGTCATACGCCCCATCCGAGCCATTTCTCGGTCAAGGATGCGGTGTCGTGGATAGAGCGGCTGACAGTCAAGCGCGGCGTGCTCACGCACATGACGGGCGATCTCGACTATGCCGCGTTGAAGCGCGATCTGCCGCCCAACGTGGAGCCCGCTTTCGACGGCATGGAAATCCATTTTTGAGCCTGAATGGCTCTAAGCGGGCCGCCCAGTGCGGGTGTCCCTAATCAGTCTTTGGTGTCCGAGGTGACCCGCCGACCGCGATGGGCGAGCCACTCGTAGCCGTCGAAAAGATGCCCATTGGCGGTTTGAGAGGGTGCCACGACCTCGAGGAACAGCGGTGCGATTTCCGCCGGTGTGGGGAGGGTCTCGGGCTTCTCTCCGGGAAAGGCTTTGGCGCGCATCTGCGTTGAAATAGCGCCCGGATTGATAAGGTTGACGCGCAATGGCGTATTGGCGACTTCTGCCGCCCATGTTTTCGCCAAGGCTTCGACGCCCGCCTTCGAGACGGCATACGGCCCCCAATAGGCATGGTTGCCCGACGATGCACCAGACGTGACGAAAACGGCGCGGCCTGCTTCGGACAACCGCAGAAGCGGGTCGAGGGTGCGAACGAGCCGCCAGTTGGCCTCGAGGTTCACGGTCATCACCATGTCCCAGGCGTCGGCCGTGACATGGGGGAGGGGCGACAAAGGCCCCAGAATTCCCGCGTTGGCGACGAGTATGTCGAGCTTGCCCCATCGGGGGTAGACGGTTGGGCCGATGGCGTCGATACGGTCGCCCTTGCGCAGATCGAGCTGGAGTATTGTGGCGGAGCCGCCGGCTGCGCGAATTTCGTCGTCAACATCCTCCAGGAGGGCGCCTGACCGGCCGGAGATGACGACGTGGGCGCCGGCCTTGGCGAGCGCCAGGGCCACGGCGCGTCCGATTCCGCGGGTTGCTCCCGTGACAAGGGCGATACGTCCGGACAAGTCTGGGGTTTCAGGCATGGGCCTTGGCGTATCTTTCACAGTTCGATGCGGCGGGAGGCCGGGGTGCGCCGTCCTTGCTAAACGGACCGGAAGCGTCGGGCAAGCATTCCTTCCCAACCGCGGCGATGGGCGCATTCGAGCGAGGTCTCAATGCGGCCTGTCGCCATTGGCGGGCGGCGGCGCGATCAGCTCCTTGACCGCCTCCTTGGCCTTCTCGAGCGTCTCGGCCCCAGTCTGCTTGGCCTCGTCGAATTGCGGCTTCGAAGTCTCCAAAGCCTTGCTGGTCGCCTCCTTTGCCTTTTCGATGAGAGGCTTCGCTCGTTCGCGGGCGGCCTGGGAGACGTCGACCAGCTTGGAGACGGCGCTGGCCGACAGCTCGCGCGTGCGCTTGATCAGGCCTGCAAAGAAGCCGTCGCGGGGATGCAGACGATCGGGCGGGATCGCCCTGACGGTCGCGACGGCCTTTCGGTGCGCCTCGGCCTCAGCAGGATCGGCGATGCGCCCATCCGCGCCGGTGAAGACGACCAGCGGTGTGCATGCGGTTATGACCTTCGTGCCCTTCGCGGTCCAGCGTGCGTCGGTCACGGCCGTCTCCTCCGCGAAGTAGATGGCTTTGCCGTCGATCCTCGCGGACAGGATGTTGCGGTCGATGACGGGAATGAAGTGTCCGCCGAGCCGGTTGACGAGCTGGAAGCGCGGATTGTCGGGATCAGCGAACTGGACGAAAATAGCCACGGTATCGTCTGCGGCGAGTGCCAGCCTGATTGACTCGTCGACGTCGCCGACGAACCGGATGCTGCCGGCATGGGCCAGATCGTTGTCAATGAGCTGCAGGTAGCGGAACGTTCCCGCACTTCCCGAATTCTCCGGCGGCAGGATGAAGCGCAACTCATCGGCGCGGACGGCGATATCGCCGAATGTCTTGAGCTCCGGGTTGCGTGCAATCGCGAACAGGCATTCGCGCACGTCGTTGCTGCGGACGGTCTGGAAGGTGACACTGTCTTCGAATTGATCCCGCTCCAGCGTCATGACATCGAGCTGGGCGAAACCGAAGTCGCGGGGCTCTGCGGCAACCCGCACCATGTTGTCGAAGCTGCCGTCTGATGGGGTGCACAGGTGCGGGTCGCCGGCTTCGTCCAAGGCGTTGGCCAGCGGCGGGCAGAAATTCGTATAGTAGGCACCTTTTTCGCCGCCGGTGTGGATGCGCGGCTTAGCGCTATGTCCAGGCTCGCTCTTGACTGCGCCCGCCAGCAAAATGCCCGTCAAAGCAATCGCCACCGGCCCCAGCGTAATCATGCGCGCCAGCAGTTGACGAGGCGTCGGATGCATCGCGTCGAATCTCCGTTGCGGGCATGGGCGTACAGCAGCCTATAGCCCGGCTTCCCGCCACGAGAAGCCGGATCGCTGCGGTGGTGTTTTCCACAATAGGAGACGTAGAGTGGCCGAACAATCTGACGCTTGCGTGACGAGCACCGACCTGATGCAAGAAACGAGCGGTCGTTGCTCGCCAACCCGGCATGGATCCGGCTACCTGGAGCGGCAGTTGGCCCGCCGGCGTGTCTTCATCACATCACTTCGGCCAGCAGGGACAGTTGCCGCGGCGTGCCGTCCCGCTCGCCGTTCTGATCGACGAGCTGCGTCGGGTAGTGGCCCGTGAAGCAGTGGTCGGTGAACTGCGGCGCGTAGGGATCGCGGCTGTCATGGCCGACGGCACGATAGATGCCGTCAACCGAGAGGAAGGCGAGAGACGTTGCACCCATGAACGCGCGCATGCCTTCCAGATCGAAGTTCGCCGCGAGCAGGTCGGCGCGGCGCGGCGTATCGATGCCGTAGTAGTCGGGATGTGTGATCGGCGGCGAGGCGATGCGCATATGCACTTCCTTCGCGCCGGCTTCATACATCAATTCGACGATCTTCTTCGAGGTCGTGCCGCGCACGACGCTGTCGTCTATGAGGATCAGTCGCTTGCCGCGGATTACACCGCGATTTGCCGAGTGCTTGAGCTTGACGCCAAGGGCGCGAATGCGCTGCTCGGGCTCGATGAACGTGCGTCCGACGTAGTGGTTGCGGATGATGCCCAGTTCGAAGGGCACGTCCGCTTGCTGCGAATAGCCGATGGCCGCGGGGACGCCGGAATCGGGAATGGGCACGACGACATCGACATCGGCATGGCTTTCGCGGGCAAGCTCCACGCCCATTTGCTTGCGGATGTCGTAAACGCTGCGGCCGCCGATGATGCTGTCGGGACGGGCGAAGTAGATATATTCGAAAATGCACGGGCGCGCCGGGCGTTTCGGGAACGGTCGATGGCTCTGCAGGCCGTCGTCGGTGATGACGATGACCTCGCCGTTCTCGACCTCGCGCAGGAACTCGGCTCCGACCATGTCAAGTGCGCAAGTCTCGGAGGCGAGCACGTAGGCGTTGCCCAGGCGGCCGAGGATCAGCGGGCGTATGCCCACTGGATCGCGGGCGGCGATCATCATGTCGTTGGTCAGGCAGACAAGCGCATAGCCACCGTCGATCTGGCGGATCGCCTCGATGAAGCGCTCGATGATGCGGCCCTTGGTGGAACGGGCGATAAGGTGGAGGATCACCTCGGTGTCGGAGGTCGACTGGCAGATCGCACCCGATTGGATGAGGTTTCGCCTCAAGGTGAGAGCATTGGTCAGGTTTCCATTGTGGGCGACGGCAAAACCACCGGTGTTAAGGTCGGCGAATAGGGGTTGGACGTTGCGCAGAATGGTGTTGCCGGTCGTCGAATAGCGGTTATGGCCCAGTGCCATGCGACCATTCAGGCGGTGCAACACCTCCGCCTTGTTGAAGTTGTCGCCGACCAGGCCCATGCGCCGGTCCTGATGGAACTGGCGCCCGTCGTATGTGACGATGCCGGCTGCTTCCTGACCGCGGTGCTGGAGGGCGTGAAGGCCCAGCGCGGTCATGGCCGCGGCGTCGGGATGACCGAAGATGCCGAAAACGCCGCATTCCTCGCGCAGGCGATCGTCGCCGTAGCGGGACCAGCCAGGATCAAAAGTGTCGGGCGTCGTGGCGGCGTGTTGCCCGTCCGCCTCGGGGTCCAGATGCACCATAGCCGTCTCCCGCTCGCCGATTCGTGGTGTGTCACATGGGGCGTATCGAAGCCGGGACATCCGCAGATCAGCGACCGGCTCAGCAGTTCCGCCACGTGACAGATATATGAAATGCCGCCTGATGCGCCACCCCCACGTGACCTTCTCCCTGAGGCATTATGAACCCCTGCTGCTCGCCACCGCCGCTGGACGGGGCCGTCAACGACGACGGTATGATGCGGATGAGGACTGTCTTGATCGAGTTGCCGGCGGACTGGATGTAGGGCAGAGACTGGGAATTTTTCACCCAAGGCCATGCACTTTCAGGGTTTTTCGGATCGACCATGAAAGCTTCGTAGAGCATGTAGGGGATCACGATCAGGATGAACCCGCGGGCGGCGCCAAACATGAAACCCAGGATGCGATCGATCATGCCGACGCGGCTGTCGAGAATCGAGTCGGAGACGCGCGCGGTAATCAGGTGGACGATGATGAGCACGATCAGGAAAATGACGGCGCCCACGGCGATCTGGGCGATCTGAACTGGCATCTGAATCTGCTTGGCGAGATCCTCCGCGATGGTTGTCGCAAAGCCTGAGCCGAAACTGCCGCCGCGCTTGCCGCCGTATTTCTCGGGATCGATGATCGCGTAAAACGTCGCCGCGAACGCAACGACCCATGACAGGATCGACAGCATTTCCCGGGCAAGCCCGCGGTACATGGCCAGAAGCGCGGAAATGAAGCACACCGCGAGCAGCGCGACGTCGAGATAGCTGAGTGGCCCGATCATCGGTGGTGCTCCCGGAAATTGGCGGTGCAGGTATGGATCACGGCGTCATGCTCTCTGCAAGAGATTTGAGGTGATCTATGCGGTCGATCTCCAGGGTCAGCGCCGCACGGTCGATTTCGCCGGCCGCGGGCGTGGTGGCCCTTGTGAAACCCAGCTTCTGCGCTTCCTTCAGCCGGGCAGTCATATGCGCGGCGGCACGGACGGCTCCCGACAACGAGATTTCTCCGAAGTAGACGTGATCGGGGGGGAGCGCAACACCGGAAAATGACGACAGCAGGGCGGCGGCTGCGGCAATGTCGGCGGCGGGCTCGTTGATCTTCAGGCCGCCAGCCACGTTCAGGTAAACGTCGGCCTGGGCAAAAGAAAGCCCGCAACGCGCATCGAGGACGGCGAGCAGCATCGACAGGCGGCTCGCGTCCCAGCCGACCACGGCGCGGCGCGGTGTGCCGAGCGAGGACGGCGCTACAAGAGCCTGTATTTCCACGAGGATCGGGCGGGTTCCCTCCATGCCGGCGAAGACCGCTGCTCCCGGGCTTGCGGCATCCCGGTCGCCGAGGAACAGTTCGGAGGGATTTTGCACCTCGCGCAGTCCGGCGCCAGCCATCTCGAAGACACCGATTTCGTCCGTTGCGCCAAATCTGTTCTTCACAGCGCGCAAGATCCGGTATGGGTGGCCGCGGTCGCCCTCGAAGTAGAGGACCGTATCGACCATGTGCTCGATGACCTTGGGTCCGGCGATCTGTCCGTCCTTGGTGACGTGGCCGACCAAGAGGAGGGCGGCGCCGTGGCCCTTGGCGTACCGGATCAGTGACTGGGTGGCGGCGCGGACCTGGCTGACGGTGCCCGGAGCCGCCTCCAGGGCGTCGCTCCAAAGGGTTTGAATTGAATCGACGACGATCAGGTCGGTGCGCTTCTCGGCCGAAATCGTCTCCAGGATATTGGCCAGGTTGGTCTCGGCGGCGAGCGAGACCGGTGCTTCAGACAGTCCCAGCCGCGCGGCGCGCAGGCGCACCTGCGCGCAGGCCTCTTCGCCCGAGAAGTAGATCGCACGCCGGCCGGCTTTGGCGACGGCTGCGGCCAGCTGCAACAGAATCGTGGATTTGCCGATGCCCGGCTCGCCGCCGATCAGCAGCGCCGAGCCCGGGACGATGCCACCGCCGGTGACGCGATCGAGTTCGCAGAAGCCGGTCGAGAAGCGCGGCGCCTCCTTGCTCTCCCCCTTGAGCGGCTCCAGCGTTACGCGACGGCCCTTTGACGACTTCGCGAGACCGGAACCCGGCACTGCGGCGACCGGAGTCGCGACCTCCTCGGTGAGCGTGTTCCATTCCCCGCAGCCCGGGCACTTGCCCGCCCAGCGCGGCTCGACCGCCCCGCACGACTGGCAGACATATGTGTTCTTGGCAGGCTTGGCCATGCGATCAACTCTCCCCGCTCCGGTAGATGCGGTGGAAGCGGCGGCCGAGCGATGTCAGCACTTCGTAGCCGATCGTGCCGGCGGCAGCACCAAGCGCCTCGATCGAGATATTGGGGCCTATGACCTCGACCAGATCGCCGGGCTGGGGTTGTGGCTCGATGCCGGTGACGTCGACGGTGATGAGATCCATCGAGACGCGCCCAACGATCGGTGCCAGTCGGCCGTTGATCGACACACATCCGCCGCGGCCGTCTTTCGAGCCGCGGGACAGGTGGCGGAAGAGGCCGTCGGCGTAGCCTGCCGCGATGATGGCAATGCGGCTCAAGCCCTCCGGCGACCAGGTTGCCGAGTAACCGACAGTCTGGCCGGGAGCGACGTCGCGCACCTGGAGGATTTTTACATGCAACCTTACGCTGGGCGCGACGGGGGTCGGGCCGCCACCGAATGCCTGGCCGCCATAGAGCGCGTAGCCAGGGCGGACGAGGTCGTAATGGAAGGCTTGCCCGAGCATCAGGCCGTCGGAGGCCGCGAGACTGCGCGCCGTGCGGGGCAGCAGGGGGATTAGCCGCTCGAAAATTGCACGCTGCTGAGAATTCTTTTGCGATTCTGGCTCGTCGGCGCAGGCGAGGTGACTCATGACCAGCGTAACGTCAAGTCGGTCGAGCATGTGCATGTCGCGCACGAGGGCCTGGATATCCGTCGCGGCGAGACCTAGTCGGTTGAGGCCGGTATCGACATGGAGTGCCACGGGCAGCCGGTCGTGTCGCGAAGCCGACAGCGCGGACCACTCCGCAATCTCGGCGAGGGTCGACACGACAGGGATCGCCGCGGCATCGCGCACCGCTTCGGCAGCTCCCGGCAGGATGCCATCGAGCATATAGGTGGTCGCACCGGGCGCCAGCATGCGCGCCGCCTTCGCCTCATCGAGCGTGGCGACGAAGAAGGTGCGGCAGCCTGCCTCGGCCAGCGCCGGAATGACGCGGCTGGCTCCCAGTCCGTAGGCATCGGCCTTGACAACGGCGCCGCATTCCGCCGGGCGCACGAGATCGGCCAACGCCCGCCAGTTCGAAGCGATCCGATCGAGGTCAATCACGAGCACGCCGGTCGCGTGCGCTGGAACCTCGCTCGTCACGTCCTGCATGGCCTCATCGCACGCGCTCAACTGTTCTGGCCGTTCATTGCCCGGCTCACTTCTCCGCAATCTGGTAGTCCTGGGCAAGGTTGCCGAAACGTGTGTACTGGCTTTCGAATGACAAAGCGACCGTGCCCACGGGGCCATGGCGCTGCTTGCCGATGATGACCTCCGCCTTGCCCGACACCTGCATCATCTCCTGCTGCCAGCGCATGAACTCCTCGGTGCCTTCGCTCGGCTTCTTGCGCTCCACGTAGTATTCTTCGCGGAACACGAACATGACCACGTCGGCATCCTGCTCGATTGAGCCCGACTCGCGCAAGTCGGAGAGCTGCGGTCGCTTGTCGTCGCGCTGCTCGACCTGACGCGAGAGCTGGGACAGCGCGATGATGGGAACGTTGAGTTCCTTCGCCAGCGCCTTGAGGCCCGTGGTGATCTCAGTGATCTCCTGGACGCGGTTGGCAGCCGCCGATTTGGAGGAGCCGGCAAGCAGCTGGAGGTAATCGACGATCAACAGCCCCAGTCCCTTCTGGCGTTTCAACTTGCGGGCGCGGGCCGCCAGCTGCGCTATGGTGATGCCACCGGTCTGGTCGATGTAGAGCGGTATGCGACTCATCTCCTGGGAGACGTCGACAAGCTTGCGGAATTCTTTTTCGTCGATCATGCCGCGGCGGATCTTCTCTGAGCCGATCTCGGCCTGCTCCGCGAGGATACGCGTTGCGAGCTGCTCGGACGACATTTCGAGTGAGAAGAAGCCGACGACGGCGCCATCGACGACCTCTTCGTTGCCGTCGGGCTTCATCTCGGTGCGGTAGTTTCTGGCGACGTTGTAGGCGATGTTGGTGACGAGCGCCGTTTTGCCCATCGAGGGGCGGCCGGCGAGAATAATGAGGTCGGAGCGCTGCAGCCCGCCCATCTTGCGATCAAGATCAACGAGCCCGGTCGAAAGTCCAGAGAGATGCCCGGCGCGCTTGAAGGCGCTGTCGGCCATGTCGATCGCGGAGGTCAGCGCAGCGTGGAAGGTGACGAAGCCCTGGCCATACTTGCCTTGCTCGGCGAGTGAATAGAGGCGGCCTTCGGCTTCCTGGATCTGCTCCTCGGGGGGGTGGTCCACGGGCGAGTCGAAGGCCGTGTTGACCATGTCCTCGCCGATCATGATCAAGTGACGGCGGACAGCGAGATCGTAGATCGTGCGACCGTAGTCGTGCGCGTTGATGATGGTCGTGGCGTTGGCGGCGAGGCGGCCCAGATATTGCGGCACCGTCAGATGCTCGTCGATCGGCTCGGCATTCTCGAAGAATGTTCTGAGCGTAATGGGCGTTGCCTGTTTGCCCGCGCCAATGAGCTTGGAGGCGACGGTGAAGATTTCTGAATGCAACGGGTCGTAGAAGTGCTCGGCCTGCATGAACGAGGAGACGCGGTCGAGCGACTCGTTGTTGACGAGGATCGCGCCCAAGAGCGCCTGTTCCGCCTCGATGTTGTGCGGAACCTGTCGGAACGTGACAGGCTCGGTTGCATCTGCTGCGGCGCGGAGCTTGTCAGCGGGGAGAAGTGCGTTCTGTGCCATGGCCTGGAAAGCTAGTTCGAGTCGGGCATACCGTAGAGGGCCGGCGAGCTTCTCGAAGCTGCCATGCGCAAATCATGCACGCTACCCACAGGGGCAAAACTTTAGGCTTGTGGCCGACGAATCACTCACCTGCCGGCGACGATGCGTATCTGCGGGCCGTGCGGCGGCGTCTCCTGCGCTTTCAGCTTGCGTTCGTTTGCAGAAATGTAGGCCCTCGTCGCGGGCAGCGCTCCTAGCTTCCTGACGAGCTGGATCTGCAACACGACGAGATTCTGATACCGGAAGGACGCTTCCGAGCCGGCGAGGTAGAATTCCCACATTCGGCAGAATCGCTCTCCGGCGATCGCGACGGCCTTGTCGCGGTTCGCGGCGAACCGCTGGCGCCAGCGCCGCAGTGTCAGCGCGTAGTGCAGGCGCAAGACCTCGATGTCGCCCACGACCAGTCCGGATCGCTCGATGGAGGCCATCAACTCGGAGAGTGCGGGGATGTAGCCCCCGGGAAAGATATGGTTGGTGAGAAAGGGGTTGGTGATGCCTCCGGCGTCGTCCGAACGGGCGATGGTGTGTATCAGTGCGACGCCATCGTCGTTGAGCCGGTCTGACACGACCGAGAAGAAGCGGTCGAAAGCGGCCGGTCCCACATGTTCCAGCATGCCGACGGACACGACGCGGTCAAAGGTGCCGGTCGTTTCGCGATAGTCCTCGATAGCAAATGTCACGTCGCGGTCGGCATGGCTGTGTCGGGCCCGATCACGAGCCGCCTCGTATTGCGAGTTGCTGAGCGTGATGCCGCGCACGTAAGCTCCGCAAATCTCGTTGAGGTAGAGCGCCAGGCCGCCCCATCCACAGCCGATGTCGAGCACTCTGTGCCGTGGCGCGACGTTGAGCTTGGCGGCGATGTGACGCTTCTTTGCAAGCTGCGCATCGTCGAGTCCGTCCCCGTTCACAGGTTCGGCCGGATTGAAATAGGCGCATGAGTATTGCATGTCCCGGTCAAGGAAGAGCCGGTAGATGCGCGGATCTACATCGTAGTGATGCGCGGCGTTGCGGCGAGCGCGACGTCGCGTGTTCAGCATCGAGAGAAAGCGCATGCGTCGGCGTGCGAATTCGCTGAGGCGGCTCCACGGCGGTAACGGGTGCGCCGCCATGTTCTCCATCATGAGCGCCAGGAAGTCGTAAGTCGTTCCCTTTTCGATGACGAGGCGGCCGTCCATATAGGCTTCGCCAACGCGCAACTCAGGATCCAGGACGAGATCGCGTTCGGTGGCCTTGTCACGCAGACGGATGACCACGGCACCGCCCGTTCCATCGCCATAGCTGTGCGATTTGCCCCCTGCATCAATCACCGTGAGAGCGCCGTGACGAACGATCGTCGTGAACGCAAATGCGAGCAGTCGATTCATAAACCGCCTCATGTCTCGAGGCAGGCCGACCCGTCCAGCGATACGATTGATGTAGGTGATGGGCGCGACAGCGTCCAGTAGAAGCGCACTATTCGGTCAATTCGCGCAACTTGCGCCGACGAACGAAAATCGCCCGGCGGATCAATCCGCCGGGCGATGCGTTGAAACCAGCGTTCGACGCGGCTCAGGCGTTGTCCTCGGTTGCGGCGGCCTCGCCCTCGAACATCTCGTCGGGATTGAAGGTCTCGATTTCCAGAGCCTCGTCCTTGATCACCGTCACGTCCTCTCCGCGGGCCTGACGCTCGGCCTCGTCCTCGGAGCGAGCGACGTTGAGCTTCACGCGAACGGAGACTTCCGGATGCAGCGCGATCTCGACTTCGTGTACGCCCAGTTCCTTGATCGGCTTCTCCATGGCGACCTGATTGCGGTCGATGGTGAAACCGCCCGCGGTCACGACGTCGGAGATGTCGCGCGTCGAGACCGAGCCATAGAGCTGGCCGGTGTCGCCTGCCTGGCGGATGGCGATGAAGATCAGCCCATCGAGCTTTTCGGCGACCTGCTGGGCCTCTTGCTTGTGGGCGAGGTTGTCGGCCTCGAGCTGGGCGCGCTGGCTCTCGAAATGCTTGCGGTTCTCTTCATTGGCTCGCAGCGCCTTCTTCTGCGGCAGCAGGAAATTGCGGGCATACCCATCGCGCACGTTCACGACATCGCCCATCTGTCCGAGCTTGGCAATGCGCTGAAGCAGGATGACTTGCATGGCGTTCTACTCCTTCTTGTTCCGTCTGGTGTTGGTTCCGTTCGGGCCCGCGGCGCTGACGGTGTCAGTTGTGACTTGCAGGTTTACCGGTCGGGTTTGGTGGCATTTCGCGTGGCTCAGTGTTCATGTGAATCCCGATGGCGGTGGTCGACCCGGCGGCAGGTTCGGTGGTTTGCGGATTGGCAGGAAGCTGTCGGCAATGCCGACGAGCGCGATGATCAGCGACACACCGGTATTGAGGATCAGGAGTGCGCCATAGAGCCCCCACAGGGCAAACGGACGCCAAGGCTGACCGCGCGTGATGTAGTGAACAACTGCCAACCCCATCAGCACGTAGGCAAAGAACAACGCACCGGAAACGGCGGATGCGGCCAATGCAACGTAGCCCGGCACGAACGTCAGAGCACTCGCAGCAGCGAGCGCCAGCGGCGTGGTGCGGGGGAAGCGCATCGCCGGTATGTCCGGCCAGGGGCGGGTAAGCTTTCCTGAAGCCAGCGTGATCTTGGCAGCAAGCCAGAGATTGAAGAGAACAGTCAGCATCCAGGAAAGCGCGGTCGCTGCAGGAAGCAAATAGATGCCGACATCCGTCAGCCGGCCGAGGTCTTCCGCGCTCATGGCCGTGCCGCCATTCATCGCTTCGAACTGCGCCTTAAGCACGACATCGATGAGCTTGCGCACCTCGGTGCGCAGCGTCTCCATGTCGGGGCCGATCATCAGGATGGCTGCGAGCGCCATAACGCCGGAGATGCCGGCAGCCCAGATGACGATTCGACCGATCGGATACCATTCTATCCCGGTTGTCGGATCGACGTCGGGTCCGGGTGCGGCGGCGGCCCGGTTCAGCGTCACCAGATAGATGAGGATTGTCGAGGGTATCGCCTGGGAAATGGCGAAGACGGCGCCGACGGCTGGCGTCGTCAGCAGGGCCATTGCTAGCGTTCCGACGACACCTGCTGCAAGTGTGGTTCCCCAGCCCCACCCGAAGCCTGCGAGGAACAATGGCAGCGGCGTCAAAAGGAACAGGATGACGCGCATTGCGAGCGGCCCGGTGGTGGCAGAAACGAACACCACCGCCGCTGCGACGCCTGCCAGGAGGCCTATGAGGTAGTTGCCACGCATGTTTCTCGCTGTCCCGCGGAGCCCGCGGTTAGAGACGCGTGCCCGCTGCGGGCCACGTCCCAACCATGCCGATCAAACTCGAACGACGTACCAAAACGGCGCTCCGGGCATCACGCTGCGCCCGGAGCAAATCTTTCGATCTCTTATTTCACGACGAACGGCAAGAGACCCAGGAAGCGGGCGCGCTTGATGGCGCGGGCCAGTTCACGCTGCTTCTTCGCCGAAACGGCCGTGATGCGCGAGGGGACGATCTTGCCGCGCTCGGAGATGTAGCGGCCAAGCAGGCGCACGTCCTTGTAGTCGATCTTGGGCGCGTTGGCGCCAGAGAACGGGCAGGTCTTGCGACGCCGATGGAACGGCCGGCGCGGCGCGGACGAGGTGGATGCGATCTCAGCCATCTATCAGCCCTCCGAGCCGGGGTTGGAATCGCGCGGCGGCCGCGCGCGGAATGTGGAACCTTCGCGGTCGCCGCGGGGCGGACGGTCACCGCGCGGGGGACGATCACCGCGGTCGCCGCGCGGGGGACGGTCGCCGCGATCGCCACGGAAGCCGCCGCCACGCGGGCCGCGGCTCTCGCGCTCGTCGCGGTCGCCCTTGCGCATCATCACGGACGGCTCGGCCTCGTGCGTTTCGACCTTCACGGTGAGAAAGCGCAGAATATCGGTGGAGATGCCCATACGGCGCTCCATCTCGGCCACTGCGGCAGGCGGGGCATCGATGTTCAAGAGCGTGTAGTGCGCCTTGCGGTTCTTCTTGATCTTGTAGGCGAGTGACTTCACGCCCCAGTACTCATTCTTCACCACCTTGCCACCGTTCTCGGCGATGACGTCCGAGAACTCCTTGGTCAAGGCTTCAACCTGCTGGTTGGAAACGTCCTGGCGCGCCAGGAATACATGCTCGTACAGCGGCATGTGTTGGCCTTTCTTCGTTCGATTTGTCCGCCTCGGCGCATAGCCTCTCGAGGACCCGTGAAAGGCCTTCGAGATCCTTTTCAGAGCGGAGACACGGGGAGACGAGGGTGGTTGGTCCTCTGGGCGGCGCACACCGGGCCTTGCGTCAACACGTTGAAATGTCTCAGCAACCTTACCCCGGGCGCGAAACGCACCTCTCCCGTTCAGCCTCCGACCGAAGCGGGTGACGGCCGGGTTATAGGGGTGTTTGGGATCAGCGGCAAGCGTGTTCTCGCCGCAAGCTGCCTACCGAGGTCCGTTGCCAACTTCGAATTCGCTTTCTTCTTGCTTGGATAGGTTGCCGCTCAACGTCGTGCGCTGGAGTGTTCGTGTCGACTTTTGTCGATGACGCGATATGTTTGGAGTGCCCAGGGGCGGGTTCGGGCTGGACCTATTCAATTCCATGCACCCGGTGTTGCGGCGATCAAAAGACGACCAATGGCTTATCAAACTCCCATCCACGGCGCACTCTCGAACAAGTGGCAGCGGATGATCGACATTCTTGCCCGCATTTCCGGGTTTGCTGCTGCATTGGTCATGCGCACCGATATTTCGGAAATCGAGGTTCTTGTTTCAAGCAAGTCCGAGGGCAACCCCTATCACCCGGGCGATAGGGCGAAACTCGACACCGGGCTCTATTGCGAGACAGTGATGAGTGAGCGTCTGCCGCTGTATGTGGGAAACGCACTCGACGATCCGGATTGGAAAGACAATCCAGATATCGAACTCGGCATGGTCTGTTACTTCGGCATACCCCTCTCATGGCCAGACGGGAGTTCGTTCGGGACCATCTGCGTGCTGGACAGCCAGGAACGGAGGCTTGTTCCTGAGTGCGAAGAGTTCATGCTCCTGATGCGCGAGGTCATCGAAGCGGACCTTCAGCGACTGGTCCGCAGTGCCGAGGAAGCCCGGCAATCGGATGCCATCCTGCATGAGGCGGAAGGGCGGTATGCGGGGATATTCCATCAGGCGGCGCTCGGCATCGCATGCGTCGGGCTGGACGGAAGGTGGTTGGAAGTCAACGATCGGCTTTGCGAAATAGTCGGCTACAGTTCCGACGAAATGAACACGCTTACATTTCAAGCCATCACGCATCAGGACGATCTCGAGCCAGATCTCAATTTGCTCCAGCAACTATTGAACAATAAAATTACAACCTACTCGTTGGAGAAACGATACCTGCATAAGCAGGGGCATGACGTCTGGGTCATGCTTACGGTTTCCTTGGTTCGGTATTGCGATGGCTCGCCACACTATTTCGTGTCGATCATAGAGGACATAACCGACAAGAAATTTCTGCAAAGGGAGTTCGAGCAGGCACAAAAACTTGAAGCCATGGGCAGGCTCGTTGGCGGCATGGCGCACGAGTTCAACAACAAGTTATCCGCGATCACTGGGAATCTTTGTCTGGCCTTGCAACGACCCAATTCGTACCAAGACTATGTCAGAGATGCCGAAAAGCTGTGTTTTCAGGCGTCCGAAATGATCGGATCCCTTCTCGCCTACGCACGCAAGAGTCCTTCCGAAAAACATGTCGTGACCTTGGTGCCGTTCCTCAAGGCCGTGTTCAAGAGCTTCCAGGTCGTCGTACCGGATAACATCGATCTCGTAGTCGAGCTCGGTGACGAACAAATGCAGCTGCGCGGCAATGCCACTCAAATCCAGCAGATCGTCGTGAACCTGATCAACAACGCGATCTACGCCGTGCATTCCGCGAAACGCCCAGAAGTCAGGGTCGAGCTGGAGAAGTTCGAGGCAAGCCCCGAGTTCAAGAGACGACATCCCTCGCTGACGTCAAAACGCCTGGCGAAGATCGTCGTGGAAGACAACGGCATTGGCATGTCGAAGCATGAACTGGAACGGATTTTCGACCCCTTCTATACGACGAAGCCCATCGGCAAGGGGACGGGATTGGGTTTGGCCATGGTTGCCAGTCTTGTCGAGCAGCACGGCGGCATCATCGAAGTGGATAGCGATCCAGGACGTGGCGCGAGGTTCGAGGTTTTTCTTCCGCTTCTGGAGCAGGAGCAATCGCAGGCCGAGAAGGTCGACAAGGAGCCCATCGTTTCGGGCGACGGACGCACCATTCTCGTCGTGGACGACAACGAGAACGTATTGATGATAACGAGCGAGGTGCTTCAAATGCTCGGATACGATGTTCTGATGGCGCGAGAGGGGAAGCAGGCTCTGGAGATATACCTGGCAAACGAGCAGATCTCGTGCGTGCTTACAGATGTGGTCATGCCGGTCATGGGGGGCGTCGAATTGTTCAATCGTCTGAAAGCGATCGATGCTGCTGTCAAGGTGGTGTTCATGACAGGGCATGATGCCCGCGATGTCGTGTCCACGTTGAATGCGGCAGTCTTGTTGAAGCCCGTCAATTTTGCAGAATTGAACGTGGCCCTGCAGCGAACACTCAATTCGTGAACCATCGGACAGCTTGTTCGAATTGCCCGATTTTCGATTTCTGATCTGCTCCGATTTGTGCCGGGTGCTCGGAACTCACCTCTCGCTCTTTTTCACCTTTTCGCCTGGTGATTTGTCGGCGGCACGGGCCTCGTCCCATAATGCATCCATTTCCTGAAGATCGCTCTCTGCAGGCGACTTGCCCATCTCCGCCAGTCGCTGCTCGATGTGAAGGAAGCGGCGTGAGAATTTCTCGTTCGCACCGCGCAGAGCCTCCTCGGGATCGAGCTTGAGGTGACGGGCGACGTTTGCCATCACGAAGAGCAAGTCGCCCAGTTCCTCCTTGATGCGGTTCATCTCGCCAGGGATCGGTGGCGTCGCATGACCAACTCCGCGTGGATCCGCGGCGACGGATACCTCTTCCAGCTCGATCAGTTCCTCGCGCATCTTGTCGAAGACCGGGCGGATTGACGGCCAGTCGAAACCGACGCGGGCGGCCTTGTCCTGCAACTTGATGGCGCGCGACAGGGCGGGGAGCGCCAGGGGAACATCGGCAAGAAGGGACGTTTCACGCGTCGGTGCTTCGCGCGGCGAGACGTTCGACGCGACGAAATGAGCCTGCGATGCAGAGGTTGTATGACCAGCCTGCCGCGACTGGATCTGCATGCGCAACTCAGCCTTCTCGGCTTTCTCCTCAGCCTTGATGCGTGCCCAGAAATCGGGTGGGGCGCCGGCGGCGCGTTGTTCGGGCGTGCCGAAGACGTGCGGGTGGCGGCGGATCATCTTGCGTGTGACCGCATGCGCGACGTCATGGAAATCGAATAAGCCCTGCTCCTCGGCCATGCGGGCGTGGTAGACGACCTGGAGGAGCAGGTCGCCCAGTTCCTCCTCGAGATCGGCCATGTCGCCACGCGCGATGGCGTCAGCCACTTCGTATGCTTCCTCGATCGTGTACGGTGCAATCGTTGTGAAACTCTGCTCCAGATCCCACGGACAGCCGGTTACCGGCGTGCGCAGGGATTTCATGACCTCGACGAGGTCGCCGATCGTCTTGCGCTGGGTGGATTGAGCGTCGCCGCGCACCTGCACGGTGGGCTTTTCGGCCGGGTTGTCTGTCATTGTTCGCAGGCCGTCCTTGGGCTAGTGAGGAAAAGGGCGTACACGCGTCTCGAGCAGCCTGCAAGCGGACGCCGGACGCAAGGTGCCGGTTCGGGCATCCGCAACGCGAGGGATATGGCCGCCGTGCGCATTCTCGTCAATGCCTTGATCATGATCGCAGAGATTGCTGCGGTTGTAGCCGCGGCGTGGGCTGGTTTGCATTATCCACTGGCATTCGCCGGCGCAACGGCGGGCGTGGCGTTCATCCAGGGCATCATGCTCGAGCATGCGCGGCTGAAGCACGAGCTGCCCTTCTATTTTGGACCGCGAGGCCCGCGTGCCGGTCTTCTGGTGCCGTTCGTAGCGACGACCAGCGCTCTCGTCAGGGCGGCCATTGGCGGCGTCGTCGCCCTGCTCACTTTTTCCGGGACGGACACCGACAGGCTTTCATGGATCGCAGTCGTATTCGGTGTCACGCTCTATCTCGCAGCAACGATCCTGCGCGGGCTGGCACACCGTCTCGATGCACGGCCCGCTCGCTGGGGATATTTCCGGCTCGCCGCGCCCCTAGGCCTCATCTATTCCGCCGGACTCTGGCTGTTGTCGAGTTTCGGTAAGCTCCGAACGCCGGATCTCACAGAGATGGGTCGCACGATCCTTTTCGAGACGCCGCAGAAGCCGACAATGGAACAGGGTAGCGAGCTTCTGTTCCGCATGAAGCTCTACATCGACAGCGTGATCACTGCCTTGTTGAAGCCTGTCGTAGGGGCCGACTGGGCACCGATCGTCAGCATAGCCCTTTCGGTCAACGTCCTGACCGGATTCGTGGTGGCCATCTTCGCGGTGGTGATTGCGGAGATGGTGGTGCGTGCGGAAAACGCGATGTTGTGAGCGGTCCTGCTGTGGTTCAGGCCGTCGGCTGCGCGAGCCTCTCTCATGCAACGCGAGGGGAGGGTGCGGCCGATGTCTTTTCTCAGGCGCGCAGGACTAGGTTGCGCGATGGCCTGGACGGACCGGCGCAAGGGTTCGCTGCGCTCCTGCCGCGTTGGTCTGCGGACTGTCCGCAGCACTTGAGAATGGCATCATCCAGTGTGGCGCCATGGTCGCGGCCGGATTGCATGAGGAGGCGTGGGTTCGATGTCTTCATCGAGGGCAGGTCGGGCCAGGGCATTGAGTACTGTCGCATGCCAGGGGGCACATGCGCAGCATCGGGCAAAGAAAGTAGATCGTCGATTTTTCTGAATACGCGCTTCGATCAGGCCCTGAAACGCTACAGCCGGCGGAAATTTGCGCGATTCGCGTAAGACATATTATGGAAAACAATGTCGTGAGTAATTTTGGGATCAGAATATTGCCGATTCAAATTTAGCGCCCGCTCCCAAAAACTGGACGATGCGGCAGCTCTCTTGGCAGGACGCCAATGCAGACAATCGCAAGCTGCTTGAAAATATCACGCGGCACAATGCCGGGGCTGAGTATGCGATCATTTACTTCGTGGTTATCCCGGCTTCGCAGCCGCCCGGCGCGCGGATTCGACGGTCCACGCGCCGTTTGATGTGCCGGCTATTTCTCGTAGTGATCGGCCACCAGACGGTCGAGTAGCCTGACGCCCCACCCCGATCCCCAACTCTGGTTGATCTCGTTGCGCGGTGCATCCATCGCGGTGCCGGCAAGGTCGATGTGGACCCAGGGCGTATCCTTGACGAAACGTTGCAGGAAGGCTGCCGCGGTGCAGGCCCCTGCC
This sequence comes from Hyphomicrobiaceae bacterium, assembly GCA_050246945.1. Classification (GTDB taxonomy): domain Bacteria; phylum Pseudomonadota; class Alphaproteobacteria; order Rhizobiales; family Hyphomicrobiaceae; genus JAEUMD01. Next base: position 88,514 of record JBFWVC010000003.1, read on the forward strand.
CAGCGGCCGCCGATATTCTTCATGTCTGCATTCTTGCTCTCGATAAGCTTGTCATAGGCCTTGTCGAGCGGCATTCGCCAGACCTTCTCGCCAGTGGCGGTCGAGGCGGCAGCAAGTTCCTGGGCCAACGCGTCGTCGTTGCTGTAAAGGCCGGCATACTCCTTGCCGAGGGCGACCATGATTGCGCCAGTCAATGTGGCAAGGTCCACGATGAAGCGCGGCTTGAAGCGGTCAATGGCGTATGTGATGACATCGGCCAGCACCAAGCGACCTTCGGCGTCGGTGTTAAGGATCTCCACGGTCTGACCGGACAGCGACTTGACGATGTCACCAGGTCGGGTTGCGGTTCCAGAGGGCATGTTTTCCACGATGCCGATCAAGCCGACGGCGTTGACGCTCGCCTTGCGCGCGGCGAGCGCATGCATCAGACCCGTCACACAGGCCGCACCGCCCATGTCGCCCTTCATGTCCTCCATGCCCTGTGCGGGCTTGATGGAAATGCCGCCGGTATCGAAAACGACGCCTTTGCCGATGAAACAAATGGGCTTGGCGGCTTTCTTGCCCTTGGCTCCATGCCACTGCATCACGGCGACGCGACCGGGGCGGATACTGCCCTGCGCGACAGCCAGAAGCGCACCCATCCCGAGTTTCTTCAACTCCTTGTCGTCGAGGATTTCGACCTCGACACCGAGCTTCTCGAGTTTCTTTACCTCTGCTGCGAACTCGATCGGCCCGAGTGCGTTGGCCGGTTCGTTGACGAGATCGCGGGCCACCATCACGCCATCGGCGATGGCGCGCAGACGCTGGTAAGCCGCCTTGGCCTTCTCGGGCTGGGCGCAATGAATGGTGAGCTTATGCAACCCTTCGCGACGGGCAGACGATTTCTTGATCGCCGTATCGCCTTCGGCATTGTTGCCATTCTCCGCGTCCACAGGTCGTGTGAGGTACTTGCGGAACGTGTATTGGCGCAGCACAGCGCCCTGAGCGATGAGTGCGGCAATCTCGCTGGACGTTTCTTCTGTGGTATCGTCGATCTCGACGATGAGGCTCGCAGTCTCGCATTTGCGTGCCGTGATATTGCCGACTGCCGTGCCGCCAAGTGTGACCCAGTCGTTCGGCATCTTGTCGGCGGGCTTTCCGCAGCCAACGAGCACCAGACGCTTGATTTCGAGGCCCGCGGGAGCCAGCAGCTCGACGGACTGCTTGTTGCGCCCCTTGAAGTCCGCCGCCTCGACGGCTTTCGAAAGTCCGCCCTTCGAGGTTTCATCCAGCTTGGTGCCGGCGCCGCCGAATTTCGGTCCTTCGCTGACGATGAGACCGCTGACAGCTTCTGTTCGCTTGTTGATGTCGGCGAATATGATCTCGAGGCGATCGGTCATGGATCCTGGGGCTCCGTCATCATGATTGTGTTGTGTATACCGCCTGGCGGGCTTTAGACCGCCGCGGCTCTCGTCAGCGTGTTGGGCCGATGAGACCCTGCTACGTGCTTGCCTTCCATCATGGATTTCCGGCCTCTGTGGAAGACGTCGAGACCGCAGTGCGGCATTTGATCAATTGCCTGGCAAATCTTCCAGCGACGGCTTCGATGGCCGTGCGGATTTCATGCGGTAGGATTTTGAACGGGCAAGACTTTAGCGGCTGACGGTCATGAAGCCAAGTGCGGCCGCGGTGTTCGCTCGGGATCCATGCACGCCGCGCTCCTCGCGGCGGGGCCTTGGACCACACGGCAAGGATGCGGCCACCCGCCCGGCGGCCCTACCTCCGGGCCGGCTAAGCCGAATTTCCGCCACCGTGGTATGGGACCGGAAGCTGGGGGTTGAGCCGAGTCGATGGGGTTCTCCGGCCTACGGCGAACCCACTGAGACAATGGCTGTTGTGCTCGCATGGTTGGCTTACCCGGCCGCAAATGGGTATCGATGAGCGGCCGTCGGGCGGTCGATCCTGCCGTTGGGGCGGCATTTGCCTCCGGGGCGGCCTAGGGGTGGCATGAGACTGATTTCGAAATACGTATTCCGGCAGGCGGCGAGCGCGGTGATGCTGATCCTCTCGTCGCTGGGTGGAATCGTCTGGATCGCGCTTGCCCTGAAAGAGCTCAACGTCGTCACCTCCGAAGGCAACGACGTGATCATGCTGGTGAAGATCACGTCTCTTGCGTTGCCCAACCTGCTGGCCGTGATCGCACCGTTCGCACTGCTTATCGCAACGATGCACACGCTCAATCGTCTCGGCGGAGACAGCGAACTCATCGTGCTCACGGCATCGGGCTCACCGGTCTGGGAATTGGCGCGACCGTTGCTGGCTTTGGCATTCATGGTGTCCATCGGCGTGGGTATCGTAAATCACGTGGTCCAACCGTGGAGCCTTCAAAAGCTCAAATCCTACATCGTTCAGATGCGCGCTGACCTGCTGTCCAAAGTCATACAGCCAGGACGCTTTTCGAGCCCGGAGGCCGACCTCGCCTTTCATATCCGGGCGCGCGACATGAACGGCGATCTGCGCGGCCTCATGGTCTCGGACAGGCGCAAGAAAGAGGAGGATCGAGTATATCTGGCGGAAAGAGCTGTCATCACGAAACAGGACGAGACCGCCTACATGATCCTGTCGGATGGCCACATTCTGCGCCGTTCAGCCGTGAAAACTGCGCCTCAAATTGTCGTGTTCGATCAATATATCGTCAACCTGGACGACTTCGACCGGCAGAGCGGCGTCGGCCCGATCGATTTCAAGCCGCGCGAGCGCTACCTGCACCAGCTCCTCTACCCGGAGGAAACGAGCAATCTCTATAAGAAGTTCAAGGGGCAGTTCCGCGCCGAGTTGCATGAGCGCTTTGCTGCCCCGCTCTATCCGATCGCCTTTGTGCTGATCGCGCTGGCGGCTGTCGGCCAAGCTCAGAGCACGCGCGAGAACCGCACCGAACGCCTGGTGTTCGGCTTCCTTATCGCAGTCGCATTGCGATTGGCCGGTTTCGCTGCCAACACCCTCGTCGTGAAATCCGGCGCGATGACGGTGCTGATGTATCTGCTGCCTTTGGGGGCAATCGCCGGGGCGGCCATCTCACTCAAGCGGGGCACACGGCCGCACAGCCGCTATTCGATCAGCGACGCCGTGCAGGAGCGCTTCGGACCCGTCCTCGCGAGACTTTCGCCGTTGCGCTGGCGGGGTCCCCAACCGGCCTCGACCGGGCCGGACCGGAGCTGACCCATGCCTCTCATGCCCAGTATTATCGCGCGTTATATCGCCAAGGCATTTCTAATCGGAATCCTATCGACATTCGCTATTTGTTCGCTCCTGATTTTCATGATCGACATGATCGAACTGCTTCGGTTGTCGGGCAAGTATGGCAGCGTGCCCCTCACGACGCTGGTGAAGCTGGCCTTGCTGCGGCTGCCCACCTACACCGAATTCCTGCTGACGTTCACCGTCCTGGTCGGGTCGATCGGTGCCTTGATGCATCTGAGCCGGCGCAGCGAGCTGACCGTGATGCGTGCCAGCGGCATGTCGGTCTGGCAGTTCCTGAGGCCCGGGATGGCGGTGGCCTTCATCCTCGGGGGGCTCAGTGTGGCGTTTTACAATCCGCTGGCGGCAGCCTCTAGAACGAAGGCGGAACAAGCCTATGCGGAGGCGTTCGAGCGCGACTCCAACCTGCTTCAGTCAGGAGCCAGCGGCACCTGGATCCGACAGAACGGCACTGACGGCCAATCGGTGCTCAATGCCAGCGCGGCGGCCGATCGGGGCTTGAGCCTGACCTCGGTGACTGCGCTCATTTACGATCACAATGGGATCTTCAAGGAACGCGTCGATGCAAAATCCGCCCGGCTGATGGACGGGTACTGGCGATTGCAAGAAGCCTGGGTTTCGCGCCCGTCGGAGGAACCCCAACAATACGGCACCTATCTGCTCTCGACGTATCTTACTCCGGAACGCGCGACAGAGGCTCTCGGCTCGGCCTACGCGACCTCGTTCTGGGAACTGCCGGGTTTGATAGAAGATGCTGAAAAAGCGTCGCTTTCCACAGAAACTTTTCGCATCCAATACGAGCTTCTACTGGCCCGCCCGCTGCTCTGCCTGACGATGGTGCTTTTGGCCGCCACTGTGTCGCTTAGGTCATTCCGCTCAGGGGGCATCCAGACTATGGTCGTTACTGGAATGATTGGGGGATTTGGCTTCTTTTTGCTGGCTGAAATTTCTCGACAGCTCGGTCTGGCTGGACTGGCGCCTGCGTGGGCAGCCGTCTGGCTACCGGTGTCGTTAACCATGTTCGTGTCGCTGACGGTGCTGATGCACCAGGAGGACGGCTGAGTGATGCGTGAAACGCGGTCACCGCAGGCGGGGTGCGGGACAGCTCGCACTGGCGAGCTGCGCGTGTGCGCGCGGGCGGGAACGCTTGCGCGCGCTGTCGCGGTTGCCGTTCTCGCGATCGTGTCTGCTTTCGTGCTGACGACTTCAGAGGCCGCTGCGCGCAGCTCGGGCGAAGGCAACGACTACGTCAGCCGGGTTCACGGGGCTCCCACTTCGAAGAAGGCCTTCCCGTCGAAGGGCGGCAATCCGTTTGGCAAAATCAAGCCACCGGACAAGACGCAACCGCTCTATCTGCAGGGCGACCAGCTCATCTACGACAACGACTCCAACAGCGTTATCGCGCGCGGCAATGTCGAGATCTACTACTCGAACTACATCCTGACCGCGGATGAGGTCGTCTACGACCAGAGCGCCCAGACGCTGACGGCTGTCGGCAACGTCGTGCTGAAGGAGCCCAATGGCAACGTCGTGCGGGCCGATCGCTATACGCTGACCGACGATTTCCGCGACGGTTTCGTGCAATCCTTGTCCGTGGTCGCCAAAGATGACACGCGCATCGCCGCGGAGCGCGCGACACGGCGGGAGGGCAACGTCACCGAGTTCATCAACGGCAAGTTCACGCCCTGCAAGAGCGAGGGCGGCATGCCGCCGCTCTGGTGTATCTCGGCGGCGCGAGTGATCCACGACAAGCAGGCAGCGAGCATCACCTACCAGGACGCACAGTTCGAGCTGTTCGGCCAGCCGATCCTTTATGTCCCCTACTTCGAACACGCAGACCCTTCGGTAAAGCGCAAGTCGGGCCTGCTGCCGCCAGGATTCGGCGTGTCCAGCAACAACCTCGGCTTTTATACCGAGGTGCCCTACTACTTCGCTCTCGCTCCGAATTACGATTTCCTGTTCAACCCGATGTACACCGCCAAGCAGGGCGTGGTCTGGCAGGGCGAATGGCGCCACCGCCTTGCCAACGGCATGTACACGATCAAGTTCTCCGGGCTCGACCAGGACTGGCGGAATTTGCCCGGAGTACCGGATCGCTCCCTCGGCGGATTGCGCGGGACGATCGAAACGAAGGGCAAGTTCTCGCTGGGCAGCTGGTGGAACTTCGGTTGGGACGCGACGCTGGAGACCGACGACACCTATCGCCGGTTCTACAAGCTCGATGGCGTGCTGCTCACCGACCGCGTCAACGAGGTCTACCTCGAAGGAATTTCCGGCCGCAATTACATGGGCATCAAGCTCTATCAATTCGGCGGTCTGACCTTCCAGGACACCGATACCGCCGAGAGCCTCGTTCATCCGATCATCGACCACAACTATGTGCTCGCCGATCCGGTTCTTGGCGGCGAGCTGAAGTGGAACTCCAACGCGCTCAGCTTCTCGCGCAATGGCGACTACAGCACCGCGACGAACGTCAATCAGGAGTTGACCCGTGCCATTACCGAGGTCAAGTGGCGCCGGCAGCTCACCGATTCACTGGGCATCACCTACACGCCCTTCGCGCACCTGCGCGGCGATGCCTATTCCTACGCCGGCTACAATCAGGCCTCGACACCCGTGGACGAGAGCACCAGCTTCGTGCGCGGACTGGCTGCGGGCGGCGCGACCATCAGCTATCCATGGGTTGCCAATGGCAGCTTGGGCAGCCATGTGATCGAACCGATTGGCCAGATCATCGTGCGGCAAGCGCACGTGCAGCAGAACCAGCTGCCGGATGAGGATGCGCGCAGCCTCGTATTCGACGACACTACGCTGTTCGAGGTCGACAAGTTCTCCGGCTACGACCGGATTGAAACCGGCACGCGCGCCAATGTCGGCGTGCAATACACGTTCACCCGCAACAATGGCGGTTATGCCAAGCTGGTGGCCGGGCAGAGCTTCCAGCTGGATGGTGAGAACCCGTACAAGGATCCGGGCGTAGATTTCGATGGAACTCCCAACTACAATCCCTACAGCGGTCTGGAGACAAGCCGTTCCGACTATGTTTTGGGCGCCTACCTTGCCCCATCGAACGTCTTCCGCGTCATTTCGCAAAGCCGTTTCGATCAGGACAACTTCGCGCTGCGGAGAACCGATCTTGCCGGCCAGTTGAATTTCGGCCCGGTCATTGCGCAGGCCACCTATACATTCTCCGCGCTCGATCCGCAGCAGAAGGCGGACGACCAGCAGGACATCTCCGGCGCCCTCGGACTCCAGCTCTCCGAGCACTGGAGCATGCTGGCAACCATGCGCTACGATTTGGACGAGTCGCGGCGGCTGATAGATACGTTCCAGATCAAGTACTCGGATGAGTGCTTCGTTCTGACGGCCACCTATCAGGAGTCGTTCATCAAAGATCCGGCACGAGATCTGGAGCCCGACCGCACGGTGATGCTGAACTTCCAGTTCAAGCACTTGGGCTCTTATCAGTACAAGACCGATGCGCTGGACTTCGTTTTCGGCGACCAGCAGAACGAGCTCAGGCCCTAGACATATCACTGACATAGTGTGAATGAGATCGCGAAATCCGCCTAGGCACCCAGCCAAAAAATTAAGAAACGGACGCTTGCGGCCCGAGCGCCAGGCGAGCCCTGGCCATCTATTTTCCTAGGTGATCTGGCGTCACGGTCGGTTGACGACCTTGGTCCCGGCATCAAACAGCCGACCCAGAACACGAGCGCTGCTGAGTGGGGCAACGTCGGGAGGCATGCGGGCTTCCAGAAGCCGATCGGTGGGCCGCCGAGTGGTGCCGACAAGCACGCTTTCTCGCCGGAGCTATTTGAGCCCCAGCCACGGCGTTGCCATGGTCTTGTGGATAAGGCAATCTTCGCCGCCACGGGCGGGGTATCATCACACTCCAGCGAATCGCCGCAGCACAAGCGGTTTTTGACGTCCGGGAACTCTTCATGTCCTCAAGGCTCGACATTAATCGAAGCGCGTTCTCCCTTACCGCATTTGGCGCCGGTCTTTGCGCCGCTGCGGCAATGTTTTCCGGCTTCTTCGGTTCCGGCCCCAGGCAGGCGCATGCGGCCAGCAGCGAGCATGCAATCGTCGTCTTGGTCAATGATGAGCCGATCACCGCCTACGAGGTAGAACAGCGGGGCCGCATGCTCGCGCTCAGCGCCAACATCGGCGACTACATCCGCAGCAACGCCAAATCGCGCTGGGAGAAGCTCGTCAAGAACCCGAAGATAAATGACGAGTTCCGCGCCTACGCGACCAAGCGCAATCCGAAGTCGCGCGAGGAGTTGCAGAAGATCCAGCAGGAGTTCATCAAGGGCAAGCAGAAGGCCATGATGGAACAGCTGCAGAGCGAAGCCCGCGCTCAGGCGGCACGAGGCACGGAGAAACAGGCGATCAAGGAACTTGTCGAGGAGAGGCTCAAGCTCCAGGAGGCCAAGCGCAACAACGTGGTCGCCACCGACGACGAGGTCAACAAGATTATCTCTGGCATCGCGCAACGCAACAAGATGACCATCGACCAGTTCGCAAAGCATATGGCCGGCTCAGGCGTTGACATTGCCACCATGCGCCAGCGCTTCCGCGCCATGGTATCTTGGAACGCCGTCGTCCGGCGTCGTTTCGGCTATCAGATTGCCGTCACCGAGCGCGACGTCGACCGCTTCGTCGATCCGGCGTTCGCCGGCGGTGATGACGACGACAGCGCAAGCAATGTCCAACTCAAGGTTCAGCGGGTCACGCTTGCGGTGCCAAGCAACCTCGACCAGCGCATCGTTGCCGAGAAGCTCGCCCAGGCCGACCAACTGCGGCGCAAATTCGCGGGCTGCAAGTCGACGGCAAAGCTCGCCTCGTCTTTCGGGGGCAAGTTCGAGGATCTCGGCGTGCGTCAGCCGGGCAGTATCGCCGAGCCAACGCGCACGCTGCTGCTCAACGCCAAGAGCGGAGAAATGATCCCACCCAACGTCGGCCCCGACGGCGTCGAGCTTTGGGCGGTGTGCGAGCGCAAGGAGATTGCGGCAGACAAGGCGGCACCGGGGGCTGGCGGAGACACAGGCAGTTCGGCGAAGGAGGAGCGACGGCGCAAGGAGCTCGACATCCTGGCACGCAAGCACCTGAAGGATCTCCGGCAGGACGCAACGATCGACTGCCGGGCCGAGCCGAAATCGGGCTTGTGCCAGGCGCTCTGAGAGCGGTGCACCAAGCCTGCGCGCGCCGGGGGTCAGTGTCTACCGCACGCCGTTTGGTGCGCGTGTGGATGGCGCGCATCATATGCTGGAAACTTGGCAGCCCCGCAATCGCGGCCATGTTTCAAAGGGTCCGGACCATAGATCCGCCCAAACGATCCGGTCCCTCGTCTGAAGCATGTTTTTCACGCTGAACCGCTGCACGCTTCAGCTAAACATGCGACTTTGTTCCTTGAGCATGTTTTTCACGCTGAACCGCTGCACGCTTCAGCTAAACATGCGACTTTGTTCCTTGAGCATGTTTTTCACGCTGAACCGCTGCACACTTCAGCTAAACATGCTCTATGGCATCCATGAACACGGATCTCGCAAGACAATCGCGCGCGGCGCCGCTGGCGGTGACCATGGGTGATCCTGCCGGCATCGGACTGGAGCTGACGGCGATGGCCTGGCATCGCCGTCATTCAGATCACATTCCGCCGTTTGCATTCTACGGATGCGCTGCAGCACTTGGCGCGCGCGCTCACGAGGTCGGAATGGCCCTGCCCTTGCGGGTTGTCACCGAACCGCGCGACGCCATGCCAACTTTCGATGCGGCGCTCCCCGTCATCGACATTCCCTTGATTGCGCGCCCCGTCCCTGGCGTCGCGTCTCCCAGCAATGCCGGTGCGGTGATCGCCTCCATCGAGCGTGCGGTTGCAGATACGGTCAGGGGAGGCGCGGGCGCGGTGGTAACGAATCCGATCGCCAAGAGCGTTCTCTACCAGGCCGGCTTTACGCATCCGGGGCACACCGAATTCCTGGCGGAACTGGCCGGGCGGCTGGTTCCGGGAGGGCCGTATCTGCCGGTGATGATGATTGCGTCGGAGGCGCTGCGCGTCGTTCCCCTGACGATCCATATTCCGCTAGCTGCTGTTCCTGGCGCCATCAGGACTGATTCAATCGTGCAGTGCGCGCGGATCATGGCGATTGCGCTCAAGCGCGACTTCGCAATTGCGCACCCGCGTATCGCGATTGCCGGTCTCAATCCGCATGCAGGTGAGGACGGGAGCATGGGGCGCGAGGATATCGAGATCATCGCGCCCGCGATTGCGCAACTGAAGGCCGAAGGGATTGACGTCAGCGGGCCGCACCCGGCCGATACGCTCTTTCATGCAGAACGGCGTGCGACCTATGATGCGGTGCTGGCGATGTATCACGATCAGGCGCTGATACCGGCAAAGACGCTGGCCTTCGAAACGGGCGTGAACGTCACGCTTGGCCTTCCGTTCGTCAGGACGTCTCCTGACCATGGCACGGCATTCGACATCGCCGGGCGGGGATTGGCCTCGCCATCAAGTCTCATTGCCGCGATGCGTCTCGCTCGGAGCATGAGTGACATGCGCGCCGCAGCGAACGGCGCTATCGCGACGGACGCTTTATGAGCAAGGCTAGCGACAAGACCGTAAGCACCGAGCCCGGCATGGTCGATCCTGCTCCGCGCGGTGGGCAAAACCCCGATGGCCTGCCGGCGCTGCGCGACGTCATTGCCGAATATCACCTCGCGCCGAAAAAGAATCTCGGCCAGAACTTCCTGCTCGATCTCAATCTGACGCGAAAGCTGGCGCGGGCCGCGGGGCCGCTGGAAGGGCAAACAGTGATCGAGATCGGACCTGGTCCGGGAGGACTGACGCGTGCTCTCCTGCTGGAGGGAGCCAAACGCGTGATCGCTGTGGAACGGGACGACCGTGCCGTCGCCGCGCTCGGTCAAGTGGCCGCACGCTATCCGGGAAGACTCGAGATTTTGGCCGCTGACGCACTTGCAATAGATTGGCGGCGCGAGTTGGCGCGCCTGCAAGTCGAAGAACGCGTGATCATCGCCGCCAACCTGCCCTACAACATCGCGACCATGCTGCTGGTGGGGTGGCTCGAAACCGAGCCGTGGCCACCGTGGTTCTCTTCAATGTCGCTGATGTTCCAGAAGGAGGTGGCCGAGCGGATCGTGGCGCTTCCCGGTTCGAAAGCCTATGGGCGCCTGGCGGTCATTTCGCAGTGGCGGACCGAGGTTCGCATCGGCATCCGCTTGGGACCGGAAGCGTTCACACCGCCCCCGAAAGTTGCATCGGCCATCGTTCACTTCACGCCGCGCGCGACCCCCTCCCCTGACTGCTCCGTCGCCACCCTCGGGCGCGTAACCCAAGCGGCATTTGGACAACGGCGGAAAATGCTGCGTCAGAGTCTCAAGTCACTGGTGCCGATGCCAGAGCTGCTTTTGCGGGAAGTCGGCATCTCGCCGGAAGAGCGGGCAGAGCGCGTCAGCGTGGAACAGTTCGCGATGCTCGCACAGGTGCTTGACCGCGGGCTGCGATGAGGCACCCTGCGCGTCGCGCGATCCGGTCGTCTTGTTTGAGCATGTTTTTCACGCAAAGCCGCTGCGCACTGATGCACGACATGCATCACAGCTCGCCCTCGATACCGCGGACGAAAGCGGACAGGCCAACCTGACGCTCACGGCGCAGACGCTCGGCCGTGACGATCGCGGTCAGTTCGGCGAAGCTCGCATCGACGTCGCGATTGATGATCACGTAATCGTATTCTGGCCAATGGCTGATCTCGTCGGCAGCCTTCGCCATGCGACGCGCAACAACCTCGGGACTATCCATGTTGCGCGAGGTGAGGCGTTCCCCCAGCGCCTTGCCGGACGGTGGCAGGATGAAGATGCGGACGAGGTCGCGCGACATCGTCTCAGCAAGCTGGCGCGCACCCTGCCAGTCGATGTCGAACAGCACGTCATGACCGGCCTCGACAGCGCTTTCAACTTGCGCCCTTTCGGTGCCGTAGAAATTATCGAAGACCTCTGCCCACTCGAGCAGTGCGCCGGCATTACGCAGGCGCAGGAACTCCGCCTTGTCGATGAAGCGGTAGTCCTTGCCGTCCACTTCGCCCGGGCGCGGTTTGCGCGTGGTGACTGAAACGGACATGCGGATCAAATCCGCCTCGGCGGCGAGCAGGCGCTTGGCGAGCGTCGTCTTGCCGGCGCCGGAGGGTGACGACAGGACGAGCAGCAACCCACGGCGTTTCAGTTTTGCTGACGGCATTTGCATTCGTTCCTCGACATCACGCCCGTGTCCTTGCTTGCGTTCACGCTCCACGGAAAGGCGATCACCTGGCAAAAATTTTTCGCGCATGACGCTACTGCCGAACCGTTGCGCGCTTCAGCGGGTCATGCGCCAGGGCCGGCGCGTCGTACTGCCGGCGCCTCCTGCTCATTCGATGTTCTGGACCTGCTCGCGCATCTGGTCGATCACGGTCTTCAACGCCAGCCCGGCGCGGGTCACGTCGTTCGCATTGGCTTTCGAGCAGAGCGTGTTGGCCTCACGATTGAACTCCTGGGTAAGGAAATCGAGCTTGCGCCCCGCGGGACCGGTCTCGTCCAGGAGTTCGCGCGTCGCGGCCACATGGGCTTTGAGGCGCTGCAGTTCCTCCTCGACGTCGGCGCGCGTCGCAATCAAGACGGCCTCCTGGTGCAGCCGGTCGCGGTCGAGCGTTGCACCGGTGTCGAGCAGCCTCTTGACCTGTTCGGCGAGGCGGGCTGCGACTGCCGAAGGAGTTCGTGACGGACTTGCAGAGACTTCGTCGACCAGCCTCTCGATCTCAACCAGCTGTTCGCTCAGCACAGCAGTCAGGCGTTCGCCTTCGGCGGCACGCGCGGCGGCCAGTCCCGACAGTGCCTCTTCAAGGCTTGCAACCATCGCGTCTTGACGAGCCTTCATCGCCGCCTCGCGTTCGACCGGCTCGACCGTCTCCAAAACGCCTTTCAGTGCGAGCAACCCTTCGACGCGCGGGCGCTCGCAGCCGGTCAGATGCTGGATGTGCTCTGCCGCCTTCAAGACCTGCTCAAGGGCTGCCTCGTTGAGACGAATTTCAGTGACGCCCGCCTCGCGCTGCAACTGTAGGCTCACGCTGATGCTGCCGCGGGCGAACCGGCGAGCCACGGCCTCCCGCACACGCGGCTCCAGCGCATCGCTGCCAGGCGGCACGCGCAGGCGCACGTCGAGGCTGCGGCCATTCACGCTGCGGACCTCCCAGGTCCAGCCTACGCCTCCGAAGTGCCCATCGGCGCGGCCAAAACCAGTCATGCTCTTGAGGCTCATGTGACGACTTCCGGCCGGCGCCGGGTACTCCCAGCCCGCTGATTTCATTGACAGCATTCGCCTCCTGCCCATTCCCGTCGGGGACCGGCATGACGGCGCGGGAACTTTACTGGCTGGGTCGCTTGGCAACAACCTGCTCGATAGGCGGCATGGGCCGGGCTCATTCTCTTCCAGAGCACGTCCAAGATCCGGTCTCATGCCTGGAGCAGACTTTTGACGCCGAACCGCTCCACGCGTCTAGCGTTTTGGCCTGCGTACAGGCAGCGGCACTTTTTCAGGTGCCAGTTTGCCGGCCGGGTCGGAGGCTTCGGTGCCGGCATCAGGCGCGGGCGAATTCAATGTCGTCACGGTGGGTAGTGCGGGCTTGCCATCTTTTCCGGCCGCTGTTGCACTCGCCGGCGGCGGTGCCGGGATTGACACGGCGCGGGTTCCGGCGGCAACGGGAATGGGCGCTGCTTCGGGGGCAGCGGCGGCTCCCTCCTCAGCCTCCTTGCGCGCGGACCGTTCAACGCGGCGCCAGTTGGCCACCGCAGCATTGTGTTCCTTTAATGTGGCGGAGAACGCATGCCCACCCGAGCCATCAGCGACGAAATAGAGATCGTCAGTCTTGGCCGGATTGAGTGTCGCATCGATTGCGGAACGCCCTGGGTTGCAGATCGGCGTCGGGGGTAGGCCGTTGATCTGGTACGTGTTGTGAGACGTCTTGCCGTCGATGTCCGATCGCGTGATCGGGCGACCCAGCGAACCTTGTCCACCGACCAGTCCGTAAATGATTGTCGGATCCGACTGCAAGCGCATGTTCTTCTTCAGCCGGTTGACGAAGACGGCGGCCACGCGCTCACGCTCGTCGGCTCGGCCTGTTTCTTTTTCGACGATCGAAGCAAGGATGAGCGCTTCCTGCGGGGTGGCTACGGGCAGGCCCGGCTGGCGCTTCTCCCATGCGGCGGCGAGGAATCTCTCCTGCTCGGCGCGCATGCGGTCGATCAGTTCCTGGCGCCGCATGCCCTTGGAGAAGCGATAGGTGTCCGGCAACAGCGTCCCTTCGGGCGGGATGTCGGTGATCTCGCCATCGAGGTCCTCATGGGCGGTGATCCGCTCGACGATCTGGGCACTCGTCAAGCCTTCGGGCAGCGTGATCTTGGAAAGGATCGACTTGCCTTCAACGAGCGTTGCGTGCACCTGGGCGACGCTGGCACCCTTCTTGAACTCGTATTCACCGGCCTTCAGATGTTGCGGCTTGCCGCGACTCATCGCGGCGCGCGTATAATGTCCAGCAACGAACACCCAGCGATTGGAAATGATCCCATCACGTTCGAGTTGGGCAGCGATCTCAATGGGGCCTTCTCCCCGGGGAACGCCAAAAGTGCGCGATACCGTCAGCGGTCCAGGCTTTTCAAACTCGTGGACGAACCAGAGAGCGCCGCCGCCGAGCAGTATCATCGCCGCCAGGGCCAGCGTCATGACGCCGGATATGAAACGTGCAAAACCACTCATGCGGCGGGATGGCTCGCGATATTTGCGGCGCGGACGGCTTGGGGCGCGTGCGGGCTCGAGCGCCTCGAGCGGGCTCTTGGGACGTGTCTTGCCGGCATCGAGCGTCACCTCTCGATCGCGGGAGACTGGATCCGGAGTCTGCCTTTTGCTCATGCCCTGGTTCACCACCCCCTCTTCACCCCGTGCGGTGGCGGGGTTTGCCTTCAAAACGTGGGCGCGCCTCCTGCTGTCGAAACAAGCCCCGGACCAGCCTTCCACACCGACGCTCACCGGATACGGGCGCTGGCCAATCCCCTCACGGCAGCCCTATCTCGCCAGCGCAGAGGACTGCTAAAATATGGCAAAACGGCGTACTCCGGGCGCCCTGCCCGTGGACTCCATGTTTCGTTTGCCATCCCCGGCCCTAGTCGGCCCGACGCAAGACCAGTGACGCATTGGTGCCGCCGAAACCGAACGAATTGGACAGGACCGTATTGATCTCGGCCTTCACTGCTTTGTGCGGGATGAGATCGATCGAGGTCTCCACTGAAGGATTATCGAGATTGAGCGTGGGCGGCGCGATGTTGTCGCGCATGGCAAGGATGGAGAAGATCGCTTCAACCGCGCCGGCGGCCCCCAAAAGGTGGCCGATGGCGGACTTGGTGGACGACATTTTCAGCTTGCCGGCCGCGTTGCCGAACAGGCGTTCGACAGCGCCAAGCTCGATCTCGTCGCCCATGGGCGTGGAGGTGCCGTGCGCGTTGATGTAGTCGATTTCGCTCGTCGAGACGCCGGCGCGATTGAGGGCGGCGCGCATGCAGCGAAAAGCGCCATCTCCGGTCTCCTCGGGTGCGGTGATATGGAAGGCGTCACCGGACATCCCGTAGCCGATAACCTCGGCATAGATTTTTGCACCCCGAGCCTTGGCGTGCTCGTACTCCTCGAGCACGACGACGCCGGCGCCCTCACCCATGACGAAACCGTCGCGGTCCTTGTCGTAAGGGCGGGAGGCCTTTTCGGGCGTATCGTTGAAGCCGGTCGAGAGCGCGCGGCAGGCGATGAAGCCGGCCATACCGATGCGGCAGATCGGGCTTTCCGTGCCGCCGGCAACCATCACGTCCGCATCACCCAGCGCAACGAGGCGCGCCGCATCTCCGATAGCATGGGTGCCGGTGGCGCAAGCGGTGACGACAGCGTGGTTGGGACCTTTGAGGCCGTGCTTGATGGAGACATATCCCGCCGCGAGATTGATGAGGCGTCCGGGAATGAAAAACGGTGAGATGCGTCGCGGTCCCTTGTCGCGCAACAGAAGCGAGGTATCGGCAATACCCGAAAGGCCGCCGATTCCGGAGCCGATCAGAACGCCCGTCGTCTCCTGCCTTTCCCTCGTATTGGCCTTGAAGCCGGAATCCGCCAGCGCCTGGTCGGCCGCGGCAACCGCGTAGATGATGTAGTCATCGACCTTGCGTTGCTCTTTGGGCTCCATCCAATCGTCAGGATTGAACAGGCCGTCGGCCGTAGCACCGCGCGGCACGAAGTTGGCAATCTGGCAGCTAAGATCGGAAGCATCGAATTTCTCGATGCGCTTGGCGCCGCTCCTGCCTTCGAGCAGCCTGTTCCAAACAACTTCGACACCGCAGCCCAGCGGTGTGACGAGACCCAGACCTGTGACGACGACGCGGCGCATGGTTTCGATCCTCGCACGTTAATGGAGCGCTGCCAGACAGGTGCTGACAGATATTCGCCGGCAGTCCATGGAACCCCAGGCTCCCGTCCTACCGGCGTGTTCGGCTCTCGCGATGTCGTGAGAAGGCTCGCATCATCGTCATGGCGCGGGCCGGATAGTGGAGTTGCACGCGAGAAATATTCCCGTGCCGATCGGGAGAGCCTACGCGGTCCGACGGCAGTAAGCCGCCGGACCGGGCGCAGGTCATGAAACCGATGATCAAGCAGCCGATGCGTTCTTTTCGAGAAACTTTACCGCATCGCCGACGGTCAGGATGTGCTCGGCAGCGTCATCGGGGATCTCGCACCCGAACTCCTCCTCGAACGCCATCACCAGCTCGACCGTATCCAAGCTGTCAGCGCCCAGGTCATCGATGAAGCTGGCGTTCTCGGTGACCTTTTCGGCCTCCACGCCCAGGTGCTCCACGACGATCTTCTTCACGCGCTCAGCGACATCACTCATAGTCTTCCCTCGCGTCCTTAAGCTCTATTGAGGTTTGTTTATCTCGGTACCAACCGATCGTGTTCAGTGCCGGTAACTGTGCCGGTGTCTCACTCCCAGATCCCGCCCCGACAAGACCGGCATCGATGGTATCGAATGTCCGATTGATTGGCGGTACACGAGTCCCGGGCCAGAGGCATCGGCTGAGCCCTTGGTCGCTGGGTGTTTTCCCCAGTTTCCGCAGCCGAAAACCAGCGGCTCGTTAACACACTTCCCGGCCCTTGGCCAGCGCCTCCACGCCGCCATCCGAACGGCCGCGAAGCCTCTGTTTTGTGCTGCGATGCACCGACTTGACGTCGATCCACCGAATTTACCCAGCCGCAGGAGCAGGATCGGCGCGCGCACTGCGACAAACGGGCCAGCCTCCGGCTAGATCATCGCCATGCCGCCGTTGACGTGCAGCGTCTGGCCGGTCACGTAGCCACCTTCAACGCTCGCCAGGTAAAGGGCGGCTGCGGCAATGTCATTGGGGTCGCCGAAGCGCTGGGCCGGGATCATCTTGGCGATCTCCTCCGTCTGCTTCTCATTCAGCACGTCCGTCATGGCGGTCTTGATGAAGCCCGGTGCGATGGAATTGGCGGTGATGCCACGCGAGGCGACCTCGCGGGCAAGCGATTTCGTCATGCCTATCATGCCCGCCTTGGAGGCGGCATAGTTGCCCTGTCCGGGGTTGCCGAACACGCCGGAGACCGAGGCGATGTTGATTATGCGCCCATAACCTGTTTTCGACCGCATCATGTGGCGGGCGGCGGCCCGGCAGAGCATGAAAGTCGAGGTGAGGTTGACGGCAATGACGTCGTCCCACTGCTCGTCCTTCATGACCATGAACAGGTTGTCCTTGGTCAGTCCGGCGTTGTTGACGATGATGTCGAGACGGCCGCCGAGAGCCTTGACCGCCTCGTCAATGAGCTTTGCAACCGCTGCGCGGTCAGCAAGATCGCAGGGCACGACGACGACGCGTTCGCCCAGGTCCTTTGCAAGCACATCGAGCTTTTCGACCTGGCGCCCGGAGATGGCGACGGTGGCGCCGGCCTTGTGGAAGATGCGGGCGATGGCGCCGCCGATACCGCCGGTGGCGCCGGTGACGAGCGCGGTCTTGCCGGTCAAATCAAACATGTCGCGGGGTTCCTGATTGGGTGCGGAAAATCTGCCGCTTTGTGCGCGAGCAAACCGCCAGCGTCAAGCAACGAGGGCACCAGGCAGGGTTAACGGCTTGGGTGCGCCAGGATCCCCGCACGCCAGAGTACCGCCCAGCTATCTGCCTCAGGCGAGAGTGCCGGACTGTGCTGCGACATCCTCGGGCGTGCCGATGGAGGCGGTCTTGATGCCCTTCGCAATGCGTCCGACGAGGCCCGCAAGCACCTTGCCGGCGCCGATCTCGTAGACCTCAGTGATGCCGTTGGCCGCCATGTACTGAACGGTCTCGCGCCAGCGGACCGTTCCCGTCACCTGTTCGACCAGGCGCTTGCGAATCTCTTCGGGGTCGGAGATCGGCGCGGCCAGCACGTTGGCAATGACCGGCACGGCGGGGGCCTTGATATCCACCTTCGACAGTGCCTCGGCCATCGCGTCGGCGGCAGGTTGCATCAGCGCGCAATGGAACGGTGCCGACACTGGCAGCGGCATGGCACGGCGGACCCCCAACGGCTTTCCGACCTCGGCTACGCGATCTATCGCGCGCTTGTGCCCGGATAACACGACCTGCGTCGGATCGTTGTCGTTCGCCACCTGGCAGACATCACCCTGCGCAGCTGATTGCGCAACCGTTTGCGCCACGTCGAGGCCGACGCCCAGGAGCGCGGCCATCGCTCCCTCGCCCACGGGCACAGCTCGCTGCATCGCTTCGCCGCGAAGGCGCAACAGGCGCGCCGTATCGGCAAGAGTGAACGCACCCGCGGCGGCCAGTGCCGAATACTCACCAAGCGAATGGCCGGCGACGAACTTCACCCTGTCGGCCAGCTTGAAGCCTTTCTCCTGCTCGAGCACGCGCATCACCGCCATGGACACGGCCATCAGTGCGGGCTGCGCGTTGGCGGTCAGCGTCAGCGTTTCCTTCGGCCCTTCCCACATGATGGTGGAGAGCTTTTCACCGAGCGCCGCATCGACCTCGTCGAAAACCTCACGTGCAGCGGCGAAACTTTCCGCGAGCGCCTTACCCATACCGACATCCTGGCTGCCCTGCCCTGGAAATACGAATGCAATGCCCATCTCTTCGCCTCTTGGCCACCATGATTGACGTGCGGCTTAAAGGCATGGAGGCGCCGGTCAAGTCAAGCATTCGGCCTCGGGCGCAGCACACATGCGCCGTGCCTTTGCTTGAGCGACATGGGCTGCGCGTGGCTCTCCGTGCAGGGGCGACCAGCCGTGCGGCAAGTCGCCTTAGTCATTGGTCGAAGACGACATGGCAGAGACCGGGAATTGCGTTTGCACACAACGCAATAGCGCCCAGTTCCACGCCCCTTTCAAATTCACATTTGTTACGAAATATGACTCGCAAGTCACGGAAAACACGAGCGTTTTGTCGCATGCGACAGTCGACGCCTTGATCTCAACGCTATTCACGGGCCAAGGGCGACTTGTGTCAGAGTTCAAGGGGAAGACAATCATGCTTACGCGTATTCTCGCAGCGCTGCTGGCTGCGATCGTTGCCCTGCCGATCATTGCATCCGACGCAGATGCACGTCCCAAGAAGAAGAGGACCTATTCGAGCGGCACCACGTCGACCATCGGCCACTACGGCAAACACGGCTATGTCATGGAGCCGCGCAAACGCAAGCAGGGCACGCGCAGTGCGCGCAGCGCTTATCGCAGCGACGAAAGAATGTCGCTCGGCTATTCGAGTTATGCCTCGTCCAGTCGCTACGGTGCGGGCCCGCGTCCAGGCAAGTGGTGCGGCTGGTGGATGCGCACCCAGCGCGGCGGCGGGCCTGAGTACAACGTTGCTTGGAACTGGCGCAACTATGGACGTCCTGCTTCTCCGCAGGTTGGTGCCGTGGTCGTATGGCGTCACCACGTCGGTCAGATCGTCGGCCAGGCGGCCAACGGCCGCTGGCTTGTACAGTCCGGCAACGACGGTGGCGCGGTGCGCACGCGCGCGCGCTCCATCTCAGGTGCCGTCATCCGCATGTAATGTGCCCAGCGCAGATGGGAATTGCAATTCAGTATCAGGCCCGGCGCAATCGACGCCGGGCCATTTCTTTGGCACACATTCGACGCGACGCCGATGGCTCCAATCGCGGCACGCCGATCTGAGTTCGTGTCGCCAGACGCGGTCGTGGTTGGGACCTGCGGCTCCGGCGAAAGGGCCCTCTCCGCCATGTCCTCGGCAACCCTGCTGCGGATCGGCTGTTGGCATACTTGCCATTTGACAGACCCGCTTGCGGCTCTAGATTGCAGCGCAACAAGCCCAGCCTACCCCCAAGTCTGTGACCATGAGGGACGACTTCAGCCGATGAGCGCCATCCGCACCCCTGCCCGCCATTTCGCTCCACTCGCCATCGGCGCGCCAGAACCTTATCGCGCGCTGCCGGTGCGCCTGGAACGCATGATCCACTTCGTGCCGCCCCATAACGAGAAGATACAGGCCAAGCTCGGCGACATGATCGCCAAGGTCGACGTTATTCTCGGCAATCTTGAGGACGCCATTCCGGCGGATCAGAAAGAGGCCGCGCGTCGGGGCTTCATCAAGATGGCGCGCGACCACGATTACGGGGCGACCGGCCTTTGGACGCGGATCAACTGTCTTAACAGCCCGTGGGCACTCGTCGATATCATCGAGATTGTTGCCGAAGTCGGAAACAAGGTTGACGTCATCATGCTGCCCAAGGTCGAAGGTCCTTGGGACATCCATTATCTCGACCAGTTGCTGGCGCAGCTGGAAGCCAGGCACAAGGTCACCAAGCCCATCCTGATCCACGCAATTCTCGAAACAGCGGAAGGGGTGAAGAACGTCGAGGCGATCGCGGCAGCCTCGCCGCGTATGCACGGCATGAGCCTTGGTCCGGCCGACCTTGCGGCCTCGCGCGGCATGAAGACAACTCGCGTTGGCGGCGGCCATCCCGACTATGCAGTGCTGGCCGATCCCGGCGCCGACCCTCAAGCCGCGCGTGCGGCCTACCAACAGGATTTGTGGCACTACACGGTCGGCAAGATGGTTGACGCATGCTTGTCCTATGGACTGAAGCCGTTCTACGGCCCGTTCGGGGATTTCGCGGATCTGGCCGCCTGCGAGAGCCAGTTCCGCAACGCCTTCCTGCAGGGTTGCCTTGGCGCATGGTCGCTGCACCCGACCCAGATCGACATCGCCAAGCGCGTGTTCTCGCCCGACGAGAAAGAGGTGTCGTTCGCCAAACGCATCCTCGATGCGATGCCGGATGGTACCGGCGCCGTGATGATCGACGGCAAGATGCAGGACGATGCGACATGGAAACAGGCCAAGGTGATCGTCGATCTCGCCAAGCTGGTGGCCTCGAAGGACCCGGAACGGGCGGCAGCCTACGGTCTTTGAGCGGCCGCCCCGCGGGGCCTCATTATCCATAGGTTTCGCAACATTGCGACTTTCCGGCGCTAGGTGCTGCCGGGGCCAGCCGCCGCCTCACTCTACCCATTGACAGGCGCAGATGGGTTCAGTCGAATAATGTCAGGATAGACGAGCTGTTCCCGGCTCATCGAATGGGTGTGCAAATACGGGCGCAAGGCCATGCAGCGATTGGAGACGATGAGAAAGGCCAAATACGCGGTGGGCGACGTCGTCCGCCATCGCATCTATCCGTTCCGCGGCATCATCTTCGACATCGACCCGGTGTTCGACAATACCGAGGAATGGTGGCTGTCGATCCCCGAGGAGATCCGGCCCGCGAAGGACCAGCCGTTCTATCACCTGCTGGCGGAGAACGCCGAGACCGAGTACGTCGCCTACGTTTCGGAACAGAACCTGCTTCCCGACGAGACGGGAACGCCCGTGCGTCATCCCAAGGTGAGCGAGCTGTTCCAGCTCGACGACGACGGGCACTACCACGCCATCTTCCTCAGCACGCACTGACCGGCTGAGTTCGGTCGGATAGCAAAGTTAAAAGCCGCCGGCGATGAGCCGGCGGCTGTCGATCGTGCACACTCGCGGGTTCGGATCACTTCTTCTTTTCTGCGGCTTTGCCCGAACCTGGTGGCGGATCGAGAAGCTTGGCAGCATCAGCCTTCGCCTTCTGCTCTTCCTTCATCTTCTCGATCATCTTGGCCTGACGCTCGCGAATCTGGTTCATCAGCTGGCCGCGGGCCTGGGCATACTTCTCATTGTCGACGGGCGGACCCTCGTAGGCCTTTGTGAAGCCGTCCAGAGGAACAGGGAAGCCGACCGGTTTGGCGGCGGCATTGAGCGCAAGGATCATGAGGCCGCCGCCCTTCTTCATCTGGTCGATGAGACCTGCATCGGCCTCGACTTCGGCGGTGCAGCCAGCAGGGTGGCAAAGCGAATATTTCAGGTTGACCGGCTTGAGCTGCGTCTCGTCGATCTGCTCGTTCTTGGCAGCCTTGGCCCACTGGTCGGTTGAGTAGACGGCAGCGCGTACGCCTGGCGGGATCGCCATGCCGAGCGGTACCATGATCATCAGGCTCTTCTTGTCCTGCCCCTCAACCTCGCGGATGGCCGCCGAGACCAGTACCATACCCGTGTTGCCGTCGAGTCGCTCGTGATGCGTCAGGCAGATCTTCTTCTCCTCGACCTCAGGCTTGTCATCCGGCTTCGTCTGCGGCTTGCTCAGCTTGGCAACTTCGCACAGTTTGACCCAGGCGCTCTGGTTCTCGGCCGGAGCATCCGCAGGCTTCTTGGCCTCTTCCTTCTTGGGCGCGTCCTTCTTCTGCGCGAATGCAGGTGTGCCGACTGTCAGTGCGCTCAGGCCGAGCGCGAGCGCGGCGGACAACGTCATCAGCGCACGACCGCTCAGCGGCGCGTACGACATGCGGCGACCATGATGTGCCATGAACAAAAGACCTCTCGTCTACGGGCCGACAAACCCGGCCCTGCCCCTCATGAATTCCGGCCGCTCAACGCGCGGCTAGGCCAAGTCACCACCCGGCAACCTCGTTCGCCGCAGTAAGTCTCGGATTGCGGCAATCCCGTGGCCAAAATTCCAGACTTGGAGAAATCCCCATAGCGATGCCATACCGACGTGGCAATCACGCCACTCGGATCATCCACGATCCATTCGACGCGGCTCAACGCGCGTATTTCGGCGCGCGCCGCAAGTTGCGGAATCGCAGGAGAAAATTGCCTGTCTTGGCGCTGGAGCGGACCTTGAAATGACGAACCCTGGCGACATCTTTCGTGGCGGTTGGACCGCGGTGCCCACTCTGCGCGATGCCTCCAGCAGGGGTAAAGCAGCATTTCTGGTCGCCACAGTCTGGCTTGCGGTGGGTGTCACGCTGCCTTCGCAGTTCGTCCTGGCCGCGCCAAGCATGACGCCTGCGCACGCCATCGCCATGCATGGCAAGCCGAAGGAGCCGCCAGGCTTTTCGCATTTCTCCTATGCCAACCCGCAAGCCCCCAAGGGGGGGCGCATCACGATCGGCATGCCCGGCAGTTTCGACAATCTCAACCCGCTGATCGTGAAGGGTAACCCGGTGGCCGGCATGCGCGAATACGTCTTCGAGACGCTAATGGCGCGCGGTCTCGACGAACCCTTCACTCTCTACGGGCTCATTGCCGAGACGGCCGAGATGGCGGAGGACCGCAGTGAGATCGTCTTCAACATCAATCCCAAGGCCACATTCTCCGACGGCAAGCCCATCACCGCAGACGACGTGCTTTTTTCCTGGGAACTTTTGCGAGACAAGGGACGCCCCAATCACCGCTCTTATTATTCGAAGGTGAAATCGGCCGAAAAACTGTCTGCGCATCGATTGCGCTTCGTTCTCGACGGAGAAGACCGCGAGATGCCGCTGATACTTGGTCTCATGCCCATTCTGCCAAAGCATGCCATCGATGCCGAGACATTCGACCAGACGACGCTCAATGCGCCGATCGGCTCGGGGCCTTATACTGTGGCAAGCGTGGATCCAGGGCGCTCGATCGTGTATCGGCGCAACCCCAACTACTGGGGACGCGATCTACCCGCCAATACCGGACGATTCAATTTCGACGAGGTGCGCTTCGACTACTACCGCGACGCGATTGCCATGTTCGAATCCTTCAAGAGCGGCGATATCGATTTCTGGAGCGAAGAGGATCCGGCGCGTTGGGCATCGGGTTACGACATACCCGCTGTCAGGGACGCCCGGATCGTGCGTACGACGTTCGACATCGGCCTTCCAGCAGGCATGACCGCGCTGGTTTTCAATACGCGGCGAGAGGTATTCGCCGACCCGCTGGTGCGGCGCGCCTTGATCCAGCTGTTCGATTTCGAGTGGGTCAACCGCAACCTCTATCACGGCCTCTACAAGCGCACGCAGAGCTTCTTCGAACGTTCTGAACTCTCCTCACATGGCAAACCGGCGGACGAACGCGAGCGCACACTGCTGGCGCCTTTCGCCGATGCGGTGCGGCCCGAGATCATAGCGGGCACATTTGAATTTCCCGTTTCCGATGGCAGCGGACAAGATCGCGCCAATATGCGCATTGCGTTCGATCTGCTGAAGCGCGCGGGCTATGTTCTCAAGGGGCGCACCCTCGTAAGAGCCGATACGGGCGCGCCGCTCAGCTTCGAGATGCTGGCAACTTCGGCGGCGCAGGAGCGCCTGCTCGGCGGCTTCGTCAATACAATGTCACGGCTGGGCATCACGGCGCGTATCCGCGTTGTCGACAGCGCGCAATATCAGCAGAGGCTCAACAGCTACGACTACGACATGATCCAGGCGACTTGGCCTACCTCGCTCTCGCCAGGTAACGAGCAGATCTTTCGCTGGGATTCGAGCATGGCGCGACAGGACGGCAGCTATAACTGGGCAGGCGTGGCAAACCCGGCGGTCGATGCCATGATCCAGGCGATGCTGGCAGCGCAAGATCAGGATAGCTTCGTTTCGGCCACACGCGCGCTCGACCGGGTTCTGCTGTCGGGCGACTACGTCATTCCGCTCTTCCACCTTCCCAAACAATGGGTCGCCTATTGGGATCGCTTCGCCTATCCTAAAAAATCACCGCTGTTCGGCTACAACATTGACCTGTGGTGGCAAAAGAACCCTTAGCGAGCGCGCGTGTCGGCGCACTCGACACGCAACACACCGCGTCCGCGGCGACGCCAGAGACGGCTCATGAGCCTCCGGCTTGCATGACAAAGGCTCCTCAAGACATGCCTGCTTCCGCTCCATGGAGCTTTTCCGGTGCACTTGCGCCTGCGCGCTTCAACATGGCGCGCTATGTGGTCGGGCACGCCGCGCAGCGAACGCCCGGCAAAGTCGCACTGCTGGTCTACGACGCGGTCGATACATCGCTCGCGGCCGAGACTTGGACGTTCGCCGAAATCGAAACGGCGGTGCTACGTATCGCGCGCGCCCTCACCGCGCGCGGTCTCGGCAAGGGAGAGCGGATCCTCATCAGGCTCGACAACACCAGCGCGTACGCATTCTTCTTCTTCGGCGCCATTGCCGCGGGGCTGGTGCCGCTCGCCACCTCGACACACCTGACCGACGAGGAGGCGAACTTCCTCATTGCCGATAGCGGCGCACGCATCGTGGCGCTGGCCGACCATCTGGCCCGGGATCGACTCCCCTCAGGCCTCGACGTGATCGACGCGAAAGACGTGGCAGCCATGATCGGCTCGGGTGCGCGGCAGGATTACGCCGATACGCTCGCGGACGATCCCGCCTACATGGTCTATACGTCTGGCACCACGGCCAATCCTAAGGGCGTGCTTCACGCCCAGCGCGCCGCATGGGGCCGGCGGCCGATGTATCGGGGCTGGTATGGCATCACCGGCGCGGACCGGATGCTGCATGCCGGCGCTTTCAATTGGACCTTCACGTTGGGATCCGGTCTCACCGATCCGTGGGCGAATGGCGCCACGGCGATCATCTATACCGGCGAGAAGTCGCCCGAGATCTGGCCGCATCTGATCACCCGCACCGGTGCGACGTTGTTTGCGGCCATACCCGGCGTCTACCGGCAGATGCTCAAGTATGCGGATGCAAAAGCACTGGGCGCGATGCAGTCACTGCGCCACGGATTGACGGCAGGTGAATCTCCACCCGACGGCCTGTTCAATGAATGGCAGGACGCAACCGGACGTTCGCTCTACGAGGCCTTGGGCATGAGCGAGATTTCCACCTACGTGTCCTCAGCCCCCGGCGTGCCGCGAAAGCCGGGCGCCGTCGGCAAACCGCAACCAGGGCGGTGCGTGGCAATCTTGCCCGAGGCAGGCGGTGAGGAGCCATTGCCGCCGGGAGAGGCGGGTCTTTTGGCTGTGCATGCCAGCGATCCAGGCCTGATGCTCGGCTACTGGCAACGACCGCTCGAGGAAGCGGACGTGCGACGGGGCGGGTGGTTCATCGGCGGCGATTTTGCTTCCATGGACGAGGACGGCTACGTCACGCATCTGGGCCGCGCCAACGACATCATGAAGGCGATGGGCTATCGCGTCGCACCTCAGGAGGTCGAGGCCGTGTTGGCGCGTCACCCGGATGTCGGCGAGGTTGCATGCGCCGAACAGCGCGTGCGCGAGGGCGTATCCATCATCGCGGCCTACGTCGTGCCGTCCGCCGCCTGCGTCGTTCCCGGCGCCGATTGTCTGATCCGATATGCCGAAGAGCATCTGGCGCCCTACAAGTGCCCGCGCGCGATCCATTTCGTCGAGCGACTGCCACGCACGGCGAACGGCAAGATCCAGCGCCGCGCGCTGGGTAGCGCACCGCTGTTGAAGCGGACTGCCGTGTGATGTCCGAGCGCGGGGACTGAGCCTGCGGACGCGAGCAGGACGTGATTACGTTTAACGTCGGGAGCGAGGCTTGACGCGCGTGGCGCGCTGCAACGCCTTGGCCACCTCGGGCGGCGCGGGCACCCCCATCGTGCCGGGCAGTTGGGCCGTCCCCGGACCAAGTGATCTGTCCATACCCGCCTTGCCGTCGGTGCCCTCGGCCGGAGCCACCATGCCGCCGGAGATGACGATCTTGGCTGCGTCCTCGATGGTCATATTGAGGAAGATGACGTCGGGCTTCGGCACGAAGCATATGAACCCGGTGGGCGGAACGATGCCAGTCGGCATGAAGACCGTAAAAAGCTCGTGATGACCTCCAGGCTCCACCCGGGCAATCTCGCCGCTCGCCTCTCCGGTCACAAAAACGATCGACCACAGTCCTTTGGATGGGAACTCGATAAGTCCGACCTTCTGCACCGACTGGCTCGGATCGGTCGCGGTCACGACGCTTTCGAAGATCTGCTTCAAGGCGCGGTAGACGTTTCGCACAATCGGCATGCGGCCGAGCATCAGTTCGCCGTAGCTGATGAGTGTGCGGCCCAACAGGTTGGCAGCCAGCGCGCCGATGATGGTGAGCGAGAGAATGCCGAAGACCAATCCGACACCGGGCACCGCGAACGGCAGGTAGGTGTCGGGCAGGTATTGCTTGGGAACGAACGGCTTGAACCAGGCATCGGCGACGTTGACGAGCCACCAGATGATGTAGACAGTCAGCGTGACGGGTCCGACGATGATGAGGCCGGTGAGGAAGTAGTTGCGCAAGCGCGCGCCAAGATGCCAGCCGATGTCGCGGTCTTCTTCGGCGAGCCGCTTGAGACCGGCGCGCAGCTGCGCCTCACGCCTTTCACGCGGCGACTGTTGCTCGCTGCCAGGGCTCTGGGGAGATTTGTTGCGCATGCTCCGTCCAACGGACTCCGCCACCCTCGTTCCTGCCGTGGAATCCGATCTCGCAAGCCCGTCGTAAAAGTCCACAGGCCCGATCGGTCATGGCATGGCGTTCGCCGCTGCCCTAGTCTTCCATGAGCCAAGGACGAGTTGAAGACCCGAAGCGTATCACACTTTCGCAGCAGATCTCATTTGACCCGTTCTGCCTGGAAGTCGGGCAAAAGAGCTGCCTTGCGGAGCGGCGCGAGGGACAGCATGCGTGCGGCGTTTGCCGCTGGGCTGCCGCAAAATTGGTCTGTTCAATGCGTGACGACCAGACAATCGAAACCGGATGCGCGGACCGAGCTGCAGAGTTTATCCGGCTCTGCAGCTGACGCATATGGCCCGATGTTCACACGGTAGAAGGTGCCCATGTTTCCGAATACGGCCTCTTCGATCACAGGCGTACGCCCCCCGGTCTTGGCGCTGTGCTTGGCGGCGAAGCGCTTGGCGAGCTCTTCGGCTTGCGCACGCGAGCGCACCGCCGCCAGTTGAAGTTTGTACTTGCCCTTGAGGGGGGCGGCCGACTGGCCCAGCGGCGGTGTGTCAGTCTTGACGGGCGCTTCCGCGAGCGCGGCCGTGCGTTCGCGCTTGGGCTGCGGCGACTCTGCGGGCGTCCTGGCTGTGGAGCCAACTTGCGTCGCGGAGTTCCACGAAGACGTCGCAGCCGGGGCACCGGTCGAGGCCGTGGTGAATTCGCTCGAAGGCTGGGCAGGTGCGGCCGCCTGCTGCGATGAACCGGACGAGGATGAACCGCCTGAGAATAGGTTACCGAAGAAACTGCCAATGCCGGACAGAGGGTTGCCGTTGCCGGATGCAGCCGGTGAGTCGTCGGCTGGCGCGATCGCGGCCGTCGTCACTGGAGATGACGGTTGGGGCGAGGCGGCGGGCGCTGCCGCAGGCTTGGCCGGGGACGCGACGGCTTCCGATGCGACTGTAGCCTTGGAATTCGCTGCCACGGCAGATGCGGGTGCCGGATCGGCCTGAGGCGCACCAGGATCGGCTATGCCGGCGGCCTGGTAGGCTGCCGCGCGGTTCTCCAAGGCGTCAGCGCGCTCTTTCTCGCTCAGTCCGTTGTTGAGCCAGAGCGCGTTGGTGAGGTCGGTTATTGCCAGAGCGGTCTGTCCCTGGCGGCGATACGCAAGGCCGCGGTAATAGAGGGCGCGCGCGGTGCCGGTTGTGTCCAAGCCGCCCGACGAAAGCGCAGAGCTCAAGGCGCCAACAGCGCGGGCCAGCGAATTCTTCTTGTAGGCGTCGATGCCACGATTGAGCGACTGCTCGGCCTTGTTCGGTGGAGCGGTTTTCTTCGGTGTCTCGGTCTGAGCCGCTGCATGCGCGACTCCGGAGGCGTCGATCGCCATCGTCAGCAGTAGCGCCATGCCGACGGCAGCGCCCAACGCGCGGATCATTTTCGCATGCATGATCGTCAATGCCCCTGTCCCAGCCCTGTCCCCGCGTTCCGCCCAGCTGGCATACAAATTGCCAAGCAAATTCATAATCATGGCGCCCCGAGCCCATGCCTTCCTGGGCTCCGCTGGCGATTCGCTGAAGCGTTCCACCGACGCCGGCTGTCCCAATCCGCCGGTTCGCAAACTCGGCCCGTTGCCCTGGTGCACGTCCCCGTTGAACCGACTCGAAAATAAGTCAAGCAGGATCGCGAGGCAATTCCAAGGCTGCAATCCGAGGCTATCCCCCTATTCCACGGTTACGGATTTGGCCAAGTTCCGGGGCTGATCGACGTCCGTGCCCATCTGCACGGCCGTGTGATAGGCAATCAGCTGTATCGGCACGGCGTAAATGATCGGATTGGTAAAATCGTGAGCGTCGGGCATCTGAATATGCGCCGCCAGCAAACAACCCGCCGCGTCCGATGCCGCGTTTGAGATCATCGTGATCTGCCCGCCGCGCGCGGCCACCTCCTGCATGTTGGAGACCGTCTTCTCGAACAAGGGATCGACCGGAGCCACCACGATCACCGGCACGTTCTCGTCGATCAGAGCGATCGGTCCGTGCTTCAACTCGCCCGCGGCATAACCCTCGGCGTGCAGATAAGAGATTTCTTTCAGCTTCAGCGCGCCTTCCATCGCCAGCGGAAACGACTGGCCGCGGCCCAGATATAGCACGTCGCGCGACTTCATCAGCTGATGCGCCAGCCTTTCGTACTGGCTTTCATCGACAAGCTGCACGGCGATCTGGCGGGGCACTTCCATCAGTTCCTTGACGAGCGCGCGTTCCATCTCCTCGTCGATCGTACCGCGAGCCCGTCCCAGCGCGATGGCGAAACAGGCGAGCGCCGTCAGCTGGCAGGTGAATGCCTTGGTGGATGCGACGCCGATCTCGGGCCCGGCGAGCGTCGGCAACACGACATCGCTCTCGCGGGCAATCGTCGAAGTGCGCACGTTGACCACGGACGCGATGCGCTGGCCGTTCTCCTTGCAATAGCGCAGCGTGGCCAGCGTGTCGGCTGTCTCGCCCGACTGTGAGACGAAGACGGCGAGCCCGCCGGCCGGCAACGGCGCCTCGCGATATCTAAGTTCGGAAGCGATGTCGATCTCGACGGGCACGCGGGCGTAGCGCTCGATCCAGTACTTGGCGACGAGGCCCGCGTAATATGCCGTGCCGCACGCCGAGATCGTGACGCGCGGGACCTCTGAGAGGTCAATGCCGATCTCCGGCAGCCGGATGCGGCCCTCGGCCATGTCGAGATAGTTGGAGAGCGTGTGACTGATTACCTCCGGCTGCTCGTGGATCTCCTTGGCCATGAAGTGGCGGTGGTTGCCCTTGTCGACCAGCAGCGCATTGGCTTGTGACTTGATCGCCGGACGCGCGACGGGATTGCCTGCGCGATCGAAGATCTCGGCGCCGCCATGTCGCAGGACGGCATAATCGCCTTCCTCCAGGTAGGTCACGGTGTCCGTGAAGGGGGCCAGAGCGATGGCGTCCGATCCCAGATACATCTGGCCCTCGCCATGGCCGACGACGAGTGGGCTGCCGAGGCGGGCGGCCATCATCAGATCGTCCTCGCCGGCGAAGATGATGGCAAGCGCGAAGGCGCCCCGCAATTGGGTCAGCGCCGACGTCACGGCATCGACGGGGCTCTTTCCCTTGTCCATCTCAGAGGTGATGAGGTGGACCACTGCTTCAGTGTCGGTTTCCGTCTCGAAGACGTAGCCGGCCCTGGTCAATTCCTCGCGCAACTCGCGGAAGTTCTCGATGATGCCGTTGTGAACGACAGAGACGCGAGCGGTCATGTGCGGATGGGCATTGCGCTCGCTCGGCCGGCCGTGGGTTGCCCAGCGTGTGTGGCCTATACCGGTGTGCCCGTTGAGCGGATCTGTGGTGAGCCGGCTTTCAAGATTGCGCAACTTGCCTTCGGCGCGCCGGCGCGCCAGCGTTCCATTCTCCACAGTGGCAATACCGGCGCTGTCATAGCCGCGATACTCGAGGCGGCGCAGCGCGTCGACGAGGTCGTGGGCGACGGGCTTGGTGCCGAGTATTCCTACGATGCCGCACATGGTCTCATGCTCACTTCGTTATTGCCGACTTCCGGTCTCAATGCCGGTTCAGGGCTGTTGTGGCTTGCGCTCAGCGGCTGGCTACCGCGGCCTTTCGCTTGCGCATCATGATGGCGAATTTCTCGGCCCAGCCCGGCCGCTCCTCCTGGGCCGAACGTTCGAGGGCCAATGCGCCGGCGGCAACATCCTTGGTGATGACGCTGCCAGAACCGATATAGGCGCCATCGCCAACGCGGACCGGGGCCACCAGCGAGGAATTGGAACCGACGAATGCGCCTGCCCCGACGTCGGTTCGATGTTTGAAGAAGCCATCGTAGTTGCAGAAGATCGTGCCGGCGCCGATGTTGGCTTTCGCGCCGACCTTGCCGTCACCCAGATAAGCCAGATGGTTGGCTTTTGCCCCCTCTTCCATCTCGAGATTCTTGACCTCGACGAAATTGCCGACGTGTACGTTCGCCCCCAGCCTTGCACCCGGGCGCAAGCGCGCGAAGGGACCAACGCGGGCACCTTTGCCGATGCGGGCCTGCTCGAAATGGCAGTTGGCAAGGATTTCCGCACCATCCTCGACGGTCACGCCGATGCCGAAGTACACGTTGGGCTGGATGACGACGTCGCGGCCGATCACCGTGTCGTAGCTGAACCAGACGGTCTCGGGTGAGATCAGGGTTGCGCCCTGTTCCATAGCCTGGCGCCGACGGCGGCGCTGGAAGATCGCCTCCGCCTCGGCAAGTTCGACGCGCGAGTTGACGCCCAGCACCTCCGATTCCGCACAATCTACCACCGATGCACGTCCACCATCGGCGCGGATCATCTCGACTGCGTCGGTGAGATAGTACTCGCCCTTGGCATTGTTGTTGTCGATCCGCGCGAGCACATCTGCCAGACCAGCGACGCGGAACGCAAACACGCCGGAATTGCAAAGGCGGATTCGGCGCTCGTCCTCGCTTGCATCATTGTGCTCGCGAATGGCGAGCAGCGTGCCGGACGCATCGGTCAGCAAGCGGCCATACCCCGTGGGATCGGCTGCCTCGAAACCCAGCACGGCAACCGCCGCTCCGGCATCGAGCGTGGCGCGGAGCCGGCCGATGGTGGCGGGCTCGATGAGGGGCGTATCGGCGTAAAGCACGATGACGTCGCCCTCATGGGCAGAGATAGCCTCAGCTGCAGCCTTCACCGCATCCGCAGTGCCGAGCTGGTCTTCCTGAACGAAGATCTCGGTGTGCGGCGAAATGGTGAGTGCTGCCTGCCTGACGGTGTCCATGCCGGGACCGACGACGAGCGCAGTTCTGTCGGCACGCGCAGCCGCGGCCAGGTCAAGGACATGACCCAGCATCGACCGGCCACCCACGGCATGGAGAACCTTGGGCAGGTCGGATTTCATGCGCGTCCCCTTGCCCGCTGCAAGCACGACGATCAACAATGGTGTTGCGGTCATTGATCCCCTCGGACATTCCTTGTGGCCGCGACCCCGGCGCCCAATCCATTTCCCTGATTCGCACTTTTTTCCAGCATACGTGCAGTATTGGCCGGCACTCCGCCCGCTCTGCAAGGTTGCAACATCGGTTCAGACCCCCGCCCGTACCGCATGCGGGGAAATATTCATACCAAGGGATCGCGCAGACCTGCCCGCTGCTTTCACGGAGAATCCCCGCAAATGCAAGGCTTCCCGACACGCCTCCACCCAGCTTGCCTGAGTTGGCATCGGCGCGCCCGCAAAGCGACGCAAGTTGTATCCACTTTTTGTGCGCAGGTATCCAGTGGCGCCGCGGATCAAGGCCGTTTCACAAAAAATCATGCGATTGCCGGCTCGGCGCCGTGCTGCTGAACTCCACAGGCAGATTTGCAACACCGCCCCCCCTGCATTGATTCTGCAATGGGACTCAGACAGCGTTCGGGTCAGGTGCAATGGCAACCAGCGTTGCTCGCTAGGCATATTCCGAACCCGATTGCAGACGATACATGTCCGAGAAATCTATATCCATTGACACGGCGACCGCAGACAGTCAGTCCGCGCCATCCGGACGGCGGGGTGCACCGCCTGCGCGGCTGGCCGGGGCGAAGTCCGCTAGCCGCGCACGCAATGTACTCTATCTCGCTTCGTGGGGAGCCTTGGCACTTGCGGCGGGCGCCTATCTTGCCGCCGTGATCGTCAAACCGCGGTTCCTCGCCGAGTGGCTCCCGGCCATGGACAGGGTTCTGACCCAACCGCAGGGCAACGATCAGAACCGATCGGCGGTGATCGCTGAAGCACAGCAGTTGCGTGCCAATCTCGAGCAGTCCCAGGCTGAGGTCTCGCGGCTGCGCCAGGAACTGGGGTCGCGGGATGCACGGGTAAAGTCGGCCGAGTTGCGGATTGCCGGCCTGGAGAGGGATTTGCAGGCGGCACGCGGCCCCGGTGGCAGCCCCCCGATGCAGCCTCACGAGACTGGCACTTCCGCTTCCAATGAGGCACCCCTCACTGGAAGCCAACACGACAGCGATGCAACCAGACGCGCACTGGCTGGCGCCATCGGCGCGCCGACAGAGGGAACCCGCACGGATTCGCGTGCCGGCGCGGCGCCGCGGTCGTTCGAAATTGTCAACGGCGCTCCAACGATAGTCGAGTCCGGCGGCGCTGCAACATATGCGAGCGCTAAACCTGGGGCCGACGTCGAAATGCCTCTGCCGGAGCGCCGGCCGGCTGTGGCGGCGAGGCCGAAGACCACCCCAATCGCCCAGATCGTCCGACCGACAATAGCAGTGTCACCGCCGACCACCGGCGGCATCGAGACCGGCAGCGTCGGTGGGCAGACGAAAATCGGCGAGATTGCTTCTGCGGAAAAGCCGAGCCAGCCCATTACATTCGGTGCGCCGGTCGTCACGCGATCAGCCAATCCAGTCGGTATCCGACTGACCGCAGGGCCGTCAGTCGACGCCCTACGTCTAAGCTGGTCGCTGATGAGCGAGCGCTACGCTTACGAACTGAACGGACTGCAGGCGCGATATGTCTCGGGCAACACAGCCGCAGCGCCATTTGCCCTGGTTGCGGGACCGATCGCGGACGAGCATGAGGCTGAGCGCCGGTGCGCGCTGCTGATCGCAAGGGGCATTCCATGCAGCGTCGACAGTTTCGTCGGGAACGCGCTCTGACAACGCGGACATCCTTGCATTAACGCAGGAACAGGCACCTTGGTGGCGGCCTGTTCTTGTCGTTGACTATCGACGCCATCGTTGTCAGCGCCATTTTCGGCACTGCTTCGAGATCAGAGCGGTGCGTCTGCGCGCATCTCGTCCGACGCTCGCGGACCGCCGATGCAGCGAACTTCAGACGTGCTTCGAGCGGGTCGACATACCGAGGATCGAATAGGCCGGGCAGACACCGAAAACGGCGGTCAGGAGCGGCACCACGCCGATCCAACCCCATGGCGACGGTGCAATGCCGGGCAGGTAGCCGAGCGCCCATGCAATCAGGGCAACGCCGACGATGATGCGTAGAATTCGATCAATGGTTCCTACGTTCGTGGTCACGGGTATCTCCCAATGTCTTTCTCAACGGCCGTGCGGACGTTCTGCTCCGGAGCAGCTTCAGTCGTGCTGAAAAGTTCATCGACCAAAGCGCAGGGCGCCGAACCACTATACTAGAGCATGTTCAGCTGAAGTGTGCAGCGGTTCAGCGTGAAGAACATGCTCAATTCAAAGACTTGGATCGGGCTCATGCGTCCATGCGACATGAACACGGTCTGGGGCCAAGCCTTCGCCAGAACGACGGATGCTGACGCAGTGTGCGCTCGGCCTGCGGGTGAAAGAGCGGCAGGGTCATTGACCCAAACGCAGCACTGCAGGTTACCGGTGCGAATGCCTTGCCAATTCTTTTAAGACTAATGCCAATTTTTCTGAAGATCCGTGACAGTGATCACCGTCCGACGGCGGCGCTGCATAGGGTCCGTGCTGAGACGGCGCGGTTCGCGGGGAGTGCGTTGCAACCTGTTCTCCCCAAGTCCTCAAGTCTCGGCGCTGGTCAGCGCGCTCAACCCATTTCGGTCGAGAATGCGAACGCGGCCGCGTTCCAACGCGACAAGCCCCTGGGCTTCGAAGCGCTTGAGACGCCGGCTCACGACCTCGCGCGCGGTTCCAATATCGAGCGCCAGTTCCTGGTGCGTCTCCGCGACTGCGTCGCTTTTCCCGGCGCGCTGGAGCAGACGAGCCGCAAGGCGCGACTCCGTGCGGTGGAACGCCAACTCGTCGACCAAGCTTACGAGATCGAAGATGCGGCGGGTTTGCACAGCAAGCACCGCGTCGCGGAACGCCGCCGATGCGCCGAGCATTTCTCGGAAAAGTCCTCGACTGATGGCGACGCCCTGAATGGGTCCGTCTGCAACACCTTCGGCCTGATAGGGTCGCTCGCCCATCATGCAGGCGATAGACATCACGCAGGTCTCGCCGGGATGCACGCGATAGAGCTCGATCTCGCGGCCGGTTTCGGAGACCATGCGCACGCGAACGAGGCCTTCGGTGAGCAGCACCAGTCGTTCGCACGCTTGGCCAGGCTGGAAGAGTACCGCGCCCGCGGGTGCGGAAATCGGCTCGAAGCGGCCGGCCAGGAGACGCAGAGCAGCCTCGTCGAGACCGGGGATCCGTGGCACGTCAACGCTCTTGTCTGCTGTCGCCACCTTGTCAAAATCCCTTTGTACCGATCGCGTCATCGCCATGGCGAGATCGCGGAGGGGCTCCGCCGTCACAGGTTCGAGGCGGAAAACGTATCGCATTCCTGCATGCGGCCCGCTTCGAACCCCTTGCGGAACCAGCGCACACGCTGGGCCGATGAGCCGTGCGTGAAGGCGTCAGGCACGACATACCCCTGCGTCTTGCGCTGGATCATGTCGTCGCCGATCGCGCTGGCCGCATTCAGCCCCTCCTCGATGTCGCCCTGCTCGAGTCGCTTGTTGAGCTGGTTGTTGAGATTGGCCCAAACCCCGGCCAGGCAGTCGGCCTGCAGCTCCATGCGGACTTGCAGCGCGTTCGACTCGCGCTCGGACATCTGTGATTTGAGGCTCTGCACCTTCTGGGCAATGCCCAGCAAGGCCTGCACGTGATGGCCGACCTCGTGCGCAATGACATAGGCCTGAGCAAAATCGCCGGGAGCCTGGAAGCGGCGCTTCAACTGCTCGTAGAACGACAGGTCCACGTAGATCTTCTCATCGAGCGGACAGTAGAACGGACCCATGGCCGACATGCCGGTGCCGCATTTGGTCGACGTGGCTCCGGAGAAGAGCACGAGGTGGGGTTCCTTGTAGTCCTTGCCGAACGACTGGAAGACGCGGCTCCAGACATCCTCGGTGTCGGCCAGCACACGCTTGACGAAGGTTGCCATCTGGTCGCTCTGGCCGGGCACCTGAGCGGGTGCGCTCTGGCGCTGTGATCCGGGCAGTCCGGGGATGTCGAAGGGGTTGCGGTTGGCCGTCGGACGCGGACTCTGCTCCGTGTTGGGCAGTTGCGGCACGTCGAAGCCACGTCCGCCGCCGGTGAGGATGTCGAGCGGATTGATGCCGAAGAACAGCATGATAGCGCCGAGGATGAGGAGCGTGGTGAAGCTTATTCCTCCGCGGCCGCCGATCGGAATCTGAATGCCGCCGCCAGGAAATCGCATGCCGGAGCCCTGCCCGCGCCGATCCTCCACATTGGCGCTTTCGCGGTCGTTTTCGTCGTAGCGCATCGTTCATCGTCCTCGACAAATCGTTCACGGCGTCCCCGGGCCGTATTGGGCCCGAGAACGTGGCACATAAGTGCATGTCGGCCCGCCCAAAACAAGACTGGACGGTGCCAAATTCCGGGTTGTCGGACGGTGTGCGGCACCGCTGGCAGGATCAGGCCGGCAGAGGCAAACTGGGTCTCGGCAAGATGCATTGCGTCAACCAAACGGGGAGCCGCTTGCAAAGATGCCGTCAGTCCCAGGCGCCGGCGGAGTTACGCCTTTGCTGTCAATCTCAAGCGTCTTTCTTGCCGCTACCGCTTGCAGCCTTCTTGTCGGTCGTCAGCGCCAATACAGGACGAGGTTCCGGCTCCTTGGTAGCGGTCTT
This sequence comes from Hyphomicrobiaceae bacterium, assembly GCA_050246945.1. Classification (GTDB taxonomy): domain Bacteria; phylum Pseudomonadota; class Alphaproteobacteria; order Rhizobiales; family Hyphomicrobiaceae; genus JAEUMD01. The sequence continues at coordinate 125,161 of JBFWVC010000003.1, forward strand.
TTCGCGCGTGCGCAGTAGCCCGCGAACCTGTCGCGAAGCGGCGACCGTGCCCTGATTGGCAAATGCTTCGTGGTTCTTCTCGATCTCCTTCAGGTTGTAGCGATAATTCACCATCAGGCCATGCGCCTGCGCGAGGCCCTTAGACGAGATGTCGCCAAGGAAATTGATTCGCTCGAGCAGAGCGCCGTTGCCCAGATGAAAGCGCGCCACTGGATCGACAGGCTTGCGGTCGCCCGACTTGGTGGCGAGAAAATAATCGGCAGCAAGTGCCATCAATGGTGTCTCGAGGGCGGCGGCGGCCCGCTCTTTCGTATGCCAGCGGTTCCGCCCGATCAGCCCCATGGCGGCTTTCTCGTCATCGGAGAGTATCGCGGCGGCGGCGGCCTCGCCGTCCGCAGAGGCGAGCCAGCGGGCGAATGCCGGAACCGGCGACAGGGTCACGAATGTTTTTAGGCTGGGCAATTCGCGGACCAGATCCTCGACCACCTGTTTGATGAGGAAGTTGCCGAAAGTGATGCCCTTCAAGCCCTCCTGACAGTTGGAAATCGAATAGAAGACAGCGGTGGTGGGGTTCTCGATCGCCTCCGCCTTCGGCGCCTCGCTGAGCAGCGGACCGATAGCATCGGAAATCTCGTTCGTCAGCGCCACCTCGACAAAGATGAGCGGCTCGTCGATCAGCGCGGGATGGAAAAACGCGAAGCAACGGCGGTCTTTCGGATCGAGGCGACGGCGCAGATCGTCCCATCCCTGGATCTGGTGGACCGCCTCATAAGCGATGATCTTCTCCAGGATGGCAGCAGGCGTCTGCCAGTCGATGCGCTTGAGAACGAGGAAGCCGCGATTGAACCATGAGTAGAGCAGGTGCTTCAGGTCATCGTCGACGAGCTTCAGCATCGGGTCGCCGCGGCTCATGCTGAGCAGATCACGGCGCATGTCAACGATGCTTCCGGTCGCTCCCGGCGCAAGGTTCAATCTGCGGAAGAACTCCTGTCGCGGGCTCTCGACGGCCTTCTGAAGCCGGGCAAGCGCCAGCGGGCCTGGGGCTTGCGTGTAGGCAGCTGCAGCCGCGGCCACCACCGATTGATCGGGTTGCATGCGCTCCGCGAGGAAAGTGAAAAATTCCCGCTTCTTGTCGGCATCGAACTTGCGGAACAGGCTCAGCACCTGGCGGGCGATGGCTACGCCCGCCGCCTCGCCACGGCTTGATATGAGCGCCTGCGCCAGCGTCTCGATGTCCTCGGCCTCGGTGGCCCCGAGCAGTCCCTTGGGCAACAGTGCTCTGCCCTGCTCGGCCACCGTCGTCATCAATTCCTGAAGAAACGAGACGTTCATCGGATTTCTCGACTGCGGCATGGGGGTCCTTTACGCAACGCGGGTTTAGACGCCAGAGGCTGACAACCCAAATATCAACCGGGTTTGCGACGAAATCAATTAACCCTCGCGAGCCTCTGCCATTCCGAGACTGCCGATCACACCCCTCGTAGCGGCCATTGACGACCAGATCGTCGCGGATGGTTAACGCGGCGTTAACCGGCTCAGGCCACGATTCGGGGCAGCAGCAGCGCCAGCCGGACAACTCCCATGGACCTTTTCGCCCAAGAAGCCCGTCTTACGTCCAGCCTCAACGAAGTGCGAAATGACACCGGTCGCGTCGCCTTCTGCGGTCCGTATGTGCTCGCCGCGATCACCGGCTATTCGATCTCGAAGGTCGAGGATGTCGTACGTGATCTGCGCGAACTCCCCGCGGGAAGTCGGCCGGTGGTGAAAGGCACCTACACCGAGGAGGTCGCTGAGGCGCTCTCCCGCTTCGGCTACGCGATGAAGCCCGTGTCGACTTTCATGCACCTGCCGCGCAAGGAACGGCCTACCTTGTGGAGCTGGATGCAGAAGCCGCGCAACGCCTGGGCGCACTACATTCTCGCGATCCACAAGGGCAAGGAAGGCCACTGGATTTTGGTCAAGGGCGTGAAGATGTGCGACACCTTTACGGAGGGTCGCTGGACGTTCGTTTGCGACGGTCCTCACCGCGGCTGCAGGATCATGGAGATATTCGAGGTCAAGCGCGATCTCGATGTTTGAGCAGCCAAACGCAGTACGATCATCTCGACAAAATAATCTCAAGTCCCTCGTTTCAGCGCCTGAGTCGCTGGCGCGACAACCGGCGCGCCTCCCACAGGTCGAAGGCGCGTTGCTCGGCCGGAGTGCACCAAGGGTTGCCATAGTAGCCCCAGCGACCGTTGTAGCGCGTGCAGTCTTTCGGCGCCGTGTCGTGGCGCGCTTCTTTTCTGGGTGCGCTATGAAACCTGTCCGCAACCGCGGTTGAAACGTTCAGCACGGCAAAGACAGTTACCGCAACTGAGGCGAGGCCGCGTCGCACTGCAGGTCGCTTCATGACCCTCTCCATTCACGTGCAGCTGATGTCTGGAACTGCGGCATTGGAGCCGTGAGGCTGCGGCAATCGTTCATAAAAAGCAACCCGCAAACTGTATCGCTCGAATGCTCGAGCCGCTCCAACTCGGACGATGAGCCCCAGCGCTCGTTCACGCGCCACAGTGATGCGCTGAAGTGCGCACATTGAACGAATAAGACCCGCGCTCTGGTCGCCGGTTGCGAATGCCGGAATTGTCGAATGGACTCGACTTCGCTCAAAACATGCGTAGGAGGGCCCGTCAATCCTTCGCACGCTCGACGTACTCGCCAGTCGCCGTCATGACGACGACGCGCGTGCCCGCACCGATGTGCGGCGGCACCATGATGCGGGCGCCATTGGAGAGTATGGCCGGCTTGTAGGACGAGGATGCGGTCTGTCCCTTCACCACAGGATCAGCCTCGACGATCTCAAAAGTCACGCGCTGGGGCAGTTCGATGGCGATTGGGTTGCCCTCATGCAGCGAGAGTTTGCAAGTCATCCCTTCCAGAAGCCATTGCGCCTGGTCGCCACAGACGTCCTTGGATACGAGGATCTGGTCGAAGGTTTCCGGGTGCATGAAGGTGTAGCCGCTCTCATCCTCGTAGAGATAATTGTAATCGACCTCCTCGACGAAGGCGCGCTCCACCTGGTCGGTCGTGCGGTAGCGCTCGACAAGCTTGACGCCATCGGCAATGCGGCGCAGTTCGAGGTGGGTGACGGGGGTGCCCTTGCCCGGGTGGATGTTCTCTGCCGAAATGACGACGGCAAGCCTGCCGTCCAAGTCCAACACGTTGCCCTTGCGGACCGAACTGGCGATGATTTTGACCACGGATGCGTACTCCGAATATTGGTAAAATGCGTTCATCCGGGCGCGGCTCGGCTTGCGCGCCAGGGCCTCATCGGACAGATTCGGCCCGGTTCATAGCCTTTCTCACGGCCAAGGCCAAGTGCGGCGGGTTGCAGCTAGCGACAAGTTTCCCCCTATTGCTGTCCCCGTGCCCCCGCACACCTGTTGCTAAACCGCCGCTCCAATCGAGTATCCATGCCCCCATCGACGCCGCAGCCCAAGCCCTGGTGGCACCCTGACCGCCACGCCGACCGGCGGCCATTTCTCATGGCGCGCTCGCGCATCAAGCAGGCAATCCGAGCCTGGTTCGAGGCCCAAGACTTCGTCGAGGTCGATACTGGGTGCCTCCAGGTTTCGCCCGGGAACGAGACGCATCTGCACGCGTTCAAGACCGAACTCATCCGTCCCGACTTCGGCCGCCGGCCGTTCTATCTGCACACCTCGCCGGAGTTCGCTTGCAAGAAGCTGCTGGCGGCCGGCGAGGCGAAGATCTTCACCTTCGCTCCCGTCTTCCGCAACCGCGAGCGCGGTCGGCTGCATCATCCCGAGTTCATGATGCTCGAGTGGTATCGCACGGACGCCAACGCCGGGGACGCGCCGCAGTACGAACTCCTCTGGGAAGATTGCACGACGATCTTGAGGATCGCGGCGACGGCAGCCGGCTCCACGCGCTGGAGTTTCCAGGGACGCCATTGCGATCCATTCAAGGAGCCCAGGCACATCACGCTCGACGAAGCGTTCGAAACATATGCGGGCGTGCGGCTTCTGGACGAAGCGTTCTGTGAAGGCGTCGCCGACCGCGACCGCTTTGCGCACGCGGCGGTGGCGGGCGGCGTGAAGATCGCACCCGACGATACGTGGTCGGATATCTTCACGCGCGTGCTCGTGGAACACGTCGAGCCGATGCTCTGCCCCGCTGGCGATACGATACAGCCCCCAGTGATCCTGCACAGATATCCCATTCCGGAAGCGGCGCTGGCGCGGCCCGACCCGCATGATCCTCGCGCTGCCGAGCGCTTCGAGCTTTTTGCATGCGGGGTGGAACTCGCCAACGGGTTCGGCGAGTTGAACGATCCTGCCGAGCAGCGGCGCCGGTTCGAGGACGACATGAACGAGAAGGAGCGCATCTATGGCGAGCGCTATCCGATCGACGAGGACTTCCTGTCGGCACTGAATCGGATGCCACCTGCAGCTGGCTGTGCGCTGGGCTTCGAGCGACTTGTGATGCTGGCGGCCGGAGCGCAGCATATCGACGACGTGATATGGACGCCGATGGATGGGGATTAGGGGAAACGATGCAGGGGCCAGGTTCCAGGAGCAAGGTCCTGAAGACGAGGTCAGAGAGTTTGAGGCGGATCGGCGGGCCGATGAACAAGCAGCTCACCACGTTGCGTACGCTCGACGCTCTCGTCGAGGCGGGTCTTGTTCCCACCGAGCAGCGCGAAGGCGTTGCCGCGGTGGCACGGCGCTACGCTATCGCTATCCCGCCCGCGATCACGTCGCTGATCGAGACTGCCGGCCCAGCCGACCCGATCGCGCGGCAGTTCGTTCCGAGCGCCGCGGAGCTTCATGCTACGGCGGACGAACTGAGCGATCCGATCGGCGATGACACAAGGAGCCCGCTCAACGGCATCGTGCATCGCTATCCTGATCGCGTGCTCTTGAAACTGGCAAACGTCTGCCCGGTCTATTGCCGGTTCTGTTTCCGCCGCGAGACGGTCGGGCTCGGTGGCGAGGCTTCGCTGAGCGCCGACGAACTGGCCGCGGCGCTCGCATACATTGAAGGCGATCCGCGCATCTTCGAGGTCATCGTCACCGGCGGCGACCCTTTGATCATTTCGCCGCGCCGGATCGCGGAGGTAACGGAGGCGCTTGACGCAATAGCGCACGTTCGGGTGATCCGCTGGCACAGCCGCGTGCCGGTGGTCGCACCCGAGCGCGTCACGCGCGAGCTTGCCGCCGCACTCACCGTGACCGATAAGGCGGTGTTCGTGGCGCTGCACACCAACCACGTCCGGGAACTGACAACGCAGGCGTGCGCGGCGATTGGTCGGCTCGCCGATGCAGGGGTGTCGATGCTGTCGCAGTCGGTTCTGCTGAAGGGCGTCAATGACAACGTGGAGAGCCTGGAGGCATTACTGCGCGGGCTTCTGGCGGCCCGCGTGAAGCCCTACTACCTGCATCATGGCGATCTGGCGCCCGGCACCAGCCATTTCCGAACAACCTTGGAGGACGGGCGGCGACTGATGGCGGAATTGCGCGGGCGACTGTCCGGGGCGGCGCTCCCGGCGTATGTGCTCGACATTCCCGGCGGCCACGGCAAGGTGCCGGTCGATCCCGATCATGTGGGGCCGCCCGATCCCATGACAGGCGAACGCCGCGTCATCGACCCCTGGGGCCAGGCGCATGTCTATCGCGACCGCAAAGACGATCGGGACGCGTAAGATACCGTTGCGCGCGTGTTTAGAGCCTGATCGTCTGAGATGGAAGCAGCCATGCTTCCATCGAAGGCGTGAATCGGTCTCTCAAACAAAGAGATAGAGCAGGCCACGATGGTCAGGCCTGATTTAATCAAATACTGACCTGCTCTAGCACCTCGCCTGCGCTTTTTGCCGACCACCGCATCTAAGCGGCGTCCCTGCCGTAGAACAGCATTGAGACGTGCTCTGCCTCGGCGAAGAACAGCCAGCGCTCCATCACCAGGCCTATGGCCATCGAGACCGTTGCCAAGAGCGCCAGCACGATATCCAGGTCCGGACCGGCGACTAGCATCGCGACCGTTAGAACCGCAGGCGCAACGAACGCCAGCGCGACGGACATTCGCCGTATCTTGTTGGCGTGCTTGCGGGCGACCGAATAGCCCATCTCGCGCATGACGAAGTTGGCCATGGTGTGCGGGGGATCGAGGTGACGCACGTTGCCGAAGCGGCCAAGACCTGTCGCCGCACCGACATGGTAGCGCGGCTCGTCCTGGAGGATCGACATCCAATAGAGCGTCTTCATGGCCCAACCGGCGGTGAGGCCGATGATGGATATCCACACTGCCCACAATGGCACCTTATCGAAGATGGCAAGCAGCAGCGTGAGCAGTATCGCGCCGGAAGCCAACCCCATCACGATGTAGTTGGGAGTCGTCAGTGGCTGGTTCCACTGCCGGATGGTGGGCAGCGAGGCGTAGATCATGCCGGTCGTGAAAAGCGTAACGACAGCCAGCGCCGACATGACGAGCCCGGCAATGGCGACGATGCCACCGGTCTCGCCGAAAAGATCCCAGCCGATGGCGAACACCAGCGCGGGCAGGTAGATGGCGCTCGCAGCGACGCCTTCTCGCGAAAGCCAGGAGGATTGCCATTGGGTGAACGCACGCCACGCCCGCTCCGGGCGACCCAGATGGAACGTCGAGGACAGGAGGCCGATGCTGAGCAACGTCAATCCGAGGCCGACGGAGAAGTAGCCGAATGCCGTTGACAGCGGCAGCAGGCCCAGAGCATTGGCGAGCCCGAGCCAGAACAATAGCCCCAGTCCGGCACCTGAGGAGGTTGTAAATAGGATCACCGAATAGGCGGGATGCATGTCTTTCCTCCTCGTGCCCTCAGCGGGTCAGCATCTTGTCAGCCCATTGGAAGAGCCGCTCGAGCTTGGAACCGTCGGTGGGCAGGGGGCCGCGCGCGGCCGCAGCCTTGGCGTCCTCGTTGGTCACTGCGTCGCGCCGGGGACGAGGTGGCAGATACTTGTTGACCGGCTTGTAGCCGATGTCCGGCAGCAGATCGTAGCCACCGCGCTCCCTGGAGATCCTGGACACCTTGCTGTCGGGATCTGCATAGTCGCCGAAATGACGCGCGCCCGTCGGGCAGGCCCTGACGCATGCGGGGATGCGGTCCTCTTCCTTCAGGTGCGTGTTGTAGATGCGGTCGACGCACAGCGTACATTTCTTCATCACACCGTCGGCGTAGTCGTACTCCCGCGCGCCATAGGGGCACGCCCAAGAGCACAGTTTGCAGCCGATGCACTTGTCGGGATCGACGAGGACGATGCCGTCCTCCTGGCGCTTGTAGGAAGCCCCCGTTGGACAGACGGTGACGCAGGCCGGTGTCTCGCAATGCAGGCAGGAGCGTGGAAAATGGACGGTCCGCGAGCCGCTGTTGCCGCTGATTTCATAGGCATGGACGCGATTGAGCCAAGCCCCGTTGGGGTCGCGGCCATAAGGGTCGAGATCGGAAAGCGGAGCGGAATAGCCACCCGTATTCCATTCCTTGCAACTTGTGGCGCAGGCCTGACACCCCACGCAGATGTCGAGGTCGATGAGCAGCCCAAGCTTCTTCTCGGTCTTTTCGGGCAGCGTGGTCATGCACGGCCTCCCCATGCAGCGATGCGTGGTGCCGGAACGACGGACAGCGCCATCACCATCAGGTCTCCTTCCCGCGCCCTCGGGCGCTCGTTGCCTTCTTGGGGACTGGGTCCCGTTTGCAGCAATGCCGCCGCCGCACGGCGGACGGGGCGCCGTCATCTGGGTGATCGGTTCCGCCGACGGCTCAAACACCAGAACATTCGCGTTTTTGAATACTCGCGTTCGGGCGGCGCGATCAAGCCTGAGACCCCAATACGCGAACTGCATCGCAGCGTGTTAGCATGTCCGCCGCAAATCCGCAGCTATGTCGTTGCTAAAATACGGAAATTTGGTTCTATTGCTGGCAAGCTGCTGCCTATTCACGGTGAAGCAGCGGGGTTTCATTGCAACGTAGCGCGCGGTTTGTCGCACTGTCGAACGGACTGGACCAGGGCGCCCGGTTGGGACAAGTTCCACCGCGACCGCATGGCGATGCCCGGCAGGTTCGGACACCGCTCGTGCAATGCTATTTCCCGCGCCGGTGTACGTCCGGCGCCGGGTTGGATCAGAGCCGTGACGGATCGCGGCTGCTCTCGATGAATATTCGTAATGCTAGCCTCACACGTCCGCATTTTCGGCGCGCTCCTCATGAGCCTCTCCCTGCTCCTGATCGGCATGGGACTGCAGAATACGCTGATTGGCGTACGGGCCGGGATCGAAGGCTTCTCGACCGTCGAGACCGGGCTTGTGATGTCGGGATATTTCGTCGGTTACCTCGCCGGATGCTGGCTGGCACCGCGAACGATCATCCGGGTCGGCCACATTCGGACCTTTTCGCTACTCGCCAGCCTTGCCTCGGGCACAGCGATTCTGCATGCCATCGAGCCGCAGACGTGGTCATGGCTGGCTTTGCGCGTCATCACGGGCGCATCGCTTGCAGGGCTCTATCTGGTCGTTGAAAGCTGGCTCAACGGCGCAACCACCCGCGAACAGCGCGGCGGGCTGCTCGCGGTCTACCTGGTCATCAACCTCGGCTCCATCGCGCTCGGTCAACAGCTCATGAACGTCGCGGAGCCCGCCAGCTTCACGCTGTTCGCCCTGTCGTCGGTTTTGCTGTCGCTTGCGGTCATCCCGGTGGCTCTGACGCGCACCGAAGCGCCAACACCGCCAACGACACCGAGGCTCGACCTCAAGCGGCTTTATGCGGTGTCGCCGGTGGCTCTTGTCGGCACGCTAATGGCAGGGCTGACCAACGGCGCGTTCTGGGGCATGGCGCCGACCTACGGCCAGGCCATCGGGCTCGACGTCTTCCGCATCGCCAACTTCATGACGATCGTGGTGGTGGGCGGCATGGTTCTGCAATGGCCACTTGGCAGGCTATCGGACTTCATGGACCGGCGACTGGTACTGATCGCCATCGCGGCGGCGCTCGCTGCGTTGTCGGCGTGGCTCGCCGCCGTCTCCCCGATAGAATCCCGCGGATTGTTTCTCGTACTCAGCTTCCTTTACGGAGGCTGCCTGCTGACACTCTACTCGGTCTGCAATGCGCATGCGAACGATGCCTCTGAGCCCGGTGCCGCCGTTGAGGTAGCGAGCGGGCTGCTCTTGGTATTCGGTGTGGGCGCGATGACAGGACCACTCGCAGCATCCCTTGCGATGTCGCATCTAGGCGCGGAGGCACTTTTCGAGTTGACGGCTTTGACGGCGCTGTTGCTGGCCGCGTTCAGCATCGCCCGGGTAATGACAAGGGCCGCACCGCCTGCCGAGCAGACAGGCGAATTCGAGCCGGTACCCGCCAGCCTGGCTCCGCCCATTCCACAGGAAACGGAAGGCGGTCCGGAGATGGTTGCAGCGGAACCGGCAGACGGCTCGACGGACGGTCCGCGCCATAGCTAGAGCCTGATCGTCTGAGATGGAAGCAGCCATGCTTCCATCGAAGGCGTGAATCAGTCTCTCAAACAAAGAGATAGAGCAGGCCGCGATGGTCAGGCCTGATTCAATCTAATACTGACCTGCTCTAGCGGTCCCACTCCGGTGCTTTGTTCCCAAGCGTCTGACCGGCACCCAAGCCATCTTTTCGCAGGGATACTCGATCCACAGTCGTTTGACGACCTTTGCCCGGAACGCGAACCTCCGACCGCCAACGCAAGCCTGCTCGCGGCAGGTATCGCCGCTGGCGGTTGCCTGATGACCGCTCCTGTGGTCGAACAGTGCGCCCGGTGTCACGGGCGCCCGCCCGGACAACCAAATCCAGCCTGTCTTGAACCGATTGCTATTGAGTCCGGATCCTAGATTCCAGCGAGGTCTTGTGATGCAGCCGATGCCACCTTCCGACGATGCCGCGCCCACCGACGAGCTGCTCTACGAGATCAGAGCCGACGGCATCGCCACGGCAACGCTCAACCGCCCGGCCGCGCGCAACGCGCTGACGCTGGCCATGTACGAACGGCTTGCCGAGATCTGCGGCGGCATCGAGCCCGGCGGTGCAGTGAAGGCGTTGATCGTCACGGGTGCCGGCGACAGGGCTTTCGGCGCTGGCACCGACATCGCCGCGTTCCGGCACGTCAAGACACGCGAGGAGGCGCTCGCCTACGAGACAAAGATGGACCGTGTGCTGCGAGCGATCGAAGAGACCAAAGTTCCCACGATCGCGGCGATTGCGGGAGCCTGCACAGGCGGTGGCGCGGCCATCGCAGCAGTCTGCGACCTGCGCATCGCCACAGCCGACATGCGCTTCGGGTTTCCGATTGCGCGCACCCTGGGCAACTGCCTTTCGATGACGAACCTCTCTCGGCTTGCCGCCCTGATCGGTCCTGCGCGCACCAAGGAGATCCTCTTCACGGCGCGATTGATCGAGGCGCCCGAGGCACAATCGATCGGGCTCGTCGGCGAAATTCTGCAGGATCACGTAGCACTCATGGAGCGTGCAGGATCGCTGGCGCGTCTCGTCGCTGGACATGCCCCATTGACATTACGCGCTACCAAGGAGGCCTTGCGCCGTCTCAACGACCCTCAGCTGCGCGGCCAGGACGAGGATCTCATCGCGCTGTGCTACACGTCGCAGGATTTCCGCGAGGGCATGGAGTCCTTTCTCGGGAAGCGGAAGCCAAACTGGCGTGGCATCTGACGCCAAAAATTGTCGTTATCGAGACGCGCAGAATCGCGGGGAATCGCTACTGATGAAAACATCCGAGGTCGAGATCCTGATCGTTCCTGGCTGGTCAAGCTCAGGCCCGGACCACTGGCAGACGCGCTGGCAGCGCAGCCTGAAAACGGCGCGTCGTGTCGAGCAGGCGGATTGGGTTCATCCCGATCGTGACCGCTGGGTGGGAACGTTGATCAGCACTGTCGCAAAATCGGAAACCGATTTGCCGTTGGTGCTCGTGGCTCATAGCCTCGGTGTGGCAACCGTCGTTCACGCGGTGCGCGAACTGCCGTCGGCAACGATAGCGGGCGCTTTCCTCGTCGCGCCTGCAGACGTGGACAATGCCTCGCAATGGCCGGTCACGGCGGGCTACACGTTCAACGATTCAGCGCACGGCTTTGCTCCGCTACCTACCGGTCCCCTTCCCTTCCCTGTCCACCTGATCGCATCGGAGAACGACCCCTATTGCAGCCTTGCGCGGGCAAGACAGCTTGCTGGGCATTGGGGGGCCACGCTGTCCGAAGCCGGCCCGGTCGGGCACATCAATGTCGAATCCGGACACGGACCCTGGCCTGAAGGCCTGATGCAGTTCGGCTGGTTCCTGAAGCGGATGGGCGAACAGATGCGCCTTCGCCAGCGCGCAAATTGAGAAGAGCCGGAGACGCAAAGCAGCACGGAGCAAAATTTCTCGTGAACGGTACCAACCGAAATGGCCCATCCGGAAGGACGGGCCAATTCAGTTCGCGTGCGCAACGTGGCTTGGCATTTCGCCAACATCCGCCGTCAAGACACGGCGGACAACGGCATCAGCCTTTCGCGCCCTCGATCTCGGTAACGGCCTTGGCAAGGAACCCGTTCATGGCTTCGCGGATCTCCGTCTCCGGAATGCCAAGTCCTTTGGCGTCGAGATCGGCCTTGACCTTGCGCAGGACGTCGTCATCGCCTTTCTCCTGGAGGTCGGCGCGACGCACGGCCTTGACGTACTCCTCCAGCTCGGCGCCCGACAGGCCCAGCTTGGCGCCCGCCCACTCGGCCAGCATCTTGTTGCGGCGCGACTCGGCCTTGAATTTCAGCTCCGCGTCGTGGGCGAACTTCTTCTCGTAGCCCTTCTGCCGCTCGTCAAACGTCGTCATTCCAGCCTCCAGAGCTGCGCAACCTTTGCGCGACTAGTTGTCTTTTAGCACGCAGAGCGTGTCCGGCCTGACACCCCCACCGGCCCCTATCCGGGAGCAATAGCCCGCGTTACCGGCGAAATCAACGGCTTGGCTCGCCGGTTACCGAGTTCGCGGACCGGGTCCTTCTCTAGATTGTTTCCGCCCCCTGCTTCGGCTAGTGTCGGAGCGAAAAAAAGACGTTACCCGCAATCCCGGCCGAGACCGGCTCCTCTTGAAAAAACTTGTTGAACTTCAAGGGGTCAGTTCGAAGACCGGTGCGCGGATAGCAAAATAATGCACTCCCCCGAACATGTATCTGAGCAATCGACAACAAGAACGAGTTCAATGATCAGAGGACTACCTATGAACAGGCGGCGTCGTGTCTACGAAGGCAAGGCCAAGGTGCTCTACGAAGGCCCGGAGCCCGGTACGCTCATTCAACACTTCAAGGATGACGCCACCGCGTTCAATGCAAAGAAGCACGCGCTCATCGAAGGCAAGGGCGTGCTCAACAACCGCATCTCCGAAGTGATCTTCCAGCGGCTGGGCGAGATCGGCGTGCCGACGCACTTCATCAAGCGCATCAACATGCGCGAGCAACTGATCCGCGAGGTCGAGATCATCCCGCTCGAGGTCGTCGTGCGCAACATCGCCGCCGGAAGCCTCGCAACGCGCCTCGGCCTGGAAGAAGGCTCACCACTGCCACGCTCGGTAATCGAGTTCTACTACAAGGACGACAAGCTGAACGACCCGATGGTTTCGGAAGAGCACATCACGGCGTTCGGTTGGGCCACCCCCGGCGAGATCGAGGAGATCATGTCGCTGGCGCTCAGGATCAACGACTTCCTGATCGGTCTGTTCCTCGGCATCGGCATCCGCCTCGTCGACTTCAAGGTCGAGTTCGGCCGCTTGTGGGAGAACGATACCATGCGGATCGTGCTCGCCGATGAGATCAGCCCGGATTGCTGCCGCCTGTGGGATATTCAGTCGGGCGAGAAGCTTGACAAGGACCGCTTCCGCCGAGATCTCGGCGGCATGCTGGAAGCATACCAGGAGGTGGCAAAGCGGCTAGGCGTACTCAACGAGAGCCGGCCGCCCAAGGGCGCGGGGCCGGTGCTCGTCGCCTCCAACGGCACGGGCAAAGGTTGATCGGACCGTTGCAGCCGCGCCGCGGATAAATCGTCGCCAGACCTTGTGCCCGGACCCTGTTTCCGGGCACAAGCATGTCAACACGGCGCCTGCCGGGGTCACCTCGCCCCCGCCAGCGTCTGGCAGCTCCAACACGATCGCCTTGGGAAGCACTGTCCATGAAAGCCCGCATCAAGATTACCCTCAAGAACGGCGTCCTCGATCCGCAGGGCAAGGCGATCGGACATGCGCTGGCAAGCCTGGGCTTCACCGGCATCGACGACGTGCGCCAGGGCAAGTACATCGAGTTGAAACTCAACGAAACCGACCCGTCCAAGGCGCGCGATGCAGTGGAGCGGATGTGCAAGGAGTTGCTCGCCAACACCGTAATCGAAAACTACTCCTTCGAACTCGAGGCTTGAGGCATCAGCCGATGAGCCAGCCGGCAGAGCGCGGACCAAGCAGGAGCGAAGACGCGGTGAGGGCCATTCGGTTCCTCGCGCTCAAGGCCGCAATCTTCATCCTGTTGCCGTTCGGCGCCGCGGCCGTCGCCGTCGTGATGCTGCTCAAATGAGGCTCGATCGCCCAGCTGCTCATGCCATTGCCGTCATGGTCGCGGTAGCGTGCGCGGTCGCCGCAGGGCACGGCGCGGCACAAGAGGCAGGATCTTCCCGCAAGAATGGACCAGACGCGGCGGGCGACGTGCCGGTAGGCGCTCTGGTGCATCCCGGTGCTGTAGTCGCCTACGAGTGCGATACGGAAGCCTTCGGCATGGACTTCACGCCCTTCAAGAAGACCGAGGGCACCATCCGGCTGACGTTGAGAGCCGTCGCTGCGGAGCAAGAAACTGGCGCTGGGCCACATTCACCTGCCGGGACATGGCAGGTGAGCGGCCCCGATGGCGACGCCCATGTTGCTTCGATTGCCAGGCTTGTCGGCCAGATTTGCCAAAAGGACGGCTGCCCGTTCACGCTGTCGGCCAAAGGCGAGGCGATGCTGTGGCAGCCGGCGCCAAAGTCGCTCGACAAGCTTGGTGAGAAGGAAACCCTGACGATCGCGGTTCTGAAGCCCGCACCGCTGTCCATTTCGATCTCGACGTTCCGCGGTCGTGATATCGTCGCACTGGAAAAAGGTGCGTGTCGAAGGGAGGCTCACCCGTCAAAGTGAACGAATCCAGCGGTCGGCCCCGGGAAATTCAACGGAACCAACCCGACGCGCGCTGGACCGAACTTACCCGCGCAGGCCGGGCCGGAGCTGAAGGCGACAGCGCCGGGACAGCGAGAACCCGTGAGGAGTTGGGTGCTCCTTGTGTTTCCTCGTGGCCTCGATAAGTTCGAAGCGCTTCGACATGGGCAGGGGCGGGTAATTTCAGCGTGGCAGTTCGTGGCCTGATACCCCTGCCGAGGCCCACGAACAACAGGCCAACAACTGTGATCGCAAATCCGATCGCTAATTGCTCCGGCTGGGCGGCTATCGTGACGTAGGGGCGCGTGCGACCTCGATACCTGATCGCTATTGGGTCGCCCACCTGAGCCGTCGTCAGCTTGATCGTGGTGAAACCGGCCGTGGCAGTGCGTGCAATACCGTCTGCACCAATGAAGGAAAGTTTTGCGTACTGCTTGGAGCGAACCCGTGCCCCAGCCGCTTCAAGATCGGCTATGGCCGCGCAATCGACGCGCAACCATCGCTTGTAGCCGGAACGAGTCTTGCCAAGCCTCTGGCAACCGGTGCGGACCTGCGTAACGGTGGCGACCGCCGCCTCCGTCGTCAGGACATCGGCAGCCAGCATTGCCGGAGCAACCAGACCAGCCAGCACTGAAAGCCAGCCTGCCCCGATGATCAGTGCGCCTATCGTGGAGCGGAAAGATCGAAGAAACACGCGAAGAACGCTCGATAATTGCCAATGAGCGCAGGCTAGCACATCCGTGTTGAGTTGCAGTTAAGCGCCGGTGGCTGCTACACAGCGGCACGTTCTGGTCCCCGAGGAGAGTCGGCCCATGCTGCGCGCATCCGTCATCGTCTTCCCTGCCTCCAACTGCGACCGTGACATGAAGGTCGCAATCGAGCGCATCACGGGCGCTCCTGTAAACATGGTCTGGCATGGCGAGGCTTCGGTACCGGCTTCGGATTTCATCGTCCTGCCGGGGGGCTTCTCCTACGGCGACTACCTGCGCTGCGGCGCGATGGCGGCCCACTCGCCGATCATGCGCGACGTCATCGCCAAGGCCAAGGCTGGCACGCCCGTCCTTGGCGTGTGCAACGGTTTCCAGATCCTGTGCGAGTCGGGTCTCTTGCCGGGCGTTCTCATGCGCAACCGGTCGCTCAAGTTCATCTGCAAGGACGTGCATCTGCGCGTCGAGAACGACACAAGCTTCTTCACTCGGGCCTATCGCAAGGCACAGGTCGTGCGGTTCCCGATCGCGCATGCCGAGGGCAACTATTTCGCTGATGACGATACGCTCCGCCGGCTCGAGGGAGAGGGCCGCGTGGTGCTGCGCTATTGCGATGCGGCAGGAAAGACAACGGATGCCGCGAACCCCAACGGCGCGCAGCGAAACATCGCCGGCATCTGCGATGAAGCGGGTCGGATCGTCGGCATGATGCCGCATCCCGAGCGCCTCTACGAGACCGCGCTGGGCGGCACCGACGGCCGCCACGTCTTCGAGAGCGCCGTGGTCGGTTTCGCAGAGACGATGGGCTGAACCCGCGCCAACGCAACCCGGACGCAACGTGCACGCTGGCCGGGGGAGGGACTATACGGTGCCCGGCCTGATCTTGCTGCGCTCTCGCTCATAGCAGGTTGGGCACATGCCATGCGTGAAGCGCGCTTCCGAGCGCGATGAAATATAGTCTTCGATCCTGCTCCAATTTCCATCGTCGTCGCGGACGCTGTGGCAATACGAACAAATGGGCAGCAGCCCCTCCAGGGTCTTTATTTCCTTCAGCGCGACTTCGAGTTGCCTATTGGATTCGTTCAGGCTGGAAGTTCGCTCAGCCACCTTCCGATCCAAATCCGAGATAGCCGTCTTGTTGGCGCGATACGTGTGCGCAATCCAGGCTGCACTCGCCAGCAGTAGCGCGCCAAACAGCACCACCTGAATGAGTTGCTTTTTTTCGTATTCGGCTTGGAGCGTTTGGATACGCGCTTTGGCGCGATGATCCAAGCTCTGAAACACCACGTTGACCCGCGAAAGGATCTCAAGTTTGTCGCTGTGGTACTTCGGGTCGAACAACTGTAGAGCCGATGTCGAACCGGTTGGCCATGTTCCCTCCGCAAAAACGCTTTGCTCGAAGACCGCCAGTTCATCGGATTTCTTGCGCGCCTGCGACAAGAGTTCCTGCTCGTGCGTGTTCAGGTCACCCCGCCTGATGACTTCGTCGTAGGAGATCGGATAAGTCAGCTCCGATGGCGGTGGCTGACCATCGACCGCAAGGTAGTCCCAGTAAATCCAATCGTAGTTGGCAGGCTCCGGCAGCTCACCGTTGCGCGTCTTGAGCAGCTCAAGATACTGCCGGTGAAATTTCTCGTCGCCGGTCATGGCATATGTCCTGGCCAACCTGGTCAGGTCATTGGTGCTATTCCGCATGCGCGTCGCAATGACGTATTTCTCATGATGTTGACGGTAGGCATCGACAAGTTGCACGAGGTCGCGCGATTCGAGATTGAACAAAGCAAAAATGCTAACAAAGAGAATAACGATGAGCGCCGCAAGGCTCGTCGTTGCCCACTGCTTTCCCATAGTCTCGCTCCTGGCTTATCGGCTGCTGTCGCAGAGACCGGACTTCTTCTCCCCACGTCATATCGGGCGGTAACGGCTTACAGCCGACCTCGTCCATCATCGACAAAGTGTCCGCATATGCAAAGTGCGTTCACAAATAATTACGCTGACGCCTGTCTTTGCCGCTTTGGTTACGGCGAAGTTTACGTCGTGCAGTTTGGAGGATGGCATCGTCGGGATCGGGTAGCGGCTCGAAGCTGAGACAATTCCCTGCCCGAACTACGGGACATCCGAACCGTGTTCGCTGTCGGAGTGCAAGCGGACCGAGGTTGGCACCGACGCGCCGGCAAAAAGAGGGGCGCGGCATAAGCCGCGCCCCTCGACAGCAGCAAATTTGCGTCAACGGTTTACTGCTGCGGTACGACCTGGGCGACCTGATCGAGCACGCGGACGGACATTGCGGACGCTGAAGGCGCGCACTGGAACTCGAGCGTCTTTCCCTCGGCCGTGTCGATACGCGCCTTCTTGGTCGGAATGACCGGGATACTCATGCGCGTTGCGGCGCCCTTCACCTCGTCGAGGCTGTTGCTGTCGGCCATCAACACCGTCAGGTTGCAGATGCCCCCTTCGGCCAGATAATAGGAAATCGCTCGCTTGGCGCCGACATCGAAGCTGATTCCGTGGCGCGGCATCATCTTCAATCCGGTTGCCTCGTCGGCATATGCCGATGCGGCACCAGCCAGCGCAAGGACACAGGTCAGTGCCGCGACAACACCCTTCATCTTGAAAGCCGTCATTGTCGTGCTCCTTTTCGAAAATCGTGGCTCTTGATCAGTCTCGTCGCCGCTCGTGTTGCTCATCAATCGCGAAGCAGCTGCTCCACCCGGCGGCCTGGGCTCGTATGTAGCCCCCTGAATCGATGAGTAAAAGCACTGATGCTGCACAGCAGCAATGCGCCTGTTGCAGCGCGAAACGGTCACAGCCCGAACGGGTGGGACAGGGGATGCTAGAAACGCCGGGCGGCGTTCCGCCGGATTAACGCTTGGGTCAATCAGAAGGCCGGATTCCCGGCATGTAGTGCGCGCAAGGATTGGAGGATCGCTCCGCCAGCGTCAGGGGTGCGGACCGCATCGCCGGCGAGCATATCAAGGCCCGGCACATGCAAGAGAGCCTGTGGAAAAGTCTGGTGGTTTGTATAAATGCTTGTCGTAACGACTACCGGAAGTTGTGCTGCGCGCGCCGATAGAAGTCCATTGACCGAATCTTCCAATGCCAAACAAGCCGCGGGCGGGAGCCCCAGCCGATCCAACGCCAGTTGGTAGACGTCGGGAGCGGGTTTCTTTGCCTTGACCATGTCACCGGCGGCAACCGCGTCGAAATAGGTGAGCCCGTTCTGGCCGAGAGTGGCGTGGATCAGGCTTTCTACGTTGGGCAGGCTGGTCGTTGTGGCAATGGCGAGACGGACACCCGCGTTCCGGGCATGCCGGATAAGTGCTTCGACGCCAGGCCGCAGGCCCGCCGCGCCCGAAGCGACCATCTCGTTATAGAGCGCGGTCTTGCGCTTGTGGAGGGCGGCGATCCAGTCCGCCAGTTCGAGCCCACCAGTCGGATGCCCGTGCCGCTGGGGAGCGTCGAAATCCTCCAGATAATGGCGAATTCTTTCTTTCCCACCCGTGACGTCAAGCAGGCGACGGTAGAGGTTCTGATCCCAGTTCCAGCCAAGCCCTTCTTCTGCGAAGGCCATGTTGAACGCCGCCCTGTGGGTCTCCTCGGTCTCCGACAAAGTTCCGTCGACATCGAAAATCAGCGCCTGCAGCATGTGTCCTCGCGGTCATTGGCCTGTTGCATCGCCTTGCGGGCGATGGGTACGGTTCGCGGCCAGGCGGCATGGCCCGTGCCTGCATCATCAAAACACAGTGGGTAGTACGTGCCAGGGGCGTACAATCGTCTCAGTCGGTGGGACAAGGCGCCGCGCGGGGGCTATAAGCTGGCCCGAAAGACCGCAATCTCAGGCCGGATTTCGAATGACCGAAGCTTCCCCTCGCGCCAACACCGCAAGTAACCCTGCCATCACGCCGGAACTCGTCGCCGAGCACGGCTTCAAGGGCGAGGAGTATCCGAACCTTCTGAGGATTCTCGGCCGGGAACCGACGCTGACCGAGCTTGGCATCTTCTCGGTCATGTGGTCGGAGCACTGCTCGTACAAATCGTCGCGCTACTGGCTGAAGACGCTGCCAACATCGGGTCCGCTCGTCATCCAGGGTCCTGGCGAGAATGCGGGCGTCGTCGATCTTGGCGACGGGGACGCGGCGATCTTCAAGATGGAGAGCCACAACCACCCCTCCTACATCGAGCCGTTCCAGGGCGCGGCGACCGGCGTCGGCGGCATCATGCGTGACGTCTTCACGATGGGTGCGCGTCCGGTGGCCAACCTCAACGCACTGCGCTTCGGAAGCCCCGATCACAGGAAGACGCGGCACCTCGTCAATGGTGTTGTGGCCGGCATCGCGCATTACGGCAACTGCACCGGCGTGCCTACGATCGGCGGCGAAACCAACTTCGACAAGGGCTACGACAACAACATCCTGGTCAACGCGATGTGCGTTGGCCTCGCCAGAACCGACAATATCTTCTACTCCGCCGCAAAGGGCGTCGGCCTGCCGGTCGTCTATGTCGGCTCGAAGACGGGGCGCGACGGCATCCACGGCGCGACGATGGCATCGGCGGAATTCGATGACAAATCCGACGAGAAGCGCCCGACAGTCCAGGTGGGCGACCCCTTCACCGAGAAACTGCTCATCGAAGCGTGCCTGGAACTCATGGCGACGGATGCGATCAGCTCCATCCAGGACATGGGCGCTGCCGGACTTACCTCGTCAACCGCAGAGATGGCGGACAAGGGCGGCGTCGGCATAACGCTCGATCTCGATCACGTTCCCCAGCGCGAAGAGAACATGACGGCCTACGAGATGATGCTCTCGGAAAGCCAGGAGCGCATGCTCATGATCCTGAAGCCCGGGCACGAAGCCGAGGCCGAGGCGATCTTCAGGAAGTGGGAACTGGACTTCGCCGTCATAGGCATTACCACCGATACGGGCCGCCTCATCGTCAAGCACAACGGCGTCATCGAGGCCGATCTGCCTGTGCCGGTACTTGCGAACTCCGCGCCGATGTACCAGAGGCCCTGGTTCCTCAATCCGCCGCCCAAGCCGGTGCTGCCTGAGTGGGTGCCAGCGCCCAATTCGACGCTGGGTGCGTTGAAGCAGATGATGGGATCGCCGCATCTCGCCTCGCGCCGCTGGATCTACCAGCAGTACGATCACATGGTGATGGGCGACACTGTCATACGTCCGGGCGGCGACGCCGGCGTGGTGCGCGTGCATGGCACCAACAAGGGCATCGCGGCGTGTTGCGACGTCACCCCGCGATACGTATACGCCGATCCCGTCATGGGCACCAAGCAGGCGGTGACGGAGTGCTGGCGGAACTTGTGCGCGGTGGGGGCCGACCCGATCGCCATCACCGACAACATGAATTTCGCAAATCCGGAGCGGCCGGAGATCATGGGGCAATTCGTCGGCGCCGTTAAGGGCATGGCGGAAGCCTGCAATGCACTCGACTTCCCGGTCGTCTCGGGCAACGTCTCGCTCTACAACGAGACCAACGGCATCTCTATTCCGCCGACGCCTGCAATCGGCGCCGTGGGACGCGTGCCGGACGTCTCGAAGATGGCCGATATCGGTTTGCGCAACGTCGGCGATCTTGTCGTCGTCATCGGTCGTGAGCAAGGCTGGCTCGGCCAGTCTCTCTACCAGCTCATGCATGCCGAAAAGCTGGAAGGAGCGCCACCCGAGGTCGATCTGGCCGACGAACTCAAGGCCGGCAAGCTGATCCGCGCACTCATCCGCGAAGGCCGCGTGTCGGCGGTTCACGACTGCTCTGACGGTGGGCTGCTCGTGGCAATTGCGGAAATGGCGCTGGCGGGTGGAATGGGCGCAGAACTCTTTCCCTATGAGGGCAAGCTCCCTGCGCACGCCATCTGGTTCGGCGAGGACCAGGGTCGCTACGTCGTCGCCGTTTCGCCCAACAAGGCCGAAGAGGTGGTGGAGCGCGCGCGCCTCCTGGCCTTGCCAGCGCGCATCGTCGGCAAGGTCGGCGGTGACACCATCTCGCTGAAGGGAGAAGCGTTCCTGCCGATCGACGAATTGCGCGAGACGCATGAAGGCTGGCTGCCGGGGTACATGGAGAACCCGCTGGAGTGACGTTGCAACGGCGTGGTCAAGCCATCCACGACGAGCCGTCCTTCGGCAACCACCGAGCGGGATCGTGAACGCAAACGCAACCGGGAAACTCGGCGCCCGAACGCCATAGCCCGAGCTCGCGGCCTTCGAGGGATCGACACCGCCGTCGTTGAGGAACGCCGACCAGTCGGCGGCCGCCTCTTTGCCGGCGCTTGCCGCAGCGGCGGACTGGGGGCGTGGCACAGTTGACTTGGCAGTTGCCTTGGCAGTCGTCTTTGTCAGACGGCCGGCGACCTTGGTCTTCGGCTGGCTCGCCGGCGCCTTGGCGCCTCTCGACGACCTTCTCCGGCCCATCGATCCGGGCGTTGCAGGCCGATCGAACGGCCGGAAGCCTCAGTCATATCGAGCCGATCCAGCGGCAAAATCCCGTTGCTGGGGTCCTGCTGCAGCCTCACCCCTTCTTCTTGGCCGCGTTGCGCTCCTTCTTGGCTATCTTTGCCTCGCGGTTCTTTTCGTTCAGCGCCTTGCGCTGCCGGAGTTGGATCTTCTTGCGGCGCTGGTTCGACATCGTTGGCATGTTTCAGTTCTCCTGTTCGAAGAAGCGTTTCTAGGCGCCAGAGCCTGCGTGTCAATCCTTGGCGTCGCGCGTTCCATGCGATAGACAGGCGGGGCGCGACTGCAACGCTCACGACAAGGAGTATTCCGCGTGTTCCGAGCTTCCAAGACAATGGGCATGCTGGCGATATCGGCTGGCATCCTCGTCGCCGCCGGCGCTGCGGGGCTGATGGCGGAATCTCCACAATCTCTAGCCGCAGGAAAGACCATGACCACCGCATCGGGCCTCAAGATTGAAGACACTCAGGTCGGCACGGGAGCTTCGCCCAAGACCGGCGATACCTGCGTCATGCATTATACGGGTTGGCTCTACGAGAACGGCGCCAAGGGAGCGAAATTCGACAGCTCGGTCGATCGCGGCCAGCCTTTCGCATTCACGATCGGCGTCGGGCAGGTCATCAAGGGCTGGGACGAGGGTGTCGCGAGCATGAAGGTGGGTGGCAAGCGCACGCTCGTCATTCCACCGCAACTCGGTTATGGCGCTCGCGGCGCTGGCCGGGTCATTCCGCCGAATGCCACACTGCTATTCGAGGTCGAGCTTCTGGGCATCCAATAGCCTCGTCGGCAAGGCATCGAAGCGCAACGCCATGACTCTGGAAGCTACCTCTCTGGTCTTGCTGTCCGCGCTTCTGCACCCCACTCGCGACCTCCTCCTGAAAGGAAACACGCACCCCGAATCGGCATATCTGGCGGTAACCGGCTTGTGGGTGTTCATCGCGCCCGCGCATGCACTGGCCACAGGCACCGCCCTCGGATTGCCGGCAGGCGTAGTCGTTTTCGCGGTCCTTTCTGCGGCATTCCTCACCGCCTACTACTTCGGCACCATGGCGGCGCTGAAGACGGGCGATCTTTCGATCTACTATCCGATCATCAGGTCCTCACCGCTGTTGATCGTGCTGGTGACGTGGCTGTTCGCGGGAACGGAATATTCCGCAGCCGTTCTGGCCGGCATCACACTCATCGTCGTGGCGGGTTTCGCGTTGCAGCGCCAGCCTGGCCGTCTCATCGCCCAGCCCAAGACGGCGGCGCTAGCCATCCTCGCCATGGCAGGCTCGGCCGGTTACACGATCTGCGATGCCAAAGCGATGTCGGTGGTCTCGCCAGCACCGTTCCTGTTCTGGGTGTACGTGATGGTTACGCCGGGGTTCGCCGCCCTTGCCCTGCTTTTCAAGCCGCCCGAGCGCAGCGCACTGGTGCATCTCACGGGTGCATGGATGCAAACGCCGCTCCGCATCGTGGCGGCGAGTATCGTTTCATACCTATCCTACCTGTGCATCCTCGTTGCTTTCGGCATCGGTGCGGGTGCGGCGGAAACGGCGGCTATGCGGCAGGCTTCGATCCCCGTATCTGTTGTTCTCGCGGCTGTCGTGATGGGAGAGACGCGATTCCTAAACCGGCTCAGCTGGGCGTCAATCATTGCGCTTGGCATCGCGCTGATCACACTCAACAAGTAGACGCTCCGGAAATTGGAGAGGCCGGAGCGAGACGCTCCGGCCCGAAATTGGCAATCGCTGTCTCGGCACCGCGGTCTTGGATGGCCGCTTATTTGGACGGCTTGGTTCCCCACGTCTCTCGCATCTTGATAAGGTCTTCCATCGACGTTGTCGGCAGCGCCGGACGGCCAGCGACCTCGTTGGCCGAAGCTGACGTGGAAAACGTGACCGGCACCGCCAGCCCGAGTGCGGTGAGAACGGCGGCAGCCAGAACCAGTCGCTTCATAGCATTCCTCCTTTTTCTCTTATGTGCCCGCTAACAGTCGCCAACTCGGGTGGAAAACCGATTTCGGCTCCCGCAATTAAGGTGAAGGAGCGCATCAACCGAATAGCGGGCAGGACCCGGCGACAGCTGCGCCGGTCCTTGCTTACATATCAAAGATCGTGTCTTGCCCTGCAAATTCAAGCCTCGGCATGCGCGCCCAACTCGCTGTAGGATTATGGTTGTCGGGCCATCTATGCATCTGCGGCGGGCCCATAAGGGGTGCGCTGTCAGCGACCCTTGCCCCTGGCGGCTATGCCTGTAGAGTGCGGTGAACAGCAAGCGAACATTCGCGTCAAAGGCACATTTGGCTGAAATGCGCAGCGGTTCGGCATGGAAAACGTGCTCAAAACAATGGATCTTGTGATTGTTTCCATGAAACGTGAACACGATCTGAGCCGCGAAGACAGGGAGATGACCCAGGCATGCCGATGACGGCGCAACAAATCGAAACGATGATCAAGGACGGGATTCCCGACGCCTCAGTCGAGCTCAAGGATCTGGCCGGAGACAATGATCACTGGGCTGCTCACGTCGTGTCGGCAAGTTTCAAGGGCAAGAGCCGCGTCCAGCAACACCAGATGGTTTACGCCGCGCTGGGTGGCAACATGGGTGATGTGCTGCATGCGCTGGCGCTGACGACCGGCGTGCCGCCGGATGCCTGAGCGCAAGACATTGCCAAGCGGTGCCAATTCCACAATTCATTCGCGACATTGACAGCGTGTGACCCTCGACCCATCTTGCGGTTACGCCCCAGCCCCTGAACACGTCCGGCGCCGGGCATGGCCGCCGGGCACTGCCGAAGAAGGACCTCACAATGAGCCAGCAGCAAATTCACGACTGGATCCGCAAGCAGATCGCCAACAACGACGTCGTGCTCTTCATGAAGGGAACCCAGCAGTTTCCGCAGTGCGGTTTCTCCGGCCAGGTGGCGCAGATTCTGGGCTACCTCGGCGTCCAGTACAAGGACATCAACGTGCTGGACGACGTGGCGGTGCGCGATGGCATCAAGTCATTCACCAACTGGCCAACTATTCCGCAGCTCTACGTCAAGGGCGAGTTCGTCGGTGGCTGCGATATCGTTCGCGAGATGTTCCAGGCCGGAGAGCTTCAGCAGCTGTTCGAACAAAAGGGCGTCTCCTACGACAAGTCGCGCATGACGGCGTGACCTGTTGAAGAAAGCTGAAGCTCGCGGCAGGAGGACCGATCAAGGGCCTCGCCTTTGCCATGCGGTGACCATTAGATAGACGGGGTTCGCTCAGTTGGGCGGACCCCGTTTCGTCTGATTGGCACCGGACCTAGCCGCCGATAGAGGGCTGATCCTTGCAGGGAGGGTAAATCGCGGCATGCGGCTCGGCGGACGGCGCTTTCTGTTGAGCTTTGCCATCATCGGGGCGAGCGTGTGCCTCGCTTTGGGTGTGTCCCTTCCGATCATCAAACTCACCAAGTACGTCTTCTGGTCGACCGAGCACTCGCTGCTTTCCACTGTTTACGTGCTGATCCGCGATGGGCAGTATTTCCTCGGCATCACCGTGGCGCTGTTCTCGATCTGCTTTCCGGTCCTGAAGCTGCTCTACCTGTTGCTCGTCTCGACCCTGCCGGCAAGCGAGATCGCGCGCCAGTCGAGCCGGCTCAGGGCGCTCGAATGGCTCGGCAAGTGGTCCATGCACGATGTGCTGGTGCTGGCGCTCACGATCTTCTTCATCAAGAGCACCGGGCTTTACGATGCGGCGAGCCTCGCCGGGGTCTACTTCTTCACGGCTGCCGTGGTGCTCATGATCCTGGCCTATGCCTGGCTGCGGGGCGAGGAGATGGGAGTACGCGCGGAGATGGCTGCGCGCGCGGATCCAGCCAGCCGGGTGCAGCCCAGCGCCAGGCCGCCGACCGGCAAGTTGTCGATCGTACGCAACTTCGTGCTTTCATTCTTCATCATCCTGGCGACGATCTTCTTCGTGCTGGGAGTGATCCTGCCAGTGATCCGCTTCACCACCATCTACGTGTGGACCAACGAGCATTCCATCGCGACGATCATCTATGCGCTCTATACCGACAAGGAGTTCTTCCTGTGCGCGGTACTGTTCGTCTTCTCGATCCTGTTCCCGTTCCTGAAGCTGTTCTATCTGATGACGCTGGTGGCCTCGCCCGACCTTTCACCGGAGTTCCGGGCGCGCTCCATTTCGACCATGGAATGGCTCGGCCGCTACTCGATGACCGACGTGATGGTGCTGGCGCTCTTGATCTTTTACGTCAACTCGAGTGGATACACGGAGGCGAGCGTTTTGCCGGGCGTTTACTTCTTCGCCGCCTCGACGATCATGACCATGCTCGCCTACGGATGGGCCAACACGGTGCCGCCGCGGCAGCCTGCGCATGGCGAAGAAATCACACCCCACCCCATCGATCCGGCCAAGGTTGCCAGTCCGGCAAAGCGCCCGGCATAGATGGGGGTCGAGTTAGAGCAATCTCAGCTGAAGTGCACAGCGGCTCAGCGCGAAAAACCCGCCGGCGGGAATCGAACCGTCTCACGAAGCAGCTGAATTGCGTTGGCGCAACCGCTGCAACTGCTTCGATCCCGCCTGGACCGATATGAATTGCGCACCTGATGCCCCTCAGTGCCTATTTTGCCAAGCGGTGCTTGAAGCTTGCAAGTTCGGCGGCGCAATCAGGCGTCAGCTTGCTTTCATTGTCAGCGATGCACTGCGCTATACGTCCTTCTCCCGGCACAATGGATGCGCAAAGCTTTGCGATGTCGCCTTCGCAGATTCTGGCGGCATATTCCAGACTGCTTTCGGCACCCTCGAACCCTTGTGCGAATTCCATCATCGACCAGAAGCATTTTGAAGAAATCTTGTCTTCGTGAGCCATGAGGCACATAGCAATGCGCCCGTCACCTGGGGTGACCGTCGAACAGTACTTCGTGATGTCACCGGAACAGGCCGCTTTGGTGCTCGCGATCGCCGCCTCCACCTTGTCGACAAGCTTGTCGCGCAAACCCTTGTCTCCTGCAAAGGAGGTATTCGCGGTCGCAAGGCAAATAGCGAACACTGCAACGGATCGACACACGTAACGTCCCAAGGTCACCATACTATTGCTCCCTGACTTTTTTGAAACCGGACTCCCGTCACGTTCAGCTCAAAAGTGCGGGTACAGCTAATAACATATCAGTGTAAGCCCTACAAACGTCAGGACACGCATTCGCGCTGGCGAATTTGGAACCTCTATCGCATCCAGCCACCTTCCCCGTGGCAACGATTTCCTCACCGCAAGAGCCCCAGTGGATTGGAGGTTTGCCGACCTTTCAGCGCGGTCAGCAGGCGCCCGGCAAGTGCTTTCTTCGACAACATTGAGACGAGGTATCAGTCCATTCCGCAAGGACGTTGGCCGTCACAATGAAGCCGTATCGGCGTCTCGTACCTGCTCCGGCCTACGTCTTGAGGTATGCCAGCCTTGCACCCGATCGAGGTAGAGGTAGATCACCGGCGTCAGGAACAGCGTGATGAGCTGCGAGACGACGAGACCGCCGACCACGGTGACGCCGAGCGGAACGCGTGCTTCCGCCCCCGCGCCGTGTCCCAGGGCAATTGGAAGGGCGCCGGCGAGCGCTGCAAATGTCGTCATCATGATCGGGCGGAAGCGCAACAGGCAGGCCTTGTATATTGCCTCTGCCGGATCCATCCCCTCGTTGCGCTGCGCGTTGATGGCGAAGTCGATCATCATGATCGCGTTCTTCTTCACGATGCCGACCAGCATGATGATGCCGACGAAGGCATAAAGCGTCAGCGGCATGTCCAGCAACAACAGTGCCAATAGCGCACCGAAGCCAGCGGCTGGCAGACCAGAAAGGATTGTCAGCGGGTGGATGAAACTCTCGTAGAGGATGCCCAACACCAGGTAGACGACCAGCACCGCCATGAAGAGCAGGACGCCCATATTGGCGAGCGACTCTTCGAAGGCAGCAGCCGTGCCGCCAAACGACGTCGAAACCGTATCGGGCAGTCCGATCCTGCGCTCCATGTCGCGGATTTCGTCTATCGCGGTTCCCAGCGAGATGGTCGGCTCCAGATTGAACGACAGGGTGACGGCCGGCAACTGCCCCTGATGATTCACCTGCTGTGGCGTGACCTCGTCGCGCTCGCGCATGACGGACGTCAGCGGCACCAGATTGTTGTTTCTCGCGCGAACGTAAAGTTTCTTCAGGCCAGCAACACTATTGCGGAACTCTGGAATGATCTCGAGGATCACTGCGTACTGACTCGACGACGTATAGATGGTCGACACCTTGCGGGAGCCGAATGCCGCAGCCAACGCGGACTCGATCTGCCGGGCATCGACACCAAGCGAGGCGGCGCGGTCGCGATCGATTTCCAACATGACGGCAGGGCTGCCAATCAGAAGGTCGCTGGTCACGTCCTGGAAACCAGGCAGCTTGCTCATCTCCTCCTGCATCTTTTCCGACCACTCGTAGAGGGTCGCCAGATCCAGGTCCTGGAGCGTGTATTGATAGTCGGCGTTGGAGAGGCGGCCGCCGACGCGAATTGCCGGCGGGTTGAGGACGAACACCTGAATGCCGGGAACAGAGTTGAGCTTTTTGCGCAGCTTCTGAACGATTTGGCTGATGTCCTGTTCGGGCCGGTCTGCGCGCGGCTTCAGGGTGAGCAACATCAGCCCTTCGTTGTTCTTGGAACTTGATCCGGACGCGCCGGCACGTGACATCACGGCGGCGATGTTGGGGTCTTCGGCTGCCAGCTTTGCAACGCGGGTCTGATACCCGAGCAGCGCCTCGTAGGAGGCATCGATCGCCGTCCGCGTCCGCGCCAGTAGCCGTCCGGTGTCCTCGGGCGGCAGGAAATCCTTCTGAACGTGCTGGAAGAAATAGATCGTGCCAGCGATCGTCGCAATGAAAGACAAGAGCACGAGCGGTTGATGGCGCAGGCACCATTGCAGCGCCTTGTCGTAGAGCCACAGCATTCCACCAAACACCGCTTCACTCCAGCGATACGCACGCCCGTGGGTTGCGTGTTCGCCCTTGAGCAGGCGGCTGCAGAGCATCGGCGTAAGTGTGAGCGATACAAGGCCCGAAACGAGGATGGCAGCGGATATCGTAATGGCGAATTCGGAGAGCAGGCGGCCGATCATGCCGCCCATGAAAATTATGGGAATGAAGACGGCCACCAGCGAGATGGTCATCGAGATGATGGTGAAACCGATCTCCCGCGATCCCGTGACCGCGGCTTCCACCATCGCCATGCCCTTTTCGCGATAGCGAACGATATTCTCCAGCATGACGATAGCGTCGTCGACGACGAAGCCGACTGCCAGCGTTAAGGCCATCAGGGACAGGTTGTTGAGACTGAAGTCCAGGACGTACATCGCCGCGAACGTGCCGATGATGGAAATCGGCAGCGCAATAGACGCAATCAGCGTTGCGGTCAGGTTGCGCAGGAAAAGAAAGATGACGAGAACGACAAGCGCTGCCGCCAGCATCAGCGTGAACTGGACCTCACCAATCGAGGCGCGGATGCCCGTGGAACGGTCGTACATGACCTCGAACGTGATCGCACCGGGAAGCTGCATCCTGATCTGCGGCAGGATGCGGTTGATCTCATCGACGATCTTGACCGTATTGGAACCGGGCTGGCGGTAGATCGCCATCAGCATGCCCTGCTCGTTGCCAAACCACGTGGAGACCTTGTCCTGCTCGACGCTGTCAACGGCCTGGCCGATATCGGCGATGCGAACCGGCGCGCCATTGCGGTAGGCGACGACGATGTCGTCATAATCGCGTGCATTGCCGATCTTGCCGCTTGTCCGGATAGAGATCTCCTTGTCGGAGCCGCTGAGAGATCCGGTTGGCAGGTTGGTGTTGGAGGCCTGGACGGCGCGTTCGACGTCGTCGAGGCTGATATTCTTGGTGACGAGGCGATTGGGGTCGATCTGCACGCGCACGGCAAACTTCTGCTGTCCCCAGAACTGGATCTGGGCGACGCCGTCGATCGCCGACATGCGCTGCTGTAGAACGGTTTCGGCATAGTCGTTGAGTGTCGATATCGGCAAAGACGCGGATGACAGGCGCATGTAATAGATGGCGAAGTCGGCCGGATTCCGCTTACGGAAGCTTGGCGCTTCGGTCATCTCGTCGGGAAGTTTGCGTTGCACGGCGGAGAGGGAGGCCTGCACGTCGAGGGCTGCGGCATCGATATTGCGGTCGAGATTGAACTCGAGCGTGATGCGCGAGGAGCCTTGCGTACTCACTGATGTCATCGCCTTTATGCCGGCGATCTGTGAGAGTTGGTTCTCGATCGGAGTGGCCACCGCAGAGGCCATGGTTTCGGGGCTTGCGCCGGCAAGGTTGGCTGAGATCTCGATCGTCGGGAAATCGACGTTGGGCAGCTCGGAGACCGGAAGCGAGCGGTAGGCTATGATGCCGAAGATGAGGATGCCCGCCATCACCAGCGTTGTCATCACCGGCCTTTGAATGCACAAGCCCGCCGGGTTCACGATTGCACCTTCTTTTGCGGTTCGGATTTATTTCCAGAGTCGATCGGCTTGACCCGCGCGCCCGAGAAAAGGCGAAGCTGCCCGTCTGTGACGATCGTCTCGCCGGCGCGCAACCCGCTCGTGACTACCGTATCGGTGCCAATGGTGGGCCCGACATGGATACTGCGGTACTCGACCGTATCGTCGGGCTTCATCACCCACGCGTAGTGGCCCTTCTGGTTCATCTGGATCGCCTTGGCTGGTGCGACCACCGCCTCAGGTAGAACCTGCAAGGTCACGCTGGCGCGGGCAAACTGGCCGGGAATGAGCTTGCCGTTCTTGTTGTCGAATGATGCCATGACCTGGATCGTGCCCGTCGCGGTGTCGACAACGTTGTTGATGAAGAACAGTTGGCCACGCTCGTCGATCTTCTCGCTGCCTTCCACGGACACGTTCACGAAGAGACCGTCCTTGGATGCAATACGCTCACGGAGCACGCCCAAATACTTTTCAGGCAACGCAAAGGCGACGTTGACAGGCCGAAGCTGCGTTATGACCACCATTGGCTGGCTGTCGTTCGCCTTGACCATGTTACCCGGTGTCAGGAGCACGGTGCCGATGCGGCCTGCGATGGGCGCCTCGATCGTCGCGTAGCCGAGATTGAGGCGGGCGAGTTCTACGGCTGCCCGGGATGCCCGGATGGCCGCTTCGAGCGAGGCCAGGCTCGATTGAGCCTCCTCCAGCCTTGTCTGCGGAGCGATGCCTTTCTGCGCCAGCATGGTGTAGCGCTGCACGTCCGATTTCGCCTTGTCGAGATTGGCCTGATCACGGGCAAGATTGGCTTCCGCCTGATGCAGCTGGGCGTTCAGCGGACGGTCGTCGAGCCGGAACAAGAGGTCGCCCTTATCCACGAGTTGGCCGTCCGTGACGGCAGCGTGCATCACCTGTCCGTCGATGCGCGACTTGATCTCGACCGTCGACAGCGCGCGCACATTGCCAACACCCTCGACGATCACCGGAACGTCGCGCCGCCCGACCTTGGCAACGCGAACCGGTGCCGGCGGGCGCTGCTTCGCCGTCGGTTCAGCGACAGTCAGGCCCAGCCGAGTATCGACCCAGCCACGAAGCCGGTCGTCGTTGCGGTAGAAGACATAACCAGCCACCGCAAGGCTGACAGCTATAAGGATCGATAGTCGCATTCTTGACCTCGGCATCACGAAGCTCGGCCTTTGGGCTTCCGACTTATCCAATGTATACCAATTCAATCCCCCTCTTGGGTAAATTTGCGGCATCGGGATCGCCAGGAAACGGCGTTAATTGGCGCCAGTTTGCATACATCCGGCGTTGCCGCAGCCATCGTCTCTTGTGGGTGGCATGAAGGGCGTCCGGTCGCTCCTTAGTAGTCCCTGGCAAGCACGCTACGTCCAGTCAGGTTCTGGAAAGGAAGTAACGGTTACCGAGCTCTCCGAACTATCTTCTGCCTTACCGCCAACACGGAATGCCTGGTCATGAATGAAGCGCTCGCCACCAGGCGGATTAGCGAGGAGCTAATGGCGCGTCTCGGTACCAAGCAACAGGTGCAACCGTTCCAGCAGCGCTATCCTGGCTTCGATTTGATCGCGTCATATGACGTCGTCGCTCAGGTTCGAGATCTCCGTCGCGCTCGGGGCGAGAAGCCGGTCGGCCGCAAATTGGGTTCACCAATAGATCGATATGGACGCCCCCGATACGGCATTTCGGGTCCGATTTGGAATTATGTTCTCGATCGGACCGTGACCTATGCCGACGGTCACAATGCCACTATCGGACTGGTCGATATGCCCGAACCTCGGATCGAGCCCGAGATCGTGCTGCACTTGGCCTCGGATCCCACGCCTGGCATGGCCGCAGCAGAACTCTTCGAATGTCTCGATTGGGTAGCGCCCGGGTTCGAGGTGGTCTATTCGATTTTTCCCGATTGGGAGTTCACAGCAGCAGATGCAGCCGCAGCCTACGGCGTTCATGGAGCGCTGATAGTTGGCGAAAAGCTGGATATCACGACGGCACGGCGAGAAACACGCGCTGCGATCTCGACGTTCGGCGTAGAGATGCGTTCCGACAATGGACGGAGCTGCAATGGCCACGCGCGAAATGTGTTGGGCGGTCCAATTGGAGCCTTGAAGTTCCTGGTTGAAGAAATCGCACGCTATCCGAATTGCGAGCCGCTAGGCGCAGGGGAGCTGGTGACCGCCGGGACTTTGACAGAAGCGATGCCAGCGCGTCCTGGCGAGACATGGTCTGCGCGGTTTGAAGGGATCGAACTCAAGCCCTTGCAGCTTCACTTCAGGTAGGCTTGTCACGCCGCTACCGGGTCGATCGCGACGCTTGGCGTTCCGAGCTGCGAGTTCCGAATTCATCTTTGCAAGTTTATTGCGCGACTGTAGTTCGCAGGCCGCACAGCCATGTCCGCCTAACAGGCGCGAAACCAGACAGCAAAATTATGCATCCCAACGCGGATTTTCTCGTTCCAGCAATTACATGTGTGAACCAACATAAGCGTGTCGCATAATTCGAGCATAGGTCGATTTCCAAAATTGGGGGACGCAACGTAGGA
Source organism: Hyphomicrobiaceae bacterium (assembly GCA_050246945.1). Lineage (GTDB taxonomy): Bacteria > Pseudomonadota > Alphaproteobacteria > Rhizobiales > Hyphomicrobiaceae > JAEUMD01. The sequence goes on from JBFWVC010000003.1 coordinate 157,572, forward strand.
AGGTGCCCTGGACGCAATGCAGTCCAGAAGAACGTCAAACAGCGTGTCGGCAGTTGATCGGCACAAAAGCATCCAATTCATATGGCGGCCTCAGATTGCGGCCTGTCCAAGACGAATCTTCCTCTTCAGGAATTGACGTCCATGCGAATGGATATCAAGCCGAGACCACAAGCGACGAAGCATGTCAATCGCGCGCGGTTCGATTTGAATGCGCTTGACCACGAAGCCGTAGTCCTCTCGAATGAGACTGTCCCGAATTCGGTTCTCACTCAGGAGATCTCTTCGATACCGCGGTCGAAATGGGCCTGATGCAATTCGCCTCTGACGAAGGCGGACGCACGTTGGATATGTTTCGTGCCGCCCTGCGGCGCGACTAACAAGCTGCAATCTCGACCCGTCGGATGTCCGAGTCCGGCCAAATGCAGTCCCGCTCCTTTGCCGCAAGTCCGGCGGTGCCGCTTCGACCGTGGAAGCCGCCACCGCTTCATCCAGCTTCATCACTGTCTGCTCCTGCGAGCCCAGCTGCCGCAGCAAGACGGCGCGTCCGTCCGCGTCGCGGTTTCCGCCCGCAAGGATCCCCGGCAATTGGCAAGCGAGTGCCAGCGCGCCTTCTAGCCGATTTTCTTCTCGCGAGGGCACGTCGCGATGCTCGCACAGCCTGTATCCTTGGAAACAGCGCGACGCCGCCCCGTCGGTTAGGGATCTCAGCGGGGGGCGCGAAACCCGCTTACCCGCAAAACGCAACCTCAACACAAGGTGACTCATATGCTCGCAACAGGAATTCGCGCTCTGCAGGATGCCGAGATGGACACCGTCTCGGGCGGCGCCGATGTGCCAGGTTACGTCTATTGCCACTATCCGCACGAGGGCCTTTACTCTGCTGGCGCTGGCTGCCCGGAAGAGCCGCTTTCGGCCACTCAGCAGTATATCAATGCCTTCCTCAAAGGAGTCGAGCAGGGTCTGAAGCGCGGCGGCCAGAAGCCGGCCTGATCTTTCGCTCCGACTGAACGAATTTCCGAGCGGCTGAGGCCGCTCGCTCCTCTCAATGCATCTCGAAGCCTGTCGCTGCACAACCGGCTTTAGTTGGGATTGTACAAGCGATCGGAGTCGCTGTTCGCCTTCCTGGACATCGCCGTTGCGGAAGTCGACCAGCTTGGGGTACGAGAGCGGATTGCTTCAGGCAGGTCGAGGAGTTCACCTGCACCTGCCTGAAACGTGGGTGTGCAGCCCTGCGCGCAAGCGCAGACGTTGGCAATCATGGCTTGAGCGATGTCCTCTTGGTTTCGACCCGGTCTGCGTTCGCAGAGTCTGCGCCTTGTTTGTCCCTAAATCCGATGGTTGGGACGTAGGCCGTTTGCACATCACCCGCTCCAACGTCTTCATCTCGAAATGACATGCAGTCGGTGCACAATCCGTCGTCGCTCCATTCCCATTCGAAATCGTCCGCGGCGACCGGCAAAGTCGTCGCTCCCAGCAGGATTAGCATGATGGCGAAATTGGCCGTGCCAATGGATCTCAGCATTGTCTGATCCTCCTTCAGCCGTCATTCGGCGCCCCATTCGTCGCCCCATGGGTTGATTTCGGCTTGCTCCTGTTCCTGATTTTCGGGCTGGAGGAACATGGCCTTGCCATTGTCGTGGCAGGTGAACTGCAGCGACGTCGTGGCGTTGGCATTGAAGCCGCGGGTCTCCCCGGAATTAATCGCAATCTCGTAGCGCACCGGCTTTGACGGGGTGGCGACATCACCCACTGCGACATCGGAAATCGAGAGCGTCAGAAGGCACTTCCCGTCGTTGCCGAGGAAGTAGCTCACGGTATGCGTACTGCCGAAATCGCGGTCGACCGCCTGAGACGGCTTCATCACCGTCACGCCGTATTCCATGTCGTCGGCACGCAACGCAGCACCGCCGGCTGTCGCGAGAGAAGTCGATAGAACTGCAAGAGTGAAGAGTCTCGTCATCGTAATCATGGCAGGCGTCCTTTCAGTTATTGCCTGCGAGGTCTCCTCGCCTGAGACCGGCCAATTCGAGAAATTGTTGGTCACGACCGGCGAAACGAATGCTATTGAGAGCGCATCAGCACATCGTCAGGCGCCCATCAGGCGGTGATCAGACGGGGCTCGATTCGCGCCGGAATACGCGCACGGTGTCAAAGGCGCGGCAGAGTTGCGCCTTTGCGCCGACGACGGAATGGCGACCTGCAGCTGGGCCAATCGAGTGCGGCGAAAAAACTTTGGAGTGTGCCGTCATGACGGCTCGGTCCGAATATGAGTATGTCGTCGTGGGGTCAGGTGCAGGGGGTGGAGTCGTGGCAGCGCGCCTTGCGCTTGCCGGTCACCGGGTCCTGCTGCTAGAGGCGGGCGGCGATCCGCTGCGAATGCAGGACGATGGATCGCCAGGCCGGTCCCAGCTGCCGCAAGACTACAGTGTTCCTGCTTTTCACCCGTTAGCCACCGAGAACGAGGCGATCCGATGGGACTTCTGGGTGCGCCATTACGATGACAACGAAATGCAGGCGCGCGATCCCAAATTTGTCCCGAAGCGAGATGGTGTTCTCTACCCCCGCGCCAGCGCGCTTGGGGGCTGCACCGCCCACAACGCACTGATTCTGGTTCAACCGCACAGCGCCGATTGGGACTTCATCGCCGGCACGCTCGGCGAGCAATCGTGGTCGGCGGACAATATGCGCAAGTATTTTGAGCGAATGGAGCACTGCAGGCACCGTCCGTTCTGGGGGCTGCTCGCTCGATTGCTGGGAATTAATCCACTTCGTCACGGATACAATGGCTGGCTCATAACAGAACAGGCCGCTCCGTGGGCCGTCGTCGGCAATCGCGCTTTCGCAAAGATCATCGCAAAGTCGGCGTTGCGCACTTTTCGGGAGTTCCGCCACCCGCTGCGCCGGCTGCGCGAATTGTTTGTGGCCAAGCTTGATCCCAACGACTACCGGATCGACGACCAGTCCGAGGGCATCCACTACGCTCCCATGACGACGAACCGACATACACGCATGGGTACACGCGAGTTCCTTCTCGACGTAGCGGAGCGATATCCAGATCGCTTGACGATCGAACTCGATGCTCTGGTGACGAAGGTCGTCTTCGACGCGAATGTGCGCGCGACTGGCGTTTGCTATAGAAAGGGTGCGCGGCTCTACAAAGCGTGTCCTGCACCTTCGACGGAACCTGCGACAGAAATCGTCGTGGACGCGACGCGCGAGGTCATCCTTTCCGCTGGCGCTTTCAACACGCCGCAACTTCTCATGCTGTCTGGCATTGGACCCGCAGAGGAACTGAAGCGGAACGGGATAGATGTCATCGTCGACCTACCGGGCGTCGGACAAAATCTCCAAGATAGATACGAGGTCTGCGTCGTCTCTCGCCTCAAGGACGAATGGAAGTTTCTCAAGGGTGGCAACTTCACACCGGGCGACCGGCAATTTTCAGACTGGACCCGCATGCGCCGCGGCCCCTACACCACGAACGGCGTGGCTTTGGCTGTGATCAAGAGGTCTGCGCCTGAGCGGCCCCTGCCGGATCTCTTCACGTTCGCATTGATCGGACAGTTTCGCGGCTACTTTCCGGGCTACTCGAAGCTGTCTCACCACCGCCATCTGACCTGGGCAATTCTCAAGGCACACACGAACAACCGCCGCGGCCGTGTTACTTTGAATTCGGGCGATCCCCGTGATCCGCCGGCTATCAATTTTCACTATTTCGCCGATGACGAGGAAGGGCGCGAGGATCTCGATTCCGTCGTCAGTGGCATTGAGTTCGTGCGCAATCTGACGGCACCGCTGGACGACTATATCGCCGAAGAGGAGCGGCCCGGATCGGGCGTCAGCTCGCGCGATGCCCTGGCTGCGTGGGTGAAGTCCGAGGCATGGGGGCATCATGCTTCCTGCACGTGCCCGATGGGGCCCGACGGCGATCGAGAGGCGGTGCTCGACGCGCAATTCCGTGTTCGCGGAACGACGGGGCTGCGCGTGGTCGACGCATCGGTCTTTCCGCGCATCCCCGGCTTCTTCATCATCAGTTCGGTCTACATGATCGGCGAGAAGGCGAGCGACGTCATTCTTGACGCCGCCGCAGAATCGGAAATCAGTGTCGCCACGCCACGCTCGAATGAAATCGGCTAGCAATCGATGGCGGCACGGTTTGCTTGAACCGCCAGCAGTTCGACCGCTTTCAACACCTGACCAATCGGCGCCTTGAGATCTACGCCCGACATGGCTGGAATGCCATCACCTTCGTGAGCGTTTTCGACGATGAGCGTTACTTGGTACTTGCCGGGTGCCCGGATCCGTTGCTGGTCGAAATCCTCTACCCGAACCGCAGTGAGACGCGCCCCCGACCGGGCCACAACTGATTGGCAAGGGCTGATCCTGTGGCCGCAGCCGCGAGCCCGCCGGAGACCAAGGCAAGCAAGAGTTTGCAGATGTTGTGCTTCGCGATACTCCTTGGACCTAGACGGTAGGTCTGCCCCCCACAGGCCGGCCACCATTTTCCGCCTTCTGACCAGCAGGGCGCGTGATAATGTATGGCCGTCAGACCCGCTTCAGTGCAACCTCAGGCGCTGGTCAGGCCTTTCCAGTGAGGACTTGGTGTTCCACCTGCACGCATTCGGAAATCTCCGCCTTGCGAGCACTGGCCGGAACGACAGCGTCGTTCCGCTGCAAGGCCTTTCATTGGCCATGCTTGTGATTCTCGCCGTCAGCGCGCCGCGCGCCCTCAACCGCGACCGGCTCATGGCTTTGCTCTGGCCCGATGTCGACGAGCAGCGCGCCAGCCATCGCCTGACACAGCTCCGCTACGCACTGCGCAAGGCCTTGCACGCCGATCCGATCACGGGAACGGCAGAGCTGCGGCTAGCCGACGGCATCATTTCGTCAGACATACAGGCATTCCGGGACGCAGTTCGACAAGACGAACTCGAAAGAGCCCTGAGCGTTGCCGAGGCCCCTTTTCTCGAAGGCTTCCATCTGCGCGATAACCTCGACTTCGGCAACTGGATGGAAGATGCGCGCCGGGATTTCCACCGTCAGGTCGACGTCATCATCGAGCGTCTGGCTCGCGCCTCCGAAACCCGCGGCGATGCGATGGAAGCCGCACGCTGGCTCGAGGCAGCCGTGCGGCGGGACCCCACCGATGAGGCAGCGGCAGTGAAGGCGCTTGCTGCCTACGAGGTTGCGGGCGAGCCGGCACAGTCGCGGCGTCTTGGTGATTGGCTCGTGCGCGCTCTGCGGGAGGACTACGATGCAGAACCGGGAGGCGCGCTCCAGGCTGCGCTCGAACGAGCGCGCCCAGCACCGGCTTCGGCGGTTTCAGCGCGCGATGCCATTCCGGCGATAGCAGTCCTGCCGCTCAGGAACGTCAGCCCCGAGCCGGAAAACGAATTCTTCAGCGACGGCATGACCGACGAGATCATTGGCGCCCTATCGAGAGTATCGGGTATCCGGGTCGTTTCGCGCACATCCTCCTATGCGTTCAAAGGCAAGTTGGTTGACGCCCGCCACATAGCCGCGCGCCTCGGAGTGGCGTGGCTGGTCGAGGGCAGCGTCAGGAAGGTCGGGAATCGAATCCGGCTGGCCGCCCAGCTGGTCAGCGCGCACGATGGCTGCGAGCTCTGGTCCAAAACGTTCGACCGGACGATGGATGACGTCTTCGAGTTGCAGACCGAGCTTGCCTCGGCAATCGTTGCCGCGCTGCCGCTCAAGGCCGGTATGGCCACCTCGGGGGATCGAAAATCGTCTCTCACCACGGACCCCGAAACCTACACGCTATACCTCAAGGGACGATACTGGTCCTATCGGCGGACGATCGAGGGCCTGCAACTTGCCATCGAGTATTTCGAGCAGACCGTCGAGAGGGATCCCGACTATGCCTTGGGTTGGACAGGAATCGCGGAGTGCCAGACGTTGCTCGGGTTCCCGGAGTTTGCAGACCTGCCACCGCGCCAGACGATGCCGCGCGCCAAGGATGCGGCCGCGCGGGCCTTGAGGATTGCACCCGATCTGGCCGAAACTCATGTGTCGATCGGGGTACTTGGACTTGTCTATGATTGGGACTGGCCGGCTGCAGAATCAGCCATGAGGGAGGCCCTCCGGCTTCAGCCCAACCACACGATGGCGGAGACCTGGTATGGCATGCTGCTGAGCGCGCTCGGTCGCCACGAAGAAGCAATCGGCCATGTCCAGCACGCTTCCGCGCTCGATCCCCTTGCACTGACCATTCATTTGAGCCTGGGTCGTGCCCTCTATTTTGCGCGGCGCTTCGACGAAGCCCTCACCGCCGTCCGTGCCGTAGCCGAGATTGAGCCCAACTACCCGCATGTGCATATCTGGCTCGCGCGCTGCTATCTCGCGCTGGCCCGTTTCGAGGAAGCCCTTCGCGCGACTGAGCCCGTCACTGGCATCAGGGCGCTCAACGGCTACGTTGACAGTCTGCGCGCGACCGCACTCATCCGGCTCGGACGCGGCAGACAGGTCAAATGCGATCAGCACTCGCCGTATTTCTTCATGGTGGGCGCAGCGCGCTCGGTCGACGAGGGACTGGCGGCTCTCGACCGCTGCTGGCATGAACGCATTGGCCATTTGGCCTGGGTCGCCGTCGAACCGTTGTGCGATCCGTTGCGATCTGATCCACGCTTTGCCGCTTTCCTCAAACGCATGAAGCTTGCTTGATTCCGTCCCCGACTGAGTGCCCGTCTCGAGCCGGTGCGAGTTCAAGGCGTCCGCGGCTGCAGACGGGCATGGATCCGGCGCGCCGGTTGCAGCGTGATCTGCGGGTTGATGCCGACGGTCTCGCCGTCCTCGGTCGTAAAGCGGTAGCGCTGTCCCAGTGTCGCCAACACCAGTGCAATCTCTGTCAGCGCGAAATTCCTGCCGATGCAGACACGTGGCCCGCCGCCAAACGGTATGTAGGCAAATCGGTGCAGATCATGCGCCAAGCCAACGGTCCAGCGTTCCGGCCGGAATGCCTCGGGATCAGGGAAGCGCGAAGGATCGCGATGGCAGACCCATGGGCTGATCAGTATCGTGCCGCCGCGCCTCACCCTGAATCCGCCAAGCTCGACATCATCTGTTGCCTCTCGCCCCACCAAGGGAACCGGCGGATAGAGCCTGAGCGACTCCGCGATCACCGCCATCGTGTACGGCAGGGCGGATAGGTCGGACGCCACCGGATTGCGGCCATCGAGCACGGTTCCCCACTCTGCCACCAGTTTCTGCTCGGCCTCCGGATGCCGCGACAGGAGGTACCACGTCCACGTCAGGCCGAGTGCCGTCGTCTCGTGTGCTGAGATGTAGAGCGTCATGGCCTCGTCGCGAAGCTGCGCCGTTGACATCGACGTGCCCTGCTTGCCGGCCAGCCTGACAAGAGACGATATCAGGTTGCTGGTGTCCTCGCTCCGCGCCGTACTTTCTTCGATGAAACGATCTGCTATCTGAAACAGTTCACCGGCCAGCCGCTTTAGTCTCCGGTTTGCAGGTGTCGGCATCCAATAGGGAAACTTCAACAGCGCTCGCAGGCGCGCGTTGACGAGGTCGACCGCGATCCGCAGGTTGCTGGCGAAATGAGTCTGGTCTCCGGGATTGTCGAGCCCGAAGAGTGTCTTGAGCGCAATCCAGCCCGCCAGGCTGGTGAACTCGCCGTGGACATCGATGCGCTGTCCCGGCTGCCAGCGTTCCAGCATCTGCGCGGCGAGCGCGCTCATGTCGCTCGCATAGGCCTGCACCGGAGTCTTGTGGAACGCTGGCTGTATCAGCCGCCGCTGCTCGCGCCACAACTCGCCTTCGCTCGTGACAAGGCCGTTGCCGAGGAGGACCTTGTAGGCGCGCGCCCCGAAATGCTTGATGTAGCGCTTGGCGTCAGTCACCAGGATCTGTTCGATCAGGCTTGGCTCGCTGACGAGGACCACCTTGCGCGGCCCAAGCCGGAAGCCGACGACCGGCCCGTACACGTGCGCAAGCTCGAGTAGGAACGGCAGCCGGCGTTTCGCAAATTCACGATTGCTTCCGGCCAACAGGGTGCCTTTCGGGCCGGGAGGATCAGGCGCACGCTTGGCTTCAGCGACCGCAAGCATGGAGCAATGTTACCACGCGCCATTTGCGCCGTCTTGATCGTGAAATGGTCTCTGCCGCGAACGCTGCGTTGGGCCTCGTTGGGAAGCCGTTGTTGCTGGAGGCCATGCTCCCGAATAATATTGGAGACCTGATGCCGCCGCTTCCGATTTCTTGAAGTTTGAGCCCTGGCGTGCGCCACTGGAGCCGGGTTGGCTTTATTTGGCGCCTGTCTCTCTCGGTTCCCTTTTGCGCAGCTCTCCCATCGGTGAAAGCTATGCCCGCCTACGAACAAACCTACGAAATACTGTCGCAACATTTTGCCCACCTCTCGATCTTCCCGATTGCCGCATTTCCACTGGCATTTGCGATCCTGGCGGCAAATCTCACACTGTCGCTCGTGCATTCGTCTCAGGAGTTGCGCGGCCACATGTGGCGCTACGTCGGTGCAATCGTAGGCGTTCGCATCCCCGACAAGTATGGCGTGGTGTTCTTCTTTGTCGGGCTCACGGCTGTACTTTGGTTTGTCGGGATCCTCGGCCTTCTCGGCATTCCCTTCGCCAGCGAAGCAGTTCAAACGGGCGCGATCTGGTGCATGATCGGCTTTCGCTTTTCCGACAGCTGGAATCTCCACTACAGGCTCGCGAACCTCGGCTATGTGCCCAATCCTGGGCTGCCTTCCGCGCCCCACTACCTCGTGGAAGGTGCCATACTCACCGTGCTCTTCATCCCCTCCCTCCTCCTCCATCCTGTTGCAGCCGTGATCGGTTTCGCCCTCGGCTGGATTTTCTTCATGTCCGTGACGCCGATCGTGCGACGAATTCCACTGCTCATTCCAAGCCTGAGGCAGAAGGTATGGCAGGCAGGACAGATCATACCGCACTCCGCTCTGTAGCGTGCCTCTTGGCAAGTGCCCGAAGTGATGCATATGCGGTTTGCCAAGCCGTGAGGCGTCGCAGGCACGAACCGTCAAGGGTCATTGATATCCACCGCAGGTCTGGCGGAGTATCTGAAATAGTCTTCAGCGAACGCCCAGGACACGCCCTTGATTTTCAGCCATGGCGCGCCACCCACGCGAACGGCTGCCCAATACCCCCACGCTTTTGGAGCCCACACCCCGACCGACATCAGATCCGTGCGCAGCTGTCGGTCCGCCGTCTTTCTGTCAGCACAACTACCCCCATAATAGTAGGCCCTGTCGTGACGCTCGCACATGGCGCATTCATCCTCGGTTTCTTGCGGGATAACCAGGCGTAAGACGGCAGGGACGGAGCAGCCATCGGACATTTCTGCCCTCCAGGCCGCGACGCGGCGCAGTTCGGAGCGGTCAGTGCGCATCCGGCCTCCTGCGTCGGCCACTTGATCTCTATGTGTTTGCCAAATGGCGACAGAGCTTATCGCATGTCGATGAGCGGTTAGCTGAAGTGTGCTGCGGTTCAGCGTCAAAAACATGCTCGAAACGATGCACAGGATCGTGTGCCCGGTTCCACGAAACATGAACCTGATCTAATGCATGTCGCGCAAGAGTATGCAGCTGTTTTGCGTAAACGGCATGCACAAAGACAAGAACCCGAATCATCAGGTGCAAATCTGAAAATTCGCGGCACGCCTTATCGCACGCGCACGACTTTTGAATCGTCGAACGGCTCGACGCCGGTCGTGTCCGCCAGCGCCAGCCATTCCAATACCGATTTGCCGTCGAGCATCAGATCCGGATCGACATCGGCGAGAGGAGCCAGAACGAACGCCCGCTCGGTGATGCGCGGGTGCGGCAGTTCCAGGTCGTCCTCGGCGACAGCACCATCGCGATGCACCAGAACATCGAGGTCGATGATGCGGGGACCCCACTTCTGCGTCCGCACCCGCCCCAACTGGCGCTCCACCGCAAGACACCGCTCCAGCAGCGCGCGTGCGCCCAGACTGGTGCGCACCGACGCGCACGCGTTGGCGAACCAGGGCTGATCGGTAATCCCCCAGGGCGGTGTCTTGAAATCGCGCGACCGCGTCACGATCCGCACCTCACCATCATCGCTCAGCAACTCGAGCGCACGCGCCATGTTGGCGCGCGAATTGCCGATGTTGGAGCCCAGCGCGATGATCGCGTCATAGGTACTTTGCGCGTGCTCACGGTGTGCCGGCGCAGCTTTGTCGTTCATGCGGGACTTCTTGTTGGAACCGGGTTGTTGCCGTCCAGCGCATATCAATCATATTTGATATATGCAAACCGCATGTCCTCTTGCGGCGTACCTTCGAGACCCTTGCCCTCTGTTCCCGGCTGCCAGGTCACCACCTCCTCGATCTTGGCCGCCAGAGCCAGATCCTTCGCCGTAATGCCCTTTGCAGAATGGGTCACGAGCCGCACCTCGACCCAGGCATATGACGCCGTCAGATCCGGGTGGTGCCATGCCGCCTCCGCGAGATGGCCTATCGTGTTGATGACCATCAGCGTACCTTTCCAGCTCGCCGTCTTGTAGGTTCGCCGGATCCAGCCGTCCTCCAGACGCCATTTTGGAAGATTTTCCTGAAGCCAGGCCTTGACTTCCGCCTCTGCCATTGGCTTTTCCCGTTCCTGCGACATGCTAAGCTTCCCTTCTATGTCCTGATTGGTTGCGTCCATCATCCACAGGATGGTTCTGTGCCCTTTGTGCACCTCCGCCCCAACGACAACAAGGATTTCTCGATGGCTGATCCGACCGAGACCGCGGCCCTGAGCGTCACCGCGCCAGCCCGCCTGCACCTCGGTTTCCTCGACCTGAACGGCGAGTTGGGGCGAACCTACGGCAGTATCGGCCTCGCCATCGACCGGCCCTCGACCCGTATCACCGTCCGTAGAGCTGCGCGCGATGCGGCGCGCGGTCTCGAGAGTGATCGCGCACTGAACGTGCTTGCCCGTCTGCGCGACCGCCTCGGCCTGCCTGGCGCCTACGACATCACCATCGAGCGCGCCATTCCCGCCCATTCGGGACTTGGCTCTGGCACCCAGCTGGCACTAGCGGTTGCAACCGCGGCCATGCGCCTGGGTGGAGTAGCCCGCCCGCTCGATCTGGTCGGCACATTGACCAACCGCGGCCAGCGCTCGGCGATTGGCATCGCCGCCTTCGACCACGGCGGCTTCATCGTCGACGGCGGCAAAGGCCAGTCCAATTCTCCGCCGCCGGTCCTGATCCAGGCGCCGCTGCCCGAAAGCTGGCGCATTCTGCTGATCCTCGACCCTCAGGCCACCGGCGTGCATGGCGACCGAGAGACCCGCGCTTTCGCAGCACTTCCGCCGATGGCACGGATGACGGCCGCGCACCTTTCGCACCTCGTCCTGATGCAGGCCGCCCCCGCGCTGATGGAGCAGGACATTGCCGCTTTCGGCCGCGCCGTCACCGAGATCCAGGCACTTGTGGGTCGCCACTTCGCTCCCGCCCAGAACGGCAGCGCGTGGTCGGAGCCCAAGGTCGGCGAGATCGCCAGAAAACTCGAAGCCAACGGCGCTGTTGGAATAGGCCAGAGTTCCTGGGGGCCGACCGGTTTCGCCTTCGTGCCCAGCCAGAAAGACGCCGACGCCCTCTATCATTCTTTCATCCAAGACGCTAAAGCGCAGGGGCTTGAGCTGATGATCGTTGCCGGCCGCAATACTGGTGCCAGCGTCGAGATCCGGACCACCGCCGAAACAGGCCAATAAAGTAGGGAGAGAGACGAATGTCCGAAACAGCCACCCCGATTTTGCACATGCTTGACCCGAGCGAGCACGTCAGTCCGTTCGACGTGAACATGGCCGCAGACGCAGGCTTCAAGGTGATCATTCCCTACACGCATGTCGAACTGAAGAAAGTGACGGCGCTGGTGCAAGACGCCATTTTCTCCCGCCCGCCGCACTACGGCCCACAGACCGGCGTGTTCTTCGGCGGCAAGGACGCGATCCTCGCGCTCGATATGATGAAGGCCGCAAAGGACGCCATGGTACCGCCCTTCGAACTGTCCACGTTCGCCGATCCGGCTGGCTCTTTCACCACCGCCGCCGCAATGGTCGCCTGCGTGGAGAAGGTCCTCAAGGATAAGTTCAATTCCGGCTGGAAGGACGTCAAGGTTGCGGTCTTCGGCGCCACCGGCGTCGTCGGCTTCGCCGCCTCGATCATCTCCGCACTCGAAGGCGCCGACGTTCAGCTCGTTGCGCATCGCGGCGTCGATCGCGTGATCAAGTCGGCCGAAATATCCAAGGAGCGTTTCGGCGTCGAACTGGAGGCAGTGCCCGGCGAGACGGCTGACCAGAAGCGCGACATCATTGCCGGCGCCGACGTCATCTTCGCCGCTGCCGCGGCCGGCGTTCAGGTCGTCTCCAAGGAACACAAGGAGCTGGCCAAGAACCTCAAGGTTATCGCAGACGTCAATGCCGTCCCGCCCGCTGGCGTCGAGGGCATGGACTTGTTCATGAACGGCGAACCGCTGCCCGGATGCAACGCACTGGGCGTGGGCCCCCTCGCCATCGGCGACATCAAATACAAGACGGAGTCGGGCCTCTTCAAGCAGATGATCGCCTCCGACAAGCCGGTCCACTTCGACTTCCGCGACGCGTTCAAGCTGGCGCGCACGTTCGTCGGCTGACACCAGGGCACGGAGACGTGTCAGACAAGACGGTATTGATCGCCGGTTTCTCCGGTCGGGCGCTTGCGGCGTCCGCTCGGCGGGCCGGCTATCTGCCGCTCGTCGCCGATGCATTCGCAGACACCGATACGCGCGAACTGTCGCATGCCTGCGAGGTACTCCCAGGTGCGCTCCACAGGGGCTTCCGCCTCGCAACGCTGAGCGCAGCGCTCGACCGTCTCACGCAGACGGCGCCGACGCCCCCAATCGGCCTGATCCTTGCCGCCGGCTTCGAGGATGAACCCTCGCTGGTCACACGCCTTGCCGAGCGCTATCGCCTCATTGGCTGCTCCGCCGATACGATCCGCGCCGCCAAGGACCCCGAACGCTTCTTTTCCATGCTCGCCGATCTCGGCATCGCCCATCCCGAAACCCAGCGCGCGCCCCCGGCGGACGGGCGCGGCTGGCTCACCAAGCGCATCGGCGGCAGTGGCGGCACGCATATCGCGCGCTGCAGGCGAATGGTTAACGCCCACGACGACCGCTATGTGCAGCGCGAGATGGCAGGCGCGCCCTTGTCCATGACCGGGCTGGTCGGCAAGGGCGCCGCATTCGCTTTTGCCTCGCCCTGGGTCGCCCCAATGCCGCGCCGCCCGTTTCGTCACGGCGGGCTTGCCGGCAGCATTGATCTCGAAGCCGACCTGGAGGCCCGCCTCATCGAGATCGGGATCGACGTTTCCCGCAACCTCGGGCTGAAGGGCCTTGTCTCCTTTGATCTCATCCTCGCCGAGGGGATGCCGCATCTGATCGAGGTCAACCCCCGTCCCGGCGCCGCCCTCGACATTTTCGACGACGAGGAAGGCACGCTGTTCAAGGCGCACGTGCTTGCCGCGTCAGGCGAGGACCCAACACCGCTGTTGGCGGCAGAATGGCGCCCCCGGCCCCGCGCAAGTGCCTGCCTCTATGCAGACGACGCCGCATTGGAAATCGATCGGATTGCGTGGCCCGAATGGGTGTCCGATCGCCCGGCCGAGGGCACCGTCGTCGCCAGACACGACCCTGTCGCCACGGTTCGTGCCGTGGCTTCATCCGCCGAAATGGCGGCAACCATCGCTACCGAACGCTTGGGCGAACTTCGCGCCTTGCTGTATGGTCAGCCAAAAAATTGAGGAAACTCCCGATGAAAAACTCCAAAACTTCGACCGTGAGCGTATCGGCAGGCGCGCAAAGGCTCGTCGATCAACTCGTCGCCGATTCTGCTGCCTTGCGTTGTGTTGTGAGCGTCGGCGAGGCCGGCGAGCAACGTATCGACTGCGGAGCGGCCACGCCCGGCGGCCTGGAAGCCGGACGGCGCCTCGGCGAAATCTGCCTTGGCGGACTAGGCAACGTTGCGTTCACCAATCAGTCGGGCCTCGATCGCTGGCCCCTCGGCCTCATCGTTCACACCACAAACCCCGTAGTCGCATGCCTCGGCAGTCAATACGCGGGCTGGTCGATCCATGACGAGGCCTCCGGCTTCTTCGCGCTCGGCTCCGGGCCGGCGCGCGCCCTCTCGCGCGTCGAGAAGCTCTACGAAGAGCTCGGTTACGCCGACCACTCCGGTTGCACATCGATCGTCATCGAGGGCGACAACGCTCCCCCGAGCAACGTCGCGGAGAACATCGCCAACGCGTGCGGCATCAGCGCGTCGGGTCTTACCGTACTCTATGCGCCGACCGGCAGCCTCGCCGGCACCGTTCAAATTGCCGCCCGCGTGCTCGAAGTCGCCATGCACAAGGCACACGAGTTGCATTTCCCGCTCGAGAACATCGTCGACGGCTACGGCGCGACGCCGATCGCTCCTCCGATCCCGGACTTCATACAGGCTATGGGTCGTACCAACGATGCGATCATCTACGGTGGCCGCGTGCAACTGTTCGTGCGCGGCGACGACGATCGCGCTCAAGACCTTGCCGAAAAGCTCCCCAGCCGCAGCTGCGAGATCTACGGCAGACCGTTCGCGGAAATCTTCGCCGCCGTCGACGGCGACTTCTACAAGATCGATCCGATGCTGTTCAGCCCCGCCTGTGTCGCCGTCTCCAACCTCGACACTGGCCGCACCTTCCACGGCGGCGCACTCGCGCCCGAAATCATCGATGCGAGCTTCAGCAATAAGCAACTCGCTTGATGGGTCCATGCATCGAATGACGACGCGGCGGGAGACACATGACTGAGGGATTCCGTACGAGCGTCCGCCGGATATCGGCACCCCCGCCGTGCATCGTCATCTTCGTCGAGGAGGGCGGTGGCGACTGGCATGCGCGCCAACTCAAGACCGCGATGGAAGCGATCGGCGCGGCCGTCGTCGTGACCACGTTGAAGGCGTGCGCCTTCGACACGCGCGCTCCTGCGGGCATTGAGATCCCCGGCTTCAAGGATCGGCTGCCTGACGGCGCCTTCGTCCGTTCGATCTCCACGGGTACGCTCGAGCAGATAACGCTGCGTCTTGGTATCCTCCACGCTCTGCGTGAATCGGGCACCAAGGTCTGGAACGATGCGCGCGCCATCGAGCGCTGTGTCGACAAGTCAACCGCCACCTTCTTCTTCCAGAAGGCCGGACTGCCCGTGCCGACGACGCGCGCGGCGGAGGGCATCGACAGTGCCAGAACCTTCCTCTCCGACCACGATGGCCTTTGCGTACTGAAGCCGCTGTTCGGCAGCCAGGGCAACGGCATTCGGCTTATTGACGGGCCCGGTGCGCTGCCGGAGGCGGAAGACGTCGGCAACGTCTATTACACGCAGCGATACCTGCGCCGTCCGGACGAAACGCGCTTCGTCGATTGGCGCGTATTCGTCTCGCGCGGCCGGATGCTCGCCGCCATGGCGCGCGTCGGCGAGACCTGGATCACCAACATCCACCAGGGCGCTGCCGCCACCGCGGTGCTGGACGGCGACGAACAGGAGGGCATGTCGGCCCTCGCGCTCGCCGCAGCCGAAGCCATCGGCGCCGATTATGCCGGTGTCGATCTCATTGCCGATGCGGACGGCCGACTCAACCTGCTCGAGATCAACTCCAACCCGGCGTGGAAGGGCCTTCAGTCGGTCACTGACGTCAACATCGCATGGACGCTTGCTGAGGATTTTCTCGCCGCTGTCAGCGCCACCGCGCGGACATGAGCCATGCAGGGCGCTTGGTCATCCAGCCAGGTTGCAGCAGCCTTCCTGCGCGCCTGCCGCGCTGAACTGACGGCACTGAAGCCCGGCAACGTCCACATTCACGCTGGTGGCCACGGCATGGAGGTTGCCACGTTCGAGGCAGCGGCAGTGGCGGCGGCTCCCTGGGTTGCGGATGCCCGATTGACGACCGGAGCCCGCATACGCGGCGCCGTCGAGGCGAGCATGGCGGCGGCCGGCTGCAATACCAATCTTGGCATCCTGCTCCTTTGCGTCCCGCTGGCCGCCGCGGCCATGCAGCCCGACAACACCACTCTGCGCACCCGCGTCGAACGTGTCCTGCAAACCCTCGACCGACACGACGCCGACGACGTCTATGCCGCCATCCGCGCGGCAAATCCAGGCGGCCTCGGCCAGTCGGATGAAGCCGACGTCGCCAAGCCTCCCACCATGAGCCTCATGGATGCAATGGCGCTAGCCGCACCGCGTGATCGCATCGCCGCCAACTACGTTTCCGGCTTCCGCGACATCTTCGAGGACCACGTTCCCCTTCTGATCCGCATCACCCACCACACGACTGATCCGCCGCCGCCAGGCCGCGACGACGCCGTCGCGACCTTGTATATGGCGTTGCTCGCCCGTTTCCCTGACAGCCACATCCGCCGCAAGTTCGGCATGGAAACAGCGGCGCACGTCCAGCGTCTGGCTCAGGCAGCGCGCCCCCTCTACACACCTCTCGTGCGCCCCCAAAGCCATGCCGGATTGCTCGATTTGGACCGGCTACTCAAAACCGAGGGCTGGAACCCCGGCACAACCGCTGATTTCGTGGTCGCAGCCCTGTTCGCAGCCGAGATCGAACACCAATTCAACCACTAAATGCTTGTCTAAGGACGGTTCCTGGCGTTATTTAGCGCCGGTGCTCAGCGCCGCTATCTGGCGAACCGGTTCGGTGGGGAACGACCACCGTTCGCTGACAACTGGGATAGCTCGGAACGAGCGGGTGCGGTCATTGGTGAAGACCTGACGGTCAGACCGCCCCCAGTGGTGACTTTTCAATCGGAGGAACCCCAGGCATGGCCAAGATCAATAAGGTTTGCGTCGGTGAGTCGCTCGTTGGCGACGGCAACGAGGTCGCTCACATCGACCTCATCATCGGACCACGCGGCTCCGCCGCCGAGACGGCGTTCTGCAACTCGCTGACGAACAACAAGGATGGCTTCACGTCGCTGCTCGCAGTGATCGCGCCGAATCTGCCGTGCAAGCCCAACACCCTGATGTTCAACAAGGTCACCATTAAGGATGCCCGTCAGGCCGTTCAGATGTTCGGACCTGCCCAGTACGGCGTCGCCAAGGCCGTTCAGGACTCGGTCGCCGAGGGCGTGATCCCGGCTGACGAGGCCGACGATCTCTTTGTTTGCGTTGGCGTGTTCATCCACTGGGAAGCCGCTGACGACGCCAAGATTCAGGACTTCAACTATCGCGCCACGAAGGAAGCCATCGCCCGCGCCATCGCCGGCAAGCCGACGGCTGCCGAGGCCACCGCGCAGCGCAATTCGGCCGAACATCCGTTCGCGTCGAAGTCTTGAAGCGGAAACCATCCTGGGCAGGAACAACACGATAAAGCCCCGCCGATGAAGGGGGGTCTGCTACAGCGATTGGGCAAACTGCTTTCTGGCCGCTGGGGCGGCTGACGAGGCCAGACGTATCAGGCTCGATGGAGCAAACTGCGTACGTGCCCCAGTCATGAGCATTGAAAACCTGCTTGAAGGCCGGCGACTTCGACGAGGTCGCCGGCCTTCAGCGTTCCAACGTGCAGAGCCGTTGCCACAAGGGCAGCGCTGGCGCCCGCACCAGCAAGAGTGACAAGGTCGCGCTTGCTGCGAACGCCGCCAGCTGCCACGAGGCGAATAGGACGGCGTGTCGCCGCCCGCAAATGCCTGATGAGAGTGACATCAGGCCCAGCATTGGAACCGACGGCATCGAGCGTCATAACAATCACAGTGTCGGGCCACGCCGCTGGCATGCGCATCAGGTCCGCGCCCAAGATCACACCCTTGCTGAAATCGAGCGAGAGAATGGGTGCTAGTCCCGTCGATCCGGCAATTGCATTGGAGATGGAGAGGAATTCATCGGAGTGGCGCAAGGATTCGGTACCGATCACCGGCCTGACCCGCGCCAGATTCTGAAATTGCTCCGCCTCCGCACCCGCAACAGGCATGCCATTGTCCAGCCAGATCTCGAGTTCGGGGAAAGCTTTCCTCAGCGCATGCAACGTCCGGTGGTCTGGATCGCCTTGCATGATGCCGTCGAGATCGGCCACATACAGCGTCTCGAAAGGATGAAGCCGCATGAAGCCTTGAATCACAGTCAAGGGATCAGGACCGTCCGCCAGCGGCGACTTGAGCGGCGCATAGGTGGAACGATCCCCGCCGTGCGCGTGCACCACCACGCCGCCCTTTACATCGATGACCGGGATGACTTGCATCGCGCTATCCTTGAATAAAGCATAGGGGGCGGAACCATCGCCAAAATAGTCACTTGCCTCGACTCGAAATGATCCGGCGTGCAGTGGTTCAGCCCAAACCGCTTGCTCAAGACAAGAGACTGGGCTGTGTGCACGTTGCAACGGAACACGAACCAAAACCGAATACACCCGTTTCACTTACGGACGTAAAAAAGAAGCGCTTGGCATTCCGGACGACCGACCATGACAACAACCGCCGGACTTGATGTTGGCGGCGCGCATCTCAAGCTCGCGCTCGTCGAAAACGGGACGCCTGTTGCCGTGGAGCAGTACGCCTGTCCACTCTGGCAGGGAATGGGCAGACTCGAGTCTGCGCTGGCCGCTGCAAGACCTCTTCTCAATCGCGCTCAGCGCATCGGCATCACCATGACGGGTGAGCTATCGGACCTGTTCGAATCGCGACAGCAGGGCGTTTCCAAGCTCGTCGAGTGGCTGTCGCAACAGCTGGGCGAAGACCTTCGCTTCTGGCAAGGCGCCCGAGGGTTCGGTACGGCGGACTGCGCCATCGAGCATCACACCGACGTCGGCTCGACCAACTTCCTTGCCACCGCAACCGTAGTCGGCAGACAGCGGAGCCAGGCATTGCTGCTCGATTTCGGTTCGACCACGGCCGACATCATTCCCGTCGTCGATGGCAAACCCGCCCCCGATGGCTTGTCGGACGCAACACGTCAGGCGAACGGGGAACTTGTCTACACAGGTTACACGCGCACCGCTGTAATGGGCGTCGCGCAGCGCGCTCTTTTCAAGGGGCAATGGGTAGGGCTCGCACGCGAATACCTCGCCAACATGGCAGACGTCCGCCGCGTTCTTGGCGAGCTCGATGCGCGCGTCGATCTTCATGCAGCCGCCGATGGTCGCGGCAAAAGCATTGCCGAGAGCACCCAGCGCCTCGCGCGCATGCTCGGATGCGACGCCGCCGAGGGCAGCGAAGCGGACTGGCGCGTCGCCGCGCGCTCTATCGCCGAATGCCAGTTGCGCTCGATCTGCGACGGCTTACTGACCGTGCTCTCCCGCCATCCGCGCCTGTGCGGCAAGGAACTGGTTTGCGCAGGCATAGGTGCCGATGCCGGTGCCACGCTCGCGCTACGGCTGGGTCTGCAACCCGTGCAGTTCGGTGAGCTGGTCGGCGCGGCAGGTCGGCTGTCGCGCGATGCGACCCATTCCGCACCGGCCACCGCCGTTGCACTCCTGCTCGCCGATGCCAGAACATGATCTCGCTGCACGGCCTCGGGGTTGGTCTACGTGCACGCGCCAGAGCGCACGGCTGTGCATCAACCGCTTCATCCGGCCGTTGTTTCAGGAGCAGCCGCAACGATCTGCGCGAATGTCTCCGCATCGACGTTGCCACCGGTGAGCAGCACACCCACCGTGCGCGCCGAAGCCGCAATGCGTCCAGATAGCAGCGCTGCCAATGCTGCGGCTCCGCCCGGCTCGACGATGAGCTTGAGTTCCGCGAATGCAAACCGCATCGCCTGCCGCATCTCCTCATCCGTGACCGTTACCGCGCCGTCGAACAGACGCAGGCCGATGGACAGCGTCAGCCGCCCCGGCGCCAATGCCATCAAGGCATCGGCAATCGAACCCGCAGCCCGTTCGTTCGTCTCACGCTCACCACTTTTCAGCGAGCGCGCGAAATCGTCGAACCCCTCCGGCTCGACAATGATGATCCGCGCGCCCGGCATCAGCTGCTTGACCGCAATCGCGACACCCGACGCAAGCCCTCCCCCCGAACATGGTACGACCACCGCGTCGAGTTCCATGTCGGCCGCGGCAGCATCCTCCGCCAGTTCCAGCCCCGCCGTACCCTGCCCTGCGATCACACCCGTGTCGTCGAAAGGATGGACAAAATCCGCCTTGCGCTCTTGTGCCAGCGCCCGCGCAATCTCCTCGCGATCCTGCGTCGTGCGGTCGTAGAGAACGACGTCCGCGCCATAGCCTCGCGTGCGCGCGATCTTCAGACGCGGAGCATCGGACGGCATGACGATCGCGGAAGCATGCCCGAGCAGCGCCGCTGCATGCGCGACACCCTGCGCATGATTGCCTGACGAGCACGCCACCACCCCGCCGGGGAAACGCGCGGGGTCCACCATCGAGATGCGGTTGAAGGCACCGCGAAACTTGAACGCGCCCACGCGCTGCAACGTCTCAGACTTGATGAGCACGCGCCCGCCGACGGCCGCGTCGAGTGCGGGATGCCGGATAACAGGCGTACGTACCGCATGGCCGGCGAGTCGCCTCCGTGCCGCCAGCACATCGTCGAAGGAAGGCAGGTCGGCCGTCATTCCGTTCCTTGGAATCCGTTCTCTTGAAAGCGCGAAGGCCGGTCAGCTGACCGGCCTTCGAAATTTACCCGACTTTCTGGATCGGATCACAGCGGCGATCACTTCAGCGGCGCCAGCGGGGCCTCCCCGCCCCATGTCGTCTTCAAGCTGACCGACCAGATGTCGACCTGGGATTCGGAGTAGCCGCGATAGATATACCCCGATGACGGCCCTTCGCGTTCGAAATCGCCGTTTTCGATAAACACGTGGGAGTAGGCGAAATCCGCGCTCATATTCTGCGTCAATTGCACCGTCGCGCCAGCCGACAACCACCAGCGGTCCGCATCTGGGATCGAGGTAAAACGCTTGGTTGGATCGTCCACCGGAGAAATTTCGTAGGCAACACCCACGCGCAGCGTCCACCCCGGAGCATAATCGTATTCGCCGCCCAGCGCGAAGAACCAGCCATCGCTCCAGTTTGCAGGCACCGAGAGGCCGACCTCAGGCAACGTCAGGTCCTTGAAACGGCTCCAGTTCGACCACTCAACGGTACCGAGCAGTCTCATGTTCGAAGATATCGACTGACGCAGAGACAGCGTCACAATATCCGGCAGATTGAGTTCAGCCGAAGCTGGGCTCTTGAACGGAGCAGGATTGTTGGTCGTGAAATCTCCGTCGAGGTCGTGTGAAAGCTGCGACCGGTATCCGAGCCCGATACTTGTGCCAGGTGCCGGTTGGAACAGCACACCAGCCGTCCCGCCGAAAGCAATGTCGTCGGCATCATCGAAGACTGTTGAAGCTGGTCCTACACCGAACCCTAGCTTGGCTTTCGCGTACTGCACCTGAACACCCGCGCCAATTGTGATACCTGGCGCGATCTGAAAGGCGAGTGTCGGAGCCGCATTGATCGTGAAAAGCTTCGTCGTTCGACCTAGTTCCGACCCCATATAGTTCAGGTTCGTCGGCTTCGTCGTCAAACCGAATCCCGAGGTCAGCGATAGGCCCAACGTCAGCCGCTCGGAGAGCCTGTAGGCGTAATAGCTGGCGCCAACCAGTGCAGGCGATGCGACATCGCCGCTATCGAGAGCTGCGCCATATAGCGGATTTACAAACGGGTTACCCGCACCAGCGACGACTTCGGCAGGAGAACCATTGACCGACGTAACCGTATTCTTGGCCTGCCCGAAAATCCCCGAGAAGTGGCTCTCCGACACCAGTCCCCAGCTCGCCTGTCCCAGCGCCGCCGGGTTCCAGTACATGGAGGACAGGCCGCCGCCCGCCGCACTACCCGCAAACGACGATCCCTGGAACTGCGCCGACTGCTCGCGGATCGCGAAGCCGCCGGCCTCGGCCGTGCCGATCGCGCTACCGAGCGCCGCAACCGCTGTCGTGGTCAGGAGTACAGCCTTCAATGCCGTCACCGACTTGCGCATCATACCCCCCGAAAAAGCCCCGGCCCCGCTGCTCACGTGCCGAAACGGCGCGAACTCTGGACCGCGTAATGGTATCGGCTTTGGCAGCCGCTCGTTTCCCCCGACGATCCCAATGTCGAGCCCCAGGATCGTCAACGCACCACACGCTAGCTCGGAGTCTAATCCGTGCAAATGCCGGACTGCAGCCTTGACGCCTGGACTCCGCCTGATTCCCGGCACATGTGACGCAATAAACACGCTTTATTCGGACTATTCACATAGGTCTTCGTCAAAAACGAAAAAACCGGTCTGGCAGAAGCCAGACCGGTTTTCAGCCGAGCCAAGCAGCGGTCCCTGACGCGCTTAGCCTTCCCCCCGGAAGATCGTTGCCAGCCGAACCAGCCAGCGACGCGTGAAGAATGCCTAGAGTCACTGCCCTATAGCAAGGCACATGTTGTAACAGCTTAAAACAATGCCCTCACGCGATGCTGGCATGCCACACCTGTCCTGCAGCACGGGCCGCGAGCCGCCGCCATGTGCCTCAACACTTGTCCAGGCCGATCGCGATCCGCCGCACATCGGTGCCTTGCGGCGCTATGTTGATCGACTGCTTGCACGATGATGTCGAAACTGCCATCGCTGCCGTGAAGGAATCGCCGCGAATGGACAAGTTGAACCCACTCCCCGTCATGCGTCCTGTTACCGAGCCCGAGGCGGCGTTCGTGCGTTCCTCCCAGCGCCCCCTCACCTGATCGCTGGCCACCTCCAGTTCCGCCTTGGCGTCGATCTTGTAGCTCGCGCTGGCGCAGCGCAGGTTCTGCTCCACGCGGCCGCCACTGTTGTTGACGAAGTAGGTAACGATGCATTTGACCTGCTCGGATTTGCCGCTTGAAAGTGTGATCGCACCCCACCCCGACCAGCGGCCAGGCAGATGCTCAAGCGGAGCAGGCGTCCCGGCTGCAGCTACACCGGTCGCCAGGATCGCAAGTATCGACAGCCCGCAGACGGCGGCTCGCCCAGCCGACTTCGCCGAGCGGCTCTTGGCAGCTGAGGAAACAGCGTCCGCAAGCACGCAAAATCGCATCATCGAAAAACCCTCTCGTCCCACGGCGTCCGCGCTCGGACCGGGCGGACGCATGATTCTGTTCCCAGCGATCGTGAACGCGGGGATGCCAAACTCAATGTGCAATGTTGAGCAATACGCGATTGCGCCGCAAGGTGTTGCCCAGAAGCAGTTGGAGACCCATCGGCTGAGGGAAAGGCAGCCATGGTTCCATCGATCGCGCGATTACGGTGCGCAAACACGGAAATAGAGTAGGCCGCGGCGGCCAGTTGATTCCCTCCAAGCCTTATTGCCGCACTCAGGCTCCAATCTCGAAGCCCAACCGGGTTCGGTTGCACCTCTCGCACTGTCCCGCCTGACAACCAGATCCGCCCTGCCTCGGACTCATGACGTTCGGGTGCGTATCCCATGCAGATGATCCACCGGCCCCCTGCCCGCACCGATCCGCAAATCCCGGCCCGCCACCAACGCATCGGCAAGAAACTGTTTGGCCCCGGCGACGGCATCGCTGAGCTCGAACCCGAGCGCCAGATGCGCCGCTATTCCAGCCGCCAGGGTGCATCCGGTCCCGTGCGTGTTGCGTGTCTCGACACGCGGCGCGGAAAAACGCTGCGGCACGTCGGTCCGGTCGCGCTTCACAAGCACATCGATCGCCTGCTCGCCCGTCATATGACCGCCCTTGAGCAGAACCGCGCCCGGACCCAGCGCCAGCAGATCGCGGGCTTGGGCCTCCATGTCGGCCAGGCTGCCAGCGGGACGCGCACCGAGCAGCGTGGCGGCCTCCGCGAGATTGGGCGTTATCACCATCGCCTTGGGAACGAGGCGCGATTTCACCACCGCAATGGCATCGGCGGCGAGCAGTACGTCGCCACTCGTCGCCACCATGACCGGATCGACCACCAGCGCGCCAAGGTCGTGCCGCTCCAGTCCATCACAGACAGCCGCGACAGCCGCCGCCTCGCCGAGCATGCCGGTCTTCGTCGCACGAACCATGAGATCGCAAGCAACGGCCTCGATCTGCAGCTTTATGAAATCCGCCGGCACCGCAAGCACGCCCCTGACGCCCCGCGTATTCTGCGCCGTGAGAGCCGCAATCACGCTGGCGCCATAGACGCCGAGGGCCGTGAACGTCTTGAGGTCGGCCTGTATGCCTGCGCCGCCCGAGCTGTCGGAGCCCGCGATGGTGAGCGCGACGGGAGGGGAACTGCTCACCGGACCGGCCTCCACGGCTGGTTTTCAATTGGCACCGCCGGCTTTGGGCTGCGATCTTCGTTTGAGGTCCCCGACCGGGTCACTCGGCACCCTTGCGCATGATATCGTTCTGCAGGCCTTCCGGTGTCACCCAGCTCTCGATCATGCCAAGCCCCGGGAACGTCTCGATCAGCCACTGGCCGAACCAGTTGAGCGAACCGGTGAGAAACAACAGCCCGGTAATCACGAGCAGCACGCCCATGACCTTCTCCATGGTGCCCAAATGACTTCTGAAGCGGTGCATGAAGCCGAGGAATGGCTTGATCGCGACCGCAGCGAGTATGAAAGGTATCCCGAGGCCGAGCGAATAGGCGCCGAGCAGCGTCACGCCCGTCATGAGCGAGCCTTCATTGGCGGCGAGCGCAAGAACCGTCGCAAGGATCGGTCCCACGCACGGTGTCCAGCCGAACGCGAATGCGAGCCCGATCACGTAGGCCCCCAGATAACTCGCGCCCTGCGTATCAGCATGATAGCGCTTCTCCGAATAGAGCGCGTTGATTCTCAAGATGCCAAGGAAGTGCAGGCCGAACAGGATGATGACGATGCCTGCCACCATCGATAGCTGGCTTTTATAGGTCTGTATGAGCTGGCCGAACCACGACGCACCCGCTCCCAGACCGATAAAGACCGTCGAGAACCCGAGCACGAAGAACACCGACGCGATGACGACGCGACGCCAGACCGCCCGGTCGACGCCGCCTTCCGCCGTCATTTGATCCATCGTCGTTCCGCCTAGATACCCCAGGTAGGGAGGCACCAGCGGCAGCACGCAAGGACTGAGAAAACTCGCCAGACCGGCAAGCACCACACCGAAATAGATATAGACATCAGCGAGCATTGACGGCTCCGCACAACGAAGCGCGGCGCCACAGCGGCGCCGGCATCTCGACCGCGAGGCACAATGGCGCCCTGCCCCGTCGTGGGCAAGACGCCAAAGTATCACGCCAAATCACATCCCGACGACCTTGACCGTCTCCGAGTTGATCGGGCCAATCACCTTCTTCTTGGTGATGTAGCCTTCGACAAGGTCATAAATCGGAGGCCCCTTGGTATCCGGATTGACCGACGCCCAGCCGGCCACGACGTACTTCTTGGCCGGATCGATCTTCTCCCCGGTCTTCAGCAGCGTCATGTCCGTGATGCGCTTGCCCTTGTCCTCTTTTGGCGCGCACGTATAGCTCATGCCGCCGACGCGCACCATGTCGCCACCCTGCTGGTAGAACGGGTCCTTGTGGAACAGGTTGTCGCAGACGTCCTCCATGATCTCGTTGATCTGCGCGCCCGTGAACTCGCTGCGATAGACCGCCGGATATGTCATGCCCGTCTGCGTGTACATATCGTCCAGTGTGATTTCCTGTCCGGGCAGCAGCGTCGTACCCCAGCGGAATCCGGGCGAGAGCGAGATTTCCGCGTCGCGTTCCTCGAGCAGAGCCTGGCAGATAAGATCGTCCCATGTACCGTTGAAGTTGCCGCGTCGATAGAGCAGGCCTTCGGTGCGTCCCAGAACGCGGTTACAGTCTTTCTCGTAGGGTGCGCGCACCTCGTCGATCTTCGCCGCCATCTCCTTATCGGGCTCGATTGCATCGGAGAAGACGGGGATCATGCCCGAGCTGTATCCGACGACCTTGCCGTCCTTCACCTCCAGATCGATGCGGCCAAGGAATTTGCCGTGCGAGCCCGACGAGAGCAGCAGCGTCTTGTTGATCTCGATGGCCTTTGGAATGGAATCGTGCGTGTGGCCGGTCAGAATGACGTCGCAGCCTGTGAGTAACGTCGCCAGTTTCTGATCGACATCGAAACCATCGTGCGACAGCAGCACGACGACGTGAGCGCCGTCCTCGCGAGCCTTGTCGATGTGGCTCTGCACGCGTTCAGGACGGATGCCGAACGACCACTTCGGGAACATCCAGCGCGGGTTGGCGATCGGTGTGTAGGGGAATGCCTGACCAATGACGGCTACCTTGACGCCGCCCTTGTCGAACATCTGCGTGGACTGAAAAACCGGCTCCTCGAACTCATTGTCGACGACGTTGCCGCCAAGGAACGGAAAGCCAAGTTGATCGATAAGCTCCTTCACGCGATCTTCACCGTAGGTGAACTCCCAGTGTCCGACCATCGCATCGGGTTTCAGCAGCTTCATGCAGTCGACCATGTCCTGCGCCTTGGTCTTCAGCGCAGTGTATGATCCCTGCCAGGTATCGCCGCCGTCGAGGAACAGGACCTTGTCGTCGCCGCGATCCGCGCGGATCGCCTTGACGAGCGTGGCGATGCGGTCGAGACCACCGAGCTTGCCATAGGTCTTTGCCAGATTGACGTAATCGACCATGGTGTGCGCATAAGCGAGCGGCGAACCGGCCGGAATGTTGAAGTGCTTGAGGAACTGTTCGCCGACGAGATGCGGCGGGATGCCTTCGAACGCACCGACGCCGAAGTTCTCGGACGGAGGGCGAAAATAGATCGGCTTGAGCTGCGCATGAATGTCGGTGAGATGCAGCAAGGTCACCTGTCCCTTGGAATCGAATTTCAAGAGATCCGCCTGCGACAGCTTCTGCTGCGCGGCCAGCCGCGTCAGGTTTCCAGAAAATCCGGTGAGAGCTGCTGTGACTGCGGCGAGCTGAAGAAAATCGCGACGTGAGTGCATGGGCGTTCCTTCCTCGGGGGGCCGGCGATCGCTGCCGGCTTCTGTGATATCGTTGATGGTCGTCCGAAATTGCTGACGTCGTATCCAGATACCTGGCCACTCACCTCGAAGCTGCACAAGTTGAAGCCTCTACGCTGCGCTGGCGACCGCAGCACGTGAGCAAACTCAAACATTCTAATGTGGCGAGATGCGCCGGCACAACATGCAAACACGCAATGCCTTTTTGGCACGCAATGCAGCATGACGGCGGCGCATTCAGCTCGTTTTCCATTGTGCATCGCAAAGCCGCTTGGGCAGGAACGCGGTGCAGTTCGCAAGTCGCGAGCTCAATCGCAAGGAAAAGGCCGGCAAGGGTCACTGCAGCCCTGTGCCGGCCTGGTCGTCGTCCTGTTCGCTCACAGCGGCATCACGAGACGGATCTTACGCCTCGCGCCGCTACAAGGGCCTTACTTGTTCACCGGCGATTCCTTGTCCATCAGCAGTGCCGTGACGTCCTTGATCTGCTGCATCGTCAGGATGCCCTGGGTGCCGAAGCGCGGCATGTTCGAGCAGGCGATGGCCGCATGCGAGTTGTAGATCTTCTCGTAGGTTGCCTTGATCGCATCCTCCTTGAAGTCGCGCAGCTTGCCATATTCGGCCAGCGAAGGACCGATCGTGCCGTAGGCGAGTTCCTTTTTGTCGATCTGGTGGCATGCATAGCAGTTGCCGCCCGACGGCTCGTCAACTTTGTCGTTGAAGCGCAGGCCTTTGCCATCCTGCGCGATTTTTTCACCGCTCTTCCAGTCACCGAGGAACTTGCCATCCTCGGGGTACTTGATCGACGCTTTGGCCGCGGCAACGATGTCCGCCGCCAGATCCTTGTCCGGGTTGTTGCGCGTGTCCGAGCATACCTTCTGCAAAGAATCCTGCGTCAGGCGCGAGGCCCAATCTGGCTTTGCCCCTTGCGGATTGTCCTTGTTGGGGTCTTTCCAGCTCGACGCGATGACTTTTTGCAGCTTCTCGGCAGAAACTCCGCCTGCCAGTGCCGCCCCGGCGGATGCAACAAGCGCTCCGGCGGCACATACGATGATGATCTTTTTCATGGTGTGTCGCTCCTGCCGATCAGCGCTTCAACGCGGGAACCTGGATCTCGCCACCCTCGCCCTGTTTGACGAGGAAGACGATCAAGGCGGTGACGGCATCCGAGCCGAAGCCAACCTTGGGCATGCGCATCTGCCGATAGCAGTCCGACATGCGGTGCTGCATGGTCTTCACCGACTCGGTGGATACGCGGTAGGCTGGCCACGTCGGCACCGCCTTCTGGGCATCCACACCGGGCTCAGCGAGATCGGGAAGCTCTTGCAGGCGGATGCGGGTACCAGACACGCCGTGACAGGTCTGGCAGGAAAAATCGTGTGGACCTGCGCGCATGTAGAACAGCGATTCACCGACGTCGTAGGCCTCCTTCTCCTTGGGGTGGCTCAGTTGCGGCTTCAGTTTCATGCCGTTCGAATGCGATCCGACGTAGGACGCGAGAAATTCCATTTCGCTCCCACCCTGGCCACGCTTCGAGAACGCGCCTTTCTTCACCGGCCCGGTATCGAGACCCTGCAGCTTTTCCATGCACCAGAGGATGCGGCTCTCCAGGTCCATGACTTTGTCGGCATCTGCGAAGTAGCGGGGAAGTTCGGCGAACGCACCTTCCAGAACGCCCGGACCCTTGCCCAGATCGCAGCCTTCGAGTGACACGTTCTTAGTGCCGCGCTTCTCCTTCCAGAGAGCCTCACCACTGTCGATATACAGATTGCCAGGATTGGCGAACGGATCATCCGCCATCATCTTCCGGTATTGCTCGATGCCTTTGGAGGCATCCTCCTGCGCGACCGCAGCACCAGTCACGGCAAAGGCGGCGAAAGCCGCCGCACATCCCAACGCAAGGGCGCCTAGCAGGCGTCGTGTCTTCATCGTGTTCGTCTCCCCTTATTTCGGGCAGCCCACGGCAATGAACCGATTGGACCAACCAACCCAGTGGCAGCTTCAACGAGACACGAAGGGAGACACACCGCTGAAAGCAGTGCAATAGCCATCCTCCCGAGCCTCGCGGCCATATTGTTTGTTTTTGGCACCGGTGCCCGGTGCGGTGTATTAGAACAACATGATATTTGCGTACGACCCCATGCGCAAGCTCCCAGCTTCGCACGCGGCGCAACAATAAGCTCTGGCACCGCAGCAATCGACCTCTTTTCGCTGCCGCGGAGCTATGCTTCGCGCGCGCGCCGCGCAGTCGAGTAACCACAATTGCAAGTCTGGTGCGCCGCCTCGAGCTGCGAACGTATCAAGCCGTCTGGGCCACCGCTCCGGCACTGACCAGGGCTGCCACTCCCGGCAACGTCCGCCCTTCCAGCCACTCCAGGAACGCACCGCCGGCCGTCGAGACGTAGGTGAACCTGTCGGCGACCCCCGCCGCATTGAGCGCCGCGACCGTGTCGCCGCCGCCTGCGACCGAGATCAGCTGACCCGAACGCGTCAGCTTCGCCGCCTCTTCGGCCAGAGCGAACGTACCGGCTCCGAACGGCTCGATCTCGAAGGCGCCGAGCGGTCCGTTCCACAAGAGCGTCCGGCAGCCTGCGATCACCTGCGTCAATCGCGCCACGCTTGCCGGCCCGACATCCAGGATCATTGTATCGGCTGGGACCTGATCGACCGCTACGGTTTGCGAAGCCGCACCTTCCTTGAACTCGCGCGCAACGACGGCGTCGACAGGCAGAACGATCTCGCAACCTTGGGCCTGCGCGCTGGCAACGATCTCGCGCGCCGTATCAAGCAGATCGCGTTCGCACAACGACTTGCCTACATCGAGACCGCTTGCCGCCAGGAACGTGTTGGCCATGCCGCCGCCGATGATGAGCTTGTCGACTTTCGCGACGAGATTCGTCAGCACCGGGATCTTGGTGGAGACTTTCGCGCCGCCCACCACCGCAGCTGTCGGCCGCCGCGGCTCATCAAGCGCAGCGCGCAGCGCCAGGATTTCCTGGTTCATGAGGGGGCCGGCATAGGATGGCAGAAGGCGCGTGATCGCGTGGACGCTGGCATGCGCGCGATGTGCACACGAGAACGCCTCGCCCACGAAGATGTCGCCCGAACGCGCAAGCGCCGCGGCAAAGTCGGGATCGTCCTTCTCCTCTTCCTTGTGGAAGCGCAGGTTCTCGAACATCGCAATCTCACCCGACTTCAACGCGCGGCTCGCGGCCTCAGCCTTTTCTCCGATGCAATCCTCCACGAACCGCACGGGCTGGCCCAGCACGTCTTCGAGCTTTTGCGCAACCGGCTTCAGACTGAACTCCGGATTGGGCGCACCCTTGGGCCGCCCCAGGTGCGTCAGGATGATAACCTTGGCACCCCTCCCGATGAGATCCCGAAGACACGGAGCCGCGCGCACGAGTCGCGTCGCGTCGCTCACCACGCCATCGCGCATGGGCAGATTGAAATCGACCCGAACCAACACGCGCTTGCCCGCAACGTCGAGCCCCTGCGTAGTCTTGAGTTGATCGAATTGCATCTGCCTGCCCCCGTACCGTCTCTTCCTTGCAGCGCCGCC
Source organism: Hyphomicrobiaceae bacterium (assembly GCA_050246945.1). Lineage (GTDB taxonomy): Bacteria > Pseudomonadota > Alphaproteobacteria > Rhizobiales > Hyphomicrobiaceae > JAEUMD01. The sequence goes on from JBFWVC010000003.1 coordinate 188,084, forward strand.
ATTCGACACCGCAACCGCGCCATCAACGCTCCCGATGGCGGAGCGGGCTGGCGATATACGCGCAACATGCCGATTGCAAGACATGCACGCTCGTGGCCTTTTTTTTGCGAGGACTGCTTTTCATCCCGCTCGCATGGGCGTTGATACACAAGCAGACCGTTGGATCGTCAGCCGCGAGCGACCAGCGCCCGAGCCACTTCTGCGGCGTTTCTGGCCGTCAATCCGAAATGCTCAAACAGCGCACTCGCGGGCGCGGAGGCCCCGAAATCGCTCAAGCCTACAAAGGCATCCTCCGGGCGCAGCAAACGCCGCCAGCCCATTTCCACGCCCGCCTCGATCGCTACCCTCGGCGCCGTTCCCAACACCTCGTCCCGGTAGTTCTTGTCCTGCGCCAGGAACAGCTCGACGCCAGGCATCGAGACAACCGCAGCCTTGATACCTTCCTTCGCCAGCAGCCCGGCCGCCTCGACGGCCAATCCCACCTCCGAGCCAGTTGCGATCAGGGACACATCGCGCGCACCTTCCGCGCCCGCGAGTACATAGCCGCCACGCGCTGACCGGTTCTCGCTTTCCGCCGCGGTTCGAAGGAGCGGCACGGCCTGACGTGTCAGCGCCAGCACCGTCGGCTGGTCAACGGCCGAGAGTGCCAGCTGCCAGCACTCGATCGTCTCGATCTGATCGGCCGGCCGCAGAACCTGCAGGTTCGGGATCGCACGCAAGGCCGCAAGATGCTCGATCGGCTGGTGCGTCGGCCCGTCCTCGCCCAATCCAATGGAATCGTGTGTCATGACGTAGATCACGCGTTGCTTCATCAGAGCCGAGAGCCGGATCGATGGTCGGCAATAGTCGGTGAAAACCAGGAAGGTGCCGCCGTAGGGAATGAGCCCGCCCGACAACGCTATGCCGTTCATCGCAGCGGCCATGCCGTGTTCGCGCACACCGTAATGAATGTAGCTGCCGGTAAAATCGTCGGCCGTGATCGGCTTCTGCGTCTTCGTCTTGGTGAGGTTCGAACCGGTGAGATCCGCCGAGCCGCCGATCAGCTCCGGGCATGCCGGAATGAGATGCTCCAGGCTCATTTGCGACCAGACCCGCGTCGCCCGCTTCGCATTGTCAGCTGCGAATGCCGCCTTGGCCTCCGCCACGGCGGACTTGATCTGGTCGGAACGATGCGCCGCCGCCGGTAGCGCAAGCGCCGCCTTTGCATCTTCCCCCGCGGCATCGAGCTTCGCCTGCCATGCTGCATGCGCGGTCGCGCCGCGAGCACCGGTTGCCCGCCAAGCCGATAGGATTGCCTCGGGGATCTCGAACGGCGGAGCGTCCCAACCGATGTTGGCGCGGGTCGCAGCAACCTCGTCCGTTCCCAGCGGCTCGCCATGCGTTTTCGCGGTTCCCTGGCGATTGGGAGCACCCTTACCGATGATGGTCCGGCAGGCGATGAGCCATGGCTTCGAGGCATCCGCCTTGGCCGTCTCCAAGGCCGCGTTGATCGCATCGGGATCGTGCCCGTCGATGCGCATGGTGTTCCAGCCGCTCGCCGCGAAGCGCTGCACCTGATCGTCGCTCTCCGCAAGCGAGGTCGAGCCGTCGATACAGATGCCGTTGTCGTCGAAAAGCACGATGAGCTTGCCGAGCTTCAAGTGACCTGCGAGCGAGATCGCCTCCTGGCTGATCCCCTCCATCAGACATCCGTCGCCGGCGATAACGTAGATTCGGTGATCGACGAGGTCCGAGCCGAGCCTCGCCGCCTTGATCCGCTCGCCGATCGCCATGCCCACCGCATTGCCGAGACCTTGTCCGAGGGGACCGGTCGTCGTCTCGATGCCCGGCGCATGGCCATATTCCGGATGGCCTGCGGTCTTGGAGCCGAGCTGGCGAAACCGCCCAAGCTCGTCGATCGTCATGCCTGGATAGCCTGTGAGATAGAGTAGCGCGTAGAGCAGCATCGAGCCATGCCCCGCCGACAGCACGAACCGGTCACGATCGGGCCACTGCGGAGCAGCGGCGTCGAAGCGAAGATGCCGTGTGAAGAGCACCGTGGCGACATCCGCCATGCCCATCGGCATGCCCGGATGGCCGGAATTCGCCGCCTGCACGGCATCCATCGCCAATGCCCGGATGGCGTTCGCCATGTCCTTGTGCGCCACCGCTGACTTCGCTCCCACGCTCATCACTGATCGCCCCTTCTGCGCGCGACGCACCAAGCGCCGCATGACTTCGGCCGCACCAATAACGGTTGGGGTCCGACCCGTCTATGGTGCCCTGGCCTTGCTCCCCGTAAACCATGGATGCTTTGCCGCTTGCGCGGTGCAGGGCGCCGTGCTGATGTCCTCCGTCGACTGTAAAGCTGGGGAATTTGCCTTGAATTCGGTCGAGATCGAGGGACATGCCGATCCCGTGCCTCAACCCGGAACGGCGAAGTCACCCGATCAGCTGACAGGCCAGTCTGGCCAAACTCCAGAACATGAACATCGATCGAAGGATCACCATGACCGACCGCGCCACTTGGTCGACAGCCTGGGTGACAGGAGCCTCGACGGGACTTGGCCGCGCCCTGGCTCTCCGGCTAGCGGCTGAAGGCTGCAAGGTTGCGGTTTCCGCACGTTCCGCCGACAAGCTTGCAAGCCTGTGCGCCGGCAACCCTAACCTGTCCGCATTCCCCCTCGACGTGCGCGACACCGAAAGAACGGCTGTCGTGGCAAACGACATTGTAGCGGCCCTGGGTATACCCGATCTGATCGTCCTCAACGCAGGCGTCGGCACTATCAAGAAGGCAAGCCACTTCGACGCACAGGTTTTCCGCAACGCCTGCGAGACCAATGTGATCGGCATTGGCAACGCGCTGGCGCCATTCGTGCCGCTTATGGTGGAGCGCGGCAGCGGACACATCGCCCTGATGGGCTCACTTGCCGGTTTCCGCGGATTCCCGCGCGCCGCCCACTATGCACCCACCAAGGCCGCGGTCAGGTCGCTGGCGGAATGTCTGCGCTTCGACCTGGAGGAAAAGGGCATCGACGTTACGATCATCAATCCCGGCTACGTCGAGACCCCCATGACTGAGAGAATCGAAATCCCGATGCCCGGCCTGCTGGCGCTTGAGCCCGCCGTCGACAAGATCATGACCGGGCTGCGCAAACGTCGCTACGAGATCGCTTTCCCTTGGTACATGGAGCTTCTCGTCAAGCTCGGAATGCGCGTGTCGAATGTGACCTACTTCAAGATCACACGTTGGACCATGGGCACCTGAAATCCACTCGCGGCACTGCTCGGTCAAATGCTCTCGACCACGTGCCCTGCGCGAATCCAGGCGAATACAGGCCAATCCAAGCGCCCGCATGAATTAGGCTCCGGACCCGATAACAATGGGCCGGGAGGCTAACCGGGCGTTCGCCCTGCCTTTACCTGTGCCTTGACGACCCGGTCGATTTCCATCAGCTCGCGCATCAGTCCCTCGAATTGAGCGAGCGGCACCATGTTGGGCCCATCGGAGGGCGCGTGGTCCGGATCCTGGTGCGTCTCGATGAAAAGACCGGCAACGCCAACCGCCACAGCCGCACGCGCAAGCACGGGCACGAATCTCCGGTCCCCGCCCGAGCTTGTACCCTGCCCGCCCGGCTGCTGCACCGAATGCGTGGCATCGAAAATGACCGGCGCTCCAAGCTCCGCCATGATCGCCAGACCGCGCATGTCGACGACCAAAGTATTGTAGCCAAACGAGACGCCGCGCTCCGTCACCATCACATTGGAATTGCCCGATCCGACCACTTTTGCGACCACGTTCCTCATGTCCCAGGGAGCGAGAAACTGCCCCTTCTTCACCTTCACAACACGGCCAGTCTGCGCCGCCGCGACGAGAAGATCTGTCTGCCGGCACAAGAACGCCGGGATTTGAAGGATGTCGACAACTTCCCCAACCGGTGCGCACTGCGCCACCTCGTGGACGTCGGTGACCACCGGCAGGCCCAGGGTCTCGCGGATTTCCGCAAACACGGACAACGCCTTGTCGAGACCGAGACCGCGCTGGCCGGTTAGCGATGTCCGATTGGCCTTGTCGAAGCTGGTCTTAAAGACGAGACCGAGACCCAATCGCGCGGCAATCTCCTTCAAGGCGGAGGCCATCTCCAACGCATGCTGGCGGCTTTCCATCTGGCAGGGACCGGCCAATACGGCGACCGGCTGATCGTTGGCGAAACTGACGTTGCCGGCTGCGACGCGCGTTCTGGGTTTCATGTGTGCGTGTGTTGTCATGAGTTGTTTATAGCCCGCCGCACTCAAGCTCGCGAGCCACCCGCGCGCGCCCTCAACAGGAGACCTGAGACGCCACCCGGCTCGCCCCGCCGGACTGCGACATTTGCGCTGCAAAAAGCCGTGATTTCTCACGTACTATTTCACGATATTTCAGTAATCTACTGAATTTTATGACAAATCGACGCACATCACGCACCGCGCCTTGCATCAGCCACACCGCTCCCTCTAACCGCCCAAGGCTCCGCCACACGGGGCCAGACGGAAACCCATCATAGGGGAGCAATGATCATGATCTCGAGAACGCACGTCATGTTGCGCGTCTGCGCACTCGCAATGCTTGCACTTCTCACCTCGATTGCCGTGCCGGCCGCCAGCGCCAAGGCTGGCTGCATGCCGGGATCGCTAGCGGCCAAGCTCAATCAGATCCGCGCCAAGTTCGGGCCGGTTCAGGTCGTCTCCACGCATCGCCCCGGTGCCCGCATCGCCGGCAGTGGCCGTCCGAGCTACCACGCTTCCTGCCGCGCCGTTGACTTCAATCCGCCACGCGGCAAGTACAAGCAGGTGCTGGCATGGCTCAAGGCCAACCACAGCGGCGGTGTCGGCAGCTACAGCTGCGGTATGCATCACATCCACATCGACACCGGCCCGCGCGTCCGCTTCCACAAGTGCCAGGGCTCGGGTCGCTATGCCAAGGGCTCGTCCAAGAAGCGCTATGCCGCCTCGCGTTCGCGTGGGTCGAAGAAATACGCCACGGCTTCGCGCAGTGCAAAGAAGTACTCGGCGGCACCGCGCCGCAATAGCAGCCGGTACGCCAGCGCGAATTGATTTCCTTCAAAAAGAATGGAAAACCGCGGGCGCGTCCTGAACGACGCGCCCGTTTGCGTCAGGCGATGCGATACCCTCAGCACCCTCGGCCAGCACCCGATTGCGCAGCCCGACAGCGGACGATAGCCTCCCGACGATCGCTCACGTCGATTTTGCAGACTGATGCGAGCCCGAAGCAAGCGGGAGCCCTCATGCGCGCTTTGCACGAACACTACGCTTCGACGTTGCTCGGCTTCCTTGTTGCAGCCCTCATGCTGTCCGGCGCCGCGCCAGGATCCGCCAACGCCTCGGAAGCTGTCGATACCGCCCTCGTGATGGCGGTCGACATCTCTCAGTCCGTCGACGAGAACCGCTATCGCCTGCAAATGGAGGGCATCGCGCAGGCACTCGAGGACGCCAGCGTCGTCCGCGTCATCACCTCGGGCCCGCGCAAGTCGATCCTGTTCACACTGGTCGGATGGTCCGACCGCGCCAAGGTGCTGCTTCCCTGGACCTGGATCGGCTCGGCATCGGACGCGGCCGCCGTCGCCAAGATGCTGCGCTCGCTACCCTCGTCCTCCGGCGAGTACACATGCCTCGGGCGCATGCTGAAATATCTCTCCGACGTCACGCTGAACCCTGTGCCCGTGCGCGCCGACCGCGTCGTCGTCGACGTCTCCGGCGACGGCCCCGACAACTGCACCTCGGTCGATTACGTGCTCCAGCAGCGCGACCGCCTCGTCACCGACGGCGTCATCATCAACGGCCTGCCCATTCTGGAGGATGGCACAGAGCGCGAGATCGAACGCTGGAACCGCGCACCTGGCTCCACGCAGCAGGAGTTCCCGCTGCCCTCCAAGAACGACGCGCGCACGCTGACGCGCTGGTACGAGCGCTACGTGATGGGTGGCCAGGGCGCCTTCGTCATCACTGCGGAAGGTTATGAGGATTTTGCCCGCGCCATGCGCCGCAAGTTCATCCAGGAGATCGCTTGGCCGGAGCCGGCAAACGCGCATGCCGTGGCGGCCCGTGATTGACGGGCGCCGGCGCTGCCGCGGCGGCCGGGCGCACTCCGCTTTCGCGCGTGCGCGGTGATCGTGATGATATCGTCCCGCACCTCTCAACCGGCTAGTGTTCCGGCTCCGACACTTGGTACCCTCAGCAGCACTCTCTCGACCAAGTGTCGGAGCCATAAGGAACACTAGCAAGCTGATGATTCTAGTGCAGCTTATGCATCTAACGTTTGGTTCGAGACCGAGCTGCGAGCGGGTACCAAACGTTAGATGCGCTGCGCTAGGGTCCGGACCCTAGATCGCCCGCTCAATTGCCTCCCCCACGCTGCAACGCTAGCGTTTCTCGTCACCAGCTGAGGAGACACGCCAATGCCCCACATCCAGTTTCGCTGCGACGATCACATCGGCTGGATCACTCTGGACCATCCCGCCAAGCGCAATGCGCTGTCGTCCGAACTTACCGGCGAGATCATCGCTGCCCTGCCTCAACTCGCCGCCAAGGGCTGCCGCGTCGCCATCCTGCACGCCCAGCCTGGTACATCCGTGTTCTCGGCGGGACACGACGTCGCCGAGTTGCCCGAAGGTCGCCGCGACCCGCTTGGCTGGGACGATCCCCTGCGCCACCTCGTCCGCGCCATTGAAACGCACCCCGCACCCGTTATAGCCATGATCGAGGGCAGCGTTTGGGGCGGCGCCTGCGAGGTCGTCCTGGCCTGCGATCTCATAATTGCCGCCGACACAGCAACATTCGCGCTGACTCCGGCCAAGCTCGGCGTGCCCTATAATGTTTCGGGCATGTTGACGTTCCTCAACACTGCCCCGCTCCACATCGTGAAAGAACTGACGTTCACAGCTCAGCCCATCGACGCGCAGCGTGCCGAGCGCATCGGCGTGGTCAATCGCGTCGTGCCGGTTGACCGGCTCGAACCGACAACCCGTGAGATCGCGGCAACGATTGCAGCCAACGCCCCGCTGGCCATCGCGGTTATGAAGGAACAGCTGCGCATCCTGGCTGGCGCACACCCCATGAGCCCACAGGGTTTCGAGCGTGTGCAGGGCCTGCGCCGCATCGTCTACGACAGCCACGACTACCGCGAGGGAATCCGCGCCTTCAAGGAAAAGCGCGCACCGGTCTTCGAAGGCCGATGACGCAGATTGATGTGGCGACGGCTGCAACACAGCGTCACGCGCTTGAACGGTTGCGATCTCGAGCATCCAATAGTGTTGCTTCGATGGAAGACGAGGCCCACGCCGGCAGCCCACTTGGATGAACCAAATGCCGGACAACAAAGATACCGAAGCCTGTCGCGCCATCGCACGTACAAAATGCGATCCAATGCGTAGCGCACAACGAACCGGAGCAGGCTGGGTGGATGCGCAAGCGGCGCCCCGACCGTCGAGAAACTGGCCAAAGGCCACGCTTCGGCGTGAACCGGCAGCGTCCGCAAGAATGCGCGATACCCGGTGGTTACACCAACCTTGACTGCTCCACGGCCGCTGCGATGAAGCTGCGGAAAAGCGGATGCGGGTCGAAGGGGCGCGACTTCAGCTCGGGGTGATACTGCACGCCGACGAACCAGGGATGGTCGGGATATTCCACCGTCTCGGGCAACAGGCCGTCCGGTGACGTGCCTGCAAATTTCAAACCCGCCGCTTCCAGCCGCTCGCGATAGCGCGTGTTGACCTCGTAGCGGTGACGGTGGCGCTCGGAAATCTTCTCCGTGCCATAGATCTGCGCTATGCGGCTGCCGGAGCTGAGCTTCGCGCCATAAGCACCGAGACGCATCGTACCGCCGAGATCGCCGCCCAATCTGCGCTGCTCGAGCTCGTTGCCGCGCATCCATTCCGTCATCAGGCCGACGACCGGCTCTTCCGACGCACCAAACTCGGTCGAGGATGCCTTGGAAACACCCGCCAGATTGCGTGCCGCCTCGATGCACGCCATCTGCATGCCGAAGCAGATTCCGAAATACGGCACGCGCCGCTCGCGTGCGAACTTCGCCGCCAGGATCTTGCCTTCCGCGCCGCGCTCGCCGAAGCCGCCAGGTACAAGAATGCCATCGACACCTTCGAGATACGGCGCCGGGTCCTCGTGCTCGAAGACCTCCGCCTCGATCCATTCCAGGTTGACGCGCACCCGGTTGGCGATGCCGCCATGCACGAGCGCCTCGATCAGCGACTTGTAGGCGTCTTTGAGGCCGGTGTACTTGCCGACAATGGCAATCGTCACCTCGCCTTCAGGATTGGCGACATTCTCCGAAATCTGCTTCCAGCGCCTCAGGTCGGGCTGCGGCGCTCCCGTGATGCCGAACGCTTCGAGCACCTGCTGGTCGAGCCCTTCTGCATGATAGGCGAGCGGCACGTCATAGATCGACTTGACGTCGAGCGCCTGGATGACTGCTTCCTCGCGCACGTTGCAGAACAGCGCGATCTTCTTTCGCTCCGCCTTGGGTATCTCGCGGTCGGCGCGGCACATCAGGATGTCGGGCTGGATGCCGATGGAGCGCAGCTCCTTCACCGAGTGCTGCGTCGGCTTGGTCTTCAGTTCGCCTGCGGAGGGAATCCACGGCAGCAGCGTCAGGTGGATATAGACGCAACTGCCGCGCGGCAGTTCATTGCCGAGCTGTCGGATTGCCTCGAAGAACGGCAGCGCCTCGATGTCGCCTACCGTGCCGCCGATCTCGACCAGCACGAAGTCGACGCCCTCGTTGCCCTCCAGCACGAACTGCTTGATGGCGTCCGTCACATGCGGGATCACCTGCACCGTGCCACCCAGGTAATCGCCACGCCGCTCCTTGCTGATGATCGTCTGGTAGAGGCGGCCTGTCGTGATGTTGTCCGACTGCTTGGCGGGAACGCCGGTGAAGCGCTCGTAGTGCCCCAGGTCGAGATCGGTCTCCGCGCCGTCGTCGGTGACGAACACCTCGCCGTGCTGATAGGGGCTCATCGTCCCGGGATCGACATTTAGATAGGGGTCGAGCTTGCGGAGACGCACGGAATACCCGCGCGCCTGGAGAAGCGCGCCGAGTGCGGCCGATGCGAGGCCCTTGCCGAGTGAGGAGACCACGCCGCCGGTGATGAAGATGTACCGTTGCATGGGCTTGCAGAATACATACACCGCCCCCGATTCGAAGAGGCAATTTCGCTTGTTCCACCGCCAGGCTCAGGTTCGCACTCGGGTTGCTGCGCGAACCTGCCGAACCGACCGGCAAACCGTGCCGGACCAGCGGTGAAACACGAGGCACCAAGCGTCACGCGGCCGACGACCCCGACCGGGTTCAGTTGGAGCGCGGAACTTGCGGACCACCACCCTGCAGCTTGTCCAGGATGCCGCCACGACCTGCAGGCGCTTCCGCTGGCTTGTCGCCTGCCGCCGGTGCCGGTGCGCTGGTACCAGATGCGGGCCGCGTGGAATCGAGCACCGAGGGGCCGCTGGTCCGCTGGTTCGCCAAGATCGTCAGTACGATCGATGTGATGAAGAATGCGAGCGCCAGCGCAGCCGTCGTCCGGGTCAGCAGGTTTGCCGTTCCACGGCCGGTCAGAAAACCTCCGCCGGCCCCGCCACCCGAGCCCATGCCGAGCGCGCCGCCTTCGGACTTCTGCATCAACACGACGCCGACCAGCGCGGCAGCGATCATAAGGTGGATGACGAGGATTACCGTGGCCATCGAGGGCTCCTGAACCGGAATATTTCGGGAATTGCGGGCCTCATACACGATTGCGAGGCCGATGACCAGCATATGGGGTCACCTGCCCCTCGTCACGCCGGGCCCAGGCCTCCAGGAACCAGGCTGCGGCCGCCCCTGCGGCAATTTGGCGTCTCTGCATCGGCACACCTCCCCTCTCGCAAGGTCGCCACCGTTGCCATTCTAAGCTGTCGCACCACCGTCGAGGCTCGTTCGGGTGCTGCAGTCCGGCACCCAAGGCACCACAATTAGTTCCCGCCCGCGGGCTGGGATGTGGGCTGCGACTTTTGCGCTGGAGCCGGAACCGCCGCCGAAGTCGCCTTCTGGCTCGCCGGCAACGTGCCGCGAAGCTTGGGCTTCGCGCCCCCGACGGCGGAGGCGCCATCCTTGACAGTCCCTGCCTGGTTCGCCGGCACCGCTTTCGCCTTCCACTCGACGCGTTCGGGACGGACCGGCGGCGGTACTCCAGCATCGGCCTTCACCGCGTGTGGCGCGGCGGGCTTGCGCACCGGCAACGGCGCCATGGCAGGCGCCGAAGACGGCGGCGAGTCGTCATCGGCGAGTTCGAACGTACGGCAACGGAACAGCAGATCCTCGCGAACCTCGATCAATCGGCGCACATAGCTGATTTGCTCGGGCGTCAGATTGGCCTTGGCCCACTCGGGTCCGCGCTGGACGTTGTCGCCGGCCCCACCGCCTTCGAGAAGCGTGCGCTCTGCAGCAAGTTCTTGGCAGCGTTCCTTCGGCAACGGCTCTGCCGAAGCCAAGTGCACCAACCCCGGCGCGGTCGCGCCAACGCAAAGCGCGATCACCGACACGGTGGCTCCCGCGAGCCAACGTGTCGTCGCAAGACGTATCAACGCTGCCGAGCCTTGGTCCAAAAGCACACCCGCGAGACGATGCCGAGCCGGGCTGAACGCGTCAGCCTCGCTCACTTCCCATAAGCGGCAACAATTCTCAAGAAATCGTCTGCTTTGAGGCTGGCGCCACCGACCAGCGCACCATTCACGTTGTCGATGCTCATCAGTTCACGCGCATTGTCGGGCTTGACGGAGCCACCGTAGAGGATGCGCATTTTCGTCCCCTCCTCACCGAAGCGCTGTGCCAGCGCCACGCGGATCGCGCCGTGTACGGCCTCCACGTCTTCCCCCGTCGGCGTAAGTCCGGTGCCGATCGCCCAGACCGGCTCGTAGGCGATGATGGTGTTCGCGGCAGTGGCGGCGTCGGGTACGGAGCCTTCGAGTTGCCGGCGCACCACATCAAGCGTCAGGTCTGCTGCGCGCTGGCCCGCAGTCTCTCCGATGCACACGATTGCGGCGAGTCCCGCACGGTGCGCCGCCTCGGCCTTGGCACGCACGTCACGGTCCATCTCGCCGTGGTCCGCCCGCCGCTCCGAATGCCCGACGATTACGGCACTGGACCCGGCATCCTTGAGCATTTCAGCTGAGATGTCGCCCGTATGTGCACCCTGGACCGCCACATGGCAATCCTGCCCGCCAACCAGCATGCGACCTTCGCTCGAAAGCTCTCCCAGAACCATCAAGAGCGTGGCAGGCGGGCAGATCATGACGTCGGTCTGCGCTTCGAAATTCGCCGAAGAAACCGCGTCGCGCACCTTCAGCGCCTGCTCCAATGCCGCCTTGAGGCCATGCATTTTCCAGTTGCCTGCCACCAGGGGACGAACGGGCGGGGTGTCGCTCATATGCGAAGCTCCTCTAAATATTGAACCGGCGGCCGGACTTTGATCGGCCACCTAGTGTTCCGGCTCCGACATTTGGTTCCCGGTGCGGCCAGGTCGAGACCAAATGTCGGAGCCCATAGGAACACTGGCAACTCGTTGTTTCTAGTGTTGCTTCTGTCACTGACGCTTGGCAGACCACCCGGCAGCAACCGGGGACCAAGCGTCAGTGACGCAACACTAGTGTCATCTTCACGGCCGCAAGCTTTGGTAGGAGGTAGCCACAAACTCCCTCCCGGCCAGCACATCGGCCAATTGCCGCCAAGCGGTCTCCAACGCGAAAATCGGACCGCACACGGATCTCCTGGTGATGGCCAAGGCTTCGCGATCCGCCCCCTGTTTTCCAGGTCTTATCCCGGCACCCTTGCTTTCGCCAGCCGCCTGCGCTTCATATGGCGCGTCATATCACGACCCCCGCGCGGAACGCCGGGTTTTCGACCAAATCAGCGTGCGGCGAATCGGAGCGGCGCCCTTGCGGTTTGCCTCCCTGCCCGTGCCTGCAACAACAGTGGAAGACAGTCTCAGATGCTCGAAGCCTTGCGACGCGGTTCACAGGGAATTGTCGTCAAAGTCCTGTTGGCCATTTTGATCCTCAGCTTCGCGGTATGGGGCGTGGCCGACGTGTTCACACGAATAGGCCACAGCTCCCTCGCCCAGGTCGGGAACGTCGAGATCTCACCCGACGAGTACCAGCGCGCCTTCCAGAACGAGCTGAACGCGCTCTCCTACCGAGCCGGACGCCGCATCACGGCGGAACAGGCGCGCGCCTTCGGCCTCGACCAGCAGGTCTTGAACCGCTTGATCGGCTGGGCCGCCGTCGACACCCATGCCGCCGAGCTGGACCTTTCGCTTTCCAACGCCGCAGTCGTCGAGAGCCTTCGGCGTGATCCAGCGTTCCATGGCGCCGACGGGAAATATTCGCGCGCGGCCGTTGATGCTGTGATGCGCCAGCTCAACCTATCCGAGGCCGGCTTCCTGAAGCTGCGACGGCAGGAGGAGCTGCGCCGCCAGCTCACCGGCGCCCTAGCCGAGGCCGTCGTAGTGCCAGACGCAATGATCGATGCCTTGAATGCCTACCGGGAAGAGACGCGCATACTAGCCTACACGCGCATCGACCCTGAAAAAGTCGTGAAAATCGATCCTCCGGACGAGGCGAAGCTGAAGCAGACCTACGAGGCCAACAAGCGCGAGTTCGCAACCCAGCCGACGCGCAAGCTCGCCGTCCTGATCCTGTCATTGGAGGATGCCAAGAAGCGCACCACCGTCACCGATGAGGAAGCCAAGACAGCCTACGAGCAGGAGAAGTCTTCCTACGACACGCCCGAGAAGCGGCGCGTCCAGCAGATTTCCTTCCCCGACAAGGCTGCAGCCGAAGCTGCCAAGAAGGCGATCGATGCGGGCCAAAGCTTCGACGATGCTGCCAAGGCCGCCGGCGCCAAGGAAAGCGATATCGACCTGGGCCTCGTGACCAAGACCCAACTGTACGACACCAAGATCCGCGAGGCCGCCTTCGCGCTGGAAAAGGACAAGGTCTCCGATCCAATCGAAGGCCAGTTCACGACCGCACTGCTGCGCGTTACGGCCATCGAGCCGGGATTGGTTAGCACGTTCGATTCCGTCAAGCAGAAGGTCATCGACAAGCTGACCGAGGAGAAAGCGCGCTTCGAGATCGGCAAGCTTCGCGATGAGGTCGATGACGGCCGCGCCGGCGGCCGCCCGCTGAAGGACATCGCCGAAAAGACCAAGCTGACGTTCATCGACATCCCCGCCACTGATCGCCAGGGACAAACGCCCGAAGGCAAGCCGGCCATCAATAGTCCGGACGCCCAGCGCATCGTCGCAGCTGGGTTCAACGGACAGATCGGTCTCGAACAGGACCCCGTCGAACTCGCCGACGGCGGCTTCGCCTGGGTCGATGTCCTCTCCATAACTCCGGCGGCCGACCGCCCCTTCGATGACGTCAAGGACGACGTCAAGGCACTTTATGAGAAGAACGAGCGCGCGCGTCAGATTCGCGAATTCGCAGACAAGCTCGTCGAGCGGCTCAAGGCGGGCGAAACGATGGAGGCAATCGCCACGGCCGCCGGCGATGGCAAGGTCGAAATAACACCCCCCGTAACCCGTTCCACCACGCCGCAAGGCATCTCCCGTTCGGCCGTGGCGCAGGCTTTCGCCTTGCCCAAGAGTGGCGCGGGTTCCTCCGATACTCAGGATGGCACGACACGCCAGGTCTTTCAGGTAAAGGATGTGATCCCGGCACCTGCTCCCACCAAGGAGCAGAGGGAGCGGATCGCCACCGAGCTCAAGGGCAACCTCGAGAACGATACCATTTCCGCTTACGTCAGCACGCTTCAGCGCCGGCTCGGAAGCTCGATCAACCAGGCGGCGTTCGACCGGCTGAGAGGCGCCACGCAGTAGCGAGCGCGGCACCCGCTGCGCGTTTTGTCTTACCGCGCAGCAGTGAGGCTTCCACCTCTAAGGGTGCAGAAACCGCGCAAGAACGACATTGAAAAGGTTAAACTCCGTGACGAAGCCTGAGACGCGGTCCACCGGCATCGACATCTGGCCCGAGCCAGCCGCGTTCGCAAAGATCTATGTGTCAGGCCGCGCCCAGGTCGTCGCGACGCGCCTCGTCGCCGATCTCGAAACGCCTGTCTCCGCATACCTGAAGCTGGCTACAGGACGCACTCCTGCCTTCCTGCTCGAATCCGTCGAAGGCGGCGCGGTGCGCGGCCGCTATTCCATCATTGGCCTGTGCCCTGACGTGATCTGGCGTGCGACAGGCGACACTGCCGAGATCAACCGCGCGCCAGCCAAGAGCCCTGATGCATTCGTCAGGGACGAACGCCCGACGCTCGCCTCGCTTCGTACCCTCCTCGACGAAAGCCGCATCGAGTTGCCCGAACAGTTGCCGCCCATGGCCGCCGGAGTTTTCGGCTACATGGGCTACGACACGGTGCGCCTCATCGAGCGCCTGCCGAACGAGCCGCCCGACAAGCTCGGCGTGCCTGATGCCATTCTCGTGCGCCCAACGGTTATGGTCATATTTGACGCGGTGCGCGACGAGATGACAGTCGTAACGCCTGTAAGACCCGACGCGACAACCACGTCGGACGAAGCGTACGCTGCCGCCGGACGACGATTGGCCGGCGTCGTCTCAGCGCTCGACACTCCGCTGGCCCACGGTAGCAACGCGGCCGAGCAGACGATCGTGCTCGACGAACCCAGTTCGAACACTTCGCCAGCCGAGTACATGTCGATGGTCGAAAAGGCCAAGGAGTACATCAAGGCAGGCGACATCTTCCAAGTTGTCCTCTCCCAGCGCTTCTCGACGCCGTTCGCGCTGCCCCCGTTCGCGCTATATCGCGCGCTGCGCCGCCTCAACCCTTCGCCATTCCTGTTCCACCTCGACTTCGGCGGCTTCTCGCTTGTCGGCTCTAGCCCGGAGATCCTCGTTCGGGTCCGCAATGGCGATGTGACCATCCGGCCAATAGCAGGCACGGCACGGCGCGGCGCCACCTCGTCCGAGGACAAGATGCTGGCAGACGCGCTTTTGAAAGACCCGAAGGAGCGGGCAGAGCACCTGATGCTTCTCGATCTCGGCCGCAACGACGTCGGCAGGGTCGCCGAAGTGGGCAGCGTCCGCGTTACCGACCAGTTCGTGATCGAGCGCTACTCACACGTGATGCATATCGTGTCCAACGTTGTTGGCCGGCTCGCTGCCCATTCCGACACCGTCGACGCTCTGATGGCAGGCTTCCCGGCCGGCACGGTGTCGGGGGCACCGAAGGTGCGCGCCATGGAGATCATCGACGAGCTGGAGAAGTCCAAGCGTGGTCCCTACGCCGGATGTGTCGGCTATTTCGCCGCCGACGGCGAAATGGACACGTGCATCGTCCTGCGCACCGCGCTCGTGAAGGACGGAACGCTGCATGTCCAGTCGGGCGCCGGCGTCGTCTACGACTCGCTGCCCGAGAACGAACAGCAGGAATGCATCAACAAGGCCAAGGCAGTCGTGCATGCCGCCGAGGAGGCGGTGCGGTTTGCATCGGGCACGGCAACGCCGAGGCCGGGCAACAAGGGGCAGTGGGGCTAAATCTCGTCGAGACATGCGCTCATCGATCGGCGCGCGCACATCTGCCGCCGATCGCGTCGTCGTCGGTGAACGGTACCGGGCAGAAGTTCGACCATTCGCTTGCCAACGCATGCAATCCAAACCATCTTGCCGCTCATGCTCACTCTGCTCCTTCTCCGCCACGCCAAGTCGAGCTGGGACGACCTCTCCCTCGATGACTTCGATCGCCCCCTTGCCAAGCGAGGCACCAAGGCCGCGCCGCTCATCGGCAGCCACCTCGTCAAGCATGCCCTCGTTCCCGATCTGGTGCTGTGCTCGACCGCGGTTCGCGCGCGCGCCACGCTGACCCTCGTGATGAACGAGTTCACCGACGCGACGCCAACCGTCGTCTATGATGATACGCTCTATCTTGCCGACGCCCAGACACTGCTGGAGCGTATTCGCACCATCAAGGGACATCCGGCGGTGGTGATGCTGGTCGGGCACAACCCGGGACTGCACGCCATTGCCCTGGAGCTGATCCGGTCCGGACCGAAGACGAACCTGCGAACGCTTGCCATGCAGTTCCCGACCGCCGCCCTTGCCCAGATCAGCTTCGAGGCTGACAGCTGGTCGCGCGTGGCCCCGGCAACCGGCGAGCTTGTCGACTTCGTACTGCCACGCAAGCTCTCCTGAAATCCGCGCCCCTGCACGCAACTCTTATCGCCCTTGGACCAGTTGCCTTGACGCCCCCCGCCCCTGTCCCTACACCAATTGCGCCGGGCATTGCTCCCGCACCGTTACTACAGCCAGCCGCAAAAGGCCGCGCCTATGCTGATCCTGATCGATAACTACGACAGCTTCACCTATAACCTCGTCCATTTCCTGGGCGAGCTGGGCGCCGAGTCCGTCGTTATCCGCAACGACAAGGTGACGGCCGAGGAGGTCATTGCGCAAAAGCCAAAGGCGATTGTGCTTTCGCCTGGCCCGTGCACACCCAACGAAGCCGGTGTCTGTCTCGACCTGATCGCCAAGGCGGGTGCCACAATACCGCTGTTGGGCGTTTGCCTCGGCCACCAGTCGATCGGCCAGTCCTATGGTGGCAGGGTCATCCGGGCACCCGTGCCGATGCACGGCAAGCTCTCCCGCGTCCGCCACACGGGCAAGGGCATCTTCACGGGCCTGCCGCAGGACTTCGAGATCACCCGTTACCACTCGCTGATCGTGGAACGCGAGAGTCTGCCGGACTGCCTCGAGATCACGGCAGAGACCGACAACGGTCTCATCATGGGTCTTCAGCACAGGCAGCACCCGGTACATGGCGTGCAGTTCCATCCCGAGAGCATCGCGTCGGAGTATGGCCATGCCCTGCTGGCAAACTTCCTCGAACTCTCGGGCATTTCGCCCAGGCGCAACGCCATCCCTCCCCCGCGCGCCCGGACCGCCGCGTAGAGCTTGCTGCCGAGTGGAGTCGACGTACGCATGACCGCGCCCGCACTCAAACGCATCATCCAGAAGGTTTCCACCGGAGCTAGTCTGGGCGACGACGAGATCGAAAGCGCCCTCGACATCATGTCATCAGGCGGTGCCACGCCTGTGCAGATGGGCGCCTTCCTGATGGCATTGCGCGTGCGTGGCGAGACTGTCGAGGAGATCACCGGCGCCGCACGCCTCCTGCGCGCGCGCATGCTCACCGTCAACGCACCAGCCGGAGCCGTCGATATCGTCGGCACTGGCGGTGACCAGCACGGCACGTATAACGTCTCGACATGCGCGGCGATCGTCGCCGCTGGCGCGGGCGCCAAGGTCGCCAAGCATGGCAACCGGTCTGTTTCCTCACTCTCCGGTGCGTCCGACGTTCTCACCGCGCTCGGCGTCAAGGTCGACGTCGGGCCGAACGTGGTCGCCCGCGCCATCAGCCAGGCCGGTGTCGGCTTCATGTGGGCGCCAATGCACCATCCCGCCATGAAACAGTGGGCGCCTGTCCGCGCCGAGTTGGGCATACGCACGATCTTCAACCTGCTCGGCCCCTTGTGCAATCCGGCCGGCGTCAGGCATCAGGTGCTCGGCGTGTTCGACAAGAAATGGGTCGAGCCGCTCGCGCACGTCATGAAGAACCTGGGCTCGGAGCACGTCTGGGTGGTGCACGGCTCTGACGGCATGGACGAGCTGACCACCACCGGCGCCAGCACCGTCGCGGAACTCAAGGACGGCGACATCGCCGTGTTCGAAGTGACGCCGGAAGACGCCGGCATTGCGCGGGCCTCGCTCGCCGACCTCAAGGGTGGAGACGCAGCCGCCAATGCTGCCGCCATTCGCGTGCTCCTTCAGGGCGAGCCGGGCCCGTTCCGCGACATCGTAATGCTCAATGCTGCTGCGGCGCTGATCGTCGCAGGCAAGGCGGCATCCCTTGCCGACGGCGTGGAGCGCGCGGCACGATCGATCGACAATGGTTCCGCAATGGCGGCACTCGACAAGCTCATCGCCGCCACCACCGAAGAGAAATGAGACGCGATGAGCGACATCCTTGACAAGATCACGTCCTACAAGCGCGACGAGGTGGCCCGCGCCAAGGATGCCAATCCCTTGCAGGTGATGGCCGAGTACGCGCGTTCCGCACCGAAGGTGCGACCGTTCGCGCAGGCAATCGCGACGAAGCTCGCCCGCGGCGAGAGCGCGCTCATCGCCGAGATCAAGAAGGCCTCGCCCTCCAAGGGCCTGATCCGCGCCGACTTCGATCCACCTGCCCTGGCGAAAGCCTACGAAGCGGGCGGCGCGACCTGTTTGTCGATCCTTACTGACACGCCGTCATTCCAGGGAGCACCCGAATATCTCAAGGCAGCACGCGCGGCGGTATCCCTGCCGGTGCTACGCAAGGACTTCATGATCGATCCCTATCAGGTGGTGGAGGCGCGCGCCTGGGGGGCTGACTGTATCCTGATCATCATGGCCGAGGTCGACGACGCGACCGCGCGCGACCTTGCATCGGCCGCAGCGGACTGGGGCATGGACGCCATCGTGGAGGTTCACGACGACGCCGAACTCGATCGTGCGCTCGCCCTGCCGTGCCGTCTCATCGGCATCAATAACCGCAACTTGAAGACCTTCGAAACGACGCTGGAGACCACCGAGCGCCTCGCGCCACGCGTGCCGAAAGATCGCATCGTCATTGGCGAGAGCGGCATCTTTACACCTGCCGACATCGCGCGTTTGCACAAGGCCGACGTCGATACTTTCCTTGTCGGCGAAAGCCTGATGCGCCAGGCCGACGTGACCGCCGCGACGAAGGCGCTGCTGGCGCGGGGTTGAGCCATCACTTCACGAGCCCGCACTCCTTCATGAACGCGAAGGTCTTATCGACGATTTCGTCCTCTTCCTTCTCGCTGAGGCCCGATTCCGAGTTGACGAGTTCGCCGATGGGCTGCTCCAGCGATTGAAATGCAAACGCGAGTTTCTTGTCCTTGAAGGCCTGATCGACCTTGTCGGCGACGCACGCGCATTTCGCCTTGTCAGAATCCTTCCCGCAGGCTGTGAGGTAGGACGCACGGTCGGCCGCATCAGCCCCCCCCGCGGCCAACGCAAGCAGGAAGCCACTGGCAACAGCCAGCATCGGCAGACGGAACATGGTCGTGGACATGGCAAACCTCCCGGTCAGACTGTGCCGCCGCCTTGTCGCTCGGCAGCATGCACCAACCTCACCATACCCCGTCGCAAACCCGGCGTTGAGCCCCGCTGTCGGACGTCGTCGCCCAATCTGGCGTTCGCGTTAACGAAGTGACAGCCGCCCGCCCCTGGTGCGGTGGCGCCGATGGTTGGTATAGTCCGCGCACTGGCCCTCCCCGCCGCATCCGCGCTACCTTTCTCGCCTCGATCGAGATCACCGCGACAATCACAAAGCAGAGCCGAGAACCGATGCCAAAGCCCGCCTCTCTCAGCCAACGCCTCTCGCACCTGAACGAGAAGGGCGAGGCCAACATGGTCGACGTTTCCGCAAAGGACGTCACCCACCGCGTCGCCCGCGCGGAGGGGTTCGTGCGCATGGCCGCTGAAACACTCGCACTGATCGAGACAGGCACCGCGAAGAAGGGCGACGTGCTCGCCACCGCGCGCATCGCCGGCATCATGGCGGCAAAGAAGACCTCCGAACTGATCCCTCTCTGCCACCCTGTGCCAATCACCAAGGCCACCGTCGATTTCGCGCCTACATCGGATCCGCCCGGTTTGCATATCACCGCCGAGGTGAAGGTTGCCGGCCAGACCGGCGTGGAGATGGAGGCGCTGACAGCCGTCTCTGTTGCCTGCCTCACCGTCTACGACATGCTCAAGGCCGTCGACAAGGCGATGACGTTCGACAGCATCCGTCTGATCGAGAAGTCCGGCGGTCGTTCGGGCCACTGGCGCGCACCACAATCCCAGAACCCGACGCGCCCGGCAAAGAAGGCGAAGGCTTGAGATGGCATTGCTTTCCGTCGAAGAAGCGCTCGCACGCATACTGGCAAAGGCGCGCGTGCTGGACGCCGAGGAGGTCCCCCTGACAGCGTTGGCGGGCCGCGTACTCGCCACCGACGTCGCTGCCCGGCTGACGCAGCCGCCGTTCGATGCATCCGCCATGGACGGATACGCCGTGCGCGCCCGCGACGTCGCCGCATTGCCCGCAACCCTGACCCTGATCGGAGAATCGGCCGCGGGACATGCATTCGCAGGCACCGTCGGGCCGGGCCAGACCGTGCGCATTTTCACCGGCGCTCCCGTGCCCCAAGGCGCCGACGCAATCGTCATCCAGGAAAATGCGGAGGCCGACGGAACACACGTTCAAGTCGTCGAAGGTACTCCCGATCCTGCACATGTCCGCGTTCGAGGCGGAGACTTCAGCCAAGACCAGACCGTCCTCGCCAAGGGCCACCGTCTCACAGCGCGTGACGTTCTGCTCGCCGCCGCGATGGGACATGCGAGCCTTGCCTGCACGCGTCGACCCAGGGTTGCCATTCTCGCCACCGGCGATGAACTGGTCGAACCGGGTGAGACCCCGCGTCCCGATCAGATCGTATCGTCCAATCCGTATGGCCTCGCTGCCATGCTTGCCACCTTTGGCGCCGAGCCGATCCTCCTCGGCATCGCACGCGACACGCTCGACAGCCTGGCGGAGAAACTCGCGGCGGCGTCCGACGCCGACATTCTCGTCACGATTGGCGGCGCCTCGGTCGGCGATCACGATCTGGTCGTCCCTGCGTTGACGACCGCTGGCATGACGCTCGACTTTTGGAAGATTGCGATGCGGCCCGGCAAACCGATGATTTTCGGCCACCGTGATCGACAGATCATACTCGGCGTGCCCGGCAATCCGGTCTCTTCGATGATCTGCGCCCGTGTGTTTGCCGTGCCGCTCATATTGGCGATGCTGGGATTGCCGGCTGCGGTGGCAAACCCTGTCCCAGCCGCGCTCACCGCCCCCATCGAGGCCAACGGTCCGCGCGCGCACTACATGCGTGCATGCCGAGCCGCCACCAGCGACGGGGCCGCGGGCGTGCGCCCGCTCGCCAACCAGGACAGTTCGCTCATCGCACCGCTCGCGGCAGCCGATTGTCTGATCATTCGCCCCCCGCGAGCACCGGCGCTGCCCGCAGGCGCGAAAGTCGACACGCTTCCTCTCGACTTTTGAGGCTTTGCCCACCATTGCGGAAAGCGCTTGCAGAACACCTCAGGAACGCGTAGTGTACGTTCATGTTTTGTGCCCAGCCCTTTGTGGCGCGGCGCGCATGAGAGGGAAAAGTCCGCACACCATTCCATTGAAGCGGACAACGAACAGGCGGAGGCGTGATGCTCACGCAGAAACAGAAAGAACTCTTGCTCTTCATTCATGATCGCATGCAGGCCGACGGTGTACCGCCCTCGTTCGACGAGATGAAGGATGCGCTCGACCTGAAGTCCAAGTCGGGCATCCATCGCTTGATCACCGCACTGGTCGAGCGCGGGTTCATCCGCAGGCTTCCGCATCGCGCGCGCGCCATCGAAGTCATCAAACTACCTGAGGGCGGCGACGGCGCACCCAAGCGCGGCGGTTTCCAGCCCAGTGTGATCGAGGGCAGTGGCCGTCGTCCGCAGGAACTGGCTCAGCCAAGCTCTGTTGCTATAGATTCCCGCACTGTTTCCGTTCCCGTGATGGGCCGCATCGCCGCCGGCACGCCCATCAGTGCAATTCAGAACCATACGCACGACATCGCCTGTCCACCCGACCTGCTCACCAATGGCGAGCATTTCGCACTGGAGGTGAAAGGCGATTCGATGATCGAGGCCGGCATCCACGACGGTGACACGGTGATTATCCGCCGCTGCGATTCCGCCGAGAACGGCGACATTGTCGTTGCCCTCGTCGAGAAGGAAGAAGCGACGTTGAAACGTCTGCGCAAGAAGGGCACGACGATTGCCCTGGAAGCCGCCAACCCAGAGTTCAAGACCCGCATCTTCGGACCCGATCAAGTCGATATCCAGGGCCGGCTCGTTGGTCTCATTCGCCGCTATTGACGCGATGGGGTTCTGAATCTGAAGTTTGTCCCCCGGTCGAGGGTCGCCAACCCCCAGTCGATCCAGAACAACAACCAAAAGATGGCAAGGATTCCGGGCTGACGCGCTGGCTCCCGACAGGGAACCAACCGTCAGAGCCGGAACACGTGTATAGCCGATCTGCTTAATTCTGTGCTCCGTCTGAGCCGTGCCCGAACTCCTCCTCCACCTCAGAACGAGGCAGTCGTAGCGCGTCGAGCATGTCCTGCGGCGCGGCAAAGCGGCTGACGCCATCGGGAGACCGAGAATTGCGGCTACGGTAGCGACCACCCCTCTTGCGCGCTGCTTCCGCGTGTTGATCGGTATCCGCCAGTTCGCCTTGAGTGACGCCACCACGCGATGCGAGAGGGCGCCCGTTCCGCGACCAACGATGCCCAGGTGCCCACGGCCGCACGCCGCGCACATCCGCCACAGTTGCGATCCTCAGCTGCCGCGGCCCCTCTACATAGACCGCATGCGCGCCCTTGGTTCGCACGTCGAAAAAATCGACCACCGATCGGGGCGCGGTGCATCCTTTGGGCGCCGGCACTGGAAGAATCACCAGTTCAGCCATGGCGCAGTCGTCCGCCACCGATGCGGCATGCCGCGAGATTGCCACGCGCAGTCCGCGCACATCCATGGCACAGCCGATCGAATCGCAGGTAGGGCCTGAAGATGCGACTGCTTCGGAAGGAGTGCGCCCATCGCCGTCGTACTCCAGCCAGCGCTTCAATTCGAACTGCGATTGTGGCGCCGCGACCGCCGCCAGCTTCCCAGCCGAATTGCGAAGGGCGACAAGCTTTCCATCTCGCCCGATCATGACGTCGGGACGTGCAGAAAAGGGCGCAGCAGCAACTCCCGCGCAAACGAGCGCCAGCCCTCCTAGACGCCATCGCTGCTGCCACAGCGTCAGCCACAATCCGCCCGCGAGCATCAGGGCGAATGCACCCGTCGGAATCGCCGGCAGCATGCCGACCGCACCCGGCAGACTGGCAACGAAGCGCGCCGTGGCACTCATCGCATCGATACCCAATCCCATGACGAGGAGTGGCCCCGCTTCCAAGCCCAGCGGCATGAAGACCAGTGTGGCAAGCGCCGCCGGCATGACCACGAAATTGCAGATTGGAACGGCCAGGAGGTTCGCTAGCACCGCGTAATGCTGCGTCTTATGGAAGTGATAGATGGCGAACGGCGTCACCGCCGCCGAGGCGATGATTGTCGACAGAACGATCCCGCCGAGAAACACGCCCACCATGCCGCCCAGGCGTGGCGCTCCCTGCCGGCGTTCCCCGAAGTGCGCATGCATGACCTCGTAGGCCGCGATGAGCGCCACAACGGCCGCAAATGACATCTGGAAGCCAACGTCCAGAAGGCTTTCGGGGAAAAGGACCAGGATGACCAGCGCCGACAACGCAACGTTTCTGAGGGCGATCGCCGGACGCTCCAGCAGGATCGACAGGAACATGATCGAGATCATTATGAAGGCCCGAAGCGTCGCAAACGTACTGCCCGAGATGGCAAGATAGGCGAGCGAACCAGCCGCTGCTGCAAGAGCCGCCCACTTCTTCACGGGGAAGCGCAGCGCTACGGATGGGAAAAGCGCCAAAAGAAAACGCACCAGCCAGAAGACTGCCCCTCCCATGATCGCCATGTGCAGGCCGGAGATTGAAAGAATGTGGAAGATGCCCGAGTCGCGATAAGCATCGTTTGTCGCTTCCGGAATCCCGCCGCGCTCACCCGTCACCAGGGCCTTGGCAATTGCCGCGGTTTCCCCGCTCAGCACCCGATCCACACGTGCACCAATCGCACGCCTCAGTCCCTGCACCGCAGCGCCGATCCGCAACGACAGTGGCGGCTCTGGTGCCTGAGTGTCGCGAATAGGCTTGGCCACCGAGAAGCCCACCGCGCCGATCCCTGCAAAATAGGCGTGCCGGGCAAAATCGAAGCCGCCCGGCAGCGCCGGCCCGGCGGGCGGTGCCAAATGCGCACTCACGATGACGGCATCTCCCGGGCTCAATGCATCGCCTCTCGCCGTCGTTCGGATACGAACGCGCTCGGGTAGTTCGCTGCGGGCAAGCTGCCCGAGTTGCGTGACGCGCAGCGTCAGCCGATCGCCGGGTCCCTCGCGCGACTCGATCAGTTCGATGAAGCCCCGCACCTCCACCGGCCCCATGCGCTGCTCCAGAATTGGCGCACCCACCGACCAGGAGCGAAGCGTGATGAGACAGAAGCCTGCTGCCAGCAAGATGAGTACGTCGAGGAGCGCACGCACGACAGGCGTGGCCGGCAATGCTTGCCGCATTCCCGCTACGCCGACGAACGCCAATAATGCGATGGCGACCGGCGGCTCGAACGGCAACGCGAAGTAGACCGCAATCCCGGCTCCGAGCGCCACCGGCACCCAATAGAACCAATGCGCACGCTCCGCTTCGAAGGCCGCTCGAAACCGCGAAAACGCACCGTCTGCGGCCGCGCCGCCAATCACCCATTCCCCCGGCGCAACAAGGGCGGACATACCCACCAAGTCGTCTTCCGCTGTCGCTTCCGCATCACCATCGAGGTTACGCGACGACATGTCTGGCTCGCATCCGGCTTCGGCCCTTACCCCTGGCCGCCCCCTGTGGTAAAGGCGCAACCAATTGGTGACCGCCCCCGATCTTCAAGTCGATCATGGCACGCGAGATGACAGAAAAACAGACCTCAGCCTATCCCACACCCGTCGTTCGTTTCGCGCCCTCGCCAACCGGGTTCCTGCACATCGGCGGCGCGCGTACGGCACTTTTCAACTGGCTCTATGCCAGAGCGAAAGGCGGCACGTTCCTCTTGCGCATCGAGGACACCGACCGTGCCCGTAACAACGAGGAAGCGGTTGCCGCCATCATCGACGGCTTGAAGTGGCTAGAACTCGATTGGACCGGCGTGCCAGTCTCACAGTTCTCCCGTATCGAGCAGCACAAAGCGGCAGCCGCGCAGCTTCTCGCAACGGGCAACGCCTATCGCTGCTATCTCACCCAGGCCGAACTCGACGAGATGCGCGCGAAGGCGGAAGCCGAGAAGCGCACACTCACCATTCGCTCGCCCTGGCGCGACCGGCCAGCCTCCGAGGCACCTGAAGGCGTGCCATTCACGATTCGCTTCAAAGCTCCTCGCGACGGCGAGACAGTCATTGAGGATCACGTGCAGGGCCGTGTCGTCTTTCCCAACAAGGATCTCGACGATCTGATACTGCTGCGTTCGGACGGAACGCCGACCTATAATCTCGCCGTTGTCGTCGACGATCACGATATGGGTATCACGCATGTCATTCGCGGCGTCGATCATCTGACCAACGCTGCACGCCAGGCTCAGATCTATATTGGTCTCGGCTGGAGCGTGCCGCAGTTCTCGCACGTACCCCTTATTCATGGACCTGATGGCGCGAAGCTATCCAAGCGCCACGGCGCTCTTGGCGTCGAGGCTTATCGCGCCATGGGCTATCTGCCCGAAGCGCTCCGCAACTATCTCGTCCGTTTGGGCTGGAGCCATGGTGACGACGAAATCATACCGACATCCCAGCTCATCGAATGGTTTGACGTAGATGGTATCGGCAAGAGCCCCGCGCGCTTCGACTTTGCCAAACTCGAGGCGCTCAATGCGCACTATATCCGCCATGCCGACGACCTCGAGCTTTTTGAGCGCGCCGTCCACCTGCTGCCCGAGATCAAGGGTGGAGACCGCATCGCCAAGGCCCTTGCGGAAGGCGCAGGCGCAAGGTTCCGCGCCGCGATCCCCAGTCTCAAGGAGCGTTCCAAAACGCTGGTCGATCTGCTCCACGGCGCCGACTACGTATTCGCCAACCGCCCATTAACCCTTGACGATAAGGCGGAAATGCAGCTCGACACTGATGCCCGGCGCATGCTGGCCGACCTGCTCGTTCGCCTCAAGATCGCAAAATCCTGGGACGCCGCAGCTCTTGAAGCGCAGGTGCGCGAATTCGCCGAGTCCAGCGGCCTGAAGCTCGGCAAGGTCGCCCAGCCCCTGCGCGCCGCGTTGACGGGCTCAACCGTGTCTCCACCGGTCTTTGACGTTATGGCCGTTCTGGGCGAGGAGGAGAGCCTGGCGCGCATCGCAGATCAGGCGTCTCACGGCTGATGCAAAAGCCGCCACAAGCTGTTGCGCTGCAAAACACTCTCCCCCCTGATCACCGCTTGCGCTGATTGCTGGCCTTGGATCGAGTGAACAACCCGTTGACGTGTATAACTTTTGATCTTCCTTACCAGTTGAGGTACCGCCGAAGGGTTATCTTGTCGCAGGGCGAAATGTCGGCTACCAGATGGCCCACGCCTCTCCGACACGGAACCCCCGACATCGGAGAAACCCGAGCCGCCGCCCGTTGCCTCGAGGGACATTCTCATGACCGTTCAGGATAGCTCTATGGCCTCATCGAACCCGATCGAAAACGCGAAGCTCAGCATCAAGGGCAAAACCGCAGAAATGCCCGTGCGCTCAGGCACTCACGGTCCAGACGTCATCGACATCGGCCGACTCTACCGGGATACGGGCTGCTTCACCTACGATCCGGGATTCACCTCGACGGCCAACTGCTCATCGAAGATCACCTACATCGATGGCGATAACGGCGTTCTTTTGCACCGCGGATACCCGATCGACCAGCTGGCCGAGCGGTCGAACTTCCTCGAGCTCTGCTATCTGCTTTTGAACGGCGAATTGCCGACCAAAACGCAGCGTACGGACTTCGACAAGGCGATCACGCGTCACACCATGGTTCACGAACAGATGACGCGGTTCTTCACCGGGTTCCGCCGCGACGCACATCCCATGGCTGTCGTCTGCGGTTGCGTCGGCGCAATGTCGGCTTTCTATCACGACTCCACCGACATCAATGATCCCGAGCAGCGCCGCATTGCTGCCAACCGCATGATTGCCAAGATGCCGACGATCGCGGCCATGGCCTACAAGTACTCGATCGGCCAGCCGTTCATCTATCCGCGCAACGACCTCGACTACACGTCGAACTTCCTGCAGATGTGCTTCGCAGTTCCCTGCGAACCCTACGTCGTCAATCCCATCGTCGCGCGCGCGCTCGACAAGATCTTCATCCTGCACGCCGACCACGAGCAGAACGCTTCGACCTCGACTGTGCGCCTTGCCGGATCCTCGGGCGCCAATCCGTTCGCCTGCATCGCAGCCGGTGTCGCCTGTCTGTGGGGACCGGCCCATGGTGGCGCCAACGAGGCCGCCCTCAACATGCTCCAGGAGATCGACACGGTCGACCGCATCCCCGAATACATCAAGATGGCCAAGGACAAGAACTCTGGCTTCCGCCTGATGGGTTTCGGTCATCGCGTCTACAAGAACTATGATCCTCGTGCCAAGGTGATGCAGAAGACCTGCCACGAGGTTCTCGATGCCTTGGGCGTACACGACGAACCGCTGTTGAAAGTGGCGATCGAACTGGAGCGCATCGCGCTGCAGGACGAATATTTCATCGAGAAGAAACTCTACCCCAACATCGACTTTTATTCAGGCATCACGCTGCGCGCAATGGGCTTCCCCGTCTCGATGTTCACGGTATTGTTCGCCGTCGCCCGCACCGTCGGCTGGATTGCCCAGTGGAAGGAAATGATCGAGGATCCCGAGCAGCGCATCGGCCGGCCCCGCCAGCTCTACATCGGCGCCGCCGAACGCGACTATGTCCCCGTCGACCAGCGTTCGTAAGCTGCCGTCGTACATTTCACAGAACTTGAAGGCCGGGTCCGTGTCCGGCCTTTTTTGCTCTGTGGTCCACGTTCCCGATTCGAACGGATGTATTGATCCGCCCTGCGTCAGCAATATCACTGCTCGGCGTCAGCGTTTCTCGTAGATCCGCTGCACCGCATAGAAAGTCAGTGCTGTCGACCAACCGAACAGAAAGCTGCCATTGGCGCCTTGTATGGCTGAAAGCAAGCGCCAGGATTTATCGAGCACGACATCGCCGTAGCCCAGCGTCGCCATCGTCACGAGCGAGAAATAGATCGCTTCCTCGAAGGATTGGAGGGCGCCCAGCAGTCTGTAGAGCATTGCCCAGCACATGCTCGCGAGGATCGTGCCCAGAAACATCCACAACACGAAAAGTGCCAGAAAGAACGCGGCCCCTTGTTGTGAGTGCGGCTTGCCATGGATACGAACGTGTCGCGTCAACGCAGCCGCACCGGCAGCGCTGAAGAACCCATGGCTGGCCACAGTGAGGAGAATCATCGCGCTGCCTAGTGCCAATTGAACAAGCACCGTCAGGACTCCTTCACACTCTGATGCAAATGGCTTCTGCCCGTAAGCCGCATCACGATCTCCGCGGCACGCTCGCTCGGCGTGCCCTCTTCCAACAACAGTTGCCGTGGAATGCGGGCCAATGCCGCAATCTGCATCACGCGCTGCGGGCTATCGCCAAGCAGAGGTTCGAGCGCATTCGCCAGATGCTCGCTTGTGCAATCTTCCTGCAGGTATTCGGGAAATGCATTCTCGCCAAGCACCAGGTTCGCCAGAACCACCGAATGCACCTTCAAAAGGAACCGCAGTCGCGACGCCACGGGATCGACCTTGTAGGCAACGATCATCGGCGTTCCCGCTAGCCCCAGTTCCAGCGTCACCGTGCCCGATGCGGCGAGCGCGGCACGCGCCAAACGGAAGGCCGCGAACTTGTCGGCCTCCCCCGAGACGAGATGCGGTTTCACCGTCCAACCGGCAAGCCCTTCCTCGACGAGCCCGCGCACGCTTTCGACCACTGGCAGGATTGCATCGACACGACAGCCGCGCGCAGCCAACAACGCGAGCGTCTCGCCGAACGGCTGCATCATGCGCCCGACCTCGGAGGCACGGCTGCCGGGCAACACGACGACAACAGGGCGATCTCCCGTAAGTCCCAGTCGCGCCGCCAACGCCGCACCATCCTGCGCCTTGATCCAATCGTAACGCTCGATCATCGGATGACCGACGTACGTGCATGGCGGGCCGCCGAGTCGCTCATGCGCCGCGGGCTCGAAAGGCAACAGCGCCATCACGTGATCGACGTAGGCGCGCATGCGCTTCGCACGGCCCGGCCGCCATGCCCACACACTGGGACTGACATAGTCGATGATGGGAATGTCCGGGCGGCGCTTGCGGATGCGCTTGGCAATCGGATGCGTGAACTCCGGGCTATCGATGATAACGACTGCGTCGGGTTCGGATGCAACCGCGGCATCGACCGCATGGTACACGCGACGAACGATCTTCGGCAGACGCGGAAGGATCGACATCGGTCCCATGACTGCAACATCATCGAGTGGAAATAGCGAGGCGAGGCCCTGCGCTTCCATACCCTCGCCGCCGACGCCGACATAGCGGATCGGATTGCTCGCTCGCGAATTGAGCGCAGCCATGAGCTTGGCGCCGAGCGCGTCGCCCGAATGCTCGCCCGCCACAACAAAAAGCTTCGATCGGCGGTTGGCCCCTGCATCGGCACTGGCAGAGGATCCGGCTGGACGAGCCGCCGCTCGCGCGCTGCCGCTGTCCCTCGGCTCAGCCATGCCCGCTCTCCCGATCCGCAGCGAGACCCGCGATGAAAACACCCGCCTTGTCCGCGGCAGCGATCGTGTCGGCCGGCACTCCGGCCGTGAACCGGCGCAGTTTGACGACAACGCCCGCGAAGCGACCCTGATCTAGTTGCTCGATCAACTCGGGCATGCAGTCTCGACCGGCATGCATCACCACAACACCGGCGCGCCGTCTCAATCGCCTGTCGCCCCATTGCCTGAACTCCGCCGCACGCGCCAGTGCATTGGCGACGCCCTCGCCCGTCTCGACCGCAAGGACGTGACCGCGCACGACCACAACCGCCCGCGTGCCGCCGATCGGCTCCAGCGCCGCCACGATGTCGAGCCCCTTGTTGGCATCGCGCAGAACCCGGGATGGGATCGCATGCCTGCCAACCGGCCGCAGAGCAAGCTGGTGCGCTACGCGCCGCGACTTGACTGCCCGCAGCAGGCGCCCGCT
Organism: Hyphomicrobiaceae bacterium; assembly: GCA_050246945.1. GTDB lineage: Bacteria > Pseudomonadota > Alphaproteobacteria > Rhizobiales > Hyphomicrobiaceae > JAEUMD01. The sequence continues at coordinate 218,177 of JBFWVC010000003.1, forward strand.
CCAGGAGCCACGTCGGCGCGGCCGGTAAACCTCCATGCCGCTTTCGGAAAGACCGACACCGGTAACGCTAAGCCGGCTCGCCGCGGCACGCGCCAGCAACTCGCGACGGTTCGCGGCGAGCACCCGCCCGGCCTCAACCGCAATGCCACCGAGACAGCATTCGACAGCACGTGACACCGTCTCCGGCCCGATCACCGGAAGATCGATGCGGCTGTCCTGAGCCGGCTTCGTCCGCTTCACCAACACGCCGGCACTTTCCGAATGGGACCAGCCCTGTGAGCGACGCTGTAATGCGACCCGCTGCAGCATCCGGTCGGTGCCCTCCGCCGCTTCGAGCGCTTCCAGCCGCCCCCGGGTCACGACGGCGGCCTGGCCGATGTCGAAGCGCCCCAGCGCCGCGATTATCTCGAAGCCGGTCCGCGCCTCACGGATGAGCGATTGATCGCCCGCGCCGGGTATGAATTCGCCCTCGCCGATCACCAGCTCCGGTGCAAGCTCCGCAGCGCCAACCACCCGAAAGCCGTGGCTCTCGAAGAAGGCGATGACGCCACGCAGCACGCTATCGTCGCCGCCTGCCAGAACCAGCCCGAGCACCGTGCTCAGCGCGCGCACGAAACCGAGGTCGGGCTTGATCGTTGCCAGATCAGGGCGCGTCACTGATCCGATGATGATGAGATCGGTGCAGCCCGTCTCCTTGAAACTAGCAACCATACGACCGATCTCGCCCCAGTTGACGCGTGTCACCGGATATGGGCCGAAATCGGCATTCGCTTCGCCGTCAATGGCAACGATATGCAGGGGCAAACCGCGCCCCGCGACGCTGTCGGCGATCTCGCGCGGCAAGGTTCCGCCGCCAGCCAGGATCCCGATCCGACGAGCGGCGCTCATCACGAGAGCCTCAGGTTTCGTCGGCGCCACGCGGCGTGCAAAGCGACCGCTTTCCGCCCGCGCGAATGAATTCCACGATCTCGACGACGATGGGATGGTCCTTGAATTCCGCCGCCACGTCCTCGACTCGCTCCATCAGCGTGCCCTCCGCCGCAAACAGAAGCCGGTACGCGCGGCGCAGGTCATGGATGTCGTTGCGCGCAAAGCCACGCCGCTGCAGGCCGACGATGTTGAGTCCCGACAGGTGCGCGCGGTTTCCCAGCGCCATTCCGTAGGGAATGAGGTCGTTCTCCAGTCCCGACATGCCGCCGAGGAAGGAATGCGCACCCACGCGCGCAAACTGGATCACCGCCGCGCCACCGCCGATTATGGCGAAATCGCCGACGTTGCAGTGTCCGGCCAACATGACGTTGTTGGAGAAGATGACGTTGTTGCCGACGACGCAGTCGTGCCCGACATGGCTGTTGGCGAGGAACGCGCAGTTGTCGCCAACAACCGTCTTCGCGCCGCCGCCTTCCGTTCCGGGGTTCATCGTCACCCCTTCGCGGATCAAGCAGTTGGAGCCGATCGTCAGCGTTGTCAACTCACCTTTGAACTTGAGATCCTGCGGCTGGTGGCCGATCGACGCGAACGGAAAGATGCGCGTGCCCGTACCGATACTGGTATGGCCCGCCACCACCACATGCGAGATGAGTTCGACACCGTCGCCCAGGACACCGTTGGCGCCTACCATGCAAAAGGGACCGACCTTCACGCCCGCGCCGAGCTTCGCCCCCGGCTCGACGATGGCAGTCGGATGAATCTGCTGCTCAGCCATGCTTGCTCGCGAAGGCCCGTGCTTCCGCCGTGTCGGCGAGCATGGCGCTCACCTCGGCCTCGGCCGCAACCTGCCCGTCCACCTTGGCCTCGCCAAAGAATTTCCAGACGCGGCCACGGTTGCGCACCTTGCGCACATGGTAGTGGATCTGGTCGCCCGGCACCACGGGGCGGCGGAACTTTGCCCTGTCGATCCCCATGAAGTAGACGAGTTCGGCCTTGTAGTCCTCCTTCAGGCTCGACACGCACAAGGCGCCCGCCGTCTGCGCCAGGCCCTCGATGATGAGCACGCCGGGCATCACCGGAAATTGTGGAAAGTGTCCGTTGAAGAACGGCTCGTTGATGGTCACGTTCTTGACCCCGACACAGCTCTCGTCGCCATTCATGTCGTAGATCCGGTCCACCAGCAGCATAGGGAAGCGGTGCGGCAGCAACTGCATCACACGCATGATATCGGCGGTGCCCATCACCGGTTTGTCGGATGCGTCGTTCATCGATCTTCTCTTCCATTCGTCAACGCCGGTGCCACGCCGGACCATCGCCGGCTGCGCCGAGCAACTGACATCTCCAACTCAACTCTCTGCGCCAGAGCCGCCGTCCTGGCCGCCGTCGCCTGCCGAACGCTTGGTTCGTTCGGCGAGCCGCGCCACCGCCGCAAGCTCGCGCGCCCAATCCTTCAGGGGCTTGGCCGGCGTGCCGCCATAGCGAGCGCCGGCCGGCACGTCGTCTTTGGCATGCGAGGCACCCGCGACCTGTGCGCCCGTCCCGATCTTGATGTGGCCGACCGAGCCGGACTGGCCGCCCATGACGACGTAGTCCCCAAGCTCGGTCGAGCCGGAAATACCCGTGTGGGCGACGATCACGCAATGTCGCCCAATGATCACGTTGTGCCCGATTTGTACGAGATTATCAATTTTGGTGCCCTCGCCTATGACAGTATCCTTAAGGGCACCCCGGTCTATGGTTGTATTGGCGCCGATTTCGACGTCATCCTGGATGATGACCCGGCCGATCTGCGGCACCTTGAGGTGCCCGCCGGCCCCCATGGCGAAGCCGAAACCGTCCTGCCCGATCCGCGCACCCGAATGGATGATGACCCTGTCGCCGACGAGCGTGTGGGCTAGATTGGCCCCCGCGCCAACGTAACAGTCCCGCCCGACGTACACCCGGTAGCCGATCACGGCGTTTGCTGCGATCCGGCTGCCCCGGCCGATTGCGGCCTCGGCGCCGATGACCGCGCCAGGTTCGATCTCCACGCCGTCCTCGATCTCGGCGGTCGGGTCGATCAGCGTACCCACCTCTGAACGCGCCGCACGCGGCCACAATGCGCCTGGATAGAACGCCCGCAACGCCAGCGCGAAGCCCCGGTAAGGCGCCTTGGTGACAAGAGCCGCCGTACCCACCGGCACGCGCGAGGCCAACGCCGGCACGATAAGGCACGCACCCGCCCTCGTCCCTGCGAGTTGCGCCAGGTACTTGCGGTTGTCGAGGAACGAAATGTCGCCCGCTTGCGCGTCCGACAGCGGCTTCACGTCGTGAATGAGGCGGCCGCCTTCTGCCCCGTCGGGCAGCTCGGCCACGATCGTCTTGGCAAGTTCCGCCAGCGTAAAGGGACCTGCCCGGTCGAAGAACCCGCGATGCTGCATGCCCCCTCCGAGCGCAATTGAATGAAATGAATCGCGGCGAACCTAGGCCAAGGCTCGGCGCTTGGGAAGCCGCGCAATACCGTTTCACCCGGCGGCTTCTACGATTGTAGCGTGCGCTGAAAGAAACAGGCGCCGGCAGCGATGAGCGGCCGGCGCCTTTGCCTTGCATTGGCTCAAGTCGCGGACAGCATCAAGCCGTCCGCGAAAGAGCATCAGAACTTCGTCTGCGCACCGAAGCGGAAGAACTGCTCCTGGTCGTAGCTCTCCTTGGTGAGAACCTTGGCGAAGTCGAGCCGCAGCGGACCGACCGGCGAGTTCCATAGGATCGACGCACCAACCGACGAACGAACCGTCGAGTCGTCGGCCAGATCGGCACCGACGGCATTCTTGGCCCGCTCGGAAGCGCCAAACAGAGAACCGGCATCCGCGAAAACAGCACCACCCATGCCCAGATCGTCCGGAATGAGCGGCAGCGGGAAGCGCACCTCGGCCGTCGTTGCCCAGTAGGTCTTGCCGCCCAGCGCATCGCGTCGGCCACCCGCCGTCAAGTCGCGCGGACCGAAGCCGGCACGCTCGAAGCCGCGGATCGTCTCGCCGCCACGGAAGTAGAGGTCGAGAATGCGGACGTCGTCGTCTCCCCAGCCCTGGATATGGCCAGCGACGGCGCGGCCGACGAAGGTGATCTTCTCGGTGATCGGATAGTAGAAGCGGCCTTCGCCGGAAAGCCGGACATACTGCGCGTCACCCCCAAGGCCGGCGAAATCGACCGATCCCTGCAGGAAGTAGCCCGCCGTCGGATTCTTCGGATGGTTGCGGCGGTCATAGGTGAGCGACGTTCCGACCAGAGACGTATAGTAAACCTCGTCCTGGCAGTCTGCCGCAGTATTAGGCATCGGATTAGGATCACCGCATGCATCCTTGATCGCCAGCGAAGCGTTGGACTGCACATCAAAGATCTCGTCGCGTGAGAACGTATAGTAGTTCTGCATCCACAGATCCTCGGCCAGCGGATAGCCAAGCCGCAACGTGCCGCCGGTCTTGCGGCTCTTGAAGCCCGACTCGCTGGTCTGGTCGACTTCCTTGTGGAAGAGGTCGAAGCCCGCGGCGAGGTTCATGTCGAGGAAGCGCGGCTCGGTGAACGAAAGCTCGATCTGATAGCGCTCCATGGAGCCAGCCAGCTTCAGGCGCAGGAACTGGCCGTTGCCCAGCAGGTTGCGCTCCGAGATCGAGACGTCGCCGATCACGCCCTCGCTGGTGGAGTAGCCCGCACCGAACGACAGCTCGCCGGTGGACTGCTCCGTCACCTCGACATCGAGACTGACGCGATCCGAACTCGTTCCGGGATTGCGGTTGACTTTGACCGCCTTGAACAGACCCAGCGCCTCGAGCCGCTTCTTTGCGCGGTCGACCAGCAGCGGATTGTAGGCGTCACCCTCGGCAAGACGGAACTCGCGTCGGATCACGTGATCCTTGGTGCGCGTGTTGCCCAGGATGTTGATGCGCTCGATGTAGATGCGCGGACCCTCGTCCAGCGTATAGATGAGGTTGATCGTGCGCGTTGCGAAGTCCGGCTGCGCGCGCGGCCGCACCCGGGCAAACGCATAGCCCTGCTCGGCGATCGACAGCGTCATCTTCTCGACCGTCTTGTCGATCTGCGAGCCGTTGTAGACGGCACCCTGCTTGGTCAGCAGATCGCCATAGAGCGGTGCGGTGGAAACCTCCTGCAACGTGCTCTCGATCGTCACCGTGCCGAAGTGATAGATCTCACCCTCTTCGACGGCAAAGGTGATGTAGAAGCCGGCGCCGTCGGGTGACAGCTCAGCGTTGCCCGCAATGATACGAGCATCCGCGTAGCCGTTCTTCAGATAATACTGGCGCAGCAGCTCGCGATCGAGATTGAGACGGTCGGGGTCGTAGACCGCGGTTCCCTTGAGGAAGTCGAACCAGCCGGACTCGGTCGTCGTCACGATGTCGCGCAACTGCGAGTCGGAGAACACATGGTTGCCGACGAAGTTGATGCCCTTGACCTTCGTCGCGCCGCCTTCCGTGATCTCGAAGACGACGTTGACGCGGTTCTCGTTGAGCTCGATCAGCTTCGGCTCGACGTGGGCCGCGAAGCGACCCTGGCGGCGATACACGTCGAGGATGCGCTGCACGTCGGCCTGCGCCTTCGCCCGCGTGAACACCGAGCGCGGCTTCAGCTGCACCTCGCTTTGCAGCGTCGCCGTATCGACCTCGCTGTTGCCCTCGAAGGCGACCTGCGAAACGACCGGATTCTCCACCACGGTCACGACGACGGCGGAACCCTCGCGGTCGACGCGCACGTCCGAAAACAATCCCGTCGCGAACAGAGCCCGCAGCGACGCATCAGCGGCACCCGAGCTGTAAACGTCCCCGACCGAGAACTTCATGTAGGAGCGAACCGTCTCCGGCTCCAGACGTCGATTGCCGACGACCCGGATCTCGCGGACGACACCCTGCGCTTCAGCTGGTTTGGCAAAAGCGATGACATCGACGATCAGGACAGAAGGAGCTGCAATAGCCAGCCACAACGCCAGCCCCAGACCCCTGATCATCCAATTTCGATACTGCGGCATTCGCAAGGCATGCCCTCGTAGCTGCCGACCCCCATGAGCGCGAAGACCGTCGGCATCGGCCTCTCCGCACTGTCAACGCCTAGTATTGAGCTAGGTGCCCGTTTCTTCAGGCAATCCAACCGTGTTCCCTTATCCGATGCCCCGTCGCATCGAATCACGGGCGGATTACCCCCCTTGATGACCACTCGGTTTTAACGATTCAGTAAGCCTTCGGGAAGTGGCAAGAATACGCCACCACGGGACAAAATACGTGGGCTCAGAAGAACCATTTCTTGAGGATCGGCAAGTCGTTGACAGTGGCGAATACCATGAGCATCAGCACGATAGCCAACCCGATTCGGAAGCCGATCTCCTGCGTCCGCTCCGACAGCGGTTTACGGCGCACGGCCTCGATCGCGTAGAACATCAGATGCCCGCCGTCGAGCAGCGGGATCGGAAACAGGTTGAGCAACCCGATGCTGACCGAAATCACGCCGATGAAATGTAATAGCGGCTGGATTCCGAACTTCGCGACCTGACCTGACACATCCGCGATTCGAATCGGGCCGCCCAGCTGATCCGCGCTCTGCCGGCCGCGGACGAGGTCGACGATAAACGAAAGCGTCGAGGAGATGATCACACCCGTTCGGTCGACGCCGAGACCCACCGCTTCTCCGAGGCCTACGTCGCGCGTCTTGCGCTCAGCCCCAGGCCGGCTGGTGATGCCGATGATCGGAGTCTTGATCTTGCCGGAGATGGCGTCCTCATGCTCGGTCAGCTTCGGTCGGATGGTCAGCGTCACCAGCGTGCCGCCTCGATCCACGACGAACTCCAGATCCTGCTCCGGACTCGTCGTGACGATGCGCTGCAGATCGCCGAAGTCGTTGATCGGCTCGCCCTGGATCTTCACCACCAGGTCGTCAGGCTGCACGCCGGCCGCTGCCGCCGGCGAGTTGGGCACCACGGTGCCGACCCGTGGCTCCAGCGTCGTGATGCCGTAAACCGCGAAGATTGCGCTGAAAATGACGATCGCAAGAATGAAATTGGCAATCGGCCCGGCGGCAACGACTGCGGCACGCTGCCAGACGGGCTTGAGGTGGAACGACCCCGCGCGCTCCTCCTCGCTCATCTGCCGGAGCGCTTCCGCCGAAGGAGTCGAGGCCGCGCTTTCGTCGTCCATGAACTTCACGTAGCCGCCCAGCGGCAGCCAAGCCACCCGCCAGCGTGTCCCGTGGCGGTCATAGAACCCGAAGATCTCCTGGCCGAACCCGATCGAGAACGCCTTGACCTTGACGCCGCACCAGCGCGCCACGAGAAAGTGGCCGAGTTCGTGGAAGAAAACCACCACGCTGAGAACGAACAGGAACGCCAACAGAACCGTTAACCCGTTGGACAAGCTTTCAAACATCGATTCGTCCCTGTTCTGCTCTCAATCCGCAGCGCCGCACGCAATGCAGTACCGGGCAAGAGATCTCGTTGCACAGCAAATCGGCCGCCTAGGCCTACAGATGGTCGGCCCCGTCACGGACGTCAACATAACGCGCGCGGTGCCATGCACGTTGGCTCGTGTTCCCCATAGCATCAAGTGGCGCCAGACCCAAATTAAGCGCCAAATTGTACTCAAAATTCCGCAAACACTTCAGACGCGCACGTCGCATCGGTGATCCGACCCGGATCGCACCGGCGTCAACTCCGCACCAGCAGCGATCGCGCCAGCACCCGCGCCTCCGCGTCGATCGCCAAGAGGTCATCCAGTCTCTCGCAAGCACCGAGCAGGCCGCGACGGTCGGCTGCCTCGAGGCTGTCAGCCACGACGGCGGCAATATCGAGAAACCCGATTCGCCGTTCCAGGAAAGCCATGACGGCTTCCTCGTTGGCCGCATTGAGCACCGCCGGCGCAGCTCCGCCCGCCGCCAGCGCCTGTCGCGCGACCGCCAGTGCCGGGAACCGCGCCGTGTCGGGCCGCTCGAAAGTCAGCTGGCCAAGTTCCGCCAGGTCGAGCCGCTTGGTTGGTGCATCGATCCGCCGCGGCCAGGAAAGCGCGAGCGCAATGGGCGTTCGCATGTCAGGCGAGGACATTTGCGCAATAACGGACCCATCGCGATACGCCACGAGGCAATGCACGATCGATTGCGGGTGGACGACGCATTCGAGCCTGTCCGCGCCAACCGGGAACAGGTGGAACGCCTCGATCAGCTCCAGTCCCTTGTTCATCAGCGTGGCCGAGTCGATGGTGATCTTTGCACCCATCGACCAGTTCGGATGCCGCAGCGCCTGCTCGGGCGTCGCCGCCGCTATCCGCGCCATTTCCCAGTCGCGGAACGGACCGCCCGACGCGGTCAGCGTGATCTGCTCGATCGCATCGGGCTCGGCGGACCCGATCGCCTGGAACGCGGCCGAATGCTCCGAATCGACCGGAAGCAGCTCTGTCCCCGCCGACGCCACCTCGCACATGAACAGTTCGCCGGCCGTGACCAGGCATTCCTTGTTGGCAAGCGCCACACGGCGTCCCTGCCGCACGGCGGCGAGTGTCGGGACGAGGCCCGCCGCGCCGACAATCGCCGCCACCACGCAATCGGCCGGTCGCGATGCCGCCTCGACCAGCGCCTGTGAACCTGCGGCCGCGACGATGCCAGTCCCGGCAAGCGCCTCTGCCAGTGCCTCGTATGCGCCCGGATCGGCCACCACCGCCATCCGCGCCTTGTGGCGGATGGCAAGTTCTGCAAGCCGAGTTGCATCGGCGTTGGCCGTCAGCGCCTCGACCTCGAATGTCCCCGGATGGCGGGCGATGAGATCGAGCGTGCTCTGCCCGATCGATCCGGTGGCTCCGAGCACGCTGACACGGCGCACGTCCCCCGCTTGGACCCGGGCGGTGGCCGCCGAGCCCGCTATCGATTCATCTCGTTCGCGCACATCCATGCCTGCGCTGCCCGGTCCTCTCGCATCGTCAAGGCGCGCCACGCTTCGTCTCACTTCACAAGCCAAATAGTGCGCGCGCCGGCGAATCCGCGTTCACCAAAAGCGCCAGAAGTGACACCGCGATGGATACCGCAACCATACTGTCGGCGCGGTCCATCACGCCACCGTGGCCCGGAATGATGGCGCTGGAATCCTTGATTCCGAAGCGGCGCTTCAGCGCCGATTCCGCCAGATCGCCCATTTGTGCCGCCAACGCCAGTATCAATCCCACAACGGCCAGCACCAAGCTGCTCGTACCGGGAACGACATGCGCGAAGATGATACCCGCAACGAGCCCAGCCGTAAGGCCTCCGAAAAACCCGGCCCATGTCTTGTTGGGTGAAACCCGCGGCCAAAGCTTTGGCCCGCCGATCCCCCGCCCGGCAGCGAATGCACCGATGTCGGACCCCCAGACGATGGCGAACAAGAACAGCACAGCTTCGAAACCAAGTGCTGGATCATCGCGCAGCCACAGCAACGCGATCACTGGTAGGCCGACGTAGGCCACGCCCGCTGTCGACATCAGCCTGCGCGACCCGAACGGCATCGCCAGCAGCACGCCTGCGCCGATCGCAAGTGCCGCCAGTCCGAGAGCAGGCAGCCCGGCCGCCGCAAGCACGCCTGCAAAGACGACCGCTAGCGCATGGACGACGAGTGCGGGCCCGTAGTCCTCCGCGCGCACCAGCCGCCCCCATTCCCAGCACATCACCACCGCCACACCCACGACGAGCAGAGCGAACGGTATGGGTCCGGCATAATCCAGTATCAACGCTACCGCGGCCATCACAGCGCCGGCAATCAGCCGCGGCTTTAGATCCGAGGACGTCTTCGGTCCTTGTGCCATACCCGACCCACTGGTGCCCCCATCCGCCACGGGTGCGCGTTTCCCCGCATTTTCGGTCATGCCGGCCTCATGCGGAGGTACGCCGTGACAACCCGCCGAACCGGCGATCTCGGCTTCGGTAGATCGCGAGCGCGCCCTCCAGATCGGCGCGGCCGAAGTCCGGCCAGAATGTATCCAGGAACACGAACTCGGTATAGGCGCACTGCCAGAGCAGGAAATTGGAAAGTCGCATTTCGCCGCTCGTGCGGATCAGCAGGTCAGGCTCGGGAATCCCCGCGGTATCGAGCCGCGCCCCCAACAGATCCGCATCGATCTCGTTTGGATCGAGACGCCCTGCAGCGACGTCTTGCGCCAGCGCCCGCGCCGCTTTCGCAATCTCGGCGCGTGATCCGTAGTTGAAGGCAATGACGAGATTGAGGGCAGTGTTTTCGCGCGTCAATTCGACCGCCTCGTCGATCAGCGTCATGAGTTCCGGATCGACGCCTTCGCGTTCGCCGACCACCATGATACGCGCACCCGCCTGATGCAGCTCCGCCAGATCCCGGCGGATGAAGCGCTTCATGAGACCCATCAGGTCGTCGATCTCCTCGCGCGGTCGTGACCAGTTCTCCGACGAGAACGAGTAGATTGTGATATAGGGGATGCCAAGCTCGATCGCGGCCTGCACCGTACGGCGCACAGCCTCAACCCCCTTGCGGTGTCCGACGCTGCGGGGCAATCCCCGCTCCTTGGCCCAGCGCCCGTTGCCATCCATGATGATCGCGACGTGGCGCACATCACACGCGGCGCGCTTGTCGCTGATCTCGTCCTCGGCTTCATGGCGGTCTGGCACTGACGGGCGCCTCTAGATATGCATCTCGGGAAACCGGAAAGGTCGACGGCGGGACCGTGAGGGATCAGACTTTCTGGATTTCGGCTTCCTTGGCATGGAGAACTTGGTCGACTTCTTTCACGTAGGAGTCGGTCAGCTCCTGCACCTTGGTCGAGTTCTTCTTGTGCTCGTCCTGGCTCATTTCGCCGTCCTTCTCCAGCTTTTTGAGATGGTCCATGCCATCGCGACGCACGTTGCGCACGGCAACGCGGCTCTGTTCGGCGTACTTGTGAGCCACCTTGATCAGCTCCTGACGTCGTTCTGCCGTCAGCGCCGGGATCGGGAGCCGCATCAGCGTGCCGTCGATCACCGGATTGAGCCCGAGGTTGGACTCGCGAATAGCCTTCTCGACCGCTGACACGTTGGAGCGGTCCCAGACTTGTACCGAGATGGTCCGCGGCTCGGGCACCGATACTGTCGCAACCTGGTTGAGCGGCATCTTGGAGCCGTACACGGTCACTTGTATGGGATCGAGCAGATGTGCGCTGGCGCGCCCCGTGCGCAGACCGGACAGTTCGCGCTTGAGCGCGTCGATCGACGCCTGCATGCGGGTCTCAAGTTCCATGAGATCGAAACTGCCAGCCATAGTTATTTCCTTTCCTTCGCGAGCCTGTGCCGGCTTCATTTGCATGCGGCGCCCGGCGTTACGGGGAGCGGACGGCTATTCCGCACGTAATGGAACGTGCCGCCCTCGGCGCATCGCATGAGCGGCTCACAACCGCAGCGCGTCGGCCGCGTTCGCCAACGCAAAAAAGCCTCCTTCGGCGGCCCGTTAGGACACCACCGTGGCCCGTGCCTCTCCCCGCAAGACCTTGAGGAGATTTCCCGTTTCCTCAACGGAGAACACAATTACCGGAAGATTATTGTCGCGGGCAAGGGCGATCGCAGCCCCGTCCATGACCTTGAGGTCGCGCGCCAGCACTTCCGAGTAGCTCAACGTGTCGTAGCGCTTGGCACCGCGGTCCTTCTTCGGGTCCGCCGAGTACACACCATCGACCTGTGTAGCCTTGGCAACCGCATCGCAACTGGTCTCGATTGCCCGAAGTGTGGCGGCGGTGTCCGTCGTGAAGAACGGATTTCCCGTGCCGGCAGCGAAGATCACGACGCGGCCTTTGCGCAGGTGGTGCAGCGCCTTGGGGCGCACGTAGCTTTCGCATACCGTCGGCATCGGAATTGCGGACTGAACCCGAGACGACACCTTAAACTTTTCAAGCGCGCCTTGAAAAGCGAGCGAATTCATGACCGTGGCCAGCATGCCCATGTAGTCGGCCGTGGCCCGCTCCATACCGTTCGCGGCGCCCTGCAGCCCCCGGAATATGTTGCCGCCACCAATCACGATGGCGATCTGCGCGCCTGCCGCGACCGCCTCAGCCACATCCCTCGCCAGCCGCTCGACGACCTCCATGTCGATGCCATATCCAGCCTTGCCCATCAGCGCCTCACCGGAGAGCTTGAGAAGCAGGCGCGGGTACTTGAGCGGTGTGCTAGCTGCCGACATGAGTTCCCTCCACTGCCCGAGCCAGTCGATGTGCCCACGCTGGCGGCCGGAACGATCCTGGCGCACGCCATAGCCTAAATTGCTACTGATTGGCACTCCCTCGCGCGCCAAAATACAAAAAACGAAGGCAGACGAAATGTAGACGGCGAGTTACGCAAACGGCCGGTCGAGGATGACCGGCCGCTGCAAATGCACCGGAAAATGCGACGCAGACTAGCCCCCGGCCGCCTTCTTGACCTCTTCTGCGAAGTCGTCCTCTGCCTTCTCGATGCCCTCGCCCAGCGCGTAACGCACGAAGCCCTTGAGCGTGACCGCGCCACCGGCTGCCTTCTCCGCTTCCTTCAACGCCTGCGCTACGGACTTGGACGTGTCATGGATGAAGGGCTGCTCCAGCAGCGTATTCTCCTTGGCGAAGCTCTTCAGGCTGGACTGGAAGATCTTCTCCAGGACCTGCGGGGGCTTGCCCTGGTTCTTCTCCGCAAGAATACCCTTCTCGCGCTCCAGCACGTCAGCCGGGACACCATCGATATTGAGTGCGATCGGGTTCGTCGCCGCCACGTGCATCGCGATCTGGCGGCCGATCTCGGAAAGCGCCTCCGCCTTTCCCTCGCTTTCCAGCGCCACCAGCACGCCGATTTTGCCGAGCCCTTCGGCAATCTGGTTGTGCATGTAGCTCGATACGACGCCGCTCTTGACTGACAGCGACGCGGTGCGGCGCAGCGTCATGTTTTCTCCGATCGTCGCGATCATCTCGGTGACGAACTGCTCCACCGTCTGCGAAGTCCCCGGATAGGTCATTGCCACGAGCTTGGCGACGTCGCCCGCGCCACCAAGCGCAAGGCCGGCGATGCCCGCCACCATCTTCTGGAACTGCTCGTTGCGCGCAACGAAGTCGGTCTCCGAGTTGACCTCGACCATCGCGCCAGTCGTACCCTTCGTGACGATGCCGACGAGGCCCTCGGCCGCGACTCGGCCCGCTTTCTTTGCAGCCTTGGCGAGGCCCTTTGTGCGCAGCCAGTCGATTGCTGCTTCGATGTCGCCGTTGTTCTCGGTCAGCGCCTTCTTGCAGTCCATCATGCCTGCGCCGGTGCGCTCGCGCAGCTCTTTGACGAGGGATGCGGAGATCTGGGTCATGGGATTTCCATCGGTTGGCGGGCGCAACTCGCAATGCCACCCGCGCGTGAAAAGGATGTGACGGCGGGGACCGGATTGCCCCCGGGTCGTCTGGCGTCAGTTTTCGGTCCGGACCGCCACAAGACGAAGTGAGGCGGACACCACCTCGTTGCCGGCGCAATTGCCGCAAAAAGCACCGCGCCGGGGGTTACGTCTCGGGTCCTTCCCGAGATCAGGCCGCCGCGGCGTCGACCAGCTTTTTGGCCTCGGCTTGCCACTTTTCTGCGGCGATCTTGCCATTGAGTCGGAGTTGCGCGTCCAGCGCCCCCGCTTGCTCAGCATCGAGATCGGCGATCTGCCAGAAGTGGAACACACCGGCGTCGTTGAGCCGCTGCTCCAGCTTGCCGTCGATCCCTGGAATGCGCTTGAGGTCGTCGGCCTCGCCGCGCGGCCCCTCGATGCCCTTGAAAGCGGCTGCCGGCAGCACTTCGCCCACCGGCTTCTCTGCTGCGCCGATATCTATACCCGCCGCCTGCTGGCTGCGCTCCAGACCGTCGATCGCAGCACGCGCGACGAGATCACAATAGAGCGTGATCGCGCGGCCCGCGTCGTCGTTGCCAGGAATCGGGAAATCGATGCCGTCAGGATCGCAATTGGTATCGACGATCGCGACGATCGGAATGCCGAGCTTCTTCGCTTCCTGGATAGCGATGTGCTCCTTGTTCGTATCGATCACGAACAGGAGATCGGGTGTGCCGCCCATATCCTTGATGCCGCCCAGCGCCAGGTTGAGCTTGTCGCGATCGCGCGTCAGGTTCAGGATTTCCTTCTTCGTGCGGCCTTGCGGGTCGGCAAGGATTTCTTCGTGCTGGCGCAGGCGGCGGATCGACTGCGAGATCGTCTTCCAGTTCGTCAGCGTGCCACCCGGCCAGCGATGGTTGATGAAATACTGCGCCGAGCGCTTGGCCGAATCCGCAATTGAATCTGAAGCCGCGCGCTTCGTCGCCACGAACAGCACACGGCCGCCGCCGGCCACGGTGTCCGAAATCTTCACCAGCGCCTGATGCAGCATCGGCACCGTCTGGGTCAGGTCGATGATGTGGACGTTGTTGCGGGCACCGAAGATGAACGAAGCCATCTTGGGGTTCCAGCGGTGGGCCTGATGGCCGAAATGGACGCCAGCTTCCAGCAGCTGACGCATGTTGAACGTGGGCAGCGCCATCGTATCGTTTCCTTTTCCGGTTGAACCTCCGCAACCCTGAGAAGACACAAGGCATTGATATGGCACAATAAGTGCCAGAAATGCCAAAATGCCCACCGGAGCGTCCGACCGGGGCTTTCAATCCGGCCAGCGCATGGGGTCACGTGTGGGATGGGCGCCTTATGACCGAAGATGCCAGGGAAAGCAAGGGCTGGGGCGTGACCAGCGGTTCGCTGCCGCACGAAGAGAGACAAACTGATCAATTTGCTGTGCGCTGCCGTTTCACGCCCAAGCACAATCATCGATCCGTCGCTTCGGCGTTCGGAGCGCTGCGCCGCCCCGGTCAAACTGAACAAGATATCGGAAGAGGCGTGGGCAATCGCCCGGAAGGAGAAGCAAACGACAATCCGACACTGCATGGAAAATCGACGCAGAGCAGCGGCGCGCATCAAAGGATTGGGAACCGATATGACACACACATCAGCCTACCTCCCACTATTCCCCAAAAACTGTTGACGCTTGTCCCTGGAACCGCACTAATGAATGTGGTTAAGAGGGGAATGGGGAGTATCTTCTGTTTATGCGGCGTGGAGTGCCCGACCCGACAGCGTTTTCTGCAAAATCTGCAACTGCCGACGACGCAACGGGTGCTAGGTTGTTGCTGGACTGCACACAAACCAGCAGCAACAGGTGAATGTACGACGGGGCTCGCTCAGTTGGTCTGAGATTGTACCTGGTTGACATTTGCGAAGTGAATTGCACCGCGACGAACTCGGCTTCGGCGTGCATGGCACGTGTGTCAAGTTGAGTTCAGCCGTTGGGGTAACGCCGGCCTTTATCCATCGCCTCTGACCGCACACGGAATTTGCTTTGGGGTGGATTGTGGTGTCATGCGTTACTCGGCAAGTCTGGCTATGTGCACGATTGGGGTTTCGGTGGTCGCAGTCGCACAGGCGCGCCCCATAGAATCCCTCAAGGCTCTCTTTCAACCGAACCACGCGGGCTGCCTTGCGGCGAATGCCGGCGCGCTCGATTTGCATGTCAAGGTCAGTCGATCGGGTGACGATACAGGGCAATACGGCTCTGGACTTGTCAGTGGCTTTCGACAAGGCGATATGTTGCTGATCTATCGCAACTCGAGCGACGGACAACCTCTGTTGGATTATACCCTCGCGGCATTGAATGACCTGCAAATTGCTCCCGTTCTGTCGCTGGACAGAACGAATGCGTCCATATCGCAAATTTCGCTCACGGATCAGGTGAAGTTTGTAATCCCGCCCGAAGGTACGGGTTGGGCATTATTCAGCAACACCAGCACACCCGATGGCGAAGGAGAATATGCGATCACGGTGCGATGTGTTCCCGGTGACAATTCGAGCCCGCCCCCGATCTCCTGAAACAAGGATTTCGTCTCGCTGACCGAGGTGGCCAAATCCACCATCGAGTACCGCGATAGAGCACGTTTAGCTGACGTGTGGCGCTATTGAGCTAAACATGCTCGACACAACGGACCGGATCGTGTGCTTGGTTCCACGAAGCATGAACACGATCGGGATTGGAGACATCTCGGTCGGATTTGTCAGGTTGTGCCCGAAACGAATACGGCCGGGCATGAAAGCCCGGCCGCAATCAAAAGCGATGTGCGTTTGCCGATCAGCGCGAGTAGAACTCGACGACCAGGTTGGGTTCCATCTGCACCGGATAGGGCACGTCGGACAGCGCGGGGACGCGCGTCATCTTGGCCGTCATCTTGGAATGATCTGCGTCAATGTAATCCGGCACGTCACGCTCGGCGCTCTTGGTTGCTTCGAGAACGAGGGCCATATCGCGCGCCTTGTCGCGCAGTTCGATCACGTCGCCGATGCGGATGCGATAGCTCGGGATGGTGACGCGGCGACCATTCACCTTGACGTGGCCGTGGCTGACGAACTGGCGGGCGGCGAAGACAGTCGGCACGAACTTGGCGCGATAGACGACAGCGTCCAGACGGCGCTCCAACAGGCCGATGATGTGCTCTGAAGTCGAGCCCTTGAGACGGGCAGCTTCATCATAGATACGGCGGAACTGACGCTCTGTGATCGAAGCGTAGTATCCCTTGAGCTTCTGCTTGGCCTTGAGTTGTTGGCCATAGTCGGACGTTTTGCCCATGCGGCGCTCGCCGTGCTGGCCAGGGCGGCTCTCACGCTTGTTGAGCGGGCTCTTGGGACGCCCCCAGATGTTCTCTCCGAGGCGGCGGTCGATCTTGTGCTTGGCGCGAACGCGCTTGGTCATATCTGGCACTCCAGCAAAGGTTGCGTATCCCCGTCGGCGGCTTGATGCCGGCCGGCGCGGGCTCGGAGCGCCCCCTCCTTTGCCGGCATCGCCCCGTGCGAGGGGACGTGCCGGCCGACAGGCCACGGGTGTTTCCGTCCCGGTGCCGCGGGTGCGCAGTAAAACGCGGGCCTCTCGACCCGCGTGAATTGGCGTGAGATACCCGGGCTGGCCCCAGGCGTCAACCGCAAAACCGCTATTTCTTGGGTGCCTCGGTCTTTACATCGGAGGCCGGCTTGGCGCCATCGGCTTCGGCTTTCTCTGAGCCGGGCAGGTCCATCGCTGTCGAAATCGGTGGACCGGACTTCACGTATTCGGCGATGACCTGCTTGACCTTCTCGGCTTGCTCCGGCGCGCACGTCTGGACCGGGGACTTTCGTTCCTCGACCACGACCTGCTTGTCGCCCTGCTTCTCAACCAGCTTGATCTTGCCCGTCAGCAGCATGACCGTCGTCAGGTGCAGCTGGTTGATGTAGATCATCTGCTGCTCGGTCCATTTCTTTTTGTCGCTTTCCCGCTGCATCATCGAGCGATAGTTGGCGACTTGGTCCACCGGCAGATTGCAGACCTGGGCGTGCGCCGAAATGCGGCCGACGCGAATGATCTCGCGCGCCACATCGACCGGAACCATCACTTCATCCTTCTTCTTCTTGTCGACCTGGACGATCTCGCCACTTGGCTTGGTGAATTGCGCCGGTACCAGGGACCAGGCGTACTCCATGAAGGTGCGGACCGACTTCTCGCTCAGTTCCTTTGCGTCGGCGCTTGCTGTCGTCCCTGTGGCGGCAACCGCCACCGCCAAAACCAATGCCGGCAATGCCCCGTTAGTCCCCGATTTCGCCATGTTCCGCATCTCCGCCTTCCCGTATCGGATTGGGCCCGGGGTCGATCGGGCCAGCTTCCGACAGGTGTTTATAGAGTTCTTGACCGGAAGGCAGGGCCCCGGCGCCGCTCTGTCCACAACCGCGCCGCCCACCACACAATCAGGCAGCATCGCTCGGCTGAAAACGTGTCGCGAATAAGGCGGGCTATGTGGACGACTTGCCCGGGTTGCGCCCACCACGCGTCAGCGTTGCAACAATGCCACGCAGTGTCCGCACTTCCTGAGCCGTCAGCCCGGCTCGCAGAAAAATGGAGCGGAGGTTGCGCACCGTCACGTGACGCCGCTCCGGCGGGGTGAAGAAGCCTTTGGCTTCTAGTTCGGCCTCGATGTGCTCGAAGAAGCGCTCGATTTCTTCGTGCTTGGCGGGAACGTCGTGACCGAGGTGCAGGCCGGAGGAAATGCGCCGGTCGTGTGCGGTCTTGCGGCCAAGCGTGGCCACGTCGCCCGATCGCAGCCAGGCATAGCCCTGCAACAGAACCGCCTGGGCGAGGTTGAGTGAGGCGAACTTCGCATTCACCGGGATCATCACGACAGCGTCGCAGCGCGCCACTTCGGAGGTCTCCAGACCGTTCCGCTCGCGGCCAAACAACATGGCGCAGCGCTGGCCTTCTCCGATGCGTTGGCGCATCTCGGTCGCGGCCTCTTCCGGTGTCAGGATCGGCTTTCGAAGATCGCGCTGGCGGGCGGTCGTTGCGACGACATAGTTCAGATCGCCGATAGCGGACGATAGTGTGTCGTGAAGCGCCGCACCATCGACAATGGCTGCTGCGCCCGACGCCACGGCGCGCGCCTTTTCGCTCGGCCATCCATCGCGCGGGTTGATGACACGTAGTTCGTCGAGGCCGAAGTTCGCCATGGCACGAGCGACCATGCCGACATTCTCGGCAATCTGCGGCTCCATGAGAATGACGGCGGGTGCCATCTGTTCAGCGAAAGCCGGATCGAACAGCTTCTCCGTGGTGCGCAGGCCGTATCTCACCTTGCGCAGCACGCGACGCGCCCAGAACCAGTATTCCTCCCCCATGAAGGTTCGCGCCAGATGATCGAGCGAGGCTACTTCGCGCTCGCTGCGACCCTGCCCGCCGGTGATCTTGAGAGCGCTCGAGCCCGAGCGGATCTCGCTGAAGCGCAGACAATAGTCATCGAGCGTGGCAATGCCCGCCTTCAGCGCATCGAGGCGGCAGCCGGGACAGACGGCTCCGTCGGCCTCGCAGCGACGCTCGGCGCAATAAATCATAACCTGCTCGAGATCGTCGCGTGTCAGGTGCGCACACGTGCCGGGACCCAGCACACTGTCGATGCCGTCCTCGTGCGCCCGATGGACTAGACCGCCGACGATCGGCAGGCCGGCACCCGACGCTGCCCCAGCGCAGTCGCCCGCGGCAAGCGGACGGCCTTCAGCAACTATGACGGGAGGCACGGTCACGTCCAGGCGATCTCCTTCAGATTAGTGTCGTGATCGCGAAATTCGTCACATTCTGCGGCAACCCCGGAACGAATTTCGCGTTTCTGACGACACTAGCAATTTCAGAGGTCTAATGTGATCGAGATCGAGAAGTCCGCCTCGCAATCAGGCCGAAAAGTATGAAGCGGACTTCTCGATCATCACACTAGGTGATGTCTTGGCTTTCAATGCCGGGCTCGCCTCGATAAAGACCAGCGTGGCGAACCATGCAAGACCGATAAGGTTCTCGCCAAGCCATCCACGCCGACCTTTGACGGCTACGGGCGGGCTGCCGGCGCGCGGCATGGCGGCCGCCAATCGGCCAGCCCCTCATCCCTTCCGCTCACTTGTTGCGCTGCGGCAACCTGTCTATGGTGCCGCCGCTTAGCGAATTCGCACCGATTAACCGAGGTTGAGGCCCATGCAGAAGATCAAGGTGGAAGGTACCGTCGTCGAGATGGACGGAGACGAGATGACCCGCATCATCTGGCAGTTCATCAAGGACAAGCTGATCCACCCGTATCTCGACATCAACCTCGAGTACTACGACCTGGGTGTCGAGCATCGCGACGCCACCAACGACCAGGTGACGATTGACGCTGCGAACGCGACGAAGAAGCACGGCGTGGCCGTCAAGTGCGCGACGATCACGCCCGACGAGGCGCGCGTCAAAGAGTTCAACCTCAAGGAAATGTGGAAAAGCCCCAACGGCACCATACGCAACATCCTCGGCGGCGTCATCTTCCGCGAGCCCATCATTTGCAAGAACGTGCCGCGCCTCGTGCCGGGCTGGACGCAGCCGATCATTGTCGGCCGTCACGCTTTCGGCGACCAGTATCGCGCAACTGACTTCAAGTTCCCTGGCAAGGGCACTCTGACGATCAAGTTCGTCGGCGAGGACGGATCGGTGATCGAGAAGGAAGTGTTCAAGGCACCGGGCTCCGGCGTGGCGATGGCCATGTACAATCTCGACGAGTCGATCCGCGATTTCGCGCGCGCCTCCTTGAACTACGGCCTCAACCGCAACTATCCAGTCTACCTTTCGACCAAGAACACCATCCTCAAGGCATATGACGGACGCTTCAAGGACATCTTCCAGGAGATTTTCGACGCCGAGTTCAAGGCGGAGTTCGACAAGCGCGGCATCGTCTACGAGCACCGTCTCATCGACGACATGGTAGCCTCGGCGCTGAAGTGGTCCGGCGGCTACGTGTGGGCGTGCAAGAATTACGATGGCGACGTGCAGTCCGACACGGTCGCTCAGGGCTTCGGCTCACTGGGTCTCATGACCTCGGTCCTCATGACGCCGGACGGCAAGACGGTCGAAGCGGAAGCCGCGCACGGAACGGTGACGCGCCACTACCGCGAGCACCAGAAGGGCAAGGAAACCTCGACCAATTCGATCGCCTCGATCTTCGCCTGGACGCGCGGCCTTGCGCACCGCGCCAAGCTCGACGGCAACGAGCCGTTGAAGAAGTTCGCCGACACGCTTGAGAAAGTGTGCGTCAACACGGTCGAGGCGGGCTACATGACGAAGGACCTCGCACTTCTCGTCGGTGCCGACCAGAAGTGGCTGTCTACAAGCGGCTTCCTCGACAAGGTCGACGAGAACCTGAAGAAGGCGATGGGCGCGGCATAACCCCATCTGTTTTTCAAAGCCGAGTTTCCGACCTGACGCGCCCGGTCGTGCATTCCCACGTCCGGGCGCTGTCGTTTGTGGCGTCGTTCGAAGATGCACACGACCGCAATCGCCCATGCATTCGCGAGTTCTGCCCAGAACACGTTCAGCTGAACTGCGCAGCCGTTCAGCGTGAAGAAAATGCATAGTTCAAAGACTTGGATCGTGTTCGTGCGTCCATGCGAGGTGAACACGATCGAGGCGACTTACGAGGTTGCGACCATGCCAAAACCTCCTCCATCTGCTTCCTTCAAACATTTAGCAAAGAATGTGCTGCAGGGTTCGCAAAAGCGCGAGATTCGCAGAATATTTGAGCTTCGTTCGCGCCAGATCTGCACATTGGACCACGCGCAATTGCGATATTCGTAAGGCTAAATTGGAATCCGTGCACGGCTCAAAAAATGCACGCCGTCGCGCGCGTATTGTTTCATCAATTGTCAACAACTTCCGCCCGTTTTCAAAACAGTTCAAACACACGGGCAAGGTCGAATGTCTCAGTCTCAATCAAAATATCTGTCCAACGAAGCGGGCTCCATCGCAATGCTTGCAGGCTTGATTATGGCCATACTGTTGATGGCTGTCGGCTTTGCGATCGACTACACGCGCATCATCCGCGACCGCCAGCATGCGCAACAGGCACTCGATGCATCCCTTCTCGCCGCTGCCGTATCCTATCAGGGTGGAAGCACCAAAGAGGACGCAAAGCGCGCTGCCAGGAACTATCTGGATGCAAACACTGATCCGTCGCACAAGTTTGATGTAACTTTTGAGTTTAGCGAATCGAGCGTGAGCGGCCAGCTGCGTTCCTCGACACTCACGCCGATCATGTCTGTATTCGGCTATCGCGACGTGAAATGGAATGTAGGCGGGGAAGTCGGCTACTCCCAGCCACCGGCAATCGACTACTCGCTCGCGCTCGACATTTCATCATCGATGGAGGCCGGCGGGCACATGGATGCGCTGAGAAGCGCACTCGAGGAATTCTCGACCACGGCCTTCGAGGGTAGCAAGCCTGGCGATGTCTCGGTCACGCTGGTTCCTTTCGCCAATGGCGTCTCGTTCCCTGACAAATTCACCAAATGGCTAAGACCAGCCAAAGGAAACGCCAAGAAGGACGAATTTGTGGGTTGCTTCGAAGCTGAAGTCCTCCATTTCAAGGCAAGCCTGAGCAAGCAGAAGCTGGGCACATACCAGGCCGCACCGGACCTCGTGCAAGTGGCCCAGAACAACATCTTCTGTCCCAGGCCCGGAACACAGATCTCGTTTTATGCCGAAACGGAATCGCAACTCTCCAGCCGGATCAGCTCTCTGCAGAGCTATCAGGGAACGGCCACCGCTGATGCACTCTCCTGGGCATGGCGCACACTCGAACCGGACTGGCAGAACGAATTCGCGGAAAGCAGCAAGTATCCGCGAGAGCACAGCAAAGATTACCGGAAGGTTCTGGTGCTGCTGACCGACGGGCTGCCCTATGTCCGCCCCTGGTCTGAGAAAAAGTTGAGCGATGGGCGCAAGGAGCAGCTGCGCCGGGAGGCATTGAAAGACTTCCAGGCTGTATGCGAGGCAATACGTGCGGACGGGCGCTTTGATCTCTACACGATCGGCTACGGCGACTCGATGACGCCTGACGAGTCGGCGGCACTCCAGGGATGCACCGCCGGCAAGGGTACGTTCCTGCGCGCAAACAAGACCAACGTCTCACAAGTGTTCAAGAACATCGCCCGTACCACCGCGCAGATCGCTCTGAGGCGATGAAGGCGTCGCGCGGCACCCATCGCGCGGCGGCCAAGGGTACAGGCGCACATTGGCAATCAAAACGCCCGACAGCGTGATCGCTGCCGGGCGTTCCATGTCCAACACGATTGCTGATTGCGGGTGGCTTCCACTTTGCCGGCGCACCGGCGAGTCCATGAGCTTCGGACTGACAGCCTGAACTCCAACCAGCAACTCAAGCTTCTTCATGGTTGCCGCCCTGGAAGAGCGAAACACTTACCTTCTGTTCACTATGACAGGCGATCATGGGCAGATGTCTGTCCGCGGTTTCGAGTTGCGTATCCAGCCATGTCTGAAATCCTAGCCCACCTGGGCGCCATACTTTTCCAGGCCGGCGCGTTTGCTGCGCTCATCGTGATAACGCCCGCGTTGTATGGTCTTGTCGTCGCCATGCGCCGCTGGTGGCTCGTACTGACTGCAGCCCTTTTCCTTCTCGGGCTGCTGGGGCGGTTGTCCTTCGATCCACGCATTGCCGATGCGGTCGGGTCGCTCCCCGATGCCATGATCCCCAGCACACAGGGATATGCGATGATCGCCGTCAGCTACGTCTTGCTGGCCGTCGTCGTGCGGCTTTCGACGCTGCGGCTCGAATGGCGCGGCTGGAAGCAGAAGTCCATCAAGGACATTCACGTGCTTGGCTATCTGATGCCGACGTTAGCGGCAGTGGCACTGGCCCTGCCGGTTCAGTGAACGGTTCTGAGGCTTGATTTCGGTCAGGTGCGCCAGCGGCCGTATGCGTTAGATGGGGGTCATCGTCGGGTCAAATCGCTCGCCTGCGTCGGCGCCCGTCCCTAGCCGTTGCTTTAACGCCCCAAATTCGCCCGCGTAGGATGCGTGCGCGCGTCTGTCTCCGCTGGTGTGGTACGAGATCGTTGTTCGTGCTTCATGGAAGTACAGACACGATCTGGTCGATTGCGTTGAGGATTTTTTTCACGCTGAGCTGGACGCGCACTTCATCTGCAAATTCCCTGATCGCGCGACACGCGTGATCGCGGTTCGGAGGAAAGATGAAGAACTCATTCGACATCTGGCTCGTCTGGTCTGATCGGACGCTGCACGTGCCGGCCGATAGGACGGCGATGAGCGTGTTGCAGGATGCTGGCGTGCCTGTCGAGATGGGTTGCGAGCACGGCGAGTGCGGCACCTGTGCCACCGAATATGTACAAGGCGATGTCATTCACAATGACACCTGCCTTTCGGCGGCAGATCGCGAGTATGAGTTTTGCCCATGCGTATCGCGCGCAAGGGGGCGGCTGGTGCTGCCGTTCTGACTGTATCACGCTGGCTTCAGCGCAAATCTAGCGACCTGACGGAGATTCCGAGCCCGCATCCTTGCCGGCCCAGTCAGCGCTGACCATGCGAAAAGTACCGCCGCGTTTCACTTCCTGGTCGGAGAACCACGGCAGCGTGACACGCAATGTTACCGGTGCGGGATGCTGCCGGAGGATCCGGTCGATAATGCCGAGGCTGTCGTCGAAACGGACGACTGGCTCAAGCGTCAGCTCGAAATTGCCCTTCTCTGAGACCAGCTTCGGCCACGCCTTGCCCTTGTTGTAGAAAAGGATCGTACCGGTGTAGGTGCCGCGCCCGGGAATCGAAATAGGCGCGAACGGCGTCTTGGGGCGGTCGACACGCTCGAAGTTGCGCGTCGCCGGATCAAACCTGCCCGGAGGCAGGAAAAACGAGCCGTCAACGGTATAGGCCGAATAGAAATCGCGCTCGTTGCCGGCCTCGCCCACCTTGACGCGCAGATCCAGCGACAGAACCGCGCCGTCGCGGGCGCCCTGGTTGGCGATCGTTATCGGCAGGGCGAACACTTCTGCCTCGTCGCCGTCACGCGTGTAGTGCACGACTGGCGAGACGTAGAGTTGTAGATCGGGCTGCTTCAGCGATGTCTCCCATAGACTGAATGCAGAGAACACCAGGGCGACAAGCGAAACGACTGCGGCGATCCAGTTGGAGAGTGTGTGCGAGCCTTGTCCGCCATGTTGCATTGGCCCTGTTGCTTGTGCGGCGTTCAGCGCGACATTCTCCGCCGCGTTGGGATCGAGCGGACCGCCGGTCCGGCTGTTCCTGGTCATGATTTCCCCCGACGCCCAAAGCCCCCCGCGTTCCGCAATTGGACCCTGATCCGCTGAAGCGAACGTAGTCGCTGCTTCGATCGAATACGTGAGCAAATCAAACACAGAGATCGAGCAGACCACGATGGTCAGCCTTGATTCATTTCAATCAAGAACTGCTCCAGAAGGTCTTTAACGGAGCAAATCGGGCGGTGGTGAGGCAATCGGACATACTGCGGGTTCGCCGGCCTGCATGCCACCGAAGACTACTTCACGTGCGCCATCCAGTAGGCAAGCGCCCTCAGGATGCGGCGATCCTCGTAAAGTCCCGAGTGACGCAGGCCCGTCCTGGCATCTTCAGTGGCGGCGAAAGGGACTTCCTGATGCTCGTTGGATTTGGCAACCGGCACGTCCGCCACAGGGCCTATGCCGATGTCGACATGTGCGTGGATCGAAGGGCGCTCCCAGCCAAACCCGGCAGGATGGCCGCGCAGGAACGAGAGCAGGTACCGAATGACCGCCAGCGCAATGAGTGCATAGATGCCGGCCACGATGGTCGAGGCAAAAAGCGATGACATGACGTTCTCGATCATCTTGTCGTCGATCGTCACGAAGTCGGCTGCCATCGTGGCCAGCACACTCACAGCGATGGTCACAAGAAACATACCGCCCCCGATGGCCGCCCCGCGATCCTTGATCCAGCGGATGGCGCGGGTTGGCCAGGACGTGGTGGCCTCAAGGGTGTCGAGAAGGCGGCCAGCCTCGTCGCCCGGGTAGATGAAGCTCAGGATGTGCGTCGACGGCATCGCGCCGAAATGCAGGGCCTTGGCAAGACGTACGGCGGCACGCTTGCCGCCGATGCGATGCCAGGCGCGTGCGACATGGGGCACGATCAACGAAGCGATGTATCCGGCGAATAGCCCGGTGGCAGCCGCCGCGCCGACGAACCAGTACCAGGCGTTGTAGTTCGTCGTTTCGAACCAGTTATCGTAGATGATGGCCGCGGGAATGCCGACGATCCAGGTGACGATGCCCCATACGTTGTCGGACTCGGGTGCGGCTTCGGCCAAGAGCTGATCCAATGTCTTGCCCTCGACGTGTGGGGCAAGATGCGCAAAGACAAATGGCGTGCCCAGCGTGGCGATGCCTGTCGCGTGGAGAGCCTCGGGCAAGTGCTTGTGGGCGAAAAGCGCGACGTTGCCACCATGACTATGGGCGACGATGAAATGCTTGGCGAGCGGGTAGCGGGATTTCAGCTCCGTGATGTGGGTGGCGAGCCTGTAACCCGCCTTGACGCGCGCCCTGTGAGTGTTGCGGCCTGACCATTCGAAGCTATCGAACACCACACGGCGCCCGTGCTCGCCCAGACCGGCAGCAATCTCCCGGCGCAGGATCGAGCCGTCCCTGGTCCAAGGCGCGCCCTTGGCGAAAGTGCCATGAACGAGCGTAACGACGATCGGTGCGCGGGAGACGTGAACCTCCGCGCTCGGCCGCTCAGCCTCGCTGCCATGTGCGGTTCCCCCCGCCGCGTCCATCTGCGCTTCCATGCCCCGGAACTGGTCCCCTGACAGATCAAATATGTCGAAGAAATCATGAAATTCGTACAAGTAAGGTCGGACATGTCGATGCCGTCAACATGTTCACCCTCTCATGTCGACAAAATTGGATTTCTTAGACATATATGGGTGGATGACCTTTGATCCGAACACACCCTATAATGACCTGCCAGACCTGCCGCCTCTCGGAGAAATCGAAACTCGGGAGGTTTTGAAGGCTTGCATCGACGCTCGTTCGGCGATTGCTCGACTAGATGCTGAAGCTCTGCGGCTACCCAACCCCCACATTCTGATCGGCTCCCTCGCCCTGTTCGAGGCCAAAGACTCGTCCGAAATCGAAAACATCGTAACGACGGAGGATAAGCTTTTTCAACAAAGCCAGCTCCGCGACACAGACGCCGATCCCGCAACAAAGGAAGCACTACGTTACAGAGATGCTCTCTATTCAGGATACCGAAAACTGACCGAACAGCCTGTTTCGACCCGGTTGGCGATTGAGACATGTAGCATCATCAAAGGATACGATGCCGAAATTCGAAGAGTTCCCGGCACGACGTTGACCAATAAAGCGACCGGAGAGGTCATCTACACCCCACCTGTAGGAGTCGATCTGATCGCAGCCAAGCTCGCCAATTGGGAGCGCTTCATTCACCACGCAACCGAGCTTGATCCGCTAGTTCGCCTCGCGATCCAGCACTATCAGTTCGAGGCAATCCACCCGTTCATCGACGGGAATGGGCGAACGGGACGCGTCCTCAACATTCTCTATTTGATTGAACAAGGCCTACTTTCAATTCCGGTACTCTATCTCAGCCGAGAATTCCTCGAGACTCGCACCTACTACTATCAAAAGTTGCGTGCCGTGACCGAACGCGGCGAGTGGACCCAGTGGATCACATACGTTTTGAAGGCTATCCAACTCTCCGCGGCTCGTACCGAGATCAAAATCCACCAAATTTCAGTCTTGCGAGGGCACGCATCGGACTTCCTCCGGTCCGTCGAACAGAAACTCGTATCCGGTGCGTTATTGGATGTCCTTTTTTCACAGCCGTACTGCCGCATCAGCGATCTGGTTGATGCTGGCATCGCAAAGCGCCAAACCGCGTCAGAGTATCTCAAAACTCTGGTTCGATTAGGCGTGCTTGATGAAGTCAAGATCGGGCGCGAAAAGCTCTTTGTGAACACGAAGCTGCGCGAACTGCTGATGACCAACGGCGAAGGCATTACCAAGTATTCTCGTAATGCCATGCTATCCTCCGAACGATTGTACGCGAAGAATCGAATGATTCCTGAATGAAAGATCACCGCTCGAACTTGCGGAACTTGATGCGGTGGGGCTCGACGGCGGCATCGCCGAGGCGGCGCTTCTTGTCCGCCTCGTAGGCGTCGAAGTTGCCCTCGAACCATTCAACATGGCTGTCGCCCTCGAAGGCAAGGATGTGGGTAGCCAGACGGTCGAGGAAGAATCGGTCGTGGCTGATGACCACGGCGCATCCGGGAAAGTCCTCCAACGCCGCTTCGAGCGCCGACAACGTCTCGGTGTCGAGGTCGTTGGTCGGCTCGTCGAGCAGCAACAGGTTCCCGCCATCCTTCAGCAGCTTGGCGAGATGCACGCGGTTGCGCTCGCCGCCCGAGAGCATACCGACCTTCTTCTGCTGATCGGCGCCCTTGAAGTTGAACCATCCGCAATAGGCGCGCGAGGGCACTTCCTTCTTGCCGCCGAGCATGATCTGGTCGAGGCCGCCGGAGATTTCTTCCCATACCGACTTCTTGTCGTCGAGGTGGTCACGCGACTGGTCGACGTAGGAGAGCTTCACTGTCTCGCCCAACCGGATGCTTCCCGTGTCTGGCTTTTCCTGTCCGGTGAGCATGCGAAATAGAGTCGTTTTGCCGGCACCGTTGGGCCCGATAACGCCGACGATACCCCCCGGGGGCAGCTTGAAGGAGAGATCATCGATCAGCAGCTTGTCGCCAAAGCCCTTCTTCAGCCCATCGGCTTCGACGACGACGCCACCGAGCCGCGGCCCCGTCGCAATGTGGATCGTCGCGCGGCCAACATCCTCGCGCCCCGCTTCCTCGGCGAGCTTCTCATAAGCGGTGATGCGTGCCTTCGACTTCGCCTGCCGCGCCTTGGGGCTTGAACGAATCCACTCCAGCTCGCGCTTCAAGGCACGCTGCTTTGATTCCTCCTGGCCCTTCTCGACCTCCAGGCGTTTGGCCTTCTGTTCCAGCCAGCTCGAGTAGTTGCCGTGATAGGGCACGCCCTCCCCGCGATCGAGTTCCAGCGTCCACTCGGTGATGTTGTCGAGGAAGTAGCGGTCGTGGGTGACGAGGATGACGCAGCCAGGGTACTCCTTCAGGTAGCGCTCGAGCCACGCCACCGACTCAGCGTCGAGGTGGTTGGTCGGCTCGTCGAGAAGCAGGATGTCAGGCTTCGACAGGAGCAGCTTGGTCAGTGCGACGCGGCGCTTCTCTCCACCCGACAGCTTCGTCACGTCGGCGTCGCCCGGTGGGCAGCGTAGCGCATCGAGCGCCTGCTCGACCTGGGTGTCGAGATCCCAAAGGTTCTGCGCGTCGATGACGTCCTGCAACTCGGTCATCTCGTCGGCGGTCTCTTCCGAATAGTTGGCCGCGATCTCGTTGTAGCGGTCGAGCACGGCCTTCTTCTCCGCGACACCTTCCATGGCGTTGCCCAGAACATCCTTGTCCGCGTCAAGCTCCGGCTCCTGCGGCAGGTAGCCGACCTTGATCCCGTCAGCCGCCCATGCCTCTCCGACGAAATCGGTCATCTGGCCGGCCATGATCTTCAGCAGCGTGGACTTACCCGCGCCGTTCAATCCGACGACACCGATCTTGGCCCCCGGGAAGAACGACAGGTTGATATCCTTCAAGACCTGCTTGCCGCCGGGGTAGGCCTTCGACAGCTTGTGCATATGGTAGACGTACTGCGGGTTCGCCATGAGGGCGCTCCTCCTCAATTCGGCCGGGAGTTTCGGGAATTCGCTGGGTTCTAGCCGATGAGCGCACGGCGCTCAAGCACAGGCTTCCATGTGTCCGAAGGCGCTTTGCGATCGCCTCGAAGAATGCGAGGATCGGCCTCATGCAGACGCCACAAGAACATCCCCGCCACCTCGTCTATTTTGCCGACCCCATGTGCTCTTGGTGCTGGGGTTTCTCGCCCGTCATCAACGGACTTGCCGATCACTTCGGCGACCGCCTGCCCGTCACGCTCATCGTGGGCGGGCTGCGCCCCGGCACTGCGGAGCCGATGAACGAGCCGATGAAGGCAGAAATTCGCCATCACTGGGAGAAGGTGCAGGAGCGCACGGGCCAGCCGTTCGACTTCTCCTTTTTTGAACGCCAGGGATTCGTCTACGACACGGAGCCGGCCGACCGGGCCATTGTCGTCATGCGGCTGCTCAATCCGATCGTGATGCTCGCCTACTTCAACTCGGTACAGCAGGCCTTCTATGCGGAGAACCGCGATGTCACGGATCAAGCGGTGCTGGCGGACATCGCCGCCGAGCACGGTCTCGATCGCGAGCGTTTCCTCAGGGCGCTCGATACGGAGCAGGCGCGCATCGCGACGCGGCAGGACTTCGAGACGGCGCGCGACTCGGGCGTCACCGGCTTCCCGACGCTCTATGCTGGCGACACACAATCAGGCTACGCCATGGTGACAACCGGCTACCGTCCGCTCGACGGGCTCACCGAAATCCTGGAAGAGTGGCTCTCGATGCCGCCGACGCCGTCAAGCGGACAGATCGGTCACGCGTGAACGAACAAACTTCGGACGATATTGCCAACGTCCGAAGCCAGTTCGTGCAATTGGCGAAGTCTTGAACCGATGTCTTGAACCGCGGCAACGCCTCCTCAGTCCTCGAGACGCTCTGCGACGATCATGGGGCCGCCGCCGGTTTCGACAATGGCTTCCATCGTGCCGTAGCTCGTCACCGTCTGGGCAATGACACGAGCAGCCGCCCCGAGATCCTCGATGGCATCGGGCACCGACTCGACGAAAACATATGATAGCGCGCGATTGGCAATCTTGGCGGCGATATCGTCTCCAAACTCCTGCGCGATCAGCTGGCGCGCCATGACAACGACGGTGGAGCCGTTGTCGGCCTGCCAGCCGGTGCATGGGCAGCCCGCATTGGTCGATACGGGCTGGAAGCCCAATGCTGCGAACGCCTCGGCGGCGGCATCCATGTCGTCCACGATCTGCAATGGCGTGATGGTGCGCGCGGACAAGCTCATGATCATTTCTCCTCTGTCTGGTTTTGAAAAGTTATCCCGCCCATACGTAACGGATGTCTGTGCCACCAATCACACCAACTGCCGCTGTGATGATTTGGCGCGCTATTTCCTGATCTCTGACAGAAAATTGGCGTCCGACGCGCATTTGATGTAGCGGCGTCGGTTCAAGAGCCGTTCGGCAATCGCCTCGGCGATTACTTCTGCCGCGAAAATCGGCGGATGCGCCCAGTCCAGCGCAAGGTGGCAATCACGGTTCAGCGATCGTGTCGCTCCGCACGCCTGCAGCGAATTATGAAAGCGGCGGAATTTGTCGCTCCCTCCCGAGGGGCGAAACACATAGACAGGCCTGCCCGTCGCCAACGCTTCACCCGTCATCGAAACGCTGTCGGCAGTGACGACCACGGCGTCGGCCTTGGCCAGGAAGCGCGCATAGGGATTGTCGCCTTCGCCGGAGTAGAGGACGTGCGGGAAGGGCTGCAGCGCCTGCGACACGGCTTCCGCAACCGCGTCGGGCGTGCGCCGCGATGTTGTGACCATGAAGCTCGCACCGTCAACTCCCATCGTTTGGATGGCTGCTGCGAGATTGGAGACATCGTCGTCGGTGAAGCGCCACACCTTGGCCGCGCCGCCGATCGCCACCATGACGCGCGGCGCGGGCAATGCATCTATTATCGCATCGGGCGCAGCGCGCAGGACATCCAGCATGGCCGGCGTGAACCGGTGCGGCGCGGTGAGCGTGGTGATTACGTTGGGACCACGGCGAAGATCGTGTTCGGGTACCCAGATGAGATCGGCGATACGGGCTGACGTGCGCGGATCCTGCAATGCGACGGTAAATGTCGCGGGACCCGCAAGACGGTGTAGACGGCGCAAGGCCGGCATGGCGGTGCGGCCGACGCCGATGGCGACATCGGGCCAGGGTGGCACGCAGCGCCATGCGTCGTCTTTCGGAGCCGGTCCCCACGGCGCCAGCAGCTTGGCGAGACCTACGGGCCTCACACGCCGCCACTCGTAAGTGAGCCCCAACGCCTCGGCGACACCCTGGGCCTGGGCCTCGTGGCCGGCCTTGCCATCGGTGATGAGCCACGCGGTCGCATCTTCGAGCGGCTTCACGCCCCACCTCCCGCCGTCCGGAAAACTGGTAGCATTGCGCAATAATATGAATGGGTGGTGCAATAAAGCATTTTGTTCCTTGCGCCAGGCGCCGCAACTCGGGAAAGTACCGGCAGCCACACTGCAGATCCCAAATCCCCCATCCGGGCAACCCGAAGACGACCGGACTGCAGCACTTTCAGCCGCCGTACGTGAAGAGCCTAGCGCACATGCGTGTCCGTCTCGATGCCATCGATTGGCGCATCCTGAAAGAACTTCAGTCAGATGGGCACATTACCAACGTCGCGCTTGCGGCCAAGGTGGGGCTTTCCGCTCCACCTTGTCTAAGGCGCGTGCGCGCGCTCGAAGAATCCGGGCTCATCAATGGCTACACGGTACTTCTGGACGAGGCCGCCCTCGGGTTCACGTTGACGGCATTCGCCATGGTCGGGTTGCATAACCAGGCGGAAAGCGATCTGCGTGCATTCGAAAATGCCGTGCTCGCCTGGCCCATGGTGCGCGAGGCCTACATGCTGTCTGGCGAAAGCGACTACATGCTCAAGTGCATCGCCGCCGATCTCACAGCATTCCAGGCGTTTGTGCTCGATGATCTGACCGCCGCGCCCAACGTCGCAAGCGTGAAGACGTTCCTGACCATCCGCCGTGCCAAGCGCGCGTCCGGCGTTCCGATGCCAGAGAGGGAGTAGCATTCAGGTTGGCGGTTTCAAATATGAGGATGCGACCGCTGGGCGGCGATTCCTCACGCGGCTCAATCGCGGGCATTTCAAGGCCGGCGCATTACACACAGACAGCGGTGGCGGGTTGTGATGAGGCAAGTCTGCGAGCCCGCCATTCCCGCTTGACCAGACGTTTCCAAAGGCCGATCGGAGCATTCCACAATGTGCTCCGGTTGGCAGCCCGCCCGATATCCGCTACAGCCAACCGCACTGAAGGATATTGAGGAGAAACCGGGGGCGCGGATTTGGCGATGGCAGCAGACGGTGTCCACGGGCACGCGGATTACGACACCTATCGTCCCGACATCGACGGACTGCGTGCCGTCGCTGTTCTTGGAGTCGTCACCTACCACCTCGGGCTCAACAGCGGTGGCTTCGTCGGCGTCGATATCTTCTTTGTAATATCGGGATTCCTGATCACCCGGATTTTGATTGGCGAGTTGGCGAGCGGCAAGTCCGCCCAAGCCATCCTGGCCCGCTTCTACGAGCGCCGCATACGCCGAATTCTGCCCGCGCTCGCAGTAATGTGCACGTTCACGTGCTTCGCTGCCGTGGTCTGGTTGTTCCCCGAGGATCTGAAGGAGTTTGGCCGCAGCCTGCAAAGCGTTGCCGTATTTATTGCCAACTTTCACTTTCAACGCAAGACCGGCTACTTCGACGGCACCGCCGATGAAAAGCCGCTACTGCATACTTGGTCGTTGGCGGTCGAGGAACAGTACTATCTCCTGTTCCCGCTGGCGTTGTGGACGGTCTGGCGATGGCGCGGCCCGGCAGCGGCCTTCGCCGTCTGTTTTGCAGTCGCGGTCGGGTCGCTGGTCTATGCCGAGATCGAAGTCCGATCGTTGCCGGAGATGGCATTCTTTTCAACCCCAGCCCGCATCTGGGAATTGCTTGTGGGTGCGCTCCTCGCCTTGGGCCGCAAGCGACTTCCCGCCACGCCGGCATTGCTGGAAATAATGGGTGCGGTCGGCGCGCTACTCATCATCTTGCCGTACGCGCTCTACTCCGCGGCAACCAGCTTCCCGGGCCTCGGCGCAGCAATACCTGTCCTCGGCTCAGCCTTGCTGATCGCATCGGGGACTAATCGGCAGACCGTTGCCTCTCGGCTCCTCTCGACACCGGTTCTCGTGGGAATCGGCCTGATCTCCTATTCGGTGTACCTGTGGCACTGGCCGCTCATCGTCTTCACAAAATATCGATTCGCTCCCCTTCTGGAACAGCACACGGCCCTGATCTCTGCGGCGTTGTTCGTAGCATCCCTTCTGTTAGGCTATCTGTCCTGGCGATTTGTCGAGCAGCCGTTCCGCCACCTTTCGCCTGATCGAAGCCGCAACCACATCTTTGCCGTCCAGGCATCGCTCATGCTGGCCATGGTGCTGGTGGGGGTTGGGTTGAGCAGGCTCGACGGACACCTCGGCCGCTGGCCAATTGGCGTTCTGGCACTCCTCAAGCCGGGTGCCGACACGCTGTCCTCGCAGAAGCTGAACTGCCACCATGCTGGACCTGGAGACTTCGCGCAGATCGAGATTTGCGTATCAGCGGGCGGCGCCTCGGAAACGCCCGGTCATATCTTGTTGTGGGGCGATAGCCACGCGGCCATGATCAAGAACGCCCTCGCTCGCCTTGCCGGCGAGGACCAGACGGTTCTGACCGCCATTGGCGCAGGCTGCCCGCCGGTCCTCGATCTTGAACTGGGCGGTCGTGGCCGCAGTGACAAATGCCGGCACCAAAATGAGATCGTTATCGAATACCTCAAGCAGGCACGGCCACGCATATCGACTGTGCTGCTGGTAGCACGCTGGCCGTACTACTCCGAAGGCACCCGTATGCCCTTCGAGCCGGGACAAGGCGTCATCCTGGGTAGCGGCGAAGCTGGCGAGGCACCCCATGTCCTGGAGGAACACCTGGCTGCGACGTTACGCACTCTGCTGAAGTACGTCGACAATGTGGTGCTGCTCGCCCCGTTTCCCGAGTTCGACCGTCCAGTTGCCGTGAGCATCGCCCGCGCGCACGCTTGGGGGCATCCTCTTCCCGAAAAGCAGTCGCGTCGAGCCGTGACCAATCGTCAGAATTCGTCGCTCAAGGCGCTGGAGAACGCCGTCAAAATCGATCCTGACAGGATCAAGCTGATATCGCCCCTCTCTTATTTCTGCGATCCGACAGCCTGCGATTTTGCTGACATCGATGGCCGCCCGCTGTTCGCCGATACCAACCACCTGAATGCGCTTGGCATCAGCCGCGTCGCCCCCCTTCTGCAACGGTTACTGGCAACGCGAAGCGTGCCGTGACTTTTGACCATCGGTGCTCAGCCGAGGTCGGTTGCCTCGCCGCTCTCGACGCGGCACCAAGCCGCCCATGGTCCCGCCCGCAAGGCAGGATCAGTGCATCGGTTTTGCGAGGGTAGCGCCGAAGCCCGTCGCGCTGGCGCAATCAAAGAGAGTATTCGGACAAAAGGTAAGCCGGGCCGCCAGGGAAAGGAAAGCAATTCGGGGGGCAAAAAGTCCCCCAAAATACCTGTCCAGGAACTCGAAAGCCAATTCTTGGGATCCGGCCTCGTTCCCGCTTGCCGAACTTCGCCCGGCATTCACGTTTCGCAAGCGCCACTGCGATCAAATCGTCAGCGAGACCGAGGCACACAACACCCGTTTTAGCGAGCCCCTCGAGCGCAGCACTCCGCGACAGACGCAAATTGACGTCCGACGCCAAGGACGGACGTGCCGCACATAGGGGGAGAAGGAAGGTCGAAAATTCCCGGCGCCGCAACTTCACCTCCTTGTTCATCGGGGATCTCTGCGTAGATACCGGGCTCCCTGAACCATCTACCGATCGAACCAGACACCCTTCTGATCAATCCGCCGAACAACCCGGATGAGGCTTCACAAAGCGCACCGTCGACGCCGGGAACATAATAAGCTTTCCCGGCGGGCGCTTGGGTCGCGCCACGAATTCCCCGCCGCAGTTGGGGCAGACGCTGCCCGGCAACCGGTGGGCAACGCAGTCCGCACAGAACGTGCATTCGAACGTGCAGATCCGCGCGTCGTCTGCATCCGGCGCCAGATCCTTGCCGCAGCATTCACAGTTGGGCCGCAACTCAAGCAAGTACCGGCCCCCTACTTCCATTCCACCTTCAGGACTTCGAACGAACGCGAGCCCTTGGGCGTGGTGACCTCGGCGGAATCGCCCTTCGCCTTGCCGATCAGCGCACGCGCGATCGGCGAAGAAATCGAGATCTTGCCTTCCTTGAGGTTGGCCTCCAGGTCGCCGACGATCTGGTACTTCACCTTGTCGTCGGTGTCCTCGTCGACCAGCGTCACGGTCGCTCCGAACTTCACGGTGTCGCCCGACAACGTTGTCGTATCGACGACATCGGCGCGCGACAGCTTGTCCTCCAAATCAGCGACCTTGGCCTCGTTCAGGCCCTGCGCTTCCTTGGCGGAATGGTACTCGGCATTCTCGGAGAGGTCGCCGTGTGCGCGCGCTTCCGCAATCGCCTGGATGATCCGCGGACGCTCTTCCGATTTGAGACGGTGCAACTCGGCCTCGAGCCGCTTGTACCCCTCAATCGTCATCGGCACCCGTTCCATCGACATCGTAACGTCTCCCAGAAGGCCCCGCCGAGGGCGGGAACCGTTTGACAGTGTCATGCGCTTGTGAAGCGCTCCCCGACCCGAAACCTGGGGAGCTATAGGATCATGACCGAAGCGTCATGATATTCGGCTGGTGTACGTCTGCAATGGCGCAACTTCAAGATTTCCGGCCTTCAGTGCCCGAATTGCGCGAGTGACGGCAACCGCGCCGGCCAGGGTTGTATAGTAGGGAATATGATGAAGCAAGGCGGTGCGGCGGATGTCCTTGCTGTCGGCCAGCGCCTTGGCCCCCTCCGTCGTGTTCAGGACGAGGTGGACATCACCATTCTTCATGAGGTCGACGATGTGCGGGCGACCTTCGAGCACCTTGTTCACGACGCCGCATTGAACACCGTTCGCACTCAGGTGGCGCGCCGTGCCGCGCGTAGCGACAATCTTGAAACCCATCGCTTCCAGTTCGCGCACGGGGGCGACGACACGTTCCTTGTCCTGGGCTTTGACCGAGACGAATACGGTGCCATTCATCGGCATCGCCTGCCCGGCTCCGATCTGGCTCTTGCCGAATGCCATCGCGAAATCGCGGTCGATGCCCATCACCTCGCCGGTGGAACGCATCTCGGGGCCGAGGATCGGGTCGACGCCCGGAAAGCGCGCGAACGGGAAGACGGCCTCCTTCACCGCGATATGACTAAGCTTGACCGGTTTCAAGGCGAAGCTGGCCAGCGCTTCGCCGGCCATCACGCGCGATGCGATTGAGGCGACGGGCTTGCCGATCACCTTCGCCACGAACGGAACAGTACGGGACGCGCGCGGATTGACTTCGAGGATGTAGACGACGCCATCCTTGATGGCGAACTGCACGTTCATGAGGCCGATGACATTGAGGGCAAGAGCCAGTTCGCGCGCCTGGCGCTCCAGTTCGCCGATGACCGTCGACGACAGCGAATGGGGCGGCAGGGCGCAGGCACTGTCGCCGGAATGGATGCCGGCTTCCTCTATGTGCTCCATGATGCCCGCGATGAACACGTCCTTGCCGTCGCAGAGCACGTCCACGTCCACTTCCACCGCATCCGTCAAGTAGCTGTCGATCAGCAGGGGGCGGCGGTCGGAGACAACCAGTTCGGAGGGCCGGTCCAGGGTCGCCGACAAGCGCGTGATGTAGCGGTCGATCTCGGTGCTGTCGTGGAGGATCTCCATGGCGCGGCCGCCAAGCACGAACGACGGACGAATGACGACGGGATAGCCAACGCCGTCGGCCACCGCGCGTGCTTCGCCCGGCGAGCGCGCGATGCCCGAGTTCGGCTGCTTCAGACCAAGCCTATCGATCAGCGCCTTGAAGCGATCACGGTCTTCGGCGAGATCAATCGCGTCGGGCGATGTGCCCAGGATCGGCACGCCTGCCTCTTCCAAGGCGGCCGCAAGCTTCAGCGGTGTCTGGCCTCCGAATTGCACAATCACGCCCTTGAGCGTGCCGCGTTCCTGCTCGGCGGCGATCAGCTCGAGAACGTCTTCCGCCGTCAGCGGCTCGAAGTAGAGGCGATCGGAGGTATCGTAGTCGGTGGAGACCGTTTCGGGGTTGCAGTTGACCATGATGGTCTCGAAGCCCGCCTTCGTCAGTGCAAAACAGGCGTGGCAGCAGCAGTAGTCGAACTCGATGCCCTGGCCGATCCGGTTTGGACCGCCGCCGAGGATCACGACCTTGGTGCGCTCGCTCGGTGCGGCTTCGGACGCAGGCGCGCCGGTCAATCCCGTCTCGTAGGTCGAATACATGTAGGCGGTCGGCGAGGCGAACTCGGCAGCGCAGGTGTCGATGCGCTTGAAAACCGGGAGCACGCCGAGCCCATGGCGATGGGAGCGGACCTCGGCCTCCGCTTTACCGGCGAGCCTGCCGAGACGCGCATCGGAAAAGCCCATGGCTTTCAACATGCGCATGTTGGTCGCATCGGCGGGCAGGCCGTGCGCGATAACGCGGGCTTCCGCGTCGACGATCTCCTGCATGCGTGCGAGGAACCACGGATCGATCTTGCAGTAGGCGTGGATCTCTTCGTGTGCGACGCCGAGCCGCATCGCCTGCGCAACCTTCAGCAGGCGGTCCGGCGACGGGCGCGAGATGGCAGCACGTATGACATTCTTGTCGTCGCCCTGGCCGAGCCCTTCCAGCACGATGTCGTCGAGGCCGACAAGCCCCGTCTCCATCGAGCGCAGCGCCTTCTGCAAGCTTTCGGCGAAGGTGCGGCCGATCGCCATCACCTCGCCAACCGACTTCATGGCCGTTGTCAACGTCGGGTCGGCGCCGGCAAACTTCTCGAAGGCGAAACGCGGGATCTTCGTTACGACGTAGTCGATGGTCGGCTCGAACGAGGCAGGCGTGGCACCGCCCGTGATGTCGTTTTCCAGTTCGTCCAGCGTGTAGCCGACTGCGAGGCGCGCCGCGACCTTCGCGATCGGAAAGCCCGTCGCCTTGGAGGCGAGCGCGGAGGAGCGCGAAACGCGCGGGTTCATCTCGATGACGACGAGGCGTCCGTTGTCCGGGTTGACCGCGAACTGCACATTGGAGCCGCCCGTCTCCACGCCGATCTCACGCAACACCGCGATCGAGGCGTCGCGCATCATCTGGTATTCCTTGTCGGTCAACGTCAGCGCGGGGGCGACAGTGATCGAGTCGCCCGTGTGCACGCCCATTGGATCGACGTTCTCGATCGAGCAGACGATGATGCAGTTGTCCGCGCGATCGCGGACCACCTCCATCTCGTACTCCTTCCAGCCGAGCAGGCTCTCGTCGATCAGGATCTGGCCGACCGGCGAAGCGTCAATGCCGGAGCGGGCGATCTGCTCGAACTCCTCGCGATTGTAGGCGACGCCGCCGCCGGTGCCGCCGAGCGTAAACGCGGGGCGGATGATCGCTGGCAGACCAACCTTGTCGATCTGACGCATGGCCTCCAGGAAGCCCGCCTCGCGGTTGTAGCCGACGATGCGGCCGCTCTCGTCCCTGATCTCGGGCGAAGAGGCTATCGCCGCACGCGGGCTTTCCAGTCCGATGCGGTCCATGGCCTCGCGAAACAGCCTGCGATCCTCTGCCTTGTCGATCGCTTCCGCCTTGGCGCCGATCAGTTCGACGCCGTACGTCTCGAGCGTACCGTCCCGATCGAGCGCCAGCGCCGTATTGAGCGCCGTCTGCCCGCCCATTGTTGGCAGCAACACGAGCTTTTCGCTCGGCCGCTCGGCACGCTCCTTGGCGATGATCTTGGCAACCACCTCGGGTGTGATCGGCTCGACGTAGGTCGCGTCGGCAACCTCCGGATCGGTCATGATGGTGGCCGGATTGGAGTTGACCAGGATGATCCGGTAGCCCTCGGCCTTCAGCGCCTTGCACGCCTGGGTACCGGAATAGTCGAACTCGCAGGCCTGCCCTATGACGATGGGCCCCGCTCCGATAATCAGGATCGAATTGATGTCTGTTCTTTTCGGCATGTCGGGGCCGTCTCATAGAGCGTTCGGGCGGGTTTGGCTATAGCCCACACCGGCCATCCGCGCGAGTGCCCCGCTGCCGCCCGTGTGGAGAAGCGCAAATTCATGGCTGATGGCTTATCTTGCGGTTTCCGGCGGTTCGATTTTGATGTCCAGGGGGTAGGAGTAGTCCTGCTGGAAGAACGCCCGGTCGAGCTTGTCCTTCTGGGCGACGATGGAACGGACGGGCAGGCCGGTGGTCGGATCGACGTAGACCATGCGGGTAGGCTGGCCTGACGGGGCCATCTTGTCCTGCATCGCCTCGTAGGCCCTCAGCTTGCGGCCATCCAGTTCCACGTAACCAAGGCAATCAAAGACGGGCTGCTCGCCGCCGCCCTTCACGACTGTCTTTTCCATCTCCTCCACCAGACTAAGGGCATCCTCCATCGGCAGCGCCTGCCAGCCCGAGCCGCCCGACACCCAGGCGCGCCTGCCGATCAGGATCGTCTCGGTCGCAGCCGGGTCGATTGCCGCCTTGACCGTCTGATGCATGCGGTCAGGCAGAATGTAGTCGACCGTCATCTTTATGGGACCGCGTTCGTTGATCATGCGCGTGACCATCCGGAAGGAGCTCGACTTGCGCTGCTTCTCGAAGGCATCGGCCACCTCCTGCTTGCAGTCGGCAAGGGCCGGGCCCGCGACCAGGATCGCGACAAAGGCCGAAGCGACGACGGCCGGGGTCAGGACTTTGATGCGCATTTCGATCTCCAGTGCGCGTTTGCCGGCTGCGGTCCGGTAGTCTCAATTTCTCGTAGCATTCGTGGGCTCGATGTCATGGCCGCCGACCGGCGGCTCGATCTTGATGTCGGCCGGATAGGTGTAGCGCCCATCGAACACTGCACCCTCTTTGCCGTCGACGCGGGCGACGATGTTGGCGACCGGAAGTCCGCTGGTCCCGTCGACATAGATCGTGCGGGCAAGCTGCGGCGTGCCGGGGGCCGATCCTGCCTCGCTGCTGGGGTGGTCGGCTCGATAGGCTACGAGATCCTTGTCACCGAGCTTCACCTTGCCCAGGCAGGAGAACTCGGTCGTGATTTTTGGGGGATTGATCAGCGTGGAACGCACATGGGCGATGATCGACTGGGCGAACTGCGGTTGCAGTTCCTCCCAGCCGCCGCCCATTGTACCCCACGCCCAGCGCTGTATGGCGATCGTCTCGACGGGCTTCTCGTGCCCCGGCGCCTCGACCCTCTGGTACATGCGGTCGGGCGGCAGGTAGTCGATCGTCATTCGGGTCTTGCCCTGGTCGCCAGGGATCTCCGCGGCGAAGCGATATCCCGTCGCGAAGGTGCGCTGCTTGTCGAAGGCGGCCTCGACGGCGGCGCGGCAATCGTCGCCGGCATGCGCTGTGGGAACGGCAAGGACAGCGAATGCGGCGGCTGCAAAAGCGCCCTTCTGGATTAAGTGCCGGTTCGTCGCAAGCATGGTCGTCGTCCCTTCGTGATGCTCAGGCGTTTCTTGTTACAAGGATCAAGATGAAGAAGCGATGCGAGCGGCAAGAGTTCGAATGGTCAGCGCGGCGGCTGTACAGAGGTACTTTCGGGGGCGGCGCCGCCGGCGGGTTCATGTCGCGCCCGGCGTTTCGCCTTTATCGCCTCCATCTGGTGGCGCATCTCGTCACACGGTTCGGGCCGCGGCTGGCGCGGCGTGAAAACAACGAAGTCGGATAGGGTTGCGGCTTCGCCAGTCGCGCCCAGTCCGTAGTCTTCCAGCGCGGTCTTGCCTGCCTCGACCTCAATGTGACGGACGACCGTAATGTCCTTTGCCGGGATGCCGCGCGCCGACAGATACCAGGGGACAGCCCTGTCACGACGGACATGGCCATTGCCGGCGATCAGCACTGCACCCTTCCACGGCGAGCCCAGCATCGCATCGGCCATGCGGGCGTCGCGCAGGCGCTGGACGACGCTCATGTTCGGCAACGCCGCCTCGGGCAGCATGCCACAGTGGCTGTCCCGAATTTCGCTGGCTAAGGCCGTGCTCAGCTCGGGTGCGAGCGGACGCTCCAACCCAAGGCGCCTCGATTCGTCCTCC
Organism: Hyphomicrobiaceae bacterium; assembly: GCA_050246945.1. Lineage (GTDB taxonomy): Bacteria > Pseudomonadota > Alphaproteobacteria > Rhizobiales > Hyphomicrobiaceae > JAEUMD01. The sequence continues at coordinate 259,506 of JBFWVC010000003.1, forward strand.
GGTAGCGCGCCAAATCCCTCCTTCGACACTTTGCGATTCTCCTCCCTCGCCGGGCTAGCCGGAGTGACAACGAGGTGGGCATTCAATGCTTCCTCGATGATCGGCCGATAAATCTCATAGGGAGGCCAGCCGAGCGTCTCCCACTTGACCAGACGGCCGAAGTCGGCTGCTGTGCGCGGCCGGGGCACTCTCGCATTGCGTCCGTAAAAGCGATCCAGAGCCGGTTGCTCGTCGGCGCTCAGCATCTCCATCGCGACGACATCCATCTGGGGAGCACCCTCGACGAGGCGCGCGCCGCGAAGCTTCGCAATGGCGCGGATGGCCCAGGCCTGAAGGCGATGGTGATCAGGGTTGTCGTGGACCTCGCCCAGAGTCACGAACCGCGTCAGTGCGAGCTTGGTTCCGTAGTCCTGGGCGGACACGAAGCCGCGCGTCTCGCGCGACCAGATCTTGCCGTTCAGCGGATGGTCGCGCAGTTCGGCGGCGCGCCATTCGCCAGGCCATTCGGGCACGCTGCGGTTATCTGCCCTGGCAGGCGCGGCGAACGGCCCATGGCCAAGCATACCACAAGCGAACATCAACAGAGCGGCCGTGAAGATCGTGAAACGGCGAACCGCGCCGGAGGACCGATGGTGCCTCAGCCCATGCCACGCGCATATTGCCCGCCCTGAGTTACTCAGCGTTCGGCCTCCTCCGGCAAACCCTTGGCGGCGCGGATCATGTTGATGAACCGCCGGAACAGGTAATGGCTGTCCTGCGGACCGGGCGACGCTTCGGGGTGGTGCTGCACGGAGAATACCGGGCGGCCGGCCAAACGTATCCCACAGTTGGTGCCGTCGAACAGGGAGACGTGGGTCTCCTCCACACCCTCGGGCAGCGAATCGCGATCCACCGTGAAGCCGTGATTCATCGAAACGATCTCCACCTTGTCGGTGGTGTGATCCTTGACCGGGTGATTGGCGCCATGATGGCCCTGATGCATCTTCCTGGTTGTTGCGCCGAGAGCCAGAGCGAGCATCTGGTGCCCAAGGCAAATGCCGAAGACGGGCTTGCCGCTATCAATCAACTTGCGGATCTCGGGCACGGCATATTTGCCGGTAGCCGCGGGGTCGCCAGGTCCGTTCGACAAGAAGATGCCGTCAGGGTTGCGCGCCAGCACCTCTTCGGCGCTGGTCGTTGCGGGCACCACGGTGACCTTGCAGCCAGTCGATGCAAGGCAGCGCAGGATATTGCGCTTGAGGCCGTAGTCGAGGGCAACCACACTGAACTGCGAACGGGTCTGACGGCCATAGCCTTCGGGCCAGGCCCAGCGCGTCTCGTCCCAGGAATAGATCTGGCCGCAAGTAACGTCGGGCACGAGGTCGAGGCCGACGAGGCCAGGCCAAGCCTTGGCGTCCGTCTTCAGCTTCTCGAGATCAAACCTGCCGGAGGGCTCGTGTGCTATCACCGCGTTAGGCATCCCTTTCTCGCGTATGAGCGCGGTGAGCGCGCGCGTGTCGATGCCGGCGATCGCAACGATCCCACGCGACTTCAGCCATTCATTGAAATGCTCCGAGGCGCGGTAGTTCGATGGATCAGTGATCTCGGCCCGAAGGACTGCTCCGCGCACGCCGGAACGGGCCGCGAGATTTGAAGTCTCGGTGTCCTCGGCGTTGGTGCCGATGTTGCCGATGTGGGGAAAGGTGAAAGTGACAATCTGTCCGGCATAGGAGGGATCGGTCAGGATCTCCTGATAACCAGTCATCGCCGTATTGAAGCAGACCTCGCCGACCGCTGAGCCGGCGGCGCCCAGGCCCATGCCCTCGATTACTGTGCCGTCGGCCAGAACCAGTCGCGCGGTAGTGACCACCTCCGACCAGGGTGGAGGCGCAGCTCTGGTGGTGGTTTCCATCAATTCGGCTCCAGGATAACGGGCTGACCCGGCGACGGCGCGAGAGCGGCGTTCAGCGCATGCCCGCCATGGGGCGCAATCGGCGCGGACCCTAGAAGAACCCGGCAATGCGGTCAATCACACGGTCGCACTGGTCGCCGTCCCGGGCGCACTTATCACAGCCTGTTGATGCCGGAGCGCGACGCGACTAAACCAGACGGCCAATTGCCGGGGTTCGGTGTTGAGGGCCAAGCGGTCCTCCCGTCCCGGCGCAACGACGGGTAAGGAGGCACTTTTTCATGCGCGAACGCATTCAAACGGCCATGAAAGAGGCGATGAAGTCGGGCGACAAGCGCCGACTTTCGACACTGCGTCTCGTGACCGCGGCAATCAAGGACCGCGACATCGCCGCCCGAGTCGACGAAAAGGGACAGTCCACCGGCAAGGACCGCGTCGAAGACAGCGATATCCTGGCGCTGCTGCAGAAGATGATCAAACAGCGCCGCGAATCCGTTGAGATCTACACGCAAGGCGGCCGCGAGGAGCTCGCTGAACAGGAGGCGGCGGAAATCGCCATCATCGAGGAATTCCTTCCCCAGCAAATGAGCGACGACGAAATCCGCGACGCGGCAAAATCCATCGTCGCGGAACTGGGAGCGACTGGACTGAAGGACATGGGCCGCGTGATGGGCGCGCTCAAAGAGCGCTACACGGGCCAGATGGATTTCTCGAAGGCTTCGTCAATGGTAAAGGAAGCACTGAAGTAGCGATCCCGATGCCCCCTCCGTTCCGCCAGTTTGCGCTCGATGACTTCGCCAAGGAGGTGGCGGCATTCGCATGGACGCGGCCGGTATTCCGTGTGGACATGCATCACACTTGGTTTCCCGCACACGCAGACTGGAAGGGTGAGGAGAGCATCCAGGGCATGCACCTCTTCCACACGCGTGACCGGGGCTTCGAGGACATCGCGCAGCATGTCTCGATCGCCCCGGACGGGACGATCTGGACCGGGCGTGACTGGAACAAGGCGCCGGCCAGCATCGGCTGCAACATGAACGCGCAAGCCTTTATGTTCGAGGCGATTGGAAATTTCGACATCGGCAACGACCGGCTCGAGGGAGCACAGCTCGACTCGGTCGTGGGTGTGATCGACATCGTGCAGCACCATTTCAAGCTGCCCGTGCAGGCCCTGTTGTTCCACCGTGAAGTGCCGCAAACCAACAAGACCTGCCCAGGCAGCTCGATCGAGAAATTCGACATTCTGGCGGCCGTTGCACGGCGGCGAAAGATGAGCCGCAGCTAGTGTCGTGATCGCGAAATTCGTCACATTCTGCGGCAACCTCGGAACGAATTTCGCGATCTGAACGACACTAGCAATTTCAGAGTTCTAGTGTGATTGGGATCGAGAAGTCCGCCTCGCAACCCAGCCGAAAAGTATGTAGCGGACTTCTCGATCATCACACTAGCGCCCGGCAGCGCGCGTGTTTCTATCAGGCATGAACACGATCGGGGGCTCGGGGTTGATGCGCAGGTGCCCGATAGCGCACCAAGCGTCAGCGTGGCAAAACTAGCGCATAAGCGCTCCGGGCAATAGCCGGAGGGGCAACCGGACGAGCGCAGCAATCAAACCCGCCACGATCAGGAAACCGAGTATTGCCTCGGGCACGCCCGTTTCCGAGCGCGGCGCCCGGGTCAATTTCAGCAAGCCTCGTCCCACACCGTAGAAGGCCAGCGCGGCAATCTTCACGACGCCGGCGCCAACGCGGCGCATAGTACGCACCGGTACCTGGCTCATCATTTCGGCTACGAGATTGACGATAGCTTCTGCAATAACGGACATGGCACGTTTCCAAGTTGTCTTTCCATGACCCTTGGTCGCGCGCACACCATGTGAGGTTCAATGCTTCGTCGCACCCGCACGGGCTCAACCCTGCCTTCAACGCCCCCGCAAGCGCTCCAGGATCCGTCGTTCCCATTGCGCCATCGGCTCATTGATGAACGGGAAGACCGCGGCCACCGCGTAGAGGAACACCACCAACTCCGTCCAATACTTGGCATCGCGCAATGCAACGTCGGGCAGCCCAACGTGCGCGGCAAGCCACATCGCGAAGAGATCGCTTCCGGTCAGAAGCACAAACAGGAGGATCAAACTAATGCCGGCTGGCTTCTCGTTCGGCTCCGGCCTCACCGACGCGATCACAAGAGCGATCGGAAAAAGTGCAACAAGAGCCATCAGCCAAAAAATGAGCATCTGCCACTGGACCGCGTCGGACCCGGCGATCAGGACAGCCACATGCGGCGCAAGCCCGACACCGTGATAAAGGATGATCGCTCCCAATGGCGCGGCGAAAGCAAGCATGACAAGAACTAACGACATCACGGCACCCGGGGTTTGCTCATACGGCTCACCTTTGGTCGCCCGAGCGGCCCGGGCGGTTCGATCCCGTCGATTTCGGCCCGTTGATTGCAGCCCGTTGATTGCGGATTGCCGTTGCCCTGTGGATTACGGGCATGGGTGAAGACTAGAACAAGATGTGAACCTGCGACGGGAGCGAATCGCTTATCCCTGGCACAAGCATCCGGAGTGCGAATTGTGCCCCGAGGCTCCAGCCCAGGTACGTGTTCCAGCTGCAAACGTGAAACTGACTAATCGGCTCACATGCGCTTTGCCCCCCACATACTCGACGAGATCCGCGCCCGTCTGCCGGTGAGCGCCGTCGTCTCGCGCAAGGTGGCGCTGAAGAAGAAGGGGCGCGAGTTTGTCGGCCTGTCGCCCTTCAAGAGCGAGAAAACGCCATCGTTTTTCGTCAACGACCAAAAGGGCTTCTATCACTGCTTCGCGTCCGGCGAGCATGGCGACATATTCAAGTTCCTGATGGTGACGGAAGGGCTTTCCTTCCCCGAAGCTGTCGAGCGTCTGGCGGAACAGGCGGGAGTCGCGCTTCCCAAGCGTACCGAGCCGACCGAGGTCGAAGTGGAGCGCGAGGACGAGCGCCAGCGACTTTATCGGCTGCTGGAAGTCTCCGCCGCGTTTTTCCGCACGATGCTGAAGCGGCCCGAGGGCGAGGCTGCGCGGCGCTATCTCGCCAAGCGGGGGCTGGCAGCCGAAACGATCGAGGGGTTCGGGCTGGGTTTCGCACCCAACTCACGCGTCGCGCTCAAGGAGCATCTCGCCGGCCACGGATTTAGCGCCAAGGACATGGCACGCTCCGGCATGTTGATCGCAGCTGACGATATTCCGGTCCCTTACGACCGGTTCCGCAACCGCGTCATGTTCCCCATCGCGGACCTGAAGGGCCGCGTCATCGCCTTTGGCGGACGAGCGCTCGATCCAGACGCGCCCGCCAAATACCTCAACTCGCCCGAGACGCCGCTATTCCACAAGGGCCACATCCTGTTCAATGCCGCCCGCGCACGCCCCCTTGCGCATGAGAAGGAACGGATCATCGCGGTCGAGGGCTACATGGACGTGATGGCACTGGCCGAAGCTGGTTTTGGCGAGGCGGTGGCCCCGCTCGGCACCGCACTGACGGAGGAGCAGGTCAAGTTGATGTGGCGCTTCGTGCCCGAGCCGATCCTGTGCTTCGACGGCGACAGCGCCGGGCGAAAGGCCGCATTCCGGGCGATCGACACCGTGCTGCCACACCTGCAACCCGGCCAATCGGTCGCATTCGCGTTCCTGCCTGACGGGATGGATCCGGACGATCTTATCCGCCAGCAGGGGCCAGCCGCGATGGAGGCTATTCTTAAACGGGGGCGGCCGCTGGCCGACGTGTTGTTCGAGCGGGAATGGGCAGCGGGCGACTGGACGACGCCAGAACGGCGTGCGCGGCTGGAGCAACAAATCCGCGCACTTGTGAACCAAATCGCCGACCAAAGGGTCCGTGCGTACTACGAGCGCGACATGCGCCAGCGTCTCTACGAGGCGTGGGGTGGCGTGGCACGCGGGACACGCTTACCGCAGTCGGGCCACGGCGCGACTGCCTCCAGAAGTGCGCTCACCGGAGGCTTGACCTCAGGGCCGGGGAATAGGACAGCGGCGCGACCAGGCGGGTCAGGGGGGCGCCATTCGGCACGGAGATCCGGAAGTTTATCAAGCAGTAACAATGTGTTAAACCTGAGCGCTAGCGATAGTCTCAAGTCCAGCGCACTGGTGGCAGGCGAAGGCGTCGCCCCGCCATATCGCGAAGCTCTCCTGTTGCTCACGCTCATCAATCATCCCTGGCTGATCGAGGATGAAGCTGAGGGCTTGAACCGGCTTACGCTGACGTCCGAGCCATCAAAAAGGCTCATGCAGGCGCTGTTGTCCGCGCTTGCCCTCGATATTCCACTTGACAGGGCACAGTTGCGCTCCCAATTGGACATTTTGGGCGTCGGCCGCGTCGTTGAACTGGTCGAACGCACTATTACGCACCGCAGCGATAAGTTCGCAGATCCGGACGCCGACAGGGCCGAGGTGGAAGCTGGCTGGCGCCACGCCCTCGCGATGCACGAACGGCACGTCGATCTGCGCCAGTCGCTGGCAGCCGCGGAGCGTGATTGGCAGCAGGATGGAAATGAAACGGCGCTGGCCCGTATATGCGAGATTCAGCGGCAGATTGCGCGTGTCAACAGCCTTGGGGGACTAGATGGTGGTGACGACCACTGAGGGCAGGCGGCTTGAGTCGAGCGCCCTGTGGCGCGGATCGCTGCCCATGCACGAAGGCAGGCACCTTGTTAAGGAGCGGCACGGCGCCGACAACACGCTGACCGTGGCCCTGCTCCCCTGACCTCTGATCAGATCCCGACAACCGGAAGCGAACACTATGGCGAACACAAACACTGAGGAAACAACCGAGCAGCCTGAGCGCGATCGCCCGCTACTCGATCTATCGGATTCCTCGGTCAAGAAGTTCATCAAGACGGCCAAGACGCGCGGCTACGTCACGCTCGACGAGCTGAATTCCGTGATGCCGTCCGACGAGGTGACCTCCGACCAGATCGAGGACGTCTATGCGATGCTCTCCGACATGGGCATCAACGTCGTCGAAACCGAGGAGAGCGAGGAAGCCGCCGAGGAAGAAACCGAAGAGATCGCGGACGAGGAGGACAGCCGCGCGCTCACGGCGCAGTCTATGCCGACCACGTCGCAGACCCGAGCCGAACCTACCGAGCGGACCGACGATCCGGTTCGGATGTACCTGCGCGAAATGGGATCGGTGGAACTTCTGTCCCGCGAGGGCGAGATCGCCATCGCCAAGCGCATCGAGGCCGGCCGCGAAGCGATGATCGCGGGCCTCTGCGAAAGCCCGCTGACGTTCCAGGCCATCATCATCTGGCGCGACGAACTCAACGACGGCAAGATTCTCCTTCGCGACATCATTGATCTGGAGGCGACCTACGAAGGTCCCGACGCCAAGGACGCGACGGTAGCCGAACCCGTTGACGGCGAGAGTGAAGAGTCTGCCACCGAGGACGGCGGTGAGGGCGAAAAGGCCGACGGCGAGGACGATGACGATTTCGAGAACTCCTTGTCGCTTGCGGCGATGGAGGCCGAATTGAAGCCGAAGGTGCTGGAAACCTTCGACCGCATCGCGTCCACCTACAAGAAGTTGCGCAAGCAGCAGGACAAAAAGCTCGAACAGCAGGTCGCCGGCGAAACCGGTTCGCGCCAGCAGCAGCGCGCCTACGACAAGCTGCGCGAGGAGATTATCGCCGACGTCAAGAGCCTGTCTCTCAACAACAACCGTATCGAAAGCCTCGTCGAGCAGCTTTATGCGATCAACAAGCGTCTCGTCGGCCTGGAAGGCCGGCTGATGCGTCTTGCCGAGAGCTTCGGCGTGCCCAGGCAGGGCTTCATCGACGAGTACTACGGCAACGAACTCGACCAGACGTGGCTCGATCGCGTTTCCGGCAGCAACAAGAAGTGGGGCAACTTCGTCAGGTCGGAGCGCTCGCATATCGAGAAGATCCGCAACGACATTCACGAGCTGGCTGCGGCAACCGGCCTTGAGATCTCCGAATACCGGCGCATCGTCCGAGCGGTTCAAAAGGGAGAGCGCGAGGCCCGCCAGGCAAAGAAGGAGATGGTGGAGGCGAACTTGCGTCTCGTCATCTCGATCGCCAAGAAATACACCAATCGCGGTCTGCAGTTCCTCGACCTCATCCAGGAAGGCAACATCGGCCTGATGAAGGCGGTCGATAAGTTCGAGTATCGCCGCGGCTACAAGTTCTCCACCTACGCGACATGGTGGATCCGTCAGGCTATCACGCGCTCGATCGCTGACCAGGCCCGCACGATCCGCATCCCCGTGCACATGATCGAGACGATCAACAAGATCGTCCGCACGAGCCGCCAGATGCTGCACGAGATCGGCCGCGAGCCGACGCCGGAGGAGCTGGCCGAAAAGCTCGCCATGCCGCTGGAGAAGGTGCGCAAGGTCTTGAAGATCGCAAAAGAGCCGATCAGCCTCGAGACGCCGATCGGCGACGAGGAGGATTCGCATCTGGGAGACTTCATCGAAGACCGCAACGCCGTGCTCCCGATCGACGCGGCGATTCAGTCCAACCTGCGCGAGACGACAACGCGCGTACTGGCCTCGCTGACGCCGCGTGAGGAGCGTGTACTCCGCATGCGTTTTGGAATTGGCATGAACACCGACCACACGCTCGAGGAGGTCGGCCAGCAGTTCTCGGTGACGCGCGAGCGCATCCGCCAAATCGAAGCGAAGGCGCTGCGCAAGCTGAAGCACCCAAGCCGGTCGAGGAAGCTGCGCTCGTTCCTCGACAATTGAACGCCCGACCGGGCTTCCGACACATAATCATGAAGGGCCGCCCACTGGGCGGCCTTTTGCGTGCGCATGCCTGCCCGAGTTTCCAAAGGTTGGTGCGGCTGCGGCGCCCGCCGTGCGTTGGGCTATGAGGGTTGCGCGCGATAGTGCATGTTGCGCTGATGAGTGACGCGGTTCGGCGTGAATGACATGCTCGAAACAACCGACCGGATCGTGTGCGTGACTTTACGAAACATGAACACGATTTGGTGTCCCGGCTGCCGATCAAATCGTCGCGCCGGGGAACCACGTTCTGTCCGGCGCGACATGGTGATCGGACGATCTCGTCCGACGGCTTTGCGATCTATCGCGGCTCGGAACGTGCCGCCTATTCCTCCAGCACCTTCTGCACCGCCTTTGCAATGTCTTGGGTCGGCATCTTGACGTAGTCTGCGGCGATCTCCTTGACGATGCGAGACTTCAATGCCTGGCCGACCTCTCGTCTGACGGTGCCAAGTGCGACCGGTGGCGCCGCCAGAACGATCTTTTCGAAGGCGCCTTTCTCTGCGTGGCGCTCGAGCGCATTCAGCACTTCGCCAATGAAAGCGTTCTCGGCTCGCTGATGCAGATCCGGCGCCTCCACCGAGGACTTGTGCTGACCGCTCATGTCATTCAATCGGCCAGGACGATCGCGGCCCTGCTCGTGAGTGGGCGGATTATCCTGCGCAAGTGTGCGCAGAACCTTCAATCGGGGCTCTAAAGCGGTGCCTTCATTAACCATGACGATTGCTTTTGACCCATCGAGCACTGCGATCCACATGTTGGCAGCCAGCTTCATGATGCTTCTCCGAAATAGTGGTTTGCCTGCGATACTACCTGATCAAGATCGGCTGCCGATTGCGCCAACGCAAGGTGCGCGCCTGCGGATTCATCGGCGAGCGCCGCCATCGACGCCCTTGGAAATATGCTCCGCCACCGTCGCAATGACCCGAGGGTCGCGCATATAGGCGTTGTGATAGAGGGCATCTGACAAGAGCTTCCACATGCGGTCGGGATCGCCGAAGCCGCCTTCCGCCTTCTCGTTGGCAAGCGCCTCCTCATAGACTTTCTGCGCGCTTTCGAAGATCGCCTTGTCATCGACGCCGCCCAGTTCCAGGGCCTCGATCGCTAACTCCATCACGCCATCGAGCTGAGGCGGCGCGCGTTCGACGCGAACGAGCACATCGCTTGCGTCGCCGCCGTAGGCAGCCCCGACCAACCCCGCGGAGATCATATGATTTGCAGCTGTGGCATAGAACCAGCCGGCGCCGAGGCGGGCTGCGAGCCAGATGGCGGATGACGCCAGGAGATAGACGACGGGAACGAGCAGGATGAAGGTAAAGTCGGCCGCCAGCCCGAAGTCTAACTTGCCGGCCTGGATCTTTCCGATGATCGGTTGCATGAAATAGCCCGCGGTGAGCGCAAACGCTGCCAACACAGCAATGATCCCGCCGAGTGGCGCGAAACGCGTAACCGCGCGCCTACCCCACGCCGTGGTAACAAATGTGGGCTTGAGCTGGGCCGCGGCCTCGAGAAGGCGCATCGCCTCGTCCCGCGGGCTATGGATGACGAGCCAGCGCATCGGATCAACGCCCGACCTAAGGCGGCGGCGCACCGTTCGCTCGCGCGAGACAGTGCGCAGGCCACTCACCAGCGCCCATAGGCAAAACGCGAGTAGCAATCCGAAAAATATTATGCCGCCAATGATCTTGTCGATACCGACGCTGCCGGTATACGCGACCGTCGTGGCGAGATACGTCGCCAGGATCGGCGTCATGGTAACCCCGAGAAGGATCTGCGACCAGGCAATGATCCTCGGCACGAGCTTTAGCCGGCGCACGAAGAACGGCGTACCGAAAGTGACCGTACCGACGAGGCCATCCGCTCCCTTGGCCCGCCCCAGTGCCTCCATCACCACGTTGCCGCCGTGGCTGTGGCCGACGATGGCGAACGGGCGCTGCGTCTTCGAAAGCGTGTCGATCGCCGCCGCCAGTGTCCGTGCGCCCTGGAGCCGGTCGCTATCCGAATTGGCGCCCGACCAGTGAACAGGCAGAATTTCCACGCGTGCCATGCCGCGCTGTCCGAGTTCGGCGACCAGACTTTGCGCGAACACTGAGCCCTTCTGCCACCATCGTTGCCCTGCATCGCTGGGATCGGCATCGTTGGTACCATGGACCGTCAATACAACGGTCTGATCGCCACTTTCGGCGCCACTGATGGCGCGCGGCGAGGCGCTGTTTCGCTTCTGTTCCCCCAAGAGGCTGCACTCCTCGACATTCACTTCGCGAGCGTCCCTGCATTCTCGACGACAGCGTTAACGAACCCCTGGACGAGGTGCAAGGGTGAGCACCCGTGGGTGGCAGGAGCCCTCAAGACCCCCCGGAATTCTTGGTTTCTCATATGAACACCAGCCCCGAGCGATCCGGAGAGCGGCATCGGAGGAGTGCGCTTTTTCGGCGTAACAGCGCATCACCTTTAAGCGCAATTTTAGATTTTGCGGGCATCTCTCGTTAGTGCCTTGGCGATAGGCTCATGTTCCGCATGCAGACAGGATGAATTCATGACGAATTCCATGCTCGATACAATGCTCAGGTGCAGCGCCGATCAGGCTGACACACTCGTTTCTGCCTATCGCGACGCGCAAGGCTGGCATGTTGAGACCGTCATCGCCGCTGCGGGTGCCCTCGTCGGACATGCAATACAGGCCAGCGCCTATTCTATGGCGACGCAAGGCACCGGCTCAGTCACTGAGTTCGAGCGCCCGACGAACCCGCCGTTCGGCAAGTTCATCAACTGTGGCGAGCGTATCCAGATCTTCATCGACAACGAATTCACATTCATGAAGTCGGTGGCCGAGCAGCTCGATTGGTTCGCGCCACAAGCGGTTCCTGACATGCAAGCGATCGTGGCGGCATGCATCGAGCAGATCGGCGGCGACTGGTTCCCGCGCTTGAGCGTCGCTGCCGAGCACTTGCCGCGTGAGTGGTCACCCGACGCCGTACCCCGGTTCACGCGAGCTATGCGCGCCCATCTCGATCGCCACGGCTTGCAGCAAAACGTGTGTGAGGTTCTTTGCCTTGCACTAGCATTCGGTCTTCTGGTGAGAGAAAGCAAAGATCGGCTCGATCCTGCGGTTTCACTCCGGATCGGCCTGGAGATGGCCGTTTCGACAGCCAACATCGGCAACCTCGAAAGGCCACACGTGTCGTCCCAATTCGAAGAGCCGTATGACGGCGTGAGCCACAGGGACGCGATCGAATTTGCCAGCGGCGAACAGCCCAATAGCGCCGAAGATGTTTCTGTCGCCGTGCTGGATCTCGATGCAGATGCCGCCGCGAACCTGCGCGACGAAGATTTCTCGGAATTCACCACCGACATGCAGGATTTCGATGAAATGCCAAACAAGGCTGACGTCGAAGCGGACGACAACGAGGCCGGCTCAGCCGAAGACGAGGAACTCCCCGCCCCGCGATCATCGCGCCTTTCGCGCGAACGACCGAAAATGACCACCTTCGGCAAACGGCAATTTGCCTGAACGCGCGTCCATTCCATTCGTTTCACGCCCGCCCGCAGACGACGCGCGCATCCATACATGCCGCGCAAAGGTACGCAGGGCTTTGCGACACCGACATGCACAAGACAGCGACTTCAAGCATAAGGAGCGAATCTGATAATTCGCTACGTGCTTTGCAACCATTCAGGCTTAGGTCTCAGCGGTTGAGGAATTGATTGAGTGCGCCGTTGTCCGTTTCGTCTGCGAACCAGAAGCCAAGACGGCCCAGGTCGGCGACGAGGCCGCTCTCTTGGCCCTGCTCCACGCCAAAACCAGCAAGCACCCGTCCATAGGCGGCTCCACGATTGCGATAATGGAATAGAGTTATGTTCCAGCGCGTCCCCAGCGTATCCAGAAAGTGCAGCAGCGCACCGGGCCGCTCTGGAAATTCGAAGCGGAAGAAGCGCTCGCGCTGTCCTTCCACGCCTACGCCTCCAACCATGTGGCGGACATGCAGGCGCGCAACTTCGTTGTGCGTGTAATCGACGACCGCGTATCCTGCCTCTCCCAGCGCCTGCCGAATCTCGGTCCGCTCCTTTGCACCGCGCGAAAGCTGCACACCGACGAACACCTGTGCCGCCTCGCCGCCTCGATAGCGATAATTGAACTCGGTAACGGGCCGCCGGCCAATCGTGCGGCAGAAGCTCAAGAAGCTGCCGCTCACTTCCGGGATGGTCACACCGAACAGTGCCTCGTGCTGCTCGCCGATCTCGGCGCGCTCGGTGACGTGCCCGAGACGGTCGAAGTTCATGTTCGCGCCGGATAGGATGGTGACAAGATCCTTGCCGGCTGCCCCCGTCTCGCCGACCCAGCGCTTAAGTCCCGCCACCGCCAGGGCGCCAGCCGGCTCGACGATCGAGCGCGTGTCCTCGAAGACGTCGCGGATTGCCGCACAGACCTGATCGACATCGACGGTGACGACCTCATCAACGCGACCCCGAAGAAGATCGAAGGTCAGGTCGCCTATTTCCTTCACCGCACATCCATCGACGAAGAGGCCCACGTGTTGCAGAGGCACCGGCGCGGCCGCCTTCAACGCGGCGTCGAGCGAGGCGGCATCATCGGGCTCGACGGCGACAATGCGTATATCGGGATTGAGCGCCTTCAGATAGACCGCGACCCCGGCGCACAGGCCGCCGCCGCCAACCGGCACGAAGACGGCATCCATATGCCCGCGGTGCTGAGCGAGCAGCTCCACCGCAACAGTCCCCTGACCGGCGATGACGGCAGGGTCATTGAAAGGGTGGATCAGCGTCCGGCCTTCGCTCGCAGCTATCCGCTCGCCGTGCGCAGCCGCATCGCTATAGCTGTCGCCGAAAAGCTCAATATTTGCGCCGAACGCCTCGACGGCAGCGATCTTGATGCGCGGCGTCGTTACAGGCATCACGATCAGCGCGCTGATGCCGAGTTGTGCGGCGCTGAATGCAACGCCTTGCGCATGATTCCCCGCCGATACCGCGACGACACCCCGGGTGCGTTCGTCCGCCGACAACTGCCGCATCCGGTTGTACGCACCGCGCAGTTTGAAGCTGAATACTGGTTGCAGATCCTCACGCTTCAGCCAGATTGCATTGCCAAGACGCTTCGAGAGCACTGGAGCGTGCTCGAGCGGAGTGGTCCGGGCAACATCGTAGACGGGAGCGGTGAGGATGGCCCGCAGCCACCCGGTTTCATCCTTGGGAACCATGATCAATCGCTGTCATCCATATCTGTCAATCCGCGTCCGTTCGATCGCCCAGGATGTAGAAGCATGCCTGCCGACAACGTGGCAATCCTTGTCCGACCACCGCTCGCATCGTGGTCGAGAACTCCGCATGTCGAAGGGACAGCGATGGATGCGGCAGCCCCCTCGACAAGCACAATAGCGATGCACCAAAGTTGGCGAATTGAAAAGATGCCGCGCAATCGACCGGATCGTGTGCGTGGTTCCACGAAACATGAACACGTTCTAGGAAACCAAACGGCAGATTAGGAACACTAGGTAAAGAAAAGCTCGCTGCGAAACGCAGCGGCTGGCAAAGGTATTTCGATATGCGCCAGGAGCCCCTCCGACCGCCAGTCGAGATCGTACACGCCGCCCAGACCCTGCTTCAAGCCACGTTCGAGAATGACCGTTCCAAATCCATGCTGGTGCGGCGACCGGACGGGAGGGCCTCCGCTCTCCTTCCAGGCAATCTCGAGACGCTTCTCGCCGGCTATATCCCCGGTCGGCGGCTTGTCGGAGATCGACCAACTCACCGCAATCTTGCCTTGATCGCTGGCAAAGGCACCATGCTGCACAGCGTTGGTCGCAAGCTCGTGAATGACGAGCGCAAGATTTAGAGCAACCTGGGGCGGGAGCAGCAAGGCAGGACCCGTCAGCCTGATACGCTCTTCATCTATCGTTCCGTTGAGGCTGACCTGTGTGCGCAGGAGCTCCGCAAGATCGGCACCATCCCAAGTCTGTGCAGTGAGCAGGTCATGGGCGCCAGAGAGCGATTGAATACGACCCGTGAAACGCGCCACGAAGTTGCGAGGGTCGCTCGACTGCCGCAACGTCTGATTGGCAATGGACTGGATCATCGCAAGAGTGTTCTTCACCCGGTGATTGAGTTCGGCAAGAAGCAGGCGCTGACGCTGCTCGGCCTCCTTGCGCTTCGTGATGTCCTCGATGATGGAGATGAAGTAGGGCTCGTTCTGACCCGATTTTTCCTGCATGGAAACCGTGATCTCCACCCAGACCAGGGTACCATCCTTGCGATAGACGCGATTCTGCAACGCATAACTGTCGATCACACCATCCCGCAATTTCTGGATCATTTCCTGATCCTTTTGCAGGTCGTCGGGATGGGTGATGTCCTGGAACGACAACTGAACGAGGTCGGCGCGTCCGTAACCCAGGATCTCGAGCAGGCGCTCGTTTGCGCGCAGCCAGCGACCGTTCAGAGCGATGTGAGCCATGCCGACCGCAGCATTCTCGAACGTACTGCGGAAGCGAAGCTCGCTTTCCTTCAGTGCGGCCTCGGCGGCCTTTTGACCCGAGATGTCGATGGCGATGGACGAGAAGTATTCGACCGATCCATCGCTATCGCGATGCGCGACGATCGCGTGGGATGTTGGCACCTCCCGCCCGTCGGTATCAATGATTGCGGTCTCGCCCAGCCACACATTTTCCTTTCGCGCCGTCGGATATCCCTCGTCTCGAAGCAGGCGCATCGCCCACTCCGGGTGATGATGGGAGACCTCCGCATTGGCCAGGTCGCTGCCGGGCGCATATCCGAGGAGCTCCCTCCCATACCGGTTGAGGTAAAGAATTTTCCCGTCCGGCGTTGCACTTCGAATGAGAAAGGGCGAGTCGTCGACAATCCGAGCCATGCGGCGCAATTCCGATTCCGCGCGGTGTCGTCGGGAGATGTCGACTCCGCTGGCAACGAGATGAGTTATCCGACCCGACACGTCCCGCAATGGCGAGAGGCAGAAGTCTATGGTGATGAACGCGTTATCGGCAACCCGCACGTCAGCGTCGTAGCGAACGTCCTCTCCCGCCAGGGCGCGTTCGACGGCTTCACGCAGTCGATCCTGTGCGGGCTTGGTAAACGCCCACCAATAGCATGCCCAGAACGGCTTGCCTTTGACGTCATCGATGTCGAGCGATGCCGCACGCAAAGGTGGATCGTTTGCGTCGAGTAGTGTCCCATCGCGATCCAGGATACCGACGAAAACGAAAAGCGCATTGAGCACCGAGTGGATCAGTGCCTGCTCGTGCGGGGCGGCAAATTCGACGCCCGAAGGAGCCCGGGGCGGAGCCTCGCCGGCGAGATCCTCGCGGTCGAGCGCGTCTCCAATGAGCGCCGCAACATCCGCGAGAAACCCCTCATCGGAGGCGGTCAATTCACGCGACGTGCCGCCAATCACCCACAGCACCGCCTGCTGTCGCTCCTTGCGGCCCCTTATCCGCACATACGCAGCGAAGCGTATGTCCTGCCCGCCGCTCAGAAGGTCCACGCCGCACTTGCATTCGTCGAGAAAAGCACCTTCGAACGCTGCGATCTCGATCGCGGGTTCGTTCTTGTCCGAGCACGAAACAGCGTCGCCGCTGCGGCCCCTATCCAGCACCGACAACCGGGCCAGAGCGTCCGCGATCAGGTCATCGCCAAGGCCGAAGCCACCGAGGACGCTACTTTCCGCCGCACCGTTTCGCACAATTACGGCGACCGGAACATTGAGGAGTGAGGCAGCCAGCTTCGCCAGCCTGTCGAACGGCTGCGCGCGGGCGCCCGCTGGCCCTCCCACGGGCGTAACGATCGCACCGGGACTTGCGTCATGCTTTCGTACGGAGTCGGCCCCGCCTGAACTCTTCATCGTCGTCACATCAGTTAAGACTGGCAATTCACCGGAACCACACCTCGGCAATAGCGTTAACGACCAGCGGCCGACACCTCGCCGGCCGCGGCGCCTTAGGTCGCACCCGCCACCACTTGCCGGAGGGTTCATCTTGACACATCCCGCAACTGCTGAACCAGAGACCGACGAAAAAGTTCCCGCGGCCGAGCATGGCCTGACACACGACGAGAGCGAGATCGTGCAGGAACGCGGCATTTGCGCGCCGCAGTCGTCTACGAGATAATTCGGACGGAAGGAGAGGGCGAACTCAAGAGAGGCTTTCCCGCACTTTGGTGGTCGGGTTTCGCGGCTGGAATTTCAATAGGCTTTTCCTTTATTACGCAAGCGGCGCTCTCGGCTCACCTGCCGCAATCCGCCTGGAATGCCGTCGTTGCCAATCTCGGTTACACGGTTGGATTTCTGATCGTCATCCTGGGCCGCCAGCAGCTGTTCACCGAAAACACGCTAACCGCAGTGCTGCCCGTCGTCAGCCATCGCAGGCCGATCTGGCTGTACAAGATGCTGCGTCTCTGGCTCATCGTGTTGACAGCGAATTTGGCCGGGTGCGCCCTGTTCGCCTATGCGTTTGCCAATTTCGGCATGGTGTCGGCTGAGGTCGAGAGCGAAATGGCCCAGATCGTCAGGCATTTAATGGAAAACACGCAACTCCAGATGTTCGTGAAGGGCATTGGCGCAGGATGGATCATCGCCGCCTTGGTTTGGATGCTGCCATCCTCAGAGGGCGCCGAATTCTCCGTAATCTTCCTCATGACCTACGTAATCGCCCTGTGCGGTTTCACACATATCATCGCCGGCTCGGCCGAGGCGCTTTACGGCTGGATGAGGGGCATGCACTCCCTACAGCACGCCATCAGCCATTTCTTTCTGCCGACGCTTACCGGCAACGTGCTCGGCGGCACTGCTCTGTTCGCCGTTCTGAGTTACGCCCAGGTGCGCGAGGAACTCCAAACGGACATCCGCACCGATGGATGACGAATGCGCCTGGCACGAACTGCGAGGAGGCCAACCGCATTGCATTGCCGCGGATGCGCACTACGATATATCCGCCTACGTTGCATTCTGGTCAGACGCGACAGACGACCACGGAATGGAAATATTGTAGGTCACACCTTCGGGAGCATAGACCGCATCGGCCCTTCCTCGCAGGCTTCGCTCGATCGAGAACTTGATGACATTCGTTCCGAAGCCTTTCCTGCTCGGCGGTTCTACCATCGGTCCGCCAAGTTCCTGCCACCTGATATCGAGGCTGTCCTCCCCGTTCGACTTGGTGAGTTGCCAGGAGAGCGAAACTTTGCCCGACTTGTTCGCCCATGCACCGTACTTCGTCGCGTTGGTCGCCAATTCGTTGAAGAGCATGGACAGCATGATGGCGGCGTTCGGAGCGAGCACCGTCGCCGCACCCTCCACCTTGAGCGATCCGTCCTCATCGCGTTTGTACGGCTTCAGGACCTCTTCGGCCAGGGCAGCGAGATCGGTGGAATAGCTGCGGCCTGATGCCAACAGATCGTGGACGCGGCTTAAACCCAACAACCGCGTCCGGAATTTGCCGTCAAACTCCTGGAGATCTTCGCTGTGGCGCACCGTCTGGGAAGCTATCGCAGTGACGATCGTCAACGTGTTCTTGACCCGATGGGCCAGCTCGCGCAGTGCCACACGCGTCTGCTCTTCGGCCCGCTTACGCGTCTCAACCTCCACGGCCAACTGGTCGGCGACGAAGTGTGCGGTCTCCTTTCCGATGTAGACGAAGCCGAACAGCGCTGCGGTGAGCGCGCCTAACAGGATGCCGACGAGTGCAATCGTCAGAGGCGCTCCCATCCCGGCGTGACGATCGAATTCCGGCAACGACGTCAACTTGATGTACCACGTGGTACCATTCAGAACGATCTTGCGTTCCGCGACGTAAGCTGCGGCTGCGACGCGGGCGGCGGGTTCGGAGACGCCGGCGCTGTCAAAAAGCAAAACCCTGGGCTTGGCATTCGCTTCGTCAAAGATCTCGACGCGAACGAAATTGGGGCTATAGCTGTCGGTACGCGCGAGAACCCCGGACATGAGATCGCGCATGCGAAAAGGACTGTAGACAAAACCCTTCAAGGTTGTACCCACTTCTGCCGCAGCCGTCTCCTCGCGGAATACGGGCAGATACAGCAGCACGCCGTTCTGGACGTCGTTGCCCGTCTCCTGCAACAGGATGACACGATGCGACAGCGACGGAGTGCCAGTCTTCCAGGCGCGCTTCATCGCTTCGCGACGCACGTCCTCGGAATACATGTCGAAGCCGAGCGCTCGGCGGTTGCGCCAGTCCAAGGGTTCCAGATAGAGAATTGCCGTATTGAGTTCTCGAGCGCCCACGGGATGAACTTTGAAG
This sequence comes from Hyphomicrobiaceae bacterium, assembly GCA_050246945.1. GTDB lineage: Bacteria > Pseudomonadota > Alphaproteobacteria > Rhizobiales > Hyphomicrobiaceae > JAEUMD01. The sequence continues at coordinate 278,465 of JBFWVC010000003.1, forward strand.
TCGCTGATACCTTCGCTGCGCACCCGCTGCTCGAATTCCGGTAACTTCTGCGGCTCGACAACTGCCGCGTAACCCACGCCCTGGATGCCCGAGTAATTCTGCGACAGGTTGAGGGATTCCACGTAGGCCTTCCACTGCTTTCGCGAAACGTCGCCCAGCGCATCGAACAGAGCTACGCCACCACGCAGGACCTGCTGATAGGCGACCATGTTCTCGTCTATCGACGTGGTCACTTTGTCTGCAATGCTGTCGAACGCGACCTTTGCTGAAGCCCGGTGTGCCTCATGGGCATCCCATGCCGCCACGGCCGCTATGGCGCATGCCGCCAGAAAGATGGCAAGCGCACGTCGCATCACATTGCTCCGGATCTCAGCCGGAAGCTGGCCGAGTTGGGCAATATATTTTTTCAAGGCCAAGTACCAAAGGGTTGGAATTCATTGCCCAACAATGCTTGCATTCATTCGGTGAAATCAAGCACATAAACGATTGGCCAACCGCAGCAATCCAAGTCCGACCAATTTGGGTCGTGGGATCTACCTGCCTCACCCGCGTGCCTCAATAGCATCCTTCAAACCTGGAACCGGTGGGGAAAAAGCGCGTTCTTTCGCATGTCCGTGCGGCGAGGTGAAGCCGCCCGGCACGGTTTCGCAACAGCTTGGCTCTACAAAAAGAAGATGCGTCCAACTGCCATTATGATCTCCAACGCGCGCGCGTCACGCCTGGAAGGACGCCAAGCCGAAGTCTTGGCCCTTTTGTCTGAGCAGTTGAAGCTGGAGACCGCTGAGGCTCCCGTCGGTCCCCAAGAGGAGCGAATTCTCCTGGACAGGCTCGCGACTACGGGGCGCGTGATCGTGGCGGGCGGAGATGGAACTTTGCACCACCTGCTCCCGATCTTGCTGAAGGCCAACAAGCCGGTTGGCGTGCTGCCGCTCGGCACTGCAAACGACTTTGCAAAATCGATAGGATTGCCTGCTGACCTTCGCGCCGCATGCGACGTTGCGTCGGGATCCTGTGTTCGGGAGGTCGATGTCGGCATGATCAACGGGCGACCGTTCCTGAACGTCGCCAGCCTGGGCGTCGCAGCAACTGTCTCGAAAATGCAGTCCCGAGAAAGAAAGCGTTGGCTGCGGGTCTTCAGCTACGCCCTTTCCCTGACACAGGCTGTCAGACGTTGCCGACCTTTCCATGCCGAGATCCGTGCAGCCGGACATCCCCAATTCCGCGGCATCGTACTCCAGGCCAGCATCGGCAACGGACGATATCACGGCGGCGGACTGAGCAGTGGACCCGATGCCCGCATCGATGACAACCTGCTGCACGTCTATACGGTTGCCGCGCGGCGATGGTGGCAACTCTTCCCCGTTGTGCCCGCCCTGCTCTTTGGACTGCACGGCTGGACACGCGGCATTAGTTCGTTCGATACAACCGAATGTACGCTGACCACGCGCAGACCCAAGCGCGCAACAGTCGATGGGGAATTGCTCGCAACCAAGGCACGCCGGTTCCACTTTTACTTGCTTTCTCGATCGCTTGGCGTTTTCACGCCTGCATCCTTTCCGCCCGGACTTCAGGACGGCCAAGTCGCCCCGGAACGGCCGTTATCGATAGGGACGTCATGAAGTCATGGAACCCGGCGCATTCGGCAAGCGTTTGTTGACCAATCATCCGATTCGGTATGACGAACACGACGGAAGACGCCATGCAAAATGTGGCGCTCTGGCATCTGGAAATACCAATCGAGGAGACAATCGTGCTCAACCTCATGGACGTGATCTAACTTTCCATCGGAACATCAAACGCTTGGGGAAGAATCGTGAGCCGTCCACGGGGTACGGGCTGTTGACAGAAAAAGCCTAGTTACAGCGGAACCATTTTGGATCGGCAGCGTTCAACCGTCGATTGGGGGTGGGGCGCGTCAATAGCCGTGCGAGCCGCTGCGGAAACTGCTCAGAGCGGATCACGTTCACTCCGGAGGGCAACGAAGATGGCAGACGACAAACCGGACAACCGGTCGGCCTTGAAGGGGCAGGAACGCCAGCAGGCGGAGTCTTCAGCAGAGCAAACGACAGGACAGACGAGAAAAATGGCAACTGATGAAAGCGATAGGTCCCTGAACACCGCGGCGGAGCGGACGCCGCACCTGTCGCCAGCACTGCAGGGTCATCTGGGCCGGCAACTGCGCGCAGCCTACTCCGAGCTGGTTCACGAACCGATGCCTGACAAATTCAACCAGCTGCTGGAGGCGCTAGCAGCAACACAGTTGAAGAAGTCAGCACGAAAACAGGAACAGGAGTGATTCCGTGCAACGGGCCTCGCCAAGCAACCTCCAAGCAAATCTGATTGGAGCGGTGCCGAATATGCGCGCCTTCGCCATTTCTCTGTGCGGCGATGTCGACCGAGCGGACGACCTTGTTCAGGAAACGCTGGTCAAGGCGTGGAAGAACATCGATTCATTCGAAGAAGGCACGAACCTTAAGGCATGGCTCTTCACAATATTGCGCAACACCTACTTTTCCGAAGTTCGCAAACGTCGTCGTGAAGTATGCGTCGACGACAGCGCAATCGAGCAGCGCCTGACCGTACCGCCCGAACAACAAGGCGCTGCCGATCTCAGTGATTTCAAGAAAGCCCTGCAGCAACTCAGCGACGACCAACGCGAGGCACTGATCCTCGTCGGGGCCGAGGGCTTCTCATATGAGGAAGTCGCCGAAATTGCAGGATGCGCGGTGGGCACCGTCAAGAGCCGGGTCAATCGCGCCCGCGCGCGCCTCAGTGAAATTCTTGGCGTCGACGACGGGAGCGAATTCGGACCAGATGCAATGGATACGGCTGCTTTGGTGGTTGGAACGCGGGCCTAGTGTCGTGATCGCGAGATTCGTCTCATTCTGCAGCGAGTGCCGAACGAATTTCGAGTTTCTGACGGCACCAGAAATATCAATGACATAGTGTGATAAAGATCGAGAAATCCGCCTCGCCACCCAACGCAAGAGTATGAAACAAATCTCTCAATTGTCACACTAGGCTCCAGACTCAATCATGCCCACCAGATTATGATTGCTGCGATTACGGCTGCGGCGTGGAAGTTGCGGGCGAGCTTGTCGTAACGGGTTGCGACACGCCGCCAGTCCTTGAGGCGGCAAA
>JBFWVC010000004.1:0-279888 GCA_050246945.1 Hyphomicrobiaceae bacterium
CGGGTTGCGAGGCGGACTTCTCGATCCCAATCACACTAGAACTCTGAAATTGCTAGTGTCGTTCAGATCGCGAAATTCGTTCCGAGGTTGCCGCAGAATGTGACGAATTTCGCGATCACGACACTAGGGTATTTGTCGACACGGACTGCGTGTGGCGCGGAGGTCAGATTATTCGGTGCGGCACCCCTGTAGCGACCGGGCACGACACGCCAGTGCCGCCGAGGCCGCAGTAGCCGTGCGGCACCTTCGCCAGATATTGCTGGTGATAATCCTCGGCGAAGTAGAACGCGGGCGCCGGCAAAATCTCTGTAGTGATCCGGCCAAAGCCGCGGGCCGAAATAAGTGGCTGATACGCGTCGCGGGAGGCCTCGGCAGCGGTGCGCTGCGCTTGCGTAAACCAATAGATGCCGGAGCGATACTGCGTGCCGGCGTCATTACCCTGTCGCATGCCTTGGGTTGGGTCGTGGCTCTCAAAGAACGTCTTGAGCAGCAACTCGTAGGAGATTCTTGCCGGATCGTGGACGACCAGAACGACCTCATTGTGTCCAGTCAAGCCGGTGCAAACCTCTTCATAGGTGGGATTAGGTGTCAGCCCCGCTGCATAGCCGACCGCGGTGATCCAAATGCCTTCGCCGAGCTGCCAGAATTTGCGCTCGGCGCCCCAGAAACAGCCGAGGCCAAACATGGCCTTCTCGTAGCCCTCCGGATAGGGACCTTTCAAGGTGTTGCCCAACACGAAATGCCGGTCGGCCGTTTGGATGGGGGTTGCACGGCCCGGCAAAGCCGTGTCGGGCGTAGGCATCACGGACTTTTTCATGAAAAACATGGGTGTCCACTCTCCGGCGCTAGAGGCAGCTTCGACTACTCATATAGTGCGACGATTTTGTTCGATCTGCCCCGTTCGTGCCTCACTTTTTCGCGAGACTACCCGTGACGTGGCGACGGAGGGAGGACAACAACGCGGCGGGGGGAAACTGTCCGCGACGTTCGAGGGGAGCCTATCTCATGTCTGACGCTAATGTGGCCCGTTCTGGCGGCGACCTTGCTTCGGCGCTTGGCGAGTCCGCTATACGACCCAGCGAGCAAAGTGCTGCCCAGTCGGCAGGAGAGCGCATCATCTACCGTGCAAGCGGTGGCCGCAGAGTTGCCTTTTCATTCATCTTCTTGATTTTGCTACCTTTTTTCGTCAGCCTTGGGCCGATGCTATGGTCGCGCATCAGCCATGGCCTGTGGGAGGGAACCGTCGGCCTGATGGTGATTGCCGCAGGCTTCGCGATTGTCATGTTCCTGGTGCTCGTCGAGCTGCTACATTCCATCCGCTCTCGGGTGGAGCTGGGGAACGTGGCCGTCCGTCTGACGCTGCCTTCGGGCCGTGGCGCGCAGCCGATGCTGCGCTATCACACGCACGAAATCCCTTACAAGGACATTGCTGCCATAGAGATGCGGCGCGAGGTCTACGGCGGCATTTGGGCGCCGATGATGCTCAAGGGGGCGCGCATCCTCACCAAGAGCGGCGAAAAGATTCGCCTCGGCTACGTCAACGAGGCCAATGTCGATCCTGCATTCCCGTATGTCGAAATCGCAGAGCGGATAGCGAACCGGGCGGGTGTCGAGATAATCGACGCCGGCAACGTGCGCCGCTCGTTTCCCAAGAAGATGCTCGGGATCGTTGCCGGGCCGCGCGAGAGACACTCAATTGATGAAATCCAGATGCGCGAACTCAACCGCAAGCATGCGCGCCTGATGGCCATGCTTGTATTCGGTCTCGTTATCCTCGTCGGTTTCGGCATCGTTGGGGACATGATGCAGCCGACGTGATGCAATCCGTGTTCATGGTTCATGGAACCGCGCACACGATCCAGTCAAACGTTTCGAGCATGGCCTTCACGCTGAACCGCTGCGCACTTCATCTGAACATGCCTTGGCAACCTTGCCGTGAGTTGTCGAACTTTGCGGTAGGATCGCCAGAGTGAGTATCAATTGATGAAAACGTTGACTATTCGGCGTCGCCGGCCGGCGATGCCGCTGATCAGCGCCAAACTGCCGAAAAGAACGTAGGCGGGGAGCCTCAGCACGCCAAGCACAACCGGATCCCAGGCCCACGCGCCGAGATTCCGGGTGATACTCGTCTCGAACGCGGCAAGTGAAGACGGCGAGATGTTCTGCCAGTGGGCGGCCGTGGAGGTATGCGTGCCGTGCTGAGTCATCCCGGCGACGAAAAGGATCACGGCCAGCAGGAGGAAAAGGGCTGCAAGGAATCGGAGTATCGGCGCTGCGGCGACCGCTAATCGGCTCGGCAGCTCCTTAAGGACGCGCAGCAGGCGCATGGCTTCCTTCCAATCCCTGATGCCGCAAATACGAAAATGCGACGGCGCGGTTCGAGCGTGCCGCTCCTGCCTTAAGAACACGGGCTTCGCCATATTGATAGCCAGTGCCGAGGCAGTCTCAACGATGCATGTGACGAAGTTTTGCTTTAGCCGCGTTGATAGGGTTAGGCAAGCGTTCCGCGTCCACCGAAGGCTGCGCCACGCTCAAGTCTGGTGGCTTCGCAGGATGCCGGTCAGAGCCTGTAAAAGGTGCGGTACCAGTCAACGAACGCCTTGACGCCGTCCACGAGATCGGTTCGCGGCCGGTAGCCGAAATCGCGCTCAAGGTCGTCGATGTCGGCGTAGGTCGCGGGCACGTCACCCGGCTGCATGGGCTTCATGTTCTTGATGGCCCGGCGGCCGATCGCTTTCTCGAGCGTCTCGATGAAGGTCATAAGCGGCACTGGCGTGTTATTGCCGATGTTGTAGACGCGGTAGGGCGCGTGGCTCGTGCCGGGATCGGGATTGGCGGGATCATAGTTCGCCGCCGGCCGGGCCGGATGGGCGGCGACCCGCACGACGCCGGCAACGATGTCTTCGATATAGGTGAAATCGCGCGACATCCTGCCTTCGTTGAATACGTCAATTGGCCGGCCTTCCAGTATCGCCTTGGTGAACAGAATAGGAGCCATGTCAGGCCGTCCCCATGGTCCATAGACGGTGAAGAAGCGCAGGCCCGTGGTCGGCAGGCCGTACAAGTGCGAGTAGGAGTGGGCCATCAGCTCGTTCGCCTTCTTGGTGGCGGCATAGAGACTGACCGGGTGGTCGACGTTGTCGTGCACGGAGAAGGGCATCTTGACATTGGTCCCATAGACGGAACTCGATGATGCGTAGACCAGGTGCCGCACATTGTTGTGGCGGCAGCCTTCCAGGATGTTGCCGAAGGCCACGAGATTTGAATCGATATAGGCGGCGGGATTGACGAGCGAGTAACGCACGCCTGCCTGCGCGGCCAAATGGATCACGATACGGGGTGTGACGTCCTTGAAGAAGCGCTCGACAGTAGCTCGATCCGCCAGATCGAATTCATGGAATTTGAAGTGGTGGCCGCGGATGACGTCGAGGCGCGCCCGCTTAAGCGCCGGATCATAATAGGTGTTGAGATTGTCAACACCGACGACGTCCGATCCTGCCTCGATCAGCGACTTGACGACGTACATGCCGATGAAGCCTGCCACGCCGGTTACGAGGATCGGGCGCCCGGTGATGTCCGCTGCCATATGTCAGTCCTGGTTCCGCCACGAGATCGCGTTCATGTTTCATGGAAACACTAATGCGACACAATATATTGTTTTTGTTATATTTTTCACGCCGAACCACTGCGCACTGTTGCGCGACATTCATTGGTTCGCTTTGCTTGGTAGTGGCATAAGCGAACGATGGCAAGCCATGCGCGGCGGGCGGGCGGCAGGACGAACACAACCCAGGCGGCATGCTGCCACCGGCCTCAATGTCATCCCGTGGGTCCGAGCGGCTCTGCTATTTCGTCTCATCGGCGGTGCGGTTGTAGACGTCGTCGGCGCGGATGATGTCGTCCTCGCCAAGGTAGGTACCGATCTGCACTTCGATGATCTCGAGTGGCACCTTGCCGGGATTTTCGAGGCGGTGCCATTGCGTGGCAAAGATATAGACGCTTTCATTCTCGCGGACGAGCTTCTCCTCATCGCCGATGACGACGTTGGCGGTGCCCTTAACGACGATCCAGTGCTCGGAGCGGTGGTGGTGCATCTGCATTGACAGCTTACCGCCGGGCTTAACGTGCAGCATCTTCACCTGGAATCGCGGTTCTAGCGAAAGCGTTTCAAAAAAGCCCCATGGGCGAAGGTTGCGCAGATGCTGCTCATGCTCCTTGCGATTGGTTCGCTTCAGGCGCTCGACGACCTTGGAAACGTCCTGGGCGCGATTGCGATCGGCAACCAGCAGCGCGTCGGGGGTGTCGACGATGACGAGATCGTGGACGCCGATGGTGGAGACGAGCGAGCGTTCGGAGTGAATGTAACAGTTTGCGGTATCCACAAGGATCGCTTCGGCGTTGGCGTAGTTGCCTTCGGAATCGCGCGGAGCGATCTCCCACAACGAGGACCATGAGCCCACATCGTTCCAACCGACATCGATGGGCAGCATGGCGGCGCGGTTCGTCTGCTCCATTATGGCGTAGTCGACGGAGATGGCGGGGGAGCGGGCAAATGCGGCGGGCTCCAGGCGTTCAAAGCCAATGTCACGGGTGCGCTCGACGTAAGCCGAGCGAGCGGCATCGAGAATTTCGGGAGCGAGCCGAGCCATCTCGTCGAGGAACGTGGCTGCGTGCAGAACGAAGATGCCGCTGTTCCAGAAGTACTCGTCGCTTGCCAGATAGGTTTCGGCGGTGGCGCGGTCTGGCTTTTCGGTGAATCCGCCAACGGCATAGGCTCGGCCTTCGAAGCCGGGAATGGCCTCACCGCGGCGGATGTAGCCATATCCGGTGTGAGGCTCGACAGGCTTGATGCCGAACAGTACGAGCCGGCCCGTTGCGGCAACCGATGCTGCCCGCATGATGGCGCTCACGAAGGCCGTCTCGTCCTTGACGACGTGATCGGAAGGCATGACGGCGATCACTGCGTCGCGGCTTTCTGCGCAGGCGGCAAGTGCAGCAACCGCGATGGCGGGCGCGGTGTTGCGTGCTGTCGGCTCAAGGATGATCGCCTTGGCCTCGATGCCGGCTTTTTGGAGTTCTTCGCGGATAAGGAAACGGTGGTCGTTTTTGCACATCAGGATCGGCGCGGCGAAGCCCTTTGCCGGGGCGAGGCGGTGCAGCGTGGCGCCAAGGAGACTCGTGCCTTGGCCATTGAAAAAGTTGATGAACTGCTTGGGATGCATCGCGCGCGACAGCGGCCAGAGCCGGGTCCCAGACCCGCCTGACAGGATGACAGGGTAAATCGTCGGCGATCGATTGCTCATGCTGGGTGGACCTGCGCAGATCTGGTGAGGCCAAGGACGGTTTCAACCCAAGTGGGGGCGGCGCTAGCCGGCTCCGATTGCGGTCGTTTACCGCTTCTTTTACCGGAAAATTGAAGCAAAACGTGTGCCGTCATGCGCAAAGTGGAGATGCCAAGTCAAAAGGCCTGCTCGCTTCAACCGCTGCCGCGGCCACAACCTCCGGTTTAGTGCGCGTCAAAAAATGGTGGCCGATGAATCGGTTATCGCCGATTTAAACGAAAGCGGATCAAACAAATTCCTGCTTATCATCCGTATGAAGACATGGCACCCGTTGTTTGGTAAACGGAACATGGGGATGGTCAACGAGCGCTAGAAGGTATGCCAAGGCCCTTTTTGATGGGGCGCAATGAGGCCATGGGAGTTCTGGCTCAACGTTCAGCCGCCTTCTGTTCTCTGATCAAGTTGTTGCGGGGGTAACCTTTGATCGATGAGTTACTGCAAGTCGTAACGATGTTGCCGCGGCGCAAGCGTCGCATTGTGCTCGCGTCTCTCGACTTCATGCTCCTTCTGGGCACGGTCTGGGTACTTCTGTGCCTGAGATACTGGACTTTCTTCGTGCCGGAGAGTCTCAAGGCGGTCATGATGATCGTGGCCGGACCGCTGCTGACCGTCGTCGTTTTCTTGATTTTTCGCGTCTACCATATCGTGGCGCGCTACCTGGGCTTCTGGGGCGGCTTGCGGCTGGCCGCGTGCGTGGCAATCGGTGCGGCGCTCTGGTCGACACTACTGCTGCTGGCAGGTCAATTCGGCATGCCACGCTCGGTGGTTCTTGCCTATATTCCCGCCGGAACCGCAGCGGTGGTTCTGCTTCGCGCGATGGCGGCAGCATTGCTGAGTACGATCGGCATCAATGTTCGCCGGCGCTGGCGGGCATCGCAAGCTGGCGTTCCGGTGCTCATTTGTGGTGTGGGTGCGCAAGCCGTCCAACTCGGCAAGCTGACCAATCGCAGCCGTACCCGCAAGCTGATCGGTTATATCGACGACAAGAACACGATGGCCGGCCGGTATATCGGTCGCCACAAGGTCTACCGATCCGACCGAATCCGATTGCTCGTCGAGGCGTACGGCATCGAAGAGGTTTACATCGCGGACGCGCAGCAGTCGGTGGCAGAGCGCCGAAGCCTTCTTGGCGAGTTGGAAAAGTTCAATCTGCGTGTCCGAGTCATGCCGGACCTCGAATCGCTTGCGATGGGACGGGTAAGCCTTGCTCAGTTGCGTGGTGTCGAGGGACGCGACCTGCTTGGTCGGGGCGAGGCGCCACCGCATCAGGCGCTGCTCGCCGAGGCAATCACGGGCAAGTGCGTTCTGGTCACGGGGGCGGGCGGGTCGATCGGATCGCAAATCGCGCTGCACGCTCTGCAGCTCGCACCCCGACGTGTCGTACTTCTCGAGCAATCCGAATTCGCAATCTTCACCATCGAGAACGAGTGCCTCGCGACGATGGCCGAGATGGAAAGGCCGCCAGAACTCGTGAAGATCCTCGGTTCGGTCGGGGACGCAAGCCTCGTCAACGACGTCCTGCGTCGCAATGACGTGAATGTCGTATTCCATGCGGCGGCCTACAAGCATGTTCCGATCGTTGAAGAGCATCCGCTTGCCGGCATTTCCAACAATGCGCTCGCGACCGAGATTTTGGCGCGGGCCTGCATGGAGTGTGGTGTTGAGCGCTTCGTACTTATCTCCTCCGACAAAGCTGTGCGGCCGACAAACGTGATGGGCGCGACCAAAAGGGTCGCGGAGCTGGTCGTGCAGGCTCTCGCCTGTGAGTCAAGCGGCACCGTCTTGACGTCAGTGCGGTTCGGGAACGTCCTCGAGAGCTCGGGGTCAGCGTTCGGGTTGTTCCGGAAACAGATACAAGCCGGCGGCCCCGTCACGGTCACCGATCCCAGTGTGGTGCGCTATTTCATGTCCCTTGGCGAGGCGACCAATCTCGTGCTGCAGGCGGCAGGCATGGCGCAGGGCGGAGAGGTGTTTGTGCTCGATATGGGCGAGCCTGTGAATATTGCAAAGATGGCGCGGTCGATGATCAGGCTCATGGGTTACGAGGAAAAGACAGTCGACAATCCCGATGGCGATATCGAGATCAAGTACATCGGCTTACGGCCCGGGGAGAAACTGGTCGAGGAACTCGTGCTTTCGGAACACAGCATCTCGAGCACGCCACATCCGCGCATCTGGAAGTCGCACGAGCCAGCCCTCGACGCGCATACACTGGGCCAGGAACTGGAAATGCTGAAGTCAGCCGTTGGAGTGCGCAGCGTACCTCTCGCCATGGCTACGCTGGAGCGGATCGTGGAAGGTTACCACGCAAAGCCGGTTGTCCACACAGACTTGGCGCCGCTTGGCAAGCTGGTGCTGCATTAGATCCGGGAAACCGCGTGCCGCGATGTTGCATCAAGCGCGCGGATGATCACGAAGCGGACGGCGCAGCCACCGCAACGGCGCAACAAGCACGCGCCGATGATCAGTTCGACGGTATTGCCGAGGGAAACGGCGAGGTCGCCGCGTCAGCCATGCGTATTGTCTTTCTCGCCAACGTCGACTGGTTCTTCCAATCGCACTTCATCTTTCTTGCGCGTCGGGCAAAGCTCAACGGATGGGATGTCGCGCTTGCAGCGCATGTCGATGCGGCACGCGAAGCACTGGAGGCCGAAGGTCTCGAACTCATCGCGCTGCCGACCCGGAGAGGGGTTTTTGCGCCCGCAGACTACGGCTCTGCGTCGGCAATCGTCGCGCGGGAGCTGAGGCGCCGTCCAGACACGCTGCTGCACGGCTTCGGCCTGTTTGGTATCGTCGTCGGCAGTTTGGCGGGCCGCAGAGCCGGTTTGAGGCGCAGTGTCTTCACCATAACGGGGCGGGGCTACTCGGCCGCCGCAAGATCGACTCCAGCACATCTGATACGCGGCTGTTCGCGGGTCCTGTGCGCAAGCGTCGCGGATGGACCGAGCGTACGCTGGCTGGCGGAAAACGAAGAGGATCTCAAGGCCTGCGGCCTATCGGCAGCGGTTCGCCAATCACGAGCCGCGGTGCTCGGCGGTGCGGGAATCGATCCCGACGATTTCACACTATCACCGATGCCTCGGCGCGGGCCTGTGCGGCTCGCTCTGGTAGCCCGCATGATCTGGTCGAAAGGTGTCGACTTGGCAGTCGAGGCGGTGCAGGCGGTGCGAGCGCAGGGGGTGAACTTGACATTGACGCTCGCCGGACCAATCGACGGCGACAACCCGAAGGCGCTAAGGGGAGATCAGATGCGTGCCTTCGAGGCCGGCGGAGGCGTTCGATGGGTGGGCCAGGTTCACGATATCAATGCGTTGTGGGCGTCCCATCACGCGGCGGTGCTACCCTCACGAGGTGGCGAGGGACTGCCAAAGTCGCTCATAGAGGCGGCGGCATGCGGACGCCCAATCATTACCACTCGTGTTCCGGGGTGTAGAGCATTTGCCGGGGCAACTGGCGGGTGGTGCGTGGAGCCCGATTCTCCGAGCGCTCTTGCCGATGCGCTTCTCGACGTGTGCTCGCGGAAGAATCTGGATGAGATGGGGCGCAAGGCGAGGCAAACGGTGCTCAGCTCCTACACGCATGACTACAACTGGAACATCGTCGAGAAATTCTATGACGAACTGGGCTGCAGCGCGGGCTAATTCGGTGCGCCGGCAGGTGCCATGCGGTCCTAGCCTGCCGGATGCTGGGGGCGGCATGCGTCGGCCTGCGGGAATGGCAAGTCGATGAAGCGGGCCTTGGATGTCGCTGGCGCGCTTGCCGGCATAGCGGTTCTGTGGCCCCTGGCGATCCTGATTGCGATCGCCATCAAACTCGATACGCGCGGTCCTGCCCTGTTTGTGCAAAAGCGCGTCGGCCGAGACGAGCGCGTATTTCGCTGCCTGAAGTTCCGCTCGATGCATCTCGATACGCCCGAACGCGCCACGCACTATTCGACGGCGGCAGACGTCACCTGTACCGGCCACGTCCTACGCCGTACGAAGCTCGATGAGCTGCCGCAGTTGTTCAACGTTCTTGCTGGCGACATGAGTCTGGTCGGTCCGCGGCCGTGCTTGCCGACACAGGCTGCGTTGATCGAGGCGCGGCGAAGGCTCGCGGTTTTTCGGGTGAGGCCGGGCATAACAGGACTGGCCCAGGTCAATGGAATCGACATGTCGGAGCCGAAGCTGCTGGCTCAGGTCGATGCGGAGTATGTGGCGCAGGCCGACACGCTTTTTGATCTGCGCCTGATACTCGCCTCGCTGCCCGGGCTCGGGCGATTCCGGCCCCGAATCGGTGTGCACGACTGAGACCTCGATCGCGGGCCGCAGGCGGTCGCGGCTGAGAGCCATTCAGGCTTAGATCGTGTTCATGGTTCATGGATCCACCAAAACAATCCAGCCTATCGCTTTGTGCATGTCGTTGTCGCAAAACCGGTGCGCACGTCAGCTAAACATGCTTGAGCGCACGTCCGGCAGGTTCTTCTCGGCGCGTTTGAATTCGGCGCGCAGCATCATCAGCGCAATCCAACTGAACCCGATCGCCGCAACGAGCCACGGCTGCCATATGTCCCAACCCGGCCCAATAATGGCCGAGGTGCCAGCGGCGAGCGCTAGTGCGTACTTTTGCATGTCGTGGGGCAGTGACAGGATACCGTTGATCAGACTTACGCCGGCGATCGCAAATATTACTGCTCCAACCGCACCAAGCTCAAGCCACACCTGCAGATATCCGTTGTGCGGGTGGGGATAGCTGCGCAACCCGCCACGGGCTTCCATGCTGCTTCCCGGTTTGGGCGGCCATCGCTCGAGAAACCTGATGGACTTTACGCCAATTCCCAACCAGGGCCGCTCAAGCGTCATGCCGGCAATGTCGTTCCAGATGATGACGCGTTCGGTAAAGCTGGGCGGGAGAGCGGGGTTCTTGTCCATGTTCAGCGCCTTGGGGAGCATGGAGAGGGGCACTGCCGTCAAGGTCACGACCAGCAAGGCGGCCTGAAGCATACGGGTGGCTGGCTTTGGCGACCAGAGCGCACATGCAAATGCCAGCGCGGCGGCTGCGAGAGACAGAAGGGCGGTCGCTGAGCCGGATCTGAGGCAGATACCCACCATGCCCAGGCTGACGAATACGCTCAGTGCGAAGCCCCACGTGCGACGTGGCCAGAACCGAACGGCCGCCAGTAATCCAACGGTCAGCAAAACGAGAGCGGCAGCGATCCGGTTGAAATAGCTCTCGTCCAGACCGACAAGGCTGCGGTTGCCATCGTAAATGAAGGTGTTTTCGAACCCGTCGAAGATGCTGGGGAAATTGCGTGCAACAAATAGCGTTGCGCCGTCGCCAGTTAGAAAATCGAGCAGAAAGTAAATAGCGACAAACAGAGCCGCAATGGGAAGCGCACGTACGAACCGGTTGCGCCTCGCCTGGCCCAACATCGTCAATTGTCTGCTCATTGCGTTTGCGGCATACCATGCGCTCAGGCCCGTGAGCACGGCTTGCACGAGGCTCTTGAGTGCGTAGCCGGGTTGCGCGGCCCAAGCGGTGCTCGCCGCGGCAAGAGTCACGAACGCGATGACCGCCAGGGCTGACGGATTGCGGATCATGCTCGGGGTGGCTGCAAAAAGCGACCAATCGTCGTGACGGTGCTGCACGAGCGTGACGAATGCCAGAATGACAACCATGGGTGGGATAGCCAGAGGTGCGATCGCGGCCGTGAGCGCTGTCAGGCCGATCAGCGCGCTTTGGGCCGTCTCCAGCGGGGGCCACGTTCTGTCGCTGGCATCGGGTTCCGGCACGGACGCATATCCTGGGATGACCGCAGAACTTCTTTGCTCACTCGGAGGCCGGGCGACAATTGTCGGCCCCGTTTTACCGAGCACGTAGGCCTGAGGCTTCGATCCGACGCGCCGCCCAGAACACGTTCAGAAGCGACGGCGCGGCGAACGCATGGCCTGCTGCGTGCGGGTCATCCGTGTGGAGAATGGTTTCTGCGCCTTGGTGTTCGCTGTCAATTCGACAGCTGTAGGGGCTGTGACATTTTACACAATGTGGGAGCGATTTTGATCAGTTGGGTCGAGGCGCAGGTGCTCTCGTTGTGCTATGGGCACGACTAGCGTTCCGGCTTTGACGCTTGGTTCCCTGCCGGGCACCTGCGCGTCAGCCCGGAACCCTGGACTTTTTGATTCGTGCTCTGGATCCACTGACGTTTGACGGCCTTCGCCCGGGCAACAAACGTTAGATCCAGAACGCTAGCGGTGCCGTGTCCGAGTTGCGATCGGCCGACCTTCTCCGGTGGATGGATTTCCTGCCAATAGAGCGATCATGACGGCATTTCTCAACACACTCGAGGCAGAGGCCATCCACGTTATGCGCGAGGTGGCAGCGGAGTTCCGGAGGCCGGTCCTTCTCTATTCGGGCGGCAAGGACTCGAGTGTCATGCTTCATCTCGCGATGAAGGCGTTCTATCCGGGAAGGCCGCCGTTTCCTCTGCTCATGGTCGATACCGGGTGGAAGTTCCGCGAGGTCGTCGCGTTCCGAGACGCCGCGGCGGCACGATCTGGTCTCGATTTGATCGTCCACACCAATCCTCAAGGCGCACGCGAGGGTATAGACCCGATAAGCGCTGATGAGGCAGTCTATACGCGGGTCATGAAGACGGACGCGCTGAAGCAGGCATTCGAGGCGTACGGCTTTGATGCGGGTCTTGCCGGGGCGCGGCGGGACGAAGAGGTCAGTCGCGCGAAAGAGCGTGTCTTCTCGTTCCGTACAGCCAGCCACACCTGGGACCCACGCAACCAGCGACCGGAGGTCTGGCGGCTCTATAATACCCGGATACGAGCAGGCGAATCGGTTCGAGCATTTCCGCTCGCCAATTGGACCGAGTTCGACGTGTGGCACTACATCAAGCGAGAGAGAATTGCGGTTGCGCCCCTCTATTTCGCGGCAGAACGGCCCGTCGTGGAGCGCTGCGGCCGGTTCATCCTCGTCGATGACGATCGACTGCCGATCGGGGAGGGAGAAGGACCCGTGTGGCGTCATGTGCGATTTCGTTCGCTGGGGTGCTATCCGCTCACCGGCGCGCATGCGTCTCATGCGAAGGACGTCGATCAGGTTATTGCAGAGATGACACAGATCCGCCTATCCGAGCGATATGGGCGCCTGGGTGACGGGGCTAGACCGGCATCGCTGGAGAAGAAGAAGCGCGAAGGCTATTTCTGATGAACGACTCCAGCACATTCGGGCACCAGGATGCGGGGGGGCTCGTTCAATTCGCAAGCGCGCGCGGTGTGCTTCGCCTTCTCACCTGCGGCGCCGTGGACAGCGGCAAGTCAACGCTCCTCGGCAGGCTGCTGCACGAGGCGGGGCAGATCCTAGATGACGAGATGATGTCGCTTGTTGCGGATTCCAAAATCCATGGCACGCTTGGCGAAAACGTCGATTTCGCCTTGCTGGTCGATGGCCTGGAGGCGGAGCGAGAGCAGGGCATCACGATCGACGTGGCCGCGCGCTTCTTCAAGACACCCAAGCGGGTGTTCATTGTTGCTGACGCGCCGGGACATGAGCAGTACACGCGCAACATGGCGACAGGCGCTTCGCAAACGGAACTCGCGGTCCTCGTGGTCGATGCGCGCAGCGGTCTTGTCGAGCAGACCGAGCGTCATGCGAACATTTGCAGCATGATGGGAATCCGGCATGTGGCGCTTGTCGTCAACAAGATGGATCTTGCAGGGTTTGCGCAGGACACGTTCGATCGCATCGTGGCCGACTTTCGTAAATTTGCAGCACCGCTCGGCTTCCATTCAGTGGTGGCGATCCCCGCGGTGGCGCGCGATGGCGACAACGTCGCCGAAGTCTCCCGACGCATGACCTGGTACAAAGGTCCAAGTCTTCTTGCCCATATCGAGGACGTGGATGTCGAGACTGCCGAACGAGCGCTGCCATTCCGTCTCCCGGTTCAGCGCGTCGTGCGACCCGATCCTGACTTTCGCGGCCTTGCAGGCACAGTTGCATCCGGTCGCGTGCGGGTTGGCGACGAGGTCGTGTCGTCGATATCAGGGCGGCAGTCGCGGATCAAGCGCATCGTCACCGCCGATGGGGATCTGGATTCCGCGACAAAGGGCGATGCGGTGACGCTCGTTCTGTCCGACGACATCGACGTCGCGCGCGGGGATCTTCTGGTTCCGGCTGCGGAGCGGCCGGAAGTGAGCGACCAGTTCGCTGCGCAAATCCTCTGGATGGACGACACGCACCTGCTGCCAGGCCGCTCCTATGAGCTGCGCATCGGGACGCGCTGGGTGCCCGCGAGCATCACGTTGATCAAGCACCGGGTCGATCTCCACACTCGTCAGCAGCTTGCAGCGCGCAATCTCGAAATGAACGAGATCGGCGTATGCAACATCGCTACCGCTTCCCCGATAGCTTTCGACGCATTTGCCGAAAACCGCGAGACCGGTGCGTTCATCCTCGTCGACCGGATCACGCATGCCACAGTGGCCGCCGGCATGATCAAGTTCGGTCTCCGGCGCGCCACCAACATCCACGTCGAGGAGCTGTTCGTCGAAAAGGCGGCGAGGGCCAGCGCCAAGCACCAGCAGGCGACCGTGATCTGGTTCACGGGCCTCTCGGGCTCCGGCAAATCGACGATCGCGAAGCGGCTTGAGAAACGACTGCACGATCTTGGCAACCACACCTACGTTCTCGACGGCGACAACGTCCGCCACGGGCTCAACCAGGACCTCGGTTTCACCGATACGGATCGGGTCGAGAACATCCGCCGCATCGGCGAGGTCGCGAAACTGTTCGCCGACGCAGGCCTCATTGTCATTGCTCATTTATTTCGCCTTTCCGTGCCGAGCGGCGCATGGTGCGCGAACTGCTCGAAAAGGAGGAGTTCATCGAGGTGTTCGTCGACGCCTCTATCGAGGAGTGCAAACGGCGCGATCCCAAAGGGCTCTATGCCAAGGCTTTGGCTGGCAAGGTGAAGAATTTCACCGGCATCGACAGTCCCTACGAGCCGCCCGAAGGTGCAGAGATCCATTTGGTCACGGAGAACGTCAGTGCGGACCATCTGGTCGATCGCATTCTCGGATATCTGCGCGGAAAGGGTCGCATATGAAGAACCTCGTCGCAGAACTTGAGCTGATCGCCTGTGACGCCGGGCGGCTCATTGCCGAAATCCGAGCCAAAGGTATCGACGTCATGGCAAAGGGCGACGGCAGTCCGGTCACCGAGGCAGATGCGCGTGCGGAAGCATTGATTATCGAGCGGTTGGAGCAGGCTTGGCCGGGCATTCCCATCGTGGCCGAAGAGTTGGCAAGCAGTGAAGGCAGCCCTGAAGGTATCGGCGGACGCTTTTTCCTCGTCGATCCGCTGGACGGGACCAAGGAATTCATCAAGGGAACACCCGATTACACGGTCAACATTGCGCTGGTCGACGGCGGTCGGCCTGTCGCGGGCGTTGTCATGGCGCCGGGTCGCGCCGAGATCTACAGCGGTTGCGACGGTCGGGCGCATATGGCAGAGGTGCCGGGCAAAGGTGCGCCAATCGAGCGCTACGACATTCGCGTCCGGGTTCCGGGCGAGACGTGGACGGCGGTGGTCAGCGTCTCGCACATGACGGAAGCGACACGGCAATTCCTGGATCCGCTGCCACTCTGCGAGCGCGTTTCGGTTGGTTCGTCGCTCAAGTTCTGTCTGCTTGCCTGCGGGAAGGCGGACATCTATCCGCGCCTGGGGAGGACGATGCAGTGGGATACCGCGGCGGGTGATGCGGTGCTGCGTGCCGCCGGCGGTTCGACCGTCACGCGCAGCGGCGAGGAACTGCGCTACGGGCCGAGGGCGGGACTTCCCGAGAACCGTTTTGAAAACCCCGAATTCATCGCGTTCGCGGGGCCTATCGAGCAATTGCGCAAGCTGGTCGCGGCGTGACCGGCGGGCGTGCAGGTATGTCCAGATACTTTCGCGCCGATGTCGGAGTACCGCCTTGCGGGCGGTCGCGAGCTATGGCAATTGGCTGAAATCCAACGGAGGAACGCGCCATATGCGAGGGTTGCCTCCACTCAACGACGGCGAACTTCTGACATGTCGCAAAAGCTGAACGCTCAACGGCTGGAAATTCCCGATGTCATCCTCGTCACTCCAGCCAAATTCGGTGACGATCGCGGGTTCTTCTCGGAGACCTACAACGAAACTGCATTCCATGAATTGGGGATTGCCGTGCGGTTCGTTCAGGACAACCAGTCGCTGTCACGGCAAAAGGGTGTCGTGCGTGGGTTGCATTTCCAGACACCGCCGCATGCGCAGGGCAAGCTCGTTCGCGTGGTGCGTGGCAGCATCCTTGATGTCGCGGTCGATATCCGCCAGGGCTCTCCGACCTATGGCAAACATGTCGCGGTGGAATTGTCGGCGGACAACTGGCGACAGCTGTGGCTGCCGGAAGGGTTTGCGCACGCGTTCTGCACCTTGGAAGACAACACCGAGGTGATCTACAAGGTCACCGACTACTATGCGCCGGAGTGCGATGCCGGCATCCAGTGGAATGATCCCGATCTGGGTATCGCCTGGCCGATCTCCGCCGCAGAGGCCGTGCTATCCGCGAAGGATATGAAGCTGCCTCGGCTGGCGGAAATTACGTCACCCTTCCGCTGCGTGTCGTAGGCGGGTGGCATAGTCAGGGAAGCTTCGTGCGGGAGTGCCGCACGTGGAGGAGCCTTTGGGGGCGCACATGCGAATTCTGGTCACCGGTGGCGCCGGCTTCATTGGATCGGCGCTTTGCCGCTATCTCGTTGGCGAGAAGGGCATCAGCGTACTCAACGTCGACAAGCTGACCTATGCCGCGAACCTCAATTCGCTCGATCCGATAGCAGGCAATACCAACTATCACTTCCTGCGGGCTGATATCTGCGACCGCGCGGCGATGGATGCGGCGCTTGCCGAGTTTCAACCCGATTCAATCATACACCTCGCGGCCGAAAGCCACGTGGACCGATCCATCACGGGTGCCGGCGAATTCATTCAGACGAACGTGGTCGGCACCTTTACGCTGCTCGAGGCGGCGCGAGGCTACTGGTTGGGACTTCAGGGCGCCCGGCGCGACGCCTTCCGATTGCTCCACGTCTCTACCGATGAGGTCTACGGATCGTTGGGGCCTCAAGGGCTGTTCGAAGAAGAGACGGCCTATGATCCAAGCTCGCCATATTCTGCCAGCAAGGCGGCCTCCGATCATCTGGTTGTCGCATGGCACAGGACATATGGGTTCCCCGGGCTCATCTCGAACTGCTCGAACAACTATGGGCCATATCAATTTCCCGAAAAGCTCATTCCGCTGATGGTGCTCAATGCAATGCATGGGCTTGCGCTACCGGTCTACGGCGATGGGTCAAACATCCGTGACTGGCTTTACGTGGACGACCACGCGCGGGCGCTGCTTATCATCCTCGAGCGTGGCAGGCTGGGTGAAAAATACAATGTCGGCGGCCGGAACGAGCGCTCTAACCTGGACGTCGTCAACAGAATCTGCAGTGTTCTCGACCAGCGATCTCCAAAGGAGAGGCCGCACAATGCTCTCATCACATATGTCGAGGACAGGCCGGGTCACGATCGCCGCTATGCCATCGATGCGTCGAAGCTGGAGACCGAACTGGGCTGGCGGGCGCGGGAGAACTTCGAAAGTGGCATCGAGAAGACGATCGACTGGTATCTCTCCAACCGGGCGTGGTGGGAGCCGCTGCGCAAGAATGTGTATACGGGCGAGCGCCTCGGATTGTTGAAGCAGAACGGCGCCCAAGGCACATGACGAAGATGCAAGGAGCCGGCACGTGAAGGTATTGGTGACGGGTGCAGAGGACGGTCAGCTCGCCAAGTGCCTGGTAGAGTCAGGCGCGGCGGGCGGGGTGAGCGTCGTGGCGGTTGGCTGTCCCGGTCTCGACATCACAGTGCCCGCGAGCATTCGCGCAACCGTCGAAGCGCTGCGTCCCGATGTGATCGTCAATGCGGCCGCCTATACGGCGGTCGACAAGGCGGAGAGCGAGCCTGACATCGCACACCGCGTCAACGCGATCGGTGCGAGCAACGTCGCGTGCGCGGCTCAAGAAGCTGGCGTGCCCGTCATCCAAATCTCGACCGATTATGTCTTCGACGGAAGCAAATCGGGCGCATACGCGGAGAGCGATGCCCCGCGTCCGGTCAGTGTCTACGGGCTGAGCAAGCTCAATGGCGAGCACATGGTTGCGAAGGCGGCGTCACGTCATGTCATCCTCAGGACGGCCTGGGTTCACAGCCCGTTTGGCAACAACTTCGTCAAGACGATGCTGAGACTCGCAGCGTCTCGGCCGGAGCTGGGTGTGGTCGAAGATCAGCTTGGGTCGCCGACCTATGCGCCGCATCTGGCATCGTCAATTCTCGATGTCGCGCGGCGCGTGAGCTGTGCTGGAGACGACAGCGATCTGTGGGGCATCTATCATGCGTGCGGGGCTGGCGAAACCACGTGGTACGGGCTTGCGCGCGAGGTGTTCGACGTGTCCAAGCGTCTCGGGGGACCGCACGCCATTGTGAACCCCATTGCTACCTCCGAATATCCAACCGCAGCACGTCGCCCGGCCAATTCGCGGCTTTCGGGCGAAAAGCTGCGGGCGACTTTCGGGTTGTCGTTGCCGGATTGGCACGCAGGCGTTGCAGCGTGCGTGGAACGGCTCATCAAAGAGTGCTGATCGCGATTGCAGGACGAGAACGGTCGAGGGACATGACTCATGAAGGGAATCATCCTGGCGGGCGGCAGCGGCACGCGTCTTTATCCGATGACGCAGGCGGCGTCGAAGCAGATGCTTCCCGTCTACGACAAGCCGCTGATCTATTATCCGCTGTCGGTGCTGATGCTCGGCGGCATTCGCGACATCCTGGTCATCTCGACGCCGCGCGATCTGCCCGGGTTCCAGCAACTGCTGGGTGACGGGAGGCAGTGGGGTCTCAATTTCTCCTATGCCGAGCAGCCGCGACCTGAGGGTCTCGCGCAGGCGTTCATCATTGGCCGGCAGTTCATTGGCGACGATTCATGTACAATGGTACTCGGCGACAACCTGTTCTATGGCCATGGCCTGCCGGAGATTGTTAAGGGAGCGTATCAGGAGATCGTCGGCGGTCGCGTCTTCGCGCATCAGGTGCGAGATCCGGAGCGGTACGGCGTCGTCGAATTCGATCGCGGCGGCCGTGCGCTATCGATCGAGGAAAAGCCGGAAAAGCCCAGGTCGAACTGGGCGGTTATCGGGCTCTACGTTTATGACAATCAGGTTGTCGATATTGCCAATTCGCTGAAGCCTTCGGCGCGGGGCGAACTGGAAATCACCGCCGTCAATTCGATCTACCTGGACATGGGCAGGCTCACCGTAGAGCGCATGGGGCGCGGTTTCGCCTGGTTCGATACGGGCACGCCCGACAGCCTGCTCGACGCGGCCAACTACGTGGCGACCATCGAGAAGCGGCAGGGCGTCAAGATCGCAAGCCCGGAGGAAATCGCCGTGCGCGAAGGCTACATCGGGCCAGCGGATCTGGAGCGGCTCATTGCCGAGCGCTATGCAAAGAACGATTATGGGATCTACCTGAAATCGGTTCTGGCGGAGCTATAGCGACATTCAGACTCAAGTGGCTTCTATTACGTTTTTCACGCGGCGTCCGTATGGCTATTGCTCAAGATCTGCAAGTCGGCGATCTGGCGGAAGAGGGTGACCATCTGGTTCACGCGAAGAAGGTGCTGGCCGTGGTAGTGGCAACTGTATGTGGAGTGCGGCTAGGATCAGCAACAAAAAGTTTCCAAAGTAGAGCGGCCAGCCCAGGGACAACAAACCACGCTTCAGTGCGCCAACCGACTCCGAGAAAACGCCTCCCAGCATAAGGTGCTCTGCAGCTGCTTTCTGATTGAAGGAGGGGCTCAAGGGGGTAGGGAGGATAGAACGGATCGCCTTATCGTCGAGCAGCATGCGCAATCGATCGCTTGACGGATAGGGAATCAACTCGTGAGCCCATGTTCCTTGCGGAACTTCGAGTGCTTTTGGATTTCCGGAAGACAAATAGCTTGTAACGTTCCGAGCGTGGACGGCTGAGACCCGACCGCGATCGGATGCGCCCTCCAGCGCCAGGCCGGCCTGACTACCGAGTGAAAATGCGATCACTGCGATCCACACCGTGGCAACGGAGGCAGTGATACCCCATAGCCTTCCGGCTCGACCGGCCGACAGTAACCATAGGCCCGCTGCCGCATTGATAAAAACGTTGATGACAATCGTGTCCAGATAGCGGGAAGCCAGCGGTTGAATGGCCCTGCCATAAGCGAGTGAAACGAACTGCAGGGCAGTCCAGCCTGCAAGGCCGAGCAAAAGCCATTGCCAGTCTGAACGAGCTGGGCGCCTTTTCCACGCATGCAGACCGAATGCGATTACTGGCAGATTGACGAGCAGAAAGGCGGTCGAAACGTCTGGGACAGGCCAGCTGAAGACCCGGGCGGTAGCCAGGACGAACTGCCACAGATCCTGGGCTTTGAGCGGGTCGTGGCCGGCAACGTGAGGCACCAGGGCAAAGGTGACGCCAAAGCCCAGCAGAGCGATGACGATAGAAGCGACTTCCCGCATCCCGCTGCGGGCTCCCGAAAGGAACTGAAGTGTGAAGAGTACGGCGAAGAGAAAGAATGTCAAACTTCCGCTCGCACTCGACAGAAAAGACATGAGCGCAAGGATCATAGCACCCCACCAGACACGATCGAACGCAACAGCGCGGTATGCGAATTTGATGGCCAGGAGAGAGAAAAGTGAAAGGAAATGCCATTGAGAGTTGAATCCTGCAAGAGTGTTCTCCCATGCGAGCGGCAGCGTCATTGCGACGGTGGTCAACACCAACACAAGCACACGCTCACGTTTTCCTAGTCCGCTCCACAGCAGTGCGACTAGGACACCAACGGAGATCGCCTGAAGTGCGGAATTTGCAATCATCTGCAGCTGCGTGTCCCACATTCCCCTGAGTTCAAGCAGCGTGAGTGCGAGCAAGCGTGTAAACAGAATTCGGTGTTCGTTGTGAACGCTCAGCAGCTGTTGCAGGCCCAATGTGTTTTCGAAGTACGGCTTGTACAGAAATGCAGCTTCGCTATCCCACTGGTCCCAATACGGGGAGAGGCCAGGAAAAGCAGCTATCAGAACAAGCTTGCTGGCAAAGATCGTGGCAAGCATTAGCGGGAACAATAGTTTCTCGCTTTCCAAGCCGGCTTTCCGCTGCCAGTCTTTTCCAGATGCGGGAATCATGGGTAGCTGCTCTCCTACTTCATAGCGACAAACGTGAAGTGCTTGTGGCCGAGATAGCTCGTCACGGCGGGAGCGAGGACGCCGATCAGGTGGGCGATGTCGTTTGCGTGCCAGGTGAAGCCGATCGCTGGAAAAGCGACGCGGGCGAGGCCGACGCTGATGCCCCAGACCATCACCAGGGCAAAGATATTGACGATGGCGAAGCGGCTGAACTCGGCCTGCACCGATCGGCCCGACGCGTCGAATACGAACGCGCGCGACAGGACATAGGCCGCCGTCATGCCGAAGAGGTAAGCGAGCGCGACCGCCGCCTCGAACGGCATCGCCCAGTTCAGAACATAACGGCTCGTGAGGTTGACGAGCGCGGCGATGCCGCCGGTAATGAGGAATCTGACGAAGCGGCTGTTCATCGGATTGCCTCGTTCGCCGGACTGGCTTGCGCAACGGCGGCGGCCATCATCTTGCCGTAGCGCACGCTTTCCGAAATGCCGCGGTCCTCAGGGTAATAGTAGCAGGTGTCGGCGATCTGGAGGCCGGCGATCTCGGTCTCGATCGGCGGGATCTTGGCGAGGAAGCCCGGTTCGCACACCGGCTGCGCGTACTTCAACCGGCCGACGCGGCTGGCCAGAAGGTCTCCGTCCGACAGCGACGGATTGATCAGCTTCAAGTAGCTGAACGCCTCGGCCACGAAGGCATCGTCGTCGCGCTGAAATTTCGGGTGCGTCTGCGGCATGTAATAGGGCACGTAGACAACTGTGCCGCCCACGGGACGCAGGTTGGAGAACTCGACGAGCCCCGGGATGTCGATGCGCGCATCGTTGACGTTGAGCCAGAAGTGCTTGGTGATCGGCCGCTTCAGCTTGAGCAGCACGCAGACCACGCCGATGTTGCGAATCGCCTCGTATGCCTCCTTTGCCGCGCCCGGCAGGCTTGGCACCATGCGGGAAATAAGCGGGGTCGGGACGGTGGCGATCACGGCGTCGAACGCGAGCGTTTCACCGCTGATGCGTACACCGGTGACCCGGCCACTCTCGGAGGTGATCTCCTCGACGCCTGCGCCGAGGCGGATCTCTCCGCCGTTACGCCCGATAGCCTCGACGAGCGCATCGACGAGCGTCTGTGAACCACCCTCGATGTACCCGAGTTCCTCCTGGAAAATCGAGCGGCGTGATGTGCCGATGCGCTTGATGCGTGTCCAGATCCAGGCGGCCGAAATGTTGTCGGCATACTCGAAGAACTTCAGTTCAAATAGGCGCCTCCAAAGCACATCGTAGGCGCGCTGGCCGCCGCCCGCGACGAACCAATCCTTGGCAGATATCTTCTCGAGGGCGTGCCAATTTGTGCGTCGAGTACTCATGAACATTTGCAGCCCGTAGCGCAGCTTCGAGATCAGATCCAGTTTTGGAAATTGCAGGAGTGAGATCGGGTCGCCCCACGGGTGGTGCTCTCCGTCGATGAAGTAGCCCATCGAGGTCGGGCGCCACTTCATGCGATGCGCTATCCCGAGTTCTTCCATCAGCTCGAACGTCGGGGTGTCGGCCTTGCAGACGAAGTGATAGAACCGCTCGATCGAGAGGCCGTCGAGGTCAAGATGCGCGGCCATTCCACCGGGCACTGCATCGGCCTCCAAAATCGTGACGGCATGGCCGGCCTTGAGAGCGTGGTATGCGGCGGCGAGCCCCATGGCGCCTGCGCCAACGACTGCGACACGTGCCATGTTCAGAACTCCAGTTCGACGCTGGAATAGACGGGATGCTGAAACGTTTCGGCCAATGCGGCGGGAAGCGGTGTCGAGTGGACGCCAAAGATGCCAGGCCAGTCGATTACCTCGAACACGTCCGGCGTGACGAGCGCTGCCAACTGCTTCGATGTGAACGGCGGGCTCTTATCAAGTAGTGCGTAGGTGTCGAGCAGCAACTTAAATAGCCCATAGGGAATTTTGACGATCAGCGCGCGAGCGCCGGAGGCATTCTTAACCTCTCGCATCAGGTCGATGTAGTCGATCGGCGCCTGGCCAGAAATATTGTGGATCTGACTTGGTCGCGGACGTTCGATGGCAGAGATTATGATGTTGCAAAAATCGCCGACGTAGAGCGGCTGGCGCAGATAGCGGCCGTTGCCCGGGATGGGGAATACAGGAACCCGCTGCATGAAGCGGGCGAGCCAACCCAGGTGCTTGCGGTCGAAGTAGCCGAACATGAGTGTGGGGCGGAGCACGCAGCAGGGGACACCCGATTGCAGCGCGATCGCTTCCTGTACCTTCTTGGTTTCGGTGTAGTGGTCCCGTGCCAGCGAGTTCACGACTGATGAGCTGATATGGACCATGTAACGGATGTTGGCCGCCTTAGCGGCTGACATCACATTGTCTGACGCAATGATGTTATTGTCGCGAAACGGCTCATAGGTCAGCGCGCCGATCTGTGCATGGTTGTGAACCAGCACGTCGCAGCCGGCGAATTCGTCCCGCCATGACCCAGGCCTTGCCAGATCTGCTTCGATCACGGTGATGTCGGGGTGCAGTTCGCGCAGCTTGGCGGTGTTCGCCTTGTGCTTGTCGATGCCGACGATGTCGGTGTGGCCGCGTTGCTTCAGCCTGAGGACCAGGTTCTGGCCAACCAGCCCGGCGGCGCCGGTGATGACGATCTTCATTGAAGCGGCTCCCCCGTATTGCGTCTTACAGCCCGGTCTTATGGATGACCGGCGTCGGCAACGCGCGGATGACGCTCATGATCGGGCGCCAGAACCACGGCAGATAGACCACCGGCTTGCCGGGCTTGTCGATGAGACCGACGAGCTGTCTTGCCACCGCCTCGGGCTTGGCCCAGAGCGGTCCGCCCTTCTTGATGTGAGCGGTCATCGCGGTATCGACGAACCCAAGCTTCACGGCGATGGCGCGCGCGCCGCTCGGTGCCAAGCGATGGGCGATACCTTGCAGGAGGACGGTAAGCCCGGCTTTGGCGGCGCCGTAGACATAGTTCGACTGCCGCCCGCGATCGCCGGCGACGGAGCTGATTCCGAGGAGGACGCCGCATTTCTGACTCTCGAGAACGCTCGCCGCAGCAGCGCACCAGCGAGCGGCGGAGGAGAAATTGATTGCGATGATGCGGTCCATCTCGGCCATGTCCATCTCGGCCATGCGCTGATCGCCCAGGAAGCCGTAGATCACGACAACCGCATCAACGCGTCCGCCAAGTGCCTCGACCATGGCGTCGAATGTCTTCTCGGTATCGCTGCCGCCAGCGAGATCGATCGGCCATGCAATGGCCTTGGTGGCGCCGCGCGCTTCGACGTCGCTGGCGATGTGTTCGAGAGCGTCCTTGCGCCTGCCTGCAAGCACGATCTCGGCACCTCGCGCGGCAAGCTGCCGGGCGAGCGCCTCCGCGATCGTCGACAGCGCGCCGAGTATGATTACGCGCCTTGGCTTGCCCGTTGTGTTCATTCGCCCGTTACTCTTGCCCAAAAATTCGAACGTACGGCCGGATCGAGCTGGCTTTCGAAGGCTGCCAGTCGTGGGCCGTATCCTTCGCGAAACACACGCGCCGGCATGCGGCCGTCCTTGGCTGGATAGAGGCGCCCCCGAGCCTCCCGGACAACGTCATCGAGACGCGAAAGCAGGTCAAGTGTGCGTTGGCCACGGTTGGCGAAATCCAGCGCCAGCGTTGCGCCTTCCATGGGGAAGCTTAGATAGCCAATGGATGGAATGGATCCGAATGTCTTGAGTACGGCCAGGAAAGAGCCCGCTCCGCTTTTCACGATCTGGCTGACCAGTTCGCGCACGGCAGGTTCGGCGGATTGTGGAGGTACCACGCATTGGTACTGATAAAAGCCGGAACGGCCATACAGCAGATTCCAGTCGCGAATGGCATCAAGCGGATAGAAGAAGGAGCCATAGTGGACGTCGCTGACGGCGGGTCCGGATTGCTGCTTGCGCCAATAGAGCGAGTTGAATGCGCGGACGGTCGAGCGGCTCAACAGCCATGTCGGCGCCTCTAGCGGTACTGCGGCCTTCGTTCCGCGAGGGTGTGGCATGTGGTCGTTCGATGGGTTCCAATTTCCACGCTGGAAGATGCCACGCCCCAGAGCCCTGCCGCCGTTGGCGCAGTCGATCCAGGCGACCGTATGCTCGTGCGTTTCCCCGCTCTCGCCCGCAAGGATGAAAAAGTCGGAAAGATTGCCGAAGGAAACACGCTCAACGCGGAGGCGTGCCGATGGGATGCGCACGAGCTGCACCTCCACCCACGAGATGAAGCCTGTCAGTCCAAGGCCACCGATCGTGGCGCGGAAAAGCTCGCTGTCATCGCGTGCATCGAGCACGTGGGTGGTTCCGTCCGATCGAACAAGACAGATCCGCCGAACGCCGCAGCCGAAGGAACCGCTGTGATGGTGGTTCTTGCCATGGACGTCATTGGCGACCGCGCCACCGAGTGTGACGAAGCGCGTGCCAGGCGTGGTGTTGAAGAACCAGCCATGTGGGACGACGATGTGGAGGGCTTCATCGATCGTAAGCCCGGCCTCCGCGGCGAGAATGCCGGACTGCCGATCAAAGCAGATGATCCGATCGAGTTTGGTCGTATCGAGCAGCGCGCCGCCGCTGTTGAGAACAGTATCGCCGTAGGACCGCCGCTTTCCGACCGGCAGGATTGTGCCGCTACCATGCGACCGGACCGTCGATTCGGCCTCGTCCAGGAAGCGTGGCGAGGCCACAGCGTGCTTGACCCGCTCAATTCGGCCCCAGCATGTGGTCACCTGCTCCTGCATACGCATACTCACAGGACCGCGAGGGCGAAACAGACGAGCACCGCCAAGCCCAGTGCGAGACTTGGCTTGTCTCCCAAGGCGAAATTGATCGGGTCGTCGTCGAGGAGGCCGCGATGGCTCTTCAACCAGATCCGCGTCGTCCAGAGAAAGACCAAAGGCGACACGGCCCACAACCATTCGGGCGAGCGGTAGTATCCTGCTGGATAGGCATCATTTGCCACATACAGAAACAGCAGTGTCACCGCAATGGTACTTGATGACACGCCGAGACTGAGTGTCATCGGTGCATCGCTCGCCAAATAGCCGCGTCCCTTGATCTTTCCTGTATGGCCGCGCGCGGCTGCACGCACGATCTCCACGTGGCGCTTGGCCGTCGACAGCGAAAAAAAGAAGAACAGCGAAAACACCATGAGCCAAGGCGAGGGGGAGACGTGGAGGAGCACGATGCCCATGATGATGCGAAGCGTGAAAAGCAGGCCGAGAACGAAGACGTCCAGCAGGGGAATGGCTTTGAGACGCAGCGAATAGGCGAGCGTCAGTAAAACATATATGCCGAGGACTAGGGCAAAGAGGGGATCGAGTAGAAGCGCGCCGACCCCGCCTGCGAGACCCAGGACACCCGCCAACACAACGCTGTCGCGCACGGAGATTTCGGCGGATGCGAGGGGCCTGAAGCGCTTGGTTGGGTGATGCCGGTCAACGTCGAGATCGCTCAGATCGTTGAGGATGTAGGTCGCCGAAGCGACGAGCCCCATGCACACAAACGCAATGGCTGTTCTCGATATCGCATACCAGTCGCCGTACTGATGTGCGAGAAACAGCGGCACGAACATCAGCGCGTTCTTGGACCACTGGTGGATGCGGATCAGTTTCAGCCAGGTCTTGAAGGACGGCCACCTGCGCTTGAAGCTCCGCTCGACGGGAATGGCGAGCTTCTCGAGCCGGTGCGCAACGCGCGGGGAAGCATCGACCGTGATGGCCGATTTGGCATGACGCCAGACGTCGAGATCACAGTCGTCATTTCCGGCATAAGTGAAGCCGTCTGGAAAACGCTGCTTTAAATGCTGTGCTTTGCGGTCACCTTTGAGGTTGTCGCCGTCTTTCGAACCGGTTGCCGAGTCGAATATGCCGACCCGCTCGGAAACGGCATCGGCAATGCTCTGCGGTGATGCGGTGACCAGGTGGATTTCGCGACCGTTTGACTTTTCGGAGCGCAGAAAAGCCAGCAGCTCGTCATCGAGCGGGATCGAAAGCGGCTGATACGCACCGATGCTGAGAAGCTTTTCTTTGAATGCGAGGCGACCCGACCTGAGACTGGCAACTAAACCCGGCAGAGCTTTCGGTTTGCGCAGCAGCGTCTGTACGAATGCGTCGACGAGAATGTCTGAGGGGGACAAAGTGCCATCGAAATCGACGGCCAGCGGAGGTTTGTAGGACTGATTGCCCGGCGCCCTCACGTCCATACTCGAATTCCCTGTCAATTCGTCCGGCCTTTGCGTGCTCTTTCCGGATGGTCCAGATCGAACAGGCTCACGATACTTAACCCAATCCGTTCATGGCGTCACGGTTGGCTTTAAAGTGGCTCCATTAGTGTGATGCTGAGTTCGCGTTGCGCGAAGACATCATAGCGTCTGGGCATCTGGAGTGACTTCTTGCCAGGCGCGATGCCAAGAGCGATCTTGGGGCTACCTGGGACGGGCCTGGCAGAATTGGCGTGTCCGCATCTCCGTTCCGCGTCGGTGTGCGCGCAGGTTTGCTTTTCGTATGGCGTGAATTGATCGGGTTCGCTAGATGCGCGCCAGCCAACGTATTGGCTTTGACGAAACGCCTGCAATCTTGGTTTCTTGAATTCGTGACTACAGTTTCAACGTGCCGTCACAAAGCCGCGTAGCCGGTGCGCCAAACGCAAATTTCTGAGAGTTATTTTCCTGCTACCTTTGCATTGCAAAGGCGGAACAAGGGCTGCTCTCTGCGGGACGCCGGCCTGCGTTCGTGGCCAATCATCCAGAATCTGTCGAATTGCCAATCTTCGTTCTGAAGCGCGTGCCAAACCGGCTGCGTCCGATCCGCCACGTCGTTCATGGATGTTGCATTCGGCCATGTGCGAATTCTCTTGATTGCGTGCTCGAATTCGGGAAAGTAAGTACGAGTACAGAGCGCATCATGCGCTTGCGTTTTGTATCGGTGTCGGGACATGAACGATCTTGGGGCGGTGCGGGATCGCGCATTCGACGGGACCGTTGCGAGGGTGCGTCGTCGCTGCTTGCTCGTGCTCGGGATGCATTGGTCGGATACCAGCGCATTGACGCGCGTGTCGGGTCTTGCCGGAGCGAAGCTGCCGGCGCGACTGATGGGTGCAGGTGCTGGGGACCCAACGGGGCAATGCGAGCCCGATGCCCTTGTCGCCTACATCGACCGCCAGCTCGCGGAAGTCGGATCGGCCTGGAACGATTGGGGACAATTGGACCTGTCGCGGCTCGGACCAGGTTGCTGCTCGGACGTGAAGGCGGGCCTGCGCAATATCGTCGCCCGCAGCTATGGCGGTGCACCGCTTTTCGTTCTCAGCGATCCGCGCGTCTGCCGTTTGGCGGGATTGGTCGTCGAGGCGTTGGAGTCGAGCGGCGTCGAGGTCGCCCCTGTTCTCGTGGTTTGCAACCCGCTGGAGGTGGTGGCGTTGCGCGAGTCGCGCGATGGCATTGGACAGGCGGACGCCGCGTTGTTGTGGCTGCGGCACGTCGTCGATGCGGAGGCCGCGACCCGGCACCTGCCACGCGCGATCACGACCTGCGACGGGCTGATTTCCAACCGGACGGGGGAACTGGAGCGCATCAGGAGCGCACTATCGCTGTCTTTCCCAAATTCACCAGACGCAATCGGTGAATTGGTCGATGCCGTTCTGGCAAAGGAGTCGGGACAAAATTCGCACGGCATCGAGGCGGTTGTGCTCGACCCGCTTTTGCGCGGATGGGTGAGCGACGTTTTTGCCGCAATGCGCATTCTTGCTCGTGCACCAGATTCGCAACAAGCGATTACGATCCTTGATGGGACACGTCGAGCGTTCGATGCTGCGTGTCCCACGCTCAAGTCGCTGGTCGCTTCGGCCAAGTCATCGGGATATGCGCGTTTCGAAGCGAAGCTATCGGATGCAGACAAGCGCATCAGCATACTCATCGAGCAGTTCGAACAAAGCGAAGCGGCGCGGCGCGACCTGGTCGCGGACATAGTGGAGAATGTGCGATCGCTCAAGGCCGAGAAGGGGCGCAGCCAGCGCCTTGAAGAGCAACTCGCGCAGCGCAATCGAGAGGCGCAGGCGGAGCTCTCCCATATTCATCATGTGTACCAGAATTCGACGTCCTGGAAGCTGACGCGGCCGATTCGGTGGGTGAAAAAATTGGTGGCGCCTACGCGGCTCGCTGCGGCGCGAAAGACCTGGGATTTGCTTCTGGACAGCGCGTTGATGCTCAAACACGCGTCATGGACGAACGGGACGATCCAGCCCGAGAATGGCGATGGTCAGTTGCTGTGTGAGTTGCGCACACCAATCCCGCCTGGTTGGTATCGGATCAGGTCAAGGATCTTGGTGGATGGCAAATGTCGTCCGCGTATCTATTTTGATTTCGGTGATGGCTATTCTGAATTGCAGTCCGCGCTTGCGATGCCGACTGGAAACGCCGACGAGTACGAGGCGAGATTCTACCTGCCGAGAACCACGCGGTTGATCCGTTTCGATCCCACCGATGACAATCGAACGCTCGTCATCAGAGAACTGCGACTGGCGCGATTCAA
This sequence comes from Hyphomicrobiaceae bacterium, assembly GCA_050246945.1. Classification (GTDB taxonomy): domain Bacteria; phylum Pseudomonadota; class Alphaproteobacteria; order Rhizobiales; family Hyphomicrobiaceae; genus JAEUMD01. Next base: position 29,144 of record JBFWVC010000004.1, read on the forward strand.
TACGCTATCCAGGTACTTGGTGCTTGCCAGACTGGGAACCAAATTCTGCTTCCGCTCGTTGCTTGAGCTCCAGCATGGCCTGAAGAAGTATGGCGCAATCAAGCATGCGGGTCGCGTCATCGACCTCAGCCGGTACGTCGTGCGAACCGTGGGCAAGGGCGACTACAGGGCATGGATCGCTGCTTACGACTACAACGATGAGCGGGACAATCACATTCTGAAGGCGAAGATCGCGCGTCTCGCGCACAAGCCGCTTATCAGCGTCGTCATGCCTGTCTACGAAACACCGAAAAAGCTCCTGGACGACGCCATTCGATCAGTTGTGGACCAGGTCTATACCAACTGGGAGTTGTGCATCTCGAACGACGCATCGCCCGATGCCCGCGTCCGTCGGCAACTCGATGACTGGGCAGCGCGCGATCGGCGCATAAAAGTCGTTCATCGAGAAGTGAACGGGCACATCTGCCATGCGACCAATTCGGCTTTTGAACTGTCGACCGGGAGCTGGATCGCGCTGCTCGATCACGATGACCTCTTGCGGCCCCACGCGTTGGCGGAAGTTGCACTCGCATTGGACGATAACCCAGAAGCGACCATCGTCTATAGCGACGAAGACAAGATCGACGAGGGCGGCAGCCGCTTTGACGCCCACTTCAAATGCGACTACGCGCCTGAGCTGTTGCGCTCGATGAATTACTTCAACCACCTTACGGTACATCGGGCAGACCTTGTCCGCGAGGCAGGCGGGTGGAGGCCGGGCTTCGAGGGCAGCCAGGACTACGATCTTAACCTGAGGATTGTGGAGCGCGTGGATCCCAGGTCCATCGTACATATTCCAAAGGTTCTCTATCACTGGCGAGCGGTCGCCGGTTCAACGGCGCTTGCAGGCTCACAAAAGAACTACGCATATAGGGCAGGGTTTCGTGCGCTCGAAGAGCATATACAGCGAACAGGTCAGAACGCTACGGTCAAGGACGTGCCGGGTGTGCCGTTCTATCGCGTTCGCCATGAGATCAAGCAGCCGGCGCCTCTCGTCAGCCTCATCATTCCGACACGCGATCGCGTGGATCTCCTGCGGGTTGCTGTCGATACCATCGTGAGAATGACGACCTATGCGCCCTACGAGATCATCGTCATGGACAACAACTCCGAGCAGCTGGAGACGTTGGCCTACTTCGAAGAGTTGTCTGCGCGCGACAATGTTCGGGTGATACCGCATCCATATCCATTCAATTTCTCGGCAATCTGCAATCACGGTGTCCACGAGGCGAACGGCTCAATCGTCGGACTGGTCAACAACGATATCGAAGTGATTGCACCTGATTGGTTGAGCGAAATGGTGTCCTGGGTGCAGCACGATCGCGTCGGGTGCGTCGGTGCAAAGTTGATGTATCCCAATGACACGTTGCAGCATGGCGGGGTGGTGCTTGGTGTCGGGGGCGTGGCAAATCATGCTCACAAACACCATGGACGGGACGCTCCGGGCTATTTTGGGCGCGCGGTTGTCGTTCAAAATTTTTCCGCGGTGACGGCGGCTTGTTTGCTGGTCAGGAAGGCCGTCTATCAGCAAGTCGGTGGCATGGACGAAGTGCGTCTCAGGATCGCTTTCAATGACGTCGACTTCTGTCTCAAGGTGCGGGAAGCAGGGTATGACAATATCTGGACACCCTTTGCGGAATTATATCATCACGAGAGCCCATCGCGCGGCACCGAGGACACGCCGGAGAAGCTGACTCGCTTCGTATCAGAGGTTGAGACTATGAAGGCGCGGTGGGGGAAGAAGCTGATGAGCGACCCGTACTATTCGCCAAACCTGACGAAGGAGCGCGAAGATTTTTCATTTGCCGATTGAATGGAAAAAATTGCGGCAGAGCAGATCAGCTTGCACTTGCCGCATTCGCCGGGGCGTACTTGCACCGGCGGGTTGCAAGTGAGGCGGCATCGTGCGCACGCATGCCGATGCGAGGAGGGCAGTTTCTCAAAAGGTGAGCCGATGCGGAAAATGCTGATTGCGACGAACGAAGGCGTGGTTCGGCCGGGCAGCTGCCTGCCGCCGCGGAACTAGAGCGATGAGGGGATCAACGACGCTCTATCTTCCCTTGCTGCAGTTCCTCATACGCTACAGGCGCACCGCGTTGGGGCCGTTCTGGCTAATGGTCGGGCCGACGCTGTTCATCGGCGGGCTCGGGCTGCTGCTGGCCGAGATCGGCGGGGTGCCACCCCCGCTTTTCATGCCGCATCTTGCGGTGGGCTACATCCTGTGGACGTTCATAAGCGCAGTCGTCGTGGGATCGCCAACGATTTTCGTGCGGGCGCATGCCCAGATCATGCAAGGCGAGCAAACTCTGGACGAGATCGTAGTCGCGGACAACGTGACACATGTGGTTGCCTTCGCCCACCAGGTGCCGGTGCTGATCGCGGTGCTTCTCATCTATCACGTGCCATTGTCGCTCAATGGGCTGATGTCGCTGTTGGGGCTGGCGTTCATCGTTGCTAATGGCATCTGGGTGTCGCAGGTCTTTGGCATTCTCGGCGCTAGGTACAGGGACCTTGCCGAGGTGCTCTCCGCGATCATGAGCATTGCTTTTCTGGCAACGCCCATCATATGGATGCCGGGCGAGGGAATCCGGGGGGGCGCTATGGGAGCGTTCCTTCTCTACAATCCATTTTCGCACTTCCTTGAGGTCACCCGTGGACCGCTGCTTGGCAATCCGGTGGCGCCGTTGAGCTGGGCGGTGGTGATTGTCATCACTTTCGCGGGCTTTGCGCTCGCACGCTTCATGATGCGGCGTTATGCGCGCTTTGTGCCGCTATGGGTGTAAGGAAACGGATCTGCTGCGATGTCGACTGCACAGTCTTGCGATCCGGCGACGTTGATCGATGCGCAAAGCCTGACGTTGCACGTTCCGGTGATCACTCAGGCTGACCGCAGCCTGCGTGCAAACCCGCTGCGTTTCATTTCGGACCTCTATCTGGCGCGGTCCACGCGCGGCGCCGCCACGCTGCTCGAAGGCATCAGCTTCAAGATGGAGGCGGGGCAGCGGCTGGGCGTCATCGGCGCAAACGGGGCCGGAAAGAGCACGCTGCTGCGTGTCCTGGCGGGCATCTACCAGCCCAGCTCCGGACGGCTCGTTGTCAACGGGGAGGCGAAGGGGCTGTTCGACATTTCGCTGGGGATGCAGCAGGAGGCCACGGGACTGGAGAACATCTACATGCGAGGGTTGCAGATGGGGCTCGGGCTGCGCGAGATCCGCAAGCTCGTGCCCGAAGTGCTGGAGTTCTCGGAGCTCGCCGAGCACATCGACAAGCCGCTCTCCACCTATTCAACCGGCATGCGTTTGCGCCTTGCCGTTGCAGTTTCGACGATGATCGAGCCGGACATCCTGCTGCTCGACGAATGGATCGGTGCTGGCGACGCGCGCTTCAGCGAAAAGGTCAAGGTGCGCATGATGGGTCTGGTGGAAGGCAGCCGCGGGCTCGTCCTTGCAACTCACAATGACATCCTGATGAGATCGCTGTGCACCCACGGCATCGTTCTGGACAAGGGCCAAATGTGCTTTGCCGGGACGCTCGACGACGCCCTAAAATTCTACAAGGAAACATTCGTTTGAGCGGCTGGATCGCTACGTGCTTCCATCAAACACGAAGACGATCCAGCCCTTTATCTTGAGCATATTTTTCACGCTGCCCACCGCCCCGCACTTCAGCCAGATGCGCTTCAACGCGGAGACGCAAATGCCGTCCGCTTCATGGCCGGTGGGCCGTTTCAGGTTTTGCGCGCCTGTCGTTTGAGGTGCGAATGAGGCCGCATCCATAAAGGAGCAGGCCGAGGCGCCAAAGTGCGTCGTCGGCCTGCCGCTGCCGGAGGATGGTTCGATCGGCGATGAGCTGGAACGCCGCTTGCCTGTTGGCTGCGAGTGCGAGAAACCGATTGAGCATGCCAAGGTTGTCAGGAGCGAGGCCATCGCCATACGTGCGGGCGAATGCCTGTGCCTGATGGAGCAGCGCGGCGAAGCGGCGCGACGGGCCGGCGCGCATGATACGCCGGAACTGGTTCTCAATCGGATTGTCGGGGAGCCCGACAGCGTTGCCGCCGTGAATTCGGTACTCAATATGGCTTGTCTGGTCGAAGACTGTTTCGCCGAATGCCGAGGCGACGAGGTATAGCCACCAGTCATGGTGGATGATGCCTTCCGTCGTTGTTGTCATGCGCAGAAGATCGAGGGCGGACCGGTTGAACGCCGATGTGCATCCGGTGCAGATGTTCTCGATGAGTGCATTGCCGAACGCGGGTGGGTACGTCCAGCTGGGCGAAATTGCAATTGGACGTAGGTCGTGCGCAACGAGGTTGAGGCGGGAAAAATACAGTGCAGGACGTGTGTCAGTAAGCTCTGCCAGGTGTCGTGCGGCGACGGAGATCTTGTCGCGATGCCAGACATCATCCTGGTCGCTGAAGAGATAGGCGTCGGCATCATCGGGGGCGATCCGCATCAGTTCGAAGAACGCTTGCGGCAAGCCAAGGCGTGTTCCCAAAAGGAGCTGAACGCGTGGATCTTCTGCAACCGCCCTCAAGATGTCCGGCGTGCCGTCCGTCGAGCCGTCGTCGCGCACAAAGAGTCTGATATCCTCATGGTCCTGCTGCAGGATCGAACGCAGCTGTGGCTCGACAAAGGCCGAGCCATTGTGGGTCGACATCAATACGACTGCACGCATGCACGCATCTCAATACTAGGGAGCCGCCTGGAGTCGTCCAGGCAGGAAGTTGGTTCTGTCGCAGCTTCATGACCCTCCAATCAATATGCCGGCTGCAAGTACCAGGGCTCCGCCGAGAACCACTTGAAAGGTGGCTCGGAAGAAGGGCGTTTCCATGTATCGGTTCTGAATCCAGACGATCGCCCACAGCTCAACGAATACGACGATGAGAGCTATGACCGTGGCGGTCCAAAACGATGGAATCAAATAGGGTAGGGCATGACCCAAGCCGCCGATCGTCGTCATAACGCCGGATGCGATGCCGCGCTTCACGGGCGATCCGCGTCCGGAAATCTTGCCATCGTCATGGGCAGCCTCAGTGAAGCCCATCGAGATGCCGGCACCGACCGATGCCGAAAGGCCGACGAGGAACGTGGTCCATGTGTTTTGTGTGGCAAATGCTGTCGCAAAGATCGGAGCGAGTGTCGAAACCGAGCCATCCATGAGACCAGCGAGGCCTGGCTGGACCCAGGTCAGGACGAATTGTCGGTGAGAGGCAAGGTTCTCTTTCGCGCGCTCCTCGGGGCCCAAATGGGTGCCGAACGAACGCTCGGCGACGCCTTGATGTTTGGCCTCCGCGGCGGCGAGATCGCCCAGGAGCTTGCGGATATCGGCGTCCGTGGCGCGACGCGCAGCCTCGGTGTAGAAGTCATGGGCCTGGCTCTCCATGCCCTCGACTTCCTCGCGGATACGGTCCAGGCCGAGGTTCTCGATTAACCAAACGGGCTTGCGCGTATAGAAGCCCGTGACATGCTCTCGGCGTATGGGGAGAATGAATTCACCGAAACGCTTCTTGTAAAGGTCGATCAGTCGGCGGCGATGCTCGTTCTCCTCGGCTGACATGTCGTCGAAGACTGCAGCTGAAGCGGGATAGCTGCTGCGAAGCTTGTTGGCATAGGCCGTGTAAATGTTGCCGTCCTCTTCCTCGGACGCAATTGCTAGCGCGAGTATCTCCTGCTGCGTGAGTTCATTGAAGTGCTTCTTTGCCGAAAAGCCCGGCAAGGACAGTCCAATTGGCATCGGCTCATGCTCCTCGAGGCGGTATGAATCGTGGCCGCTCTACGCAGTATGCATATGTTTCGGCACGATGCGAAAGACACGTTGCCGCTTGTGCTCCATTGCCCGGCCTCAGGAGACAAGGTGCTTTGAGGACGAGGCCGGCCAGGGCATGGGGCGCGCAACCGTTTCCGGCTGCGGAAACGGCGTGATACAATTATCATCAAGGTTTCTTAATGCGCGCCCGGCAACGATATGGGGATGCGATGGCTGACGAAATATCCGAGACGAGCGCCACACGCAGTAGCGGTGAGCGGCACAGTAGTGCTGGTGGCCGCAAAGGTGGTGCGGCCAGCGAAGCGGTCGGTTCGCCTAGAATTTCGGTGAAGTTGCAACTCGACCTTCCGGGTGGCGCGCGCATCGGACCTGGAAAGATCAGACTTCTTGAGCTAATCGAGGAGGCGGGCTCGCTGTCGCGAGCAGCAGAGGCTATGCACGTCTCCTACCGTCGCGCGTGGCTTTTCGTTCAGCAGGTCAATCAGGCGTTCGACGAACCGGCCGTGTCGACACCGGAGCATGGGCATGGTGGTGCGGCCGCCCGCCTCACCGATTTCGGCAAGGAACTTATCCGTCGCTACCGCGACATGGAAACACGAGCGGAAGAAGGGAGCATGGATGCTCTCATCTGGCTCGCCAGGCACCATAAGCCGTGAGCATCCGCTATCGCCAGATCAGTTGGGGGCATTACTTATCCGTACTTCGGTAGATCTTTTCACGATCCATATTCGGGCGAAGCGTCACCTTCCGATTGCTCCAGAGCGGATCAAGCTTTATCGCTCCTTGACGTAATCATTCACGCAACGCGCAGGCAACCGCCAGACTGCGATGACCGGACGGCGCAATACATATGGCAGACGGCCAGCATCCCTATTTGACGACCAAGGAAGTGGCGGATCTGCTCCGCCTGAAAGAGCGCAAAGTCTACGATCTCGTCGCCGAGGGCGGCATTCCGTGCGTGAGGGCCACCGGCAAGCTGCTATTCCCGCGCGATCTGGTCGAGGCGTGGCTTGCTCGCAATCTGGAATTCAAGGGCGGTACGGAAAGCCTCGCAGATCGGCCGCCGATCGTCGGAGGCAGTCACGATCCGCTGCTGGACTGGGCGCTGAGAGAAGCGGAGACGGGCCTCGCGGTGAATTTCGGCGGCAGTCTCGATGGTCTCCGACGGATGGCGAAGGCGGAAGCCGTGCTCGCCGGGTCGCATCTCGCCGATGAAGGTGTTCCGGTCGGGCAGTCGTGGAACGTGGGACACGTGCGCCGTCAGCTCGCCGGACAACCAATCGTGGTGATCGAATGGGCGCGCCGAGTTCAGGGATTGATCGTTACGCCGGACAATCCTCAACAGCTCGACAGCGTGGAGGCGTTGAGGCGGCGCAAGGTGATCGGACGCCAACGCGAGGCGGGTGCGTTCGTGCTGCTTGAGCGGCTTCTGGCCGATCGCGACATGAAGCTCACGGACATCTCCTTGATCGAAGCACCGGCGCGGACGGAGGCGGATGTTGCTGCGGCGGTGGCGGACGGACGCGCCGATGCCGGGCTGGCAATAGAAGCCGTCGCCAGGCAATACCGCCTCGGCTTCGTTCCCTTGGTGGAGGAACGCTACGACCTTGTGATCTGGCGCCGCTCGGTATTCGAGCCCGCGGTGCAGAATCTGCTTGCATTTGGTCGATCGGAAACGTTTGCAGTGCGCGCAGAGCAGCTGGGCGGCTACGACGTCTCAGGTTTCGGCACGGTGCATTATAACGGGCCGTAGCTGGAGAACGAGCTTCGGAGCTGGAGTGCTATTTTGCCGGCAGAGGATTGTATACGCGTCCGTCAAAAATAAGTGGCGGGGCCTTGCGGCACCCGCCCTCAAGTTTGGGGGAATTATTGCGACAGGCGCCGGTTCAGCCGGCCTTTTTCATGTTCTCCTGCCCGGCGTTGGGGAAGAAGAGCTGCTGACCGTCGATTTTAAAGGAGCGGATGGCATTCTGACCCTCGGCACTCAGAAGCCAGTCGATGAACTGTTGACCTTCCTTGACCTTGACGTGCTTGTGCTTCTCGGGGTTCACCAGGATCACGCCGTATTGGTTGAACAACTTGGGGTCGCCCTCGACGACGATCTTCAAGTCGCCCTTGTTCTTGAAGCTGATCCAGGTCGCGCGGTCGGTGAGTGCATAGGCGCCCATGCCGGCTGCCGTGTTGAGCGTGGCACCCATGCCCGAGCCAGTAGAGCGGTACCACTCGCCACTTGCTGCTTTCACGTCAATGCCGGCGTTATTCCAGAGCTTCAGCTCGGCCTTATGGGTGCCGGAGTCGTCGCCGCGCGAGGCGAACGGTGCCTTTGCTGCGGCAATCGCCTTGAGAGATGCCGCCGCATCCTTCGAGCCTGCAACCTTGGCGGGGTCGCTCGACGGGCCGACGATGACGAAGTCATTGTACATTACGTCAAAGCGCTTCACGCCGCCGCCTTCGGCGACGAATTTCTCCTCGGCGGGTTTGGCATGAACCAATAGCACGTCGCCGTCGCCGTTCGCCGCATTCTTGATGGCCTGGCCGGTGCCAACGGCAACGACGCGAACCTCGATGCCGGTCTTCTTCTTGAACATGGGCAGGATGTAATCCAGCAGGCCGGAATTCTGTGTCGACGTTGTCGATTGCACGATGATAAACGGATCGTCGGCGCTGGCGGGAACAGTGGCTGCCGTCATAAGTGCAAGCGCGGCGAAGGGAACGAGTAGCTTCTTCATACGGATTGTCTCCCTGGTTGAAGATTGCCGGGCGGCCTAGAATGCCAAGCGGCCTTCGAGGTAGTTGCGCGCGGCTTGGGATGCCGGACGCGCGAAAAAATCCACCGCGGCAGATTGCTCGGTGATGCGACCCTTGTTTATGAATACGACTTCGTCGGCCAATCGCTTCGCCTGACCGAGGTCATGAGTGACGAGGATGACCTTGATACCGTCGGCGCGGATGGTGCGTGTCAGCTCCTCGATGGCGTGCGTGGAAGCTGGGTCAAGGCTTGCGGCCGGCTCGTCGAGGAAGAGCACCTCGGGTTCGTTGGCGCGGGCACGGGCGATTGCGAGGCGCTGCTGCTCGCCGCCCGAAAGGAGGCGCGCTGGTGTCGATGCCACATGTTCGAGCTTCGCTTCGGCAATCAGCTCTGCGACACGGCGTTCGCGTTCAGCGCGCGGCAAGTCGCCGAGGACAAAGCGCAGGTTGTCGATGGCCGACCGGCGCAGCATCGTCGGGCGCTGGAAGACCATGGCCTGACGCGCGCGGATGTCGCTGTCGAGCGGCTTGCCGCCCCACAGGATCGATCCGGACGTCGGTGGCAGAAGGCCATGCAACAAGCGCAGGAGGAGGCTCTTGCCCGCTCCGTTCGGGCCCATGACGGCGGTCGTTCCGCGACCGATCAGCGTCAGCGAGAGATGATCAATCAGCTGGCGACCACGATCTGCGAAACATAGGTCGGCCACGTCCAATGGGAACAACGAGTGTAACGGTGCCGCCGCGCGATGCCGGCTCTCCGCCAACTTAAGCATATGCCAGCCTCCGTGCTGTCCGGTTTAGCGCGAGGACCGCAGCGTTCACTGCGAGCGAGAGGGTGATCAGGATGAGGCCCAATGCCATCGCAAGTCCGAGATCGCCCTTCGATGTTTCGAGCGCGATGGTCGTGGTCATGACGCGCGTGACGTGCTCGATGTTGCCGCCGACGATAATGACGGCGCCGACCTCGGCGATGGCGCGGCCGAAACCTGCGAGAGCGGCGGTGGAGAGGCTGTAGCGGCCGTCCCAGATCAAGGCGGCGATGGTCTGCCGCGTTGAGAGTCCCAGTGAGCGGAACAATTCGTCGTATTCGCCATGCAGGTCGGCCATCGACTGCCGTGCAAGCGCCGCGATGAGCGGCGTTACCAGGATCGTCTGAGCGATGACCATGGCGGTCGGCGTGTAGAGCAGACCGAGCACGCCAAGGGGGCCAGCACGCGACAGCATCAGGTAAACGACCAGTCCGACGACGACCGGAGGCAGGCCCATGAAGGCATTGAGCAGCGTGACAATCGCACCGCGACCGGGAAAGCGGACAACCGCGAGCAAAGCGCCGAGCGGCAGGCCTATCAGGCAAGCCAACGCCACCGCCGTCAGCGAAACTCGCAGCGACAGTGCAATAATCTTCCAGAGCTCGTCGTCGCCGGACAGCACGAGCTCCAAGGCCATCGAAATAATCGAATTGGAATCAGTCATTTATGCTGCATGAGCCGGAAGCTGTTTCGGGCCCAGCATAGGTGCGACAGCTCCGCGTCCGAAGCGGAAATCCTGCAGCACAGTGCATGCAAATGCAGCGGGAACCGCTGTTTCGTCACTGAACGCTGCAACGGCCTGTCGCGTTACGACAACCGGATTTCATCAGTCCGATCAGCGGCATCTTCGGGCCCGACATGGTTGGGGTCGGCATCGAACGCAAACCCTGAGTCGGCTGCCATGTGCATCATCGCCCGTTCAGCGAGCGCCGTGATCGTGAAGAGCGGGTTGCAGCCGAGCGAGCGCGGGATTATGGCGCCGTCGATAACGTACAAGCCGGCGTGAACGTCGGTGCTGCCCAGACCTGAAGCGCCATCGAAGATCTGCCCCTTGTGATTTACGACGCCGTCCGTGCGCTCGGTTCCCATCCCGCAACCGCCAAGCGGATGTGCGGTCGCCGGCTGATGCCCCATGACCGTGCCGGCGAGAGGGTTCTTGACGTAGGTTCCGCCCGATTGCGTGACGAGAGCGATGAGCTTTGCGTCGAGCCGCTGATAGGAAGGTTCATCCTTGGCGCCGGGCCAGTGCAGCGCCAGCTTGTCGCCATCGAGGTGAAGTGCCCCGGAGGCGCTGTCATGCGAGACGGCAAAGAACGTCTGCAAATGCGCGAAAGGCCCGTTGTAGACGCCCTTGATCAAGCTCTGCAGCGCGCCCAGCAAGCGACCGTTGGGGATGAATATCAGGGGCAAGGTCGGGGCGATGGCCGACGGGAGAACTCCCTCCTGCACTGTCAGCTGGTGAGCGAGGTTCTCTCGATCGCGGTACTCGATCTGGCCTGAAACAGCGGCGCCTATCTCGCGGCCTTCGATCTTGGCTGGATGACCGATGCCGACTGCATTGATGACGGTCTTGGCGCCCCAGCCGAATGCAATGATGTCGCCGTTGGCAGAGAAACGGTGGCCGAGGCGATCGGAGAGCGCCAGTCCCCTCTCGCGGGAGCGCAACAGGATTTCGGTGGAGCCGAGTGTCCCGGCGGCAAGCACAACGATGTCCGCAGTGAGTTCGCCTTCGCGCTCGACGCCGTGGCCATCCGCAGTCAGCGTGGCGAAAGCGACGCGCCAGCGGCCATCCTGGTTCTTGGTGAGGTGCCGGACCTTGATGTGCGTGAACAATTCGGCACCGTGGCGTTTCGCGTCGGGGAGATAGGTCAGCGCGACGGTATTCTTGGCGCCGACATTGCAGCCGCCACAGCAGTCGCCGCAACGGGTGCAGGCGGGTTGCGCGATGCCGGCTGCATTGACGCGCTCGGCGAAGCTAACTGCAACGCGGGGTGCGATCGTCACGTCGCCGAATGCCTGCCCCGCCGCCTGGAGTGATTTGTATTTGTGCATTTCCGATGCACGGGGATCGCTCTGGGGCGCAAGCCAGGTGTCCGCGCGGCGAAACCCTTCCTCGATCAGGCCATCCTGGCGGATCTGATGAGGCCATACCTCGTCGGCGAAGACGCGCGGATCAGGGCGAAGCGTCACGCCTGCGTTGATGAGCGAGCCGCCGCCGAGACCGCAGCCGACGATGACGTGCATGTCCTCTCCGACCCGTACGTCGAACAGTGCCGTCTCCGCGCCGCTCGTCAACTTGCGGCCTCTGACCTGCATGTCGTTCTTGAGTTCGGGAAAGCGCGCCGGGAACTCGCCGGTTACGACCTCGCGTCCACGCTCGAGAACCGCGATTCGCTTGCCTGCGCGCGCCAAGCGGGACGCCGCAACGCCACCGCCGTAACCGGAGCCGACAACGATCGCGTCGTAGTGCGACTTCAGGACATCATGCCGGTTGGCAAGTCTCGTCATGGCGCGGTTCCCTCGCGTCCGAGGTAGACGTGCTTGGCACCTTGATCAACCCCTGTGTTTGACGAGCGTCAAGTTCTATGGGGATGAGGCGCCTGGTGCAGCAGGATGGTCACTTGAACAAGACGAGACTAAGGGCCATCGCCGCCATTCCGATGACCATGCCGTAAACCGCTTCGTGGCCTTTGGAATACCGCTTGGCCTCCGGCATCAGCTCGTCGATGGCCAGAAAGACCATGACACCCGCGATAACGCCGAAAACCGCACCAAACACCGCGGCGGTGAGGAACGGCGCCAGAAGGAGATAGCCTATGAGTGCGCCTGCCGGCTCGGCGACAGCGGATATCACAGTGGCGCCGACTGCCTTCGCCCGGCTTCCAGTCGCGTAGTAGACGGGAATCGCAATCGATACGCCCTCAGGAATGTTGTGAATGGCGATGGCCATCGCGAGTGGCAGGCCGACAACGGGGTTGTCCAGCGTGGCAAAGAAGGTCGCCAGGCCCTCGGGAAAGTTGTGCGCGGTTATGGCCATGGCGGCGAGAAGGCCGACCCGCGTGACGTTGGGCGTGGCAACGTTGTCATGATGATGGCCGTGGCCATGCAGGACTTCGCGCTCGTCCATGCCCTCATGCGGGTTGGGTATGATGCGGTCGATCAGCGCCAGCATGAGGACGCCGGCGAAGAATGCGAGTGTCGCATAGGCGTATCCGGTCTTGCTGCCGAAGCCCTCCGAGAAGGCAGCGACGCTCTTGTTGAATATTTCGACCAGCGAGACGTAGACCATGGCGCCGCCGGCGAACGCCAAACCGAACGCGAGGAGGCGCGGATTGGCGCGATTGGCGCGCAGCACGAAGATGGAGCCGAGTACGGTCGAGGCGGCTGCGGCGGCACACACGGCGAACGCAATCAGCACAGGCTCGGAAAAGAATTCAGGAGATGAAAACATGAGTGAGCGGAAATCCGGCGTATGATCTTCGATGCTGGCCTATGGCTGCGGTCGGCGGGCTGGCTCGCCGGCTCAGCGAGGACCGGCGTGTCAGCCATGATCCGCACGAACTGGACGGTGAATCTAAAAGGGAAGCCGAAGGTATGGCAAGGGCATGCAATTTCGCCGTAATCGTTGTATCTAACGCGCTGCCCGCTGGACGCCATGTGTCCGGGCTCGAAGACCCGGCTGGCGCGCGCCGCTGTGCGGAGAGCGTGTTCCGCGTCCTTGGGTAGAGGCTGTAGCTCAGCGGATAGAGCGCCCGGATTTGGGCCGGGAGGTCAGGGGTTCGATTCCCTTCAGTTTCGCCAGCAACTAGCTCAGGTGGGTAGAGCAAAGGACTGATAATCCTTGTGTCGCGGGTTCGACTCCTGCGTTGCAATGTGCCTGTCACGCACAATCGGTTCAGGGCCGATCTCGGTTTGCCAACCGATCCAATCGAGGGAAGCCGGCTGCTTCCCAGCCGGGCACTCCGGACCTTCGGGCGAGGTGTGCAAGGCGAGCGCTCCGGGCGCTTTGTGCCGACGTGGATACCGCCCGCGCGCCAAACCGGAGCCCTTGGTCCCGGTGCCACACCTTGGGGTGTGGTGTCCGCAGCCTGGGGTGAAAGGTGGAGCGCACGGGCTCAAGCGTCGGCCCGCATCCGGATCGTGGGCAGGCAGCCGGTGACCCGTTCGCTCAGCAAGATGTTACGTCCGCGTCCACGGACAGGAAATATCGAGAAGGAGCGCGTTTCATGCGCCGCTATTTTGCACTGATGTTCGATACCGTCGTGAAGGACGACGAGCGCGGCTTTCTCTATCGCGACGGCCGCTTCGTGCGCCTGCTGGAGCCGGGCCGCGTGCGCTTGTTCGATCCTGCGAGAAGCATGAGCGACGAATTATTCAAGGTGGTACGCGCGGAAATTCCCGCCGAGCGCGCTCTCTTGTTGGAGAAGACGCAGCCGTCCATTGCTGAGGCGAACTTCGTCATCGTGCAAGCGGGACCCACGGAAGTGGCGATCGTATCGTTCGACGGGGAGCCCAGGCATCTGGTGCTGCCTAATACGACGCGCGCATTCTGGAAGACGCTGACGCAGGTCGATGTCGAGATAATCGATGCTGCAGCGGACATGCGCATCGCCAAGCGGCACCTCGACAAGCTCGATCTCAATCGCGTGCCTGTGGCGGTCAGTGCGATCGTCGAGGCGCACGAGGCGGGTCTGCTGTCGGTCGACGGCAAGCTGGAAGGCCGACTGCCGCCGGGCCGTCACGCCTTCTGGCAAGTCGGTCGCACTGTGAAGGTGGTCAAGGTGGATCTGCGTCCGCAACCGCTCGAGGTCACGGCGCAGGAAATCCTGACCAAGGACCGCGTTGGCGTTCGCGTGACACTGACCGCGTTCTACCAGATCACGGATCCGGAGAAGGCGGCACTGTCCTCGGGCGACGTGCCGGGCACGCTTTATCGTCTGGTGCAGTTTGCCATTCGCGAAGCGGTCGCCACGCGCACGCTGGACGACATTCTTGCGGCGCGCGACACGATCGACGAAGAAGTGCGTGCGTTCGTGAGGCAGCGTGCAGCGGAGCTTGGCGCGGATATCAAGGAGATCGGCGTCAAGGACGTCATATTGCCGGGCGATGTGCGCGACCTTCTCAACAAGGTCGTCGAGGCGGAGCGTGTGGCAAAGGCCAACTTGATCCGGCGCCAGGAGGAGACCGCGGCGACGCGTTCGCTGCTCAACACCTCGCGTCTCATGGAGGACAACCCGCTTCTTCTGCGCCTTAAGGAGCTGGAGGCCCTGGAGAAGCTCGTTGAGAAGGTCGGTCGCATCGACCTGCACGCCGGCCAGGGTGCCGGCGGCCTCGACGCGCTGCTGCAGAACCTCTACTCGCTGGGTGACGCCAAGTCGCGGACGAAGTCGGATTGATGTGGGCTAGGGTTGCCCGCTACGTCCATGCAGGGCGTGGCGGGTACACTCGTTCCACCATCATAAGGATGCGCGGTCTGATGGACATCCATCTGACGGACTTCGAGATCGCTCTGTTCGATTCGATCGCTTTCCCTCCAGACGACGCGATGCTTGCGGGTGAGCGCGCAGACAACAATTCGGAGCTTGCGCACCTCCTTGCCGTCTCATTGTTCGAGCGCAACGCGGTGCCAGCACATCGCATCCGCTTCTTCGAGGATGCGGAACATAATGTCGGCCGGTCTTGCTCGGTCCGCGAATCGCTAGAACATGCCGGGGCAGAGGGCGACGCTGTGTACGCACGGCCGGAGTTCCTGAAATATCTACGCTATTTCATTTGCGGACCGGAACTGCCTGAAAAGGTCGAGCGTGTATTTCGCAGAGAACTGGTGGAGCGCGGCGGAGGCAGCCAGCGCCGTCTGGTTGCGAAGGTGCGCGAGTTGGCGCGCACGCTCGGCGCAAGCGATGAACAGCGGGAGAAGTTCTACCAGCAGGCGCTCGAGTTTGGCCTGCATGCCTTGTCCGCTCGCGAAATAGCCAACGCCGCGCTGGCGCCGGAGTGATGCCGTCTACCAGCCCCAGACGATTGCGCCACCGGTGAGCCCGGCGCCGGCAGCGGTGAACAACAGCCGCTCACCGCGCCGGTAGTTCCGCTCAGGCGCGAGGAGCGACAGCGTGAAGGGTATCGTCGCGGCCGAGCTGTTGCCGTAGTACGCGACCGAGGACAATGTCTTTTCCTGCGGCACGGCGAGTTTGCCACGCGTGGCCTCGATGATGCGCGAGTTGGCCTGGTGTGGTACCCAATGTGCGATGTCGCCGATCGACGTGCCTGCCGATGCAAGAGCCGTGCGTCCGGTGTCGGCCATCATGCCGACGGCCTTGGTGAATACGGCGCGGCCGTCGCTGATTTCCATCAATACGTCAGTGGGACTGCGTGCTTCGGAAAATGGCGTGCGACTGCCGCCGGCTGGAATCCGGATCAGGTCGTAGGCGCTACCGTCGGCTGCCAGTTCGCAACCCAGAATACCGGCCTCGCTTCGGTCAGAGGGCGCGACGATGACAGCGCCGGCGGCATCGGCGAAGAGTACGGCACTGGCGCGCTCAGCCGGGTTGATGCGGCGCGAGAGGATGTTGGCGGCGATGACGAGTGCGGATCTGCGCTGCGTCTTCACGAACGCGTCGGCAAAGGTGAGCGCATAGAGGAAGCCGGCGCAAGCGCCTGCCATGTCGATTGCGCCGGAGCGTGAAAGGCCCAGGCGCTGTGCGACAAGCGGTCCCGATGGCGGCAGCAGATGGTCCGGCGTCGAGGTGGCCAGGATGGTGAGCGCAATTTCGCCACGGGAGACGGCAGCGTTTGTGAGCGCCATCTCGCCAGCAGCAATAGCCATGTCGGACAACGCCTCGTCTGCCGTGGCGAAGCGGCGTTCAACGATGCCGGTGCGGCGTTCGATCCAGCCGGATTCAAGTCCAAGTTGCTTTTCGATCTCGGGATTGGCGACAATCCGAGCGGGCGCATAGTGCCCCAATCCGATGATCTGGGCTCCCGCGCTCATTGTCGAAACTCCGCGCGTGTTGCTGCTTCTCCAGCCCGAATTGCGCTATAGACCTGATCGAGGTCGTGCGCACTGATGCAATATGGCGGCATGACGTAGACCGTGTTTCCCAAGGGGCGCAAGAGTACGCCATTGGCGAGGAACTCGCGTTGCAGCTTGGGGCCGATGCCTGCCAAGTATCCGCCATCGGGAACGGCGATGTCGAGTGCGGTGATGGTTCCCAGCCGACGGGCATTCGTGAAGGCGTTGTCAGTAACAACAGTGGCGAGGCGTTGGTGCTGCATCTGGGCGAGATCCGCAATCCGCTTCAAAACCGGCTCGGTGCGCCAAATTTCAACATTGGCGACGGCGGCAGCACACGCGATTGGGTTGGCCGTATAGGATGAGGAATGAAAGAACGTCTTGTTCCGGTCTTCTGAATAGTGTGACGCGAATATTTCTGCTGTGGCGAGCGTCGCGGCGAGCGGCATTGCACCTCCAGTGAGGCCCTTGGCGGTGCAGAGCAGATCGGGAGAAACGGCGGCTTGCTCGCATGCGAACAGGGTACCAGTGCGCCCCCAACCGGTCATTACCTCGTCGGCAATAAACAGCGCACCATGATGGCGTGTGATGCGGGCCATCTCGGCAAGTGCGGCGGCCGAATAGACCAACATGCCTCCCGCGCCGAGTATCAGCGGCTCGGCGATCAGGGCGGCGACGTCTCCGGCGCGGCATGCGGTCTCAATGGCGTCGAATGTCGCCTGCTCTTTGCCTGCCGACGGAAATGGTACACGCGTCACGTCGTAGAGCAGCGGCTGGTAGGCGGCGTTGAAGATGCCGCGCGCTCCCGCCGCCATCGTGCCCACCGTGTCGCCATGGTAGGCGTGCTCCAAGGCAAGTATGCGGATGCGCTTTTCGCCGCGATTGTGGAAGTGACCGAGCGCCATCTTCAGCGCGACCTCGACGGCGGTTGACCCGCTGTCGGAGTAGAAGACATGCGCAAGGTTTTCGGGAGCGAGCGCCACCAGTTCGCGGGCGAGCAATTCTGCAGGCTCGTGCGTGAAGCCCGCAAAGATCACCTGATCGAGGCACTCGGCCTGGTCCCTGATCGCTGTCATGATCCTGGGATGGCAGTGTCCATGCGTGACGACCCACCACGATGAGATGGCATCGATGATCGACTCGCCGTCGGTTGTGTAAAGGCGAGCACCATCGGCGCTCGATATCTCGATGGCGTTGGGAGCAATGGCGTGCTGAGTGAACGGGTGCCAGACGGGAGATGTATGATCGGAATTCATCGTGCATGCTCCCACGCGGCGAGGATCGGTGCAACGTCGAGGCAATTCCGCGCAGCATCCCGCACCGTCTCGGTGTGGAGCGAGTCCAGATGAGGCAGTCGGCCCAAAACGGAAAGCTGTGTGAAATCCGCAATCGTGCGTTGGGTATCCTCGTTTTCGCCGCCTGTGAAGACGAGTCCTGCGATGGGAAGGTTATGCGCGCGCAATGCCGCGACCGACAGCAGCGTGTGATTGATCGTGCCAAGTCGTGTGGAGGTGACGAGTACCACCGGCTTGGCCCAGCGTGCGATCACGTCGATCTGGAGGACGGATCGCGACAAGGGAACGAGCAGTCCTCCCGCCGGCTCTATCAGCAGCGGATTGGACGTGTTGGGAAGAATAAGCGTCGATGTATCGATGGAGATGCCATCGAGTTCTGCGGCCCTGTGCGGGGAGGCCGGCGTGCTCAAGCGATAGGTTTCGGGATGAGCCCGGTCGGCGTCGAGGCGCGCAAGGCGGATGACGGTTTCGCGATCGGTTTCGCCATCGAGGCCGGCCTGTATCGGCTTCCAATAGTCGGCGTCGAGCAGGATGGACAGGGCGGCTGCGACGACGGTCTTGCCGATGCCGGTGTCGGTTCCGCAAACAACGGCAGCGCGTGTCATGACGGCAGCTCCGCCAGCAGCGCAGCCAGATGTTCGGTCAGGCAGGTCACGTCATCGGCCGTAACGTTGAGCGTGAGCGACAGACGCAGGCGGGCGCTGCCTTCGGCCACGGTGGGTGGGCGAATGGCGCGGACATCAAAGCCAGCCTCCTGAAGCGCATTCGCTATCTGAAGCGCTCGCTCGTCATGACGGACGATCACCGGTTGAATGTGGGTTCCCGTAGGTGCGATGGCGCAGCGTTCGCTCAAGAGAGCGCCAGCATGGGCTACGAGCTCCGCATGAATCTGGCGGCGCTGCGGCTCGTCGTGCACGAGATTCAAAGCTGTGCGGGCGATAGCGGCAATCAACGGCGAGGGGGCAGTGGCATAGATGAAGGGGCGGGCGCGGTTCACCATGTAATCGTGGAGCACTCCAGGCATGGTAAGGAGTGCGCCTGATGCGCCAAGTGCCTTGCCGCAGGTGTGCAGGGCGATCACATTCTCCCGACCTTCGAGTGTTGCGGCGAGGCCGCGACCGTCAGGCCCGCAGACGCCCGTTGCGTGCGCCTCGTCGATGACGAGCATCGCGTCGTTGCGGTCTGCGATGCTGGCGAGCGCATCGAGCGGGGCGGCGTCACCGTCCATCGAGTAGATGCTTTCGACCGCGATCCAGATGCGACCCGTCCCACCCGCACGACGCCAATTGGCGATGGCGTCGCCTGCGGCGTCGGGATCGTTGTGCGCAAAGGCCTGATTCCCGGCTCGCGAGAGCGCCATGCCGTCGTGAGCGCTCGCATGGATCAACGCGTCGTGGAGGATGAGATCGCCGCGTTGGGGCAGCGTGGCGAACAATGCGGAATTGGCCTGGAAACCGCCGCCAAAAAACAATGCGGCCTGCGCGCCGAAAAAAGCTGCGGCCTCGGCTTCGAGCGCTTCGTGTTCCGGGTGATTGCCGCGCAGGAGGCGCGATGCCCCCGCGCCAACGGGGACGCCTCTATCAAGCGCTGCGCGCGCAGCATTCCGCAGTACGTCGGATTCGCCGAGGCCGAGATAGTCGTTGGACGCGAAGTCCAGACCGCGGCGAGGCTGAAGCGAGCGCATACGCCGCCGCCGCGCCAAAGCATCCAGTGATCTCTTATGCGCTAGGTGCATGCCCATGGCATCCGGGTCCGCCGGGGGATGCGCCGCCAGCGGCGTCAGCGCTCGCCTCTATCTCGAGGCCCTCAAGTCCCAGGCGACGGAACAACTCGGCGTCCTTGTCCTCGCCGGGGTTGTCGGCGGTCAGCAGCGTCTCTCCGACGAAAATCGAGTTGGCTCCGGCGAAGAAGCAGAGCGCCTGCAACTCGTCGCTCATCTCGGTGCGACCGGCCGACAGTCGAACGAAGGACAACGGCATCATAATGCGGGCGAGTGCGATGGTGCGTACGAAGTCGATCGGGTCGATCGGGGCGGTCCCTTCGAGCGGCGTACCGGGAATCGCGATCAGCATGTTGATTGGTACGCTCTCGGGGTGCTCTTCGAGGTTGGCGAGCGTGACCAGCATATCGACGCGGTCGGTCGCGTTCTCGCCCATGCCAATTATCCCGCCCGAGCAAACCTTCATGCCAGCCTCTCGAACGCGGGCAAGTGTGTCGAGACGATCGGCGAAGGTGCGCGTCGTGATGATTTCCGAGTAGTAGCGCTCGGAGGTGTCGATGTTGTGGTTGTAGTAATCAAGGCCGGCGTTCTTCAGCCGGGCAATGTCGGTGTCGGCTAACATGCCGAGGGTCATGCAGGTTTCCAGCCCCAAGGCCTTGACGCCTTCGACCATGGCGACAATCGCGTCCATGTCGCGATCCTTGGGCTCGCGCCAGGCTGCGCCCATGCAGTAGCGTGTGGCGCCGCCGGCTTTTGCCTTGCGCGCCTCCTCGATGACGCGCCGGACTTCCATCAGCTTGGAGGCTTTCAGGCCGGAAGCGTGGTGCGCGGACTGGCTGCAGTAGCCGCAATCCTCCGCGCAGCCGCCCGTCTTGATCGAGAGGAGCTGGCTTCTCTGGACGCGGTTGGGATCGAAGTGGGTGCGGTGCACAGTGGCGGCACGGAACAGGAGGTCGTTGAAAGGCAGGCCATAGAGCGCGGCGGCCTCGGCCCGCGTCCAGTCGTGACGCGGGGCTGCATCGTTGCGCTCCGGGGAGCCGGGCGTTCTCGTCAGCATAGATCGCAGTCCGCTGTTCGGCCAAAACGGAACTCTGCGCCCGGGGGCGAGCCGGACGAGAAGGTGTCAGGGCGTTGTTTGCACCGGCAGGCCGCGCGGAGCAAGGCGGTTTTGGTCGAAAGGTGTCCGCGCGCGGCATGGGCGCCGCCGGGAGATCGCCAGGGGACGCCGGGGGCGATGGTGGATATTGTGACGCAGCAGGAGGTTGGCTACCTCCGGCGGCCCGTCAGACGGCGATTTTTCCGCCGCCCTTCCTGGTGATGGCGACGACGGACGGTCGCGGCGGGGCGCTGGAGTTTCCCGCGGCGGGCCAGCGGGTCGACGGCTTCTCGAATGTGGACGGGGCCTTTTCGTCTCCTTCGCCCGGATGTTGAACCGCGACAAAAAGTGTTTCCACGTCCGGCGTGAACGCCGGACCGCACATCTCGGCGCCATCCGGTACGCGATAGAAGAGCTTGGATGTGCCGCGCGCAGCGCCCTTGGTTTCGATCGCCCAAATGCCATCGGCACGTCCCGTGGTGGCCGGCGAGTTGCCGTCGGTGGCGATCCAAAGACGACCCAGCGAATCGAAAGCGCAATTGTCCGGCATGCCGAACCATCCGTCGTTGCTGGTGAGCGGATTGAACGTTGCGCCGACCTGGGCGACGGACGGGTCGCCGCAGCGCACGAGGATCTCCCAATGGAAGGTCGGGGCCGCATGATCGCCACCATCGGGTGTGATTTCGATGATGTGGCCGAACCGGTTATCGGCGCGCGGATTTGCGGCATCCGCGCTTTCCAATGTGCGCTTGTTGTTGTTGGTCAGCATCACGTAGACCTTGCCCGTACGCGGGTTTGCATCGATATCCTCGGGACGGTCCATCTTGGTGGCGCCTAGAAGATCGGCGGCGACGCGGGCATTTATGAGAACGTCGGCCTGATCCGCAAATCCGCTGGCTTCTCCCAGCGGGCCCTTGCCGTGGACAAGCGGCAGCCATACGCCGGTGCCGTCGGCATCGAATCGGGCCACGTACAGCGTACCCTCGTCGAGGAGGTCACGATTGGCGTCCCGGTTCGACGGGTCGACCGAGCGGCTGGTGACGAAACGATAGACGTAATCGAAGCGTTCGTCGTCGCCCTGATACACGACGAAGCGACCGTCACGATTGACGATGTTGCCCGCGCCTTCGTGCTTGAAGCGGCCGAGAGCGGTGCGCTTGACGGGCGTCGACGCAGGATCGAAGGGGTCAATCTCGACGACCCAGCCGAAACGGTTCGACTCGTTGGGCTCCTTGATGATGTCGAACCGATCGTGGAATTTGGCCCAATGATAGAATTCCGCCGGGATTCCGTAGCGCTTCAACGCTGCGGGGGCTGTGGCCTTGTTCATTTGCCCTTTGCCCCAGAAGTAGCCGTTGAAGTTCTCCTCGCAGGTGAGCCAGGTACCCCATGGAGTGACGGCGCCTGAGCAGTTGTTGAGCATTCCCTTGACGCGCCTGCCGGTCGGGTCCGCGGCCGTCTTCATCTTGGCGTGGCCGGCGGCAGGACCGGACACATCCATGTCTGTCTCAGCGGTGATGCGGCGGGCGTACTTGGATCCCGGCACGACGCTCCACTTTCCGTCCTGACGGCGGATTTCGATGATGGATCCGCCGTGCGCCATCATCTCAACATCCACCTGGTTGCGCGTAATCCGATCCCAAGCAACTTTTTTGCCCGCGTTCTCAGGCAGGCCAGGGAACATAAGCTCCGGGTTGACGTACTCGTGGTTCACCACAAGGAGGCCACGGTCAGCGCTTCCGTCGAGCGGGATGAATCCCAAGAAGTCGTTGTTGTAGCCGAACTGGCGTGACTGGGCCTGCGGCGTGGCGTTGGCCGGATCGAAGGGCGGCGCATCGGGCAGCACGGCGTCACCCCAACTGATCAGGACGTCGGCGTCATAGCCTTCGGCAACGTGGTGATCCCCGTCGGAGCCGGCGGCGAGCTCGGCGAAATTGAAGCTCGGTGTCGTGCTTTGAACTTTCTCGCCCTGGGCGGCGAGCACCGCGTTGGGGGAAGCAGCAACTGTTATCGCCGTGACCGCAAGCACGCCCGACATCAGTTCGCGACGCGACAATCGCTGGAGGATGATGTCGCCAATCGTGGCATTGGCGCTGGCGTTGGAGCCGGCATCCTCCGCCTCTTCGGCCATGACCGACGCGGGCTTGGGACGTTGCTGCATCTTCTCGGCCTCCTGACCGGTGCGAGATTGAGGGGGGACGCGCACCCTGCACGAAGCCCCGTTGCGTGGTCTGGCGTGACAATTCGGCAACCGGCAGAAATGGCGCCGATGTCAGCGGTCCAACGGGCTATATACCACTTGCCCTGTGAACGTCGTCGGACAGCATATCTGCTTGTTTTGGCTAGCGGTTGTTACGTTGCGCTTGACGGAGGCAGGGCTGACGGCCAGATGGACCGGTGCCAGCTGCCGCCATTTTTCGCCGCACGTGCCAAGGAACTCATCGAATGACCTATGCCTTTCCGCCGCCTGCGAATGCTGCATTGCCGATCGCGGGAAGTGACCTCTTGTTTCCCGTGCATCGTGTCTACTGCATCGGAAGAAACTACGCCGAGCACGCGCGCGAGATGGGGCATGATCCGGACCGCGAGCCGCCCTTCTTCTTCCAGAAAAATCCCGACAATCTGCGTGTGGACGGCGTGTTTCCATACCCGCGCCTTTCCAATGACGTTCAATTCGAAGTCGAAATGGCGGTGCTTCTTGAATCGGGCGGAAAAGATATCGCAACCGAAAGGGCGCTCGAGCATGTTTTCGGATACGCAGTTGCGTTGGACATGACGCGACGCGACCTGCAGGGTGCGGCCAAAAAGCTCGGACGGCCATGGGAAGTTGGGAAGGCCTTCGAAGATTCTGCGCCGTGTGGACTTGTGCATCGCGTTGGCGACGTCGGGCATCCGACTCGCGGCGAGATTGCACTCGACCTCAACGGGACCAGGAAGCAAACGGGCGACCTGTCGCAGATGATATGGTCGGTACCGGAACAGATATCGATCCTGTCGCGATACTTCGAGCTGCGCGCGGGCGACGTCATTCTGACCGGCACGCCTGCCGGTGTAGGCCGAGTCACCATCGGCGACCTGCTGCATTGCCATGTCGCGGGATTGTCCAGCATGGATGTGCGCGTCAGCCCGGAACGTTAGAGTATGTCGCGATTGTTCAAATTCGCTTCTGTCCAGGCGCCTTGCTCTAATTCAGATCGTCGGGCAGTTGCGGTATCGGCATCACGTCAATGCCCTCGTCCGCCAATTCGAGAACCTCTTGGGTGGTGGCCGCGCCGTGAATGGCGCGGTCCGGTGATTCCTCGTGATGGATGCGACGCGCCTCCTCGGCGAACCGTGGGCCGACATTTTCCGACTTCTCGAGCATCTTGTCGCGCAGTGCACGCATCTCGCGCATCAAGGCCTGAAGGCGCTTGGCATCGGCGCCACCTGCATTCAAAACAGCGTTGGCTGAAGCATCGGTGGCGGTAACCTCCGGAATGGAGGGCTCGGCACGACCAGTGGCGATTTGCGGTGCCATGATGGCGCGCTCGATATCGGTTTGCGCGCAATGGGGACAAGTCAGTTGGCATTCGGCTTCCTGAGTTTCATAGGCTGCCGACGAAGCAAACCAGGCGTCGAACTCGTGCCCGTTGCCACATCTCAGGCGATATCTGATCATAGCAGCGCCCCCCGCCCGGCATCGGTGGCGGCCTCGACGACGGTGAAGCCTCGGTCGTGGGTCAGAGACGGTACGCGGCCACGGACATCCGCCACGGCGGCAGGGTCGATATCAGCGACGACCACGCACGGCTCCGTGCCAGCTTCGGCGACCGTTTCTCCCCATGGCCCGTAAATGATCGAATGTCCATAGGTGGCCCGCCCGATCTCGTGCATGCCTGTCTGTGCGGCGGCGAGTACAAAGCACTGGGTCTCGATGGCGCGGGCGCGCAACAGCGCATGCCAGTGTGCTTCCCCCGTCGTCTTCGTGAATGCCGCAGGTGCAGCGATGAAAAGGGCACCGGCCTTTGCGAGTGCCCGATGCAAATAGGGGAAGCGCAAATCGTAGCAGATCGTAAGGCCCATGCGACCCCACGGAAGATCCACCACGACGCCCGACGTCCCTGGCTCGTAATTGCGACTTTCCTTGTAGCTCTCGCCTCCCGCAAGGTCGACGTCGAACATGTGGATCTTGTCATAGCGAGCTGCGATCTCTGCATCGGGTGCGATCACGTAGGAGCGATTGGCGAGCTTTTCGGCCGAGACCTTCACCGCCATTGATCCGATGTGCAGCCAGATTCCCAGTTCCTTGGCGAGACGGCGGAAGTGGATCAGCGCCGGATTGACTTCCTCGGGCTCGGCGAGGCTGAACAGCCGGTTACGGTCCAGCTCCATCAGGGTCGTCACTTCGGGGGTCTGGACATATTGTGCGCCGGCCGACGCAGCCTCGCGGATCAGGTTGGTGGCGTCGGCGACGTTGCGATCAGGGTCGCGCGTCGCGCACATCTGCACCAGACCGGCGCGGAAGGCCGCGGTTCCCGAAGTGGTCGTCATCAGCCTCGTCTCTCTTCTCGTCGTGTCGGCCTCGTGCGGTGCACATCCGATTACAGTGCCAGCAGAGGGTCGAGTTTACCGGCTCGATCAAGTGCGTAAAGATCGTCGCAACCGCCGACGTGGCGGTCGCCGATCCAGATTTGCGGCACCGTGTTGCGGCCGCCGGCCTTCTCACGCATCTGGGCGCGCAAGCCCGGCTCGGCGTTCACATCGATCTCGTCGTAGGTGACGCCCTTCTTTTTCAGCAGATCCTTGGCCATGTGGCAGTAGGGGCAGAACATCGTGGTGTAGATCATAACCTTCGCCATGGTGTCTCGCGCGTCCTCCTGCTGTGTGTGGCCATATTCAAAAATAGTGATTTATGTCGTATTCGCAAAGCGCTCCCGGGACACGGAGGCGCATGATTTTGCCGCAGGGAAGAAAGGGGGAGCGGCGGCCATGACTGCTTTCTCAGCTGCCTGGAACGTACTCCTGTGGTGCACCGCCTCAGGCGTCCAGGGTGCCTGCCGTGTCGGTGACGAGGGCGAGTGCCAGGATGTCAACGCCCGCTGCGCCCGCGGAAAGCAGTGCCCTGGCGGCAGCGGAGATCGTCGCTCCGGTGGTAATTACGTCATCGACCAGCAGCACGCAGCGCCCTTCGACCGCCCCCCGCTGGCGCGGCGGTACGGAAAACGCGCCACTCACGTTCTGCCGGCGCTGGGTCGCCGTAAGGCCGAGCTGAGGACTGGTCTTTCGCGAGCGCATCAGTGCGAGCGGCGCGTTGGGCCTGCCAGTCAGCCGGGACAATTCGGCAGAGAGAATCGCCGCCTGGTTGAAGCGGCGCTTGAGCAGCTTCCAGCGGTGCAGCGGCACCGGGACGATCACATCGGCATCGAATATGAGACTCGAGCCTGCTTCCACCATCCAGCGCCCGAACAGCTTGCGCGCGTCGTGGCAGTCGTGGAACTTGAGATCATGAATCAGCTGGCGCATGACGCCGTCGTAGCGAGCCACGGCCCGGGCGCGTCCATACACAGGCGGCGCAGCAACAGCCTGGGCCGATAGCGTGCCGGCACCCGAATCGTAGGGTAGCGGTATGCCAAGGCGGTCGCAGAGCGGCGGGCGGATGAAATCTATCTTGCTCCAGCAGCCCGGGCACAGGTTGTCCTGGCTCGACAGCGGCTCATGACACTTGAGACAAATGGGCGGCGTGACGATATCTACGAGGCGGGCAAGGCCTTGTGCCGCCACTGTGCGCAAGCGCTGACGATACGGTGCGGGAGCCGCGCGCGGTTCGGCTTCCTCCGGGTCGATCGGGGTGGAGTCAATCGGGGTGGACGGGAGGTGGGCCATCGATGCCAGTGCCGTTTAGAAAATCCGCATATCGTATGCAAAGATCCGCTCAATGAAAGAAAAGAGCAAGCGCAGGGGTGATTGCGATCATGCGGTCGATGCCGGAAGCGGGGCGTCCGCGCCGTTCGACCGGACGCTTCTCAACACGCGGCGTCGCCGGGTGGCCGGTCGAGCGGCAGAGCACGACTTCCTCTTGCTTCGCGTTGCGGACGATCTGGCGGACCGGCTCGATATCATCAAACGAACATTTGCCATCGCGGCCAACATCGGCGCGCATCACGGGGTGCTGAGCCGGAGGCTGCGGAAGATCCAGAACGTCGGATTGATGGTGGACGTCGAGGTCGTCTCCGAGCTGCTGGCGGCATGCGAAGGCCCCCAAATCCTGGCGGACGACGAACTGCTGCCCTTCGGCGACGCGACTCTGGATCTCGTCGTGTCCGGGCTGTCGCTGCAACACGTGAACGATCTGCCAGGGACACTCGTGCAGATCCGCCGGTCACTCAAACCGGATGGATTGTTCCTTGCGTCGCTCCTGGGCGGCAGCACGCTCGGCGAACTCGGGTCTGCGTGGCTCGCCGCGGAAGCGGAAATCACTGGCGGCGCCTCGCCGCGTGTCGCTCCCGCGATTGATCTGCGGGACCTAGGTAGCCTGTTGCAGCGCGCAGGCTTTGCTCTGCCGGTCGTCGATAGCGACGTCGTGCAGGTCGCGTACGCCTCGCCGCTGGCGTTGATGAAAGACATCAAGGCGATGGGCGCCAGCAATGTGCTCAACGCGCGGCGGAGGTCGCTGACGCGGCGGGATGTGCTGGCGCGGGCGGCACAGATCTACGAGGAGCGGCACGCGCGCGCCGACGGACGCGTGCTGGCGACATTCGAGATCCTGACCGTGACCGCCTGGGCGCCCGATCCCAGCCAGCAAAAACCGTTGAAGCCGGGATCGGCTGCCATGCGGCTTGCCGACGCGCTGGGCACCAACGAGCAGCCGGCAGGCAATAAGACCGGCGACTGAGGCCAGCTTGGCGGATCGCCGATATTTTTGATCGCGCGGCTGCACGGTGTGGCGGGCTGTTGAACTTGGAAGTTCGAACAGGGTGACCTGTTCGCGCAGCAAGCCGCCTTGCCGGACGTGCGGTCAGGTCGAATGAGGGCCGCGCATCTGCTTCAAGGCCGCCTCGATCTTGCGCCAGACCCGGGCCTCGTCGTCGGCGCCACTCTCCTCGAGCGATTTTGCCTTCTGTGCGGCCTCTGCCACGGCCTTGTCGCCATGAGCTTCGAGAAGCCTTCGGGCGTGCTCCTGGATCTCCGTTGCAAGCATATTGTGTCTCCTCTCGACATTGTCGTGGTTGGGATGCGTTTGCTGCATCCAGTCGTCCAAAATCCGAGCGATGACGCGGTCGCGACGATGCTTCACCTGATCAGGACCATCGTCGGTATCGATTCAAGCATCGCCCCATCTCGCGCCCGAGGTCTTGCGCTCGATCAAAGGCGCTGCCAACCTACGCACGCGCCCCGATCGAGCAGGCGGTCTCACGACAAACTTAGGCGGTTCTTTCGCGAGAGCAACCCTTGCATGGCAATCGAGAAGCTCCCAGAACGTTTTCATGTTTCATGTTTCATGGAATCATGAACGCGATCCAGCTCCTTGAATTGAGCTTGTTCTTCACGCTGAACCGCTGCACACTTCAGCGGAACATGCTCGAGTGTTCCTAATCTGACGCTTGGTTCCCTACTGGGCGCCTGCACGTCAGTCCGGAACCCGAGATTTTCTTGTTCGTATTCTGGATTCGCTGACGTTCGACGACCTTCGCCCGGGCAACAAACGTCAGTTCCAGAACAATAGTCTGTGGTGCACAAGCCTGCGGCGCGGAATTCATTGCAACGAATTCGCGTCGTCAGATTGCTTCCAATTCTCTCAGGAGAGCAGATCCCGCAGGGCGGGTATCAAAGGCGCATCGGCTGCTGGCATGGGATAAGTGTGCAAGCGATTGGATCGCGCCCATGCGATCTCCTGGCCCTCCAGTGGAGCGATCTCGCCTTCCCATGTGCGGCAGATATAAAGCGGCATCAGGAGGTGGAATTCTTCATATGTGTGACTGGCGAAAGTCAGCGGCGCAATGCAGGTGCGGCACAGCTCTATATCGAGTTCCTCACGCAATTCGCGGATAAGCGCGTCTTCCGGAGTCTCGCCGGTATCGACCTTGCCGCCGGGGAACTCCCAGAGGCCCGCGAGTTGCTTTCCCTCCGGACGCCTGGACAGGAGGATACGGTTGTCGCTGTCGATGAGTGCCACGGCTACGACAAGCAGGAGGCGACGGGATTGCGTTCGAGTGGTCGTCATGTGCTCACAGCTTGCGTGTCAGGACATATGTGGTTTCGGTCAGCTCGGTCAGGCCGCGCTGGCGCAGGCCGGCGTTGCCCTTGAGCACGTCGACGGCTTTAATTTCGATGATGTCGAAGCGATCATCGAACAGCGCGCGGATCTCGTCATCGGGAACCGGGAACGGCGGTCCGTTCATCTCGTTGGCATCGTAGTCAAGCGCGATGAGCAAGATGCGCGAGCCGGGGGTGAGGCGGTCGCCCAGCGTGGCGGCGTAGCGCTTGCGCATGTCAGGCGGAAGGGCGATGAGGCTTGCCCGGTCGTAGACGGCATCGGCACTGGCGAAGACCTCGGCGGGGAGGGCGAAGAAGTCGCCGCACCAGAGCTGATAGCGCCCGCCCAGATACGTGCGGAAGCCGTTTTCGTCCATGACGATGTGACGAACGCGGTGGCGGGCGAGGAACTGTTCAAGTGCGCTTTGAGACAGCTCGACGCCGATCACCTCGTGGCCTTGACTGGCGAGCCAGGCCATATCGAGCGAAGCACCGCACAGAGGTACAAGAACGCGGGAGCGCTGCGGGAGATCGAGAGTTGACCAATGCTCGATCAGTTCGGGGTGCACATCGTCGCGGTGCCAACCCGTTTCACCCTTTTCCCATCGTTCCAACCAGAAGTTCCGCTCCATAGTGCACTCCATCTGACCGGTGCCGCTTCTCTCTCAGCTTCGGTAATCGGCGTTGATCGAGACGTAGTCGTGCGTGAGGTCGCAGGTCCACACGGTCGCTGACGCCTTTCCCACACCGACATCGGCGCGGATCAGGATCTCGCGATTCTTCATGTACGCGGCGGCGGTCGCTTCGACGTATTCCTCGGCGCGCTCGCCGTTGCGCGCGACACAATGCGGGCCGAACCAGATCGTCAGTCTGTCGCGGTCGGCGGCTTCGCCCGACTTGCCAACCGCCATGACGACGCGGCCCCAGTTGGGATCCTCACCAGCAATCGCCGTCTTCAGAATCGGCGAGTTGGCGCAGGCGCGGGCGATGGTGCGGGCGGCCTTGAAGCTTTCTGCGCCGGTGATCTCGAACGTGACGAACTTGGAAAGACCCTCGCCGTCCTTGGCGATCTGGATGGCGAGGTCGCGCATCAGGCTGTGGAGGGCTGCCCCGAACGACGCGAGCCGCTTGTCCGACTTCTTGGTGATCGGCTCCTGCCCGCGTTTAGCCGCGGCGCCGGTTGCGAACGCAAGACAGGTGTCGCTTGTGGACGTGTCACCATCCACCGTCATGCAATTGAAGGTCGTTTCGACGTGCTCGGAGAGGAGAGCCTGCAGCAGTCTCTGCGAGATGGCAGCATCGGTGAAGACATAGCAAAGCATGGTCGCCATGTCGGGCGCGATCATTCCAGCGCCCTTGCAGATGCCATTGATCGTGACCTTGACGCCATCGAGGTCGATCTTGCGCGTGGCGACCTTGGGATAGGTGTCGGTGGTCATGATTGCACGTGCGGCGTCGTCGAAAGCATTGGCCTTCGCCTTCTTGGCCAGGCTTGCCAGCAGGTGCGTGAACTTGCCCGCATCCATCGGCTCGCCGATTACGCCGGTCGACGATACGTAGACCTCGGCCGGCTTGCAGCCTGCAGCGTCAGCGGCGGCAGAGACCGTGGCATCCACCGCCTGGCGCCCCTTCATGCCGGTGAAGGCATTGGCGTTGCCCGAGTTGACGACGAGGATGCGCGCCTTGCCCTTGGCGAGATTTTCGCGGCAGAGCAGGACGGGTGCGGAACAGGTCTTCGATTGGGTCAGCACGCCGGCTGCAACGGTGCCTTCATCCATCACGGCAACCATCAGGTCAGTGCGCCCCTTGTAGCGTATTCCGGCCTGTGCCGTGGCGAAGCGGACGCCATCGATGGCCGGCAGACGGGGGAGCTGCTCTGGTGCGAAGGGGGAAACAGTGGTGATCTTGCCCATGTGACGGTGATCCGGAAGTTTTGTGGGGGGCTGGTGCGGGTTAGGATTGGATTGAATGAAGACTGGCCATTGTGGCCTGCTCTGTTTCATTGCTTGAGTGTTTGAATTACGCCTTCTAGATCGCGTTCATGTCGCATGGAATCATGAACACGATCCAATTCTTTGAATCGAGCATTTTCTCCACGCTGAACCGCTGTATGCTTCAGCTGAACATGTTCTATGGAAGCGCGACTGTTTCCCTCTCAGCCAATCAGGCACTAGCCCAAACAGATCGGGCCGCCTTTTTCAAGCGGCCCGGTGCAGGGTTCGGTCAACAGGCGTCGCAATCGGCGTCGCCGGCAGGGGGCGGCTCAACATTGCGCCCGATTGCCTCCCGCATGCGTGGGGTGAGCGCTATGCCTACTTTTTTTCCGCCGGCTTTGCCTCGCCGCCCTTTTCACCCTCGGTCTTCTCCTGGGTTTCAAGCTGCTTTTTGATCATATCCTCGATCTGGCGACGCTGGGCTTCCTGCTGATTGCTCTGCTCCTCAACCTCTTTCTTGATGCCCTCGTCGAGATACTCGATCTTGGCTTCCTCACGCAGCTTCGCGGCGACAGCCTGGGCGCGCTGATGGATCATGGAGGCGAGGATGCGGTCCTTGACCTCGTCGAAGGTGGGCGGCGGTTTCTGGCGGCGATCCTCGACTTTGATCAGATGCCAGCCGAACTGGCTCTTGACCGGGGCTGATACCTCTCCATTCTTCAAGGCGAATGCCGCCTGCTCGAACGCGGGGACCATCTGGCCGGTGGAGAAATAGCCCAACATGCCGCCATCGTCCTTGGTGCCGGGATCCTTGGATTGCTCCTTGGCCATTTCGGCAAAATCGGCGCCCTCGTCGATCTTCTTCTTGAGTTCCTTGGCCTTTTCCTCGGTATCGACCAGAATATGGCGGGCCTCGACTTCCTCTTTAGGTTTCAGAGCCTTGACCTGGTCATTATAATAGGCCTTTGCGGCGTCCTCGCTAACGGAGGAGTTTATCTCCTTATCGAAGTAGGCGTCGCGCAGCGCGCGGTTGCGCCAGTACTTCATGCGCTCGTCGAAAGAGGCCCCCTGGGACAGCTTCGCATTTTCCGCAGCCTTGGCGAACAAGTTGTTTTCAATGAGGAATTCCACCAGCACGCGGCGCTTCGTGGCGTCTGGAAGGTTACCCAGGTCGCGGCCGATCTCGTCCTCGGCAAGTTTGAGGTCGCCCTCGGTGATGGCAACCCCATTGACGGTGGCGACGACCTTGCCAGCGTCCTGAGCGGGGGCCGGCGCCGGCTGGCCCAGCAGCAGGGCCACGGCGCAGATTGCGGGAGTGGCGGCTTTCAACAGAAACTTGGAACGGGCGAAATTCACGGGTGTTTTCCCTGGTTGTGGCGGATGCACCGCGTGATGCTGGCGGCTCTTCCATGCCATCGTGCGGTCGGTCAGGGGCATGGATAGACGGGCGCCATGGCGCTGCCAAGTTAAGTTTTATCCAGTATCAGCAACGCCCCGATCCGGCCGCTTCATGGCGCTCGTATGCGGTTCGTCGCGTTGACAGTCTTAATGCCGGTCCTTATCTGTGCGGCGGACTGTATCGCTTCTTTGCTGTGCCACAGCGCGTCCCAGGGCGAGTGGGGTCGGAGCTCCAATTTCCGGCCCTCGAGTTCCTGGTTGGCAGGCGATACCACAAGCCCCAGCAGCGACCAGGCGCAGTGAGCATCCCACTGCGCCTACTCGCTCGTTTTATTTTTTGAGGACATCCCGCATGTTGTCGTCGTTCGGCTCGCTTGCTTCGAAAATCTTCGGCTCATCGAACGACCGTCGTGTGCGCTCCTTCAAACCCCGTGTCGCGGCCATCAACGCGCTGGAGGACGAGGTCGCCAAGCTGAGCGATGCGGATCTCAGGGCGAGGACGGATGAGTTTCGGGCGGAATTCGCGGGCGGCAAGGATCTCGACGAACTCCTCGTTCCAGCCTTTGCAACCGTGCGCGAGGCGGCCAAACGTGCGCTGGGGCAGCGGCACTTCGACGTACAGCTGATCGGCGGCATGGTGCTCCACGAGGGCAACATTGCCGAGATGAAGACTGGCGAAGGCAAAACGCTGGTAGCGACGCTCGCGGTCTATCTCAATGCCATTGCGGGACGCGGCGTCCACGTCGTGACGGTGAACGACTACCTCGCAAAGCGCGACGCGGATTGGATGGGCAGGGTCTACAAGTTTCTCGGCCTGACTGTCGGTTGCATCGTCCACGGTCTCGATGACGAGCAGCGCAAGGAACAATATGCCTGCGATGTCACCTATGCGACCAACAACGAGCTGGGTTTCGATTACCTGCGCGACAATATGAAGATGAGCAAGGCCGAGATGGTGCAGCGCGGCCATGCCTTCGCGATCGTCGACGAGGTCGACTCGATCCTGATTGACGAAGCGAGGACTCCGCTCATCATCTCGGGTCCCGTCGAGGACCGCACCGAACTCTACGTGGCGATCGACGGTTTTATTCCGCAGCTGCGCGCGGAGCACTTCGAACTCGACGAGAAGCAGCGGCAGGTTTCGCTCACGGACGAGGGCAACGAGTTCATCGAGGAGCTGCTCGCCAACGCGGGGATGCTCAACGGCTCGCTCTACGACATCGAGAATGTCACGCTGGTCCATCATATCAATCAGGCGCTGAAGGCGCACAAGCTGTTCCAGCGCGACAAGGACTACATTGTCAAAGGCAACGAGGTCGTCATCATCGACGAGTTTACCGGCCGCATGATGCCCGGCCGACGCTACTCGGAGGGCCTGCATCAGGCGCTGGAGGCGAAGGAGCGCGCCGAAATCCAGCCCGAGAACCAGACGCTCGCCTCGATCACGTTCCAGAACTATTTCCGCCTCTACGACAAGCTTGCTGGCATGACCGGAACCGCCTCGACAGAGGCCAGCGAGTTTCTTGACATCTATGGTCTCGACGTCGTCGAAATTCCGACCAATCGGGATATTGCGCGCGTCGACGAGGACGATGAGGTCTACCGAACGCAACCTGAGAAGCTTGCAGCCATCGTGCTGACGATTGCAGATTGCGCGCGGCGCGGACAGCCGCTGCTCGTCGGCACCGTGTCGATCGAGAAGTCGGAGCAGCTTTCTGGGCTGTTGTCGGATAAGAAGTACATCGAGGAATTGGGCCGCAAAACGCTCGCGCAGGCCGATGAGCTCATGCATGAGCGGGATCAGGAGTTCAAGCAGCAGCTGATCGACATTGGCAACCATCTCGTCGATCTGGCCAAGAAGACCAAGTCGGGAGGCCAGATTATTCCGCACCAGGTCCTCAACGCGCGCTATCATGAGCAGGAGGCCAACATCGTTGCCCAGGCTGGGGTGCCCGGCGCGGTGACGATCGCCACCAACATGGCGGGCCGCGGAACCGACATCCAGCTCGGCGGCAATGCCGAATACCGGCTGCGCGACTGGATCGCGGCAGAGCGCGCCGCCGGACGCGATCCCGACGACAAGGAATCCGGGAAACAGGAGCGCGAGATCGTCGCGGACATCAACGCGAAGAAGGCGCAGGCGCTTGAAGCTGGCGGGCTCTACGTGCTGGGTACCGAGCGGCACGAAAGTCGGCGTATCGACAACCAGCTGCGCGGCCGCTCTGGCCGCCAGGGTGATCCGGGCCGCTCGAAGTTCTATCTCGCGCTCGACGACGACCTGATGAGAATCTTCGGTTCGGAGCGAATGGACAGCATGGTGCGCACGCTTGGCCTGAAGGAAGGCGAAGCGATTGCCCACCGCTGGATGAACAAGTCGCTCGAGATGGCGCAGAAGAAGGTCGAAGCACGCAACTTCGATATCCGCAAGCAGATCCTGAAGTACGACGATGTCATGAATGACCAGCGCAAGGTCATCTTCGACCACCGCAAGGAGATCATGGCCGAGGACGACGTCTCCGACACGGTGAAAGATCTGCGTCACCAGGTCGTCGGCGATCTCGTTGGCCGCTATATTCCGGAGAAGGCCTACGCGGAACAGTGGGATACTGCGGGACTCGCGGCGGCGGCGGAGGAGATCTTCGATCTCAAGCTGCCGATCGGCGAGTGGGCCGAAGAAGAGGGCATTGCGGACGAAGAAATCAGAGAGCGGCTCATCAAGGAGGTCGATGCGAAGGCGGAGGCGCTGCAGGCCGAGGTTGGCCAGGACGTCCTCAACAATTACCAGGGCGCCAAGGGCTTCCTCAACGTCGTGGCGGAGGACGGTGGACTGAAGCAACTGGTCGACGATCCGGACGGCAGGCTCGCAGACATCGGCCGATATCTCTACAACACGCCGAACCCGGCGATCCGCGTTTCGGGATTGACCGCCGAACAGGCCGCGCAGCAGGCGTGGCAAATCGGCGATCAGTTCATGAACCAGTATTTCGATGCCAAGAGCTTCGTCGAGCAGATGGATCGCAGCAGCGAAAAGTCCGCTGCCGCACTCGGTGCTCTGCGGTTGCGCGAAATCGAGAAGATGGTGTTGCTGCAGACGCTCGATCATCTGTGGCGCGAGCATCTGGTCACGCTGGAGCATCTGCGCCAGGTAATCGGGTTCCGCGCATATGGCCAGCGCGATCCACTCAACGAATACAAGAGCGAAGCGTTCACGCTATTCCAGAACATGCTGTTGCGCCTGCGCGAAAACGTGACGCGCGTGCTGTTGACACTGAGGCCGGGGCAGGAGACGGAGGAGGAGCTCATGCATCCCTCCGAACTCCCGCCGATGGAGGCGCACCACGTAGATCCCACGACAGGCATGGATGAGTTCGCGATGGCAGAGGCGGCAATCCAGGGCGGACGCACGCTGGCACCAGCTTCGGAGCGGCGCCAGCCGGTGCAGTCACGGCGAGGCGCGGACGAGATTGATCCGCACGATTCCTCGACATGGGGCAAGGTTTCGCGCAATGCGCCGTGCCCATGCGGATCTGGAAAGAAGTATAAGCATTGTCACGGCAAGCACGCCTGACGATGCAACCGTGCCGCC
This sequence comes from Hyphomicrobiaceae bacterium, assembly GCA_050246945.1. GTDB lineage: Bacteria > Pseudomonadota > Alphaproteobacteria > Rhizobiales > Hyphomicrobiaceae > JAEUMD01. The sequence goes on from JBFWVC010000004.1 coordinate 64,776, forward strand.
CCCGGTTCTGATGGAGGCTGTCGTAAGGTGCGTATCCTCGGTCTCGTCGGCGCCACACATGACAGTGGCCTCGCCATCCTCGATGACGGATGGCCGATGCTGGTGCTGGAGGAAGAGCGGCTCAACCGAATCAAGCGCACCAAGGTTTTTCCGAACCGGTCGCTCGCCGCCGCACTGGGGCCGGGCCTTGCGGGCCTGAAGGACGTCGACGTCATCACGACTCCGTGGAACGTCGACCGCCTACGCATGAGTTTCGGCAAGGCGATTCTGAGGGGGCTTCCGGGCAGCCTCAGCCTCCTCCTTGAATCATCGCATACACCACAGCGCAACGAAATCGTGTTGCTCAACTTCTATCTACGCCGTCGCCTGCGCAGGCTGGCCGGCGAACAGCCCCTGCCGCCCATCGTCAACGTTGGCCATCACGATGCGCACGCTGCAGCGTTCTTCGTATCTCCGTTCGAGGATGCGACTGTTCTTGTCATGGACGGTTTCGGCGATGATGCGGCAACCAGCGTCTACACCGGGGATAACAGCGGGCTTTCACGTGTCTGGTGGACGGGGATTTTCAACTCGATCGGCATCGCCTACACGGTCGTGACGAAGTATCTGGGCTTTGCCGGGTTTTCCGACGAGGGCAAGGTCATGGCGCTGGCGGCATACGGCGACGACCGCTACGTCGATGCCTTCCGCAAGCTGTTTTGGCTCGAGCCGGAGGGCCGTTATCGGCTCGACATGTCGTACTTCGACTTTCATCGCTACGGCGAATTGAAGCCGCTGAAGCGAAGATTCTACGAAACTTTCGGTTCGCAGCGCGAACCCGGCTCCGAGATCACCGAGCGCCATCAAGCGATCGCGCGCGGCTTGCAGGTCGTGACGGAGGAGGTCATCCTGCATGTCGTGCGCGAGCTGGAGCGGCGGTTTTCCTCGCGCAACCTCATCATCTCTGGCGGCGTGGCGCTCAACTGCGTCGCAAACGCTCGTGTACTCGAGAACACAGGGTTCGAACGAGTCTGGGTGCCGCCGTGCGCGTCCGACACAGGTGCACCGTTGGGAAGTGCGCTTTGGCATTATCATCAGACGCTCAGGTGCCCGCGGCGCTTCGAGCTGATACACCCGTTCTATGGACTTGGCTTCTCCGACACGGAAATCTCCCGTGCGCTGGACGCGGCGGGTCTTGTCTCGGAGAAGCTCGAAGAGCCGGAACTCATTCAGCGGACCGCTCGTGCATTAGCCAGCGGCAAGATTGTCGGTTGGTTTCAGGGCCGTTTCGAGATGGGGCCGAGAGCGCTCGGCAATCGTTCGATACTTGCTGATCCAAGATCCGCAGACATGCGTACCGTCATCAACTCGAAAATAAAGCACCGCGAGAGCTTTCGCCCGTTTGCGCCGGCAGTTTTGGAGGATCGGGCCAGGGAATTCTTCGATGTCGATCAGTCCGATCCGTTCATGACATTGGCGCCGCGGGTCCATGTGGATCGCGCGCGCGAGATCGCGGCGGCGGTGCATATCGACGGCACTGCGCGAATACAAACGGTGTCGCGTGCTGCGAACCAGCGCTACTACGACCTCATCCGTGCCTTCGGCGAGATCACCGGCGTGCCCATTGTGCTCAACACCAGCTTCAATCGTCACGAACCGATCGTGGCACGTCCGGAAGAAGCGATTTCCTGCTATCTGCGCACCGGAATGGATGTGCTTGTCATTGGCGACCATTTCGTAACGATGCGAACTCCGGAAGCCGAGAAACAGGCCGAAGCGCGATTCCAATCCGATCGCAAAGACTGACGGCCTGCGCCCTCGACAAAGCAGCAGGTTCAATGCAATCGGCGCTTTGATGTCGCGGATCGCACTGCTGGCCAGAGGTTGTCGGGATCGGCATCCTCGGCCGATGACGCGGTGTCGTGCCCCCGCGAGGGCTTCTTGCTATCCTCGGTTGCGGCGGTGCGCGTGATCGGGATGCGGCGCCGGTGCTCGGCGCCAGCAGAGGCTGCGCTTTCCTCAGGTCCGCGCGGCGTTGCGCTGGCGGTTGCGGTCACTGCATCAGCCTGTTGGCTGCCTCCACCGGATTGCGGCGCATGAGTCTTGCCTCGATCGCCACCGGAGTTCTTCGGGTGCCCGCCCGAATGGACCGTCAGGCGGTCGGAGAGTGCGAGCAGGACGCTTGAAACGACGAAGACGACGTGGACGATTACCATCCACATGATGTCGCGGTCGGACACCTTATCGAGCGCCATGAACTGCTTGAGGAGCTGAATGGCGGAAATGGCGACGATGGAGGAGAGAAGCTTCAGCTTCAAGCCGCTGAAGTCGATCTTGCCCATCCACTCTGGCCAGTCAGTGTGATTGCCGTGGTCGATGCGCGAGACGAAATTCTCGTAGCCGGAAAAGATGACGATGACGATAAGCGAGCCTGTCAGCGAAAGATCCACAAGGGCCAGAACCCCCAGGATGACTTCGCTCTCGGTGGCGGTGAAGGCGTGCGCGGCCATGTGGCCGAGCTCGGCGACGAATTTTATCAGGAGAACGATCAGCGAAAGTGCGAGACCGAGATAGAATGGCGCCAACAGCCAGCGGCTGGCAAATAGCATGCTTTCCAGCCAATGCTCGATCGTCTTCAACAGCTGCTTGTCGTTTGACATCTGCGGAAACACCCACGCGAACAAAAACGCACGCCCAAGTCCAGTGTGTTGATCGAGAAATCCGTTCCGCACTCGCTGCAGAATGAGAGGAATTTCGCGAACACGACACCAGCGGTTGCCATAGTTGCGCAGTGGCGCGTGCGCAATGCGGCGTCATCGAGATTGACCCAACTTGAAATCTTGCAGCGCGGCGCCCCCTTCGTCCGCTCGTCAATGGTACGACGCGGCCGTCCTCGACGCCGGTGGTCTGCCGGTGGCTCGTTGTGCGGCGGTTCTATGCCATGTCGAGGCGGCGCGGGCAAGCTGGCCGGCAACCGAAGCAGCGCATCGGTCCTGCAAAATTTTCCCGTTGTGGTACTGCGGGCCGATGGATTGGAGCGTTGCCGCGCGTCAGCGTGCGCGGCCACGTTTGCCGCTGGTTGCGGTTTTGATGTGCTGGCGGCTGTGCGGTCGCGAAGCGGCCTGGACCAGCGCCTCCAGCTGGGATTTTTGCAGGGCGACGAAGCGGCGGCAGCTAGCGAGGCTCGGGTTGCATCTGTACTGATATGATTTCAGCACTGTTTTGGCCAGTATTCGAGGACGCATGCGCCGAGCGGGCGGCAGCTTCGCGTTTTCGGCCACGGCGCGCGCCAGCGTCTGCATTGCGTCTTGATAGATTTCGAACGCGCCCGAGAGATGTGCGGGCACTTCGCTTGCCGCCGTCGTCCACGTGGGCATGCGCGTCTTCAAGTTTATCTGGCTGAGCAGCGGGTGGCTGCTCGCAAGAGAGTAGAACTGCTCCAATGCCTGCACTGCGGCGATCGTCTCGCCGCACGGTTTTAAAGGGCGCGGAGTGCCCACCTCCCCCGGGGCGATTCGGTCGAAATGGTAACGGCCATCACACACGCGAACGCTGGGGGGAACTCTATTCTCTTCAAAAGAATCGAAGCCTTCTTTCAAGTTCTGCCAGAATCCAAGCCATTCGCTACTGGCATGCTTTCTCAAGTTGGCTTCAGTCATACGGAACGGAAATACATGAACGGGGACGTGGCTCTGCCCCTTTACGATCGCGGCCTGGGCCAGCCGATATATCTCTTCGATGACCGGATTGGTCATCGCAAAGCAACCCACTGACGAGCAGCCGCCGTGTACCAGGATGTAAGAGCCGGTGCGGGCCAACGATTTGTCATACACGTTGGGGAAACCAAGGTTCAGCGAGCGCGGCCAGCGGCCAATGCGGTGCAGTTGACGGCGTGTGATGGTGTAGAAACCTTCGGGAGTCTGTTTGTCACCCTCGGCCAGTTTGGGGCCAAGCGAGCCAGACCAGTTGCAGACCGGATAGGTGGCGAAGCGCTCGTAGGTTCCGCCGTCCTTCTGCATCCAGATCTCAAGTTCGGCTTCGGACTTGAAAATGCGAATCAAGATGGGATTGCCGACCTTCTGGCCGGCCGCCTCGAGGCGTTCGGCAAATGCTGACGTATCGGGTGTTCCGGGCAATGCCGCCTCGCCGGCGGCATGCATGCGCTGATTTTCGACGCGATTGGGCGCAGCGTCCTTAAGCTCGATGGTTACTGCGTGGGCTGTGCTCGCTGCGATGAAAAGTGCGGCAGCGCACGACATTGCACCGGCCCATCGGGTGGGCCTATCGGCGCGTCCGGTTCTCGCCCATCTACGCATCGAATTTCCAACCTCGACTTCAACTCCTGGCGGCGTTCAGGGCCTTGCATGCAACCAGGACCCGCCAGGCCCCCAACGGGCCCACCGCCGAGAAAGCAACACGCTCCCAGGAGATTGATGGCTTCTGACCGTTTTCCTTGCGCGGACCTTAGCAGCCTGGCGTTGGGTCATGCCATACGTTTTCCTCCGTTCCAGTCCAGTCATCCACGATGCGTTGCAGCGCGATGACGCTGGTCGGCCTGTCAGTGGCCTGTCACATGTGCGCTCGACCATACCTTCAGTTGTCCTGAGACTGTTGAACATGACTTGAGGTGGCACAGGCGGCGAGGATTGGGTGGCGGGCCGAGTGAATGTTGCTTCCGGGAAGAAACACATACTCCCCTTTGCATAGGCGTACGCGAGGCGGAAGGCCGGTCGCCTCGAACACGTCTGAGCCCTTTTTGAGCGATTGCCAGAAGGGGTAGAGTGGGTCGTCCGTTTTTGCCGCGAGGTTGTCTTCCGTCATGCGGAACGGAAATGCCTGGACCTGAAATCGGTGCTGTCCGCCATCGAGCGCCGAGGTGACGAGTCGCCAGATCTCGTCGATGGCGGCGTTGGTCACGGCGTAACAGCCGACCGAGCTGCAGCCGCCGTGGACCATCAGAAATGAGCCGGTGCGGCCGTGCACGCGGTCGTACAGATTGGGGAACCCGAGATTGAAGGAGCGGTGCCAGCGGCTGTTGGGATTGAGCTGGTTTTTGCCGACGGCATAGAAGCCTTCGGGCGATTGCCGGTCACCCTGTTTCAGCTTGGGGCCGAGACGTCCTGACCAGCGACAAATCGGATACGTCGCGAAGTGATGGAAACGACCGTCCTTCGCCTTCCAGATCTCAAGCTCGAAGTCGCGCTTATAGATGCGTATCAGTATGGGCTGGGCAAGCGTGAAGCCTGACGCGGCAAGCCGCTGGTCGAGCGCGGCCAGATCGGGCGTGCCGGGCAGAGTTTGGCCGAGAGCCCAAAGAGCGCGATACGCGGCACGTTTGGCGGCGATGGCGCGGGTCTCGATACTGCCGGTCAGTATCTGCCAATTTGCGGCGACTAAGCTGGCAATCGCCACCACGAGCAGGCCAAGGATGACCGTCCTGCGCAACCTCAGCCGGCGTCGCCTTTGCAGCTGCTCGCGATGCGCGGGCCCTACATTCTCCGATGTGGCAGCATAGCTGTTGTTCGAACGTTCGGCTTGCCGCGTCATCCGGTCGTGGCCTCGTCTTGCCAGATTGCGAGAATCACTCCGACAGACAGATTGTGCGGCAATAGAGGCGCAAAATGCGGCGCTGCGCCGGGATTTGCCAGAAGGCGCAGTAGACGGCATTGGCGCGCAATACGCCATGCCCCGTGCTTGCGCTCAGCCATCCACGCCTTGGCTGGCGACTCGTGACATGGTGCGAGCAGACGGATCGCGGAAGCGATCAGCGGTAGCCGAAGCCTGTGACCTTTGTCTGGGAGCCGGTCGCTCCGCCGAGGCCAAACATGCGCGTAAAGGCGGAGCCCACGCCGGTGTCAGCAGATGCGACGGCGGGGGGGATCCATTCCTCGCCTTCGGGCGCATGGATCGTTTCTGCAGTCCGCATTTTCGGACCAGGCATTTCGATGCGCTCGCTCGCCAATTGCTGCTCTGCCGGTTTGGGAATGAACGGCTGCAGCTGCGGCCGACGGAATGCAGGGCAAGGGCCGTCAGCGTGCGGCTCGCGACCGTCGGCCGTAGCGACGTTGACCATATAGCGGTGCTCGCAGACGGCGACGGGCGGCGGCACGCGGTTCGCTTCGAAGCTATCGTAGCCTTGCTTCAACGTGCGCCAGAAGCCGATCCACTTCGACTTCTTGTGACGGAGCATGTTTTCGTCGGTCATGCGGAACGGAAAGGCGTGCACCTCGAAGGATTGCTGCCCGCCTTTGAGCGACTCGCGCGCGAGCCCGTAGATCTCCTCGATCAGCGCATCCGTCATGGCGTAGCAGCCGGCAGACTTGCACTTCCCATGCACCATCAGGAAGTCGCCGGTGCGACCCAGCGATTTGTCGTAGGCGTTGGGGTAACCGAGATTGAAGGAGACGTGGAACTGGGAGTTCGGGTTGAGCTGGTTATTCGCGACGCTATAGAAGCCTTCCGGCGCCTGCTTGTCGCCTTGCTTGAGCTTAGGCCCCAGATCGCCCGACCAATTGCAGATCGGATAGCTCTTGAAGTGATAGAAGCGCCCGTCCTCGCGCTGCTTCCAAACCTCAAGCTCGGATTCTTCCTTGAAGATGCGCACGAAGATCGGCGCTTCGACGCGCATCCCCTTCTTGCCAAGCAGCATCAAAGTCTGCTTCGACAAGGGCTGGTCGGCCGGTGCGATTTGTGGTGCGGAGCTGCAGCCAGCAAGCAGCAGCGCGGCAGAGACTGCCGCTATCGCCCCGCGCAATCGGCAAGGCGCCATCCAATCAGATTTCCATCGACTCATACGCAGTGCCCCTCGCGCACGTCGATCACCATTGATTCGCAACCGTAAACATATCGTTAACGTTACGACACCCCTAATCCGAGGTGCCAAACGCCAATCCCTTGCGGCAATTTATGCCCGCCAATTGCGGCGGTCGAGCGGCAACTGTTGTTCGAAATCGAGCATAATCAATATGTTGCAGTTGTGCCGCGGTCACTCGGCGCGCAGCACTTGGCGGAATTCACAGGGAAAATCAGTGCGACCTGTGACAGTTGGTGCGTGTGGAGGTCGGTTCAGCCGAGGAGCCCACGTCCAATTTTCAAGAAACGGTCATAGCGGTTCTGGCGGACCTCTCGGGCGTCCATTCCATCGTAGACCGCCAACGCCCTGGCGACCGCATCTCCCACGACTTTGGTTGCGCGGCGTTGATCGCGATGCGCGCCGCCAACCGGCTCGGAGACGATCTGATCGATCACCGACAGACCAATGAGGTCCTGGGCGGTGACCTTCATGGCGGTTGCCGCCTCTTCCTTCTTGTTGCTATCGCGCCAGATGATGGAGGCCGCACCCTCGGGCGATATCACTGAATAAATTGCGTGCTCGAGCATCAGGATCGTATTGGCGGTGGCGATGGCGACTGCGCCGCCCGAACCGCCCTCGCCGATGATGACGGAGACGATTGGAACGCCAAGCTTCAGGCAGCAATCGGTCGAGCGGGCGATGGCTTCGGCCTGGCCGCGTTCCTCGGCCGCAACGCCTGGATAGGCGCCTGCTGTGTCGACCAGCGTAATCACCGGCAATTTGAACTTGTCGGCCATTTCCATAAGGCGCACAGCCTTTCGGTAGCCCTCGGGATTGGCCATGCCGAAGTTGTGCTTGATGCGGCTTTGAGTGTCTGAACCTTTCTCGTTGCCGATTACCATTACGGAACGGCCACGAAACATCCCGACGCCGCCGACAATGGCGGCATCCTCGCCGAAGTAGCGGTCGCCGGCGAGCGGTGTGAAGTCGTCGATCAAGGCGTTAATATAGTCGAGGCAGTGTGGTCGCTCGGGGTGACGGGCGACCAGCGTTTTCTGCCAGGGCGTGAGCTTGGAGTACATGTCGAGCAGGAGCTCGTTGACCTTCTCCTGCAAGGTCTCGATCTCGGCGGCGATGGACACGCCGCCCTCCTCGGAAGCCATCGCCTTGAGCTCGGTGATCTTAGCCTCAAGCTCAGCGATCGGTTTCTCGAAATCGAGATAAAAGCGGACCGGGACGTTCTTTTCCAAAGACGAGCCTTTCTCACTTCGTCAGGAGCGCGCACGGTCTCGATCGCCCTCGGGCGCGTGCGGCACTGACGGCCTCGCCCGGCCGATTACGGCCGTCGGCGGAGGAAAAATCCTTGATCGGGCCGGACAATCACTCGTTGGACACGGAAAAGTCAAGGCGGCGTTCGGCGCGGTATGAACAGTGCGGCACTGAGTTTTTTTTTACCCCGCGTCGGCAGGCTTGGGTCGCGCAAGAGGATGGTGCTCGTTGACGAGGCGCTTCAAGCGCTCCTGCAATACGTGGGTGTAGATCTCGGTCGTCGAGATGTCGGCGTGGCCAAGAAGTTGCTGAACGGCGCGAAGGTCGGCGCCGCGATCAAGCAGGTGGCTGGCGAAAGCGTGTCGCAATACATGCGGGCTGACGCGCTCGGGACTGATCCCGGCCACTTCGCTCAACTCTTTGAGATCTTGAGCAAATCTCTGTCTCGTCAGGTGCCCTTCGGCACTCGTTGTGGGGAACAGCCACTTCGTGGCAATGGCGCGCGAAAGGCCTTCTGCTCCGGTCTCTGCCAGTGCGAGGTAATCGTCGAGGGCGGCGCGAGCCGGCGCGTTCAGCGGGACGAGGCGCTCGCGACCGCCCTTGCCGCGGATGACGAGCATCCTGCTGTCGCCTTGAAGCACGCTGCGCGGCAAGCCAACCAGCTCGGAGACGCGCATTCCGGTCGCATACAAGATTTCGATCAGGCAGTAGAAGCGCAGCGCGCGGAGGCGTTCGCGGCCGGTGGTGCCCTCGATTCGCGATCTGGCAGCGCGGATCAGGCGATCGACTTCTGCAACCGACAAGGTCTTTGGCAGCGCGCGCCCGCGCTTCGGCCCTGCGACGGTGGCGGCAGGGTCTTCGTCAAGGATCGATTCGGCGGTGAGGAACTTGTAGAGCTGGCGGACCGAGGAAAGCTTGCGGGCGCGCGACGAAGACGCAAGGCCGGCTTCGGCGAGGGTTCGAACGTAGGCTTCGATATCATCTGGACGTGCGGCGGCGAGGCCGCGCTGGCGGCTTTCGAGGAAGATCGTGAATTCGGTGAGATCCCGACGGTAGGCGTCGACGGTGTTAGCAGCCGCGCCGCGCTCCACGGCCATCATTTCGAGGAAGGATTCGACGTGGGCGTCGTTCTCGTCGGTGTGCATATCGATGTTCCGCCCCACGTTCCGAAGCCGATGCCCGTTCTCTTTTCATTGCTGGCCGTCAGCCGATCATTGGATCGGAATAGTGGTCTTGCTCCGAAGCTGGGGTCCGATGCGTCAGCCCCGACCCCAGGCAACTTTCTGCTAGTGTCGTTGCTTCAAGGTCGTTTAACGACCTTCGCCCGTGAGCCAAACGTTCAATCCAGAAACTAGTTGGTCAACACATGCGGCCAGCCAGCCAGAAGTGCTTCAAAACCAAGCCTGCGTGCGTCCGACTCAAGGCCCGCGCGCTTCAGGGCGCGAATAGAATCGCCGAGGGCGATGATATGCGCTCCGTCGGCACCGTCGGGCCCAAGCGTTTGCATCGCGAGCAGCACGGTGCGGCCGTACTCCTGCTTCTTTGCGGCGTCCTGCAACTGGGATAGCACGCCGGTTTCGGGCAGATGGCCGGACGTGGGCTGGGGCGTCTTGCTTGCGGCTTCCCAAAGCGGAATGGGTACATTGTATTCGAGCGCGTCGAGCACCGTGGCGAGACGATGCAGGTTCTCGTTGCCGAACTGCCCCCTGAGGGCGAGCCGTTCAAGCGCGGTAAGGCTCTGGCCGCGCGGCTCAGGGAAGTGAGGGTCGGCGATATCGATGAGCGCCATCCAATGATCCACGCTGTGGCCCCTGTCGTTTCCCGCAGAGGCCGCGAACTTGGCCCACTTGCGCGCGTTCTCGTAATTGCCGGCAGCGAGGTTGGCCTCTATTGCAGTTTCTGCAAACCAGCCGATTTCGGGAACGAGCCCGACATCGTCGGTCAATTTCGCGGATATGGCCAATCCCGGCAGGTAGAGCCCGGCACGTCGTGCGCTGTCGATGAATGTTCTGATCAGTCGTACCTTCTTGAACGGAGTACGCTCTGCCTGCGCGGACGTGTACATGGCCGCGCGGCGGCGGGAGGAATCGGTGCCGCTGCTGGTGGTGTCCGTCGATGTGCTGCCTGACGCCATCCGGCCGGCGATCGTCCGATAGAGCGCGGCCATCGCGTCGGGATCATAGGCGTTGATGCGTGCTGCGGCTTCGCCAGCGTCTAGACGCAGGTCGGGATCGGCGGCCGTATCTCCTGCAACGGCAACCAGCAGCGCAGGGGCAGCGGCTTTCAGCAACTCCTCGCGGGGCGGCGAGGCGCCCGCCAGCTCCAGAATGCGATAGTCGATCAGGCTGAGTTTCTGTCCCTTGGCCAGCGAGATGTCGGTCTTCACGCCCAGGGCGACCGCGTCGAGCGCGGCGAGCCCGGGCGAAGAACGGATGCCTTCCTCGCGCGCCAGTTCTGCAAGCAGCCCCGCGGCCGCTTTGTTGCCCGTCGCGGCAGCGCAAAAGCCCGAGACCAGGATGGCCTCGCCGCGGAGGGGCTTGGGGACATCGCTGCGGATGTCGCTGATCCGCTTGACGGCATCGCAGCCAGCCTCGCGATGGCCCACTCCAACTTGGCTGCGCGCTTCCAGCATGGAAACGAGCGGGTCAGGTGGACCCGAGCGTCGGGTGTCCAACGTCTCGCGGATCTCCTTCAGGAGGCCTGAGCGGTACAGCGCTTCAAGCCGCAAAGCCTCGAAACGGGCGTGGGACTCGCCACCGGCGGGAGCCGCAGCTTCGGAAACGATCAGGCGGCGCCATAGCTGGTGCAGGGCGGGCGATCGCGGCGGGATATTGAGCGTGGCGATCAGGCGCTCCAGTTCGTCGACTTCAAGGCCGCGCCATAATTCGTGAGGCAAGGCACTACCATGGGCGGTCATCGCAATCCGTGGCGTGTCCTGACGGCGAACGGCCAGATCGCGGGCCGTGCCATTGGGGCCGCTGTAAGGTGTAGCGTATGACGGCACCGGTGATGGGCCCGGCTCGGTTGCCGGGGTTGGAGCGGTCGGCAGCGGTGCCAATGGCTCGGCGCTCACCGAAGAAGGCGCGCCAGATGGCGAAAACGATCCAGAGGTCCCGTATGGCGCGCTGCGCTCATAAGCCGGCGGGCCATTCGAGGGGCGTGGGTAATAGGTCTGCTGGGTTGGCTCTGCGAAGCGAGGTTGGCTGTCGCGCGTGTCGATGTAGCCATCCGGCGGGGGGGCGGAACCGAGGACAGCAGCATCCCGGCGCGCTGTCTCAGACTTTTGCACAGGTGTTTTTGAACGTCGTTCCCAACGATTCGTCTCGAGCTGCGAGAAAGGGTCCCATCCCTGGGCGAATGCCGGGGCGAGACCGGATGCGAGCGTGGTCAGTACGCAAGCCGAAGCCAGCGCCGCAGCCAATGCGGTGGGGCCGGACGAGTGGGACGTGAGGCGCAATCGCGGCGACAACATGCGGACATCGAGCTCCGGCGACCGGGAAACAGGGCCCTATTCGCGGCGCAAAGTGACGCCGTATACAGGGCTCGAGATCTCCTTCTGGGGAGGCTCGAATCGGACGGCGAGCACATAAAGTCCGCCGAAGATTCCTGCAGAGATGATCCCTGTCACGAAGAGGAATCGAATCAGGCTGGGCATTTTGGCTCGACCGCTCCTTAGCTGCTATGTGTCGGCGGTTGGTGGCGGCATTATGACCCGATTTGCGCCAGGGCCCAAAACCGGAGAGATCTGCGTGTGTGCAATATTCTACATTTCGCTGCGTTCGACGGTGCTTGTGCGTCGCTCCACCGGGCCGCGTGGCGGGGTCGAGGGTATTGAGACGCGCGCTGCATGGAAGGCTTTGCCATGATTCGCCTTTCGTTTGGACGGAAGAAGTCCAAGAACGACGCCAAAAGGGCCGAAGACGTGGTGCAGCGGCTCGGCGCACGCTCGCTGGTCATGATCGGTCTCATGGGTTGCGGAAAGTCGGCAATCGGACGAAGGCTCGCCAATCGGCTTTCGCTGCCGTTCGTGGATGCGGACGAGGAAATCGAGAAGGTGGCGGGGATGACGATCTCCGACATTTTTTCTACGTACGGGGAGGCCCATTTCCGAGATCGCGAGGCAAAGGTGATCTCACGCCTTCTTGGCGACGGACCGCAAGTTCTGGCAACCGGAGGGGGGGCTTTCATGAGCGCGGATACGCGCCGCGCGATAGCCAATAAGGGCGTCTCCATATGGCTCAGAGCGGAGCTGCCAGTACTGATGCGTCGAGTCTCAAAGCGCAATACGCGGCCGCTTCTCAGAACGGCCGATCCGGAGGCGGTCATGCGGCGACTCATGGACGAGCGCTACCCGTTCTACGTAGCTGCCGACATCGTGGTGGAGAGCAGGGACGTTCCGCACGAGGTGATCGTCGGCGAGATAATCGATGCCCTGCTGAAGTGCGACTTGCTGGATCGGCGGCCGGCGGTCTGATAGGAGCAGGACGCTGGCGACAGCTGTCGGCATCCTGGGTTTGCAAGTGCGATCTCTTGCTTGCCTGTTCCCGTCGGGCCGGGGTCCGCCCAAAGATCCTTGCACGTGAAACGTTCGAGCCTTCAACACGAGAGTGCCAAGCTTCATGCCGACTGCCGTCAATGTTCCTTCCGCCGGCCAGACGCGCACGGTTGCCGTGCCGCTGGAGGGGCGAGCCTATGAGGTTCTGATCGGACCGGGATTGCTTGCGCAGGCAGGGAGGATCATTCCGCAGCGGCTTGGCGAGGCGCGCTACGGCATCGTCACGGACGAAAATGTTGCGCATTATCATCTGCAAACGCTGGAAAAGAGCCTCGGGGCCGAAGGACGCCTGTTGGGGACGGTGGTGCTGCCGGCCGGCGAGGCGACGAAGTGTTTCGGCCAGTTAGCGCCGCTGTCGGAAAAGTTGCTGTCGATGGGTCTCGAACGCGGCGACCTGATTATCGCATTCGGCGGTGGCGTGATTGGCGATCTCGCGGGCTTCGCGGCCTCGATCCTTCGCCGCGGCGTGCGCTTCGTTCAGATTCCGACATCGCTCCTGGCTCAGGTCGATTCCTCGGTGGGCGGCAAGACAGGCATCAACACGCCTCAGGGCAAGAACCTCATCGGTACCTTTCATCAACCGAGCCTGGTGTTGGCGGATACCGACGTGCTTTCAACCCTGCCGGCGCGGGAGATGCGGGCTGGCTACGCTGAGGTGGCGAAGTACGGCCTGATCTGGGACAAGGGCTTTTTCACGTGGCTCGAGGAGAGCTGGCGCAGCGTGTTCGGAAACGACGTGTCGGCGCTTTCGCATGCCATCGAAACGAGCGTGACGTCAAAATCCGACGTCGTTGTGCGCGACGAGAGGGAGGCTGGCGATCGCGCGTTGCTCAATCTCGGCCACACCTTCGGTCATGCGCTAGAGGCGTGGACCGGCTATTCCGACCGCCTTCTGCACGGGGAGGGCGTTGCGATCGGCATCTGTCTCGCCTTCCGGTTCTCGGAATCACAAGGGCTTTGCGCGAGGGGGACTGCTGCGCGCGTGACCCGGCACTTCGAGGAGGTGGGGCTGCCGACGAAGATCAACGAAATTCCGGGCGGGCGGGCCGACGCGGACGAACTAATGCGGCTGATGGCGCAGGACAAAAAGGTTCGCCAGGGCCGCCTCACCTTCATCCTGGCGCGCGACATCGGAGAGGCCTTCATCACCCGCGAAGTCGATCCGGGAGCGGTGCGCGATTTCCTGGCGCGCGAGATTTCCGGCTGATCCGGCCCGCAATGGGCCGAGCTGCCGACGCAAAGAGCCGAGCCGGTGGCTGTTATGACCGACTGGCGAGAGGTTAAAGGTCCGGAAATGGCGGTTTTCCGCTTCCCGATCATGTCAAAGCGCGAGCCAACGCACTATTAGGACGTACCGTGCATGCTGGTCCGGGTGCCGCAGCGTCTGTCAAAACGGGCAAGCGCGCCCTAAGTTCGATCATAATTCCAGTTGGACCGTTGCCACACGCCGAAGAGCCATGCCAATCGAAATCATCCTCACCCTCGCCGCCGTCATCCTGCTGCTGGGGCTCTCCGCCTTCTTCTCCGGATCCGAGACGGCGCTGACGGCCGCCTCGCGGGCGAGGCTGCATGCCCTGGAGCTTGAGGGCAACGAGAAGGCGCGGCGCGTAAACGAGCTGCTGGCGGAGCCGGAGCGGATGATCGGAACGGTCCTGCTCGGCAACAACCTGGTCAACATTCTCGCCTCTGCCCTCACGACGAGCCTGCTCATCGGGTTGTTCGGCGATGTCGGCGTGGCCTACGCCACCATCGGTCTTACGATTCTCGTTGTCATCTTCTCGGAAGTGTTGCCAAAGACGTACGCGATAGCGTTCCCGGACCGTATCGCTCTCACGGTCGCTCCGGTGATGCAGGCCCTCATCGTCTTGTTCAGGCCCGCCGTGTTCCTGATCGAGAAGATCGTCAGCGCCGTTATCAAGATGACCCCCACCAAGAAGGACGATGCGGCGAACATTCTCGCGGCTCATGACGAAATCCGCGGCACGATCGAGCTGCAGACCAAGGAGGGCGCCGTGGCGCGGCACGACGCTCACATGCTGGGCGGTGTTCTCGACTTGGGCGACCTGACGGTAGAGGACATCATGATCCATCGCACCAAGATGGATACCGTGAACGTCGATGATCCGCCCGGGCGCATCGTGCACGAGATCCTGAAGACGCAATACTCGCGTATCCCGCTGTGGCGCGACGAGCCGGAGAACATCGTCGCGGTCCTGCACACCAAGGATCTGCTGGCGGCGCTGGGTGCGGCCAACTGGGACGTCAATTCGCTCGATGTGATGAGTTTTGCAACAAAGCCGTGGTTCGTTCCCGAGGCGACCAGCCTCAAGGACCAGCTCAATCAGTTCCTCAAGCAGAAGCAGCAGATGGCCCTGGTTGTCGACGAGTATGGTGAGGTGCAGGGCCTCATTACGCTCGAGGATATTCTGGAGGAAATAGTCGGTCAGATCGCCGACGAGCACGACGTGCACGAGGCGGCTATCCGCCCGCAGGCCGATGGAACTGTCAACGTCGATGGGTCCGTGCCGATCCGCGATCTCAACAGGTACATGGACTGGGACCTTCCGGATGCCGAGGCGACGACAATTGCGGGCCTCGTGATCCACGAAGCGCAGACCATACCCGAGCCGGGCCAAGCCTTCACATTCCATGGCTATCGATTCGAGATCCTGCGTAAGAGCAGAAACAAGATTACCGCGCTTCGCGTGAAGCCCCTGGAGTTCGATGCGTCGTCGCGCGGGGAGCAGGCAAGTGCGGGCTAGTGTCGTGATCGCGAAATTCGTCACATTCTGCGGCAACCGCGGAACGAATTTCGCGATCTGAACGACACTAGCAATTTCAGAGTTCTAGTGTGATTGGGATCGAGAAGTCCGCCTCGCAACCCGGCCGAAAAGTATGAAGCGGACTTCTCGATCATCACACTAGGTCGTGCTCTTGTTTCGTGGAACCACGCACACCATCCAGTCCAGAGTCTTGGGCATGGCTTTGTACGCTGAACCGCACCACACTTCAGCAAAACATGCTCTAGGGGCCAGCATGACGTCGCGGTGAAGCCTGCCGACACTCCAGATACATAAGACCTTGCGTTCTCCGGATGGTGAGTGCGAGCCGCGCAGGCGCAGAGCGGCGTGCGTTCTTTGCAATTGCTCAGGTTCGAGTGAAACCCCTCTCGTGATGTAACAGAATTTGAACATTTTATTCGAGCGGCAGTTCATCTGTGGTTCATGTCGTGCCGTATCTCATAGGCCAACCACGATCCACTCCCTGACGAGTGGGCTCGTGCCCGGATCGGCAACGATCGAGGGATGCTGGCGACCGGATCCGTGTCGTCGCATCCGGCTTTCGTTTCCGCTCCTGAAAGGTGGCGCCAGGATCGTCTTGCAGCGGTGCAAGTCGATGCGCCTGGATGCCGACTGCCACGACGGTGTCGATGTTGACGTCGGCCAAACGATGTTTGGACCGAGCGGCAAATCTACGCCGGGATCCAGTACCAGGAGGAACTTGGAATGAAGCAATTCTCTAGAGTCGTGATCGCTTGTGCCGCTGTCGCATTCGCGGTGTTGGCGGGACCGGTCGCGTCGACCCCGGCTGCTGCGGCACCTGCCGCAACGACCATAGACCTGATGCGTGGTCTGCAAGGCTCCAATGCGTCGCCGGTCGAGCAGGTTCATTATCGGCACGGCTGGCACCGCCATCGCAATCACTGCCGGATGGTAAAGCGCTGCTGGCGCAACGACTGGGGACACCGCAGGTGCCACTGGGTGCGCCGCTGCTGGTGATGTGACGGCGAGATTGGGTAAATCGAGCCAAGAGGGGGCGTCTCGGATGCACAATCCGGGGCGCCCTGGCTTATCCGGCTGTGTCGTTGTTCAGCGGCTGCAGCCGGTCAGGCTCAGGTGATCGCTTCGCCAGGTGCATACGCCTTCAATGCGAGTGCATGGATCCGGCCGGCAAGCTCATCGGACAGAAGCTCGTTGACCAGGCGATGACGCTCGACGCGGGATTTGCCGGCGAAGGCGTCAGAAACAACGAGGATACGAAAATGACTTTCGCCCGTACCCGGTGAGTTGCGATGGCCCGCGTGCAGCTCCGACTCGTTGATGATGTCAAGACGGGTAGGTTTGAGGCCCATCATCAGTTTTTCCCGCATGCTCTGTTCCGCTGACATTAACAATCCTCTCTTATCGTGGGTGGCGGACTAATTTGGTTCCGTCGTGCATCTGGGCTGCGACAATCGCATGCGCGGTGACGTTGCGTTCTTGTGCAACCGAAGCCTCCGCACCATAATCTGGCGGTCATGAAACTCGATTCCAAGTACTTCGACAGCATCAGGGTTGCACCGCGACGGGAGCGCGAGGAGCGCGCACAGGCCGAGCGATCGCGGCTGCCTGAATGCCAGTGGAAGGGATGCTGCGAGAAGGCCGGCCACAAGGCCCCAAAAGGCCGCGGGCGCGACGGTGAGTACTATCACTTCTGTCTCGATCACGTGCGACAGTACAACTCGTCCTACAACTATTTCGATGGGATGTCTGACGGCGAGGTGGAGACGTTCATCAAGGATGCCGTCACGGGCCACCGGCCGACATGGAAGGTTGGCGCGAACGGTGCCGCGCCAGGCATCGACCAGGCCGCTTATGCCGATCGGATCGGGCCGAAGGCGCGAATCCGCGATCCCCACGGCGTTTTGTCGCGGCACGGCGTGCCTAAGGGCGGGGCGGCCGCGAAATCGCGGCGGCAACTCCGACCACTGGAGAAAAAGGCCTTCGCGTCGCTCAATCTGCGTCATGAGGCCGAGAAGGACGAGATCAAGTCGCGCTTCAAGGAGCTGGTCAAGCTGCACCACCCCGATGCCAACGGCGGCGACCGCCGGTCGGAGGAGAAGTTGCGCGAGATCATCCAAGCTTATAACTATTTGAAACAAGTCGGGCTGGTCTGACACACTCGGTCCGCCGCACCCGGTTGGGGGCGGTTGGTGCTGGGGTCCAGCAAGCTCAGTGCGCGCGACAGCGCGGTTTCAACAACGCGATCCGGAAAAGAAAAATCGATATGCGTGAGCAGGCAACGGCCGCAGCCGCAAAGAGCGTGCCCGGCCTCCCAGATATGACGGTTTCCGTGCGGCAGGTGTTCGGTATCGACTCGGACCTTGAGGTGCCGGCCTATGCGAAGGCCGACGAGCACGTGCCGGAAACGGACCCGGATTATCTGTTCAACCGCGACGTGACGCTGGCGATACTTGCCGGGTTCAAGCACAACCGGCGCGTGATGGTGCAGGGCTATCACGGCACCGGCAAGTCGACCCACATCGAGCAGGTGGCGGCACGTCTCAATTGGCCATGCGTGCGCATCAACCTCGACAGCCACGTCAGCCGCATCGATCTGGTCGGCAAGGATGCGATCGTTATTCGGAACGGGCAGCAGGTGACCGAGTTCCGCGAGGGCATCTTGCCCTATGCGCTGCAGACGAACACGGCGCTGGTCTTTGACGAATACGATGCGGGCCGTCCCGACGTGATGTTCGTCATCCAGCGCATCCTGGAAGTTTCGGGTAAGCTGACGCTGCTCGACCAATCGAAAGTGATCCGCCCCCATCCGGCGTTCCGATTGTTCGCAACAACGAACACGATCGGCCTCGGAGACACGTCGGGCCTCTATCACGGTACGCAGCAGATCAACCAAGGCCAGATGGATCGCTGGTCGATCGTCGTCACGCTCAACTACCTTCCGCACGACGACGAGGTGGGAATCGTGTTGTCGAAGGCGAAGTCGTTCGCCAACTCGGAAGACAAGCGCAAGACCGTTTCCAACATGGTGCGGGTTGCCGATCTGACGCGGCAGGCGTTCATCAACGGCGACATTTCTACCGTAATGAGCCCGCGTACCGTGCTTACATGGGCGCAGAACACCGAAATATTCAACGATGTTGGCTTTGCTTTCCGGTTGACGTTCCTCAACAAGTGCGACGAGCTGGAGCGTCCGCTCGTGGCGGAGTTCTATCAGCGCTCGTTCGGCAAGGAGCTGCCGGAGAGCACGGCCAACGTGGCGCTAAGCTGATTGCAGGTCTGCGATGGTCGCGCCGCCGTTGACATCCAAACGCAAGGAAGCCCCGTCGGAGCCCTTGAAGAAGGCGCTGGAGGTTTGCGTGCGTGCAGTTGCCGGTGACGGCGACGTGCACGTCGCTTTTCAGCCGGGGCGGCCGGAGCTCAATGGCAAGATCGTCAACCTGCCAGAGCCTTCGCGCGTGCCATCCGCCCGCGAGATTGCGGTGTTGCGCGGCTGGGCTGACAGCCTGGCGCTGACGGCGGCGTGCCATGACGACAGGCTCCACAACAAGCTGTTTCCCGGCGGCGGACAGGCGCGGGCGGCGTTCGATGCGATCGAACGGGCGCGCGTCGAGGCGGTAGGTGCGAACCGCATGGAGGGCATGGCGCACAATCTCGCCGCCAAGATCGACGACCAGTACGCGCATGGCCGCTTCGCGAACGTGACGATGCGCGAGGAGGCCCCACTCGAGGACGCGCTGGCGTTGATCGTGCGGGAGCGACTGACCGGGCAGAAGGCGCCGGCAAGCGCACAGGCGATCGTCGATGTCTGGCAATCGCACATCGAGTCGCGTGGTGGAAATGTTCTCGACCAGATGCAAGGCATTGCTGACGACCAGGCCGCATTTGGGCGTCTCGTCAAACAATTGCTGAAATCGCTGCAGGTGGACGAGGAGCCGCAACAGGGCTCGGACGAGGAGAGCGAGCAGAAGGACGAGGAAACGCCCGACAGCGGTCAGGAAGAAACCGAGGAAAACGACGGCGAAGGCGAGGCCCAGGAGAGCAACAGCGAGGATCAGCAACAGGACGGCGAAGTTGGCGAACAGCAGGAAGCCGCCGAGCAGGCGCGGTCCGACCAGTTCGAGACGGACATGGATGGGCCTGAGGACGGCGAGACGCCGGAGCCGTGGCGGCCCAATCTTTCCGTGCTCGAGGATCCCGAGCGCTTCGGATACTCGGTATTTACCCGTGAATACGACGAGATCATCGTTGCCGAGGATCTCGCGATGCCTGAAGAGCTGGACCGGCTCAGGGCATTCCTCGACAAGGAGTTGCGCAATCTTTCGACGGTCGTCTCGCGGCTCGCCAACAAGCTGCAGCGCAAGCTTCTCGCTCAGCAGAACCGCGCCTGGGACTTCGATCTGGAAGAAGGCACGCTCGACGCCGCTCGTCTTACACGCATTATCGTCGATCCGATGGCGCCACTTTCGTTCAAGCAGGAGCGCGACACGGACTTCCGCGATACGGTGGTGACGCTTCTTCTCGACAACTCGGGCTCGATGCGCGGCCGGCCAATCATGGTGGCCGCGTGCTGTGCTGAGATTCTCGCGCGAACGCTGGAGCGGTGTGGGGTCAAGGTCGAGATCCTCGGCTTCACGACGCGGGCCTGGAAGGGCGGGCAGGCGCGCGAGCGTTGGATCGAGGCCGGCAAGCCGCAGTCTCCCGGGCGTCTCAACGATCTCAGGCACATCATCTACAAGAAGGCAGACGAGCCCTGGAGGCGTGCGCGCCGCTCACTGGCGCTGATGATGCGCGAGGGGCTTCTCAAGGAGAATATCGACGGAGAGGCGCTAGCGTGGGCGCACCAGCGCCTGCTGGGCCGGCCCGAACAGCGGCGCATTCTGATGATGATCTCCGACGGCGCGCCAGTGGACGATTCCACGCTGTCGGCGAACTCGGGAACGTATCTCGAGGGCCACCTCCGGCAGGTAATCAACGAAATCGAGTCGCGATCGCCGGTTGAGCTTCTTGCAATCGGCATCGGTCACGACGTGACCCGCTACTATCGCCGCGCGGTAACGATTACGGATCCATCCGAGCTTGCCGGAGCCATGACGGAGAAGCTGGTGGAATTGTTCGACGAGAAGCCTGCTGGGTATGCGCGCGGCGGGCCGACACCCGGGCGTGGACGGCGAGGGCGTCTCAATTGAGCCTCGCGAAGCCGCAAGCCTTGAGCGGAGGGCGGAGCAAACCAGGGTCGAGGTGTGATCAATGGCAGGCGGCGTCAACGTCTGTGCGGCGAGACCGCGGCAAATCATAAAGTTGCGCGAAGCTGCGCTGGCGATGGTTCTGTTCGCATTTGGCTTCGCCGGCGGAGCGGCGGTCGCCGCTGAGAAGCGGGCGAAGCCGGACACTGCAGGCAGCCCGGTCCAATCGATCGATGTGGTGGCCCGTCCGATCGCCGGCTTCGAAAAGCTCGATGCGTCGCGCACGCGCTTCGGTCCGCTCGAATGGCTCGGTGGCCTGATGCTGACCTCGAACGATCCGCGCTTCGGCGGCTGGTCGGGACTGGCAATCGACGCAGACGGCAGCCGCCTCGTGGCAGTGTCGGACGCCGGCAGCTGGATGACGGCCGAACTCGTCTACCGCGATGGCCGTCCCCAAGGATTGGCCCGAGCGCGGCTCGGTCCGCTCAAAGCACGCGACGGCGGACCGCTCAAGCGAGATCGCGATCGCGATGCAGAGGCGGTCGTGCTGATGCGGGGCACGCTCGGGCGCGGCCAACTCCTGATCTCTTTCGAGCAGAATCACCGACTAGGGGTCTTCGAAATCGGCAAGGACGGCGTGGCACCGCCGTCCCGCTATCTTCCGCTTCCCAAGGACGCGCGCAGAATGAAATCGCTCAAGGGGTTCGAGGCCGTAGCGGTGTTGCAGGCCGGGCGCTTCAAGGGGGCTACGATCGCGGTTGCGGAACATTTGCTCGACAGCAACGGCCATCACAGCGGCTGGATACTTTCGGGTGGACGCACATCGCGGTTTGGCATTACGGACATCGGCGGGTTCGAGCCGACGGACGCGGTGGGCCTTCCCAACGGCGACGTTATCCTGCTGGAGCGCCGGTTCCGATGGACCGAAGGCGTCAAGATGCGCATGAGGCTCATACGTACCGAAGAAATCGCGCCGAACGCCGTAGTCAAGGGCGAGGTACTGATCGAGTCCAACATGTCTTACGAGATCGACAACATGGAAGCGATCTCGGCACATCGCGCGCGGGATGGAAGCACGATTCTTACCGTCATGTCGGATGACAACTTCAATTCATTCCTACAGCGGACGCTGCTTCTTCAGTTCAGGCTGCATGACGACGGCAGGGATCGGCGCGTGAACCGGTAGAGCAGGTCAGGTTCAGCTCGGGTCACGCTTGGCCATTGCGGCCTGCTCCAGCTCTTCGGTTGAGAGCCTCAATCACGCCTTCGATGGACGACCGATTGCTTCCATCTCGGCCAATCAGGCTGTTGAACTCCAGCAGGCGCGAATACGATCTCCGGTGGACGGCGCAACATTCAGCCAGCCAGTTCCTCCTTCACCTTGCCAACGAGCTGTGCAAGCGAGAAGGGCTTGGGCAGGAAGCCGAACTTCTCATCGGAGTCGAGGCCGGCACGGAACGCGTCGTTCGGGTAGCCCGACATGAAAACGAATTTCAGGTCAGGGTGTGTCTTGCGCAGCATCTTCAGCAGCGTCGGACCGTCCACCTCGGGCATCACGACATCGGAGACAACGATGTCGGGCTGGACTTCGCTGGTTTCGATGAGGTCGAGTGCTTCCGCGCCGTTGCTGGCCTCCAGAACCTCGAAGCCACGGCTTCTCAGCGCCCTCACAGCAAAGCTTCTGACGCCGTCCTCGTCCTCGACGAGAAGCACGCGCCCGGAGCCGGTGACGTCGGGGGCATGGCGCGCCTCCTTCTTACTCTGGCGCTGCTGAATGGTTGCCTCTTCCTCGGCGTCGGGCACGTAACGTGGCAGGAAGACGCGGAACGTGGTTCCCTTGCCGACTTCGCTTTCGGGGTAGATGAAGCCGCCCGACTGCTTGACGATGCCATATACGGTGGCGAGACCGAGACCGGTTCCCTTGCCGACGCCCTTGGTCGTAAAGAAGGGCTCGAAGATCTTGTTCAGGATGTCGGGGCTCATGCCAGTCCCCGTATCGGAAACCTCGATCATGACGTATTCGCCAACCTGCAGACCGTAGTAATCCATCTTCTGGCACTCACGCTCGGTGACGTTGCGCGTCTGGATGGTGAGCTCGCCGCCTTCAGGCATCGCGTCCTTGGCATTCATGACCAAATTCACGATGACGCGATCGAACTGCGACTTGTCGGTCTTCACGAGCCACAGCTCGCGCTCGGTGCGGACGTTCAGGGAGATTTTCTCGCCGAGCGTCTTGTTCATCAGCGGGGTGATCTCGCTCACGACCTCGCCGAGCTGAAGCACTTCGTTGTGTAGTGTCTGCTGACGGGAGAAGGCAAGCAGCTTGGCGACGAGCGCGGTGGCGCGGGTTGCCGAAGACTTGATCGTGAGCAGGTCGCGGTGCGCGGGGTCACCCGGCTTGTGACTTTGCAGAAGGAACTCGGCGTGACCTATAATGGCTGTCAACACGTTGTTGAAGTCATGTGCGATGCCACCCGCGAGCGTTCCTACGGCCTCCATCTTGTTGGATTGAGCGAAGCGAGCCTCGAGGCGCTTCTGTTCCGTGGCGTCGAGGACATAGAAGACGGCCGCTTCTCGCGTACCGTTGTCGCCGGCGAGCGGACTCATGAAAACGCGGCGGGTGAATTCGCTGTTCTGGCCGACGTTGATCTCGACGGGAGGAACGTTGCCGCGACCGGCCAGCACATCCTTGAGTCCAGCTTCGACCTGCTGGCGCATGGCAGGCACGGAGCGCGGTGCCAGTGCGTCCAGCACGTACTCGCCTGCTCCACTGGTGCCGTCGAGGATCATGCGGGCGAATGCAGTGTTGGCTTTGGTGATTTTGCCGTCGGGGGCGACTGTCGCGATGCCGAATGGGGCCGACTGGAAGAAGCGCGAGAGGGGTAGTTCGGGTGCTTCCGTTTCGCTGTTGAGGCAACCGATCACAAGACCAGCGCCGGCGCCGTCCTCGTTGCTGCTGCGACAGACAATGTGCATGGGTACGAAGCGGCCATCGTCGCGGATCATATCGAGGTCGATGACGAGGTTGTCGACGCCACGACGTGCTGCCCTCAGCAGAACTTCAGCACCATCGGATGAAACGAGATCGGTCAGGCGCAGCATTCGCTCGTCGATCGCCTCGGGTGTCATTCCGATCCAGTCGATGAGCGTGCGGTTGGCGTGGGTGACGATGCCTTCGGCGTCCACCTTCAACAGGCCGAGCGGCATCGTGTCGTAAAGACCGAGCCGGGCATTGACGGCAACGCGCGCGGCGGTCTCCTTGCGCCGCCTCTCGGTTACGTCGGTCAAAGTCCAGATTATGAGCGTGCCGGGATCGCGTTGCAGGGTCTCGGTGGTGAATGGGCGGACGGAAACGTCGAAGTAGCGTGGCGTGGCATCGTTGCCGCGCGGTGGAGCGGGTACGATCTCGTTGCGCGTCTCGCCGGCCATCGCCGCACGGTTCAAGCGGAACAGTGCCTCTGCGGCTTCACTCACGCCGGTAAAGGCGTTCTCGAGCATGCCGAGCGCTCCTGCCTCGGAACGTCCGACTATTTCGGACATGGCGCGGTTGGCATATATTGGCTGGCCGCCCCGCCGCATAACAACAAGGATTGCTTCGTCCTGGCTGTCGTAGATGGCCTTCAGCAGTTCGGCCTCGGGCAAGCGCTCACCGATGCGGATGTGACCGGCTGCCATGCCCAGGACGAAAAATGCGCCGAGCATTGCCAGGGTGGCGAGCGCGGTGAGGAAGAGGGGGCTGCCGGAATCGGTGGCGATCAATGCCAGCACTGCGGCGCCCGCAGCGGTCAGTACCACAAGGATTGCGGCGTAGCCGCCGCCGCCGCGCAGGGCCGCAAGCGGGTCATCGGCTGAAATTCTGTCGGAGGGCGCCTTGGCATCGCTCATGGCGAGCGAAGCTAGCTGATTCGCAGGACGGCCGGCTCTAATAGCCTCGAACATATACGGATACTCGGTATGAGGACGCCAGGGAGAAAAAACCGGCCTACATGTGACCGGGGAGGCTGTGACGCGGACGGGTACAGCGGCACCCGGAGGAACCTCAAGGTTCCGACCGGCAGCGGCGACGTGTCCGACCGCGTCGACCATCAACACTTCGATCATTAGGGTTAAAATGCCATGAATTTCGCGCTATAGCTCCGCAAAGTCCGGGGCGCACGACGGCCGATTCGGGATTTAGCGGCCTGTTTTCGGCCGAAAAGCGGTAAAGTTCCGCACCAAATCGGGGCGGCCTTGCCGGTGGGAAGTGAACCATCCAGAGGGGAGCGCGGCCTGCCCGCGACCGCAGACCATGTGGGACATTCTGTTTTATCTCCTCGTGATCGTACTCATTGGCGGCGCAGCTGCCGCGGTGGCCTACTTTGCGCGCAATTACATGCAAGGAAACGGTGCCAGCGTGTTCGGAAATCGTGCCGAGCGCAGGCTCGATGTGGTCGAGCAATCGAGCATCGATGGACGGCGGCGGCTGGTTCTCGTCCGCCGCGACAATGTCGAGCACTTGATCATGACGGGTGGGCCGGTGGATCTCGTAATCGAGACAAACATCAGTCAGCGGCGTGCCAAGTCGGGCGGCGATGTGGTCGAGGCGCAGCAGCCCGTTTTCTCTCGTCCGCAGCGGGCGTTCGGCACTTCGGCTGCGAACGAATAAGCCAACGCGGAATGGCATACGCGCCTCGGGCTGGGGCGCAGCCTTGCGGATTATTCTCCGCATTCGCGGCTCATCAACCGGCGGGCTACTCGGGTCCGGAACCTGGTAGCCCTCGCGCCATCGCGCAGGCAGGGACGCAAATCACATGCGTCGCCACCGCCGGAGAAAAATTCGAGGTTACATGCTCTATTTTCTTCGCTTGATTGTTATCGCACTCGCCCTGGCCGCCAGCCAGGCAGCGCCGACGTACGCCGTCGAACAGGAAACGGGGCGTGTGGCGCCCGTAGATCTGGCGCAGGCGACACTGCCGAACTGGGCGGGCGGCTTGTCGGGTGCGACGAAGGAGAGGGAAAAGGGAAATGGAGCTGCCGAAGGGGCCGCGCCAAGTAGTGGATCTCCGCAGGCCGGCAGTCCGCAGGGGCCGTCACCTTCGGCGGGCGTCGGCGGCGAGGCAGCAGGATCCGCCGCGCCAGCACCTGCGGCTGTTGCGCCCCAGCCGTTGCCCGCGCAACTGGAGGAAGTTCTACAGCCAGTCCGCAGGCTTACCACTTTGCTCGAGGAATATGAGAAGACCGTCGAGCGTGTAAAGGAGCGTGACGACGAACTCGCTCGCGTGCGCGCGGAGATCGACAAGCTTCCGGCACAGGCTAGTGCGGCGATCGGTGCGATCCAGCCGCGACTGGCTGAGATCAAGGCGCAGATCGACAAGCTCGGACCGGCGCCGAAGCCCGACGAGCCAGCCGAATCCGCCGAGGTGGCCGCGGAGCGCACGCGGCTCAACGGCCTCATGGCCCAACTCGACGGTGCGATCAAATCGGCCGAACTCAGCGATGTGAAAGCGCGGCAACTCATTGGTCGCGTGCAGGAACTGAGGCAGTCGATTTTCGCCAGCCAAGTGCTGTCGCGGACCAAGCACTCTCCGTTGAGACCTTCGCTATGGTACAGCGTCGCCAACGAGCTTCCGGCCGCTGCCAGAGAGATCGTAGCGATCGCAAAGGGCTGGTGGAAGAGCGCGTCGACGCGCACGGGAGAGCTGCTTGCCATCGTCTCTCTGACCGCTTTGATATTCTTCGGCCTTCGGCTTCTGCGGCGCAAGGTAATCGTGGCCCGGCTCGGCTCGGTCGAAGAACGCGCTGTTCCGACATTCGCGGAGCGGGCGGCGGTTGCAAGCTGGGTGGCGCCGGCACTTATACTGCCAGGGGCGGCGGCGGCGGCTTTCTTCTATGTCGCGCTGGAAAGCAACGATCTGCTCTATCTGCAGACGCAAAGTCTCGCTGGCGTGGTGCTGAGGGCTGTGCTCATCGGCGTCGTCGTCTTCGGTTTGTCATGGGCGATTCTGCAGCCTCATCGTGGCGCGTGGCGACTGTTCAATCTGTCGGACCGATCGGCGAGCCGGCTCAATCTGCTCCTCCGGCTGGCCGTGATCGCGTACGGCATAGATCTCGTGCTACGCGACCTCATCAACATCCTCTACCTCCCATTCCAGGTTTCTGTGGCGCAGGCTTTCATCTTCAGCATGCTGTTCGCGGGTCTGATGTTCGCATCGGCGCGAACGCCGATAGAACCACGTACGCCGGCGGTGCCTCCTGTTGATGCCGCGGTGGACGCAGATGGGGGCAACGGGGAGCCTGAAGATTCGGCTGCCTGGATGCGGTGGTTGCGGTGGCCGCTGACCTTCATCGCGCTGTTTATCGCCGGCGCGGCGCTTGCCGGCTACGTGTCGCTGGCACGTTTCGTTTCCGCGCAGGTGATGCTGACGGGCACTGTCATCGTCTTCATCATCCTCACACATCTGGGTATTCGCGCCATTGCGGGTGACAATAGCACCCAGGGCGAGCATCCCGGCGGAGTCGGCGCTCGAGTGCTGGCGGGTCGCTTCAAGTTTGGCGAGGCGCAGCAAAAGCAGATGGACCGCTTCGTCTACAGCGTGCTCAACGTGCTGCTGGCCATCATTGCCATTCCAATGATGCTCTACGCATGGGGTGCGTCGACGGTCGACATAGTCGCGCTCTTCAAATCGGCACTGTTCGGCTTCGATGTGGGCGGAATCCACATCGCACCGTCGCGAATTCTGGTTGCAGTTGGCCTGTTCGTGCTTCTCTTGGCTGCAACGCGACTGTTGCAGCGCTGGCTCAAGGCGACGCTGCTGCAGCCGTCGCGGATCGATTCCGGCCTCGCTAACTCGATACATACCGGCGTGGGCTATGCCGGCTTCGCGCTCGCGGCACTGGCGGCCGTCTCCTATGGCGGGCTCGATATCACAAATATTGCCATCGTCGCGGGTGCGCTGTCGGTCGGCATTGGCTTCGGCCTGCAATCGATCGTCAACAATTTCGTGTCGGGTCTGATCCTGCTGGTGGAACGGCCGATCAAGGTGGGCGACTGGATCGGTGTCGGTCCTTACGAGGGCCACGTGCGGCGGATCTCCGTGCGGTCAACGGAGATCGAGACTTTCGACCGTTCGAGCGTGATCGTGCCCAACTCGGAATTGATTTCGGGAACGGTGAAGAACCGAACGCATCGGAATGCGCTGGGCCGTGTCGATGTGGCAGTGGGCGTGAGCTACAGCTCGGATCCGGAGGCGGTAAAGGAACTTCTGGAGAAGGTGGCGCAGGAATCGCCGATGGTCCTCAAGTTCCCGGCGCCTGTGGTCACCTTCGACAATTTCGCTGCGAGTTCTCTGGATTTCACGATCCGTGCCTTTGTTGCAGATGTGAACAAATCTGTCGCAACGGCAACAGATTTGCGCATTCGCGTCTTCAAGGCGCTGAACGCGGCCGGCATCGAGATCCCGTTCCCGCAACAAGACGTGCATTTGCGCGATCTCGATTTCGTCAAGGCGACGGTGGCACGGCTCGCTGCGGAGCGGGCCGCCAAGGCAGCATCGATGGATCCTGCGTCTGCCGAGGATGACGTGAATGAACGCGGGAGCGGTGGCCAGTCGCCGCACAAGCTGCGGACGGGGTGACAGGTCGGCGCGTCAGAGTCCTGCGACGTAGCGCGTCGCGGACTTGAAGGCGTCTGCCGCAGGGCGATTCTCGACGAAGCCGAGAAGGAACCCATTCTCTGCCGCCGCGAGGCGCTCGTATGGCATTCCGTGATGGTGGACGTTACGAAATTCCTCGTCGCCGCTCTGCCAGCGACCTATGCCGGCGGCCCAGAACGAGGCTTGGGGGTTATCGCGTTTCCGCAGGCCCAGGTAGTAGCCGGCCATGAAGTCCGCATGCAACTCGACGCGTTTCACCGTCGGATCGTTGCCACGGATCTTGTCGAACAGGCCGTCGCGGTAGACCCAGATGTGTGCGAACTCGTGTGCGGCGGTGTGCAACAGCGTGATGCCCGACGGGTCATAGTCCATCAGCTTCTTGAAGTAGGCGCGACCGAAGACGACGGCGTATTCCGTGGCGCCGCCAACGGAATAGCGCATGGCCATCGCGTTCGGAGAGCCGGTGTCGTCGTAGAAGCCGACCTTGGGCCAGACGTCAAAGGTTTCGGCGAGGCGCTGCAGGGCGCGGTCGAAGCTGCGGTCGAGGTTGGCGTTGCCGGTCGAGCGCATCATCGTTTCGACCTCGTTGGGCAGGTGCGCGCTGGAGCCCGTCACCATGTTGGCGCCCAACAGCAGGTTGGCATTGTTCTTGTCGACGAAGCAGCCCCGAATTTCGCCTAGTCGACCGACCTTGGCCTGCAGGGTGCTGCCGGCCTCGGCGCGCACGCCGGTTATCATACAGGCCGCAGAGCAGCAAAGGCCCTGCAGTATCACACGCCGGTCGCACTGCATGCCGTCCTCGCTTCCTCGAAACCGCCAGCCGATCCTGTGCTCCCGTCAGTTCTGCGTCACGACCCGAAACTCGGTGATGGCGGTGTCCTTGTATTTGTTGCCTGGATAGACCGAGCGGATGGTGAAGCGTACCCAGGAAGCATTCTGTCGGCCTACCTCGATCGTCTGCAAACCGGGAGCATCGGCGAGCGATACTTGGCGGGCCTCGCCGTTGGAGAACTGCAACTCGGCAATGTGAACGCGGCTGTTGGCTAGGAAGAGCCGCTCGTTCTTGTGGTAGCCGTTCATCAGCTGGATTGCCGTTACGGTTCTGAGGCCGTTGAGTTCGACGACCAGGCTCTCACCTTCGCCGTGGCCCGTCTTGCCTTCGACCCATGCAGTCTTCAGGTCGGTATCGACCAAATTCTTCGGGCGATAATTGAAGCCGAACTGCGGCTCCAACACCGAGCTCACGCAATAGCGAAAGCCGCCGACGTCGTCGCATGTCTCGCCTTCGAGGCGCGTGCGCTGGAGCGCTTCACGCTGCGGCGGGGTGGCGGGCGTGATGCGGGCTACCGTCGGGGCCTTGGGTGGATCTGGATTGGGAGTATTCGTGGGACCGCACTCAAGGAAGACGCAGCGCGGCTGCGCGCTGACAGGTAGCGTCAACGCGGCTGCAAATACTACAAGAACAAACACTGTCGTGCCACATCTGGAGCCGGGTGTTCCGGCGTGAATGATGCTATGGTCTGCCCACATGCGCCCCCTCGTATCCACTGCGGTGGACTTCATAATGCTGCAGCAGCTGTGATTCCCAGCGGCCATTTTCGGCAATCCCGGTGTCGTTGGTCGAGACGCACGTATTGGAGCCGCAGACTTCGCGAGCCACACACTAGAACACTGAAAGCGGTCAGGAAACCGAGGTGTGGCGATCGCGGTGAGATTGTCCCAGTGCGGCAACAGTACCGATGCCCGGCGGCATCTTCAAAAAGGCATAAACGGGGTGCACTGCGCTGGCTCGCGTTTGGAACCCCATTGGGGGAGCGGCTTGAGAATTTTCGGATGCATCCGGTTTTTGTTTCATTCCTTCCCGCGCCGCGCGCGCGGGAGATGGGTTCTTCTGACGATTTCGCTATTGGCTCCAGACATGCTCATTCACGGCGCGAACGCAGGCGAACAGCCGCTGGTGCCTCTGTCGGCGATTGATCCCAGCATCCGGCAGGAGGTTCGCTATGCCACCGGCAAGAACTTCACAGGTCGGCGCGTGCCTGGATATGACGCGGCGGAGTGCTGGCTAAAGCCGGTTGCCGCACGCGCTCTCGCCAAGGTTCAGGCCGATCTCATTGCTGAGTATCCCGATCTGTCGCTCAAGGTATTCGATTGCTACCGGCCGCGGCGGGCCGTGCAGGCTTTCGTGGCGTGGGCCGGAACTGAGGACGATGGCAGTACGCGGCACTACTATCCCAATCTGTCGCGCGGTGCGCTGCTCGAGCGGGGCTACATTGGCCGGTCGTCGAGTCATTCGAAGGGCATCGCTGTCGATCTGACGCTGGTGCGTCGCGCAGGTAGCAACAGCGATCGGGCTACGCTACATACGGCAGGCGTCGGAGCTGAAACCTCGACGGCAGTGGCGTGCACGCAGTCGAGCGACCAGGCGATTGACGCCAACTCGCTCGACATGGGCACGACGTTCGATTGCTTCGATCGAAAGAGCCACACTGACGCAGCCGGGCTCAGCGTGGAGCAACGATCCGCGCGGCGGATGCTCACGCGGTTCATGCAGCGACACGGTTTTCAGAACTATTCGAAGGAGTGGTGGCACTTCACTTACGATGCTGGTGACGACGGGCGCACGTTCGACCTGCCCGTGACAGAAGCACCGCGTCGCGTGCAGCCGCCGCCAGGGAAGTCGCCGCAGCCGTGATCGCGGCGTGCCTTGCGACGAAGCGGCGTATTCGTTCAGTCCTCGCGATAGACACGCTCGCGGCGTTCGTGGCGCTCCTGCGCTTCCAGCGACAGCGTAGCAATGGGGCGTGCGTCCAGACGCTTCAGACCGATAGGTTCGCCGGTTTCCTCGCAGTAGCCGTAGCTGCCGTCCTCGATGCGTGCCAGGGCCGCGTCGATCTTGGCGATCAGCTTGCGTTGGCGGTCGCGGGCGCGCAGTTCGAGCGCGCGGTCGGTCTCGGATGTGGCGCGGTCGGCGAGGTCGGCATGCTGCGTGGAATCTTCGTGCAAGCCCGCAAGCGTCTCGCGTGTCTGACGGATGATGTCTTCCTTCCACGTCTTCAGCTTGTTGCGGAAGTAGGCCCGCTGGCGCTTGTTCATGAAGGGCTCGTCCTCGGAGGGACGATAGTCCGGATCCAGCACGACTTCGGCGTTTGCCTTTTTGCCACCAGAGCTCAAGGGCTTCTCCTTCATGGTCGGCTTAACTGGCTTGCTGGTCGCCTTCGTAGCGACTTTGGTGGCCGGTTTCACCTCAGATTTCGTCGCAATCTTGGCGAGGGACGCTTTAGCTGCCCGCTGTTTGGCGACCTGGGGCTTCTTGACGGGCTTCTGGGCCCCTGTGGACTTCTTGGTTGGCGGCCTCGTAGCGGACTTTTTGGCCGTCGCTGATTTCGAGGGCTGCTTGACCAAGTTCGAATTCGCGGCTGTGGATTTCTTTGCGGCAGCTTTCACAGTTGCACGAGCTGCCTTGCCTGCAGGCGCTGGCGGCGTGGATCTGGAGCCCGTTTTGGCCTTGCTCATCTACAGCCTCCCGAGAGGCGGTTTGCTCGACCCTGGCTGGACGTCTGGCGATCCTTTTTGACCTGGGTAGAGCGCTCCCAGCAAAATTTGTGCCTCGTATGTCGGCGGACGCCCGGCATGTCAAGAAAATCTCCAACCATGAGCAACACTTATGCGCGATGTGGGCGATGGCGGGCGGCGGCGCCACTGCCCATCGGAACCATTGCGACCGCATTCTTTAACATTCTGAATTTATTCGTTTAATTTTGACTCTGATGCACCAGCTCCCAGTTTGGCCGGCGGGCACCTGTCACGAGGGCCGGTGCGGCGCGGTCATGCGAGTGCAGGACACGGCGCCGATTTGCTCGCGTTGGCGCCGATTCCGACACGGAAATTCCGCGGGCGTTGCGGCGCTGGCGGTTTGTCGAACGGTCGGCGGCGGACCAGCTTCATGTCGGAGCAGCCGGTTTCTCGGGGGCGTTCAAGGCCGCGTCCGAGCCCCGAGCGGCACTTTGCCCATTGGGCCGGAGTGCTGCGTTTCGGCACATTCACGTGCGTCGAGGCGATTTTTTCCGATCAATGCAATGCGTCCCCGGGAGGCAGGCAGTCTCAGCAAATTTTTTCTTCAGGTGGCGAATTCCGGGTTCGAGACGGGTGACCGTTTTCAGATGCGCCGATATGCTGCGTTTCCTGTCCGCAACGCTCACGGAATGCGCATGAAGTTCTCTGGAACGAAGTCCTACGTCGCCACAGACGACCTCAAGGTGGCGGTCAACGCTGCGATCACCCTTGAGCGGCCACTGCTCGTGAAGGGTGAACCCGGAACCGGAAAGACCGTGCTTGCGCTCGAGGTTGCGAGCGCACTCGGCGTCCCGATCATCGAATGGCACATCAAGTCGACGACGAAGGCGCAGCAAGGTCTCTACGAGTACGACGCCGTTTCGCGCTTGCGCGACAGCCAACTCGGTGACGAGCGGGTGAAGGACATCCGCAACTACATTCGCCGGGGCAAGTTGTGGGACGCGTTCGCGATGGCGAAGCGCCCGGTGCTGCTGATCGACGAGATCGACAAGGCCGACATCGAGTTTCCGAACGATCTACTGCAAGAGCTCGATCGCATGGAGTTCTTCGTCTACGAGACGGGTGAGACGGTCCAGGCGGCACAGCGCCCGATCGTCATCATCACCTCCAACAACGAGAAAGAGCTGCCCGACGCATTCCTGAGGCGTTGCTTCTTCCATTACATCAAGTTTCCGGACGCCGAGACGATGCGCGAAATCGTCGACGTCCACTTCCCCGGCCTCAAGGGGCGCCTCGTCAACGAGGCATTGCGTGTCTTCTACGAACTGCGCGACGTGCCCGGAATGAAGAAAAAGCCATCGACATCCGAGCTGCTCGACTGGATCAAGCTCCTGCTCAACGAGGACATCGACGCGGAGACACTGCGCGAGAACGATCCGCGAAAGCTGATCCCACCGCTTGCCGGGGCGCTCATAAAGAACGAGCAGGATGTGCATCTGTTCGAGCGGCTTGCATTCATGAGCCGTCGCAAGAGCGAAGGCTGAGACACCCATGGGCAATCGGTCGACGAGGGGTGCGCAGGTCGGCGCGGATCCTCGTATCGTTTCATTGATCGCCAGCGCGACGGAGATCGTGCATGCGCTGGGTGCAGGCGATTGGCAGATCGGGCGCTCGCATGAATGCGATTGGCCGCAAAGTGTACAATCGTTGCCCGCCCTCACGAGGGCGAAGTTCAAGGTCGAAGGATCGAGCCGCGAAATCGATGAGCGGGTGAAGGAACTCGTCAAGGATGGGCTTGCGGTCTACGAGGTCGATGCCACGGTGCTCGAAGCGCTGGCTCCGGACGTGATCCTGACCCAGGACCAGTGCGAGGTCTGCGCGGTGTCGCTGGCGGATGTGGAACGTGCGGTATGCAAATGGACGGGGCGCGATACCGCTGTGGTGTCGCTCCGGCCGCACACGCTTGACGATCTGCTCGCCGATATCGTGCGGGTGGCGGAGGCTATCGGCAGACCGGACGATGGTGCTCGTGTGGCGCAGCGTATGCGAGCCCGGTTGGGTGAGATCGCCGATGCTGTCCGAGGGCGGGGGAGGCCCAAATTCGCGTTCATCGAGTGGATCGACCCGCCGATGTCGGGCGGTCATTGGATGCCGGAGATCATCTCGATAGCCGGTGGCGCCAGCCTCTTCGGCGAGACGGGCGCGAACTCGCCCTGGATCAGCTGGGGGGCTGTTGCAGCGGCCGATCCGGATGTAATCCTGGTTGGACCATGCGGTTTCGATCTCGCGACGACCGAACGGGAGATGGCTCCACTCGTCGACAACGAGATCTGGTGCAGCCTGCGCGCGGTGCGCGAGGGTGCGGTGTGGGTTGCGGACGGCAACGCGTTCTTCAACCGGCCGGGACCACGCATCGTCGAATCGACAGAGATCCTGGCCGAGATATTCCATCCCGAGGTTTGCAATTTCGGCCACTGCGGATCGATGTACCGTTCTTACAAATGCTGAGCAGCCGGCGGAATGTGCGCCCGGGGTCGCTCAGTCAAAAATTTCGCCCGTCAGTATAGTGCGCACTGCATCCGACAACTCGGTGCGCTTCATGATGCGCAAGTGCTCCTGCGCGGCGAGCCTCGGGCTCGTCAGCTCGATCCCTTCCTCAAGAAGCTGGGCATGCTCCATGGGTGTCAACATGTGGCGCGAGGTTGTGATATCGCACTGCGAGCCCAGCATGTAGAGCAGGTTCTGATTGGAATCGAAAATCGGCAGAATGAAAACGTAGTTCTCGAACTCGGTGCCGTCCTTGCGGTAGTTGCTGATGGGAACGAGCGCCTCGCGCTGATCGTGGATCGCGGTCCGTAGCTTCGCACGCGCCAGGGGATCGGTGTCGCGACCCTGCAAGAAGCGGCAGTTGCGACCAATGACCTCGTCGCGTGTGTATCCGGTGAGGTTCAGGAACGGATCGTTGCACAAGATGACGGGGCAGTCGTCGAAAACCGGCGACGCCAAGGTCAGGGGAATCGGAGAATGCTCGAAGAACGCGCTGAGGGTCTTGGATGTCAGTCCCTGGAACATGATGGTCGCCGCATTGCATCGTCATGTGCCGACCGCATCTTCTGCTGCGTCAGCGCTCATACTCTGCCCGCCAACCGCATACGGGGTCCGGGCCGCCTGTCGGCGTATTGCAGCGCTAAGGACACGGGTACGAAATTGGCCGATGGTCGCAACACGGGCAAAAATCCTTCATGCTTTCGGCCGATCCAATGGGCAACGCATTCCGTTTTGCGGGTGCGAAATAGATCAAATATTCGTGAATCTGGATATGTCTGAAATGCGATCAATACTGATCTCCGGTGCCTCATCGGGTATCGGCTGGGCAGCGGCTGTCCGGATGAAGGCGCTCGGCTGGCGCGTGCTGGCGACGGCGCGGCAGAAAGCCGATCTCGACCGTCTGGAGCGAGACGCGGGTGTGGAGGCGCTGGAGCTGGAGCTTTCTGACTCCAATTCGATTACCTCATGTGCTCAGTCAGCGCTGGAGCGCACCGGGGGGCGGGTCGACGCGCTCTTCAACAATGGCGCGTTTGGTCAAGTGGGCGCGGTAGAGGATCTTACGCCGGAGGTCCTGCGACGGCAGCTGGAAGTAAATCTCATCGGCACGCACGATCTGACGCGGAGGCTCATCCCATCGATGCGTGCCAACCGGTACGGGCGAATCGTACAGTGCTCTTCGGTGCTGGGATTCATATCGGGACCGTACCGCGGCGCCTATTGCGCTTCGAAGTTCGCGCTGGAGGGGCTCAGCGACGCGATGCGGCTGGAGCTCGCAGGGAGCGGCATCGACGTTGTGCTGATCGAGCCGGGGCCGATCCGTACCAAGTTCCTGGAGACGGCATTGAAGAATTTCCGGGAGACAGTCGACATCGAGCGATCGGTGCACCGCCAGACATATCTGGCGCGGCTCAAGACGATGGAAGCTGGCGGCAAGCAGACATTCAAACTGGACCCCGAAGCGGTCGCCGAAAAGCTGGTACATGCGCTGGAGTCGCGGCGCCCGAAATTGCGGTACTACGTGACGACGCCGACCTATGTGGCGGCAGGTCTCAAACGCGTATTGCCGATGCGGCTACTGGATCGCGTGATCGCGCGCATGTGATGTGCAGTCCGGTATGCGCACGGCTTTGCCTGAATGCGGTCTCGGCCCGTCAGGCACGATGATAGGGGTGACCGGATATGATCGTCAGCGCGCGATAGATCTGCTCCGCGAGAAGGGCGCGGACAAGCCCATGCGGCAACGTCATGCGGCTTAGCGACAAAACGAGATCGGCTCCTTCGCGGACGCTCGGGCCATGGCCATCGGGACCGCCGATAGCGAATGCCATTTCGCGGGTGCCGTCGTCGCGGGCCTTGCGCAGATGATCGGCAAATTCGTTGCTTGTAAGCTGCCTGCCTGCTTCGTCGAGCACGATACGGCGGTCAGCGCGCGCGATGGCGGACATCAGCCGCGCCGCCTCGTCGGACTTGCGCTGGGCGGGATCAGGCTGGCGCGCTTCCGGCAGCTCCATGATGAGCAGCGGCCCGAGCGCGACCGCGCGCCCCGACTGGTCGATGCGCTTCCGGTATCGCGCCGTCAGCTCGATCTCGCCGCTGTCCTTCAGCCGGCCAATTGCCGCGACGCACAAACGCATAAGAATCCCTTCGCGCCGGGTCACGTTGAGCCTGCGCGGCTATTCTGGCGGATCGAATGTCCGCGGGCGCGACGCGCCCTATCAGTGCGCCGTCGTCTCGGGCGGACGGTCGACACTCCACATTTTCTCGAGGTTGTAGAAATCACGAACCTCGGGGCGGAACACGTGAACGATGAGATCGCCGGTGTCGATCAGCACCCAGTCGCAAGTGTCGGTTCCTTCGACGCGTGTGCGTCCGAAGCCGGCGTCCTTGAGCTTGCGTTGGAGCTGGTCGGCGATGGCGCCGACGTGACGATCGGTGCGGCCGGTGGCAACCACCATGTAGTCGCCGATCGTCGTTTTGCCCTCCAGGTCGATCGTAACGATCTCTTCCGCCTTGGCTTCGTCGAGCCAGTGGCAGACTTCGGCGAGAAGGGCTTTCGAGGCATTCTTGTCAGAGATCACCTCGGTCGGAGGGTTGCTGCGGGCATTCCCCTCGAGAGCGGTTGGCATCGTGTGGCGGACGTCCTTTCGTCTCCTGACCGCATGAAGTGTTGAAACACTCCCAGCGATGTGTGCTTTCCGGTTTACGAGCGTCCCCGCGGTCGGCCTGCCTTCGGCAGATAAGGGCGGCGGGCCACGGCTTTGCTCGTACCGGCCGGCGATCGTTGTGTTACCGAAGCCGGCGCGTCAAAGATACGCGCCATTCCAACCGGCAAGCAACAAGTTTGCATGGATCCTGTGGCCGAATGTTAA
The DNA here is from genome assembly GCA_050246945.1 of Hyphomicrobiaceae bacterium. GTDB lineage: Bacteria > Pseudomonadota > Alphaproteobacteria > Rhizobiales > Hyphomicrobiaceae > JAEUMD01. The sequence continues at coordinate 101,902 of JBFWVC010000004.1, forward strand.
CAGTGTTGCGAATAAATCGCCTTCAAACAATAGGCTCCTGGTTTCCGGATTTTGCTGCCTCCACCCGTCGCAGCGCGGTCGAAGACTGTGTCGACAGACGCGTGGGGAGGAATATCCAAGCCGGTGGTCTGGCGAACGGAAGACGGGTCGCCCGGCTTTCCGGCAGGCGGTTTCGCGCCAGCGCCCGGGCGACGGGTGAGTTCAGCGCCGCGAGATGCCAACCCGGCCTGTCGACGACGGCAACCGGTACGCTGACGGCAATATCACGCCACCTCTTCCAGCGATGGAACCCGGCGAGGTTGTCTGCGCCCATCACCCAGACGAATCGCACAGCGGGATAACGCCGCTTGAGGAACGCCACCGCGTCGATGGAATAGCTGCTGCCCAAGTCTGTCTCCAGGGCCGTGACGTAAATCCGCCGATCGTGCTGCGACAGTGCGCGGCACGCCGCGATGCGGTCAGAAGGGGTGGGGAGGCCGTCGTTGACCTTGAGTGGGTTTCCTGGCGAGACCAGCCACCAAATGCGATCCAGGCGAAGCCGCTTCAGGGCCGTGCGCGCTACTGTCAAATGTCCGTCGTGCGGCGGGTTGAACGAACCGCCCATGAGGCCGATGCGCTGTCCGGCTGCAGCCGGCGGCGTTTCGATCGTGAAGTCGGACGTGCTGCGACGACGTGGACGCAAGTGGATCTCGCGGGAATCTCGGTGCTGCGGCGCTGCGTGCACGTGCGTTGTTAAGCGAATTAGCTGGGCGGCGCCATCCATCCGAAGTCTTCGACCCCCCCGAACGAGCCTCGCCGCAGCCATTTCCGGCGCCAGCACAGCAGCTTCACGCGCAGGTTGCGATTGCACCGCGGGTGAAGCTGGTGCTCATGATGATGCACGAACCGGGCGGTTGCCGTTTCGTGCTGCGGCCGCGTCAGTTCTTGGCGCTCTTCTTCTTTTTCTTTGCAGCCTTTGACTTTTTGGCTTTGGACTTCGAGGCACGCGTGCCGGCGGCGGGCGGTGCGACAACCTTCTTCGTCTCGTAGCCGGCTGGTCCCTTGCCCCACTTCTCGCGCTCGGCCAGGAGCTTGCCCAAGTCGCCGGCGGGCAGGACGGCGTAGGACGCAGGTGCGGCTGCCAACTTGTCTGCCTTGGCGGGCGGCGGCGGCTCGGCCTTTGTCGCCTTTGCTGCCTTCGCGGCTTTGGGGGCCGTGCCCCACTTTTCACGCTGGGCAATCAGGTCCTGGGTTGACGTTGTCGAGAGGGCAGCGCGGCCTGCAACCGTTCCGGCTTCCTGGGCTGCCGCGGGTGCCGCGACCATGATAGTGGCGAGTGCAAATAGCGCTAGGCGACGAAGCATGCGATCAGCTCCTTGGATCGTCGTGATTGTTCATTTGTTATGTCGTTCTTTTATTATGTCGTTCTTTGTCGTCGGGCAGGGCAAGCGAACGCCTGCGGCCGGGCATCGGCACAAGCTGGCCGATTTCCCTGCCGGTTGGAAGATTATCGCCTTTAGATGGTTTAAAACAATCGGTTCATCCAGGACGTCATTTTGCATGACGTTGGCGGGCAACATATCACCTGGGCCGGGTCTGGCCGGAGCCGCGGACGACATACTTGAAGCTCGTCAACTGCTCGACGCCCACCGGGCCGCGAGCGTGCATCTTGCCGGTGGCTATGCCGATCTCAGCGCCCATGCCGAACTCGCCACCGTCGGCGAACTGGGTTGAGGCGTTGTGCAGCACAATGGCGGAATCGACCCTTTTCAGGAAGCGCTCGGCGGTGCCCTGACATTCGGTGACGATGGCGTCAGTGTGCTGCGAGCCGTAGCGGGCGATGTGGGCGATCGCTCCGTCGACGCCATCGACCATGCGGGCGGCGATGATCGCATCGAGATATTCACGTCCCCAGTCCGCTTCGGTGGCCGACTTCACACGCGCGTCGGCTTTCTGGACGGTCGGATCGCCGCGCACTTCGCAGCCGGCGTCGATGAGGGCGGCAACGAGCGGGGCGACGTAGTCGCCGTCAGCGTTCTTGTCGATGAGCAGGCATTCAGTTGCGCCGCATACCCCGGTGCGGCGCATCTTGGCGTTGACGACGATCTCGCGGGCCATATCGATGTCGGCGCCGCGATCGATATAAGTATGACAGATCCCCTCGAGATGCGCGAAGACCGGGACGCGTGCCTCTTTCTGCACGCGCTCGACCAGGCTCTTGCCGCCGCGCGGAACGATCACGTCGATGCTGCCTTCAAGGCCCGCGAGCATGTGGCCAACCGCTTCGCGATCGGTTGTCGGCACCAGCTGGATCGCATCGAGCGGCAGGCCGGCTGCCTTGAGGCCGTGGCGAAGGCAGGTGAGGATCGCTACGGAGGTTTCGTGGCTGTCTGAGCCGCCGCGCAGAATTGCCGCATTGCCGGCCTTCAGGCATAGTCCGCCCGCATCGGCCGTCACGTTAGGGCGGCTTTCGTAAATGATGCCGATGACGCCCAACGGCACGCGCACGCGCTCGATGCGCAATCCGTTGGGCCGCGTCCACCCGGCGAGCACGGTGCCGACAGGGTCTTCCAGCGCGGCGATCGCCTCAAGTGCCTTTGCAATGCCTTCCAAGCGCGCCGGATCGAGCATCAAGCGGTCGATGTAGGATGACGGCTTGCCAGCTTCTTCCGCCGCGGCGACGTCGCGGGCATTCGCTTCGAGTATTTCGGGCGTATGCTTGCGCAATTCCGCAGCAGCAACCGTGAGCGCCTCGTCCTTTGCCTCGCGCGGCGCCACCGCCAACTGCGTCGCCGCGGCACGGGCAGCGCTGCCCATCTCGCGCATCAGGCCGGCGATGTCGTTCTCGTGGAGCTTCTTCTGGACTGCGGCAGTCATTTTGTTGGTCTCGTGGTTTGCTTGGCTCTTGTGCGGGATCGGTTCCTGATTCAGCCGATGTCCTATGGCTTCTGCGTGAGCGCGCGGTTCAAGGCCATGTCGTCGCGATGAATCAATTCGGCGCGGCCTTCGAAGCCGAGAATTTCCGCGATCGCGGCCGAACGTTTGCCGATGATACGCTCGGCGTCGTTCTTCGCATAGGCGACGAGGCCACGGCCGACCTCATGTCCGGTCTCGTTGCGGATGATGACCACATCGCCGCGATCGAACGATCCCGATACCGACTTGACGCCTGCGGGAAGCAGACTTTTTCCGGACAGCATCGCCTTCTGCGCACCGTGGTCGATAACGACGACGCCCTTTGGCTCAAGCTGGCCGGAAATCCAACGCTGCTTGGCAGTGACGGGATCGGACGGCGCAATGAACCAGGTGGCGGCGCAGCCTTCGGAAATCGCCTTCAGCGGGTGCATCACCTTGCCGGAAGCGATCACCATGTCGCAGCCCGCTGCGCGCGCGATCTTCGCAGCTTCGATCTTGGTCTTCATACCGCCTTTCGACAGCTCGGTTCCCGCATCGCCCGCCATTGCCTCGATCTGCGGTGTGATCTCGGTGACAAGATCGAGCCGGCGGGCATCGGATGTGCTGCCGGGCGGCGCGGTATAGAGGCCGTCGATGTCCGACAGCAGGACAAGGCAGTCGGCGGAAACCATGGAGGCGACACGCGCGGAGAGGCGATCGTTGTCGCCATAGCGGATCTCGGTCGTGGCCACGGTATCGTTCTCGTTGACGACAGGGATGGCTTTGAGAGCGAGCAGCCTGTCAATCGTGTGGCGCGCATTGAGGTAGCGGCGGCGCTCCTCCGTATCGCCCAGCGTAACCAGGATCTGCGCCGCGATGAAGCCGTGGCGGCGGGCGAAGTCCTGATAGGCATGGGCGAGGCTGATTTGTCCGACGGCGGCAGCCGCCTGGCTCTCCTCGAGTTCGAGCGGTCCCTTGGGCAGCTTCAGCATGTGGCGGCCAAGAGCGATGGCCCCCGACGACACAAGCACGATCTCCTTGCCAGCCTGCGCGAGCACGGCGACGTCGTCCATCAGCGAAGCAAGCCAGTCTGTCTTCAAGATACCGGTAGCGCGGTCGACAAGCAGGGCAGAGCCGATCTTGACGACGATACGGTGTGCCGCGGCCCACTCCGGACGGGTGGTGCCGGTCGCGCCGGTTGCCGTAGCGGTGCCGTCTGTGGCGGTTCTGGACGTTGTTTCGGGTTTGGCTTCGGGCATAGGGGCGGGTCGGACTGGATTGTTGCTGCTTGGGCCGTCACGGTTTGCGGATCGGGTCCGCGCCGCCGTGATAGCAGAGTTCGCGCACTTTGGGGGAGCGGTGCCGTTCGTTGGTGAGTCAACGGGCCGTGTGGCGCTTCAGTTTGGCTGTGCGGCGACGCCGTCCTGCAATGCAAGGACGTGTCCGGCCAGATAGAGCGATCCGCAGATCAGAACGCGTTTCGGCCCTGGGAACTGGGTGTCGTGGCGCAATAGGGCCTCCTCGATGCCGACAGCCGGCTCAGCCGAGATTCCGGCATTGCGAGCGGCCTGAGCCAGCGCCTCGGGCGTAAATGGCTGCTCGTGTGCTCCAGGGATCGGGACGGTCACAACGTGCCGAGCGAGGCCGCGGAAGTGCCGAAGAAAGCCTTCTGCATCCTTGAGGCCAAGCATGCCGACGACGAGGTGTAGCGGGCGCGGAGACCGCTCTTCAAGGTCGGCCATGGTCTGGGCCAGTGCGGCGCCGGCGGCAGGATTATGTCCGCCGTCGAGCCAAAGCTCGGAGCCGGGCTTCAAAAGATCGGTTAGCGGTCCGCCAGTCAGGCGCTGCATCCGGGCAGGCCAGCGTACCGTCTGCAAGCCGCGTTCGATCGCCTTCTCGCCGATCTTGAAGCCGTCGAGCTCCTGCGCCGCGACGACGGCGGTGCCGGCATTCGAGATCTGGTGGGGGCCGATGAGGGCGGGCAGCGGCAGATCAAGGAGCTGCTCGTGACGCTGCACTATGAGGCGGCCGGCCTGCTCATAGGCGTCGAAATCCTGCCCCCATACGACCAGCTCAGCACCGACCCGTTCGGCCGTGCCGGCGATCACCACCATTGCTTCGTCGTCCTGCCGCGACACAACGGTTTTCATGCCGCGCTTCAGGATGCCGGCCTTTTCGGCGGCGATCAGCGAAAGGCGGTCACCCAACTTGTCGGCGTGGTCGAGAGAGACCGGCGTAATGACGCCAAGACGCGGCGTGCCAATCACGTTCGTAGCATCCAGGCGGCCGCCGAGCCCAACCTCGAGAAGCAGGATGTCGGCAGGATTTTCCGCGAAAGCGAGGAAGGCGGCTGCGGTGGTGATCTCGAACTGCGTTATGTCGTCGCCATGGTTGATCGTCTGGGTGCGGCTCAGCACATCGACGAGCTGCGCTTCGCCGATCGGCTCAGCGACACCGCCTTTTCGCCCGATGACGATGCGTTCGTGGAAACGCACCAGATGCGGTGACGTATAGACATGGACGGCGAGGCCCGACGCCTCCAGGATCGCCTTGAGATAGGCCGTAACCGAACCCTTGCCATTGGTGCCCGCGATGTGGACGACGGGAGGCAAGGCCAGGTGCGGATCGCCAAGCTTCGCCAGTAGGCGTTCGACGCGGCCGAGCGACAGGTCGATCAGCTTCGGGTGAAGCAGCTTCAGGTCGGCGAGGAGCTTGTCGCTCGTCGGCATGTCCGCCTCGTGATGCTCGCCGCTCGTGGGGCCGCTGGGATCAGTTTTCGCGCGCGGCAGTCACGTAGGCATGCCGGCAGTGGGTTCATGGTTCTAGGACACGGCCCGCTGTGGGCCAATTCGCCATGGCCTACAGCGGTTTTCCGGTCTCGACAACCTCGTTTCAGCTTTTTGGCGCTGTTTTGGGTTCGGATGGCTTTGTCTCGGCGACCGGCTTTGCCTCCACGTCGCGGGCGCGGCGCCCGGGCTCGAAGCGTTCGTTGTCGGAAACCGGCTCGGCCTCGATGATTGCCGGCGTTTTTGCCGTGACCGAGACGGACGTAGGCCGACTGGTAACATCGGGTGAGATGCCGTTGACGTAGCCCTTCCCGCCATTCAAATCGCGCGGCGACTTGCGGCTTGAGGTGACGCTCCTCTCGGCGCCGGCTGGCGCCATCAGGATGCGTACCAGACGGGCCAGCGTCTGGCGCAGCTTGTGGCGGTGAACCACCATGTCAACCATGCCGTGGTCGCGCAGGTATTCGGCACGCTGGAACCCATCGGGCAACTGTTCGCGGATGGTTTGCTGGATGACGCGGGGGCCGGCGAAGCAGATGAGAGCGCCCGGCTCGGCGATCTGGATATCGCCCAGCATGGCATAAGAAGCGGTGACGCCGCCGGTTGTCGGGTCGGTCAGGACGACGATGTAGGGCAGTCGCGCGTCCCGAAGGCGCTGCACGGCGATCGTCGTGCGCGGCATTTGCATAAGCGACATGATGCCTTCCTGCATGCGGGCACCGCCCGAGGCCGCAAAGAGTATGAACGGCGACTTCTTGGAGACCGCATGCTCCATGCCGGCGATGACAGCTTCTCCCGCCGCCATGCCGAGGGACCCCGCCATGAAGTGGAAGTCCTGCACGGCAACGACGACGTTGGTCCCTTCCAGGTCGCCTTCGGCGATGACGACGGCATCGTCGAGCGACGTCTTCGTCTTGGCTTCCTTGAGGCGGTCGGTGTAGCGCTTGGCGTCTCGGAACTTCAGCGGATCGAGGCTGACCGACGGATTGGGGATGACAGCATAGTTCTCGCTGCCGAACAGGTGCTGTAGTCGTTGCGGCGCGGTCATGCGCTCGTGATAGTCGGACCCCGGATAGACATACTGGTTGGCCACAAGGTCTTTTGTGAAGACCATCTGGCCCGTTTCTGGACACTTTCTCCAGAGGTCGTCCGGAACGTCGCGCTTGGTCGTCAGGAAGTTCCGGATCTTGGGCCGGACGACATTATTGATCCAGTTCACGCGTCTAGGCTCCTTCGCAGCCAATCCGCTCATGTTCGTTCGATGGGCGCCCCGGCGGCGGATGCCGCGCCAGTTGCCCGCACTTCAATCTTTTTTGCGTCGCACAACCTGCGAGCCGGTGCAACGGGCCCGTGGCCGTTTTTCGCATCCTAGTGTGTTGATCGAGTGGTCCGCTACATTCTTTTCGGCTCGGTTGCGAGGCGGACTTCTCGAAACTATTCACACTAGCTCGTTGATATTTCTAGTGTCGTCAGAAACGCGAAATTCGTTTGCCGGGTACAACAGAATGAGACGAATTTCGCGATTACGATACTCGTGCGGATTTTCGACGATTTTGAGCCCGCAACTCGCCGGCCGCTCTATCGTGCCTGCAAGGCGCCGGCAAGGCCTTTGACCAGATCCAGGACTGCTGAGACGGTCGTGCCGGTGGCATTTCCCTGTACGTCCAGGGATTTTTCGATCGCGGTCACGAGTGCCGAGCCGACGACGACGGCGTCGGCGCCCTTGGCGATGGCCTGAGCCTGCTCGCCTGTCTTGACGCCGAAGCCGACGGCAACGGGAAGGGTGGTGGATGCCTTGATGCGTCTGACTTCACCGTGAACCCTGGAGACGTCGGGTGCTGCTGCGCCCGTAATTCCGGTGATCGATACGTAGTAGACGAAGCCCGACGTGTTGGCGAGCACCTTGGGCAGACGTTTCGCGTCCGTAGTTGGCGTTGCAAGGCGGATGAAATTGAGGCCTGAGGCAAGCGCGGGCAGGCATAGTTCCTCGTCGGCCTCAGGTGGAACGTCGACGACGATCAGGCCGTCGACTCCCGCTTTGACGGCGTCGGCCAGGAAGCGCTCGTTGCCGTAGACGTAGATAGGATTGTAGTAGCCCATCAGCACGATCGGCGTATCGTTGTCGGACTTGCGGAAGTCGGCGACCATGGCGAGCGTCCTGGTCATTCGCTGGCCGGCCTTCAAGGCGCGCAAAGACGACGCCTGAATCGCCGGGCCGTCTGCCATCGGGTCGGAGAACGGCATACCCAGCTCGATGATGTCGGCGCCCGCTGCGGGCAAGCCGGCGAGGATCTGCTGGGAGGTGGCGAGGTCGGGATCACCGGCGGAAATGAAGGTGACGAGTCCGGCGCGGCCGTCCTTCTTCAGTTTGGCGAAGCGTCGGTCAATGCGTGTCTCGGTCATGTGCGCCTTGGCGGGTTCGTTGTTCGGCGGGGGTGCGGTTCTGAGGTGCGCGCGCTGTTTGCTGAAGTCAAATGTCGATGCCCAGATAGCCGGCAACTGCAAAGACGTCCTTGTCGCCGCGGCCACACATATTCATGACCAGGATATCGTCTTGCGCCAGTGTCGGTGCGAGCTTGGTGACGTGGGCTAGTGCGTGCGATGGCTCCAATGCGGGGATGATGCCTTCCCTGCGGGCGCACAACTGGAAAGCATCGAGCGCCTCCTTGTCCGTCACGGACACGTATTTCACGCGGCCGGTGTCCTTCAGCCAGGAATGTTCAGGGCCGACGCCCGGATAGTCGAGGCCGGCAGAGATGGAATGACCTTCGAGGATCTGGCCGTCGTCGTCCTGCAGCAGATAGGTGCGGTTGCCGTGGAGAACACCGGGCGAGCCGCCGTTCATCGAGGCGGCGTGGCCGTTGGGAACATCGAGGCCATGGCCGCCGGCCTCGACACCGAAGATCTTCACCCCCTCATCGTCGAGGAAGGGATGGAACAAGCCAATGGCGTTGGAGCCGCCGCCGATGCAGGCAACGAGCGTGTCGGGCAGGCGGCCCTCCGCTGCCATCATCTGCTCGCGCACCTCCTTGCCGATGATCGACTGGAAGTCGCGGACCAGCTCGGGGTAGGGATGGGGACCGGCAGCGGTGCCGATGATGTAATATGTGTTCTCGACGTTGGTCACCCAATCGCGGAGGGCCTCGTTCATGGCATCCTTCAGGGTGCCGGCGCCGGATGTGACGGGGTTGACCTTGGCACCCAGCATGTACATGCGCGCGACATTGGGCGACTGTCGCTTGACGTCGGTGGCACCCATGTAGATTTCGCACGGCAGGCCAAAGCGGGCGCATACGGTAGCGACGGCAACACCATGCTGGCCAGCACCGGTCTCGGCGATGATGCGTGTCTTGCCCATGCGGCGGGCAAGCAGGATCTGGCCCAGGCAGTTGTTGATCTTGTGCGAGCCCGTATGATTGAGTTCGTCCCGTTTGAAGTAGACCTTGGCGCCGCCGCCGGTGTTGCTTTGCGCGCGGAAGTATTCGGTCAGGCGTTCGGCGAAGTAGAGCGGGCTCGGCCGGCCGGCATAGAACGTGTTGAGGTTCTCAAGCTCGGCATAGAAGGAAGGATCGGCCTTGGCATCCTTGTATGCCTGCTCCAGATCGAGGATCAGCGGCATCAGCGTCTCGGCAACGAAACGGCCGCCAAACAGTCCAAAGTGGCCGCGTTCGTCAGGCCCGGCGCGATAGCTGTTGAGCTTGGCGTCGGCGGAATGAGTTGAAAGAGTAGCCATGCTCGGTCCTCGAATTGCCTGGGTGGTCGACCGGTCCGGAAACGATCAAATCTTGCGCAGCTGCCGGTGGGCGAGGGATTTCACAGCGTCTCCATAGCGGTCTTTACCGCCTGAAGAAAGCCACGGATCAGCTCCGGCGACTTTTCCCCTGGCGCAGTCTCCACGCCCGAGGAAACGTCGACGGCCGGAGCTCCGGTCATGCGGACGGCCTCGCGGACGTTGTCGGGGGTGAGCCCGCCAGCCAGTATATAGGGCATTCCGACCGGCACCGCGGAGAGGATCTGCCAGTCGAACGGAATGCCATGGCCTCCGGTTCGCTCCGCGCCCTGTGGAGGTTTGGCATCGAACAGGATCAGATCTGCGATAATCCCAGGCTTGTAATAGGCCAGCGCGGTTCTGACTTCGGACTCGTTCTGCACGCCCACCGCCTTGATGATACGTGTGCCGAAGGTCTTGCGGATAGCGGCGACGCGCTCGGGGCTTTCATGGCCGTGGAGCTGGATGAAATGGGGGCCCACAACGCGCACGACATCGGCGAGGCGATCATCACCGGGATCCACCAGAAGGACCACGATTGAGGCGCGGCCGCGGGCCTGGTCGGCCAGCGCGGCTGCGGTAGCAAGCGGCATGTTGCGTGGGCTCTTGTCATGAAGCACCAGACCGATCCAGCGCGCGCCCCCCGAGATCGCCGCTTCAAGGGCCTCGCTGGTCTTGATGCCGCAGATCTTCGTGTCAGTCATCTTGTGGTCTCGTTTCCATCCCCGGGCGGGTCTTGCTGCGGCGCGACTTCCGAGGCGCGGCGGCCCGGTCTTGATTTATAGGGCGGAAGTGACCATCCGTAATAGAGGGCGAGGCCGCGTACTATGAAGCACAAAGCAAATCCTAGCATGGCGGCAACCGGATAGGTCGCGCCGAAGCTCGTTATTGCAACGAAGGCCATGGCGCCGAGCATCGCTGGGATGACGTAGATTTCGCGGCGCAGGATAACAGGGCTTTCGCCGCCCAGAACATCGCGGATGATGCCTCCGAACACGGCGGTTATGACGCCCATCACAATGGCGATGAAGGCGCCGACACCGGCAGATAATCCTTTGTCGGCGCCGATGACGCAGACGAGCGACAGCCCTACCGCGTCGAGCCAGAGCAGCAGGCGATAGCGCGATTCGGGAATGTGCGCGGTGAAATAGACAACGGCGGAAACCGTCAGCGCAATTGCTGCATAAGCGGGATTCTTGACCCAGAAGACAGGCAGGTTGCCGAGCAGGAGATCACGTACGGTTCCGCCGCCTACGCCTGTGACCGTGCCCAGCAATGCGAAGCCGAAGATGTCCATCTCCTTGCGGCTGGCCACGAGCGCGCCGGTGACCGCAAAGACGCCGACAGCGATAGCGTCGAGAGCCGAAATGAAGGAGGTGAATGCTTCTTCAAACGGTATCGGCATGCCTTCGCTCGAGTCGCTCTGGCCATATCGCTTGAGGGACGCAGGATCGCTTGGTCGTATGCTTCAAGCCGCATGCATATCCGTAGCTGCTCGGCATGGACAGGTCTTCTCCCACGGCGTCAGCGTCCTGGAGGTTCTCCCGTCCGCAGTCTGCCCTGCTGTCATCGAGCTGCTATGGCCAACTGCTTGGACCGATCCAGATCCGCATCACGCTCGCGCGTCAGGCGATCTGCCTCTGCATGCCAGCGGCGCGCTTCCTGCGTGCGGTGGCGTGCGGTCTGGCGCCAGTGACTCTGGCTGAGCCACACAGCGGTGCCGCCGGCGACGACGCCGATCAGCAGTGCACCGAAGAGATAATAGAAGAACGGCAGTTCGATGGAGATGACCGGCGCTTCGGGACGGAACGGGTCCAGGACCATGCGCACGGTGTGTCGATTAGCAATGGCGAGTGTGATGAGCAGGAGCGCCACGGGGAACGAGATCAGGAGCAGGGTGATACGCTTGAGCACGGTGGTTCGCCTTGTCATTCGCTTGGTGTTTGACAGAGTAAATCTCAGGTGCGTTGGTGTCGCGGGTGCCACTCTCGCCGGTGTCAGTCTGGCCGGCAATGTGCTGGAATGACCCGCGCACCATTTACAGTGCATTCTAGCTTACGTCTGGCAGATCGGCACTTGTGCTCGACGTCGATGCATTTCTCCGGTCTTGCGGCTGTACTGCGACAGCAGTCTTGAGCGGTTCGGCGATCCGCAAAACGCTGCTGACGGAGCTTGGAGTGTGGTCCAACTTTACGCGCCTTCGTGTGCGCGCCGGACTTCATCATCCAGCTGTGCCGTCGCCGTTCAGCCTGTCGCGCAAGTCCTTACCTGTCTTGAAGAACGGGACGAACTTTTCCTCGACGGGCACAGGTTCGCCAGTCCTCGGGTTGCGGCCTTCACGAGCGGGACGATGTTTGACCGTGAAGGCTCCGAAGCCGCGCAGTTCGACGCGATCACCCCGCGCCAATGCATCGACGATCTCGTCGAAGATCACGTTGACGATCCGCTCGACGTCACGGTGGTAGAGATGCGGATTCGCGGCAGCGATTTTCTGGATCAACTCGGACTTGATCACGGCGGCCTCTCCCAAAAAAGTGTTTGTTATTTCTCAATTTTCTGAAGGGTGCCAAACAGAGACGAGGCCGTCAAGGCGCAACAGGCGGCTGGCCTCGCCGCCGGAGAGTGCGTCGGCGGCACCGGTTACGACCTCTGCAGCCAGATCGCGGACCGAGCCGCTGGAGGCGCCCAGCCACGACAGTTTCGAATCCTTCTCAGGCTTCTTCTCCACCACCTTCAAGTCTTTGGAAATTTTGTGTTTTTCTTTCAGCCAGTTGCGCACCTCATCCTCGCCACCGATTGCATCGACCAGCTTTTGCTCAAGCGCCTGACGACCGGTGAAAATGCGACCCTTTTCAAGCCCGTCTACCGACGCTGTATCGATGCCGCGGCGTTCTTTGACGAGGTCCAGGAACCACTTGAAGCTGTCCTTGACCATCGCATTCATGGTTTCGGTGCCCTTGGCGTCGAGTGGTTCGAAGGGGGAAGGCCAAGCCTTCAGTTCGCCGGAGCGGATCTCGTTCACCTTGACGCCTACCTTGTCGAGTATGCCCGCGAACTCGGGCCACTGAGCTATGACACCGATGGATCCGGTGATCGAGTTGCCGCGAGCCACGATATGGTCCGTACCGAGGCCGACAATGTAGCCGGCGGAGGCCGCGACCGTTCCGAATTGCGCAACAACGGGCTTTTTCTCAGCAACCTTGCGAAGTGCCTGGTAGAGCGCTTCGCCGCCGGTCGACGTGCCGCCAGGACTGTTAACGAATACGATCAAGGCGACCGCCTTCTCATCCTCTGCGATCTTGTCGAGCAGCTCGAGCTGCTTGCGGTCCTCGCTGATGGTGCCAGTGATGGAGAAGCGGGCGATGTAATCCTTCTGGGTGAGGGACTGCAGCGTTTCGCTTGACAGGACAAGACCGGCGACGGCGAGCAATGCAGCAACGACGGCGGCCATGCGCCAGAATGAGACATGCCGGCGCAATCTGCGGCGATCGAGAACGGTTTCAGTTTCGAGCATCATGGCGGTCGTCAACTCCTGTTCCGCGGCACGGGGCCGGAAAACGTTAATTCTTCGTGACTTTCCATAAGCCTAAGCAAGCTTCAGGCCGCTTTCAACGGACGCTGAGGAAGCAGACTTGTGACCAGTGGCGGGAGGGCGCAAAAACAAGGCCGCGCGGCAGATGGTTGCCGCGCGGCCTTAAATTTCTTTGCGAAGATCGATTGGTGCGGGCGATGGCCTTGCCGCGGTCCGAACCGCGGCGGGACATCAGCCTTCGTCGCTATCGTCGCTGTCGTCACGCTTCTTGATGGCGGCCTTGAAGATGTCGCCGAGCGAAGCGCCCGAGTCGGAAGAGCCGTACTGGGCAACAGCGCTCTTCTCCTCGGCGATCTCAAGCGCCTTGATGGAGACGCCGACGCGGCGCGCGGCCTTGTCGATCGTCGTAATCGCGGCATCGACCTTGTCGCCGACGTTGAAGCGCTCGGGGCGTTGCTCGGAACGCTCGCGCGAAAGATCGGAGCGCTTGACGAATGTGGTGATCTCGCTGTCGGCCAGCTTCACCTCGATGCCGTTGTCCTGAACCTGAACGACTGTGCAAGTAACCGTGTCGCCCTTCTTGAACTTGCCGATTGCATCGATCGGATCGCCGCCCAGCTGTTTGATGCCGAGCGAGATGCGCTCTTTGGTGCTGTCAACGTCGAGAACCACGGCGCGAACGGCGTCGCCCTTCTTGTAGTCCTTGATGGCTTCATCGCCTGCTCGATTCCAATCGAGGTCGGACAGATGCACCATGCCGTCGACGCCACCATCAAGGCCGATGAAGAGGCCGAATTCAGTGATGTTGCGGATCGGTCCCTCGACCTCAGAGCCCTTCGGATGTGTGGCGAGGAAGGCATCCCAAGGATTGTCCTGGGTCTGCTTGAGACCGAGCGAGATGCGGCGCTTCTGCGGGTCAACCTCGAGCACCTGGACCTCGACCTGCTGGCTCGTCGAGACGATCTTGCCGGGGTGGATGTTCTTCTTGGTCCAGCTCATCTCGGAAACGTGGATGAGGCCTTCCACACCCGGTTCCAGCTCCACGAATGCACCGTAGTCAGCGATGTTGGTAACGGAGCCGGTCACCTTCATGCCAACCGGGTATTTCGCCTCGATGCCTTCCCAGGGGTCGGACTGCAACTGCTTCATTCCGAGGCTGATGCGCTGCGTGTCGGGATTGATGCGGATGATCTGCACCTTCACCGTATCGCCCACATTCAGGATCTCGGAGGGGTGATTGACACGGCGCCAAGCCATGTCGGTGACATGCAACAGGCCGTCGATGCCGCCGAGATCGATGAACGCACCGTAATCGGTGATATTCTTGACGAGGCCGTCGATAACCTGACCCTCCTCGAGCCGGGCAACGATGTCGGCGCGCTGCTCGGCACGCGTCTCCTCCAGCACCGAGCGGCGCGAGACGACGATGTTGCCGCGGCGGCGGTCCATCTTGAGGATCTGGAAAGGCTGTGGCTGATGCATCAGCGGGCCGATGTCGCGCACCGGGCGGATGTCGACCTGAGAGCCAGGAAGGAAGGCGACGGCGCCATCGAGGTCGACCGTGAAGCCGCCCTTGACCTTGTTGAAGATGACACCCTGGACCTTCTCACCCTTCTCGAACTGCTTCTCGAGCCTGTTCCAGCTTTCCTCACGGCGGGCCTTCTCACGCGAAAGAACGGCCTCGCCGAGCGCGTTCTCGATGCGCTCCAGGTAAACCTCGACCTGGTCGCCAGGCTTGAGATCGGCAGGCTTGCCGCCAATGCCGAATTCCTTGAGCGGCACTCTGCCTTCCATCTTCAGGCCGACGTCGATGACGGCGAGGTCCTTCTCGATGGCGATCACCTTGCCTGTCACGACCTCGCCTTCGGCAAGATCATCCTTGGCGAGGCTCTCGGCCAGCATGGCTGCAAACTCGTCGTGGCTGGGATTCAGCTCCTTGGAAACTTGGGTGCTCATTTATGCTCCTCGTGTCGGGCTCCCAACGGAGCCCCTGCAACTTGACGATGCCGCGAAGACAATGCCTCCGCGGCGATGATGGAAGGGATGCATGGCTAAACGGGAAACGCCGCACGCGTCGTGCGTGCGGGCAGGGTCCTGCCGGCTACATGCGAAGAGATGGGTTCCGGCCGCTGGATGGGCGTGTTGCCTGCCAATAAGTTTCGGGCTGCACGTCTCGCACAAGCCCTATTGGCCGATCTTCCTCTTGATCAATCCGACAGCGGCGTCGAATGCGGCTTCTATATCCAAATCGGTCGTATCAAGCAACAGGGCATCGGCGGCCACGACCATCGGTGCGTCGGCGCGGCCGGCATCGCGGGCATCACGCGCCTTTATCGTTGCAAGGACGCCTTCGTAAGTGACAGGCTCGCCGCGCTTTTTCAGCTCTTCGTAGCGGCGGCGGGCGCGCACCTCGACATCCGCGGAGACGAAGATCTTAACGTCCGCATCGGGACAAACGACGGTACCGATGTCGCGCCCATCAAGAACGGCGCCTGGCTCCTGGGCGGCAAAATCCCGTTGGAATGCAAGCAATGCGGAACGCACCAGCGGCATCTTTGCGACCACCGAGGCGGCCTCACCTACCCCGGGCAGTCGCAGGCCGGGGTCGCTCAGCGTTGCGGGATCGAGTGACTTTGCCACCCACTCGGCCGCCGGCTCGTCTTCGAGCGACTGGTCGGCGGCTCGCAGGTCGCGCGCAACCGCGCGATAGAGCAAACCAGTATCGAGCACGGAATAGCCGAAGTGAGCGGCAATGCGCTTCGCGAGCGTGCCCTTGCCCGAGGCCGCCGGCCCGTCGATGGCGATGATCATGCTTTGGCCTCCCGCCCATTGCGTGTTCATGTTTCGTGGAACCATGAACACGATCCAGCCCCCAATTTTGGGCATGTTCTTCACGCCGAACGACTACGTACTTCAGCCAAACATGCTCGCCTGTCCTTAAGCATGTTCTTCACGCTGAACCGCTGCGCACTTCAGCCAAAGGTATTCTTGCTGGCTGCCAGCATGGCAGTGCCTGAGGGTGGGGCGGCGGTCAAGAGCGGGACTGGCGGATATCGGCGCAGTGGGTTTTCCAGGTCGAGACGTTGAGCCGGCTGTGCGGGCTGCTAACATTGCGTCATCGTCCGAAAGAGGGCCCTGCGACCATGTGCCAGCTGCTCGGCATGAACTGCAACGTTCCCACCGACATCTGCTTCTCGTTCACCGGCTTCCGGCGACGAGGCGGCGGTACCGATCATCATTCGGACGGCTGGGGCATCGCCTTTTTCGAAGGCAAGGGCGTGCGGTCGTTCCTCGATCCGGCGCCCTCCGCGCATTCGCAGATCGCCGAGCTGGTGCGCAGCTATCCCATCAAGTCGCTCAACGTCGTCGCGCACATCCGCAAATCGACCCTGGGCCCGACGTCATTGGAGAATACGCATCCGTTCGTACGTGAGATGTGGGGGCGCTACTGGGTATTCGCGCACAACGGGCATCTGCCAAAGTTCAAGCCGGAATTGGATGGCAGTTTCATGCCAGTCGGCGACACAGACAGCGAATTGATCTTCTGCTGGCTCATGCAGATGCTCAAGCAACGCTTCGGGTCCGCGCCCCCGTCACGGAACGCTCTGTTCGAGGCGCTCGCCGACTTGACGCTGCCGCTGGCGTGCACCGGCATCTTCAACTACCTCATTTCCAATGGCGACTGCCTTGTTGCGCACTGCTCGACCGAACTGGCCTACATCGTGCGCCGCGCACCCTTCACTGAGGCGCATCTCAAAGACGAGGACGTAACGGTGGATTTCGCCGAGGTGACGACGCCAAACGACCGCGTTGCGGTCATTGCGACGCTGCCGCTGACCGACAACGAGCGCTGGGAGACGATGATGCCGGGATCGCTGTGGCTGTTCCACGAAGGCGAACCACTGGCAATGCGGAAGACAGCACCAAGCCCGTTCAAATCCATGATCGAGTGTGCTTGAGTTGGGGTGTTCACCTCAAGTCATATAGGCATCTGAGGGCAGATGCTGCGCTGCAGCAACCACGTTGACAGTTTGTCATGGGTGCCCGTGCTCGAGGCAGTAGCTGTGCAGACTGATTTGCCGTGCACTTCATATCTGCTTTAATGGTTCGTTGAAGGCTGGGCGAATTGAGTACCGATCGATCGGTTGCAGGAGAACGGGATGCATGACCTGCACGACCGCGATGGTAAAGGAAACGAGCGTGCCGCGGAGCCCGCGTTGAGCAATCAGACCGACATTTTTCTGAAGCCGGACTCCATGATCGTCGCCAGCGCGGTGATGGAGGCCATCCCGGCTATGGTTGCGGTTTTAGACAGCGATCTCAATTACGTTTATGCCAACCAGAGATATGTCGACATCGTCAATTCGTCGCGACCCAGCTGGAGAGGGCTGAAGCTTTTTGAGTATCTGCCCGAGTATCTACACGAACAGATCAAGCCTCGTGTGGCACGTGCGGCCAAAGGCGAGGCGGTCAGCTACTACCTTGACTTTGTTCCGCGCGATGGAATCACGCGCACGATTCTTGTCAACTACCACCAGTTGATGTCGGATGCCAATGCCGGTTTATTTGTAATGAGCGGTCTAGATGCCACTGACCTGAGGGTTGCGGAGCGACGGCTTGCCGAGGCCCAGAAGTTCGAAACGATTGGTCAGCTGACCGGCGGGATCGCGCATGACTTCAACAATAATATAGCTGCAATTCTCGGCATATTTTCACTGCTGAAAAACGTAGTCTCTGGCGGACAGTTGCAAGGGTGGATCCAAACGGGAATCGGAGCTGCCGAGCAATGTTCCAAGCTAACGTCGCAACTTCTCACATTTGCCCGGCGACAAACCATTCAGCCAAGCGCGTTGAACGTTGAGAGTCACATCAACTCGGTGATCTCGCTTCTGCTCATCAGCATGCCGGACAAGATTTCTATTTCGTTCGACAACAAAACCCCGGATTTGGCGGTTTATGCGGATCCTACGCAATTTGAAAGTGCGATCATAAACTTGATATTCAATGCCCGCGATGCCTTGCCGAACGGTGGGCGAATTCGCATTGAAACGGCACTAGCAAAAAGAGAGGGTGCGGCCTGGTTCAAGGTGGCGGCCACAAAATGCGACAAAGCGGCGGAGACGGCGGATTTTGTGCTCGTCGAAGTTTCAGACGATGGTGTCGGCATGACGGAGGAGATTGCCAATCTCGCTTTCGAACCCTTTTTCACAACCAAGAAGCGAGGGGGCGGCTCGGGGATGGGGCTGGCCATGGTCGATGGATTCGCGCGGCAATCCGCGGGGGCGGTCGAACTCAACACGGCAGAAGGGTTGGGTACGTCCGTGCGCCTTTATCTGCCACGGGCGGAGCGTGCCGAAGCGTACAGGAAGGAAGCTGTCATCACGCAACCGGTCACCAGCGTCAAACTGTCGGTGCTCGTTGTCGAAGACGAGGACGACGTTGCATTCGTGTTTCAAGAAATGCTGCGTTCGATGGGGCACATTTCGATCACGTGCAAAACGGCGCGTGAGGCCCTCGCAATCATGGAATCGACTGATGAAATCGGCGTCGTGCTGACCGACATCATGATCGGAGGGGCGATGAGCGGCCTGGAATTGCGTGAGCGCATACTTGAGCAATTTCCAAAGGTCCGGGTCATTTGTACGTCCGGGTATCAGAGCTTCAAATCAGATGGCTCGATCAAGCTCAGTTCGGACATCGAGTTCCTTCCCAAGCCTTTCTCTTTCGACGATCTCGCCAGACAGCTGGACAGCGGCGGAGCGCGCAGGCGCGTGAAGGATGCTCAAGCAGGGAAAGCACGAGCAACGGGCGCAAGTCCGCAATCGGATTGAAAATCAAGTCTGGCTATTGTGAACCGTCCCAACTTCTTGTTTGGGAGACTGGATCGCGGCGCCGATGAGAACACGACCGATACCATTTCAGACCATCAGACTCCAGATCGGGTTCATGTTTCGCGGATGCGTGCACACGATCCAGTCCGTTGTTTCGAGCATGGTCTTCACGTGGATACGCCGCGCACTTCAGCTAAGCATGCTCTAGGGCCGGTCCGCCGAACGATACGCCGCACCGAGCTTTTTCATCAAGCTGACGAATTCGGGGAAACTCGTGGCGATCATGGCGGTATCGTCGACGGTAACGGGGGATTCGCTGGCGAGGCCCATGGTCAAGAACGCCATGGCAATTCGGTGATCGAGATGCGTGGCCACCACCCCGCCGCCTGACACCTTGCCGCCCGTGCCATGCACGATAAGCGTGTCGCCTTCAACGGTGGCTTCGACTCCATTCGCTTCCAGTCCCGCCGCGGTGGCGGCGAGGCGATCGCTTTCCTTCACCTTCAGCTCTGCAAGGCCATGCATGACCGTGTCACCTTGCGCAAATGCCGCCACAGCTGCCAGCACAGGGTATTCATCGATCATGGAGGGCGCGCGTGCGGCGGGGACGGTGACCCCCTTAAGCTTCGAGAAACGAGCTCGAATGTCTGCGATCGGCTCACCGCCTTCCTCGCGCACGTTGGTAAACTCCACGTCGGCCCCCATCTCCTTCAAGGTCGTGTAGAGGCCGGTGCGCGTTTCATTGACCAGCACGCTCTCGACGGTAACGTCGGAGCCAGGAACCAGCAACGCGGCGCAGATCAGGAACGCGGCCGACGAGGGATCACCCGGCACAACGACATCGCGTCCCTTCAGCTCGGCATCGCCCTTGATCGAGATGCGCGTCTTGCCTTCCTTGATTTCGGTGCGGATGTCAGCGCCGAAAAAGCGCAGCATGCGTTCGGTATGATCGCGGGTCGGCTCACGCTCGATTACGGTCGTTTCGCCGGCGGCATGGAGGCCTGCCAGAAGGATCGCGCTCTTGACCTGCGCCGAGGGCACGGGAAGCTCGTAGACGATCGGCACCAGCGCGTCGGAGCCCCTAATCGTCAGGGGAAGCATCTCGCGATCCTCAACGACTTCAAGGCCCATCTCCTTAAGCGGCATAAGCACGCGGCGCATCGGCCGCTTTGAAAGCGAGGCGTCGCCCGTCAGAGTCACGGTGACAGGGTGGCCAGCAAGAACCCCCATCATGAGGCGGGTGCCGGTTCCGGAGTTGCCAAAATCGATGAGCCTGTCGGGTTGCGAAAGACCGCCAACCCCTCGGCCCTTCACAATCCACACATCGCCGTCTTTTGCGGCAGGCGCGCCGAGCGCAGTGACTGCACGGGCGGTGTTGATGACGTCCTCGCCTTCCAGAAGCCCGTAAATGCGGGTGGTGCCCGTAGCGAGCGCGCCGAACATCAAGGCACGGTGGGAAATCGACTTGTCGCCGGGGACGCGCACGCGACCCTTGAGCGTGGTGGCACGAACGGTCGAAAGGGGTTGTGGGACAGCAGCGTGTGACACGGGAAACCTGGCGGTGGCGAGTTCGAGGGATGTCGTGGTGTGCCGTCGCGGGTCGCGTCGGGGCGGCCTGGACGGCGCGCATTGAGCCGCTGGGGTGGCAGGGTGTCAATGGCCGGCGGCCGGATTTCCTTTGTCCGGCAGCGGGATCGTGGTTCCGGTCCGAGGTGCGCCGGATTTGCTTTTGACAAGGGCTGCCGGCTATGGCAGACCGCACGCTCATTTTCCCGCAAACTCGAGGGCCACATCATGGCGACGACCAAGCAAGCGCGGGGCACCAAGCGCACGTGCCAGAGCGACGAATGCGGCGCCCGCTTTTACGACCTCAACCGCGACCCCATCGTCTGCCCGATCTGCGGGACGATCTACGTGATCGCCTCCGGGCCGGTCGGCGTGCTCTTCAAGGATGAGGAGAAGGCGCAGCGAAAGGTCAAGAAGGAGACGGCCAAGGCCGACGAAGCGGCCGATGAGGTCGAGGAAGAGATCGAGGACATCGAAGATGCAGATGCCGTCGAAGAGGATGCCGACGATACCTTCCTGGAGGACGAGGAAGAGGATGGCGGCGACGTCACAACCATCGTAGGTGGCCGGGGCGGCGACGACGAGGAAGTCTGAGGTTGCGCGACTTCCGAGCCAGCCTCGATTCCAATCGGGCTTGCGCTGGTTTCGAGGTGACGGGAGCAGCAGCGGTTGAGAGGTGTCGCGCGGTCGACGGCAGCCCTGCCAATAGCTCAAATTCCCGCTTGCAGTTTGAGGGCGAACGCCCTATTCAAGCGGCCTGGCAGGGTGGGCGGAGGTCCCCTTGTCATTCCCAAATTTTCCGGGGCCGTAGCTCAGTTGGGAGAGCGCTACAATGGCATTGTAGAGGTCAGGGGTTCGATTCCCCTCGGCTCCACCAACAATAACTCCCTGATTTCAATCGTAAAATTTGCATCGTCAATTGACTCGCACTAACCGCAGGTTAGCGCGTATGTAGCTGTGTTTTGGCCGGTCTCTGCGCCCCGAATAGCCGGCCTTCGCGCGGCAAATATCCCGCTTTCTCTGGCCTCCAAATTCCTTTTCCGGGCGCCGTCCGTAACTGCGACGCAGAGACTGGTTTAGCAGCCGGACTGAGACCGGTTTGAAAGAGGCATGGCTCTTCGTTGCGGGGCAGCGGCGGTTGTGACAGTTTGCCCCTCAGCAGCAGCCATCGGACAGCCAAAGGGTCTGCGCCACTGTCGATTGCAGACTCCGATCCGCGCGCAACAGAGGTCAGCCTCGGGCCAGGAGCTACCTTTGCCGATACGATTCGGCGGGCATTGAAATCCATCCGATGCCGGATAGTATTCCCCATGGATGGACGCGGCGAGAAATGCTCCGGGCAAGCCCCTGAGTCATAGCAATTGTCCTCATTTTACGGGGGATCGATAAGTATCCAGAACATCGCGTACACACATCGACAATGGCAATCGGGGGATGCACTGAATGCGGTTACAAACTGCGACGATCGGAGTTCTACTTGCTCTTTTGTCTTGGCCCGCTCTGGCTCTCGAAGCCGTCAAGGTAAGCGAAGGCATCTATGCCTTCGTCGGAGAGAAGGAACAGCGGTCACCGACCAACCTTGCAAATAACGCCACGTTTGGTCTGATCGTCACTGATGAAGGCGCAGTGTTGGTCGATCCTGGCGGGAGTTGGAAAGGTGCCGAAGCACTCGATGCGGCCGTCGGCAAGGTAACGGATAAGCCTGTGCGCTACGTGATCGACACGGGTGGGCAGGACCACCGCTGGCTCGGCAATGGCTATTGGCGGAACAAGGGTGCCACCATCATTGCTTCCGTCGCCGCTGTTGCAGACCAGAAGGAACGCGAGTCCCTGCAGCTCACGATGCTGAGCCAGCTGCTTGGCGACCGGCTTGCCGGTACGGAGCCCGCCTACGCAGATGTGACATTCGAAGCCTCGCATACCTTGACGCTTGGCAACACCACGATTGAGGTCCGGAAGGCGCCCCCGGCGCACACGCCGGGCGATTCCTTCGTCTGGGTGCCAGCTGCCAAGACCGTGTTCGCCGGCGACATTGTCTTTACGGAGCGGCTGCTTGGCGTGCTGCCCTTCTCAAAATCAAAGACCTGGCTCCAAGCCTTCACGGCGGTTGCCGATTTGAAGCCCGATCATGTCGTGCCCGGACACGGTGCTCCGACGACGATCGCTCGTGCCAAGGCTGACACGTTTGATTATCTAGCAAACCTGCGTGCCAAGATCGCCGAGTACATGAAGGCCGGCGGCGACATGCAAGGGGCGCCGAAGGTCGACCAATCCGCCTTCGGTCAACTCGAGGGGTTCGAGGCGCTCGCGGGTCGCAATGCGCAGGCCGTCTTTGGCGAGATGGAGTTCGAGTGAAGGCCCTCTACGCTCGCCCGATTTTGCTTCGTGGTTGCGCGACGGGATGGATGTTCTCCCGACAAGGGATGTGCCCACACCCGTTGCGAAGTTGGCTTGCGATGTGGAGCTGAAGTTTGCTGCCGCCGCAACAACACGTTGGGTCATTGGCTAGATGCCTGAGTGCTTCAATATGACGGTGAGGCAATTGCCGATCCGGCACAAATCACAGTTCGCAATTCGGACAACGTGTGGCAGCTGAATTTGGCTCGCGAAAATTTGCCCAATCCAGTTTGGGTGGACGATCGAGGCTGCTCGACGTATTGATTTGGAAGTTCTTGCGAGGCTGCCGATCGCGTGTAGCCTTCAGACGAAGCCAGGGCAAGACGTGGGGGATCAGTAGTCATGTTGGGTCCGAGGGGCCGTCTCTTCACGGCGGCATTGCTGGCCGTTATCGCAAGCCTTTATTCGGTCGCCGGCACGGCGCTTGCGGATTTGAGCCTTTGTGCATTTCGTTCAGGACCCAAAGGTCCGTGCACCTGCAAGGCACCTGGCGATACGCCAGGACAGTTCACGGTTGCCAAGCGATCGTTCTGCCTGAGGGCGTCCAAAGCCCCCAAGCGTGAGGCAGATGCCGAAGAGCTTGCAGACAAAGCAACCGCGCCGCAAAAGGATATTCCGCCTCCCTCGGCGCGGCCTTCGGGAACCGAGGCGGCGCAGCAGCTGACAATTTCGCCAGAAGCAGGCAAAGGCATCGTTACAGGGGCGAACCCGTCAACATTGCCATCTCGCCTCGATGCTGTTCGCGCCCGAGGCGCACTTGCTTGCGGGGTCAATGAGAGATTGCTTGGTTTCTCGTACCAGTCAAACACCGGAGACTGGGCCGGGATCGACGCAGACTTTTGCAGAGCGATCGCCGCGGCCGTATTGGGCGATCCGGCGAAGGTAGAGTTCATTGCCCTCGACACGTCGTCACGTTTCGAAGCGTTGAAGTCAGGCAAGATCGACGTGCTGTCGCGCAATACGACATGGAACATGAGTCGCGACGTCGATCTGGGACTTGAATTCGCAGGCGTCCTCTATTTCGATGGTCAAAGTTTCATCACCTCAGACGAGAGGGGTTTTGTATCCGCGCAACAGCTTGCCGGAGCCAGGGTCTGCGTTCAATCTGCGACGACGACCGAGGCTAATATGGCCTACTACTTCAAGGAGCACGGTCTTACCGCCGAGACCAAAACGTTTCCGTCGCGAGACGAGATGATCAAGGCGTATCTCGCCGAAGACTGTGACGCCTATTCAGCTGACCGCTCGTCTCTGTTCGCGGACCGTGCGGGATTTGACAACCCGACGAGACACGCCGTTCTGCCAGAAGTCATCTCAAAAGAGCCGCTGGGTCCTGCAGTGCTGCAAGGGGACCAGGAATGGACGGAGATCGTGCGATGGGTGCTTGCCGGGCTTATCAATGCCGAAGAGGTTGGACTGGCGCGCGAGGCCGCAGCGAATGGCAAAGTGCTGGAAGGGGACGCAAGGCGGCTCGTCGAGGGGGCTGGTGGGAGCGGAGAGAAGCTGCGTCTAGACCGGCAATGGCTGCGCAATGTCATTGCTGCCGTCGGGAATTACGGTGAGCTTTACGACACGAATATCGGCAAGGGAGGTGCCCTCGGCATGGAGCGAGGTATCAACGCGCTTTGGAAGAACGGCGGCATTCTCTACGCTCCTCCCATGTGGTGACACTTGCTCGGAATCAATAGCTTGCGCAGGACATAAGGTGTTGAATCGTCGCGTCTCTCCGTTTCTTCAAGCTTGCACGCTCATAGCGCCGATCGCCATGGCCCTTGGCGTTTCGACGATAGCGGTCGAGGCACGTCGCCAGCGTGTCGATCCACCGCCACCGAGCCTTGTGCCATGGATCAACCCGAGCACCGAGCAAGACTTGCAACGGGCGATCGACCACTATTCAGCCATCTCGGCAAAGGGCGGTTGGCCGACACTCCCTGACAGGATCGTCCTCAGACCTGGAGATAGTGGGCCTAACGTAGCAATCTTGCGTCAACGCCTGCGCGTCACTGGCGATCTGCAAGGATCTCGCGGCGACGACTACTCCTTTGACGATGCGCTAGCTGATGCAGTCAAGCGATACCAGGCACGCAACGGACAAGAGCCGAACGGCATCGTCTACGGCGTGACGCAGCGCCTCCTCAACGTGTCAGCGGCTGATCGGGTACAGCAGCTCAAGCAAAACCTGGCACGGATCCGCGAACTTGCTCCACGCATATTGAATTCATCCAGATATATTCTGATGAACGCGGCAAGCTTCGAGCTTCAGGGAATACGCGACGGGCGTGTCGAAGTTGCAAGCCGCACGATCGCTGGGAAAAGGACGACACCGACTCCGACGGTCAGCGCCTATGTGCGAGCGATCAATATTTTGCCCTACTGGCACGTTCCAGGGACGATTGCGAAAGCGCAGATCATACCGGCGATCCGCAAGGATCTGTCCTATCTCTATCGTGAGAACATACGAGTCTTTTCGACATTCGGTGGCGAAGAAATTGATCCATCCCAGGTGAACTGGTGGGGACCTGAAAGTGCGCGGTATGCTTTCCGGCAGGATCCCGGACCAAACAATGCACTGGGTGTTTTGCGCTTCGACATGCCCAACAAGCACATCGTTTACATGCACGATACGCCAATGAAGAAGCTGTTCGGCTACTTCGAGCGGGCCTTTAGCGCAGGATGCGTACGCATTCAAAGCTTTTTCGATCTGGCCGACTGGATACTTGCCAGACAGGATGGCTGGACGAAGGCCTCTCTTGAGCAAGCCGTTACTTCTGGTCAACCTCTGACGATCAAGTCCAAGGAGCCGGTACCAGTCCACTTCATCTATCTTACCGCGTGGGTCGAAGGCGGCGTCGTTCAATTCCGCAACGATCTCTATAATCGCGACCAGCAAGCAGTTGCGGGCACTGGAGACGACGGCGAAGCCCGGTTCGTGAACGAGACATTTTCGCCGTGAAGTAATCCCCTTCACCAATGCGTCAACATGAGAGCCCAAGCCTCTTTTTGGGCTGTTGCCTCTGGTCCTTGACGACTGCTGGAGCGCAGGGAACGAACGAGATTAGGCGTTGTGATGTCGTCTGGTCCGCCCCCCCCCCCGCCCGGGCATTCTCAATGACCGGCGCTCGCCGATTTCAAGCAAATTGCTTTGCGTCATGTTACTTACATGGCATGGGAAAATGCGCCTGGACTTGAATTCGTCAGTAGATTGCCGTTCCGCGCACGTGTCGTCGTCCTCGACGCATCGCGGGTGTCCGCCACTCCCCGATCCATATCCGCCGCTTCCACGTCGCGTTAGCCTATGGAATGTTGGCAAGCCTCAGCACCGCTGCGGAGCCGTTAAGACGTCGAAAAGGGGGCTGGACTGGGTGGCTGTGCTGGCAGTCTCGCGCGAACGGGTCTCAGTATGTCCGGGCCAATAACAGGGAATTTTCGGCATTTCCGGCACTTTTTGCCCGCGCTGCCCTGCGATTTTAGGGGGAAAGTGGGGGCTTCAGCGCGTCAATTCCCTGCATTGGGATCAGGGAACCTTGTGACGCGGAACAGCGATCGAACGCTGTGTAACAGCGACATTGTTCTCGGTTACAGGCGATTTTTGAATCGAGTGCCTCTTAAGGACGGCCGACCGCCAGGCACACCGACGTGTAGTCGGAAATCCGCTGTTTTCTTGTCGATGCTGGAAGGTAGCGCATGGCTTAATTGGTCGGTTGCCCGAACGTCCGGGTGATACCGAGTGAGCTTTACCCATGAAGAAAGCTGCAAAACGTCTACCCTACCGTACAGCAATTCGTCAATGCATCGTCACGATGCCTGTTGTTGACGGTGCCTTGGTCGAGCCCGAAACTTTCATTCACGAATACACCGAAGAAATGCTTTCGCATTTCAAGAATTCGGATGAGGAAGTGCTCTTTGCAAAGGCAATCCTCGAAATCGTGACGAAGCTGCCTCATCGTCACTGAGCCAGCAAAAAAGTCAGGCGCCAAAGCGAAGCGGGGTTGACCTAGTCGGCCCCGCTTCGCTTTTTGACCTCATGACAGAGCCTTGGGGCGCCTCGACGGAATCTACCGTATTGCGCCTACCGAGGGCGAATGACTGACAGTCTTATGGCATGCGGTTTGCTTAACGGTGTCGGAGCATCGTCAGCAGAGATCGCTATGAGCAAGACACCGAAAACCGTTAACCGTCACAACGTCGACCTCAGCCCTTTCGCCTCGGCCAAGCGCAAGCTCAAGGCCAATTCCGAGGCTTGGATTGAGACGACCTACCTGCACGCTCCAATCAAGGCAAACGCTCGGGTCCCTATTCCACAAATCGTACTCGACCATCTGAGCAAGCGCCTCGACGGCAAGGCCAAGAAGCGACAGGGGCGTGGTCGGTTTTCTGACAAGAACAAGTCTAGTGACAGCGCAAGTGATGTTAGCCCGTTTGCTTTCGCCACGCGCAAGCTCGAAGCCGATCCGAAAGCCTGGATCGAAACCAGCTATTTGGTTGCTGAATTCAACCGGACCGCTCGCGAACCCATCCCACAAAGTGTAATTGACCACTTGACCGCTCGCCTGGACGGCACGGCAAAGAAGCGTCAGGGCCGCGGGCGGCTTACCGCTGGTCGCCGGTTAACAAAATTGCTCATCGCCAAGAGTTTTGACAGACGCGAATCTTGGTTGGCTTGGCGACAATCCAAGGGCGGGCTTAACGGGTGGCGGCAAATCCGGAACGCTGATTGGTGGCAGGGCGCGCCGAGCGAGCGAGCCGCCCGCATGGTAAAGGAACGTCTCGGGCTGAACCTCGGATGGGAGCGGGTGCGCAACATTGCGTACGAGGTGCGGAAGGCATCGCGAGAAAAGGCCTGACGCGCCGTCGCGGGAAATCACTCGATTTCTCGTTGATGCCCGAGCAGTGACAGTCGAATTATTAAGTAGGTCGAACTCTGTTTTCGGAGCCGACCTATGTCTGCCAAGCTCACCGTCGAGCACGTTTCTGTCGCGGAACTCAGACCGTATCCAGGCAACGCGCGCCTCCATAGCCCGAAGCAAATCGCCGAGATCGCATCGAGCATCAAGGCCTTCGGCTTCAACAACCCGATCCTCATCGATAAGGCCGGCACCATTATTGCCGGCCATGGCCGCTTCGAAGCCGCGAAGAAGCTCGGCTTGGCTACCGTGCCGTGCTTGCGTCTTGAGCATCTCAGCGATGCTCAAAAGCGCGCCTACATTCTCGCCGACAATAAACTCGCCGAGAAAGCCGGCTGGGATCGCGAGATCCTCAAAATCGAGCTGCAACATCTCACGACGCTCGATCTCGACTTCGACGTGACGATCACCGGCTTCGAAATGGCCGAGATCGACGTGCTGCTGAGTGAAGCTGAAGCGAAGCCCGACGCAGACGACGTTGTGCCGCCCCTGGCCCAAGGTCTGGCCGTCACGCGGCTCGGCGACCTCTGGCAGATCGGCGCCCATCGCCTGATCTGCGGTGACGCGACCGACCTAGAAACCTCGGCTCGCTTGCTCGATGGCGAGCGCGCGCAGATGGTCTTCACGGACCCGCCCTATAACGTGAAGATCGATGGCCACGTCTCGGGCCTCGGAGCGGTCAAGCACCGCGAGTTCGCGTTTGCCTCCGGCGAGATGACGGAAGCCGAGTTCACGGCCTTTCTCGAGCGCGTCTTTGCGAATCTCGTTCTTCGCGCGGTCGATGGCGCGATCCACTTTGTCTGCATGGACTGGCGCCACCTCGGCGAAGTCCTAGCCGCTGGCGGCCGGACTTTCAAAGAGCTCAAGAACATCTGCGTTTGGAACAAGACCAACGGCGGCATGGGTTCGCTGTACCGCTCGCAGCACGAGATGATCTTCGTCTTCAAGAGCGGCACCGCGCCTCATATCAACAACGTCGAACTCGGCCGGCATGGACGTTACCGCACGAACGTTTGGACCTATGCCGGCGCCAATACCTTCAGCGCGACTCGCGAGGCGGACCTCGCGATGCACCCGACCGTCAAGCCGGTCGCGCTGGTTGCCGACGCCATTCTCGACTGCTCAAGGCGTCGCGGCATCGTGCTCGACGCGTTCGCCGGCTCGGGCACGACGCTCGTGGCCGCCGAGCGCACGGGGCGGCGCGGCTACGGCATTGAGCTTGATCTGGCCTACTGCGACACCATCGTGAAGCGCGTCTCCGGCATGGCTGGCGTCGAGGCGCGCCTAATGGCGACCGGGCAGACCTTCGCCGAGGTCGCAGCCGAACGGCTCGGCAAAATCGTCTCGGCGGATGGCGCGGCGCCGGAGGCCTCAGCATGAGTGCCGAGGATGACGACAAGGTCGGCTACTGCAGGCCCCCAAAGCACAGCCAGTTCAGGCCAGGTCAGTCCGGCAATCCGCGCGGGCGCCCGCGCAAACACCGCAGCATTGAAGCCATGATCAAGCACGAGCTCGATCAGACAGTCGTGCTCAAGGAAGGCGGCCGCGAGATACGCTTGAGCAAGCGCGAAGCCTTGATCAAGCAACTCGTCAACCGCGCCATCAGCGGTGACCTGAAGCCGATGCAGCTCGTGCTCGCGCATCTCGAGAAACACAAGGACATCGAGCCCTTCACGGCGACGGAGGCGGATGACGCCGAGTTGTTGAAGGCGCTTGGGTCGCCACTGACAGGAGACGGCAATGACCAAGGCTGAACAGATCAAGGCGCTCTACCGATCGAACTTCTCCGCCTTCTTGAGATTTGCGTTTCGTGAGCTGAACCCCAAGACGGAGCTGGTCGACACCTGGCACATCGACGTGTTGGCCGATTATCTGGAACGGGTCGCCAAAGGCGAGATCACGCGCCTGATTATCAACCTGCCGCCACGCTGCCTGAAGTCGCTCGCGGCCTCGATTGCGCTGCCGGTTTGGATGCACGGTCGCAATCCCGAACTCAAGATCATGTCGATCGCCGGCTCGCGGGAGCTGGCTGGGGACTTTGAGCGCGCGACCCAAGACCTGCTGAAGTCGCCGCGCAGCCGGGCTTTGTTTCCACATCTGAAGCCCGAGGGCCGCGGTGGCAACCTCTATCTCCCCCATGGCGGTCAGCGGATCTCGGGCGTGGTTGGCGGCATCCTGGTCGGGCGCGGCGCCGACCTCATCATCGTTGATGATCCGATCGCGCCGGCCCGAGTGTACGATGAGCCACGCCGTCGCGCGGTCAACAAGTGGTTCGATGCCGAGGTCATTCCGAGGCTCAACGACAAGAACAAAGGCCGAGTTGTCGTCGTCATGCAACGGCTGCATCACGAGGATCTCAGTGGCCATCTGCTGTCAGGCGAGCCGCCGTGGGTTCATCTCAACTTGCCAGCGATTGCAACCGAGGACGAGGAATGGAAGTTATCGCGTGGCGGCGTCATCACGCGCAAGAAAGGTTTGCCGCTGGCGCCCAAGATCGACAGCTGGGTTCCGCTCTACCGGCGCATGATGGACATGGGGGCCTATAATTTTTCAGCGCAGTATCAGCAGAAGCCCTACGTGCACATGAACGACGAGGAAGTTCGAGGGGGCTGGTTTGCGCTACCCGACGAGCATGGATTTCCGCAGGCCGCTTTGTGTCGGGTCCCTGAAACGACAATCTTGGCTTACGAACTGTTCGGGATCGGGGACCGTCATCCGGCAACTCCACCACGTCAGATGACGCACGAAGAATGGGAGCGGTATGCCGTTTGGACGACGGACTATCAACGGCGCTTGTCGATTGACCCACGTGCCAAGTGGGGGCCGCCGGAGAATGAGGCGGCGCTTCTGGCAGAGTATCGGTCAGGTCCTGCTGGATACGTTCAGGAGCCTGACAACGATGATGGCCCTTATTCGATCAGATAGCGATTGCTGTAACAACTACATCTGCCGTTGCCGTTAAGAATGCACTGTTTGCCAAGTTAAGCAGGCATTCGAAGCATCGATCAAAACGATCAGTGCAGTCCGTGATCCTCGCGCCCATCGCGGCAATCCGTGCGTTCTGTTTGCAGTGTGACGTGCTCAATGTGAAAGCGGCTTTCCAGTATTTCCGCTGCGGAAGATCGCGTGGCATCCGCGTCCGCACCATCGGCGAGCACTAAATGGGCAGACAGCGAAGGTGCGTTACTCGTCAACGCCCACACATGGAGATCGTGCACTTCGCGCACGCCGGGTGTGCCAAGCATTGCATTTCTGACTGCATCGAGATCGATGCCCTCCGGAACACCTTCCAGCAGAACGTTGATGGTCTCTTTCAGCAGCGTCCATGTTCGCGGCAGCACCCAAAGCCCGATGCCAATAGCGACGAGTGGATCGACCCAACGCCAGCCCGTCAACCAGATGATCAGCCCGGCGGCGATGACACCGAACGAGCCGAGCATGTCGCTCCAGACTTCGAGGTAGGCTCCTTTGACATTGAGGCTCGAGTCTTTGCCGGAACTCAGCAACCGCATTGACACAAGATTGACTCCAAGACCGATCGTGGCGACCAGCATCATCGGCAGGCTTTGAATTTCCTGCGGCTCGACGAAGCGCTTGTAGCCTTCAAACAGGATGTATCCGGCGACTAGAAACAAGACGACCGCATTGAAAGCGGCAGCAAGGATCTCGAAGCGCTGATAGCCGAACGTTCGTCGGCTATCGGCAGGACGTTCACCGATGTTGATGGCGGCAAGTGCTATCGCCAAACCCGCGGTGTCGGTCAGCATATGCGCCGCGTCTGAGATCAACGCTAGGCTTCCTGTCCAGAAACCTGCGATCACCTCGACGATCAAAAATGTACCGGTCAATCCAAGCGCGAGGGTCAATGCGCGCTTGTTTGACGTGCCCTGATGATGCTGGTGCCCCGATCCCATCTTTCAGCTTTCTCGCACTGCCGGGGTGGCGGGCGGCCGCGATGAATGCAACTCCGACATAGATTGCCGGAGAACTTGAACAGCCGAGCTTACAAAGAGGCCCGCCATCATGGCCGCAACCATGAGGTCGGGCCAGGCTGTTGCCGTCCCCCACACGCCGAGCGCAGCGATCATCACCGCGACATTGCCGATGGCGTCGTTGCGCGAGCAAAGCCAGACGGACCGCACGTTTGCATCGCCGTCCTTGTAACGCAGTAACAAAAGCACGCTTGCAACGTTTGCGGCGAGCGCCAGAAATCCTATCACTCCCATAATCTCGGCGCGCGGCGTACCGGTTTGCAGCACTTGATACGCAGTGGATCCAAAAACCCAAAGCCCCATTCCAAAGAGGCTGACGCCCTTCACGACGGCGGCGCGCGCTCGCACAACGAGCGGCATGCCAATGACTGCGAGGCTCATCCCGTAGGTCAGGGTATCGCCAAGGAAATCGAGGGCATCGGCCTGCAAGGCCTGCGAGCCTGCGAGATGCCCGGCGGACATCTCGATGAAGAACATCGCTGCGTTTATGGCGATGACCAGCCACAATACCCGGCGGTATCGCGGATCGAGCCCGTCGAATTGAGGATTGCCGTGGCACCCGCACGCGTGCGTTTCACAGTCGGAAGCGGTTGGGAGGTCGATTTGCGCTGTCATGACGGGCACTGTAGCATCTCTAGTCACTAGAGGAGCAAGGGCATTGAGCAGATCACACGCAATCGGAGCGTTGAGCCATCGCACGGGCGTCAAGATTCCGACCATCCGATACTACGAGGAGATTGGGCTGTTACCGGCTGCAATCCGGTCGGGAGGCGGCCGACGCGTCTATCAAGACGCCGACGTCCGACGGCTGGCCTTCATCCGCCACGCAAGAGACCTCGGCTTCGAGATCGACGCGATTCGTGACCTTCTCCAACTTGCCGACAGGCGAGACGGTCCTTGCGCAGCAGCGGACGCCATCGCGCGGCGGCACGCTGTTGAGATCGACCAAAAAATCGCGAAGCTAAAGCATCTGCGGCGCGAACTCTCACGGATGATCGATGGCTGCCACCAATCGGACATCCGAACCTGCAAAGTCATCGAGGCGTTGGCTGGAAAAGCGCATTAGGGGGCGTGAATTGCGGACAACTCTGCGAAAGTTACCAAATTGACACAAGCGATAAACGTGGATTGCCTTGAACCGAGTGCATAATCTGTGATAACCTTCGCGAGTCGGAAGGGTTAAAATTTATGCACATTTGGCGCAGAGCGCTCGCCGTTGTCCTGCTGATGGTGTTTCTGCCCGCATCGGTGCTGGCAGCGGTGCCGCTTACCGTGTGCTTTGGAGCCGACGGTCACCGGGCAATTGAAAGCGCCTTCAGCGGCCATCATCACGATACGGCAGCGCATAGTGTTGCCCACGCAGGTGATACAACGGCGTCATTGCAGCTGCCCAATTGTTTCGACTTGGAGCTGAAGATAGTTGGCGCCAGTTCGCCGCGGCAGACGTGTGAGTCGTCAAGGTCCTGGTCGCTCGACAAGCTGCCTGCAGTTGTTTTACCCGCCAATGAAGCTGATTTCCCTCGGCCCATATTCCAGCGGACTATCGTTACGTGGTCGTCAGCTGCTGTTAGTGGCGATGCGTTTCTCGTCGCGCATGCGACGGACGTTCTCCTGAACTAAATCCAGAAAAACTTGTTCATGTTGCGTGGCGCGGCGGGGGCCGGGGCACGTTCAAAACGCATTTGGGACCGGGGGTGCCATGCCGGCACAAGCATGCTCGCAAAAATGGAAGACGAGACTAATGACGGCGCTGATGTCTGTTGCTGGCATCCTTGGTCCCCTGACAACCGAGGTCTGGGCACAAGGTGTACCCGTCCCTGATGAGCTATCGTCGGATCGCGAGTTGCCCCGTCGCGAGTGGATCACGGAGATTCATCCCGTGCCGGGAAGGTACGGTCGGCCTAGTTACGAAGCCTCCTTGACGCTGCGAGAGGCGATTGGCCGTGCGCTCGACTTCAATCCAGCGGTAAAGGCCGCCTTCCTCGAAATTGAGGCGCGGCACGGCGAGGAAGCTCAAGCGGGCGTCAAGCCCAACCCCGAACTTCTGATGGAAATCGAGAATTTCGCCGGCAGCAAAGATAAGAGCAGCTTCGGCGCGGCCGAAACCACCTTCAGCCTGACCCAAACGATCGAACTTGGCGACAAGCGCCTTCGGCGTTTGCAAGCGGCCCACCTCGATGCATCGTTGGCAGGTTGGGACTACGAAACGATACGCGTTCAGGTGGCAACCGCGACGGCTCGCGCTTACGTCGATGTGGTGACCGCGCAAGAGCGCATCAAGGTTTTGCGAGACTTTGTGGCGATTGCAGAGAAGACGCAGGCAAGCGTCGATGCGCGCGTCAAGGGCGGCAAAGCGAGCCCGATCGAACTTGATCGCATCATTGTAGCTTCGGCGCGTGCAAAGGCGCTTTCCAAGGCTGAGCAAGCGCGGCTAGAAGCAGCAAAGCGGCGATTGGCTGTGTTCTGGGGCGCGGAAAAACCCGACTTCGGTACGGCAATTGGACGGCTCGGTGGGAGTAAGAACGTTCCAGCACTGGCGCGGCTCAAATCGGTCATCGAGAACAACCCGGCCCTTGCACGCTGGTCCGATGAGGTAGGCCGGAGGATTGCGCAGCTCGACGTCGAAGTCGGCAAGAGCGTACCAGATTTCCGCGTCGGCGCGGGCGTGCGCCACTTCGCTGAAAATGACTCCGTGGCAGCCGTCGCATCGGTGTCGATCCCGCTGCAATTCTTCGACACCAACAAGGGCAACATCGTTGCCGCCGAACAACGAATTGCGAAAGCCGAGTTTGATCGCGAGACGGCGCGAGCGGAACTGGTCGGCGCGCTCGTCGAAGCACTCGGCGAACTCGATGTTGCTGCGACCCAGCTGCGCGTTTTCGAGACCGAGGTTTTGCCGCCAGCCCAAAGCGCATTCGATCGCACCAAGGTTGGTTATGACGAAGGTAAGTTCGACATTCTGAACGTGCTTGACGCACAGAGGTCGGTTTTCGAAGCGCGGCTCGAAATACTCAACGCGCGCGCCGACTATGAAAAAGCAAAAGTCCGCATAGAGGCCATCATTGGCCGCGACCTGGGCGGGCTGTAGAGGAACACCATGTTGAGTATTGGAAAGCTATCCATTCTGGCTGTTGGTCTCGTGGCGTTGCTGGCGTTCGGCGCGCGCGAAATTTCAACGGCATGTGCTCCCGCCGCCAAGCCCGACGCGCATGGTCATGGACATGGCCACGGCGAAACCGAGGACGGTCATGCGCAGGAAGGTTTTCTTGTACGTGCGTGTGAAGACGGGGTCTTCGTTGCGCTGAAAGAGCAAGCAGGGTTTGGTTCAGCGACAGTGCCTGCGAAGGCGGAAACGGCCGGGACTGAGAGCGCCCAAGGCAAGTCCCACGACGGCCACGACGATGGCGCTCAAGTTGCGATGAAGGCTGACGCCAAAGACGATGGGCATCGTCACGGATCTGGCGGTGACGAGCATGGCAAGGGCGAAGGCGAAGCTGCAGAAGGACTGATCAAGCTATCCGGTGCGCAGATTGAGGCGGCCGGCATCAACATGGCGCCCGCACTCTCTGGAGCGCTGTCAAAGGAAATTGCCGTTCCGGGCCGGCTTACGCTCAATGCTAACGCGCAGGCCAAGGTGGTTCCAAAACTTGCGGGCACGGTTGCATCGATCATGAAGCAGCCTGGCGAAACTGTGGCTAAAGATGACGTGCTTGCCACGCTGGAAAGTCGCGAGATGGCCGAAGCGAAGAGCGAGTTTCTGGCCGGGACCCGCTCGGCCGAACTCGCCAAGGTCACTTTCGAGCGCGAGGAGCGGCTGTGGAAACAGAAAGTCACGGCCGAGCAAGACTATCTCAATGCCAAGAACGCGCACCAGGAAGCAATAATCCGAATCGATCTCGCGCATCAGAAACTTCACGCGCTCGGCCTTCCCGAGGACGAGATCGATCGTCTACCGAAAACGAAAGATCAGGAGAATGCACGGCTCTACGAGCTGCGCTCACCGATCGCGGGCCGGGTCATTGCGCGCGACGTCATCCTGGGACAGGTCGTTGGCACAGACCGAGAAGTGTTCACCATCGCCGATCTTGCCAAAATCTGGGTCGAGATGTCGGTTGCGCCGCAAGACCTTCCATTTGCGCGCGAAGGCCAGGATGTGATCGTGACATCGGGGGGCAAGACCGCCACGGCCAAAGTCATGCTCGTCAATCCGATGATCGATCCCGACACGCGGTCAGCCAAGGTCGTCGCAGAACTCGACAACTCGGCGGGGGAATGGCGGCTCGGAGATTTCGTGAGCGCGCGGTTGATATCCGGCAAGCAGGAGGCGGCGTTGATTGTGCCGCGGTCCGCGATCCAGACCGTCAAAGGCTCGCCGGTCGTGTTTGTCAACGAGCAAGCGGGCTTCCGGGCTCGCCCTGTGACGACGGGCCGGGAGGATTCGGAGAATGTCGAAATTCTCTCAGGTCTCGAATTTGCTGAGACGATTGCCACGATGAACACCTTCACGCTGAAAGCCGAGCTCGGCAAGGCCGAAGCCGAGCACGAGCATTGAGGCGATTATGATCGAGCGTATCCTCGCCTTTTCGCTTCAGCATCGGTTTTTGGTGGTTCTGCTCGTGGCCGCAGCCTCGGCGTTCGGCATCACGGCGCTGCAGAAACTGCCGATTGATGCGGTGCCGGACATCACCAACAACCAGGTGCAGATCAACACCCAAGTCCCGGCATTGTCGCCCTTCGAAATCGAGAAGAACGTCACCTTCCCGATAGAGACAGCGCTCGCAGGAATTCCCGGGCTCTCATACACCCGATCGCTATCGCGCAACGGGTTCTCCCAAGTAACAGCCGTCTTTGATGATAGCGTCGATGTTTATTTCGCGCGCACACAGATTTCAGAACGGCTGTCGGTGGCTCGGGCAAATCTGCCCCAAGATGCCGCGCCAGTGATGGGAGCGGTGTCTACGGGCCTGGGCGAAATCTACATGTGGACTGTCCACTACACTCATCCCCGCGGACAAGGCGCTGAGATTAAGGACGGCGCGCCTGGATGGCAAAGCGATGGCAGCTATCTGACGTCCGAAGGTCTGCGCCTGAAGCAGGATTTCGAACTCGCCATGTATCTGCGCACGGTGCAGGACTGGATCATCCGGCCCCAGATCAAGGGCGTTACCGGCGTCGCTGAAGTCGATGCGATTGGCGGATATGAGCAACAATTCCAAGTTCAGCCCGACCCGCAAAAGCTTCTCTCACTCGGATTGACCTTTGCTGAAGTGATTGCGGCGCTCGAACGCAACAACACCAGCGTCGGAGCAGGCTACATCGAGCGCAAAGGCGAATCGTACGTTGTTCGCGCCGATGGCCGCGTGCAGAACATCAGCGACATCGGCAACGTCATCATCACCAATAAAGGCGGTGTGCCGGTTTACTTGAAGGATATAGCGGAGGTCGGCATCGGCCGTGAACTTCGCACGGGCTCAGCCAGCGAGAACGGCAATGAGGTCGTGGTCGGCACCGCGATGATGCTCAAAGGCGGCAATAGCCGGACCGTGGCGTCCGCGGTCGACGAAAAGATGCAAGGCATCGCCAAATCTCTTCCGCCCGGCGTCGAAATTAAGACGGTTCTCAACCGCACCAAGCTCGTGAACGCGACGGTCAAGACGGTATCTAAAAACTTGGCGGAAGGCGCGCTCCTCGTCATCGTCGTTCTGTTTCTGATGCTCGGCAATCTGCGTGCAGCTCTCATCACCGCGCTCGTCATTCCGGTAACGATGCTGCTGACGGCGATCGGCATGCTCGAAGCCGGAATATCTGCGAACCTGATGAGTCTTGGTGCGCTCGATTTCGGGCTTATCGTCGATGGCGCCGTCATCATCACCGAGAATGCGCTGAGACGTCTTGCCGAGCGTCAGCATCACGAAGGGCGCCTTCTTGATCTCTCCGAGCGCATGCATGAGGTTATGGCTGCCAGCAAGGAAATGATTCAGCCGTCGGTCTTTGGACAAGCCATCATCATCACAGTCTATCTCCCCCTGCTCACATTCAGCGGGGTCGAAGGTAAGATGTTCGAGCCAATGGCGCTGACCGTGATCATCGCTTTGGTCGCTGCCTTTATCCTCTCGCTCACCTTCGTTCCGGCGATGATCGCTTTGTTTGTCACGGGCCGCGTCTCTGAAACGGAAAATGCCGTCATTGCGGGCGCAAAGCGGGTCTACGCGCCGCTGTTGACCTCAGCACTCAAAGACCCTCGGTTCATCATCCTGTTGGCGTCAGGCTTCTTCGTGTTTTCGCTGTTGCTGTTCACGCGACTCGGCCAGGAATTTATTCCGACGCTTGATGAAAAAGACGTCGCGATGCACGCGATGCGTATTCCGTCCACCTCGCTGTCTCAGTCCACCGAGATGCAGCTCAAGGTCGAGGCGACCGTGCGGGCCCAACCCGAGGTAGCCTACGTCTTTTCCAAGACAGGTACTGCGGAGATGGCTGCTGACCCGATGCCGCCGCACGTCTCAGACACGTTCATTATTCTGAAGCCGCAGGACGAATGGCCAAATCCTTCTGAGTCCAAAACCGCGGTGGTCGATCGAATAGCGGAGGCCGTCGGCGCTCTTCCGGGCAACAACTACGAGTACACGCAACCGATCCAGATGCGTTTCAACGAACTGATCTCGGGGGTTCGTAGCGATGTCGCCGTCAAAATCTTCGGCGATGACTTCGACCAATTAGGAGCGACAGCTACAAAAATCGCCAGCGTTCTGAGATCTGTGCCCGGCGGGTCTGACGTCAAGGTGGAACAGACGACGGGTCTGCCAATGCTCGACGTTCAACTCGACAAGCAGGCGGTTGCGCGCTACGGCCTCAATGTCTCGGATGTCCTCGACATTGTTTCGATCGCTATTGGCGGCCGCGAGGCGGGCATCGTGTTTCAGGGGGACCGGCGGTTCGATATCCTGGTCCGCTTGCCTGATCGTATCCGCGATGACCTCGATGCGCTTGCAGAGCTGCCAGTACCATTGCCGCGCGCTGAAGCAGCCGGTTCTGGTGAGCGTCCCTCATTCATTCCGCTCAAGTCGATCGCGCGCTTCGACGTCAAGGAAGGTCCGAACCAGATCAGCCGCGAGAATGGCAAACGGCGCGTTGTGGTCCAGGCGAACGTGCGCGGCCGGGACATCGGCTCCTACGTCGTCGAAGCGCAACAACGCATTGATCGAGAGGTCGCAATCCCTGCCGGAAATTGGCTCGCGTGGGGCGGACAGTTCGAAAACCTTCAGGCCGCACGCAACCGGCTTCTGATCGTCGTACCAGCCTGCTTCTTTGTGATTTTTCTCATGTTGTTCACGGCGCTTGGGAACGCGCGCGAAGCTCTTCTCGTGTTCTCCGGAGTGCCGCTGGCGATCTCCGGCGGAATTCTAACGCTCTACTTGCGCGGCATGCCGTTTTCGATCTCCGCGGCGGTCGGTTTCATAGCCCTCTCGGGCATCGCGGTCTTGAACGGCCTCGTGATGGTCACCTTCATCAATCAGCTTCGTATGAAGGGGCTTCCGGGCGACCGGGCCATCTTTGAGGGAGCAATGACACGGCTGCGGCCTGTGTTGATGACGGCGCTGGTTGCCTCACTTGGTTTCGTGCCGATGGCAATCGCGACTGGAACCGGCGCAGAAGTTCAAAAGCCGCTCGCAACCGTCGTCATTGGCGGACTGATTACAGCCACGTTGCTGACTCTGCTCGTGTTGCCAGCACTCTACAAGCGCTTTTGCCTGACGCAGGAGCCCGAGCCGGAAAAGATCACCCCATCTACCTCACAGCCACAGGAGTTAGTCACATGAAATCGCGCGTTCTAGCTACCCTTATCGCGACTGCTGCGCTCGCCATGAGCGTTACGGCCTTCGCTGAAGACAAGCATGCTGCTGGCGACGGCCATGGCCACGCCGAGGGTCACGAACACGGCGCAGAAAAGGCCCACTTTGAAAAGAAGACCTTTGGCACCGTCAAAGAGGCGTGGGGCTTCATCACGGCGCAAGTTCCTGAAGTTGAGAAGCATGTCGCTGCCAAAGCCGTCGAGCCAGTGCACGAAATCGGCGAGCATCTCGGCAGCGCAGTCCATGCGCTCGAAGAGAAATCCGACATGGTGGCTGCCGATCAGAAGACCAAACTCGCAGCTGTGCTAAAGCAGCTTGAGAAAGCAGCGGATGAACTGCACCACGCAGGCGAGGAGAAGAGTGCCGACGCCGCAGGGCTTGCGCTCAAAAAGATGAAGGGGTTGTTGGCGGCGGTCGAGGGATTGTACCCGGCGGGCGCCTTGAAGTGAGCGCCGCCGAACCCTGGGCGATGACGCAGGAGTCGTTGCGTTGAGAATGAGGTTCACACGTCTGTTGGTTGTCGCCGCGATGGGTGCGCTTGGCCTTGCCGAGGCACTCTTGCATCCAGTGACCATGTCTGTCCGTGCGGAGCGCGCGGCGGGGGCGTCGGAAGAAAGCTTCGCGGCGGTCCATGACCGTGCAGCCGCAGCTTATGTCGCCGGCGAGTGGGACAAAGCACTCGCCGGCTTTAGCGCCGCCCTCGCGCTCAACCCGAATAGCGCGCTAGCCCACTACAACCGCGGCAACGTCTACTACGCCAAGGGCGACAACGCCGCGGCTGTTGTCGACTTCACAGAAGCGCTGCGTCTGAATCCGAAGCTCCCCTACGCACACATGAATCGGGGCAACGCCCTCTCCAATCTCGGCCGTCTCGATGACGCGCTTCAGGATTTAAATGAGGCGGTTCGTTTGCAGCCCGCGCTCAGCGACGTGTATTTTAACCGTGCCATCGTCCATGTTCGCCGCCGAGACATGGAAAAGGCTCTCACCGACTATGAATTGGCCATCGCGCGCGACGGCCACGACCATGAAGCGAAAGCAGCGCGGCAACGACTTGTGACGCTGTTGGGCCGCCAGAACGGCGACCGGGCTTCGACCGACATCGACACATCTCAAATTGCCACCGAGATCACGCATGCGCGCCACGTCGAACACTTTCTGCGTATCGCGTCCGAGAGCTGCCTAGCGCAAGGCGACAATCTTGAAAGTCTCAAGACGCTGGCTTTGATGGGTAAATGGAAAGTCGCAACGCCCGATGAACTGGCGCGCGGCAGCACGGCGACGACGCGTCTCGACGGCGGCTGGACCTTCGCCGATCGCTTCGGCACCTACGCGCTCATCCGGTCCATTTCGAACGCGAAGCCGCCTGTCTTTGTGTGTTCACTCACAGCGCAGCCTCTGAATGCCCACATGTTTGACGATATGACAGAAGGGTTTGCGAGCCGGTTCGATGTGAGTGCCGTCGAACCACCTCTGAGTGGGCAATCACGCCCGGCGCGTCGTTATCGACTGACGACGCCAAAGGGCACTCTTCTTGTCGGTCTCAAATTTGCGCCGGAGCGAAACGCCCTGACGCTCCGGACTTATTTCGGCAATCCGTGATGCGTCCGGAGGAAGTTCACGTGGGAGAAACTGAGCACTTGAAACACGGGAGTAGCAAATGAAAGCGAGCAGCAGGGTTATTGCAGCAATTGTCGCCGGGCTTTTGACAGGTCCGGCCATTGCCGGCGAGGAGCATGGTCATTGTTCGGGCGCCGCCGTTTGCCAAGGCGATGCGGCCTGCGAAAAGCGGGGCTGGAAAGAAATGACCAAAGAAGACTGCGCAAAAATTGAAGGCGCGAAGTTCGAGGAGTCCTCTCATGAAGGAGAGGGCCACAAGGACGAAAAGCACGAGCACAAGAAATGACAATTTGGAGTGCTTCGTCGACAAGGCGATAGGAGGAAGTGCCATGAAAAATAAAATGCTCTCAGCACTACTTTTAGCAGGCGCCGTCTGCTTGGGCGGCGCTACCTCGGCAACGGCGCTCATGCCATCGAATGCGCCGCGGCTCGCCGCGTCCGCAGCGGCAGCGTCGGATGTTCAGCACGTCCGGCATCGTCATCATCGCAGGCATTTCGGACACCGTCATCATCGTAGGTGGGGTCACAGACATCGTTCACACGATTTCTACGGCTTCGTACCGCGAATCTACTTTGGCGGCGGATACGGGTTTGGTCACCACCACCATCACCACCATCATCATCATCACCACCATTGAATCCGCTTAGCTGGCGCCAGTGCTTGCACTGGCACCAGCAACAACTCTCTTCAGTACACAGGAAAAGTCATGCACTACTTGCGAACTTCGGTCTGTGCTGCCGCACTGGCTTCGGCCCTCGGGGCAGCCAACGCCAGTGCCCATGTCATGCCTTGGCGTGCGGGAGATTCCCGCGTGAAGGGCGTCGGCCATTGCGCCAAGGGGCCGTGCACGAAGCTGGTGGACTGGTCGTCGAGCAAGCCGCACCATCACCATGGCAAGATCATTGTCATTGGCTGGTCTCACGATCCGCACAAATGTCCGAGCGCAGTGTATCGCTGATTTTGCGATCTTACGGACACGGCACGCGTCAGTAATCGATGCGGCTGCGAAGTCCACCTAT
Source organism: Hyphomicrobiaceae bacterium (assembly GCA_050246945.1). GTDB lineage: Bacteria > Pseudomonadota > Alphaproteobacteria > Rhizobiales > Hyphomicrobiaceae > JAEUMD01. Next base: position 144,046 of record JBFWVC010000004.1, read on the forward strand.
GGTAGCCGTTGTTCGTCCGCGATGCCCGTCCGCGGCCGGCGCATCGCCACCGGGGTGCCAGTAACGCTGGAGATCCGGTTGGATTGACCAGCCAGGGACGAGTTCGGCGGTATAGCTGAGTTCCAGCATCAGCTCGTGATCGCGGATCGGGCCCGCATTCCCGGAGAATGAGTTGGTGTCGAGGTCGAAACCAATCGCGCGATCCGAAATCTCGGTATAGGCGATGCCGATGGCGAGTACATCATTGGGCCGGCGGGGCAACAGGCCCGAGGCGACGATACCACCCTCGGCGTAGAAGCTGATTTGATTGCGGTCATCGCCATGGTCATCGTCCACGGCTTCGCTGTCGCCATACTGGCAACTGGCGAAAAGGCCATCGCCAGCAACGACAAAACTGCAAGAATAGTCGGGTGCAACGACATGCGAGTCTTTGCTTCTGGTTAAATTGACAGGTTATTGCGCCGACTAATTTCAAGGTAAAAATTCGTACCAGAGAATGTAGCTGTGATGAGCAGTCATCGCAGACGCCAATTTCGCGCCGGTCGCCGCTCGAACAAAGCTTGATCCGCCATGGCGACGCTCGATGAACTCAACGAAAGACCTTTTACGGCGGCATAAATCGCCGGAATGACGATCAGCGTGAGCAGCGTCGAAGACACCATGCCACCGATCATCGGTACGGCAATTCGCTGCATGACCTCCGACCCTGTGCCGGTGCTCCACATGATCGGCAGAAGCCCGGCCATGATGGCGACGACTGTCATCATCTTCGGCCTGACGCGTTCGACCGCGCCTATCATGATGGCGTTATAAAGGTCGGCCTTGCTAAAAGGGCGAGCTTCTTTTGCACACATGGCTTTGATCTCCTCGACCGCGTGATCGAGATAGATAAGCATGATGACTCCGGTCTCGGCTGCAACGCCCGCAAGAGCGATGAACCCGACAACCACGGCAACCGAAAGGTTGAAACCAAGCCACCACAACAGCCAAACGCCGCCGACCAGCGCAAACGGTAGCGAGAGCATGACGACGAGCGTTTCTGTGAGGCGTCCGAAGTTAATGTACAGAAGCAGGAAGATAATCATCAGCGTCAAGGGCACGACGAGTTTAAGCCGCGCTTCGGCACGCTCGAGATATTCGAACTGACCACTCCAGACGAGATAGGTGCCGGGCTGCAGCGGTACGGCATCGGCTACCGCCTTCTTCGCGTCCGCGACGTAACCGCCAAGATCGCGATCGCGGATATCGACGAAGACGTAAGTCGCGAGCTTGGCGTTCTCGGTGCGAATACTCGTTGCACCTTGCGTCCGGCGGATGTCGGCCACTTCGCCGAGCGGCACCGTTGCGCCGTTCGGCAACGAGACCAGTACGTCCTTGGCAATGGCCTGAGGATCAGACCGCAAGTCGCGCGGATAGCGGATGGCGACGGTGTAACGTTCGCGGCCTTCGACAGTCGTCGTGATGGGTTCTGCACCAAGTGCCGTCCCAATTACGTCCTGGACGTCTGCGACCATCAAACCGTATCGCGCAAGCCGCTCGCGGTTCGGCACGATTTCGAGATAGTAGCCGCCAACGACACGCTCGGCATAAGCGCTCGCCGTGCCGGGAACGGCTTTTAATGCTTTCTCGACTTCGCGGGCGGTCTTCTCCAGCTCGTTCAAATCTTTTCCAATGACCTTAACGCCAACGGGCGTGCGAATGCCGGTTGAGAGCATGTCGATGCGCGCCTTGATGGGCATAGTCCAGGCGTTAGAGACGCCGGGAAACTGCAGCGACTTGTCCATCTCCTGGATCAGGCTGTCGGTTGTGACGCCAGGGCGCCATTGCTCCTTTGGTTTGAGATTGACAACCGTCTCAAACATCTCGATCGGCGCCGGATCGGTCGCGGTTTGTGCGCGGCCAGCCTTGCCGTAAACGGATGCAACCTCGGGAAATGACTTGAGAATGCGGTCTTGTGTTTGCAAAAGCTCGGCAGATTTTGTCACCGACAATCCGGGCAATGTCGTCGGCATGTAGAGCAGCGTGCCCTCGTCGAGATTGGGCATGAACTCAGTACCGAGCTTTATGGCCGGCCAGATCGACACGGCGAGTATAACGAGCGCAACGGCGATCGTTATTGCCTTGGCCTGCAGTACGCCGCGAATGACGGGCCGGTAAATTGCGATCAAGGCGCGATTCAGCGGGTTCTTGTCTTCGGGAATAATTCGGCCGCGCACGAATACCATCATTAGCGCCGGAACGAGTGTGACCGACAGTAAAGCCGCCGCTGCCATCGCAAACGTCTTGGTGAACGCCAGTGGACCGAACAGGCGTCCCTCCTGCGCCTCAAGCGTGAAGATCGGCAGGAACGAGACCGTGATGATGAGCAGCGAAAAGTACAGCGCTGGTCCGACCTCGGATGCGGCCTCAATAATGATCTCACCACGCAGCTTGTCTGGCGGCGCGCGTTCCAGGTGCTTGTGCGCGTTCTCGATCATCACGATCGCCGCATCGATCATCGCGCCGATGGCGATCGCGATGCCGCCGAGGCTCATGATGTTCGAACCGAGACCGAGTAGCTTCATGGCCAAGAAAGCCAAAAGCACGCCGACCGGGAGCATCAAGATCGCAACGAGCGCGCTGCGGACATGGAGCAGGAACACCATGCAGACGAGCCCGACGACAATGCTTTCCTCGATCAGCGTCGTCTTAAGTGTCGCGATCGCGCGGTGGATTAAATCAGAACGATCGTAGACAGGAACGACTTCTGTGCCGTCGGGTAGCGACGGCTTGAGTTCATCGATCCGCGCTTTAACATTGTCGATCACGGTCAGCGCATTGGCGCCGGAGCGTTGTAGAGCGATGCCGCTTGCGACTTCGCCTTCGCCATTCAGCTCAGTGATGCCGCGGCGCTCATCTCCTGTCAGTTCGACGCGGGCAACATCTTTCAACAGCACAGGCGTTCCGCCATCGGCTTTGACGACGATGTTCTCGATGTCTGGAATGCCTTTGAGATACCCGCGCCCGCGCACCATGAATTCATGCTCGGATAGTTCAAGCGTGCGGCCTCCGACGTCAATATTATTGCCGCGGATGACGTCACGGATTTTCGCAAGCGGGATTCCGAGTGTACGAAGGCGGCCCGGATCGATGACGACGCTATACTGCTTGACGAATCCGCCAACGCTCGCGACTTCTGCGACGCCCTCGGCCTTTGATAGGCCAAAACGGATTTCCCAGTCCTGCAGGGAGCGCAGAGTGGCGAGCGACTTGTCCTTACCGACGACCGCGTACTGATAGACCCAGCCAACACCAGTAGCGTCCGGTCCAAGCGTCGGCGTGACGCCTGCGGGCAATCGCTTCGCGGCAGCGTTCAAAAATTCAAGAACGCGCGAACGCGCCCAATAGATATCGGTGCCGTCTTCGAAGATGACGTAAACAAACGAAACGCCGAAGAACGAAAAACCGCGCACCACTTTCGAACGCGGCACCGTCAGCATCGACGTTGTGAGCGGATAGGTGACCTGATCTTCCACGACTTGCGGCGCCTGCCCCGGGAACTCGGTGTAGACGATAACTTGCGTGTCCGAGAGATCGGGAATTGCATCGAGCGGCAGAGTGCGCACCGCCCAAATTCCAGCGACAACTGCAAACGCGGTTGCGATAAAGACGAGAGTCAGGTTGCGTGCCGACCAGGCGATGAGGCGGGCGATCATGGCTGAACCTCGCCATCAGCTGGCGCGGTCAGTGCCTTGAGCGCAGCCTGTAGATTGCTTTCGGCATCGATCAGAAAATTGCCATTGACGACGACGCGGTCGCCATCGGCGATGCCGTCAGTGATTTCCACAAGACCGTCCCCGGACTTGCCGATCTTGACGTCGCGCGGCTGATACCGGCCTTCACCTTGCGCCACGATGACGACTTTGCGCGAGCCGTTGTCAATCAAAGCCGATGACGGCACCACCACAACAGGTTTGCCGGAACCGGTCTCGATGTCGACATCGGCATACATGTCAGGAAGCAGCGCGAGATCAGGATTGTCGAGTTCGATGCGAATGCGTCCGGTGCGCGTTTCCTTCATGAGATGCGGATAGACGAGCGCAACCTTGCCCTTGAACGCGCGGCCGGGATACGTCCGCGTGTGCACGGTCACAGGCTGCCCTGGCTGAACTGCCCCGACGTCACTTTCAGGTATGTCAGCGAGCACCCAGACCACCGAATGATCGGCAATGCGGAAGAGCACGTCGCCAGGCTTGAACGCCTGACCGTCAACGACCATGCGTTCGAGCACGATGCCGTCGAACGGTGCGTCGATTACAAGCGTATCGGGAACACGGCGGTCGCGTTTGACCTTTTCGATAAAGGTTTCTGGCACGCCGAAATTCCGCAGACGCCGCGCAGCACCGACAATCGCGCCCGGCAAATCTTCATCGCTCGCCGATCGAGACTGTTCAGTGACCAAGCGCGCAGCTTGGACGAGGATGTCCTGTCCATAAACAGTCGCAAGAGGTTCGCCCTTCTTGATGTGCGCGCCGCTGGTCGCTTTCCCCGTCGAGATGACGAATCCGTCGAAGCGTGGTGCGATGACCGAAAGCCGCCGTTCATCGAGCGCGACGACGCCAGGCGCCTTTAGCGTTCGTGTAATTGGCAACGTTCCTGCAATGGTCGTCTCGACGCCTGTACGCTGAACTTTGCCTGTCGATATCTTGACGGTTCCGTCATCGGTATCATCGCCTTCGTAGACGGGAATGTAGTCCATCCCCATGGAGTCCTTCTTTGGCATTGGCGACGTGTCGGGCAGTCCCATCGGATTCCGATAGAACTTGATTTTACGCTCGCCGCTTGCCGGTTCGGCAGCAGCTGATGCTGGCGAAGCTCCGTCAAAGCTCACATCTTCGCTCGCACGAACCGCGACATACGCGCGGCCATCATCGGTGTTTTTCGGCATCAGCGCGTAGAATGGTTCGCCATCGGGATCGCGGTAATAAACGACTGCCCCAGAGGGTAGAGGTTGCGCGACGTCATTTTCGATCTGGTTCTGCCCATTCGGAATCGTTACCAGTCCGCGTTGACCAGCAAAAATTCCGGCTCCCGCCGCAGCGAAAATCGCTGCGACGGAAACAACGGCGCGAAGAGCGCGTGTCATGGTGTGGCCGTGACGATGAGTTTGCTTTCGACCGTCCCGGTCTCACCCTGGACTTTGGCGCCCAACGAGAGTGCCCAACGTCCAGCCATCGTCAGTTCAGTCTTGAAGCGGTAGATGCCCGGCTCCGTTGAGGGGAGCGGTTCGAGGGGCGCTGTCATACCCTCCATCTGATCGGGTCCCATATCGATGCGCTTGGCGAAGATGACCGCATCCGGAACAGCTTTACCGGAAGGCTTATGGATAAGCTTGACGGCAATCGTCGCGTCGCCCTCCTTCACCTCTTTATCGATGAGTTGAAATTCATAATCTTTGCTATCGGCGAATGCCGGTGCGGCGGCCGCCGTGATAAGCGCGGCGCTCATTGCAGCCGCACGCAAGAATGCGCGTGTCATAGTAGATCTCCGAAAGTTTGAATTGTGCGACGGTGCGCGAGGTACCGACGCGCGTTCGACCACAGCACGTGCTGCGGCCGTCAGGCACCAAGTTGTGGCGCGTCAAACGATCGGAGGTCGAAGGGGAGGAGGCGGAAACGCGCCCGCAGGCGCGACATCAGGCCGAAGAATGCCAACTGTGATAAGCGGCATCTCGATGATAAAACTTTTGGCGAGCACTGCCGAGAGTTGCTGGAAGCACTTGACCATGCAGGCAGCGCCTTCGGGACAGGTTTTCTGCTGCGGGCAGTCCGGACATGGCTTCTTCGATTTGACCGGCTTGTGGCAGGGCATGTCGGCGGCAGCATGATCGGTCATGGTCATGCCTGTCTTATCTGCCGCAAACGCACTCCCAACCGGAGCAGCCGCAACAATCCCCAGCATGGCGAGCATGCTGAGAACAATGAAGCAGCGGTTGGCGAAGGATCGGATCACGAGAGCACTATCGTTTGATTTATTACCACCTGCAAGATTATAGGAAATTCGGGTCGGGATACGCTTAATTATAGGTAATGAGGCTGCAGGTATGAGCTCACGTTACCTCTACGGAAAGGGCATCAGACAAGCGATAAGCCCGATTATGCGAATCTGCGGCAGAGGTAGAGGTTGGCTATTCGACCCCGTTCGAAGCAAAGACACCATCTGTCTCAGCCCCACGGTAGGCTTCCATCGCGAACTTTGCCTGTTTCGCCGAGGGGCTGCGCTCCCAGCCACCAATTGCATACTCACCCATGGTTTTCGCAATACCGCCGAGCTTCCAATGCAGCTTGCGCGATTGCTTGACCCATTGCGCGACGCGGAACCAAGATTCCGCATCAATGCTGCGAACATGCGAGATCAACTCGAGATCCTGGGCCGTAAGCCCATCGTTGCGTCGACCAGCGCCGTCTACCGAAGATGTCGCGGTGGAGGTCTGTGCTGAAAGTTCCGGAGGTAACGGATCGCGAAACGTCAGATCGAGCTCGCGAAGCTTATCGCGACAGTCAGCCTTCTTCGCCCACTCGCTCGGCATGCGACTGCCAGCTGTATTCCTAAGTGAGGCGTCGATTGCGATTGCCCACTCTCGCAGCATCGCTTTCAAACCCGCAGAGACGGACTGGTTTTTCCAGATCAGATCGAAGTCGACCCGTCCGCCTGTCCGCCACGCCAGCGCTGCGACCGTGTAGGCCGTGATGTTGGCTTGGTAAGCGGGGAATTTCTCAGCGCGGACGATGGCTTGTGTCGATCTGAAGATGATTGCCTTGGCTACGAACGCCCTGAACCAGTCAGTGTCGGGCAAGCAGCCGTCGGGGAACTCCTCCTTTTGCTGTTGCATGAAGGATTGGAAGTTCTTCTGGTTGCCAAAGCTCACTAGATGCGGTGAACCGTGCCAAGCATTCAGGTACTTGGCCAGATCAGTCTTCGAAAATCGTCGATCTTTTGGGGTCTCCCGTGCGAAGCGTTTCCGTTGTGCAGCCGCGAATGATGACCGAAGCTCGGCTGCATCATAGCTGCCCCTGGCACGCTCATAGAACCAACGACCAGTGCCGTCGGGCAGCCATGTGTTGTTGGCCAGCTTCTCGACCTCGACATGAAACGGATCATTTGCAGAGAAGTCAGCTGGCTGCACAGTGTTTTGACTGTTTGCCGAACGAGAAATCGCAGAGACCATTTGGTCGAGGTCGGCACCGCCGACCTTAATGATCTTCATCGGCACAGCAATCTGGTCCAGGTTGGCTCTGTCTTGCCGCTTGGCTCGATGCAGACTCGCTGTGGTCTGGCCGCCATTGACAATCTGGAGGCCACGTACCGAACGGATGCCATGGAGCCCATTGCCTAGCTGGATTACATCGATTTCGTCCGCCGTAGCGACGATGCCGTTATTGTACGCAAGGAAGCGATGTGGTGCTTCTCGGATGGTGTTGCGCAGCCCAGCGTTGACACTCTTGCGGCCCCGGAGCCCGAGAAATGCCCGGACATTCAGTTCGAGTAGCTGAGTGCCGTATTTCTCATAAATGCTTGCAAGTAGCGAACCCGGAATCGACGCCAAGTAACCATCATAATCGGCGTCACCGAAGCTGGCCTTGAGGCAGGGCAAGGGTGACTTCAGTTCAGCTTCCATGTCGACAACGATGTTATCGCGCGTCAGACCCTGTCCAAGTATGCGGTGCAGCTGCTCGATTCCGAACAAATCGACCAGCACGCGTGTCCCGTCGGACGCCGACTTGTGATCGATGGAGTTGAGCCCGGTCAGACCGTCGGAAACCAGCACTACTCGCAAGACATCGATTTGGTCGCGCGCATTGTAGATTCGTCGTGCAAGGTCGCTTGCCTCGGTGTTTGACGGCTCGATCTCTTCATGCAGCCCTTTGCAGCTGTACTGGTAAAAGCGAAGCGCGAGTTCACACGCATCGACGATTTCATTGCGTGACAACGGTCGCGGTGGAACTTCGCCTGTGTATACAGTTGTTGTGAGCAGCAGCCGGTCCTCACTCTCAGGGAACGAATATCCGGTTATCTTGTACTTGTGTCGTGCACGACCAAAAACTCCCTCCTGCCAAAGCAGGGTGGGATTTTCGATGGCGTTCTCGTCGGCGAGTTGATCGAGAACTACCCGGGTGAACTCCTCCTCAGGATAAGGGCTGGCTTGCGGCAAGCGCGTTGCTTCCTCGACATCGGCAGCAAGCTCGCGGGCAAAGTCCTCGATGGGTTCTCCACTCATCATGCCCCCTTCTCGGTCGCTCTCACGATTTTGCGCAGTTCCGACTGGTCGATGCAAAACGATGCAACGGCCCGCTCATCGACAACATAGGTCCCGTCCACAATGCCGATCGGAACGCTCTCGAAGGTCAGTCGCGGAAATTCCTCGCGCACATCGTAGGCTAGTATGCTTTCCAGCTCGGCACGCAACAACTGGTCACCATGCGGGCTGGTATCTCGCACGCCGGCACGGATCAACAATTCGTCAAAATCGCTCAGCACTTCGGGTGCTTGCTCGGTAATGACAGTACGCAGCGACGCAATCAGGTCAGTAATCGTCGATCCGTCCGGCGATTCGCGAAACCTGGGCCGAACGACGAGGAGGCGGTTCAGGCCTTCAGTCTCCAGCTGGTTCAGTTTCGATATCCGTAAATGGTTTCCTGCACCGAGTATGGCCTTGACCTCAAGGGCGGTTCCCGCATGGCTGAAGTCATGGATCGCGTCGAGTGGGCCTTTCCATGAAGCGACAGCGTGCGAAAGCCCGAGTTCTTCCGCCACAAGCCGAAGCATAGCGAGTTCGCCAAGCAGACCGATCTGCTCTTCTCTCGATAGACCTCGTCGGTGGGATCGGAGGCACGCCTGCCAAGCCTCGAGTCGGCGCACTATTGTAGCGATAGCGGACTGCGGAGTAGTGGTATTGGAGGCAACTTCGGCCAGATCTGCGACGAGAACTTCGAACACGTCCGTACTGTCATCGCGTTCGAGCGTGATCGCCAGCCGCATCAATCCTTCCTCCTGACGGCGCTGATCCGTCAGGCTGACCGCCTCGGACTGGGTCCGCATGACTGTGCGAGGCGCTGCCGAGAGAGGGGTTTCGAGAAGCAGCGCAATGCGTGCATCAGGCTCCCGGATGCCGGCCAGTAGCTTCACGGGCGCCGCGATTGATAGAGCAATCGCACGCCATTCGCTCCCGGCGCTCCCGACCTCCGCAGCGGCCTGCCACTTTGATCGAAGCTCTTCTCGAATGCTGACCTTGCTCATGCCGACTCGACTCGTTGTTCGACCGTGTTGAACCGGTAGCGGACTGCACGACCGTTCGAAGAGTCGGGAAAGCTCAAGACTATTCCGAAGATGGGGAATGGCAGTTCGACCGCAGCCCTCTTTGGTGACAGCGGATAGATCAGGAGCAGTCCTTGTCGAGGGTTCTGCCCTCTTATACGGCGAATGTCAGGGCCGGACGGAATGCGCGCCCCTCCTTCACCGGCCTCGCGTCGCCGCGCATTGGTCCATTCAAGCGCCTGTTTGACCTGATCCGGACTCAGGTCCAGCGCCTCGTCGCTCGGGGAGAGGATGGACTTGACGACATAAAGGCCGGCTTTCCGGGGCTCTTCCAGAGGGGTGCGCTTTATGGTGCCGAACAGCCAGCCGTTGTGCGGCAGTGCTTCTTCGTCCCCGACGAGGACTGCCACGGTCCAATCTGTGAGTTCGCTGGCACGAATTTGCTCGCGTATGTAGGGGCCCAGCCGCTTGGAACTGAAGTCGAGCGCGTTTGGCGGAAAGTTCAGCGCATCGACCAGCGATGCTATCTCGGCACCAGGCACGTTGCGCCAGATGCGGCGCGTTGCGGCGTTCTTTGAGTCCGTAGCTGGTTCGAGCGGGGGTGGTAGCCTGTCCAGGAGTGACGTGATGGTATCGGCATTGCGACGATTGGTTATTTCGTCCAATGGAAAAATGGTCTGGATCTTGGACTGCCCCTGGAACGAGACCTGGAACTCGCGGGCATAGCGCATCTTGTTCTGCGCGGTGACCAGCAGAATATCGTGCGATTGTATGCGAAGACCGTACTGCTCGGGCGTGGACCCGATCATGGCCATATGGTCGAGTCGTTCGCGCAGTTCCTCCGCCACGGTTGCAACATGGCGGAACCAAAGCTCCAGATCACGAGGCAGAAAGAGCCTGCAGAGGTCGACGTAGCCTGGACGATAACCGAACCAGCGGCCCATCTGCAGCAGACTGTCGTACATGCGCGATGCGCGCAGGAAGTAGCTGACTGTAAGGCCTTCCAACGTTAGACCGCGTGAGAGCTTGTCGCCACCGATGGCGATGACGTTGTAGCCAAGTCCCTGCTTTTCATACTGTTCGTAGGGGAGTGCATCCTTGAGGTCGCTGTTTACGACCTGTAACTTTATCTTGTCCGCGGCACTCGAAAGCCGCTCCCTGACCTCGTCCCATGATGTTGTTGGGAGGTCTGCTCCGATGGCATGCCGACGGACGGATGCTGATGTTGGTTCGAAGTCCTGCAGCCAGAGCGCCTCCAGCCGGGCTAGAATTGTCGCGCCGCCGGTCCGATGCTTTAGGATGCGCCTGAGATTACTGAACCACTCCTCGATCTGGTTAAACACATGCTGATGCACGTCCGTGAACCTGGACACGTGGACCAGCATGGAGTTGTGCACGTTATCCTGACCGCGGGCGCTACGCGCCGCACAGACTAGAACAAATGTCAGTATTGCGTCTTCGAGTGATGGAGGAATGCAGGCCTCGCCATCAAAAAGGGGGACGTAACCCTTCTTGTGCCCGGTCTCGATCCAACCTTCTTCGTCCTGGTCAATGTGTCGGATGAGGCCCAGCGGCAGCTCGGCGTCCGCGCCGTTAGAACGGTCGAGGCCGAAGATCAGGCTTGGTCCCACATAGTTTGACGGAGCCGGCAGGTTGACGATGAAGCTGCGGGGGAAAAGGTCATCCCCGAATCCTTCGGCGGTTGCCGCATCGTGAATCAGGATGTTGGCGAATGGGGTGGCGGTATAGGCGACATAAGCCGACCGATCGAAGGCAGCCAGCAGTCGCCGTATCTGACCATTTATGCGCTTCGGCTCATAGTCCGGATCGGGCGTGTCATCGTCATCGTAATCCTGCTGCCCTGTATCGACCGAGGCTTGATCGGCCTCGTCGTCAATGACCAGAAGGGGACGTGATTCCGTGTCGCCAAGCCGCTTGAGGGTATCGTTCACCCATGTGTTCAGGTTTTCCAATATTCGGGCGTTCTTCTTCACCACCAGGAGGACTGGCCGGTGTTGAACACCCATGCCTTGGTTGTCGGCTCTCGCCCTGCTGAAGTCGCCGGTGGCGTCCTGGGTCGTCAGGTATTCAGCGTGTATGTTGCGATCCAGCTCGCCGACCCCTATGCGGGCGTTGCCCTGGCCGGTGGCCACGCGCGAGGTGTCGTAACCGAGGATGTCACGATCGAGACGTCGCTGTGTTTGCTGGCGCAGGGCATTGTGCATGCCGGCCAGGACAATGATCAGCTTGTACCCCGCATCAGCAGCCTTGTTGGCAAGGCCGGCATAGTTGGCCGTCTTACCTGATTGGACGTGGCCAACAACCAATCCCCGGCGGTCCCACGGACCTTCACGCTCCGGGTTCTCGATCTGCTCCATGATGAGGTCGGCCGCCGCATCCAGCGCGTCAATAGTCGCAGGCGACCATTTCTGGTCCTGTAACAGGAACTCGGCATAACGCTTGAAGAAGCGGCGATTTTCTTTTGCCTTTCCGAAGTACCACGGGACATGGTTCTTGCCGTCGACGAGGGTGGTCGCACGGCCCACCTTGACCACGAGCCGCTTCTCGAGTTCCGAAATCACCGAGGTAATCTGCTGTTCGGTTAGCGCGCCGTCAGCCATCCGTGCGCAGTCGCGGACGGCTTTCTCGATCTCAGGGCGCCCGACTGCTTCAGTAGGGTGTCGCATACGCAGCGTCATGACTGCCATGGCCGCAATGTTTTCCTCGACCGAGCTCATGCGCCCATCTTCCCGATTTTTGACCTGATCCGCTTCTCGAGATCGCCAATTCGATCAAACGGGTCCATTGACGCCACCCTGGCGACGGCCTCGGCGAATGGAGTTCCGTTTTTCTCAAGCAATCCGACGATTGATGCCGCTGCATCGACATCTGAGCCTGTTTCGGCAAGTTCAGGTGGAACACCAGCCTCGGTGACGTCCAGCCACACCCGTTCGATCGGTACGGTTCGCTCGATATGATGCAGCAGGGTGTCCACTGCATCGTGCGGAGTTTGGCAGTGCATCGCGAACTAAAGCGACAAGTTGATGTTTTCGATCGATCCGATAACGCCTTGCCCCCTCGCCAGTCTTCACCTGCCAGATTCTGGACACGTCGTCCGCGCGCTGCCTTGGTCCATAGTTGCCTCGGTGAACGAAAACCTCCCTGGCTTTGCGTCGGATGTCTTCCGCAATCTTCTGAAGTGGTTTGCGGACGGCTTCAGGCGGGCGTGCGATGGCCTTACGGATGTCAATGCGCCACTCGTGATCTGCCGAATTGGGAATATCAATGCGAATACGGGCGAGCCGACTGGCCTCATCCTGCGTCCATGCCCGGCTGCCCCCGAGGCCCAACCACCCACCAGAGGAGAGCATCCGCTTCTGTCTGTAGACATAGAACCCTTGGTGGGCTGTCCAGCCCTTTGGGCCAGCAGCGCGCTCGTATGCCTCCTCGGTCGGGAAGCGGTCACGATGTGGCAGAACAAACCCCCTGATGCGAACAATACCTCCTGGAGCCCTGATGGGTGCTTCGGGGTTCCTAATCGTGGCGGTATGGCTTTCGAGGAAAGGGTCCCATGCGGGTATCGCGTTCCCATTCAACGTAATGGTGACGCGTCTGGCATCACCGTCGATGAACCGATGAAACACCATTCCCAGATGGGCTGATAGTCGGTCAAGGTCACGAAGGAAGGCCGAATGATCGGGTCGGTCGTGCTCGCGACCGAAGTCAACATTGCTCCAGACGACGAGCGTGCCCGTCCGACTTTTTGTCAGGGCGTCCCGCGCCCTCTCTGGAGCTCGCCCACCTTCGATGAGATGCCAGTCGCTGCCGTGCTCAGCGATGTAGTCGATGTCCCATGTGAAGGCCGTCTCGCCGGAAGACGTTCGGGAAATCACACTAAGCATTCTGCACTGGGACAAGGATGCGGTCTTCAATCCGAGCCCGAACCTACCTAGATCGGTCTCGGAACGGTTTGTCCTTGGACCTGCCCCTCCGAACCGCATGGCCGCAACTAGGCGTTCCTCGGACATGCCCTGCCCATCATCCAGGATCGTCGCGATCGGCTGGCCGGCGTTCCAATCCCATGTGATATCAATATGATCCGCGCTAGCTGTGATGCTGTTGTCGACAATGTCGGCGACGGCCGTTTCCAAGGAGTAGCCGACTCCTCTGAGGGATGCGATCAGTGCTGATGCGGATGGAGGAACAGTGCGCGTCGTGACCAATGTGCCCACCCCCCGGTTGAAGCAAAAGCGTAGGACCAAGCTACCGAGGCTGGACCCGCTTGGCGAGCCTGGGCGCCAGCATCGTGGGGATATCATGAGCCCCGCAACGCGCAGCCGTGTCATGGCCCGCATACGAGGCAAGCACACCCAGCCGGAGCGCATAGTCGGAGAGCTACTCACCAGCCTCGGCCTCGAGCCAGAGCTGCACGTGTCAGACCTTCCCGGTCAACCGGATTTTGTATTGAGAGATCAGCGGATTGCGATCTTCGTAGACGGCGATTTCTGGCACGGATGGCGCTTCCCAAAGTGGCGTCTAAAGTTGTCTGAACGATGGGAGCAGAAGATCGAAGCCAATCGGCGTCGAGATCGCCGCAATCACGCGCGCCTGAGGAGGCAAGGGTGGAAGGTGTTGCGCATCTGGGAACACCAGACTGCCGATGAGCCTGAGAGGTTAGCGACTCGATTGCAGCTGCTGTTGAGACCTCACAGGAAAAAAGCCCGGTGAAGTGTGTCTTCGGCAGCCTGGCTATCTGCGGCGATTCTGGTAGACGTCGTCTCGATGACGATACAGGTCCTGGACATCTTCTGTGGAGCAGGAGGGTCGAGCGCAGGAGCGCGCTCGGCTGGAGCAAAGATCGTGCGTGCCATTGACGCGTGGTCGCTGGCCGCCGAGACCTTCAAGGACAACTTCTCTGAAGCGTTCGTGGAGACTCGGGAACTTGATTCCACTAGTGGTCCCTCCAAGAGCATGCAGACAGACAGCATTGAGCTGCTCATAGCCTCCCCCGAGTGCACGAATCACAGTCCGGCGAAGGGGGCAAAGCCAAGGTGCGAGAACAGCAAAGGTACGTCACATTATGTGCTCAACTTCGCGCGGAAGCTGAAGCCGCGCTGGATCGTGCTCGAGAATGTTGTGCAACTAAGGAATTGGCATGGCTATGCCCCGCTTCTCAAGCAGCTGAGCGATATCGGATACAGGATCCGGCCTCAGGTTCTCGATGCAGCCGATTTCGGTGTGCCACAGACCAGACGCCGCCTTTTTGTGCTGTGTGATCGTGACCAGGAGCCGCCCGAGGTCAAGGTGCCCCGTCGCAAGCGCAGGACTGCCGAAGACGTGGTTCGTTTTGATGGCCCGTGGGCATCCTCGCCTCTTCGCAGGGATGGCAGGGCGGCGGCCACGCTAGAGCGGGCACAACGGGGAATTTCTGCGCTTGGGCGCGGCAATCCCTTTCTCATCGTCTACTATGGTTCAGACGGCTCGGGCGGATGGCAACCACTCGACCGTCCCTTGCGGACGCTGACCACGCTTGACCGATTCGGACTGGTCACGTGGGAAGGGAAGGAACCGATGCTACGCATGCTTCAGGTGGAAGAGTTGAGGCGCGCCATGGGGTTTCCCGCCAGTCACAAGCTGAGTCGGGGTAGTCGCCGAGATCGTATTAAGATGCTCGGAAACGCGGTTGCGCCTCCCGTCATGAAAGCGATTGTTGAAACCTTGACGGAATAAGGCTTATATTACGCCTTAGCCTATCGGGGACCCTGGATTTGAACGGCAGGGCAAATCCAATCGCGAAAGCACTCTGGAATTGGCCATTGGACCCTTCCAAGTCGTCGACCGCAAAATAATCCCGAACGACAGGCGGCGTGCAGAGGCTACAACGAAATCGACATTTTTAACTTGCTTGATTTGCGTCATCATCGGCGGAAACGTGCAAATCCTTCGCCGCTTCGCACTCAAGCTACGCTTCTCAGAGCCGCATAACGCGTGTCTCCAACATTTGGTATCTGCGATCACGCCTCAAAGCCGGTTCGGCATTGGCGAGGCGCTCAAGAACCTTCTCCAGCTCGTGAGATTGGCCGCGAGTCGCGGGCTTGAGAAGCGTCCAAAGCATGTCGAGGACAACCTGGGGGTAACGATCAATAACTGGCTGTGCATCCTCATTAGCTAGAAAATAGAAAGTTGGCCAATCCTCGTTCAATGAGAGGACGTAAGGTCGTACGGCACTCCATGCTTCGGGGAATGCTTCGCCGGCGGCCAATGCCAACTTTGCCAAAGGAATTGAGGCGCGATCCGACTGGTGCTGCTTTCCAGCAGGCCACAGTACTTCGAACATCTTGGAGAACACCTCGCGCCAGAGCTGGTGCGCTGGACGCCCCTTCTCGCCTTTCAACCAATCGGCCATGATGTCCGCAGCGTCCGCTCTGAGATGCTCGTGGGCTTCCGACAGCAGCCTCTTGGCTTCTCGGGGACGCAGCCGGTCCGGATCATCAGGCGCCCGACTAAGATCATCGCGAACATAGGCAACGATACGCGAGGCGGCATTCTCGAAGGTTCCGTTGCCAGCTCGATGCTGCCGCACGCCGGCAATTATTGCCGATTTGAGTTTGGCGCGTAGCTCCTGATTTACGTGTGGCGCCATGCCGACAAGGATCGATCGCAGGGCCTCGGCTTCGGAAGTATTGGCGGTAAGCCGAGACGTGAGAGCGTCATCCAGGAGTTCAGGCACGAAAGCATGGAGCCATGCGACGTACCTCGTAATTTCGGCCATAGCATAGAGACCACCAAGATCGTTACGTGCGATCGCTTGTTGTAGCCTGTTCTTGGTTTGCAGCTTGTAAGCGTCGTTCTTGGCCGTAAACCCTGGACCCAATCTGTTGATCACCATAGTGATCAGCTTTCCGGCCGGGCGGTTGATCGCGGTTGATATGAGAGCATAACCAGGATCTCTGTCGGCTTCCACAGCCGCCAGTTCGGAATCGTCCGTATCGGATAGAGCCCAAAGCCTGTCCCACCAAGCATCGTCAACGTCTGCATCGATGTTGAGTGCGAACTGATAGACATCGACTAGGTCGGAGATCAGCTTTTCGAGGTTGGCATTTGGGCTTTCCTCGAGATGTGCAAATACTCGCTTGCACATTGCTCGGCAACGTTCTCTAGCGTCGTCGCTGTCTTTCCCGACATCTTGAATGCCCCATAGGACGTCCCGCCACCGGTCGGCCTGTGCAGCTGCTGGGTCGGCTGTGATCGCAGCGTCGAGTGCTCCGGAGGGATCCTGCTTGCAGTAGACCCGCCACGCGTCGGATTGATTGAACGGATCCCGCTGTTCGAGCTCCGTAGCGATTTTGATCCTCTTAATGGGATCAGCCTCTGCAATGGGCGTTGGATCGCCGTGCGGTCCGTACGTAGCACCGTACGACCAAATCCAGAAAAGATCCTGTTCCTCAAACGGTCTGTTGGTCCAGTTCCTCCGCGAGTTAATAGCATCGAACTCGGCTTTTGCTGTGTTGGGCAATTGTGTGTTACCGACAATGAGCGCCTTCAAATACAGCCAACGCGTACTATCGAGACCCCGTTGACGGTCGGCTCCGTCTCGATCTCCCTGCAACTCTGGCCCTTCTAGGATCTTTTCCGACAGTGCAATTATTTTGTCCGTCTTCGCCCCGGAACACCGATCGCGAAGAAGCTCCAGCAACTCCTTCCGATGTGCCCAGAAGTCGTCGCGAGGGAGTGTCACAAGTTTGTCGACCACATGGTCGGCATTGGCCGTAGGACTTCTGAGGAGCGAGAAGAGCCAAAGACGGGTCGTTAAGCTATAGCCGGATTGCTTCCAAAGCTCAGACATGGCATGCGCTTGGTCAGGCGCGACTTTCCTTACCCTTAGCCACAACTCCGCGCACAGGCGGGTTATGTGAAGGAAACCATCGTGGTGTTCATTCTGACGGTGCTCGCCAATGGATGGCACGTCGTGCGTAACCCGATCGATTTGGCCAGCGTCGCGGGCGCGCATTAGTCCACGGAGCAGACCTTCACTTGCCGCGTTTAACAATTGCCACGTTTGGGGAAAATCTGAACCCACTGCGCTAAGCAATTCGGCGGTATCTGCATGGCGCTCCGGTTCCAATTCAACACAACACAGTGTAGCAAGGCCTTGACGTCCCATTTCGAGTTCGTAGCTGCGCGGTCCGCGTATAAACAAGCTTGGTACGTAGTGACCAATAGCTGCTTCAAGGTCAGCACTTGTGGGATTTCTAGCCCTGATCCGACCCAGTGCGATATGGTGATGCCAATGATCTTCGCGTTTGGGCTGACGCAGAGCGATCGCAAGCAGTCGCCATGCTTGCTGCAGATTGTCCGCTAATGGCGTGTCGCGCGCCTCAGAAAGCCCACGGTCTATGATCCCGGCGGTCGCCGGGCCCAAATCATTTCTGAAGCGGAGCATTTGCCGAAATGCATCCGGATCCTGCAGATGTGTCGCGGCCCACTGAGCGAGTGGCCATTCGGCATTGGCCGACAGTTTCATGTCATTCTGCGACCGTAGCAGTCCGAGCCAGTCAGGTTTCGTGGCCGACGTCGGAAGTAGAGCCACCACGTCATCATGTTTCAAGAGCCAAGCCGCCTGAGCGGACTCCCAGACCTCGAGTGCGGCTACAGGTTTCGAAGTTATCTGCTCAAACCGACTCTTTCGCCAGCCGCGCGGGCGTTCGGCAAGCTCGGCCCAAGTGGCAAGATCGCGCCAAAGCGGTGCAAAACCCTCATCTGTCAATTCATAGGGTATGGCCACGACAGCAATTGCTTCCCAAGCGGCGACAACGCTATCGGCCGCTCCTTTCTGGTGGGTATCAAGTGCGAAGACCGCTTTGATCTCGGGAAACCGTTCGCGATCGGCCTCCAGGATGTTGAGAATATAGCGCACAGGCGGGTCCGAGGCGCTATAGCCGACAAGAACTATGATCTTTGAGCGGGCTAGGTCAAAAAGAAAGCGGGAGGCCCACCCAGAGCGTAAATAGGCATCGCCGTAATCTGCGCTCGTCAGCACTAGATCGCTTTCGGTTAAGCTCAGCCGATGATCGGCGAGTCTGCCATGAAGATGGATGATGCCCTCAAATCGGGCGCCACCGGGCGCCGGAATCTGAGCTCCTGCGAAGCTTTGACTTTCGACAGGTTGCCCTGTGTCAGCATTTAGCGCCCGCTCGAACAGGGTATCGAAGTTTGTGGTAATGACCACTGGACGACTTTCGAAATCCCTCGACAGCCGCAAAATTGTCTCGTGTGGTGAAAGGTCGTCGGCGCGATCCGCGTCAAGCTCGTCTGCAACAGCCCTGTAGATTGACCGCTTGTCGACGAGGCGGCGTGCGAGCGCACCGAGAGTTTCTTCAAATCGATCCTTTGCGAATGGCTGCTGCTCCGCCGGTGTCATATTCTCGGCCAGCCGGTCAAAGATTCGCTCGGTCAGAGTCTTGAAGTTTGGGAGTCCCGAGGACTGCGACACCCCTGCGCCGCACAGAAATACGACCTCGCCCTTTATCGAAGCGTCAATAAGCTCATCCGGAATATCGGGACCGTTCTTGGAGAATCGCATCTGTGGTACCCACGTAAACTAGCCATCCAATCGGCGAGAGGCGCGCCTTGGACTATCCTTCACAAGCTAGCTTGGTTCGACGAACGGACGTGGCCCTTCGCGCGGCTTATCCACACCTGACGACACGCCTATTCGAGATCGCGAGGAACCGCTTCGTGATTGCGTTCGAGCGGGACATGTTGGCGGCAGGTTCAATAGCAGAAGAGTTTGATAGCGAAATCCGCCCAGTGACTGTTGAGGTCGGACTCTCAAACCAAATTCCGGCGATTTATGTTCGAGAGCTTGAGCCGATCACCGATGACGCAATTGCCGACGGGTTAGAAGGCTTCTCCTTCACAACTTCGGATATACAAGACATTCTTCTCAGCCAGTTTCCTGACCTTCCTGCGCCAATCACGACAGACGCTGAGACGTTGCCGACAATTACGCTATTATTTCCTTCCACTCTTTCCCCTGAACAAGGCAGGGCCGTAGAGGTTTTTTTTCGACGCCACTTGCCTGGCTGGCCGATTGCCATCGGGATATCCAATCAGGCAACGCCGAAATCAACCGCTTCGATTGTTGCAACAACGCGCGATCCTCTGGAAATCCGGCCAGCACGGCTGCGTCCATCGGCGCCGCACTTCGTGCGCGAAGATGAAGTATTTTGGTTCGACAATATCGAAGCCATATATCGGGGCCGTCTCCAGCCACAGTCCTTTGCAGGACTGACCGCTGTCGGATTTGCTTGCTACGTCGATGCGACTAGTTTTCCGCAGATTGACTTGCGGCAGGCGATGTTGCTCTACGATACGATTTTCTTGGCTCCGCCGCTCGCAGCAAGCCAACGGCACGAATCCTTTTGGATGCAACAGGCGCTGACGCGCCAGGACGTCCTGTGTGCCGTAGAGGCCGGCCGAATTCGCTTTGTCGTATCACAGCCTGAGGAGAGGACCGATCCGCGGTTGCTGGCGGCAGCCTACGAGCGGAACCCGAACGCTGTCATTGGGCGGCGGACGGCCGCGGCACTACTCATCAGCGATATCGTGCAAACCTCATGCAACTACACACTGGCGAGAGAGGATTTGCGATCTGATGTCGTGAAGCTAGCGGAGGTCCTCGCCACGGAGGCCAAACTTCCGACTCCGACGCTCATCCGCCTCTTGCTTTGGCCGCTCCACGCGCGCCGGGCTTGCATGGCGGCTTTTCTTGATCGCGGGTTGTTAGGCTTAGCTCGGTTTAATCTTGGGACCATCCTTGGCGAAGAACTTCAGGCCGCCACGGGGCGCGATGTAAGACTTGAAGCACTGATGACCTCAGACGCCGTTCACATTGCTCATGCCTTGAACGCGACATACATCCCACCTCTAAAGGAAATGGAAGGTTGGCTCGAGCCACGCCGGATCATAGGTCAGCGCTTGAACTTTTACCGGAACTTCAACGGCTGTGTAGCGGCCGTTTGGGCGCAGAATGAGCGCCGCAAAGAACTTCGTCAGACCATACTGCCGCCGCTTCCGCTCTTCGAGTTCGATCGTTACGCGTGTATCGACGAGATCATTTCTTTGACGTCCCTTTCGTCGACTCGGCGAAAGGGACGATCGCTAGTGACCAGGTTATCAGAACTTGCGCCGGATGCGCGCTCGGCCGAAATTGAAAGGCTCGGACGGGAACTTCGCGATCTCGGTGGCCGCCGTTCTCGCCGGTCACTCAATCTGGACACGGCCAGCGCAGCATTGGATGTAGTGGTAGCCGCCGCAGGCATAGCGGTGCCTCCTATACCCAGTGCCTGGATCTTACTGAAGCGGTTGGCTGGCTCGCGCATGTTTGACAAGCTCCGGGATGCCGTCGAACAGGACTTGAATAAGGCACGCGGCCAGAACTCCGATCTCGACTTCCTGTCGAAGGTCGATCGGGTCGCGGAGCTGAGGGCAGAGGTCTTATAGAATGCCGATCTTTGGGCGACGACGCCTGCAGGCAGTCTTGAATGAACTGACGCCGTTCATGGATGCCTCAAAGGCTCGCGACTTGATTGCCCGTTTGGACGACAAAAAGCGCCCCGATCAGGCTCTCGGAGCGGAGTGGGAACTTATCCTGCTTTGGGCATTGTCTCAACTCGGAGACTTCGAGGTAGAGCCGGAATGGCTCGCTTCCGCGGACAAGCCGGACGCGTATTCTGGAACCCTCTTTGAGAGGGAGGAAACGCTTATCGAGATCATGGCGTTGTCGGATGTTGCGATTTCCGGCGAGATCGAGATGAGGTCGGTCGCTCAGAAAATATGCGATGCTGCTAACAAAATCCGAGCTGGTGCGGGCAAGCACCTGTCTTTTCGGTTCCTGGAAGAAACCGGATACGAAAACGGCGAGTATTTTCGGCGACGCAAGGTGTCGCGCGGTTTCGCGCTAACTCAGGATGTCATGGTCTCACTGAAGACCTGGATCGAGCGCGAATGCGAACCGGGTAAACCGTTAAGAATCGTGACCTCGTACGTCGATGTCCTCGTCGATTGGCAAGATCACGAGCAGCGAACACCGCAGGTTTGGTGTTCAATGCCGCCGCTTGTTCACTCCCTGGACGACAACCCTCTCATCAAGAGATTGAGGGAAAAGAAGCGTCAACTTAGGGGCAGCGCTCGAGGTGCCCGCCTCTGCATTTTTCTGGCCGATGCAGGTTCGAGTCTACTTCGTCATCTACATCAGCGTGATCCCTGCAATCGCACTGTGTCGGGCAGCGCAATCATCCAGCATTTTCTTAAGAACGATGGCGATATCGATGCTGTTTTTGTGTTTGCCATAGTTCGTGATCGGTCAATCTTTAGCTCCACTTGGTCGAAGCCGCGCATCGCGATTACGACTTTCTTGGCGCCTGGCCGTACCTCGAATTATGCGACCAGCTTGCGCAAAATCGAGGCGTGTCTGCCGCCGCCACGATTCGAAGGGTATCAAGCGAGATCGCTTGTCATGCAGCAGGCTTTCACGCCGACATCGCGGCCTTGGTACGCGGGTACAGAGTTCGTTCATAAAGGGACTGGTGGACCGATGATTGTGAAGTTTTCTTCCCGTGCACTACTAGAACTCATCGCCGGAAAAATTACGCAGACAGAATTCGCGAAGTGGACAGGCGTCAATGACAATTCCGTCCTGGCTAGGCTCTTGCGAGAAGGTTTCACGATGAGCGCAGTTTCGCTGCAGCCAGCCGGATTGGACAATGATGACGATCATTTCGTTATCGAGCTTCAGCGTGACCCAGCGGCATCTCCGCTGGTTGCGATTTCTAAGGTAGGGGCGGACGCAGAGGACTAGGGCCCGCCGTGGGGCCTCTTGGAAGATATTCAACACTCCGAATTAACTGACGCCCATGGTTCGCGCTTTTGCAGCGAAATCAGCCCTCGACTTCGGCCGCAAAGGACGCATTGGTGGTGTTACGGGCGCCGGGCAATCGCGGCGTCGAATTTTAGGGGTTCGCCTCGCGGAAAGCGGGGCTTCGGGTGGTGGGGGCGCCGCGGTGGCGCATCTCCGAAACACCTGGAGCCTAACATGACCATAATAGAAGCACGCGTCCAAAGTCGCTCCAAAAAGCACGCGCCAGCGACGCCAGCCAAATCTGCAAAGGCCAAGGCCGGCGCTAAGTCGCGGACTGAGCCAGCTGAAAATCGCACTGGGTCACGCGACGAACAGCAGACCGAACGCGTGACTAAGCATGATCGCGTCCTGGAGCTCTTGAGTCAACGAAGCGGCGCCAGCATTCCGGAGATGATGGAGGCAACCGGCTGGCAGCAGCACAGTGTGCGCGGGTTCCTGGCAGGCACGGTCAAGAAGAAGCTCGGCTTCACGCTCACTTCTTCGAAGAGCGAAGGTGAGTTGCGCCGCTATCGGATCGAGTCGAAGCGCGGTCGCTGACATGAAGCTCGCCTCGATAGACATCGCGGCCGAGATTGCCCGGCTCGAAGCCTTGAGCAACTTTGAGCTGCGCGGCGAGTGGAGGCGGCTGCACGCGATGCAGCCGCCGAAGAGCCTCTCCCGCGATCTCCTGCTGCGTGGCATCACCTACAAAATCCAGGAGAAGGCGTTCGGCGGCCTCTCCAAGTCGATCCTGCGAAAGCTTACCGGCACTGAGCCTGAAGCATCTTCGCCGGAGAACCGGAGGGCTGCGCCACGCACCGTGATCAAACCGGGCACGCGGCTCGTTCGCAAATGGAATGGCGAGACGTATACCGTCCTCGTCCACAGGGACGGCGTCGAGTGGCGCGGCACGCGTTATAGGTCACTTTCGGTCGTCGCCCGCGAGATCACCGGTGCACATTGGTCTGGTCCGCGGTTCTTCGGCCTCACCTCAAAAAGGGGCGCGGGCGATGGCTGATGCCGATCTGGACACCGTGCGACGCGAGTTCGCCAAACTGACCGGCCTCTTCGAGGACGCAGCGCAGATTGCGTCGCATGGCCAAGGCATCCGAACCTGCAATGGCGGACGCCGTCAATTGAAGCGCATTTCGAAAGCGATTGACAGCATCCGTCAGCGTCTTGTCGCTCTAGAAAGGCGCCTCAGATGAAACGGCTCAGTTGTGCCATCTACACCCGCAAGTCTTCCGACGAGGGGCTCGAGAAGGAGTTCAACTCGCTCGATGCGCAGCGCGAGGCTTGCGCTGCCTATGTTCTCAGCCAGAAGCATGCCGGCTGGGCAGCTCTTCCGGATCTCTATGACGACGGTGGCCTGTCCGGCGGCACCATGGAGAGGCCCGCCCTGCTTCGGCTGCTCGCTGACATCAAGTCTGGCAAAGTGCAGATCGTAGTCGTTTACAAGGTCGACCGGCTGACTCGTTCGCTGGCCGACTTCGCCAAGATCGTCGACGTGCTCGACGCGCACGACGCCTCGTTCGTCTCGGTGACGCAGCAGTTCAACACCACGACATCCATGGGCCGCCTCACACTCAACATGCTGCTCTCGTTCGCCCAGTTCGAGCGTGAGATCGCGGGCGAGCGCATTCGCGACAAGATCGCCGCGTCGAAGGCAAAAGGCATGTGGATGGGTGGCAATGTCCCGCTCGGCTACGACGTCAGGGAGCGCAAGCTGCTCGTGAATGAAGCCGAAGCCGAGACGGTGCGGATGATCTTCAGGCGCTACGCGGACCTGGGATCAGTCCGGCTGCTCGGCCACGAGCTCGACCGGCTCGGCGTCGTCAGCAAGCGCCGCGAGGGGGCCGCTGGCGTTCTCGCGGGCGGCAACCGATTGTCTCGCGGCGCGCTCTATACCTTGTTGCAGAATCCGATCTACCGCGGACAGATCGGTCACCAGGACAAGATCTACCCCGGCCAGCATGAAGCCATCGTTGACGCTGCACTCTGGCAACTCGTCCAAGAGAAGTTGGCCGGCAACCGACACGCGCGAGCGCTCGGCGAGACCGCGGAGGAGCCGAGCCTGCTTGCCGGCTTGATCGTGGACGGTGACGGACAACGCATGACGCCGACGCATGCCGTGAAGAAGGGCCAACGCTACCGGTACTACGTCTCGACGCAGCTCATTTCCGGCGCGCGGTCCAATCATGCCAAGGGCTGGCGCATCCCAGCCGGCGATATCGAGGGCCTCGTCCTCGACCGGATCCGCACATTTCTTGCCTCAGATCGGGATCTCGGTGAAGCGCTGTCATGCTTCGACCTTGACGCTTCGGCCGTCCGGTCGGCAATGTCGAATGCGCGTCAGCGCGTCGAAGGCTGGACCAGCTTGCCGCCGATCAAGCTCCGCGAGCTGGTCCGTTCTGTTGTCGAGACCATCACAGTGGACGACGAGAGGGTGGTTGCGTCGCTCAAACCGACCGCGGTTGCGATGGTCCTGCTCGACGACAGATGCAATGTTCCAGAGGCACGCCAGCCCGGCGATATCGAGTTGACCATCGACGCCAAGCTGCGCCGTGCCGGGAAAGGGATCCGATTGGTGGTCGGGGAAGGCGTGGCCGTGAAGCCCGACGGGCAGATGCTTGCGCTATTGCGCGACGCGCACGCGACCCGCGATGCGCTGATGTCGGGACGCGACGAGACCATCGACGCCATGGCGCTGCGGCTCGGCACCAAGCGGGACATCCTGTCGGCGCAGATGCGGCTGACGTATCTCGCGCCGGACATCGTCCGCGTGCTCGTCCTCGGGCAGCCGCCCGTGGGACTCACGCCGGCCGGCCTTCTCTCTCTGTGTAAAGTCCTGCCGCACGACTGGCTGCTCCAGGGGGCAGTCCTCGGTCTCGAGACGCGATAGCGCCCCGGAAAGCCCTCAAAACGATGCGAGTCTGACCGGCCGAAAACGGCCCTCAGAGATAAAACGGGCTACGAGCAGGGGAACCTCGCCGGGAGACGCCGCTGGGCGCGCGCAATGCCAAAATGCGGGCCGATACGGCGCGGAAAACACGGCGGAATTCCGTGTAGGGAATTTATAATAAATGCAGCTATATCAATGCGTTAGTCTGTGGCTGGGGGACTAGGATTCGAACCTAGACAGGCAGAGTCAGAGTCTGCAGTCCTACCATTAGACGATCCCCCACCAGGGAGCAGCACATGAAGTGCGCGAGTGGTCCGGGAAAGCTACCGGACGTTGGCGGGCATATAACAGCTTGATGTGCCTCCTGCAAGCTGCACCGCTGGGCCTTTGGAGAGTGCATCGCCTTGGGGTCAGTCCAATGTTGCCGTCGGCGCAAGCAGCTCGGGGCGGTATTCGAAGTGCATGGTGTCGTAGTGGTGCCACTTGCCGCCCCAAATGAAGCCGTGCGCCTCGAAAATGGCTACGATTTCATACGGGATACGATTGCGCCATCGGGGTGTTCCGTCGTGACCGGGCCTGGACCAGCGCCAGTAATCGGCTTCGGACGTGGCGATATCGATTGCAATTCCATAGCCGTGGGCGGAAAGGCGGTTCGTGCCGGCGACCTGGCGGCAATTGTAGGTGCCGGCCGGCGGTGTCAGGTAAGCGTCGAAACGCTTTGGAAGCGCGTCAAGTGCGCGACTTACAGCTTCGAGGCGCCGGGAGACGCCATTTACAGACGTGACCTTGAGCTTCACGCCGGACTTGCTGCGCAGCCAGACCACGTCGACGAGCTTCCCGGTCACCGCGCCGGCGCGGCAGTCGCCATAGATTTTGGAAAAAAATGCGTCATTCCGGGCACGTCCCGGTTCAAAGTCAACGCCGGGCGGCGCTGTCACAGGGCCCGGAACATATGGCTGGGCCAACATGTCCTCGACATCAGGGGCGGCCAGCCATTCGGAATGGCTCTTCGGCCCCTGGCCATCGTCGAAAGGCATCGTGGTTCCGTCGCGAAAAATAATCTGGCCGTCGCGAACCGCTTTGATGTGGTCGGGATAGGCGGCGCGAAGGCGGTCGGCCGAATCAGCAAGCACGGCAGCGCGTGTCGCCGGTTCGGCATGCGCCTGCAACTCGTGTGCGACCGACGATGCGCCGAAAAGCGCTGCCACGGCGGCAACGACCGCAAGGCGAGGAGCGCGCTTGTGGGCTTCCCCGCGGCGGCTGGTGAATGTTACAGCGAGCGACGACAACGACATTCTCAAGTGTCCCGTGGCCCAAGTGTTCCGTGGTGCTGCAAGACGATTGACCGATTTCGGCAAGGCGGTGGATATGGCGCACAGGCTCTGCGCTTGTCAGCATTGGCGGACGTCTATCACGATTTAGCGCTGACCAGCCAATAGCCGAGCGAGGGACCTTCGCTGGAACCTAGTGTTCCGACTCTGACGCTTGGTCCCCTATCGGGTCCTGGCGCGTCAGCCCGAAACCCTAGTCATTCTTGGTTTGTGTTCTGGATTCACTGTCGTTTGACGACCTTCACCCGGGAATCAAACTTCAGATCCAGAACACTAGCCGGCAAGTGACCTTGTGCTGCCTCGATGCTTTACCCCCCGCTCCGACCTGCTACACTGAAGCCAAGTCATAACCAGGAGACGCCTGTAGAGGCGGCGATGCTCGCCATCGCGCGCGGCCAGGCGCTGGGAAGGGGTCCGTGGAGGGTCTTCAGGACGACGAGGGCGTGCCGGGCACGTCCGAGCCGCCGAAACTAGAACCGGTAAATGCACAACCGCCGCCGGATGTCGCCGCGGACGCACGTTTATCCGAGAACGGCCAGCTCCGTAATCCCACGTCGGACGTACGTTCCGATGCCGATGCCGCTTGCGTTGCGCAGGTGGCGCGAGGTCCGTCGGCGCGCCGTCCGGATCCGAGCCGGGACGATCTGGATGGCTGGCATTCTCGGTCGTCCACTCATGGCGGTGGCGTGCGCGGTCCGTTGCAGACCAGCGAGCGCGAAGTCTACGGCGCACTGGACCTCGGTACCAACAATTGCCGCCTGCTTCTGGCGCGGCCATCGCGGCGCGGGTTCCAGGTCATCGACGCCTTCTCGCGCATCATCCGCCTCGGTGAAGGGGTCAGCCAGACGGGTCTGCTGTCGGAAGCGGCTATGCGACGCACGATCGACGCGCTGCGCGTTTGCGCCCAGAAGATCGAGCGCCACGGCGTGCGCCGCGCCATGCTCGTGGCGACGGAAGCGTGCCGTGTGGCGGCCAATGGCCAGGAATTTCTCGAGCGGGTCGAGTTGAGCACGGGCCTCAAGATCGAGATACTTAGTCGGGAGGGCGAAGCGCGGCTGGCGGTATCGGGGTGTGCTTCACTTATCGACCCGGGCGTCGACTATGTTCTGGTGTTCGATATCGGGGGCGGCTCGTCGGAACTCGTTTGGCTGGACCTGACGCGGATTTCGCGAGAGGCGCGCGGCGGCCTGCTCAACAGGGCGGCGCTGGAGAGCGCCATGATGGCGTGGACCTCGCTGCCGGTGGGTGTGGTGACACTTGCAGAGACATTCGGTGGTCGCTTCGTGAACGAGGATGTCTTCGAGGCGATGGTCAACCACGTCATTCAGATGCTGGCACCGTTCGAGGCTCAGCATGGGTTCAGCCGGCGGATGGGCGGGGGCTCGCGGCACCTGCTCGGCACGTCCGGCACGGTGACTACGGTGGCCGGAGTCTACCTTGGGCTGCCGCGTTACGACCGCAACCGGGTCGACGGCTGCTGGCTCGATGCACAGGCCGCGCGCGACGTTGTTTACGAGCTGCTGGGGCGCAGCTATTCGGAGCGGATCGCGGAGCCGTGCATCGGACGCGACCGGGCCGATCTCGTGCTTGCCGGTTGCGCCATTCTGGAGGCGCTGATGCGGATGTGGCCCAGTCCGCGTCTGCGGGTCGCGGATCGCGGTCTGCGCGAGGGTATCCTCATGAAACTGATGGGCGAAGATCGCTCGATCCGGTCGGGTCGCCGGCGTCGGCGCCGACGCGGGCGCGGCAAGCGGATTTGACCGGGCGGCAGCCGACTTGCGCCAACATGTTTCATGGGAACGCACGCATGCGATCGGGTCGCTCGTTTCAAGCACGCTTTTCACGCCAAACCCCTGCACACTTCAGCCAAACATGCTCTAAGCAGCTGTCATGACCAAAAAGTCGAAAACAGGAAGTGCCGGCGGCCCCGACGGCGGGCGACGGCAACTCAGGGTTCGGGTGAAGACGGCGCGCAAGCGTTCGGTCTCTTCCGCGCGCTGGCTGGAGCGTCAGCTCAACGACCCTTACGTCAAAGCCGCCAAGGCCGAAGGAATGCGCTCCCGGGCGGCCTACAAGCTCAAGGAAATGGACGACAAGTATCGGCTCTTGAAGCCCGGCATGCGTGTTGTCGACCTCGGCGCCGCACCTGGGGGATGGAGCCAGATTGCGGCTGAACGGGTTCGCTCGGTGTCCGGCGAGGGGCAGGTTGTCGGTATCGACTACCTGGATGTCGACCCGCTGCCGGGTGTCACGATGCTCAAGCTCGATTTCATGGGGGAGGGCGCAGAGGAGGAACTCAAATCGCTCCTGCGGGGTGGCGGCGCGGATCTCGTCCTCTCCGACATGGCGGCGCCAACCGTGGGGCATACCCGCACCGATCACCTGAGGATCATGGCGCTCGCGGAAGCTGCGGCACATTTCGCCGTGGACATTCTGGCTCCGCGCGGGGCTTTCTTGTGCAAGGTCTTCCAGGGCGGAACCGAGCGTGACTTGCTGGACCTGCTCAAGCGGAACTTCGCCGTCGTCCGACATGTGAAGCCGCCGGCCAGCAGATCGGATTCGGCCGAGCTCTATGTGCTAGCGACTGGATTCAAGGGACGGGCGGCTGCTGACGAGGAAGATTAGGTTTCGACCCTTTTCGGTTGAAACCGCTGGAAGGGTGACCGAGGCGATGCTGCGACCAATTCAGCAGGCTTGATGGAGGTCAACGTGCCGGCGAACCAGGCGCATAGTGTTTAGTGTCCGGGCGTATTGCTATTGAGCCCGGACCCTATTGCAATCTTCTCGGTGTTCACCTCGACGAGTATCGATCGAGGTGGTTTCATTGCAGGTTCCTTTCGATCCACGACCGTCGATCATCCAGGAGGCAAGTCATGTGCACGTTGAAGAATGTAGTTTGGGGGGCTGCGCTCGTTCTAGCCACGTTCATGATGGCAGTGGTTTCACCTACGGCCCGAGCAGATGAAGGTTTCAAGGAGCTGACCAGAACCGGCAGCTATTCGGAAATCCGGGATGACCTCAAGAACGCGATCATCAATCGTGGCTACGTCGTCGACTATGTCGGCTATTTCAACAAGATGCTTGAGCGGACCAGCGAGGCAGTCGGCAGCGTGACGGAGGCCGGGGCGAAGTCACCCTACAAGGATGCCGAGTTCATGCAGTTCTGCGCCGCGAAGTTCACGCACGAGGCAATCAGCGCCAACCCGCAGAACATCGTCAACTGCCCTTACGTGGTGTACGTCTACGAATTGACGGCAAAGCCGGGCTTGATTCATGTCGGCTATCGAATTCCGGTAACGGGCGCCTCCAAAATCTCGCGCAATGCGGTTGCCAAGATCGATGCCCTGTTGAACGAGATCATCACCGAGGTCACGAAGTAACATCCGCAAGCAGCGAAGGTCTCGCCGGTGAGGATCAGAGTGGTGCCAGCCCATGCATTCGAAGGCCGCAGCTGGCAAATTCGGAGTGTGCGGTCCGACGTTGTCTGAGCGACTGAAAATTCGGCTCCCGGGGTACGACCGCTCGCGCCCCGGCGAGCCTGCCGGCCAAGCAAGCTGAGGTGCTGCGGTTCCTGGTCGCCCCTCACCTTGTGCTATTCGGCCGCCCTCACTTCCCACCTGTCCAGTCGGGTGATATACGCCATGCGACATCGGTTTCCGGGGCCCGCGACGGCCGTTTCCGGTCCTGTCGCCCATCCCCGAATGCATGGAGGAGATGCTGCATGGCTTTGCGCCAAATCGACGGGGAATCCGGGGTCGGGCTGACATTCGACGACGTGCTTCTGGTTCCGGGGGCGTCGGACGTGATGCCGGGGGAAGTCAATGTTACATCCAGGGTTACCAAGACAATTTCGGTCAACATCCCGATCATCTCGTCTGCCATGGACACGGTGACGGAGGCCCGCCTCGCAATCGCGGTCGCCCAGTCCGGCGGCATCGGTGTCATCCACCGCAATCTGACCCCGGAGGAGCAGGCCGAGCATGTCCGGCAGGTGAAGAAGTTCGAGTCGGGCATAGTCCTAGACCCCGTGACCATTTCGCCCGAAGCGACGCTCTCCAGGGCGCTTGAACTGATGGCCAAGTATTCCATCTCGGGCATTCCGGTCGTGGAGGCGAAAAGAAACGGCGACAGGACAGGACGCCTCGTTGGCATTCTCACCAATCGCGACGTGCGCTTTGCCACAAATCTCAGCCAGCCGGTGTCCGACCTCATGACGCGGGAAGGTCTCGTCACCGTCAAGCGCACGGTTGATCGCGACGAGGCGAGGCGGCTGCTGCACAAGCACCGCATCGAGAAGCTGCTCGTGGTGGACGACGATTATCATTGCGTCGGTCTCATCACAGTGAAGGACATCGAGAAGGCGCAGAAACACCCCAACGCCTGCAAGGACGAGCAGGGCCGTCTGCGCGTGGCTGCGGCAACAACAGTCGGCAACGATGGCTATGAGCGCACGGAACGGCTGATCGCGGCGGGCTGTGACCTGATCGTGGTCGATACCGCACACGGCCATTCGCGCCGTGTGCTCGAGGCAGTGTCGCGTATCAAGAAGCTGTCGAACTCGGTACAGGTGGTTGCCGGCAACGTGGCCACAGCCGAAGCAACCGAGGCTCTCATCGACGCCGGCGCGGATTGCGTCAAGGTCGGCATCGGCCCAGGCTCGATCTGTACGACGCGCATCGTGGCCGGTGTGGGAGTGCCGCAGCTGACCGCGATTTCCAACTGCGCCGAGGCGGCGCACAAGCGCGGCATTCCGATCATCGCAGACGGTGGCATCAAGTTTTCCGGCGACATCGCCAAGGCGATTGCCGCAGGTGCCGATGTCGTCATGGTGGGTTCGCTGCTTGCGGGTACCGACGAAGCGCCAGGCGAGACCTATCTCTATCAGGGCCGTACCTACAAGTCGTATCGCGGCATGGGCTCGGTCGGCGCAATGGCGCGCGGTTCGGCGGATCGCTACTTCCAGGCGGAGGTGCGCGACACTCTGAAACTTGTGCCTGAGGGCATCGAGGGGCAGGTGCCCTACAAGGGGCCGGTCGACGCGGTGCTGCACCAGCTGGTCGGCGGCTTACGGGCGGGCATGGGTTATTGCGGCGCGCCGACAATTCCAGAACTGCAGGCCAAGGCACGTTTCGTCCGGATTTCGCCCGCCGCCATGCGGGAGAGCCACGCACACGGCGTGACGATCACGCGGGAAAGTCCGAACTACCCCGGCGGGGCGTAATGCTCGTCAAGGCGCTCGTCGGCGCCGTGCTCGTGCAGGTCGCAATGACGCTGGCGCTGCTGGCGTGGCTCGGCACGGCGCGTGCTCGCTCGGCGCAGCGGGGCGAGGTCCGGATCAGGGAGGTGGCGTTGAGTTCGGAGGCCTGGCCCGACGGCATCAAGCAGATCGCAAACTCGTTCCGGAACCAGCTCGAGCTGCCCGTGCTTTTCTATGTGGTGGCGCTGCTGGCGATCGCCACGGGCGCAACAGATCCGATCGTGGTCAGTCTGTCCTGGCTTTTCGTATTGCTCAGGATCGTTCATGCCTACATCCACGTGACGCACAACATCGTCCTGCAGCGCTTCAAGGTCTATGTTGCGGGGTTCTTCGTGCTTTGCGGACTTTGGCTGTATGTAGGCATTCGCGTGATGACATCAGGAGCAGTCTAGCGTGATACTCGCCAAGTACGTCGCATTGTGCAGCGGCCTGGAGATGGACGCCGCGCTCACCACACAGGCCGCTCGCCGCGACAATGGGCGAATTTCTCGATCAGGAAAATGACATGCGCCCGGGTGCACGACTTGCCGCTGCGATCGATGTCATCGCTGCGATCGATCGCGAGCATCGTCCCGCCTCGGTGGCGCTCGCCGACTGGGGCCGCTCGCACCGCTTTGCCGGATCTGGAGACCGCTCGGCGATCGGGACACTCGTCTTCGACGCGCTGCGCCGCCGCCGTTCGCTGGCCGCGCAGATGGGGGCCGATACGCCGCGTGCGGTGGTGCTGGCCGCGGCCGTGCGCGCTTTCGGCATGACTCCCGCCGAGATAGAGGCTGCCATTTCGCCGGGCATGGCGCATGCGCCTGATCCACTCTCGGAGGATGAGCTGCAGCGCCTCGATGCGGGCTTGCCCGCCGATATACCTGCGGACGTTCTTGCCGATCTACCCGAGTGGCTTGTACCGTCGCTGACGCGGGCGTTTGGAGAGCGTCTAATTGCTGAGGGCGAGGCGATGGCCACGCGCGCGCCAATTGACCTGCGCGCGAACACGCTGAAGGCCGATCGCGAAAAGGTGCTGAAGGCCCTGACCCGCTTCGGCGCCGAGCCGACACATCTCGCACCGCACGGCATCCGTATAGCCGCACCCATTGGCGGGGCACGCGCTCCGAACGTCGAGGCGGAGACGGCGCACGGCAAGGGATGGTTCGAGATTCAGGACGAAGGAAGCCAGGTGGCTGCTGCGCTGGCAGGCGTCGAACCGCGACAGCAGGTGCTCGATCTGTGCGCCGGCGCTGGTGGCAAGACGCTGGCATTGGCGGCGGCGATGAACAATACCGGGCAGATCTATGCCTACGACACGGACCGCAAGCAGCTGCGTCCTATCTTCGAGCGTTTGATGCGGGCGGGTGTGCGCAACGTTCAGGTGATGGAAGGCGGCGACCAGGAAGCTCTGCATGCGCCGGGAGCGCGTTTCGACGTCGTCTTCGTCGATGCGCCGTGCACGGGTTCGGGCACGTGGCGGCGGCGGCCGGATTCCAAGTGGCGCCTGAAGCCGGAGGCGCTCGAGCAGCGGATCGCGGATCAAGATGCGGTCCTGTCGGAAGGCGCGGCATTGGTGAAGCCGGGCGGCCGCCTCGTCTATGCAACCTGTTCGGTGCTGCCGGAGGAGAACGTCGATCGTGTCGCGGCCTTTCTCGACGTACATACCGATTTTGCGCTCGTGCCAATCAACGAGGCATGGAAGGCTGCGCTTGGAGGTGCTCCACCGCCGTCCGCGGATGGCCGTACCGAGACACTGCAGCTCAGTCCGGGCCTGCACGGCACAGATGGGTTCTTTATAGCCATCCTGAAGCGGATCGACGGCGAATGAGGGTGTTCTCGCTCGATGATCATGTCGCAGTCCGTGCATACTGCGACTGGCCGGGCGCGGACGCGCATGACCAATCTGGAGTTTGAGCAGGTGGACGCGAAGGTGGAGAACGCAGGCCCCGAAAGCAGCGTCGTGACGCTGAGATCTGGCCGGCGCGTGGGCGTTGCCACGTATGGCGATCCCGATGGGCAACCAGTGCTTGCCATCCACGGCGCACCAGCCTGCCGCCTCATGTTCGACGTTGCCGACGGTCATGCGCGCGCGTGCGGCGTCCGGCTCATCGCATTCGATCGGCCGGGCTATGGCCTTACTCCGCTCGATTACGGTGCAACCTTGCTGAGCCGCACCGAAGTGCTGGCTGAGCTGCCAGATGCGCTGGGACTCGACAGGTTCACGGTGCTCGGCATCTCGGGGGGCGGGCCCTACGCGGTGGCCTTGGCAGCGAGGCTCGGCTCTCGAATCAAGGCGCTGGCGCTCATCAGTCCACTGGGGCCGGTTGCCGATGTCGCGTCGCGGTCCGCGTCTGACCCCGTTCACATGTCGGCCATGCAGCGTGGTTTCTTTCTCGACCTGCCGCGCCATCCGTGGGTGTTGCGTTCCAATGCGGAGATCGTGATGCGCTCGTTCCGGGTTGCGCCGAGTTTCTTCCTGTCGACAGTCGCACAACTGTTGCCGGAAGTGGATCGCGTGACCGTCAGCCGCGAAGAGGTCCAGCGGAGCATCGTTGCGATGACGCTGGAGGCTACGCGGCATGGGATTCTTGGTGCAATTGCCGATCTGGAGATTTTTGGCGAGCCATGGCATGTCGACTATGGGCAGATCACTGCGCCAGCGCGACTATGGCAGGGCACCGCGGACACAATTGTTCCGGTTGGCGTGGCGATGAAACTCGGCGCGCTTCTTCCCAACTGCGAGGTGACCAGGCTGGAAGGAGACGGACACTTCTGGATCTATAACGCCATTCCCGACGTTATGTCAGAGATTGTGTCATTGCCGTCTGCGTGACGCCCTTGCAGTGCGCCATTCGCGTGGGTCGGGTAAGTGCTGGAGGTCGTGGCGGACTATCGGCTGCCAGAGTTTGCAGCATGCTGAACCGATACATTCTCCAGCTAACTTCAGCTAAATCGCTGCAGCCATGCGCAGCGCGTGCAAGGCTGCGGGGTTCTTCGTGCCTTGCGCGCTGTGGTTGAGCTTTGCCGCCACAATGAATTTGTGCATCAGGCAACTGAACTGACTCTCAAAAGGACCGCCCGGCGCCTACTTCAACACGAGGTACTGGAAGGCCAGCATCGCGGCGAAGGCCAGCGTCACGGTCACCGCGACGTTGCCGGGTGCTTCGTGCTCATGCGCGTCGGGTATGAGTTCGGAGAACACGAGCCAGATCATGGCGCCGGCCGCAAGGCCGAAGCCTACCGGCAGGAAGGGATGAAAGGTTTCCACGAAGAGATATGCCGGCACGGCCATCAGCGGCTGGGGCAGGCTAGTGAAGATCGCCCAGAGCGCCGCCGTCCAGACCGAAGTGCCCCTCGGAACGAGGACCAAGGCGATGGCGAGGCCTTCCGGGATGTTGTGAACGGCAATAGCCGTCGATATGAAGCCGGCGAGATCGCCCGCGCCGGCAAAGGATACGCCGACGGCCACGCCTTCCGCGAACGAGTGGGCGGTCATCACACCCACGATCAACAGCGCCCGGCGAGCGTCCAGTCCTTCTAGGTCAGCAATCTCGTGCTCACTGCCGTTCGAAATGAGCCTGTGGCCCAGCACGATGCCAGCTAGGCCCAGAAGGACGCCGATCAGCAGCCGTGTCGGGCTCAGTTCGATGCCTTCGGCGATGAGACTGTGGCAGGCCGCCAGCATGAGGCCTGCCGCCATGGCGTGCGATAGCGATATCCAGCGTGGAGAAATCTTGCGGACGAACATGAAGGGCAGTGCGCCCAGCCCCGTCGCGAGAGCTGTGATGAACGCGGCGAACAGGACGATGAGGACAGTGCTCTGCAAATGTCGCCCCGTGAGACCGCAAATTCGTGTCGAAACGTCCATGACCTGCGTCGGCCAGAGGGGACACGCTGCTATTGCTCAGGCGCAACGACCCATCAGGTCGCGCAGGCCGCAAACCAGGTGCTCCATTCGCGTTGCCTTGTGGCGAACAGGCGCCCCCGAAAAATGCTGGAATATCGGCTTGACGCCCATTTTCAGGTCGGACGCAGTAGCACATGCTGCTGCCGGAAGAAATGATACCGTAGCGTTCGGAACTGAAGCAACTGCCCGCAACAGGGAATCCTGGTCGGTTGCAAAGCGGGGAGAATCGTCTTCGAAGGTCGACCAAGCGTCTACCAACGCCCTGGCGCCGTCCGTCGGCTTGAAAACCAGCGTCCCAGACATGAGCCAGTATTTGGGGCGTGGTCGAAAGCGGGAAATCGCGATTCGCGACCTTACACCCAGATCGCCGGAGATGTTGCTGATGCCTTCGATTTCGGCATGCGTTCCAGCAACGACGCAATCGGCATCAATCTGAACGATCGTCAGATCCGGATACCGGCTCATAAACTCGCGAGCGAAGCTCGCCTTGCGTCGCGTATTGCGTTCCCAGCCCCCCGACAGGCAAGCCGTTTCGATGATGTCGTGACGAGCGCCAGCGGATACCAGGCTTCGTCTGAGGGTATCGGCGAAGGTTCTGTACTCAGGCGTATGCCATGCGCACACGATGTATGTCATTTACGACTAGTATCCAATTGTGGATCGCCAAGCCTCACCTTCCAAGAGCAGTTGCCCACGTGGGTGCCCAAGGATGACCATGCAATTCGCACCCCTTTAGTCCCTATTCCTTACGTGAGCCTGACATATCTGGCAGCAGACCATGCCGGTGCTCGGGGCCGCCAATCACGGGACCTGCCCAAAACTTCCGATATGCCTGGAGCTTCACGGGCCAAGGACTTGACGGCATTTCCCGCGGGTGTCTGGCTCAGCGCGGAGCAAGATCGCGTTCATGTTTCATGGACCCACTCACACGACACAGTCCATTGTTTTGAGCATGTTTTTCATGCCGAACCGCTGCGCACTTCAGCTAAACATGCGACTTTGTTCCTTGAGCATGTTTTTCACGCTGAACCGCTACACACTTCAGCTAAACATGCTCTGAGGCCGCTACTGATCCCAGTACGCTCCGCCGCGCTTTTTCCAGGACCCGCAGAATCAACCGGACACCGCATGACAGACACCGTTCTCATCATTGATTTCGGCAGCCAAGTGACACAGCTCATTGCGCGACGCGTGCGTGAGGCAGGTGTCTATTCGGAAATTGTGCCGTTCAACGGCGCGGCCGATGCCTTGGACCGGCTCAAGCCGCGTGCCGTCATACTGTCGGGCGGGCCGGCGAGCGTGACAGAAATGGGCACCCCGCGTGCTCCGGATTGGGTGTTCGAAAGCGGGCTGCCGGTGCTGGGCATCTGCTATGGCGAGCAAACCATGGTGGCGCAGCAGGGTGGTGGCGTGGAGGCAGGGCATCATCGCGAGTTCGGCCGCGCGGAGTTGGAGGTTGTGAAGCCGTCCGCGCTGTTTGAGGGCGTTTGGAGGCCGGGTGAGAAACATCAGGTGTGGATGAGCCATGGGGACCGCGTGACGCGGCTTCCCGAAGGCTTCGAGGTGATCGGTATATCGCGCGGAGCTCCATTCGCCGCCATCGCCGACGAAAGGCGCAAGCTTTATGCCGTGCAGTTCCATCCGGAGGTGGTGCATACGCCCGATGGCGCGCGGCTCATTTCCAATTTCGTCCATCGCATAACGGGGCTTGCGGGCGACTGGTCGATGGCGCATTTCCGCTCGAGCGAGATCGAGAAGATCCGCGCTCAGGTCGGCAAAGGGCGCGTCATTTCCGGTCTTTCGGGCGGTGTCGACAGCGCGGTGGCTTCTGTTCTCATTCACGAGGCCATCGGCGACCAGTTAACCTGCATTTTTGTCGACCACGGGCTGCTCCGGCAGAACGAGGCCGAAGAGGTCGTCTCGCTGTTTCGCGAGAGCTACAACATCCCGCTCGTGCACGTAGACGCGCGCGAGCAGTTCCTGACTGCGCTCAAGGGCGTCGATGATCCGGAACGGAAGCGCAAGATCATCGGCGGGCTCTTCATCGATGTGTTCGAGGCGGAGGCGACGAAGGTCGGCGGTGCGCAATTCCTGGCCCAAGGCACGCTTTATCCTGACGTGATCGAGAGTGTGTCGTTCACGGGCGGGCCGTCGGTCACGATCAAGTCTCATCACAACGTCGGCGGTCTTCCCGAGCGCATGAACCTGAAACTCGTCGAGCCGTTGCGAGAGTTGTTCAAGGACGAGGTGCGGGCGCTGGGACGCGAGCTGGGTCTGCCTGCGCATTTCATCGGCCGCCATCCGTTTCCCGGGCCGGGGCTCGCCATCCGCATTCCCGGTGCCATCACACAGGAGAAGATCGACATCATTCGCCAGGCCGACGCCATCTATCTGGAAGAAATCCGCGGGGCTGGGCTCTACGACCAGATCTGGCAGGCGTTCGCGGTGCTGTTGCCTGTGCGCACGGTCGGCGTGATGGGTGACGCGAGGACATACGATCATGTTTGCGGGCTGCGCGCCGTGACATCGACAGACGGCATGACGGCCGACAGCTTCGCCTTTTCCCACGACTTCCTGACACGCACTGCGACTCGCATCATCAATGAGGTGAAAGGCATTAACCGCGTCGTCTACGACGTGACTTCGAAGCCGCCGGGAACGATCGAGTGGGAGTGAGCGGGGGAGGTCCGGCGGCACCAGAATTCGTGTGTGCCCCCTCTTGATGCGCGCCGCGAATTTTCAGGTTCGCTCCTGACGCTCCAGGTGGAGTTCATGTTTCGTGGAACCACCCACACGATCCAGCTCATCGTTTCGAGCATGTTCTTGACGCTGAAACGCGGCAACTTCAGCTGAACATTCTCTCGCAATACCTCTGGTGGAAGCATGACTGCTTGCATCAGAGTTGACCAAGCTGTTGCAAGCAGGATTGCGCCGCACCGTCAGTACAATGCGCCTTGGCTGTCGTGCCGGCTTCCTCCGGTGCTATTGCTGGAAGCTGGAGACGATCGGGCGGTCCGGCGGCGACTGAACAGTGTCGCCGCCCACCAGTTGGATTTGATCAGGCGGCGGCGTTGTGCAGCCGCTTGGTGAAGAGCTTCGTATCGGTCATACCGTTCATCGTCTTGGCCATGTAGAGCACAGCCAGATCCGCCAATGGCTCGACCAAGATGACCAGCAGATAGGCGCCACCAAACTGCGCCACTGACACTAGATTAGCAGCTTCAAATCCATGACCATAGACGGCCCAAAACGCCACCCATCCCACCACGCCAGCCTGGTAGGCGGTCGATAGCTTGAGCGCCTGGCTGTAGTCCAAGTCGACGTAAGGTGTGTTTGGCTTGACGATGCGCTGTGCTAGCGCGGCAACCGTGAACAATGGGACGAGTAACGTCGTCACGTTCATACCATACTGCGGCAGATCGAACGGCGCGAAGAGTAGTCCCTGGATCAGCAGGCCGAACGCAAGCCCCAGTGCTGCGGGAGCCGCGCCAAAAAGCAAGAATAGGGTCGAGCCAAAGATGAAGTGGACTTCGGAAACACCAACGGGGTAGTGCGGCAGCACTTCAAAAAAGCTGAAGACGAGAGCCGTTGCGATCAAGCTGCGGCTCAGGAGTGACGGCAAGCCGCTCTCGAGAATTGCTGACCAGGCCAGCTTAAGGGTGTACCCCGCGGCCGCGGCCGCAGTTGCGTAGCTCAAGACGATTTTGGTGCCATCAACCAAGCCTGGTTCTATGTGCATGCGTATCCTCCATTGCACGGCCGCCAAACACTGCCCTAGTTCTTCCTTCAGCATGACGGGCTTTGGCCAACGCGCCAGGGCTCCGACTCCGACGCTTGTTTCCCAAGTGCCAGCCTGCAACCCAGCCATCCTTTCTGTGCTGTTCTGGCTTAACTGTCGTTTGACGAACTTTGCCCGGAAATCAAACTTCCGATCAAAAACACTAGCCCATTCGGCGCGCGACCTTCCCATCGACCGCCAGCGCGAAGGCCGGCCCATTGGCGC
The DNA here is from genome assembly GCA_050246945.1 of Hyphomicrobiaceae bacterium. Classification (GTDB taxonomy): domain Bacteria; phylum Pseudomonadota; class Alphaproteobacteria; order Rhizobiales; family Hyphomicrobiaceae; genus JAEUMD01. The sequence continues at coordinate 183,623 of JBFWVC010000004.1, forward strand.
TCAACTCAGCATGTAAACTCCGTGAGCGTCGTGCATCGTGAGTTATAAGTCCAAGATGTAATTTCTATGAGCTAAATAGGAAAACCCGATATATCGGGCTACTGAGGGCGGGAGCATGTCGCCTGCTCGATCCTGGATGGTTCCGCGGGCCAGGCGAAATCGGCATGAGCAAGTTGCGCGCGGCTTCTCCGGTTTGTCGCGATCGCGAGGGCACATCCACTCCGGCCGTCTGGGCTGCATGTCTGACGTTTCTGCCGCGCCGCCGCCTCAAGGCACCGCTCGTTGTTCCGGTATCGGCGCCAGCGCGTTCGCGCTAGTTTCGTTTCATGTCCTATTTTCTCGCCGGTACCGTGCTACTCGCTCTCATCCTTGGCCTGTTCTGGTTGAAGGACGAGTTGCGGTCACCGCGGCTCGCACGCATGGCTTATTCGGAGCTTACAGCGCGGCTGGCGGTCGTAGCGGCCGGTTTGATGCTGGTGGGTGCGCTGCTGATGCTCGGCGGCATATGGCAGTTTCTCACGCAGCAATGATGATGCAGACGCCGGATGTTTTCTGCATTGCACAACAAACTGTTGTAAACGCCGGCTCGAGCGAGCGCTATGATGGTGCCGCAGATCTATTGGAGCAGGTCAAGGTGCCGTTCGAACGCTCGTGACGTGGCGGTCTGCTCCGAGTGCGTCATGCATGGTCCGGTTGGCGTGTAGGCGGATCGTGTCACTGAATTCGGTCCCAGATGATCAAGCCTAAGATCGCGCGCATGATCGACGGCAGCAGGTTCGCGATTTCATTCGCTGTGTCGAGCACGTTCTTCACGCTGATCCGCTGCAGCGTTCAACTGAATATGGCGCGAGAAAGAGTCATTCCGCAGGAGTGGAGCCGATGACCGATGCAGGTGACGTTCTCCAGAACGCAGGTGGCTCGAATGCTCCGACCTACAGCTCCGCAGAGCTTGGCGCGCTCGCGCATCTTTATCGGGGCGAGGTTTATCGCTCGACCATCTGGCGGACACGGCTCGACGCGACGACGAACTGGGCTGTCGCGTCGCTCGGGCTGGCGCTCTCTGTGACATTTTCGAGCAAGGAGGCGTCGCCGCTGCCTTTGCTGCTGGTTGGCCTACTGGCCATCGTGTTTCTGGCATTCGAAGCGCGGCGCTATCGCTACTTCAATGTTTGGCGCGCGCGGGCGCGATGGATGGAGAAGTATTTCTACGCACCGATGCTTCGCGGCGACGGACTGGAGATGCACAACGGCTGGCATGATACGCTGGCGCGCGACTACATGAAGCCGCATCATCACATAACCATGACGACGGCGCTGGGACGCAGGCTGCGGCGGAACTATGTCTGGATTCTGGGTATCCAGGCCGTTTCCTATTATGGGAAGATTGTTATCCACCCAACACCACTGGAGAATATCGGGCAGTTGTTCCATCGCGCGGCGGTTGGTCCGATCCCTGGCGAAATGGTGGTGGTGGTGGGCGCGCTCTTCAATTTCGGCTGGATCGTGTTTGCGGTATGGTCACTCAAGAGTGACCTCCAGCGCCATCGGGGACGCAAGCCTTCGGACGCGATGGGTTGAACAGACGCCTGAGATCGGAGCGCCATGGCGACAATGTTTCTTGTCGCAAATTGGCTTCGCCTTGCACGCGTTTCTCAAGCATTGGTGCAACAAGAAATGGAAAGTGCCCCCGGCAGTGCCGGGGGCAGTGGGCTCGCGTTCCGTGGGGGCGTGAGGGAGGACGGGGAGACCGGAACCGCGAGCCGACAGGGAGGAAGTCAACGGACAGAAAAAAGCTCCTTTCGTTTCCGTTTCATCGGTCGGGAAGGACAAGGGGAGAAGTCCCTCTCGATGTTTCGAGAATGGCAGACGTGCATTTGCCCCGCTGTTCCCCATGGGACAGGGCGCGACGTGCCGCCAGCCCGCGTCATCGCAACGATGACCGGGGCTGACGGCTTGCGTGCCTATCAGATGCGTGAAGCCACGTTTCCGGTGGACCTGCTCACCAGGAACGGCGCGGGCCCGTGTCGATGTGGAACAGGCCGCCGCCGTAATGCTTGTAGCCGCCGACGCTGCCATTCGAGCGCAGGTAGGAGGCCACGGCGCGGACATTGCCGAAGACGCGGAAGTCGACGGCATTGCCACCAATGTGGTGCGAGTGCCGGGCGCCGCCGACACGGCGGTTGTGCGATTTGCTGCGGCAGGTCGAGTTGACCCGCAGGCTGCCGAACTGCGCGGCTACTTGGTGGACGACGCCGCGCAACGCGGCGTTGAGGCAGCTGCTGCTGGCGCTCCAGCTCACGCCGCCACTGGATCGAGAGGGGGCATGCGCGCGCCGCGTGTGCGTTGTCGACATTGCGCCAAGGCTCATGCGGTGATGACGATACGAAGCCGATTTGCGCGATTTCTTGCGAGAACTACTGCGTGCGTGACGCGACTTGGATGCGGAGCGGTGCTTGGCGGTGGCGTGCTTGGCCTTGCGGTGGGCGCGATGGCTGGAGTGGCGCTGCCCGGAATGCTGCTTGGCGTGGGTCTTGGTGTACCCGCGTGCATGTGCGTGGTCGATGGGGGCAGAGACTCCTGCGCCGAACGCGAGAAGAACTGCCAAGGCGAGCGATGCCGCCTTGCTGATCAGGTTCATACAAAAACTCACTTTCCCGTTTCTATTCCCCGTGCCCTCTACATTTTTTGACGTTCCCATACCCCAGGCGCGCGCACCCTAGGCGCGTCAGCGCGGTGTGCAACGGTTGTGACGACGCAGGTGCGTGCGGCTTTGCTCAATTGCAGGAAAAAGTGTTTGCGTTTCAGGGATGGGCGAAACATTTCGAAACAAAATTTGTCGAGCGCTGAACACCATTCGTTGGATTGCCGCAGTGGATCGCATGCCTGGATCGCGTTCATGTCGCATGGACGCATGAACACGATCCAAGACTTGGCATTGAGCATGTTCTTCGCGCTGAACCGCTGCCCACTTCATCTGACGATGCCCCAAACGCCGAGTCGGCGAATTGCAGGGGTTGGGATGCCGCAAAAATCGCGGCGCATAGGGAGCAGGCAATATTGCTGGAAGCGGGACCGTCAGTCCGATTGCTCGTCGGTGGGAAATCGAAACGTAAGCGCGTGGTGCATGGATGCGCAGTGACAGCCTGGCGTCGCCGCTGCGGGCGACGTTTGGCTGCGGCCCGCGCGGACATTTATTCGGGATCGGCGACCTGGTGGAGGATGGCCAGGATGTCCTGCGGCGTTGCCGTTGCGGGCATACGGTGGAAATCTCCACTGACTTTCAGGGCTTCGTCGAGCATGTCTTGAAAGGTATCCCGGTCGACCTCGGTGGTGCCGAACTGTCGCAAGTGATCGGTGACGAATTGCGTGTCGAGCAGTGTGAAGCCGCCAGCAACGAGGCGAGCGATAAGGTGCACCATTGCTATCTTCGATGCATCGCGCACGAAGGAAAACATGCTTTCACCGAAGAAAGCACCACCCAAAGCCACGCCGTAAAGTCCGCCGACCAAGCGGTCTTCATGCCAGACTTCGACCGTGTGGCAATGGCCGAGCGCGAAAAGTTCGCGATATAGCGAGCGGATGCGAGCGTTGATCCAGGTCGTACGACGTCCGGGGCGGGAAGCGGCGCAGCCGCTGATCGTTCCTTCGAAATCCGTATCTACCTGGATCTTGTACGGCGTCGTCCGCACGGTTCGGGCGAGGCGGCGCGGGACGTGGATGTGATCGAGGGGAAGAATGCCGCGATGCTGCGGCTCGATCCAGTAGAGAGCCGGATCGTCCGCGCTTTCCGCCATCGGGAATATGCCGCAGCTGTAGGCCTTCAGCAGCACCTGAGGCGTAATCTCGACAATGAAGTCGTCCCGCGACGTCATCGGTGCGTCGGTCTCCTCGAAGCCACGCGCCGTGAACATCGGTAGCGGGCCTCGGAAACGGTTCGAAGCTCGCGCCCCGCTACAGGTTGGCGCATCTATCATCCGTCGACTTTAGGGTGCGATGAGCCGGGAGTGAAGTCGCCGGGCTGCCGGGCAGGTCACGTTCTCTGCCGGCTGTGGCCTCCGGCTCACGTCGATTTGCCGAGGAATTTCTCGAGCCAGTGGATGTCATAGAGGCCATTAGCGATATCTGGCTGGCGAATAAGCTCGTTGAACAGCGGGATCGTGGTTTCGATCCCGTCTATGACGAACTCTCCGAGTGCGCGCTTAAGGCGCATGAGGCACTCGTTGCGCGTCTTGCCGTGCACGATCAGCTTGCCGATGAGGCTGTCGTAGTAGGGCGGAATGGAGTAACCCTGATAAACACCGGAATCGACGCGCACGCCGAGTCCGCCAGGAGGGTGCCAGTACGTGATGCGGCCGGGGGACGGCCGGAAGGTACGGGCATTCTCAGCGTTGATGCGGCATTCGATGGCGTGGCCGGAGAACGTGATGTCTGACTGCTTCAGCGAGAGCTGTGCACCGGAGGCGACGCGAAGCTGTTCCAAGACGAGATCGATGCCGGTGATCATCTCGGTGACAGGATGCTCCACCTGCAGGCGCGTATTCATTTCGATGAAGTAGAATTCGCCATCCTCGAAGAGGAATTCGATGGTTCCGGCGCCGCGGTATTTGAGCTTGCGCATGGCGTCGGCGACGACCTCGCCGATGCGCGCGCGCGCTTCGGCGTTGAGCGCGGGAGAGGGTGCCTCTTCCCAAACCTTCTGGTGGCGGCGCTGCAGTGAGCAGTCGCGCTCGCCCAGATGCACGGCGTTGCCCTGGCCGTCACCGAAGACCTGGATCTCGATGTGGCGCGGCTTGGTCAGGTACTTCTCGATGTATACGGCGTCGTCGCCGAACGCGGCCTTGGCCTCGGCGCGCGCGGTGGAGAGCGCATTGGCGAGGTCCTCTGGCCTCTGGGCAACCTTCATGCCGCGTCCGCCGCCGCCGGCCGCCGCCTTGACGAGGACGGGGAAGCCCATCTCCTTGGCGACCTTCAAGGCCTCGGCTTCATTCTTCACGCCACCCGGGGAGCCAGGCACTACCGGGATGCCAAGGGACTTGGCTGTCTCCTTGGCCTGGATCTTGTCGCCCATGATGCGGATGTGCTCCGACGTGGGCCCGATGAAAGTGATGTTGTGTTCTTCCAGGATCTCGGCAAACCGCGCGTTCTCCGAAAGGAAGCCATAACCTGGATGCACCGCATCTGCGCCGGTGATCTCGCATGCGGCGAGGAGCTGGGGAATGTTCAGATAGCTTTCAGATGCGGGCGGCGGACCGATGCACACGCTTTCGTCGGCAAGTCGAACGTGCATGGCGTCGGCGTCGGCTGTCGAATGAACGGCGACGGTGGAGATGCCGAGCTCTTTGCAAGCGCGCTGGATGCGCAGCGCGATCTCTCCGCGATTGGCGATCAGGACCTTGTCGAACATGCTTTGCCCCAGGGAGCTGGGAATGGGACCGGGGAGCGGGCTTGCCGGCGGGTCCGGTAGTCCAGTCCGCCAATCGCCATGCCGCGGCCGTTCCCTCCCCTCGTTATTCGATGATGACGAGCGGTTCGCCGAACTCGACCGGCTGACCATTCTCAAAAAGTATGGCGGAGACCGTGCCTGCTTTCGGCGCCGGGATCTGATTCATCGTCTTCATCGCCTCGATGATTAGCAGGGTATCTCCCGCGGCGACGCGCTTACCTATCTCGATGAACGCAGCAGAGCCCGGCTCGGGCGCGCGGTAAGCAGTGCCGACCATCGGCGATTTGACGGCGCCCGGATGCTTGGAGAGATCAGTCGCGGCGTCGCTGGCGACGGCCGCCACGGTTGCGGGGGCAGCTGCGGCGGCGGGTTGCGCCGCCACGACGGGGGCTGCCACCGCGGAGACAGCCAGCTGACGCGCGACCCGGATTCTCAGCCCGCTCTTCTCGATCTCGATTTCCGAAAGTCCGGTCTCGTTCAAGAGTTCTGCAAGCTCGCGGATCATCTCGCGTTCGGCGCTGCCCTTGGATTCCGATGTCTTGGCGGTCATGCCGGTCGGTTCCTTCTTGTCCACGCCCTTCTTACGGCGCTTCGTCATGATGTCTTTGCGGTCTTGTCCGCCAGCAGGTCGGCCATGGCGTCGACGGCAAGCTCATAACCCTTTGCTCCGAATCCGCAGATGACGCCTTTTGCCGCCAGTGAAACGTATGAGTGTGTACGGAATGTCTCGCGTCGAAAAATGTTGGAGAGGTGAACTTCGACGACCGGAAGTTCGGCGGCCTGAATGGCGTCGAGGAGTGCAATCGAAGTGTGGGTGAGACCGCCGGCGTTGACGATAAGGCCTGCACCCTTCTCCCGCGCCTCCTGCACCCAGTCGATCAACTGGCCCTCATGGTTGGATTGGCGGAACTCGAGTGTCAGGCCGTGCGCTGCGGCGGCATTCTCGGCGCGGCGCCGTACGTCGGCCAATGTCTCGTGTCCGTAGACATGCGGCTCGCGCGCACCGAGCAGGTTCAGGTTGGGGCCGTTGAGGACGTAGATGGGCTTGGCCATGAGGGGCGACAGCTCGCAGAGGATCCATAAGGGGAACAGCTGCCAGCCCTGCGGCCGGAACCTCCCCGACAACGAAAAATCACCCGCCCGTTTAACAGTTTTCCGATGGAGGCGAAAGGGTGGCGGCTACAAGCCTGTTGAGATCAGGGTGCTGGCGAAGTGCTTGATTCCAAAGGCGCCGGGGCACCGGTACTGGGGCGCGGCGTTGGATATGCCAAAATGGCAGCGGCGGCTGCTGATGAAGGCTGCCGCCGCTTGGACCGGGTATCGCTGTTGGACACGCCCTGCCGCCGGCTGACGGCGGTGTCGATACGGGCTCCGATTGTCCGGACCGCGGGGTCTCAGCAGGCGGTGCAGCCGTCCTTGCGCACCGTTTCCACATCACTCTTGAGCTGTTCGAACAGATCCTGCGGGGCGCCAGGAATGGAACGGTTGCCAACGATGAAGTGCGGGGTCCCGTTGATATTGAGGTTCTGGGCCAGCTCGCGAACCTTCTTGATCTCGGCGTCCACCTTCTCCGACTTCATGTCGGTCTTGATCCGCGCCATGTCGAGCCCGGCCTTCTCGGCGATCTTCAGGGCGCTGGCTTCGTTGGCCTGCCCCTTGAACTCGATCATGTGCTTATGGAACTCCCAGTATTTGCCCTGCATATTCGCGGCAATGGCAACCCTTGACGCCTCCTCTGAGCCCTTCGACAGGATCGGAAGCTCGCGAAACACGACACGGACCTTGGGATCCGCCTGGATCAGCTTTGCGACATCGGGGAAGCCGCGCTTGCAATAGCCGCAATTGTAATCGAAGAACTCGACGACGGTGACGTCGCCTTTCGGATTGCCGACTACGGGTGCGTCGGGATCGCGGAACAGTGCATCGGCGTGGGAGGCAAGCGCAGCCTTCAGACGCTCGGCCTGGATCTGTTCCATCTTGGACTCAAGCGCAGACTGTATCTCGAGGAAAATCTCGGGGTTCTTCAGCAGATAGTCTTTGACGATCGCCTGGATTTCGCCCTTCTGCGTATCCGAGAACGATGACTGGGCCGGCGCGGCTTCCGGCTTGCTGCTGGCTTCCTGAGCCAGAAGCGATGGCGCGGAAAATGCCATTGCCATTGCCATTGCCGCTGTCGATACCGCTCGTCGTGTTTGCGAACGCCATGCCCGCTTGCGCAGCGGGTGCGATGCTGGCGTATCGCTCGAGGTCGTCTGGCTCATTGGGTTCTCTTCTGTTTTTGCGGCGGCTGGCCGCAGGATGATACGGCGGTTCGGAAGGGCAGGTGCGGACCGGCGGTCTCTATCAGCACCTTCAGGTCTCCGGCTTGTAATTGATGATATCGTCATTACGCAACCATTCGGGAGAGCCCTTGCTCAGCTTGCTCTGGGCGCGTTTGGCGAAGATCTGGGCCTGCTTGACGTTGCCCTCCAGGAAATAGGCCTGGGCAGTCTCAGCGTCAGCCTGCGGCAGCTTGCCCTGCTTGTAGTATGCCGTTGCCAGCATGCGATGGGCAGTTGGGTTGGTGTCGCGGATCACGGCCTGTCGCAGAAGGCCTACGGATTCGGCCACGCCCTTGTTACCGCCAGCCTGCTGCAATGCCGTGGCCAGTTGAACCTGCATCAGCGGCGCATCAGGATCCAGTTTCAGCGCCTGGCGCAGAGCGGGTATCGCTTGCGCCGCCTTGCCGGCGCGCATCAAGAGGTCGGCCTTGAGTTCCCAGAAATAGGGGTAGTCAGGCTTCTCCCGGATGAGCCCTTCGATCTCCGCTACAGCATCTTCAACCGCGCTGCGCCCGCCCAGAAAATAGCGTGCGATCGCGCGTGCATAGCGTGCCGGCATCGAGGTGTCGCGCTCAGGATAGCGATTGAACACAGTGCGTGGATTCTCGAGATAGCCAGAGAGCTTGGCGCGCATCAGCTCGTGGCGGAATTTCAATTCGGCCGAGTCCTTCTTGTTGTAGTAGGGACTGCTTTCGACGAGTTGACGCAGGCGCGCCAAGCGATCGCTGGCGACGGGGTGGCTGCGCACGAAGGCGTCCTTTTGTGCATCGGAGATGTATTCCTGCTGCTGGAAGCGCTCGAAAGTCTCCAGCATTCCAATGCCGGACTGATGGGTGGCATTGAGATATTTGAGGCCGGCCTGGTCGGCGGCCGATTCCTGCGAGCGGCGTTCGGCGAGAAGTGAACGCATGACGATTTCCGAGCCACCCTGCATGACGGCCTGGCCGGCGCCGCCGAGATCGCGCCCCGTGTCCCCGCCCGTGGCGGCTGCGCCGCCGATGAGAAGGATGCCCAGCACCTGAGCGATGAGTATCTTGGTCTGATCCCGCGCGATGCGCGTGCGCAAAGCCGCCATGTGGCCGCCAGCGATATGCCCCGACTCATGCGCGATTACACCGATCAACTGGTTGGGCGTTTCGGACTGCATGAGAGCGCCGGTGTTGACGAAGACGTTTCGGCCATCGACGACAAAGGCATTGAATGTGTTGTTGCGGACGATCCGTACGGTCACGCGCCCGGTACCCAGTCCAGCTGCGCGAAAAATCGGCGATGCGTAATCGTTCAGTAGCCTCTCAATCTCCGTGTCCCTAATCAGTGGCAAGCCTTGCGCATAGGCCGGAGTCGGTGGCAAGACGCTCGTCAGAGCGATGCCAGCCATGCAGATGCTTGCAACCGCCTTCCTCAGCGGTCGCATCAGTTTCGAAATTTGTCCCGACATCGACGTGCGGCGGCCTCTTTCTTTCGGGTTTCAGCGATATGAGAGACGCTGGACAATCGAGGGAGCCTAGTTAGCACAGGTGGCGGGGTCAAACAGCACGGCCCAAGTTCCCTCGCACGGCAGTATTTTCGGGGGCAGGGAGACAATGCCCGATTTCGCAAGAGTGCTGCTGAGCGCGCCGAGGCTCGTTTGCAACTGATCCCTTGATTGCTCAGTGCGCCCCTCTCCTCGTACATCACCCGTGCTGGCCGATCCGGCCGGTAACCCGTATAACGACAAAGTTCCGGATCGTGGCCGCATCTTGGTCAATCACGATGGCTCCACAGACCGCCAGGTTCCGTTACCAAGTTCGCTCTTCACCATTGGCGACATTGGGGCGGGAGCATGGCAGCGGTGGCACTCGGCGTGCCAGAGGGTGGGCCTTTCGGCGTCGGCTTGGCTGTTTCAAGCAGAGTTGATCCTGAAGCTCGGGTCTGCGCGAAGAGGTCCGTTGGGCGGATTGGAGAACAAGTCAAAGCAGGTCGAGGATGACGTCATACACAGTGAAGCAGGCGCAGTCGGCTGACGGTGCGCAATCCCTGGCGCGCGCGGCATCACATCGCAGCGCGATCGACAGCTTCATTGTCATGGACGTGATGAACCGGGCGGCGGCGCGCGAGGCGGCGGGGCATCGTGTCATCCACATGGAGGTCGGTCAGCCCGCGAGCGCGGCCCCGGTGCTCGCGCGCGAGGCGGCGAAGCGTGCGATCGACGCAGGCGCGCTGGGCTATACGCTGGCATTGGGGACTCGGCCGTTGCGGGAGCGGATCGCCCGGCATTACCGCGACACGTATGGCGTCGAGATCGCGGCGGAGCGCGTCGTCGTGACGACAGGCTCATCGGCGGCCTTCGTGCTAGCCTTCCTGGTGCTGTTCGACGCCGGCGGCCGGGTCGCGCTTCCTGAGCCAGGTTATCCCTGTTACCGGCATATCCTCTCAGCGCTCGGCCAGGTTCCGGTCGCGCTTGAGACAAATGCACAAACCCGCTGGATGCCGACAGCTCAATCCATCGCCGCGCTCGCCGATTCAGCGGGGGGGCTCGACGGCGTGCTGATCGCCAGTCCGGCCAATCCGACGGGAACCATGCTGGAGCCGGAGCGGCTTGCCGACATATGCAGGGTGTGCGAGCAGCGCGGCATCTGGTTCATCTCCGACGAGATCTACCATGGACTGACCTATACGGTCGCGGCGGAGACGGCGCTCGCCCACTCCAGCGAGGCAATCGTCATCAACAGCTTCTCGAAGTATTTCTCGATGACGGGATGGCGCGTCGGCTGGATGATCGTGCCAGAGCGGCTGGTGCGTCCGGTCGAGCGGCTGGCGCAGAACCTCTATATCGCGCCGCCTGCGGTGTCTCAGGTCGCGGCGCTCGCGGCGTTCGATGCGCGAGACGAGCTACAGGCCAATATCGCGGTATATGCGCGCAACCGTGAGCTATTGCTCGACGGGTTGCCGAAGGTCGGACTCGGCAACATTGTTCCTGCTGACGGTGCCTTCTATCTCTATTGCGATGTCGGCGATCTCACCGACGACAGTCTGGCGTTTGCCACCGAGATGCTCGAAATGACGGGCGTGGCGGTCACTCCGGGGATCGATTTCGATCCCCGTCGCGGACGGCATTTCATTCGCTTCTCCTATGCCGGATCGAGCGAGGACATGGCCGAAGCGCTACATCGTCTCGCTGGCTGGAGCCGTCTCAGCAGGTGACGGTTTCAGGCCGCTGCGGCGGGTTTGCATCGGGCTTTGCCGCGTCGACCGCTGCAAGCGCCGCCATGTTGACGATGCGGCGCGTGGATGCCGTCGGTTCTAGGATATGCGCTGGCTTACCCGTGCCCATGAGGATCGGGCCGACCGTGATGTTGTTCGACGACGTGACCTTCAGCAGATTGTAGGCGATGTTGGCGGCATCGACCGACGGCATGACGAGCAGGTTGGCTCCATGCGTCAGACGTGTATCGGGCATCAAATCGTGCAGCATTTGCGGGAGCAAGGCGGCATCGCCACGCATTTCGCCGTCGATTTCGAGATCGGGGGCGGTGTCGGCTAGAATTGCTGCCGCCTTTTGCATCTTGACTGCTTCGGGCGCGGCCGAGCTGCCGAAACTTGAATGCGAAAGCAGCGCGACGCGCGGCGCAATGCCGAATCGGCGCAACTCCTCGGCGGCGAGCAAAGTCATCTCGGCGATCTGCTCGGCGTCGGGATCGCGGTTGACGTAGGTGTCGCAGATGAACAGCTGGCGGTCGGTGAGCATCAGCATGTTCATGGCTGCCAGGGTGGTCACACCGTCGCGGTGTGGAATGACCTCGCGGATGTAGCGCAAATGCTCCTCGTAGGTTCCGCGCATGCCGCACAACATGGCGTCGACATAGCCGCGGCGCAGGTACATGGCGGCGATCAGCGTATTGCGGGAGCGCATCTTCTCGCGCGCCATGGCCAAGGTGACGCCTGATCGCTTCATCAGCTCGAAATACTCGCGCTCGACATCCTGCTGCTGGTGGCTGGCCTGTCCGTGGATGATCTCGATGGATGTTCCCGATTCCAGACGCAGCCCGAGCTGCTTGATGCGCTGATTGATGATGTAGTCGCGACCGATGAGCACAGGGAAAGCTATCTTCTCGTCGACAAGTGTCTGGGCTGCGCGAAGGACGCGCTCATCCTCGCCTTCGGCAAGAACGATGCGCTTCAGGTTGCGCTTGGCTGCGTCCAGCACGGGCTTCATGGCAGGGCCCGAACGGTAGACGAAGCGGGCGAGCCGATCACGGTAGGCTTCGATATCGGGTATGGGTCGGGTGGCGATGCCGGACTCCATCGCAGCCTTGGCCACCGCGGGGGCAATCCGCTCGATGAGGCGCGGGTCGAACGGCGTCGGGATGAGATAGTCGGGACCGAAGGTCTTTTGCTCGGCACCATATGCGGAGGCCACTACGTCGGATGTCTCGGCGCGGGCCAGCTCCGCAATGGCGTTCACGGCGGCGACCTTCATCTCCTCCGTGATCCCGGTGGCGCCGACGTCCAGTGCTCCGCGGAAAATGAAGGGGAAGCACAGGACGTTGTTGACCTGGTTGGGGTAGTCGGAGCGTCCCGTGCAAATGAGCGCATCGGGACGTACCTCGCGCGCAATCTCGGGCCGGATCTCTGGCTCGGGATTGGCGAGCGCCATGACGATCGGCTTGTCAGCCATGCTTCGCAGCATATCGGGCTTCAAGATGCCCCCGGCGGAGAGGCCGAGGAAGATGTCGGCCCCCTGAAGTATCTCGGCGAGCGTGCGCTTGTCGGTCTTCTGCGCGAAGCGGGACTTGTACTCGTCCATCAGCTCGGTGCGGCCCTCGTAGACCACGCCGGCTATGTCGGAGATGGTGATGTTTTCCCGCTTCAGACCGAGAGAGACAAGGAGATCGAGGCAGGCAAGCGCGGCGGCGCCGGCACCGGAACCAGCTAGCTTCACCTGGCCGATGTCTTTGCCGACAAGGGAGAGTGCATTGCGGATGGCGGCGGCGACGATGATGGCTGTGCCGTGCTGATCGTCGTGGAAGACCGGGATGTTCATACGGTCACGCAGCTTCTTCTCGACGATGAAGCATTCAGGTGCCTTGATGTCCTCCAGGTTGATGCCGCCAAACGTTGGCTCAAGTGCTGCAACGATATCGACGAGCTTGTCGGGGTCCGTCTCGGCGACCTCGATGTCGAAGACGTCGATGCCTGCGAACTTCTTGAAGAGGCAGCCCTTGCCCTCCATGACCGGCTTGCCAGCGAGTGGTCCAATGTTGCCAAGGCCCAGAACCGCGGTACCGTTGGTGACGACGCCGACCAGATTGGAGCGCGCGGTGAGCGTTGCTGCCTGGGACGGATCCTCTTGGATTGCAGTACAGGCGTAGGCGACGCCGGGCGAATAGGCGAGCGACAAGTCGATCTGGTTGGTGAGCCCCTTGGTCGGCATGACCGAAATCTTGCCCGGTGTCGGCAAGCGGTGATATTCGAGCGCGGACTGGCGCAGCTTATCTTCCATCGATGCTCTCCTCCGGAGATTCGTTTGTCGCAACGCACGCCGCTCGGCTCACTCTCTCCTTGGGAAGAGGGTCGGGGCGCGGGAGATTAAATATCGTGTGCAGCCGAGAAGGCCTCTTCACCCAACACTTCGAGGGACCTTCACGCCGAGGCCAAACAATGAAATCAGCGTCCGGCTGGCGGCGTGGCTGTCATTTCTTCCGTTGCGGTGGCAGATCGGTGCAGGTTCCGTGCGCCACCTCCGCCGCCATGCCGATCGACTCGCCCAGGGTCGGATGCGGGTGAATGGTCTTGCCGATGTCGACGGCGTCGGCACCCATTTCGATCGCGAGGCAGACTTCGCCGATGAGGTCGCCGGCGTGCGTGCCGACGATGCCGCCGCCGATGCAGCGATGCGTCCCGGCGTCGAAGATGAGCTTGGTGAAGCCTTCGTCGCGGCCGTTGGCGATGGCGCGGCCCGATGCGGCCCACGGGAATACCGCCTTCTCGATCTTGATACCTTTCGCCTTGGCCTCGATCTCGGTGATGCCGGCCCAAGCGATCTCAGGATCGGTATAGGCAACCGAAGGGATCTGGCGTGCGTCGAAGTAGCTCTTCTGGCCGCTTGCTGCTTCGGCAGCGACGTGCGCCTCGTGCACGGCCTTGTGCGCGAGCATAGGCTGGCCGACGATGTCGCCAATCGCGAAGATATGGTCGACATTGGTGCGCTGCTGCTTGTCCACGTTAATGAAGCCGCGCTCGGTCACGGCGACGCCTGCCTTGTCGGCGGCGATCAGTCTTCCGTTGGGAGAACGGCCGACCGCTACCAGAACCATATCGTAGCGTTGTGGGTCAGCAGGGGCCTTTGCGCCTTCGAAGGTAACGTAGATGCCGTCGCTCTTTGCCTCCACGCCCGTCGTCTTCGTCTGAAGCATGACATTGCCGAAGCGCGGTGCGTTGACCTTTTCCCAGACCTTGACGAGGTCACGGTCGGCGCCGGGCATCAGGCCATCGAGCATTTCCACCACGTCGATGTCGCTCCCGAGCGTCGAATAGACTGTGGCCATCTCCAGTCCGATGATGCCGCCGCCAATGACGAGCATCTTTTTCGGAATCTGGCGCAGTTCCAGCGCGCCGGTGGAATCGACGATGCGGGGATCTGCAGGGATGAACGGCAGGTTCACGGCTTCGGAGCCGGCGGCGATGATGGCGTGGTCGAACTTGACGACCTTCTTGCCGGAGCCGTCGGACAGCGTCACCTCGATGTGGTGGGGATCGAGGAAAGCGCCGGTGCCGGTGACGACCGTGACCTTGCGCATCTTTGCCATGCTGGCGAGGCCGCCAGTGAGCTTGCCGACGACCTTGTCCTTGTGCTTGCGCAGCTGATCAAGATCGACCGAGGGAGCAGCATAGGTAATGCCATGCGCGGACATCGCCTTGACTTCGTCCATGACGGCTGCCGTGTGCAGCAGCGCCTTCGACGGGATGCAGCCGACGTTGAGGCAGACGCCGCCCAGTACGCTCCAACGTTCCACGAGCACCGTCGTCAGTCCGAGATCGGCGGAGCGGAAGGCGGCGGAGTAGCCGCCAGGGCCTGCACCCAGGACCATCATCTGGCAGGTGATGTCGGCGCCGCCGGCATGTGAGGCAGCCTGTGGCGCGGGTGCTGCCGGAGATGCGGCGGGGGGTGACGTTGCGGCAGGTGCTGCGGATGCGGATGCGCCTGTGCCGGCTGCCGCTTCAAGCGTCAGGATGAGCGACCCTTCCGACACCTTGTCGCCGATTGCCAGTTTGATCTCGACAACCTTGCCCGCCTCCGGGCTCGGCACGTCCATCGTCGCCTTGTCGCTTTCCAGCGTCACGAGCGCATCTTCGGGCTTCACGCTGTCGCCGGGCTTGACCAGGATCTCGATGACGGGAACGTCCTTGAAGTCTCCGATATCGGGAACGCGGATTTCCTTGATTGCCATTGTTCAGCCCTCCCGCGTCACAGCACGAGTTGGCGCACGTCGCCGAGGAACTCGGCCAGGCGGCGCGTGAAGCGGGCGGCGAGCGCGCCGTCGATGACGCGATGGTCGTAGGAGACGCAAAGCGGCAGCATCAGGCGCGGCAGGAACTCCTTGCCGTTCCACTGCGGCTTCAGCTGCGAGCGTACGACGCCCAGGATTGCCACCTCGGGGGCGTTGACGACGGGCGTAAAGGCGGTGCCGCCGATGCCGCCGAGCGAGGAGATGGAGAAGGTGCCGCCGGAAATGTCAGCCGGCGTGATCTTGCCGTCGCGCATCTTGGCGGAAATGTCGCCAAGCTCCTTCGACAGCTCGATGATGCCCTTGGCGTTGACATCCTTGATGACGGGAACGACGAGCCCGTCGGGCGTGTCGACGGCAACGCCAATGTTGTAGTATTTCTTGTAGATCAGTGCGTCTTTCGCGGGGTTCAACGAGGCGTTGAACTCGGGGTATTCCTTCAGGCAGGCGACCGACGCCTTGAGCAGGAATGCCAGAAGCGTGACGCGGTAGCCCTTCTCCTTGGCGGCCTTGTCGAGGCTCTTGCGATAATCCTCGAGTTCGGTGATGTCGGCTTCGTCGGTGTGGGTGACGTGCGGGATGTTGAGCCACGCGCGGTGCAGGTGCGGGCCGGACAGCTTCTTCAAGCGCGAGAGCGGCTTCTCCTCGACAGGACCGAACTTGGAGAAGTCCTGCGGCGGAATCTCGGGGATGCCGAACCCGCCCGCCGGCGCTGCCGCAACGGCCTTGCCGGCAACGGCGCGCTTGACGTCCTCCTTGGTGACGCGGCCCTTCTCGCCGGTGCCCGGCACCTTCTTCAGGTCGATGTCCAGTTCGCGCGCGAGGCGGCGCACCGAGGGGCTTGCGTAGACGTCGCCGAAGTCGACGGGTGCTGGAATTGCGCGGCCGCCGGAGGGGGCCACATCGATGGCGTCGCCCGGGCCCTTGGCGAGATCCGCGGCGGACAGTGTCGATGGCTGCGGGGCGGGCGCGGGCGCGGCAGTGGCGGGCTCGTAGCTCGGGCCCGGTGCCGCTGCGGGGGGCGGGGCGGCGGCGGCAGTAGCGGGCGATGCGCCGGCGGTTGCCGCCTCGAGCTTGAGGATCGGCGTGCCCTCGGAGACTTTGTCGCCGATCTTGACGAGCACCTGCGCGACCGTGCCGGCGACCGGTGAGGGCACGTCCATCGTCGCCTTGTCGCTTTCCAGCGTGATAAGCGCGTCCTCGGGCTTCACCGTGTCCCCGGGCTTGACGAGAATTTCGATTACAGGGACGTCCTTGAAATCGCCGATGTCAGGCACTTTCACGTCTTGGGTCGACATTGCTTTTTCCTTAGAGCGACGGGCGTTCGTTTCTTGTGTTGCGTAGGTGGCGCCCTTGCTGGAGCGCGCCGTTTGCCGCGAATAGCGCTAGGCCGTTGCAGGGTTGGCCTTGTCGGGGTCGATGCCGTATTTGCGAAGGGCATCGCTGACGGTTCGCGAAGGTATCTTGTTCTCTTCGGCGAGCGCCTTCAATGCGGATACGGCGACGAAGTGCCGATCGACCTCGAAGTGGGCGCGCAGCTTGCGGCGGTAGTCGGAACGGCCGTAGCCGTCGGTGCCGAGCGTGCGATATTTCGCCGGTACATAGGGCCGGATCTGTTCGGAGAAGGCGCGTATGTAGTCGGTCGACGCGATCACCGGGCCTTCGCCGCGCTCGGCGAGCTTCGCGGTGACGAATGCGACCTTGGCGGGCTCTTCGGGGTGGAGCAGATTCCAGCGCTCCACCGCTGCCGCCTCGCGTGCAAGCTCGGTGAAGCTCGTCACGCTCCAGATGTCGGCGTGGATGCCGAAATCCTTCTCCAGCATCTCGGCTCCGGCGATCACTTCGCGCAGTATGGTCCCCGAGCCCATCAGCTGCACCCTGTGTCCTTTCGCGTTTTCCGACGCGGGTCGCAACAGGTACATGCCCTTGATGATACCTTCCTCGGCGCCCGCAGGCATGGCGGGATGCTCGTAGTTCTCGTTCATCACGGTGAGATAGTAGAAGACGTCCTCCTGGTTTTCGACCATGCGTTTCAACCCGTGCTGGACGATGACGGCGACCTCGTAGGCATAGGTCGGATCATAGGAGACGCAGTTAGGGATCGTGGCTGACAGCATGTGGCTGTGGCCATCCTCGTGCTGCAGGCCCTCGCCGTTCAAGGTGGTGCGGCCGGCGGTGCCGCCGACGAGGAAGCCGCGCGCGCGGCTGTCGCCGGCAGCCCAGGCCAGATCGTGCACGCGCTGGAAGCCGAACATCGAATAGTAGATGTAGAAGGGGATCATCGTCACGTTGGACGTCGAATAGCTCGTCGCCGCGGCAATCCAGCTCGACATGGCGCCGGCCTCGTTGATGCCCTCCTGGAGCATCTGACCGGACTTGTCCTCCTTGTAGTACATCAACTGGTCGGCATCCTGCGGCCGGTAGAGCTGTCCCACTTGCGAGAAGATGCCGTATTGCCGGAACATGCCTTCCATGCCGAACGTGCGGCTCTCGTCCGGCACGATGGGCACCACGCGCGGGCCGATCTGCTTATCACGCAGGAGCGTGTTCAAGACGCGGACGAAGGCCATCGTGGTGGAGACTTCACGGCCCTCTCCGGTGGCTTCGAGTTGTGCCTTGAATGTTTCCAGAGGTGGCACCTTGAGGGCTTCTGCGGCTTTCATGCGCCGCTGCGGGAGGTATCCGCCGAGCGCCGTGCGACGCTCGCGCAGGTACTGCATCTCCGGGCTGTCCTCGGGCAGGCGCACCAGCTCCAGATTCTTCACCTGTTCGTCGGTCAGGGGCACGCTGAAGCGGTCGCGGAACTTCAGCAACGGCTCGTGTCCCATCTTCTTTGCCTGATGGGCTATCATCTGGCCTTCGCCCGACTCGCCCATGCCGTAGCCCTTGACCGTCTTGGGGAGGATCAGCGTCGGCTGGCCTTGATGCTCGACGGCAGCCTTGTAGGCGGCATAAACCTTCACGGCATCATGGCCGCCGCGGGTCAGCGACCAGATCTTGTCGTCCGACCAGTCCGCGACCATCGCGGCAGTCTCCGGATAGCGGCCAAAGAACTTCTCGCGGATGTAGGCGCCGTTCTTGGACTTGAAGTCCTGGTACTCGCCGTCGACGCATTCCTCCATCAGTTGGCGCAAGCGTCCGGAGTAGTCCTTGGCGAGCAGTTCATCCCAAGTCGAACCCCAGATGACCTTGATGACGTTCCAGCCGGCGCCGCGGAAATCGCCTTCCAGCTCCTGGATGATCTTGCCGTTGCCGCGCACAGGTCCGTCCAGGCGCTGCAGATTGCAGTTGATGACGAAGATCAGGTTGTCGAGTTTTTCCCGCCCGGCCAGACCGATGGCGCCGAGGCTTTCAGGCTCGTCCATCTCGCCATCGCCGCAGAAGACCCAGACGTGGCGGTTCGACGTGTCGGCAAGGCCGCGGCCGTGCAGGTACTTGAGGAAGCGGGCCTGATAGATCGCCATCAGGGGGCCAAGCCCCATCGAGACTGTGGGGAACTGCCAGAAGTCGGGCATCAGCCACGGGTGTGGATATGAGGGGACACCCTTTCCATCGACCTCCTGGCGGAAATTGCGGATCTGTTCCTCGGTCAGACGTCCCTCGACGAAGGCGCGGGCATAGATGCCAGGAGCGGAGTGACCCTGCACGAAGATGAGGTCGCCGCCATGGCCCTCATGAGGGGCGTTCCAGAAGTGTGTGAAGCCTGTTGCGTAGAGCGTCGCGGCCGACTGGAAGGATGCGATGTGGCCGCCAAGTTCGGAGCTTTCCTTGTTGGCCTTGATCACCAGGGCTGCCGCATTCCAGCGGATTGCAGCTCGGACCTTGTTCTCGAGTACGCGGTCGCCGGGATAGGGCGGCTGTTCGTCGGGCGAGATCGTGTTGATGTAGGCCGTGTTTGCGGCAAAGGGCAGATGCGCGCCGGAGCGGCGTGCAGCCGCAACCACCTCTTCGAGTATGTCATCGGCCTCGCCGGTTCCTTCGAACGCGATCACCGAGTTGATTGCGTCAACCCATTCCTTGCGTTCGGCAACGTCATCTAGCTTTGACATTTCAACCTCAAGAGTTCGCATGCAGCCGATCCTGGCGGCCGACTATAGACGGGTATGGCGCCGCACGCGCGACAATCACGCGTTGCGGTATTCGGAATTTCGCAATGCCACGTCGGCGGCATCCTCGATCAACAGTGGCTGGAGCCGATGGTACAAGGCAGTCAGCGCGGCAACTGTGCGGTTTGGGCAGCCGAGCTTGGCGAGGATTGCGGACACGTGAACCTTAACGGTCGACTCGTGCAGATCGAGCCGGCGCGCGATCTGCTTGTTGGACAGACCTTCGCTCAGCATCGCAAATACGCGGCGCTGTTGAGCGGTCAGCGTATCGACGCAGGAGAGGCCCGGCGGCGGGTCCGGATAATCATTGCGCTTTCGGCCGGCACCATTTGTCTGTTGACGGTTACCTTGGGCTTGCGGGCATTGGCTATCATTGACGAGCACCTTGCCTCTCCTGCGTCATGGTTTCTTCGACTGGCATTCGGCGCGCTTTCTACTTGGTGATGATTTCCGGTCCCATCA
Organism: Hyphomicrobiaceae bacterium; assembly: GCA_050246945.1. Taxonomy (GTDB): domain Bacteria; phylum Pseudomonadota; class Alphaproteobacteria; order Rhizobiales; family Hyphomicrobiaceae; genus JAEUMD01. The sequence goes on from JBFWVC010000004.1 coordinate 203,442, forward strand.
GCGCATAGGGTAGCCAGGTGGACATCACCGGCACGTAGGTCACCAGTATCAAAAATAAGAACAGAACCGCGACGAACGGCAGCGCTGCCTTCACGACCTGTACGAGGTTCATTCCGGTAATGCCGGACGTGACGAACAGATTGAGACCGATCGGCGGCGTGATCATGCCGATCTCCATATTCACAACCATGATGATGCCGAGATGGATCGGGTCGACGCCGAGCTCCAACGCGATCGGGAAGACGACGGGCGCGACGATCAGAAGAAGGCCCGAAGGCTCCATGAACTGGCCGCCGAGCAGCAGCAAGATGTTGACGGCGACGAGGAACGTGAACCAGTTGAAGCCCATGCTCAGCATCCACTGCGTTATGGCGTCGGGGATGCGCTCGGACGTCAGCACGTGCGCGAAGAGCAGTGCGTTGACGATGATGAACATGAGCATGATGATGGTTTTGGAGCTGTCGACCATCACCTTGTGCGTGTCCCTGTGAAACAGCGCAGGGAAGAACTTGAGTGTGATGAGCCAGAGATTGCGGCCCCAGATGGGTAGTCCGCGCGCCAGCGTTCCGGGAAGTCCGGCAATGCCGAATTCCGGGCCACGAAGCATCGGATAGGCCAGCATGATCAGCACGGCGAGGACGCCGCCGACGGACGCGCGCGTCGACAGTGGTGTGCCGCTCATCAAGAAGAACGAAAGGATGAGCCAAACCAAGTAAAATGACACCGCATAAACGGTTGCGGAAAAGCCCACGCGCGTGCGCTTATCGGTGCCTTCCGGAAGCCAGCGCACCTCCTTCAGAGGTCCCATGTCACGGTATACGAAGAGCGCGACGAAGGCCGAGTAGACGGCGGCGACAGCTGCGGCCTCGGTCGGCGTGAAGACACCGCCGTAGATGCCGCCAATGATGATGACGATAAGGAAAAGACCCCAGGCGGCGTCCTTGCCCGCATTGATCAATTCATGCATGCCCTGCCAATCGCCTGCGGGGAGGTTCTTATAGCGCGCCATGAAGTAGATCGTGACCATCAGCATGAGGCCGGCGACAAGGCCCGGAACGACTCCGGCAAGAAACATGCGACCCACGGATACGTCGGTGGCTGCTGCATAGACGACCATGACGATCGACGGCGGGATCAGGATGCCGAGCGTACCTGCGTTGCAGATGACGCCAGCTGCGAATTCCTTGGAGTAGCCGACCTGGCGCATTCCAGCGATGGCGATCGTCCCTATCGCCACGACTGTTGCCGGCGAGGAGCCCGACAGTGCGGCAAACAACATGCAGGCAAGCACACTGGCGATGGCGAGGCCGCCTCGGAAATGGCCCACAGCGGCGATGGCGAAGCGGATGATGCGCCGCGCCACGCCACCGGTCGACATGAAGGCCGATGCGAGAATGAAGAAGGGAATGGCGAGCAGCGTGTAGTTCTGCGAGCTGTTCAAGAGCTGCAGAGCGACCGATGACATCGAGTCCGTCGAGAAGAATGCAATGATGATGATGCTCGACAGGCCGAGCGCCACGGCGATTGGCACGCCGAGGAACAGCAGCACCATTACGAGCACAAAGAGAATTCCGGCTTCCATGGGGGTTCATCCTATTGGGCGCAGGGGCGCGATCAATCCTTGAGGGCGTCGCGGTTCTCAGCGACCAATTCCTCGGCCTCGTGGGATGCAATGATGGTCTCGCGCTTGCCGCGAACGATGTCGATCAACGCCTCGAGAGAGCGGAAAGCGAACAAGGCCAAGCCCAGCGGCAGCATGATGTAGGCAAGCCAGCGGTGGACGCGTTCCTGCTTGATGCCGAGGAGCTCACGGATGAAATCGGGATAAGTCAGATCATCAAGACCGATGCCGATCTTGTACATCTTTTGCCAGTAGTCGATTGCGCCGCCCTTGGTGCTGGCGCCAAGCGACTGCAGCCAGTCAGCCTTCAGAAGGATCGCCGCGTAAAGTATGCAACAGATTGCGCCGAAGATGGCGGATGCGCGGAACACGGGGCGGGGAAAGAGGCGAACGAATGCGTCGACACCGAGGTGCGACCCCATCTTGATCCCGTAGCTCATGCCAAACAGGATCATCCAGGCAAAGAGCACGCGGGTCAGCTCCAGCGCGCCACCCCAGCCAGAGTTGAACACGTATCGCGCAATAACCTGCGTGAAGGAGATGATCGTGATCGCTGCCAGCAGTAGTGCAAGGATCGACTCTTCGATCCGCGTGACGCGGCTCGATAGTTGCTGCATTGCCTAACCTCCCCATGGCCGGGATCTACGTCCCGGCCTCGATTTTACTTGGATCGTGTTCATGTCGCATGTGCGCATGAACACGATCCAAGTCTTTGAATTGAGCATGTTCTTTATGCGGAACCGCTGCAAACTTTAGCTGAACATGCCCTGGTTGGAGAAAATCTGCGGGGCTCGATGTGAGCCAAATGTGGAGCCGGGGGGCACGAAGCCCCCCGGCCGATCTGTCTCGATCAGTTGTTGGCGGCGACTGCGGCGCCGATCAGGTCCTTGCCGATGTCGGCTTCGAACTTCGACCAGACCGGCTTCATCGTGTCGACCCATGCCTTGCGCTGCTCGGCGGTCAGCTCGCGCACCTTGCCACCGGCCTTGATAATGTTCTCGCGGTTGGCGGCTTCCTGCTTCGTGACGCTCTCGTTGGCGGCCTTCGTGACCTCGTCGGCGATCTTGATGAACTGGTCGCGTACGTCAGGCTTGAGGCCATCCAGGAACTCGTTGGTCGTGACCAGAAGATAGGCAAGCAGCTGGTGGTTGGTCTCGGTGATGCCGTCCTGAACCTCGAAGAACTTCTGCGTATAGGTGTTGGACCAGGTATTCTCCTGCCCGTCGACGACGCCCGTCTGCAGCGCGCCATAGACTTCCTTGAAGGCGAGCTTCTGGGCGTTGGCGCCCAACGCCTCGATCATCGCGACGGCGACATCGGAGGTTTGAACGCGGAACTTCAGACCCTTGGCGTCGGTCGGAAGAATGAGCGGCACCTTGGCGGAAAATTGCTTGAGGCCCGAGGTCCAGTAGCCGAGACCGACATAACCCTTGTCGAGCATCGCCTTGTCGGAGAGAAGGCCCTTGCCCTCCTTGCTAGCGTAGAACTTGTCGACAGCGGCGAGGTCCTTGAACAGGAACGGCAGGTCGAACAGGCGGTATTTAAGGGTATAGGCCTCGAACTTCGAGAGCGAGGGGGCGGCAAGCTGGACGTCGCCCAGCAAGAGCGCCTCCATGACCTTATCGTCGTCATAAAGTGTGGAGTTGGCAAAGACCTCCATGCAGGCCTTGCCGTTCATTTCCTCGTTGACGCGCTTGGCGAACAGGGTGGCCGCGTCACCCTTCGGGTGGCCGGTCGCCTTGACGACGTGGCTGAACTTGATCACCACTTCGCCCTTGTCGCAATTGGCGTGAGCAGGCGCAGCGGCGGCCAGGGCGACACCGCTCACGATCGCGGCGGCGATGAATGACTTGCGCATTACGTTTCCTCCGAATTTTGCGCTTCCCGGGCGCAGCGCCAGTTTGCTGGCTGCCGCACCTCCAAGGTTGACGATACGTTAACAGCAACCGCTGTGCCAAGTGTGCGCCGCCAACTATGTGCTCAACAAACTTAGCGGCAACCCCATGCCGACGCGCAGAAATCAGACTTCGAGCATGTTCCACGCCTGCAATGGCTCGCGCGGCACGCGGCGGCGATGTAACGTGATTCACCCATCGACCCGGCGTGCATGTGTGGAGAGGGTGACAAAACCCTCAATCGGCGACGTCGTGACGGGCTCATTCGCCGGCGCCGAGAAGCACCGGCTGCGCGCCTCATGGCGCTTCGGCCTCCTCGTCGGAAGGCGGGCGGCCCAGACCGTAGCGCCGCATCTTCTCGTACAGCGTCTTGCGTGACACGCCGAGGCATTCGTAGGTGGCTTTCAGGCTATTGCCGTTGGCCAGAAGCGTGTCGGCGATGATCTGGCATTCGACACGGGCAAGTTGCTCCGCCAGAGAAGCCGACCCCGCCGGCCTTTCCTCCCGGACGAGCTCGCGGCCGTCAATCTCCAGGGCCAGGCCGAGCGCAAATCTGACAGCTGAATTCTGCAACTCGCGCACGTTGCCGGGCCAGTTGTGGGCGATCAGCAGGGCGACATGTGCGGGCGAGATGGCGGGGGCTTCAGTCTTGAAGCGGGCAGCCGCCTGTTCGACGAAGACCTGAAAAAGTATCGGAATGTCGTCGCGGCGCTCGCGCAAAGGAGGTATGGACAGGGTCAGGACGTTCAAGCGGTAATAGAGATCCTCGCGGAAGGTGCCGCGGGCGGAGGCTGCTTTCAGGTCCTCCTTGGTGGCTGCGATGACGCGCACGTCTATAGGGCGCTCTTCGTTGGCGCCCAGACGCACGATCCGGCGGTCCTGCAGGACACGCAGCAGCTTGATCTGCAACTCGATCGGCATACTTTCGATCTCGTCGAGAAAAAGGGTGCCTCCGTTGGCATATTCGAGTTTGCCCATGCGCGCCTTGGCGGCGCCCGTGAAGGCGCCCGGCTCGTGGCCGAACAGCTCGCTCTCTATTACCGCTTCGGGCAGTGCGCCGCAGTTGATCGGCACAAAGCGGCTTTTCGCTCGCGGACCAAAGTCGTGCAGGCTGCGGGCGACAAGCTCCTTGCCGGTTCCAGTCTCGCCGAATACCAGCACGTCAGCGTCGGTGGCCGCAAAGCTCGTCACTTGGGCTTTCAAGAGCTGGATCTGGCGCGTACGGCCGACCAGCACCTGGTCGATACCGGTGCGATGCGCGAGTTGCGCTTTCAGCGTGCGGTTCTCGATGACGAGGCGTCGCTTCTCCAGGGCGCGGCCGGCTGCGTCGGCGAGCGTCTCGGCGGCGAACGGCTTCTCGATGAAATCATATGCGCCGGAGCGGATGGCCTCGACGGCCATCGGGATGTCGCCATGGCCGGTGACGAGAATTACTGGAATCTCAGGATCGACGGCCAAAACCCGGCCCAACACTTCCAGGCCGCTGATGCGCGGCATCTTGATGTCGGAGATGACGACGCCGTCGAAAGTTCGGGAGATTGCTGCAAGTGCCTCCTCGCCGTCGCCGAAATCATGAATTTCAAAGTCCGAAAGCTCGAGTCCCTGGCGGGTTGCGGCCCGCAGTTCCGGCTCGTCGTCGATCAGGATGATGTGACGGTTCATGCAGCATTCTCGGCTTGGGTGCGGGCGGGCAGCAGGCGCACTTCGAAGACGGCGCCAACGTGCTCACCGTTGCGTGCGGTGATGGTGCCGCCGAACTGCTGGACGATGCCGTAGGTGATCGACAGGCCAAGGCCGAGACCGGCGCCGACCTCCTTGGTGGTGAAGAACGGATCAAAAACGCTAGCCATGCTTTCGGGTGGGATGCCGGGCCCGGTGTCCGCGACGGCGATGGCCACCGCCTCTGCGTCTTCGACGACCCTTATGGTCAATTGCTTCTCGGCGCTGTCGGCCATCGCATCGAGCGAGTTGGAGATCAGATTGACCATGACCTGCTGGAGGCGAACCTCGCCTGCGATAGCCTGTACACCGGGCTCGGGCACTTCAACATGGATGGTCGCGCCGCTTGCATCGATGCGGCGGTTGAGCAAGGCGATCGATTCCTCGATCGCGCGCAGCACAAGCGTCGGCTTTACGGTGGTGGGCTCCTTGCGCGCGTAGGTCCGCAAGTGGCGGATGATGCGTGCCATGCGTTCCGTGAGTTCGACGATCAGGCCGAGGTTGGCGTTGGCCGTTTCGTAGCGCTCGCGCTCCATGAATTTGCGCGCGTTGTCGGCGTAAGAGCGAATGGCTGCCAGAGGCTGGTTCAGCTCGTGGCTCAAGCCTGCCGACATCTGGCCCAGAGCCGCGAGCTTACTTGCCTGGACAAGCTCGGATTGTGTCTGGCGCAGTTCGTTCTCGGTACGGCGGCGCTCGGTGACTTCCGCCTCGAGCTGGCGGTTGGCGCGGGTCAGCTCATCGGTTCTCAGCGCCACGCGATGCTCCAACTCGGCGTTGACGGATGCCTGAATCTGGAGCCTCTCGGCGACGCGGCGGCGGTGCTGATAAATGGCGATCGCGGCAAGTGTCAATGCCGCCAGAGTGGCGAGTGTCAGGGCGATGGCGGCATTGACCTGGCGGCTCACGCTGCGTGTGTTGGCGAGGATGTGGATCGTCCAGCCTGCATCGGGCATGGCGCGCGACTGCATCAGGTACTCGGTCTTGGAAAGTGAGCCGGGCACTGCCTGCGTTTCAGACGGAGCAACGCCGGTGTCGGTTGCGCCCGCCGGCCGCTCCAGCGTGATGAGTCGCCCAATCGAGTCAACGGCGGTCCCGTCCTGGGCGAGGGGCTTCAGCAGGCGGCCGTCATAGCGGCGCTGCATGGAGATCCGCTCGCGGGCCTCTTCGCTCAGAGGCGTCAGTGTTCTCATCACCCAATGAGGCTGGCTGGATAGGAAGATGACGCCATCCTCGTCGACGACCATGATCTCATGATCGGATGCGCGCCAGGCGGCCTCAAGCTGGCCTACCTGCACCTTCACGACCGCGACGCCGACGACATAGCGGCCGTCGAAGATCGGATGAGCAAAATAGTAACCGCGCTCGCCCGACGTGGTGCCTAGCGCGAAGTAGCGTCCGAGACGCCCCTTCATCGCCTCAATAAAATATGGACGGAAGCTGAAGTTCTGGCCGACGAAGCTGCGGGTCTGATCATGGTTGGAGGCGGCGACCGTCAAGCCGGCTGTGTTCATGAGGTAGATGTCGGAGGCGTCGGTCACGCGCGCAAGCCGGGCAAGCTCTTCGTTCGTTTCCGTCATCTCCTCCGGCGAGGCGGCGCGGGTGACGATGCGGACGAGACGGGGATTGTGCGAGAGCAACAGGGGGGTGCTCTGGTGCTTGGCAAGCTCGCCCGAAAGCGTTTCGGCAACGAGTGTGAGGACGTGTGCGCTGCTGTCGGCGAGATCTGCCAGCGCGCGTGCGCGGGTCCAGTGCATGACGGGTACGAGCGTTGCGGCGAGCAACAGCATCGCTGACAGCGCCGCCACGACGAGCGGGGCGCGGTGTTGTGACATCGGCGTGGTGTCGCTTGCCAGGACGCGGATCCTCTTAACGGTGACGTGTCGAATGTTGCGCATTCTTACGGCACACTGCAAGGCCGAGCGGGATGTGACGGGCGGATGTCCGGGAACGTTATGAATACAAGAAAAAGGAGCGCAGCAGGGCTCTGCCGCACTCCTTTTGCAAACGGCTCGGGTGGATTCAGCAACGCTGCGTCCGGGAGACCGTCATTCGCTCGTGCCGCTGTCAGTTGCCGAAGCGGCGCTGCCACCAGCCTTTGCGAACGGGAGCCTCGGGGGTGTCCGAGAGGTTTTCGTTGCTGCTCGTGGCTGCGCCGGGCGATACGACGACACGCTCGATTTTCGGCGCCGCGGCCGCGAGTTCCCCGCGCGGTGTGCGCGGCGTTTCTGCACTGGAGGACGCGTCAGAAGTGGTGGCTGCGCCGTCCTGGCTGGCTGCGGCATCAGGCTCGACCGCGGCCATCTCGATTGCAGGTTGCGGTGCGGCATCACTCCGTTCAGTCTCGATCTCGACGGCTTGGGACGGTGCCGCGGGGCTCGCCTGGGCAGCGCGTCGGTTCGCCTCCGGCTCGGTATGACCGCTGATCGTTTCAGTCACGGGCTCTGCGGTATCGCTACTGGAGGGCTCGCTGAAGCGATTGTCACCGGCTTGTGCATCGATTGCCGGAGCGTTGGTAGACACGTCGTCTCCGGATGTCACTTCGTCAATCGCATCATCGGTCTCGCCGTCGACGTCTTCAGAGCTGTCGGGGCTGCCGGCCTGGGTGGACTGCTCGAGGCGCTCTCGATTGCGACGACCACCACGGCGTCCACGGCGTCTGCGACGGCGCTGTGCGCCGGAACCCTCGCTGCTTTCCTGTGGCTGACCGGGCTCGCGTTCAGCGCGCGCTTCCTCGGCGCTTTCATCGCCAAATTCATCGTCTGCGCCATCCTCGCCGCTGTCGGCGGTGTCGTCATCCCGATCTTCATCCTCGTCGCCTGCCCGGGTTTCGCGGTCGTGGCGGTCGTCGCGATCCTCGCGCTCGCCGCGGCGTCCACGGCGACGGCGACGGCGGCGGCGGCGGTTGTCGCCCTCCCCGCGCTCCGAACGTTCGCCACGCGTCGACCGCTCGTCGCCGGTTTCCGCCTCGGCATTGATTTCCTCGGCTTCATCCTGGATCTCGGTATCCTCGTCCTCGAAGCCCCAATCCATGTTGACGGCGGCTTTCTCAGGCCGGCGGTGATGCTGGGCCGGCGCCGGTCCCTTCTCGATTGCGAAATTGGCACCTTGCATCTTGTCCGAGCCCTCGACCAATATCGGCATGCCGTGGCGGGTCTCCATGTCGTTGATGAAGGAACGCTTCTTGTTGAGGATGTAGAGCGCGACAGTCGGTGTGGTTACCGCGGTGAGCGAGGCGTGGGTGCCTGCCATCACTGCGTCCTCCAGGCCTCGCAAAACCGCGAGTGCGACGCTTTCCACGGAGCGGATGATGCCTGTGCCCTGGCAATGCGGGCACTGTGAAGTCGATCCCTCCAAGACGCCCGTGCGCAGGCGTTGGCGCGACATCTCCAATAGTCCAAAGTGGCTTATGCGTCCGACCTGGATGCGGGCGCGGTCGTGCTTGAGGGCTTCCTTGAGGCGGCGCTCCACGGTGCGGTTGTTGCGCTTTTCCTCCATGTCGATGAAGTCGATGACGATGAGGCCGGCAAGGTCGCGCAGCTTCAACTGGCGGGCGATCTCCTCGGCGGCCTCGCAATTCGTCACGAGCGCCGTTTCCTCGATGGAGAATTCCCGCGTTGCCTTGCCAGAGTTGACATCGATGGCGACGAGCGCCTCCGTCTGGTTGATGACGAGGTAGCCGCCAGACTTCAACGTTACGTAGGGCGAGAACATCGCGTTCAGCTGGCGTTCGATCTGGAAACGCGTGAACAGCGGCTCAGGTTGCTTGAAGTGGATGACGTTCTTGGCATGGCTCGGCATGAGCATGCGCATGAAGTCCTTGGCGTCACGGTGGGCGTCATCGCCGGCGACAATCACTTCCTCGACGTCCTTGTTGTAGAGGTCGCGGATCGAACGCTTGATCAAGTTGCCTTCCTCATAGACGAGACTCGGCGCGGTCGATTGCAGCGTGAGCTCGCGGACGCTCTCCCACAGACGGAGCAGATACTCAAAGTCGCGCTTGATCTCCTGCTTTGTGCGCGCCGCACCGGCAGTGCGGATGATGAGGCCCATGCCTTCCGGCACGTCCAGCTCGGCTGCGATCGCCTTGAGGCGTTTGCGGTCCTGCGGCTGCGTGATCTTGCGCGAAATGCCGCCGCCGCGCGCTGTGTTGGGCATCAGGACGGTATAGCGCCCGGCGAGCGAGAGGTAGGTCGTCAGTGCCGCGCCCTTATTGCCGCGCTCCTCCTTAACGACCTGGATCAGCACGACCTGGCGACGCTTCATCACCTCCTGGATCTTGTAGCTGCGCGGGCGCCTGCGGGGGCGCGAGGGCAGCTCCTCCATTGCGTCCTCCGAGCCGACCTGCTCGACGGATTCTTCTGCATCGCTGCTAGCGGCCTCCGCGACGGAGCGTGCCACCTCGCGCACGCCTTGATCCTCGACTAGCCCGTGCGGTTCTGGAGAGTCGCGGTCGAGATCGGCTTCGGATACTTCCGTTCCGCCGTTGCCGTTGGGCGCGCTGCCACGCGCGAGCGCTGCGTCTGTCATGGCGTCGGACGCTTCGGCTTCCGGCTCGCCTCCATCGGCGCCTCGTGACTCGACGATCTCGCCACCGACTTCGGTGCTCAGGCGCTCCTCGTGGGCAAGTCCGCGATCCTCGGCCAGCCTTCGCGGTGTCTGAGCCTCGGCGTCCAAAAGCTCCACGCCGCTTGTTGGTCGAGGCAGTTCGCCGATATCGGGGTTGTCATTATCCCCGACGCCGTCGCTATCGCCACCTTCGTGGCGATCGACGGCTTCGGCATGGACATCGGTCACCTCGGCTTCATCGTCGTCGCCATGGTCGATGTCGTCGTCTTCATCATCGTCTTCTTCGTCATGCTCGCCTTCGGAGCCCTGGCGGGCCTGTTTGCGCGCAGCCTTGGCGGCGGCACGGGCCGCCTCGCGACGAGCGCGGGCCTCGGCACGCGCTTCGGCGGCTGCTTCCTCGGCGGCCTCTGCAGCAGCCTCCTCCTCAAGGAGCGCCTGCCGATCAGCGATTGGTATCTGATAGTAGTCGGGATGGATCTCGTTGAAGGCGAGGAAGCCGTGGCGGTTGCCGCCGTAATCGACGAAAGCCGCCTGGAGCGACGGCTCGACGCGTGTCACCTTGGCAAGGTAGATGTTGCCACGCAGTTGTTTTCTCGCGGCGGATTCATAGTCGAATTCCTCTACGCGACCCCCGCGCAGCACCACGACCCGAGTCTCCTCGGGGTGCGTGGCATCGATAAGCATCTTGTTGGTTTCAGCCATTTTGCGAAGTCCTCCGCGCGGAGGCGTGCCTGCCGTCGGCGCCAAGCGTCATGGCCAGCGATGTGGCATGCGACACGGCCGCGCGATGTTGTCTTAAGGGTTGAAAGATTGTGCGAAACGTAAGCGTGGGCGCATGGCTCGCCCGGACCGGCCAGGGCCGGCCCACACAGAACCGGCGCCTCAGGGGCTGCGGTCTGCTCTGAACGATTCATGCGGATGACTGGCATTTGTCCTGTCTCTCGGGTGCTGCTTTGGGCCCTGTGTGCCATCGGGCATTCCGAGCCGGCAGCAGCGTGGCCGAGCCGAGGCCGGCTGCGGCGCGAGTTCATTCGAGGCCCGGGATAGACGGGGCCTCTCGTCGGTACCGGGTCGTACGCGGACCCGAAATTCTGAAGCAAAACCGCCTCTGATCGCACGAGCGATCAATGCACGCTTCAGTTCGCGCCTACCGGAATGAACGGCCTGCCGGGTTCCCAGATTTGCCGGAGAAATCTCCGGCCGGGCGCAAAGCGCTCCGGGTCGGGCAGCAGCCAGTCCGGCACTACGCGGGCTCTCGGCAAGGCAACGTTCACTAGCCCGAGGAAAGCCGAGGCCGGAGGCTCACGAAGAGCCTTGATCCAAGACGCACCTCAAGTTCCGGTGTGCAGTTTCGTTCGTTCGATCAGCGCGCACGACTGGTGGTGCGCTGCCGGCGAAGTGACTGCCCCAACCAGCCGCGCGTCGCGGCATTCGGGCTTCCGGTCCAAACAGGCTAGGGCGAACATAGTCGCCACAGAGCGACACAAACTTGTACGGGTTCACCTAATCGATGGCAAGGGTGATATAAGCGACCAATGCACCAATATCCGTGGTGATTTGGTCGATGATTGCGGCGTGAATGACAAAAAAGTGTAAATTCTCATCAGTTTATGGGGCATTCGACGTAGTCAGTGGTGGAAATCGGCGGCACCGAGTCAGGGGTTCGAACGGGCTGGCTTCGCACAAATTGCGAGGGCGTGGTTTTTGGTGTGCCTATTTGGCTACATGTGATGCTTGTCTGCTGCGTGATGGCGGCACTTGTTTTCCTTCGGGCGTCTGAAGCGATTGCGCAGGATCACGGCGCCAAACCGGCTTTCGATACTGTAATCGTTCGCAATCGCTCTCCCGGCGACAAGGATAAGCCTGGCAAGCCGGCAGAAAGTCCACAGAATGAGAAATCATCCGCCGAAATGCCAGAATCGCTCGAAAAACGCGAACGGTCGCCTGTTTTGGAACAAATCCAGGGTGAATCCAGCGAGCGGGCTGCCGGGCCTGCCAGTAGCAAGTCGGGTGGGCGGGTCGAAACTGGTAAACAAGGCGCGACGCACGCTCTAGCGGAGGTCCGCGAGGCCCGGGTTTCCGCGGAAAGCGGCAAGACGCGCTTCCACATGACGATGAGCGCCGGCGTGCGTGCGGAGATCTTTACCCTGGCCAACCCATATCGTGTGATCATCGATTTGCCCGACGTAGCCTTCAAGTTGCCGGACGGGATTGGGCAAAAGGGTGCGGGGCTGATAGCTGCTTTCCGGTATGGACTTTTCGCCGACAGAAAGGGTCGCATCGTGATTGATGCGACCGGGCCCGTGCGCATCGAAGGGGCGAAAATGACAGCCACGACGCGCGGCCGAGCCGTTGCGCTGGAGATGGAGCTGATCGCGGTAACCGAGGCGGAATTCGGGCTGGGAACGGGTGCCGCGAGTAACGCGGCGGCTCACCCCGAACCTCGACCCGCGATCTTCGATGATCCGCTGCGCTCACCATCGGCGGCAAAGAAGCCCTTGGTGCTCATTGATCCCGGGCATGGCGGGATCGACCCTGGCGCGGTCGGCATCAACAACCTCCTGGAGAAGTCGGTTGTTCTGGACGTAGCAAAGCGGATCGAGAAACGTCTCAGCGCAACGGGGCGATATCGCGTTTCGCTGACTCGAGACCGAGACGTCTTTCTGTCTCTGGATCAGCGCGTCAAGGTGTCGAGCGATCTGGGCGCGGACTTGTTCGTATCGCTGCATGCCGACTCGCTCGCATCGAAGACCTTCGCGACGCAGGTCCGCGGCGCGACGGTCTATACGTTGTCGGAGCGGGCTTCCGACGAGCAGGCACGGCTGATGGCGGAGAAAGAGAATGCGTCCGATCAGGCGGCGGGCATCGATAGCAGTGCGTTCAAAATCGAAAGCGAAGAAGTCAGAAGCATTCTCTTTGACCTGATGAAGCGGGAAACGTCAAATTTCTCAACGGATTTCTCCAATCTTCTTGTGTCGCGCCTTAAGCAAACGGTGTCGGTTTCGCGCGACCCGCAGCGCTCGGCGGCATTCCGGGTGCTGAAGCAGACGTATGCACCTTCGGTATTGATCGAACTCGGCTATCTGAGCAATGACGCCGACGCAAAGCTGATGCGCCAAGCGGAGTGGCAGGGGAAGGTCGCCCAATCAATCGTGGCGGCGATTGACGCGTTCTTCGACAAGCGGACCGCGCGTACCGGTCGTTGAGGCGAACGCGAAACCGGGAATCTTCAGGGTTGTGGTTGCGGCGCGGCGGCCAGTGTTACCGCCCACCTCAATTGCTTCGGGCCTCTGGTCCGATTGCTGACAAACGCGTAGTGATGACAACGGACAGGGGCTCGGGTGGCGACTACGTGCCGCCACATTGCGTGCTAGTGTGATGATCGAAAAGTCCGCTTCATACTTTTCGGCCGGGTTGCGAGGCGGACTTCTCGATCTGAATCACACTAGAACTCTGAATTTGCTAGTGTGGTTCAGATCGCGAAATTCGTTCCGAGGTTGCCGCAGAATGTGACGAATTTCGCGATCACGACACTAGATTACCTTGCAAAGCGGTACCGGTTCGTGCATCGCAGCGATCATCTGTATGTGGCGTGCATGGGGCATTAGAGCGTGTCGCGAATATTGAGATTCGCTCCTGATGCTCTAAGTCCTTGTTTTTGTGCATGTCGTTGTCGCAATTCCGCTGCACACTTTTGCGCGACATGCATTAACATGCCTTGGAGCGGGTCAGGTAGAGACGGAACCAAGTCAGGCTCTTCTGGCCGGCTCTATCTTACTGCCTGAGATACACATTCACGCCTTCGATGGAAGCGGTCGCGCTTCCATCGCAGCCGATCTGGCTCTATGACCAGAGGACGTTGATCTCAGGGGGCGCTTGGGGCGTCCTAGGCCAAGCTGATCGGCTCAAAAGGGAACCGTGCGCGGGATGCAAGACCGAGACCCATGAGAAGTCCTACCCTGCCACCACCGGCGCCACGTCCGAAACGGCGGCGCAAGAGCCTGCTCCTGAGCTTTCTTGGCTGGAGCTTCGCTACCGGCGTGCTCCTGTTCGTGATCGGTTCGGCTGCGGCTGGCTTCATGATCTACCGCGCATCGCAGGATCTGCCCGATTACGAGAGTCTCGCCAAGTACGAACCTCCGGTGATGACGCGCATCCACGCGCACGACGGATCCTTGATTGCGGAGTATGCGCGCGAGCGGCGCATATTCGTGCCGATCAACACCATACCAAAGCTTCTCATAGCCGCATTCCTGTCGGCGGAAGACCGCCGCTTCTATGAGCATGGCGGTATCGACATGACGGGTGTCGCGCGCGCCGCGGTCAAGTATGCGGAGCGCAAGCTGACCGGTCACGGCAGCATCCAGGGGGCATCGACCATCACGCAGCAGGTGGCGAAGAACTTCCTTTTGACCTCGGACCGCACTTTCGACCGCAAGATCAAGGAAGCGATCCTGGCAGTGCGCATCGAACGCGCGTACACCAAGGACAAGATCCTGGAGCTCTACCTCAACGAGATATACCTGGGTCTCGGCTCGTACGGCGTCGCGGCCGCAGGACTCAACTACTTCAACAAAGAGCTCAAGGACCTCACGATCGAAGAGGTGGCCTACCTCGCCGCGCTGCCCAAGGCGCCCAACAACTACCATCCTTTCAAGCATACGCAGCGAGCTACCGAGCGGCGCAACTGGATCATCGGCCAGATGTGGGAGAACGGCTACATCACCGCGGAGGCCGCTGCCGAGGCAAAGAATAAGCCGCTCAACGTGAATCTGCGCCCGTTCGGCGCGCACATCTTCGCAGCGGAGTTCTTCGCGGAAGAGGTTCGCCGCTCTCTGCTGGCCAAGTATGGGGAAGACAAGCTCTATGGTGGCGGTCTGTCCGTGCGCACGACGCTCGATCCCGAGCAGCAGGGCTACGCCCGGAAGGCTCTAACCCAGGGCCTTGTCAATTTCGACCGAGAGAAGGGCTGGCGCGGTCCCGTAAAGAAAATCGACATTGCGGGGGATTGGGGCAAGGCTGTCGCAGAGATCGACGTTCCCGAGGACATCTATCCCTGGCGGCTAGGAGTTGTGCTTGATGTGCAGAAATCCAAGGCCATCGTGGGATTGAAGCCGGTGCGGCGTCAGGATGGTGCTCTGATCGACAAGCGCGAAGCCGTCGAAATCGGTTTCGAGACGATGAAGTGGGCGAGGAAGGGCGAAAAGGGACCAGCGCCGAAATCCGTCGGTGACGTGCTTGCGCTGGGCGACGTGATATACGTCGCGCCGGAGGATCCGGAAAAACTGACCGGCACCTGGTCGCTGATGCAAATTCCCGAGGTTTCGGGCGGGCTGGTGGCCATGGACCCTCATACCGGCCGCGTGCTAGCGGTCGCTGGCGGGTTCTCATTCGACATGAGCCAGTTCGACCGGGCCGTGCAGGCGCGACGGCAGCCGGGGTCGGCATTCAAGCCGCTCGTATATGCCGCGGCGCTGGACAACGGCTATAAGCCGACCAGCATCATCCTCGATGCTCCGATCGAAATCGAGCAGGGGCCGGGCAAGGATATCTGGAAGCCCGAGAACTATGACAAGGAGAAGTCCTACGGGCCGACCACTTTGCGGGTTGGCATCGAGAAGTCCCGAAATCAGATGACCGTTCGGCTGGCCCAGGACATGGGCATGCCGCTCATCACCGAATATGCTCGCCGCTTCGGTGTCTACGACGACCTTCTGCCCGTTCTGGCCATGTCACTCGGGGCCGGCGAGACTACGCTTCTGCGCATGGTCAACGCCTATGCCATGATTGCCAACGGCGGCAAGCAGGTGCAAGCAACCTTCATCGACCGCATCCAAGATCGTTGGGGCCGTACCGTCTGGCGCCATGACGATCGGGCTTGCGAAGGTTGCAAGGCGGATGTCTGGAACGGTCAGCCGGAACCAAATATCATCGATGACCGAAAGCAGATCATCGACCCGCACACCGCCTATCAGGTCACGTCGATCTTGGAGGGAGTCGTGCAGCGAGGTACGGCTACGTCGCTCAAGAAGCTGGGCATGCCGCTGGCAGGCAAGACAGGAACCACCAACGACGAAAAGGATGCCTGGTTCGTCGGCTTCACGCCGGACTTGGTTGTCGGCGTGTACGTTGGCTACGACATTCCGCGGCCGATGGGCAAAGGCCAAACGGGCGGCAAGGTTGCCGCGCCGATCTTCGGTGATTTCATGAAGATGGCGCTGGCGGGCAAGCCTGCGGTGCCGTTCCGTGTCCCGCCGGGTATCAAGCTCGTTCGCGTCAGCCTCAAGACGGGCCTGAGAGCGCAGCCAGGCGACAAGGACGGTATCATCGAGGCGTTCAAGCCCGGCGAGGAGCCGGACGACGCCTATTCGGTGATCGGTTTCACGGATCCGACCACGGAAGACGGCACCACGAGCGGGGGCGCGTATTCACCCGCTCGGCGTGATGGCGGCGGCGATCCAGGCTACTCGGGCGGCCGCGGCGGGCTCTGGTAGCAGCGCGGGGCGATCGGGAACGGTTGGCGACCGGCTCGGCTCGGAATCGTCTGCCCGGCCTTCCCCCCTATTCGGTCCGCTCAAGTTTACACATCCGCTCGGGCCAACTATATGTGCGCCGTTCCCGTCAGATATGCACGGATGATGAGGAGGCAGCGATGCGCGCCGAAGCCCAGAAGTACGTCGATTCCATCGAGGAGGCGCTGACCCTCCTGAGGAGGCATCTTTGACTGGGACACGGCTGAAGCGCGCCTTGCGGAGCTGAACCGGCGGGCGGAGGATCCGGGTCTGTGGTCCGATCCGCAGTCGGCGCAGAAGGTCATGCGCCAGCGCCGCCAGCTCGAGCAGGCAATGCAGAGCGTCAGTGCCCTGCAGCGTGAGCTCGACGACGCGGTCGTTCTGATCGAGCTGGGCGAGGCAGAAGACGACGGCGATACCGTCGCGGAAGGCGAAACCGCGCTGAAGCGGTTGAGCGAGGACGCGGAGCGTCGCTCGGTGGAGGCGCTCCTCAACGGCGAGGCCGACGGCAATGACACCTATGTCGAGATCCATGCGGGCGCGGGCGGAACGGAAAGCCAGGACTGGGCCGAGATGCTCACGCGGATGTATGCCCGCTGGGCCGAGCAGCGCGGCTACAAGGTGACGATGGTCGAAGCGAGCGCCGGCGAAGAAGCCGGGCTCAAGTCGGCGACGCTGGAGGTCAAGGGCGAAAACGCCTACGGCTGGCTGAAGACGGAATCAGGCGTGCATCGCCTGGTACGCATATCTCCCTACGATTCCAACGCACGGCGGCATACATCGTTCGCGTCGGTCTGGGTATTTCCGGTGATCGACGACGAGATCGACATCCAGATCAACGAAAGCGATTGTCGCATAGACACATATCGCGCCTCGGGGGCGGGCGGTCAGCACGTCAACACGACGGATTCGGCCGTGCGCATCACCCACATGCCAACTGGCATCGTGGTCGCGTCACAGCAGGAGCGGAGCCAGATCAAGAACAGGGCGATTGCCTGGGCGATGTTGAAATCCCGTCTCTACGAGCGCGAATTGAAGGCGCGCGAGGAAAAGGCCAACGCCGAAGCTGCCTCGAAGACCGAAATCGGCTGGGGCCACCAGATCCGTTCCTATGTTTTGCAGCCCTACCAGATGGTCAAGGACCTGCGTACGGGCGAGACCAGCAGCAATCCGGATGCGGTGCTCGACGGCGATATCGACCCGTTTCTGGAAGCTTCGCTGGCGCAACGGATCAAGGGCGGTGGTCCGGTCGAGGTCGAAGATATCGGGTGAAGGGCTCGTTTCGAGGGCCCTGTATTTAAAGGTGCGTTGGGTGTGAGGGCGCGAGGAGCGATGTGCAAGTGAAGCTTCCAGCGCAGCGCGCAATTTCGCTCATAGAGAGCCCGGGTTTCAGTGATTACGCGCTCCTTGATTCCGGCGCGGGCCGCAAGCTCGAGCGGTTCGGGAAGATCGTGCTCGACCGCCCCGAAGCGCAGGCGCTTTGGAGCCGGTCCTTGCCGCATGCTGCGTGGGAGAAGGCGCATGCCGTTTTTTCTGCCTCGGGAGAGGAAGAAGAGAAGGGGCGCTGGCGCATCGACAAGCCGGTGGGCGAAAAATGGGCGCTCGACGTCGCGGGTGTGACAATGCTCTGCCGCCTGCAGGGGCTGTGGCATGTGGGGTTGTTTCCCGAGCAGATGCCGCATTGGCAGTGGATGTTGGAGCGGATCGTCGAGATGCGCGCGGCCGATCGGACGGCCCGGCCGCGTGTGCTCAATCTCTTCGGGTATACGGGGGCTGCCTCGCTCATCGCGGCGAAGGCCGGCGCGGAGGTGACGCACGTCGATGCGTCCAAGAAGGCGGTCGCCTGGGCGCGCGAGAACCAGGCGGTATCGAAGCTCGGAGACGCGCCGATACGATGGATCGTTGACGATGCGGTCAAGTTCACGGCGCGCGAGGTGCGGCGTGGGCGCAGCTACAACATTATTCTGGTGGATCCGCCCAAGTTCGGACGTGGGCCGGCGGGAGAGACCTGGGACCTGTTCTCTGGGTTGAAGCCGTTGCTGGAGGATTGCGCGAAACTGCTCGATCGCGACCATGCGGCGCTTGTCCTCACGGTCTATGCGATTCGAGCATCGACACTCGCATTCGGGCAGCTGGTCGAGGAGGTGGTCGGAGGGCGAGGCGGCGCGATGGATATCGGCGAACTCGTGATCCGGGAACAGGCCGGGGAGCGCTCCGTTCCGACGTCGCTGTTCACGCGGTGGAGGACGGCATGAGCCAGACCGGCGGCGAGCCGCTTGTCATCACCAGTCTGCAGAACGAGCGAGTGAAGGCGATCCGCGCGCTCGAGATGCGCAAGGAGCGCAAGTCCACCGGCCTGTTCGTTGCCGAGGGGGCTTCGATCCTGTTGACGGCGCGAGACAACGGCTGGCAACCCGAAACGCTGGTGGCCTTATCGCAAGTGCTGGGCGAGGGAGTGGCGAGCGACTTGGCGCGATGGGTCGGGCAACAGGGCGGCGATGTCATGGCTGTCTCTGGGGCCGTGCTCGGCAAGCTCGCCTCGAAGGAAAATCCGCAATCGCTGCTCGGTGTTTTTCGGCAACGCCATGCGGCGCTGCCCGATGCGCTTTCGGCAGATGCCAGCGATGTGTGGCTCGTGCTCGAGGAAGTGCGCGATCCCGGCAATCTCGGCACCATCGTCAGAACAGTCGATGCGGTTGGTGCAAAGGGCGTGATCCTGGTCGGCAACTGTTGTGATCCGTGGAGTCGCGAATGCGTGCGGGCGACCATGGGCTCGATCTTCGCTGTGCCGATTGCGCGGGTGGAGCGCGGCGCATTCCTCGACTGGCGCCAAGAATGGGGCGGCGATGTCGTCGCGACACATCTCGCCGCAAGTGAGGATTTCCGCGCGGCCCAATATCGCGGGCCGATCCTTCTCATGATGGGGAGCGAAGGGCCGGGGCTTTCGGATGCTCTCAACGCGGTGGCGACACGGCGCATAAAGATTCCGATGGCCGGACGGCTCGACAGTCTCAATCTAGCGGTAGCGACGGCGCTGGTGCTCTATCAGATGCGCGGAGCGCACCTGAAGCTCGGCACGTGAGGGGGAGGCTCAAACGGCATGCGCATCGAGTATCACCGGACGCTGATCGCTGACCGTGTGCGGAATACCGCGCTGTTCGCGGCGCTGAAGCAGGTGATCAGCAGGGGCGAGACAGTGGTGGCCGACATCGGGGCGGGCACCGGCCTCATCGGTCTGATGGCGGCGCGGCTCGGTGCGCGGGACGTCTACCTCTACGAGATGGCGGAGGTGGCGGACGTCGCGGCGGAAATCGTGAAGAAGAATCGCGCGCGCAATTGTCATGTGATGCCGTGCAGTTCGCTCGACATGGTGGAACCTCCGCGCGTCGATGTGGTCATCTCCGAGACGCTCGGCAACTATGCGTTCGAGGAGAACATGATCCAGACGCTCGCCGATGCGCGGGCGCGGCACCTGAAGCGCGGAGGCACGATCATTCCCGCGCGGGTCCGGCAATTCGTTGCCCCGGTCGTGAGCGATCGCTTCGACAAGGAACTCCATGCGTGGGGGCGGGTCGGCGACGAACTCGGAATTGCGCTGGACCTGAGCGTCGCCGAGGACATGAGCCTCAACAACATATATGTGCGAAACGTGAAGCCTGGCGACCTGCTCGCAAATGGAGGCAGCGCGGTCGTCTGGGACGAGGTTGATTTCAACGCCGCGCAAGCCAGCAGCCCCAATCGAAAGGGAGAGGCTGCCTGGCCGATCGCATCGGATGTCGTCATACATGGACTTGGGGTTTGGTGGGAGGCCGAGCTCGTTCCCGGCGTGACGCTTTCAACCGCGCCTGATGCGCCGCTCACACATTGGGAACAGCTCTACTTTCCGTTGCTGTCGCCGGTTGCGTGCAGGCGCGGCGATACGCTGAAGGTGATGCTCTTGTCGCGCTCGTCCGAAGAGGCGGGAACGCATCTAGCTTGGAAAGTATCCAGGCTCGATGCGGACGGCAAAGCGCAGGAGCGGCAGGCGCTCGACCTCGACAAGGGCTTCCTGCCTTAAAGAAGGCGTGTTCATGTTTCGTGGAAACACGCGTGCGATCCAGTCCTCTGGTTTGAGCAAGTCATTCACGCTGAACCGCTCAGCACTTCAGCTAAACATGCGTTACCGGGCTGGATCGGTTTCAGCGGTAACGAACTGACTTTGCAGCGTCGCGGCACCGGACGGGCTTGCCGGGGCGGGACGCCCGGGCGGACGCGCTATGGTCGAGACTTTGAGCGACTTCATTTCGATCGGGCGAACGGTGGCAGAACCATCTGGCCAACCGTACATCGCGAGGCCGACCACAGCGACAATCAGAAGTGAAACACAGACCGAGACGGTCCAGCCGGCTGCGTCGCGCACTTTCGTGCGGAATCGATCGCGGCGTGCCTGCCGCACCCATCGCGCGGCTGTGCCTGCATCATAAATTGCAGGCGGTTCGTTCTCAGTGGCCGAAGCGTCTGTGTCGATTCTTAGAGCCGCCGGCGATGCCGCATTATCGGAACCCTCAACGTTGCGTGCGGGTGCGGGAGTAGCCACGTACGCGTCAACAATTGCGCGGTCTGCCTCCTCGCCCAGCCACCGCGAATTTTCCGCGCAATAGATTTGGCGTGGCGCGCTGCGGCGTTCCATGATGCGGGCGATTTCCGAGGCCAGCGCGTTCTCGTCCATCGGTTCACAGGTCGTGGGCGGCGCATCGCCTTGTGCATTTGCGAGGGGGGCGCCGCGGTGCGGACGCAGTGCGTGAGCGAGGGGATTGCGGGTCATGCTGCCCCCGCTTTCGCGCCGGCTCGCGCTGCTCCGGTGTTTGATACTGTTGCTTGTCGATGTTCGAGGTGCATCCGCGCAAATGGCCCATTGGGTTGAGTTACGCGGTGAATGGATGTTGGACTGCGATCTGCAGCTGATAAAAATGCGCTACGTGCAAACGGGCGAGGCAAGCCAACTGTGACTACAGAAGAATAAGGTGTTTCGGAACCAACGAAATTTTTCAAGAATCGGCCCGGGTGACCGGCGAGGTGGCCTGCCACTGCATCCAGTCCAGGGATCGACCCCTCAACGTGCTCGACTTCGAACCGGCCACACACGCGCGCAATCCCCCGTGGAGCGATGAAAAGCTCGCTCGGAGGCCAAGTCGCCGCGCTTGGCGCCCACTCAAGTTATCCACAGCACGGGTCCCTCGAACCGTGCCCCTGTGGAAAACTACACAATGCTGATTGCTTCGGCAACTGAAAGGTTTGGAGCGGAGGTCTTTTTTGCGTCGTCATCGGCCGGTCGCTCACGCTATCAAGTTGCATTCGGCCAGGGCGGGTCGAATTGCGGAATTGCCAGACAGCAGAAAGATTGCTCTGAGGGAGATGACACGATGCTAACGATGATCATTGGACTTGTGATTTTTTTCACCGTCCATCTCATCCCCGCCAACCCGGAAATGCGCAAGGGCCTTGTCGACCGCTATGGCGAGAATGCCTATAAAATCGGGTTCTCCATTGTCTCGCTCATCGGGTTCGTCATCATCGTGCTGGGGTATCACAAGCTGCAGGTGATGCCGGGCAAGAATCCCGTGCTGTGGGATCCGCCACAGGCACTTCGCCATGCGACCTATCTCTTGATGCTGGTCTCGATGTTTCTTCTGGTCGCGGCCTATATCCCCAGCAAGCTGCGCGACATGGTCAAGCATCCGATGCTGGGTGCCATCAAGTTCTGGGCGTTCGGTCATCTGCTGGTGAACGGCGACATGGGCTCCATAATCCTGTTCGGGTCATTCCTGATCTGGGCGATCTACGACCGCGTGTCGTTGAAATCGCGCGTTGGCGGGCGTGGGCCGCTCGGAGACAAGCCCGGCACCCTTGCGGGCGACGCGGCCGTGATAGCCATCGGGGCGGCGCTCTATCTCGGCATGGTCTATTGGGGGCATCAGGCGCTCATCGGTGTGCCGGTGTTGCCCTGAACCAGCGGCATGGCGGACAGGCACGCAACGGACGAAACGCGGATCACAGCGCACCCAATCTGCCACGGCGCAAGAGTATCAGTCGGGTTGCTTAATGGATGTTCAGGCCGAAGGCGGTGGAACCACCAGCAATTTGAAGTCGTCGTGGTCTTCTCCGGGAGCCGCTGGATGGAATCGCCTATATCGAAAGGCGTAGAGCTTCGCTTGTGCGGCGCTCCATTCGAGCGCCGGCAGGTCCGTGCCGAAGTCGATATGGCAGGCTTGTTCCTCCAAGACCAAGGCGGGCGCCGACTTCAAGCCGGTTGAACCGGTTTCTCCGTACTCCTGGGAAGACACGCGTCACCGTCTCTCAGATACCAATCGCGCTGAAGCGAAAGGGCATGTCACGCGAGTGCAGCGGGCCTGTTGTGATAAGCTGAGAGAACACGGCAACGGAGCATCGCGATGGCTCGTCAAGACGATTTGGCCACTTGGCACTATCGGCCCGTGGCGCGGTTCCTGCACTGGCTGGTTGCGGGGCTCATCCTCGTTCAGATCACGACCGGAGTGGTCATGGTCTACGAGGGAGCGGAGCACAGCATCTGGGAACGGCTGACCAATTCACTCAGGCTGTGGGATGTGCACAAGCTGCTCGGCCTTGTCATTCTGGCTCTCGTGCTGATCCGATTGGCGTACAGGCTCGCGAGCGGCACCCCGCCCGACGAGCCGACGCTGGAGATCTGGCAGCGTGAGGCTTCGCATCTGGTACATGCCTGGATCTATTTCCTATTGATCCTGATTGCCGTTCTGGGCTGGCTCGGCATTTCGCTCTATCCGGCGCTGGTGGTGTTCGATCATATCAAGATACCGGCACTTATGCAGCCGGACCGCCCGACTTCAGAAGCCGTGCTCACGGCCCACGTGATTGCCGTGGTCACGCTGGTTGTTATTCTCGCCATTCATATTTCTGCGGCGCTCTTCCATCATTTCATTCGGCGCGACGACGTGTTGCGACGCATGCTGCCCGGTTTGCGCGCGCGCGATCCCTGAGCATCCTCGCACTGCTGCGACAATGCTGTTTGACTGGAAGCGCGATCGGAGGAGGCGTGGATCATCGCTGGCCGACACGGTGCGGGTGACACGTGTCATCGCGTGCCTGCGTTACTCAGATCATAACATGGCTGCATTCTGCTGCGGGCGTCGGACGGATTTCGCGATCGCGTGGTTTTTGATCAGATGAGCGATAAAGAGCTTACAAAGCGATGGTGCGATGCCTCCGCCTGCTCCTTAGTGTCCCGACTCCGACGCTTGGTTTCCAAGCATCAGTCCGGAACCCCAGCCATCCGTTCTATGGTGTTTTGGATTCACGGTCGATTGCCGACCTTCGCCCGGGACTCAAACGGCCGATCTAGAACACTGGCGGCAGCCATCTTCATCTGTTTGGGGTTTGGACTACTCTCGATGGTGCTTGGTCCCGACAACAATTGGGACCTGCGCTTCTATCACCTGTATGCGCCGTGGGCTTATCTACATGATCGCTACACTTATGACATCGGTCCGGCGCAGTTGCAGGGCTATTTCAATCCCACACCGGATTTCTTATTCTATGGACTCATTTCATCACCCCTCAATGATTTCCCTCGCGTAATAGCCTTCATCATGGGAGCCTTGCACGGGATCAACGCCGTGTTGGTTCTTGCGATTGCTCGGCAAGTTATTCACCCAGCCGATGGCCTGGTGCGCGCGGTGTTGCAAGCCTGCGCGCTTCTACTCGGAGTGAGCGGCGCCGGCTTCATATCGCTGATTGGCCTGACGACAGGCGATCTTCTCAACTCGATCTTCCTGTTGTCCGCGCTGCTGGGAATTCTGAAGATTTCCGACACGGAGACGGCTTCCAGCGCCATGACCAGATTTGGCTTGTCCGGAATGCTCGGGGGCATCGGCCTCGGGCTCAAGTACACGGCCGCTATCTTCATGCCGGGCCTCGTTCTCGCTGCCGTCTGTACAGCGATCCGCCAGCGCAGCATGGCGGGCTTTATCGTGTTCATCGCCATGCTGCTCGCTGGGCTTTCGCTGGCGGCGGGGCATCACATGCTGGTTTTGTACGAGCGCTTCGGCAATCCGTTCTTTCCATCGCTCAACAATATATTTCGATCACCCGTCTACGATTTCGTGTCGTTGCGGGATCCGCAGTTTCTCCCGAACACAGTTCTTCAGGCTATTGGCTATCCGTTCTATTGGACGATCAGGAACGTGCACGTGGTTTCGGAATTGCCCTTCCGCGATTGGCGCGGTGCGATGGCTTGGGTTGCCATTGCTGTATGGTGTGCAACTCTACTCGCGCGGTATGTGCGCGGACGCAAGTGCAGGTCGGGACAGCCATCCGATACACGTAGTCTCGGCTTGATCGTACTCTTCGTGGTGGCGTCGTACTTCGCCTGGGCGCTGGGCTTCGGCATCTACAGGTATGCCGTGACGCTTGAAATGCTTACCGGCGTGGTAGTCGTGGGCGTGCTCGTTGATGTCTTCAAGTGGAATGGCTTCAGAACGACCAGTGCGCTTGCTTTGCTCCTCGTTGCGCTCGTTACGACCCAATATCTCGACTGGGGGCGGGGCTTTAATCCATCTCAGGGTATAAGGCCCGCACCTTATGCCGAAAAATACATCGATATCCGCGTGCCGCCGCTTCCAGAGAACAGCATTGTCCTGCTTGCGACCGGGCAGCCGGCCTCGTATTTCATCCCATACGCGGAGCCAACGGCCCGTTTCCTCGGGATAGAAAACAATTTCCTCAAGCTGGCGCAGGGCAACGAACTCGTGGCCGAGATCAGGCGACTCATGCGGACGTCTGGTGCGCCCAAATTTATCGTCAGCGTCGGTGCGTTCGATGCAAAAGGACTCAACGAGATTTTGAGGCAATTCGATCTGAAGTTGGCTTCGGCACCATGCCGTCCGATCATTTCGAACCTGGAAGAACATCGCCTCAGCTTGTGCCCAACGACACCACTAGTGGAGAGCGGTGGCTAAAGCGTGTCACGAATTTTGAGATTCGCTCGTGGGGCTATTGAATTCTTGTTTTTATGCATGTCGTTGTCGCAACGCAGCGGCATGATTTTGCTCGACACGTATTGGAGGGTGTCGCGCCGGATGCGGGCGGTGGAGGCTGCGAATTCTACCTGTCGCGGGTGGCGTGGTCTGCATTCAGATAGATCAACTTGCGGATCTCGATCTGCGCGTGTGCCATGGCGTCGAGAATGAGGCCCGCGGTCATGAGCAAAAGCGAGCACACGCCAAGTCCGATCGACGCGATGAGAGTTGGAAAGCGGGGGACGAGTCCAGTACGCATGTATTCCGCGAATACTGGGAGGAAGAGGGTAAGCGCGGCTATCAGAAACCCACCGGAGGCCACGCTGAAGAACAGCAAGGGCCGGTGCAAGCGAAGCAAGTTGACGATTGTCCACAAAATGCGAAATCCGTCTCGATAGGTGTGCAACTTGCTCAGGCTGCCCGGTGCCCGCGCCGAGTAGGCGCACTCGACTTCGCGCATGGGCATGCGAAGGAGTGCGGCATGAACCGTCATCTCGGTTTCGATTTCAAAGCCGCCGGACTTGACCGGGAACGATTTGACGTAACGTCTGGACAGCACGCGGTAGCCGGAAAAGCAATCGTCGAACCTGCTTCCGAAGAGCGCGCGCAACAGGCGGTTGAAGAGCAGGTTTCCCCATCGGTGACCAGGCGGGTAGGCATCATCGCTTGCACTGCAACGCGCGGCTACGACCATGTCGAGGCGTTCCGCGCTGAGCAAATCAACCAGCCAAGGCGCTGCGTTGGCGTCGTAGGTGCCGTCACCATCCGCAAGGATATATATATCGGCATCGATTGCGGTGAATGCGCGGCGGACTGCATTTCCTTTGCCACGCAATGCTTCCACGAGAACCTGGGCGCCCGCTCCATGGGCGACCTTGGCAGTGCTATCGGTCGACCCGTTGTCAATCACATACACTATTGCATTGGGGAGCGCAGTCTTGAAGCGGGCGATGGTGCCGCCAACGGTCGCGGCTTCGTTGAGGCATGGCAGCACGACGGCGATGCGTTTGCCGGTCTTTCGGGCGCCACCGCTCGCCTGGCGCTCATCCCGTTGCGGTGGCTTGCGTTCGCTCATCGGGATCTCGCCATATTATCAAATCCAGTCATTCTCGACCGCAGATTACGAATTACGTCTCGGAGCTATTCGAGATGAGACAATATAAAATCGACCGAGGCGGACAGATCGGCAACCGTAGCGGTAGGGCGGTGTATGAAGCGCTCCTCGTCGCCGGGCCGGTACTTTCCGGTGCGCACGAGAATGCCCATGCCAATTCCAGCGTTGATCGCACCTGCGACGTCGGATTCAGCGTCATCACCAACCATCGCCACCTGGTGCGGTAAACACTGCATGCTCGCCAGTGCAGCTTTGAAGAAGTCCGGAGACGGCTTGCCAAGAACTAACGCAATACGATTGCTCGCAAACTCGAGAGCTGCAACGAATGGCCCTGCGTCGAGACTGAGCTTGCCGTCGTGATCCCTGAATGAACGGTTCTTGGCGAGTGCAATAAGGTCTGCCCCGTTCAAAAGGGTGCGGAATGCGGCATTCATGGCGATGTAGTCGAGACGGTGTCCCACGTCACCCACTACGACAGCGTTGCGAGGTCCGTCAGGCAATCCTGAAAATTCACTTTCAATTGCCGGGTGAACGAGCAGGTGTGGCGTCGCGCCGTTGGTTGCGAGCCAGTTCCGCGCGGCCTCAATGGGAGTGAAGAGCTCGTCGCTTGCGATGCCAAGGCCCATCACTTCGAGAGTTCTCAGGATCTCGTCTTTTGATGATCGGGTCGTATTCGTCACAAACCGGATCCGAACTTGCCGCGCCCGCAACTGCTCAATAGCTGCGAGCGAGCCTGGAATGATCCGGTTCTCCTCGTATACAACTCCGGCCAAATCAAGAAGCACGCCACTAATCGGCATCGTTATTCGACCTGGTTGCTGTCGCAGGGCTCGAAATGGCCAAAACCTATCAGATTTGACGCTTTTCGCCCAACATCAAGAGTGTGGCCATGCGCTTCAGACTTCATCCGCAAAGCGTTTGGATGGACGAGATTGCTTGAGCCCTTAGCGATGTCCGAACCGGGCCGAGGCTCGATTGAAGTCGGTGACCATTGCGCTTGCGATTGGCGGCAGTGCAGTCACGTTCCTTTGAACGATCCACGACGGGCGACAACGCCGACGACGATATCGCCGTTGCGATGGGTGCGGAGTTTTGAGCACGCCCGCGACATGCAGTATCGCAGCATTGAGGACGTTTCGATCATAGAGCCAACAAAGATCGAGGCGGGTCGCTGTACGTTCCATCCCTTGTCGGATGTGACAGCGCCATGCATTCCGCGCATGGCGCTGCTGCATCATTCGGTTGCTGCTGCCCTTGCAATGCATGGCTGGAGCGGTCTTGCGGTGCAATCCTTGTGCATGAAATCTGTATCCATTAGCGTTGGTTCATCCATTTGAACTCTTCCATCCGATGAAGCATGGGCCACAGCAGCGGCAGCATACGGGGGGATGGAAGCAGGCAGTGCGCGCCTCGCACAGCCGCTCGCGCGACACGTGCGCGAACCGAGGTGGAGCGGGCTGGCGCCTATCTGCATATTTCAAGAAGGGATGTGAGGCCCGCTCCCGTGGTGGAACGCGTCAAACACTTCTATGAGTTTGTGGGTGGCATGGCGGATGAGCATGCAGCGGTACAGGCCGAGAGATGCATGGATTGCGGCACGCCCTATTGCCATTTCGGTTGCCCTGTCAACAACGAGATTCCCGACTGGAATGAGATGGTCGTGTGCTCGCAGTGGCGTCGAGCGGCGCGCAATCTGCAACTGACGAACAATTTCCCGGAGATAACAGGACGCATCTGCCCGGCGCCATGCGAAGAGGCGTGCACGCTCTACCTTCACGACGCGCCGGTAACCATCAAGTCGATCGAGCGGGCCATTGCTGATCGAGCCTTCGCGGAAGGGTGGGTTGTTCCGGAGCCCTCGGCGCAGCGTTCCCACAAGGTGGTGGCAATCGTGGGGTCCGGACCAGCCGGACTCGCCGCGGCACAGCAATTGGCGCGAAATGGCCACGATGTGCGGGTGTTTGAGCGCGATGCAAAGCCGGGCGGATTGATGCGTTATGGCATTCCCGACTTCAAGCTCGACAAGATGCACATCGACAGGCGCATTGCGCAGCTTCGGGCCGAGGGAATCCGCTTCTTCTGCAATACAGCCGTGGGTAGCGTGACGTCGGCTCGAGATCTTACATCTCAACATGACGCAGTTATTCTGGCCTGCGGCGCAGGTCTACCTCGGACCCTCAACGTCCCGGGGGTCGTCATGAAGGGCGTAAGCTATGCGATGGCCTATCTTCGACAGCAGAACATGCGTATCGAAGGCCGGGTGGCCGCTGAGGAACCCATCGATGCGCGCGACAGGAACGTCGTCGTTATCGGGAGCGGTGATACGGCGTGTGATTGCATTGGGACGGCGTTCCGCCAGGGAGCACGAACGGTTACCCAGATCGATATCCATCCGATGCCGCAGCGAGCGGAAGACAAGCTCATGAGTTGGCCGTTCCGTCCGGTGAAATTCAGGGTTTCGTCAAGTCAGGCTGAAGGCGTTGAGCGAGAGTTTCAGACCGGGACCCTGGAGTTGGTCGGGAAACAAGGGCACGTAACAGCGGTCCGTTGCGCCCTTGTCAACGATGCACGCCGCCCGATCCCGGGCACCCAGTTCGATCTGCCCGCCGAACTTGTTCTCATTGCAATTGGTTTTTCCGGACCGGACATCGGACAGATCGATGCGGAACTCGGGCTCTTGCGCAGCGCACGGGGGACAATCGCCGCGACGGAGTGGGATTACGCCACCAACGTGCCGGGAGTTTTCGCTGCGGGGGATGTTCGGAGGGGGCCATCACTCGTCGTCTGGGCGATCCGAGAAGGCCGACGCGCGGCAGCGTCGGTGGATGCTTTTCTTCGGGCAGCGCGGTCAGCGGAGACGGCGCCAGATCGAGAATATCCGCCTTTGACCAATGCGGATGGCGTGCCTTGACGCATGTGGCATCGAATTCATAGTCGGAGATAACGGGGCTGCTCCGGCCCCGGAATGATGATGCTTGCGCTTCGCGGTTTTCGCAGATCGGGCGCATTTGCTGTTGGTCGCGCGCATGATCTCAACACGGACATTGCGGCCGAGCAGCCGGCTGCGGGCTTGCGTGTTACCAATCGTGATATTATATGACTGACTGGTCAGTCATATATTTGGTTTTGATCGATGGCGCGCCAAGGCAAGAAATCCCGCCCCGACAAGAAAGCTTCGGCAAAGAAGGCCGGTTCGCACGGTGACGCGAGGAAGCCGTCTGAAGGGTTCCGGGTCACGAGGCGCAAGTCCAGAGATCCGGCGAAGGCTGGAGCACCTAATCTGACGCCTGGTTCCCGATCGGCCGCCAACACGCCAGCCAGGAACCCGAGGACAGGGCCGGTTCGCACTCGGTCGAAAGTGGTATCCCCACAGAAGGATCCGATCGCCGAGACGGGAGGCAGCATGAGGTCGCGCGGAGGCAGGCCGCGACGTTCTGCGGCCGACGCTGAGGCGAAGCGGCAGCGGATCCTGAAAGCCGCGCTGGAAGTTTTCTCGCGGCACGGGTTTGAAGCTGCCCGGCTCGACGAGGTTGCGCGCAAGGCGGGTGTCGCCAAGGGAACCCTCTATCTCTACTACCCAAACAAACAAGCGATGTTCGAAGCGCTGGTGCGCAGCTCGGTCGAGCCGCTTCTCGATGATCTGGCGGCTGTCGTGCGCCAGCAGGCGTGCCCACCCGAGGAGTTGCTCGAGAATATTTTCGCCCTGTTTCGCCGTGAGATCCTCGAAACGGAGCGCAGGCTCATCATCCGCCTGATTATCGCAGAGGGGCCCCGGTTTCCCAAAATCGCCGAATTCTATCATCGCGAGGTGATTTCGCGCGTGGTCACGACGCTCGAAGCAGTTGCGCGCAAACTCAAAGATGAAGGCCGATTGGCCAGCGATGGTCTGATTCGGTATCCACAGCTCATCGCGGCGCCACTGCTCTTGTCATTGATCTGGGACGGTCTGTTCGCGCGTATCGATCCACTGGACGTGAAGGGGTTGCTTTCGGCCCACTCGGAGTTGCTGACGACGACAAAGCAGAGGAAGCGGCGATGAACAAGCGTCTGGTCGTCGTGCTCATCGTGCTTGGTGCGCTCAGCGTGGGCCTGGCGTGGAGCCAGTATGCGCGTCAGGCAGACAATATGATCTGGCAAGGCTGGATTGAGGGGAACTTTCTCTTTGTCGGCCCCGACGAATCCGGTCGCCTAACCAAGCTGGCGGTGAATGAGGGTGATGCTGTGAAGCAGGGCGATCGCCTCTTCGCAGTTCAGAGCGATCTGGAAGCGGCCGAAATGCAGCAGGCCGAGGCGGCGTTGAGTGAGGCCAAGGCGAGGCTTGCACGAGCGCAAGCCGCACAGCAACGGCCCGAAGAGATCGCCGTGCTCGAAGCACAGAGGCAGCGTGCCGAGGCGGCGCTCGAAAAATCCGGTCCGGAACTCACTCGTGCCAAGGATCTCGTCGCCAAGGGGGTCGCGCCGCAGTCGCGCCTCGATGAGGCTGCCGCGACGTTCGCGAGCGATCAGGCTTCACTGGCGGCGGCTCAGCATCAGATCGAAGTCGCGCGGCTCGAGGCGCGCAGCGAGGATATCGCAGCAGCGCGAGCCGTCGTCGAACAGGCGCAATCGCGCGTGGCAGCGGCGGGCGTGAGCCTGAAGCGCCGGACTATTGTTGCGCCGGCGGACGGGCTCGTGCAGGAAATCTTTTATCGTGATGGCGAGGTCGTGCCAGCCGGCCGGCCGGTGCTGTCGCTTTTGCCACCGGGCAACGTCAAGCTCCGCTTCTTCGTGCCCGAGACCGTGCTTGCCCGGTTCTCGCCCGGCAAGAGGGTCGAAGCTTCCTGCGACGGGTGCGCCGAACCAATTGCGGCCACGGTCTCATTCGTTTCGTCGGAAGCAGAATTCACTCCGCCCGTCATATTCAGTCGCGAAGAGCGAAAGAAGCTCGTCTTCCGGGTCGAAGCGCGACCCCTTGACGGCGCACACCTGCGGGTCGGTCTGCCTGTCACGGTCGGGATTGCTGCCAAGGACATCGGCGATGTCGGATCACGGGAATAGAGACAACGAAATCGCGATCCGCGTCGAAGGCTTGACGAAGTCATTCGGCGGCAAGGTCGTCGTGCGCGATCTATCGATGAGCGTCAGGCGGGGCCAGATCTATGGCTTTCTCGGACCCAATGGATCCGGCAAGACGACGACGATACGGATGTTGTGCGGGCTCTTGACACCCGACAGTGGCGAGGGGACCTGTCTTGGCTACGACATTCGAACAGAAAGCCGCCGCATCAAGGAGCGCGTCGGCTACATGACGCAGAGATTCAGCCTGTATCAGGACCTCTCCATCAAGGAGAACCTCGAGTTCGTCGCGCGGATATATGGGCTGCCGTCGCCCGCTCGCGCGGCTGATGAAGCGATCGAGCGCCTTGGCCTGAAAGGGCGCGAAAGGCAACTCGCCGGCGAACTATCGGGTGGCTGGAAGCAGCGTCTCGCGCTCGGTGCATGCATCCTGCCCGAACCGGACCTGCTGTTGCTCGACGAACCGACTGCGGGTGTCGATCCCAAGGCGCGGCGCGACTTCTGGAACGAGATACACGGTTTGGCTGCCGAGGGCCTGACGGTGCTTGTGTCCACACACTACATGGACGAAGCCGAACGATGCCACGAGATCGCGTACCTGGCCTACGGACAGCTGTTGACGCACGGAACCGTGGAGGAGGTGATTGCCGGTTCCGGGCTGGAGACATGGACTGTGATGGCAAGCGATCCTCACTCGCTGGCAATGGAACTCGAAAAAGCTCCGGGTATCGACATGGTGGCGCCGTTCGGTAACAGTCTCCATGTCTCCGGCCGCAATCGGCGGGCGCTGGAACAAGCGCTTGATGCCTTCAAAGGGCGGGCGGGCCTCACGCTGGAGCGCAGCGAGCCATCGCTGGAAGATGTCTTCATTGACCTGATGCAGCGCAGCCGCGACAACTTCGGCCAGGCCCAACCATGACAAGCTCGTCAAAGCGCATAGGGTCCACGAGCTTTTCCAGGTTCGTCGCCATGTTTGCGAAGGAGTTCATACAGCTCAAAAGAGACCGGGTCACATTCGCCACGATGATCGTCGTGCCTCTGATGCAGCTCCTATTGTTCGGATTTGCCATCAATACCAACCCGCGCCATCTACCGACGGCGGTTCTGCTCCAGGAGCAGAGCGACATTGGCCGCGGCATAGTCGCCGCGCTGCAAAACACCGGCTATTTCAAGGTGACGCATATCGCTCGCACCGCTGCGGAGCTGGATCGCTGGATCAAGTCGGGCGAGGTTCTGTTCGGAATAGAGATACCCGCAAATTTCTCCAGGAGCGTTCGTCGCGGAGAAAATCCGTCAATGCTGGTGGTCGCCGACGCTTCCGATCCCGTTGCCGCCGGAACGGCGCTTGGTGCTCTGGATGGCGTCGTCTCGACTGCGCTCAGGGGACTACACGCGATCCCGGACGAGCGCGGCGTGGCACCGCCGTTCACGATCATCGCGCAGCGTCGCTACAATCCGGCTGCGGTGACCGCGCTCAACATCGTGCCAGGCCTGCTGGGGACAATCCTCACCATGACGATGCTGATCTTCACGTCCTTGTCCGTCACCCGTGAGGTTGAGCGCGGGACGATGGAGAGCTTGCTTTCAATGCCGATCGATCCTTTGCAGATCATGCTCGGGAAGATCACACCCTATATCGTTGTGGGCTTCGCTCAGGCCGCGATCATCCTGGTGGCCGGGGTCACTATCTTTTCCGTTCCGATCGAGGGCAGCCTCGCCCTGCTCGTTGCGGTCACCATTCTGTTCGTTACCGCGACGCTATCGGTCGGATATACATTTTCGACGATCGCCCGCAACCAGCTGCAGGCCATCCAGATGTCGATGATGTTCTTCTTACCCAACATCCTGCTGTCCGGCTTCATGTTCCCCTTTTCAGGGATGCCAGGCTGGGCCCAGGCAATCGGGCAGATGCTGCCTCTGACGCATTATCTGCGAACGGTTCGCGGCATCATGCTCAAGGGAGCCGAAACGAGCGATCTGACGACAGAGATCATTTGGCTTGCTGTCCTGACGCTGGCAGCGATGGCGATCGCCGTGACGCGCTTCCGGCGCACGCTGGACTAGTGGCTCAGGCATGGCGCTGCAATTCGAATGGAGCGCGCTATGCTGTGTCTTGATCTTTCCAGTGATGTCAGAAACGCGAAATTCGTCCGGCACACGCTGAGAATGAAACGAATTTCGCGATCACGACCCAGAGCCATTCGGGCTCAGGTCTTGCAACACGGACGCTGGGTTTCCTATCGGGCACCTGCGCGCCAGTCCGGAACCCTAGATTTCTCAGTTTGCGTTCTGGACCGACTGACGTTTGACGACCTGCGCCCCTGCAACAAAGGTCAGATCGAGAACACTAGTTTCTTGCGGCAATCGTCGGCGCCGCCACCTTCAATTTCTGGATTCCATCCTGCGGCGGAGACGCGAACCGGAACAGATATGTCATCGAATCCTGCAGTGCCTTCTTCCACATTGCCCAGTTGTGTCCTCCGTCAACAATGCGGAGTTCTGTGATATCGGGCTGATGCTCAAACAGCGACTTGAACAGCAGGGCCGCCTCGTAGGCGATTCCCAGCCGGTCGCCATCTCCCGATACAAGGTAGAATGGCACTCGGATGCCCTGGGCAAAGTAGCGGTCCTGCAGCCTCGGATAATTTGCTGCCGTCCACGCCGCCTGACTGAAACGTCCGTCGACTCCGCGAAATGCAGGTTGCGTTCGCGCAGCTGAGCCGCTGGGCGGTGTCGTTGCATAAATGGCAGGGCTGATTGCAGCGACGGCTGCCAGGCGGTCGGGATAGTTGAGAGCAAACCGGACTGCGCCATAGCCTCCGGCCGACAGTCCGGCTACAACAAGGCCACTGCGGGACTCGATCGTGCGGTAGCGTCGCGCGATAGCGGGAAGGAGGTCCTTCCAGAGTGCTGATTCCGCCTTGTCCCTGTTACCGTCGATCCACCAGCATCCACGGCACCCCGGCATAACGATGAGTGTCGGCGGAATGACACCACTCGAGATCAAATGATCGGCAATTTCGCCGATTTTTCCGTGTTCGATCCATGCGGTTTCGTCGTCTCCTGCGCCGTGCAGCAGCAACAGTACAGGATAATGCCGCGTGCCTGACTTGTATGAATCGGGAACGTAAACAAGGAACTGCATGTCGCGCGCGAGCGCGGCTGACGCAATCGTTTCGCGTCGGATTTCGCCGGCGTTTGCGGAACTGACGGATGCAAGCAGGAACGCGACCCACGCAATACTTAACCAGCGCACGACCTGCTCCCTTATGGCCCGCCGAGACAACTTTCTGTTTATAATATAAAAATGCATTGAAGGCCACAATGGCCTCAACCTCCAGCCGGGGCTGGTCCTCGAACTGACTCAAGCCCGACAGTTGCGCAGCCGATGGTCATGCGGGACGAGTTCATGTCGCGCCACGCTGGCAACGTGCCGGATTTGAGGCCATCCATCCGTGAGCAGCATTTTTGCGAGTTCCTTCTGCTATTTGCGCACCAACTTTCGCAAATCTGAAACTTGTCGCTGCTGACGCCCAGCGTTAAGGATTTGTATGCGCGATTGATGGACGCGCACGGATCAATGCTGAGTACCCTCGTCGCGCTTGCAGTTCAGTACTTTTACTGCTTCGTGAATCTCCTTCCAGAGAGCTTGAGTGCTATGCTGCCTGCGCGCTCCCAACTCTGCTATCCGCAATTCGACCTGAGCCAATGCGTCGTCTCCGTAGCGATTGATCATGTTCCGGGCAGCCCGAAACACCATTTCTGTATGTGTGTGCATTCGGATTTCAGCCGCTGGCCTGATGATGCATCTGTGAGTGGGTCAGCGAACCGGTCCGGGCGCCTTAACTTGCGTCAAGTCTGCAGGGGCGACGGTGTAAATCGGGGGTTGACGCACCAGCCTCTACAAAGTGAAACTCTTGGAAAATTTGTGCCGTGCTGCGAAGCACCATGATAAAAAAACAAATTCATAAGTGCGTTGATTGCTCATCGCGTCTAACAGCGGAATGGCAGGTTCTGACAGAGCCTGAGCTGGCGATCGTGGATGCCGCCAAGCGAACGCGTGCGCTTGAGCCGGGTGCAATCCTGTTCCGTCAAGGCGACGATGCCGATGGCGTATACTGCATGCAGTCGGGGCTCATCGGCCTGCGCCGGGTCATGCAGACAGGCGAGTCGGTGCTCCTCAGGCTGTGCACGAATGGCGTGACGGTCGGTTATCGAGCCCTGTTGAGCAAGACACCTCATCGCAACTCGGCGGAAGTGCTGAGCCCGAGCGTCGTGTGCTTTATCGAACGCACCCATGTCAGAAGGCTGCTTGAGGCGAACCCGAAACTGGGAGAGCGCTTCCTGCAGCATTGTTTCGGGGACCTGGACGAGACCGAGGGCGATCACGCCAAGAGCATGACACTAAGCCTCAAAGCCAGGTTTCTTCATCTGCTGTTGATCTTTTACGAGCGCCAGGGGTATCGGGACGAGACAGACAATCTGTTCGTCGATCTTCCGATACAGCGCGTCGAACTGGCATCCTTGATCGGTGCGCGGCCGGAATCGATTTCCAGATTGGTCCACAGTCTGGAGATCGATGGCCTACTTCACTTCGACAAGCGGCGTGTCCGCATCCGAGATATGGATGCCGTTTTGCGCGCGGCAGGCGTGGGGTTCTAAGCACCGCGCCGTTTAGGCCCCGCTGCCTGCAGACCAGATTTGCGAGCCCGTTTGCGATCCTGAACGCAACCTGACGACCTGCTTCCTAGGAGGAGCGGGCCGGGGTGGCGCATGACCGCCCATGTGTCGCGCCGGCCGTCGGGATCGGCAGCGCATCTCGCCGTCCGCCGCAATCCTATCGCTTCCCGTCGAGCGGGTTGTGATCGCGCTCTCGCTGTCACTATCACCCTGACCCTCTGCTTCCCTCCCCCTCCCTTGCACCTATTGGCAATGGCGTCTTTGCTATATCCAAATAAATATAGCTTGTGCTATGTCCATTAAAATATAGCTGAGGAATACGCTTCCAACTCCCTGGAGGAGAAAATGATCGAGAAGACGCTGGCCGAACTCGGCAACCAGATCCGCATTCGCCCTCGCTATGACAATTTCATTGGTGGGCGGTGGGTTGCGCCCGTCAAAGGGCAATACTTCACCAACCTTACCCCGGTCACCGGAAAGCCCATCTGCGAGGTGGCGCGCTCCACCGCAGAGGATATCGAGCTGGCGCTCGACGCGGCATATAAGGCCAAGGACAAGTGGGCTCGGACGTCTCCAGCCGAGCGCGCTGGCATGCTGCTCAAGATTGCCGAAAAGCTCGAACAGAACTTGAAGCTCATCGCTACGGTTGAAACCCTCGACAATGGCAAGCCGATCCGCGAGACGATGGCTGCCGACATCCCGCTGGCGATCGACCACTTCCGCTACTTCGCCGGCTGCATCCGCGCCCAGGAGGGTGCGATTTCCGAGATTGATCACGACACCATCGCCTATCACTTCCATGAGCCGCTGGGCGTCGTCGGTCAGATCATTCCGTGGAACTTCCCGATCCTGATGGCTGCGTGGAAGCTTGCGCCGGCTATCGCCGCAGGCAACTGTGTCGTCCTGAAACCCGCAGAGCAGACCCCGATGGGAATCATGGTGGTGATGGACATCATCGGCGATATCCTGCCAGCGGGCGTACTCAATGTCGTGAACGGCTTCGGAGTGGAGGCAGGCAAGCCGCTCGCCACCAACAAGCGCATTTCCAAGGTGGCTTTCACGGGCGAGACGACGACCGGCCGGCTCATCATGCAGTACGCGTCGGAGAACATCATTCCGGTCACGCTGGAGCTGGGCGGCAAGTCGCCGAATATCTTCTTCGCCGACGTTGCGCTGGCGGATGACGAGTTCTTCGACAAGGCGCTCGAGGGTCTTGCCATGTTCGCACTGAACCAGGGTGAGGTCTGCACGTGTCCGTCGCGCGCGCTCGTGCACGAATCGATCTACGACCGTTTCCTGGATCGTGCGATCGCGCGGGTCGAAAAGATCCGTCAGGGTCATCCGCTAGATCCCTCGACCATGATCGGTGCGCAGGCATCGAACGATCAGCTGGAGAAGATCCTCTCCTATATCGACATCGGCAAGCAGGAAGGTGCCAACGTGCTCACTGGCGGTACTCGAAGCGTGCTCGATGGCGAGGCCGCCGAAGGCTACTACGTCAAGCCGACGATCCTCGAAGGCCACAACAAGATGCGCGTGTTCCAGGAGGAAATCTTCGGGCCGGTGCTCGCCGTGACGAAGTTCAAGGACGACGACGAGGCGCTGGCGATAGCCAACGACACGCTCTTCGGTCTCGGCGCCGGCGTTTGGACGCGCAACGGCACGCGCGCGTATCGCTTCGGCCGCGCCATTCAGGCAGGGCGTGTCTGGACCAACTGCTATCACCTCTACCCGGCGCACGCCGCATTCGGGGGATACAAGCAGTCCGGCATCGGCCGTGAGACGCACAAGATGATGCTCGATCACTATCAGCAGACCAAGAACATGCTGGTCAGCTACAGCCCCAAGGCGCTCGGATTCTTCTGAGCCCGGCCTGCGGTCTGAAGACCGGCTTCGTGAGTTCGGCGCGTGGATCAATGTTCGCGCGCCGAGTCGTCCCAGAGGCTTCACAAGTATGAGGCAGACCGATCGCGCACCGATTGCCGGTGTGGCAGCAAAGGGAGAATTGCAGATGGTCGAACGGGTATCGGCAACACCGGAGGCGCTTGCACTCATTGCGGTGCTGGCAAACCGCAACGGCCCGCTCCTGTTCCATCAATCGGGCGGCTGCTGCGACGGCTCGGCTCCGATGTGCTATCCGGCGGGCGAGTTCCACATAGGCGGCCAGGATGTGAAGCTAGGCGAGATCGGCGATGCACCTTTCTACATGAGCGCTTCGCAATTCGAATACTGGCGGCACACGCAACTCATCATCGACGTCGTCAAGGGGCGCGGATCGGGCTTCTCGCTTGAGGCGCCCGAAGGGGTGCGGTTTCTCACACGATCGCGCGTTTTCAGCCAGGACGAAATTGCGGAACTGGACGCCGAAGAGGCCTGAGCGCAATCGGAGCCACCCAATCGATTTCGCTCGCGTCGCACGTCATCCGACTTTTCGGCATTCGCTTTCGTGTCAGCTCTTGCCTACACCGCCCCGCATCGACCGATCCGCAATTTTCCTGATCTGCTGCTGGGGCAACGACTGCGCCAAAGCGGCACTCCATCGGTCGTGAAAGCTGCCAGGGCAGGGAGGATCAGACGAGTGCCGACCAATGACGCTCGCGATGTGCGGGGTGGAGGAGCGGCATTGCGACAGCCCCAAGGCTCGACTCCGTTGATGAGCACCATCATGAGAAAGGGAAAAGCATGCAACGACAGATCGCCTCTCTCACGCTCTTTGCGGCAACCATGATCACGCCAGCTAATGCGGATACATTGAAGCTGTTTGCAGCGGGCAGCCTAAAGGCAGCCATGACCGACGTTGCCAGCGCATTCGAGAAGGAGACGGGCGGCCAGCTCAAGGTTGAAACGGTGTTCGGCGCGTCGGGGCTATTGCGCGAGCGAATCGAAAAGGGCGAGGCGGCGCACGTATTCGCCTCTGCCAACATGAAGCATCCCCAGACGCTTGCCGATGCAGGCCGCGCGGCGGGCAAGGTTCGCATGTTCGCGCGCAACCAGCTCTGTGCCATCGCGCGGGAATCGACCGATGTCACGTCCGACACGCTACTTGATCGTTTGCTCAGTACCGACATCCGCGTCGGTACGTCGACTCCAAAAGCCGATCCTTCCGGTGATTATGCATTCGCCCTGTTCGCCAAGGCGGACGTGCTGAAAGCGGGGGCGAAAGCTCAGCTGGAGGGTAAGGCACTGAAGTTGACGGGCGGACCAGATACAGAGAAGGCCCCGGAAGGGCGCAACCAGTATGGCTGGGTGATGTCGAAAAAGAAGGCGGATATCTTCCTTACCTATTGTACGAACGCGGTGCTGGCTAAGAAGGATACGGCTTCCTTGAAGATCATCGAGATCCCCGGTGCATTGGCAGTCGGTGCGGACTACGGCATGATCGTTTTGAAGGATGCGCCGGGCCAAGCCGAAGAGCTTGCGAATTTCATTCTCGGTTCTGCCGCTCAACAGATTCTGAGGGGCTACGGCTTTGGGCCGGGCGACGACATCAAAAAATAAGTACGACAGTAGCCAACGCCGCCTGAGGGGCTCCCCAGGCGGCGCTTGCGTACTCGTATGAGCTGCCGAAAGGCTTATTCGACGCCCAGAATGACCTCGCTGGCCTTGATCACAGCGGAGACCTTCTTGCCGACTTGCAGGCCAAGATCCTCAACAGCATCGACGGTGACGGTGGATGTTATGACGTTGCCGCCACCGATGTCGATTTTCACCTGGGCTGCCACCGCGCCCTTCTTGATGTCCTTGACGGTGCCGGCGAGGATGTTGCGCGCGCTGAGCTTCATGCGTGTTCTCCATTCATAAAATCTTGTATAGGCTGGAAATAGCAACGAAGTCCGATGATTTGAAGAGGTGCGACGAGCTGGACCGCGATATTCCTCCCTGATTGGCTCGGGGGCCGGACCCTAGCTCAATTCGCGTATTGAGGCGCGCAAATCGTGTGGCCGCCTGCAATCGTTTCGATGGTTACGTCAACGCCGTAAACGGTCCGTAATCTTTCAGGGGTCAGCACCTGCGAAGGCGCGCCGTCGGCAATGAGGCCGCCAGCGTGAAGGAGGAGCACGCGGGTCGCGGTGGCGAACGCGTGGTCGGGTGCATGGGTCGAGAGGATAACGCCCAAACCGCGCGCCGCCAGCTGTCTCGCCTGCGAGAGCACCTTAACCTGATTTCCGAAGTCGAGGCTCGCGGTAGGCTCGTCCATGACGATGAGCCGGGTTTCCTGCGCGAGCGCACGTGCGATCAAGGACATCTGACGTTGTCCACCGCTGATGCGAGTGTATGGCTGGTCAGCGAGATCGCCGATGCCAAGAAGGACAAGAGCTTCGCGCGCCTTCGTGCGATCCAGCTCGGTTGGAGCGGCAAACAGGCCGAGGTGCGCGGTACGACCCATCACCACCATGTCGAGGACGCGGTACGGGAAATGCGCGGCGTGAGCCTGCGGCACATAGGCGATAGCGCGGGCGAGCTCCTGTCGAGACATCGCTTGGAGCGGAACGCCCGCAATCGTCACCGAGCCCGCCTGCATCGGGATGAGCCCCAGAAGCGTCTTGAACAGCGTCGTCTTTCCCGATCCGTTGGGTCCAAGCAGGCAGACAATTTCGCCTGCCCGGACTTCGAGGTCGACGTTGCGACCGACGGGCTTTCCCGGATAGCCGAAGCCCAGGCTGTGTGCGCTGACGAGTAGCTCCCGCGGACGATCTTTCAAGACCAGCCCTCCTCGCCGCGCGCCAACAACCACAGGAAGAACGGTGCGCCAATGATTGCGGTGAGCACGCCGAGCGGAATCTCTATCGCGGCGAGAGTCCTTGCGAGCGTGTCAATGAGCAGCATGTAGGCGCCGCCCATCAGGAGCGCGGCTGGCAGCAGCCGGTTGAAGTTGGGACCGACAAGCATTCGCGCCAGATGCGGAATGACCAGACCAATCCAACCAATCACGCCTGCCACAGCGACAACGCTTGCGGTCATCAGCGTTGCGGCAGCGATGACGACGAGGCGCAAACGGCCTGCCTCGACGCCGAGCGCCTTGGCTTCCTCGTCACCGAGCGACAGCACGTTGATGCGCCAGCGCAGGAGGACGAGCGGTACCAATCCCAAAAGTACCAAAGGTGCCGCGGACCAGACCTCGGCGCCGCGCACGCTTGCGAGGCTGCCGAGCAGCCAGAAGACGATCGCGGGGAGTTGGTCGTAGGGGTCGGCGAGGATCTTGAGAAGCGAGATCGCGGCGCCCGCAAGAGAGCCGACGACGACGCCGGCGAGCACGAGCACCAGCACGGGTTCGCGGTTCTGCACCACGCTGCCAATGAAATAGACGAGTCCAACCGTGGCGAGATCGCCGGCAAACGCAAGCAATTGAATTCCCGCGACGGGCAGTGACAGGAAGATGCCGAACACTGCGCCGAGACCCGCGCCGGTCGAGACGCCGAGTATGTCGGGTGAGACGAGTGGATTCCGGAAAAGGCCCTGATATGCCGCGCCCGCAGCGGCGAGTGCGGCGCCGACGAGCACGGCTGCGAGAACGCGCGGCAATCGTATCGAAAACAGGACGG
This sequence comes from Hyphomicrobiaceae bacterium, assembly GCA_050246945.1. GTDB lineage: Bacteria > Pseudomonadota > Alphaproteobacteria > Rhizobiales > Hyphomicrobiaceae > JAEUMD01. The sequence goes on from JBFWVC010000004.1 coordinate 245,200, forward strand.
TGTCAATCTGCCCTCCGGCGTCCGCCCCCGTCATGGTTCGCCACAGCGCGCCGGCCATGTCTCCCATCGTCAGCGGATACTTGCCGATCGTGATCGCCGTGAGCATGAGCGCTAGCAGCAGTAGCGCGAGCCACGCAATGGTCGCCGATGCGCCATCCGTGCGCCACGCGGCAACGCGCGAGGCCAACCGGTTCACGGATTTTTTGTCGTCGGTGGCGGTGCGCCCTTCGACCATGAAATCAGCCTGTCGATTTCCTCGTCACTCGGATTCACATGATAGAACAGCGAATAGAACTCGCGAGTCACCTCTTTTAGATCACGCTGAAATTCATCCGGATAGAAGAGTGCGGGCAGCCACTTTAGGCCGATGACGCGATTGAGCGAGGGGGGACGGTCGATCCAGCCGAAAGGCGCGGTCGGCGCAAGGTAAACGCGCTTTCGCTTGACAGCCTCGATTCCGGACCAGAGCGGGTCTTTCCAGACCGCTTCATAAAAGACAGGGTCCCACGTCAGAATCGTATCAGGATTTGCGACAATGATCTGCTCAATGGAGGCGCGTGCCAGCCCTTTCCGGCCGTCGCTGCTCTCAGCAACGTTGCGTCCTCCTGCCCGCTCGATGATCTCGGTGTTAATCGAGCCTTTAAGTCCAGTTTCCAATCCGTCGGGACCGCGCGCGAGATAGACACGCGGCCGCTTGTCCTGCGGGATCTTCGCGAGAGTACGCTCGATTTCGGCGAACGTTTCTTCGACGTAGCGCGCGAGCTTTTCGGCGCGTTCCTCAACACCCAGTATTCGACCCAGCAGTCTCAGCGATGCAGGCGTCGCCTCGAAGCGTCCGTCGACAAGTACGTAGGGGATACGGGTCTGCGCCTGAGTGTTGTCGGCAAGCGAAACGTAGGTGTCGCGCACCGATCCAAAATCCAGGATGAGATCCGGCTTGATCTTGAGCACCGCCTCCAGGTTCGCGGTGCCGCCGCGTCCGGTCAGCCGGCCCTGCGCGGGCATATCACGATAGGGTTCGGCGATGTAAGGCCGTTCTTCCGGTTTGGGAGCATTTGGCCAGCCGGTCATCTTCTGTGGTGCCAGCATATAGAGGAGGATGGCGGCAGGCGGGCCTGCAGCAAATACGCGCTCAATCTTGTCAGGGACCTCGACCTTGCGGCCGGCGCTGTCGGTGACCGTCCGCGCGGCTGCGGCGGCGACAGGGGCAAAGGCTACCGCCGCCAACAGGCAAACCAGATTTGCAAAACGGGGCATCGAAGCGCGTCCTTTGATGTTCAGCGCCTCCAGATCACATGATCTCAGCGCCCGCGGAAGCTGCAAGTCGTGCATGAATATGCGGTGCATTCTGGGATTCTCTCCGCAATTTCGACGTGGCGGGTTGGGCGCACATGTTTGCATCCCAAAGCCGGCGGGCGGCTGCCCGAAAACGCCGTCCCAGGATTGCGTGCACATGCTGGAATAGTGGGCACTGGGAAGCGAGCTAGTAAGATCAGCGTGCGCCGCAATAAGCGCGCCGCGGCGCTGTGCAACTCCGGAGGGCTGGTGCCAGGCGGTGGCTGGTCATGGGCCGGTGAGTTGGGCTAAAGTCTTATGGACGTCCGGTCCCCAATTTGGGGCGCCGGGGCATACCGTGCCGTACGGACCGCTTCAGCGGATCAAAAAACAAGCAAGAAAAAGCGAGCTTTATGAACGCCTTAATTTTTATGGTTGCGGGCGGGTCCCCGGCTGGATGCGCGCCGTTGGCGGTATTGGCATTGCCAACTTCGAGAGTCGCACCTGCATGTAGCCGTGAAACTCGGCCCAGGGCGGAGCGCTAGGCTGGCAATGGCGACACATTCGGACACGTCATGTGCCGCGGGCGGCGGGCGGCCTTCGGTGGTCATTGCGGATCGCAATCCGGTGGTGCGGGCGGGCCTCCAGGATTTCCTGTCAAGGGATGGCCGGTACAGCGTCGAGCCGGCCGTGGATACGGGCAATGCGTTCCTTGAGATCTGCCAGACGCGCCCCGTTTGTGTGGGTGTCATCGGCTGGACGTTGCCCGACATGACGGCGCTCGATCTGCTGGAGGTCATCAAGCGGCGCCAACTCGGTGCGCGTATCATCATTTATGCGGGCGACGATGGCGCCGATACCTTGCGTCAGGCGGTGCGCTCGGGGGCGTGGGGTTTCATTTCCAAGAACGAGGACCCGGCTGCGCTGCTGGAGACTATCGCGACCGTCGCTCGTGGACGCCTGTGCCTTCCTTACATCGACATCGAGCGGCTGACCAGCGATCCCATAGACCTGCTGACCAAGCGCGAGAAGGAACTTCTGGGTGCTCTCGCGCATGGTTGGACCAACCTGCAGATCGGCTCGCGCTTTGGTATCTCGGGCAATACCGTCAAATATCACCTCAAAAACCTCTATGATAAACTTGGCGTGAAGAACCGCGCCATGGCAGTCGCGCTGTACATGTCATCGCCATCCGCTCCGCAGGTCAACGGACTAGCTGCCTCCGATGATGACTGGTAACTGGCGATGCGGGCAATTGCGCGTTGCCCATCGCCGTTGCGTTTAACCGTTAGGGTGCGGGACCGGTGGCCCGCTTTGAAACGAAAACGATTTGAAGCATCCCGCGACCGACGCACGCAGTGCGCCCTCTCGCTTGTAGCTCTGCCTGACATCGACGAAAGAGCGATTGCGCGTGTCGCTCGCACGTGCGAGCGTTGTTGTGCGCTGCAGTATATTGAGGTTCGCCGCGACAAACACGCACATGAAGCGCGCATCTGGCGAAACTGCGTGCAGCAAACCCACCCTAACGGGTGGGATTTTTCCCGCACCATCAGGTCGTGACTATCCATTCGGGTGCAATTTGCCTACCCGAGACGGGGGCAATCGTGCCCGCGCGGGTGTTGTTGGGGCGCATGATCCGAGAGATTGTGCGGCCGGTTGCTCATGCGCTTTTCGCCACATCGCGGATCTGCCGCACAGGGCCACCGCGAGTTTCAACTCGCGGAGGCAACTCTTGTCGTGAAGGTCGCAAGCAGGCTCTCTTTCGCAACCCAGCGAATAATGAATGACCTCTGGAGGAGACACGATGCTGGTTCAGCCCCACCTGTTCATTCCCGGCCCGACGAACATTCCCGAAGCGGTCCGAATGGCGATGAACCTGCCGATGGAGGACATGCGTTCTCCGGAGTTCCCGAAGTTCACGCTGCCGATCTTCGAGGACCTCAAGAAGGTCTTCAAGATGAAGGACGGCCGGGTGTTCCTCTATCCCTCGTCTGGGACAGGCGCGTGGGAAGCTGCGATCCAGAACACGCTCGCTGTCGGTGACACGGTGCTGATGAGCCGGTTCGGCCAGTTCTCACTGCTGTGGGTGGACATGGCCGAGCGCCTCGGCCTCAAGGTGGTCCTGTGCGACGAGGAGTGGGGCACAGGTGTGCCGCTCGAGAAGTACGCGGACATTCTCGCCAAGGACACCGCGCATGAAATCAAGGCAGTCTTTGCCACGCACAATGAGACGGCAACAGGCGTCTCCAGCGATATCGCCGGCGTTCGCAAGGCACTCGATGCCGCGAAGCATCCCGCGCTGCTCATGGTGGACGGCGTTTCGTCGGTCGGCTCGCTCGACATGCGCATGGGCGAATGGGGCGTCGATTGCTGTGTATCGGGTTCTCAGAAGGGCTTCATGCTGCCGACGGGTCTTGGCATCCTGGCGGTCAGCCAGAAGGCGCTCGACGCCAACAAGTCGCTCAATGGCCGCATGAACCGGACGTACTTCTCGTTCGAGGACATGATCAAGACGAACGATCTCGGCTTTTTCCCTTACACGCCGGCGACGCAGCTGATCCGCGGCCTGCGCGCGTCGCTGGATCTCATCGTGGCCGAGGGCCTGGACAACATTTTCGCCCGTCATCACCGCATGGCGGAAGCCGTGCGCCGGGCAGTCGACGCCTGGGGCCTGAAGCTGTGCGCGAAGGAGCCCAAGTGGTACTCCGACACGGTGAGCGCGATCCTGGTGCCCGCAGGCATCGACAGCGCGGACGTCGTGAAGACGGCCTACTACCGTTACAACACCTCGCTGGGCGTCGGCCTGAACAAGGTTGCTGGCAAGGTGTTCCGCATCGGTCATCTCGGTGCTCTCGACGAGGGCATGATCGGCGCTGCGCTGTTCAACGTCGAAATGGCGCTGCTCGATTGCGGTGCGAAGATCAAGGCCGGTTCAGGCACCGGTGCCGCGGCAGAATATTTCCGTTCAACGACCACGAAGTCCGCGACAAGCGCGACCACATTGGCAGCCAAGAAGGCCGCCTAATTCTTCGGGCGGCGCCACAAGCGCCGCCCTTCATTCATTTCAATTTCGATCAACGCAGCCTCGGCCGCGATAAAGAGAGCGCGCCTGCCGAATCAGAGCGCGGCCGGAAACATCCAAGGATCACCGCTATGAGCTTTACACTCCATCCTCTCCGCAAGCAGCGCCTGCAGCGATCCGAGCTCGCCTGTCCCGGCTCCAATGCATCGATGATCGAGCGCGCCTTCAAGAGCGCGGCCGATTTCGTATTCCTCGATTGTGAGGATGCCGTGGCGCCGCCCGACAAGGAGCAGGCGCGCAAGAATATCATCCAGGCGCTGAACGACCTGGACTGGCGTGGTGCGGGCAAGACCGTATCGGTGCGCATCAATGGGCTCGATACTCATTACATGTATCGCGATGTCGTCGATATCATGGAGCAGGCGGGGGACAAGCTCGACACGATCCTCATCCCGAAGGTGGGCACGCCAGCCGACGTCTACACGGTCGAATGCATCATGAGCCAGATCGAGATGGCGAAGGGCTTCAAGACTCCGGTCGGTACGGAAGCACTTATCGAGACGCCACTCGGAATGGCGAACGTAGAGGCGATCGCGGCTGCACCGAGCCGGCTCGAAGCGATGCACTTCGGTGTTGCCGACTACGCCGCCTTCAACAAGGCGCGCACGGTCGTCATCGGTGGCCTCAATCCGGACTATCCGGGCGATCAGTGGCACTTCGCGCTGTCGCGCATGACTGTCGCCTGCCGTGCATATGGACTGCGCCCGATCGACGGTCCGTTCGGTGATTTCTCCGATCCCGACGGCTATACAGCAGGCGCCAAGCGTGCCGCAGCGCTCGGCGTCGAAGGAAAGTGGGCGATCCATCCCTCGCAAATCGAACTCGCGAATGCCGTATTCTCGCCGCTCCCGGCCGAGATCGAGAAGGCCGAGCGCATTCTCGTGGCGCTGAAGGAGGCGGAAGCTCAGGGCAAGGGAGCCGCGTCGCTCGACGGCAAAATGATCGATGCTGCGTCGGAGAAGATGGCAAAAAACATTCTGGTCGTCGCCGAGCAGATCAAGAAGGCTGCGGCGAAGCAGGGGGGCTGAGCGGCGCATCGCGTCGCCCGAAGAAGCAAGAACCCAAAGGAACGCTCTGCCAAGGAGGTCCGACATGGACATTCATGAATACCAAGCGAAGGAACTTCTCGCAAAATTCGGCGTGCCCATCCCGCGTGGCGGCTTGGCTTACAGTCCCGAGCAAGCGACCTATCGCGCCAACGAAATCGGAGGATCGAAATGGGCCGTGAAGGCGCAGATCCATTCGGGTGCTCGAGGAAAGGCCGGCGGTATCAAATTGTGCCGCAGCGACTCTGAGTTGTGGGAGGCGGCCGACGAGCTTCTGGGCAAGCGTCTGGCTACTGTGCAGACCGGGCCGCATGGCAAGATCGTTTCGCGTCTCTACATCGAGGAGGCGACCGATATCGACCGCGAGTTCTATCTCTCCTACGTGATGGACCGCGCGGCAGAGCGTATCGTGGTGGTGGCTTCGGCGGCGGGCGGCATGGATATCGAGGCGATATCCCACAAGGAGCCGGACTCGATCCTGCGCGTGGCTGTCGATCCGGCGGTTGGAATGCAGGCATTCCAGGCGCGTGAGTTGGCCTTCGGTCTCGGCGTCGAGCCGGATCTGGTGCAGCGGCTCGAGCGGATCATCCTGGGCGCCTACCGCGCGTTCCGCGATCTCGACGCGACGCTGGTGGAGATCAATCCACTCGTGATCACGAAGGAGCGAGGTATCGTTGCGCTCGATGCGAAGATGTCGTTCGACGAGAATGCCCTTTTCCGCCGGCCGCAGATCTCCGAGCTTCGCGACAAGAGCCAGGAAGATCCGCGCGAGACATACGCTTCGGATCGTGGACTATCGTATGTCGGTCTGGATGGCGACATCGGTTGCGTGGTGAACGGCGCGGGGCTCGCCATGGCCACTCTCGACATGATCAAGATTGCGGGTGGTGAGCCGGCCAACTTCCTCGACATCGGCGGCGGTGCCAGCCCGGAACGCGTTCAGAAGGCGTTTCGCGCGGTGCTCAAGGACAAGAACGTAAAGGCACTTCTGGTCAATGTGTTCGCCGGCATCAACCGCTGCGACTGGGTGGCTAAGGGTGTTGTCGAGGCAATCAAGGAACTGGACATCAAGCTTCCGGTCGTCGTGCGCCTTGCCGGTACGAACGTTGAGGAAGGGCGCAAAATCCTCGAGCAGTCGAGCGTGTCTATCGTCGCCGCGGAAACGCTGGGGGATGCCGCAGAGAAAGCCGTCGCCGCTGCCAAGGGCAGCACGCAGGCCGCGGCGTGACAAGGAGGAGCTGAGAGATGGCTATCTTCATCAACGAGAATACGCCGATTCTGATCCAGGGCTTCACCGGTCGCATCGGCACATTCCATTCGCAAGAGATGATCGACTACGGCACCAACGTCGTCGGAGGCATAACGCCGGGCAAAGGCGGCACAACGCATCTTGGCCGGCCGGTCTTCAACACCGTCAAGGGCGCTGTCGATGAGACCGGGGCAGAGGCGTCCATCGTGTTCGTGCCGCCGCCGTTCGCTGCGGACGCGATCATGGAAGCCGCGGACGCGGGTATCAAGTACTGCGTCTGCATTACGGACGGCATTCCCGCCCAAGACATGATTCGCGTGAAGCGCTACATGCGCCGCTACAAGAAGGACGCGCGGATGCGGCTGACGGGACCGAACTGCGCGGGAACGATCAGTCCAGGCAAGGCGATGCTGGGCATCATGCCGGGACATATCTATCAGCCGGGTCGCATAGGCATCATCGGCCGCTCGGGCACGCTGGGCTATGAAGCCGCTTCTCAGATGAAGTCACTGGGCATAGGCATCTCGACCAGCGTCGGCATTGGAGGCGATCCGATCAACGGCTCATCATTTCGTGATATTCTTGAAGAATTCGAGAAAGATCCCGAGACGGACGCTGTACTGATGATCGGGGAGATCGGCGGTCCGCAGGAAGCCGAGGCCGCCCAGTTCGCCAAAGAACACATGTCAAAGCCGGTCATGGCCTACATTGCCGGCCTGTCGGCGCCGAAGGGACGGCGCATGGGTCACGCTGGCGCAATCGTATCGGCATTCGGAGAGTCTGCCGCCGAGAAAGTGGAGATACTCAAGGCCGCGGGCGTAAACATCTGCCCGACTCCGGCCGAAATGGGTGCGACCGTCGCCAAGGTGGTCGCAACGCTCAAGAAGGTCGCTTAACGACCCGCGTGCCGCGACGCTTGTTGCGGCATAACCGGGGCGGGCACTGCCTGCCTCACTCCTACTCCGGGGCGTTCGCGTCCCGGAGACCTCACTTTTCGTCGTGCGGCTGCGCGAATCCACTCGCCGGGCCGGACGGCGAGTGCACGAACTTGCTCTCGCATGCCTGGTCAGCAACCGCACGACAACAGGAAAACTCCGATGCAGTCTGATGCCGTCAACGAATTTTCCCTCCGTGACGAGCTCCGGCGGTTGCGGGCGCAGGTTCCCGATGCGCCGCAGCTCAACCCGATCGTTTCCATTGCCTTCGACATGTCGCGCAAACTCGAAGCGGGCGAGGTTTCGCTCGACGAGCTCAAGGCCCTTGCGAGCCGGCTGATGGATCGCGCGTGCATCCACCGGGCGCGCAGATTGCGCGAGCGCATCGGATTTGTCGACCATACAGAGACGCTGAAGGAGTTCAGCGCATTCATCGAGAGCCGGCTTCCAGACAACGCCGGGGATAGCGATGCTTTCGAGGCATTTGCCGAGCGGTGGGCCAGGCCGCGCAATGGAATTGTTCTGACAGCGCACCCAACGTTCGGCCTGTCGGAGGCTCTGACACGACGCATGGTGGAAATCGCGCTGGCGGACGAAAGCGAGGCCGACGAGAAGCTCGGCGCGGCGCACCGCCCGGATGACAACATCGATCTTAGCTATGAGCATTCCCGCGCGATGGAAGCGGTGCGCAACCTGCGCAGCGGCTACTATGAGCTCCTCAATGTGTTCTTCAGCGTGACGGCACAGCGCTTCGGGGATCGAGCCTATGCCATGAAGCCGAACCTTGCGACGATTGCCTCATGGGTCGGATACGATCTCGACGGGCGCACCGACATCCTCTGGAGCCGGTCGTTCGTTCTTAAGCTCCAGGAGAAGCATTCGGCGCTCACCGACATTCGGGAGCGTTTCCTCGCGATCCGGCACCGTATTTCCAACGATGACGGCATCATGCGGGTTGCGCGGCAGATCACCGGGAAGCTCGATCTCGCCATTGCCGCCGTCGACGAGCAGATCAAGGCCTTGTCGAACGCGCTGCAGGACGGCAGCGGCCTCGCGCGCGCGGCCAACGTCATCACTCGCGGCGACGGCTACAACTTGACTTCCACGCGACAGCTCACCTCGCTCATCGACGAGATGATCGCGTCTGTTGAAGCGCCGCAGATCAAGCGTCAGCTCGCATCGCTCAATGGGCTTGTCGGGGCAACGGGCCTCGGCACCGCGCATATCCACGTTCGCATCAATGCCAGCCAGCTCAACAACGCCTTCCGCGCTTTCGTTCACGAGCCATGGACGAGAGATCTGTCGGAGCGACAGGCGCTGCAGCGCATCGTGGAGATGATTGCCAACGTCAAGCAGGAAAGCGTCAACTTCCAGACGCTTGAGCTGGAAACGGCTACGGCGATCCGGCAGTTCGCGCTCATTTGTCAGATCAAGAAGTACGTCGACGCGGACACACCGATCCGGTTCCTTATCGCGGAATGCGAGTCGCCGGCGACAGTGCTGATCGCGGTATTTTTCGCCAAGCTGTTCGGCGTCTCGGATATCGTCGACATCTCGCCTCTGTTCGAGACTCCGGAGGGTCTGGAAACCGGTGCGCGCCTGCTGGAGCGCCTGCTCGACGAGCAAGCCTATCGCGACTACGTCAAGGGTCGCGGACGGATGAGCATTCAGACCGGTTTCTCGGATGCCGGCCGCTTCATAGGACAGATCTCGGCTACGCTGGCCATCGAACGCTTGCATTTCGCACTGGCCGAGATGCTGGCACGCGCGGAACTGGGTGACGTGGAGGCGCTGATCTTTTCCACGCACGGGGAATCGATGGGCCGAGGGGCCCACCCCGAAGATCTCAAGACGCGGCTGCGGTACGTGTTTTCCGACGAAGCTCGTCGCCACTTCGCGCGCTACGACCTGCCACTCAAGCACGAGACGAGCTTCCAAGGCGGCGACGGCTACATGTGGTTCGCCAATCGCGGCCTTACCACGCGAGCTCTGGCGACGATCATCATGGACGGAGCGCAGCCCGCGGAGGGGGAGGATGCTCTCTACGATCGTTCGAGCCTGACGCTGGATTTCATGCTGCGGCTCAAGGCATATCAGCAGAACCTCTTCGCGCATCCGGGCTATCGCACCGTGCTTGGCGCGTTCGGCACTAACCTGCTGTTCAAGACGGGCAGCCGCGCAGTGAAGCGGCAGAGCGACCAGGCAACAGCGGCTGACCGTGGCGATCCTTCGCGCATGCGCGCTATTCCCAACAACGCGATCCTTCAGCAGTTCGGGTATGTCGCAAACGTGGTTGCAGGACTTGGCATGGCGGTCGGCGCGGACCGTGAGCGCTTCCTGACGCTGGCGCGGAAGTCGCCCAGGTTGAGAATGCTGCTGGACATGATCGCGCACGGCAAGCGGCTATCGAGCCTCAATGCACTTTCAGCGAATGCGGCGGTTTTCGATGCAGGCTTCTGGGCGCTCAGAGCGTCGTGGGGGCGCGAGACGCATATCGAGCCGGCGCTGCGCAACCTTTCGACGTTCCTGCTCAGCGATACGCGTGCTGCCGCGATCAACGGATTTGCGCATCATCTCCGGCTGGATGCCATCGATCTCCATCATATTCTAGAGACGCTGGGAATCGAGGGTGGAAAGGTGCCGGACGATCACCGGCTGGAACTCGACCTGCTACAAGCGGTGCGCCTTGCGGTCATCATGCGCATTTTCGTGCTGGCGGCGCAGCTGCCGCGCTTCGCGCAACAGAACGATACGACGCACAGCCAGATTCTCAATCTAGCGCTGGCGCTCGACGTCCCGGACGTGGTGGGCTTCATGCGCGAGGCATTCCCTCACAAGGTGGCTGGCGGAGCGGACGTGACGGCTTTCGACGAGGTGGCGACGTATAGGCCGCACGGCATCGATGATTACGGGCGTCTGGAAACGGAGATCCTGGTGCCGATGGAGAAAGCTTACGAACTCATCCGCGAGATCGGAACGGGTATCACGCACCATTTCGGCGCGTTCGGCTGAGGCAAGGTTGCTGGGATCGTAGGGGGGGCGTGGAAAGCCTTACGGCATCTGTTTCGTGCGTGTATTTCTTCGCGGCACGAATGTGATCGGGGTCTTCTGATCCGGTCATGTTTTTGAAGTTCGTCCGCCACCCGCTTCGGCCGAATATTTGCTAGATGCTACCGGCGGCAGTGGCTTTGCGCACGATGCGGAGGATACGGCGGGTGCGGCGTGCGTCAGAGGGCCAGAGGCACCAGCAACAGCAGTAGAATGCCGGTCGCCGCGCGAGCGCAACGTCAAGCATGAATCCATTGCGACGCCTGCGGTTCGATGCGGGTGGCGGGTTGGATCGCGGTGGGTAGTCTGGGACATTGCTGGCCATGCCACGGGAAGATGGCAGGACGTCAATCATCTGACAAGTAGACAGCGGGCCGCCCAAAAGCGATCGTACAAGAGCCATTCAGGCCCAGGTGGAACCATTCTGCAGCGAGTGCCGAAACATTTGTGGATCGGGCGCGGGTGGTGCAGCTCATGTCTTCTTCGAAACATCGGTTCCGGAGAACTCTTCCTGGTAGACGTTACCCTGGTACTTGAGGTCATCGTGTATACCGATGCTCGTCCGGTAGTAGATGTCGGCGACAGACCACTTGATGGTGCCGAAGGCGTATTCTCCCGCTGCCTTCGGATCGGCCTCGTTACGGGAGATCCGGGTCATCAAGTCCGCGCGCTGGAGGTGTGAGCTGTCGACGAATGTTCGGCCGAACCACTTGGTGGAGAGACGGTCGATCTCCGCCAGATCATCGTGCCAGCTCTGTCGCCAGTCAGGATCAATGCTTTCGGCCAGCCTTTCATCGAGGGTCCATGCCACCCTAGCGGCGCGTGCGCCCCGTGATACTTCGTCTTCAGGTATCAGCATCTCGGCGAACTCGTCGAGCAATGCGAATTCGGCAGGCGAAAAGAAGACGGGACGCGGAAGAGGGTTGCGTATCGGCGGCGGCACCATGGTTGTGGCCGAGCCGATGTGCTGTGCACGAAGGATTGCGGGTGTCCACAGATAAGCGGCTGCCACCGCGGCCGACGTGATTATGATGCGGCGGGACGGCTCGGCGGTTCGATCACGTGCAGCCGCGCTTTTCGCGCCAATTGGATCGGCGGACATCAAAGCTCGCCCTTCTTCAGAGCCTCTGCCATGTGATCGCAGGCGCGCCAGGCTAGAGCCATGATAGTCCAGGTGGGGTTCTGGTTGCCTGCCGAAACGAAGGACGAACCATCGACGACATAGAGGTTCTTCACGTCGTGCGACTGGCAAAACGGGTTGAGCACACTCGTCCGAGGATCGGTTCCCATGCGCGCAGTGCCGACCTCATGGACGGACGAGCCTTCGGTCAACCGGGTGCCGTTCACCTTGGTAATCTCAAGTCCGCAGTCCTCGAAAATCTCCTGCATGCGCGCAGTCATGTCGGCGCACATGTTTTTCTCGTTGTCGCCGTGCTTGTAGGAGAACCGGAGGACGGGAAGGCCATGCACGTCCTTCATTTCAGGATCGAGCGACACCTGATTTTCGAATCGCGGGAGGACTTCGCCGAGGCCATACACATATACGCATGCCCCGGCGTAGTCGCGGACGGTTTTCTTATAGCCGGCGCCGAAGCCCTTCATCAGGATGGCCTGCTCGGGGAACATTTCCTGCCCTGCGGAGCCCTCCAGGCCATAGCCGCGAATAAAGGTGCTGGATGCGGTCTTCTTGTCGAGGTTCTGGAAGCGGGGAATGTAAAAGCCGCCGGGGCGCCCGTCCTCGTTGCGCCGCTCGCCTCCAATACGAGGCTTATAAATCCCTTCGACGCGTGGCCCCATGACGTGTTCGGCGAGGTTGTGGCCGAGATGTCCGGATGAATTGGCGATGCCTTTCGGATATAGCCTCGATCGGGAATTGAGCATTATCCGCGTCGATTCCAGTGTCGAGGCGCCGAGCACCACGACTTTTGCCCGGGCAGAATACGACTTGCGCGTCGAGGCATCGAGGAAAGCAACGCCGGTCGCCTTTCCGGTGTTCGCATCTATCTCGACCTCGTAGACGACCGCGTTGGTACGCACGGCGAGGTGGCCGGTATCGTAGGCCGGGTAGATGAGGCCTGTCGGACTGTCGAAGGCGGCATGGATATCGCAGCCGCCAACACGCCGCTGGCATGCACCGCGACCCATGCAGCGGTGGCGGTATGGGTTGTGGGAAAGTCCGTCCGTCGTTACGCCGAGACGAAAGGGCGTGAGGATGCGGCCGGTGCCGGCAAGCTTCTTGCGGATCGCGACTTCGGGCTCGTTCAGGCGCATGGGGCGCTGGTAAATCGAGTCGGGCAGCCAAGGGATATTCTCTGTGATTCCTGAGATGCCGAGGTAGCGATCCACCTTGTCGTAGTAGGGGGCGACATCGGCATAAGATATGGGCCAGTCCTCGCCATAGCCGTCGCGGCTCGCCGCCTTGAAATCATAGTCGGAAAGGCGCAGGGCGAGACGGCCCCATACATTCGTTTTGCCGCCGAGCGCGCGCGCGCGAACCCAGGAGAACTGCGTGCCCGTGTAGGGGTGATCCTTCTCGTTGACGAACAAATCCTTGGTGTAGTCGGGGCCTTCGCCGAGCTGCTGCCAGTTCACGACGTTGGTATAGCGGCCGAAGTGGCGCGCATACGGCGGCTGGTACTTTCGGTAATCACTTTCGTCAATCACGTACGTGTCCGGCGGCAGCTTGCCTTGGCGCGGGTGCTCGTAGGGCCACTCGCTGCTTTTCAGAGTCGCAGTCGTGTCGACGTGGCGGCCCGCCTCCAGCAGCAGGACATCGAGTCCCTTGGCCGTGAGAACATTCACGGCCATGCCGCCTGCAGCACCGGAACCCACGACCACCGCATCGTACGTGCGCGACAGATCCAGCAACTCGGGATCGGAAAATTTCGGAGCCGGCTGCATGTTGTGGTGTTGCCCCCTGACGCGACTACATGGTGCACGAGCACATATTGCCATGCCTTCGGATCAAGTTGAGCGTCGCGCGCCACGCATGCGCTGTAAAGATCGCGTTTCTTGCGCCAACCTGCTGCACGAATGCACCACGCGGCTGCCTGAAGCACGATGGAGCGCCGAGGGGGCGCCCCATCATGGCAGTGCAACGCCCAACCCGCCGTCAACGGTCACGGTAAGGGTCGTGTTTCAGGCCCTGGATCTCTATCGAACCAGAGCCGGCAAGGCTGAGCTTGGAGCGGTATTTGAAAGTGATTCTCTCGATGAAGCGGTCGCGACCCTTCAGATCGTAGGGCTTGGAGGCTTCTCCGCCGCGTATGGTGCCGGCGAGCGGTACGTCCTCCGTGCTGCCGTTCCCGTACTCGATGGTCATGGAATGAAATTGGACCTCAGGTCCATGCACGACCGCGCGGATCGCACGGAAGGTGCCCATCTCGCGCCCAACCTTGAAAACGTCGGTGTCCGCTTTCAAGAGGGCGGCACGCTGACGGCCCAGCGTCACCCATTCCTCGCGCGGGCCAGCACCCCGGTCACCCATGCGGCGGTGGCGGCGTCCTTCGTCCTCCTTGCCGAGCAGCACGACCGTGGCATCCCGCTCACCACGGGCCAACCGTCCCCGAACCTGTACCATGCGGATGACGCGGCTCTCGCCGGCGAGGTCGATGGTCTCCGACAGATCGTTCTCGTTCAGCCGGTCACGGACGCGCGCGCGCTGCGTCTCACCGTTGCCAAAGACGATAATGACCTCTCGAATAAAGATGTCGCCGTCCTCGGCAAGGAAGCGCAGTTCGCCGAAGCGGCCTTCATCACGACCGACATCGAACTCCACGAGGCCGTCATCATTGCGCCGCGTGATGCGCTGCTTGGCAATCGGAACAAAGCCGCCGAGGTCAGGGCGACGGCGCGGTGGCGTCGCGTCCCTTTCGCCAAGTAGCACCAGCGTTGCATCGCGTTCGCCGCGAATGGGGCGCGCCTCGACACGCACCGAGCGGATGAAGCGGCGGTCGCCTTCCAGGTCGATCACGCGGCTCATCTGATTGTCGTCAAGGCGATCCTCAACAACAACCCTTTGCGATTCTCCGTTGCCGAAGGTGATACGCACATCGCCGATGCGAACGCCGCCGTCGCCGGCCCGCAAGCGGAGCCTGGCAAAGCGGCCTTCGCCCCGGCCGAGATCGAACGTGACTGGCTCATGGCCGCGCCGGCTGATCATCTTTGTGTCGATCACCTCGAAGCGCGTGGTTTCCACAAATCCGGGCCGACGATCCTGCCGCAACTCTCCGTAGATGCGGACGATTGCGCGGCCGCGGAAGTCGGGACGTGCGCGGTAGACCATTTCGATCCTGCGCAGGTAGCTGCGTTCGCCCCTGAGGTCGACAGGGAATGCTTCGAGGCCGGCTTTCAGCTCGCGGTCGACGCGGAAGTCTTCGGCAAATCCGTTCTGATAAACAAGCCGCAGCGAAATAAGGTAGACGTCGTTGCGCTCTGCTTCGATGCGGAGCTGCGAGAAGCGAATGCCTTCGCGCTCGACATTGATGACGTCCCGATCAACCAGGAAGCCGACTTCCTGCTGGCCCAGCAGTACCCAATCGCGCTGTGCGCGCTGGGCGGAGGCGGGCAGTGCGATCATCAAAGCAAGAATGGCCAGGACTGCGGATCTCAAGATTGCCAACACGGTTGTTCCTCCAACGGGGTGAGGATCGAAGCCATGAGACAGCGAATTTGCTGCCGTGGGCCATGATCGTCTCAATTGGAACAGACCCCATCACGCCCGCCAGGAGGTGGAGGGACTGTTCAGGCACTCTGCTCGCGGAGGATACTAGTTGTCTGAGGCGACTGAAAAAAGACGATTGTTGGACCAAAAACAGGATAGATATTTCCCGTTTTCAAAGGGGATTCGCCGAATGGGTCCGAGGCGGGATCGATTTTTTGGCTGGCGTTCGAATTCAATAGCAAGGGGTCGGGTCACTCGTGATCCGACATTGACGCCTAGTTCCCTATCGGGCGCCTGTGCGTCAGCCCGGAACCCAAGATTTTTCAGTTTGCGTTCTGGATCGACTTACGTTTGACGAACTTCGTCCGGGTAACAAACGTCAGATCCAGAACACTAGAGCAGGTCAGTATTAGATTGAATCAGGCCTGACCATCGTGGCCTGCTCTGTCTCTTTGTTTGAGAGACTGATTCACGCCTTCGATGGAAGCATGGCTGCTTCCATCTCAGACGATCAGGCTCTAGGAACCGGCGCGTTGCGGCAGCGGTGGCACAATGACTTCGGGCACATGCAAGCCATAGAGCGTGATGCGACCGACCTGGCTTTTGCCGCGCGCGGTGGCAGTGATCAGGGAAAGGTCGAGAACGGCAAGGTCAATGCCACCAATTTGGATTTCATGTATCGCGCCCTTGGGTTCAAGGATTGAGAGCCTATTGCTGATCACCTGTCGTTTGTCGGCGAAATCGACGACCGTTCGTGCGATTTCCACAGTGCCTTGTTCGGCTTCGACGCGGAACTCGCGGAAGCGACCGCGCAGTTCGGCGAGTGCGAAGGATTGCTTGAGCAATTGTGGCGTGACGGTTCGTGTTTCGATGACGATCCACCGGGGCTCGCCAGCTACCACCTTCAGGCCACCGCCTGGATTGGGCGCATTTTGAGCGCGCACAGGCCATGTGCACGCGAGTATGGCAAAGATCATAGCGGCGGTGATCGTGCGGTTCATCGTCATCTCGATCATGTGCATGTTTCCGCGAAACATGCACGCGATACAGTCTATTGTTTCGAGCATGTCTTTCACGCAGAACCGCTGCGCGCTTCAGCTCAACATTCTCTTTTTGCTCAACCTCGTCTTCCCGGAATGCGATTTGCGATCCGGCATTGAGCGTCCATCCCGCAAGCTGCGTGCCATTTGGACCAAGGGTGTGTGGCCAAGTTCCAACGTGAACGACAATTGCTAACGAAGCCCTTTCTCCAAGGAAGATTGTGCATGCAATGCGGTCAGGGCGCCGCGTCAGCAACTCGAAACTGCTTCGATGCCGAGCGCTTCATCGTAGCTCTTGGGTGTCAACGGAGTGACGAAAAACGACGTGGGCGGCCCATGAAGCCGCCCACTGTTTACTTTCGACGGAGCATGCCGGCAGACACATCCGGCATGACAGGCTATGCATCAACGCTTGGCCCAGATCTCCACCGTCGCACGATCGGTTCCTTTCGCCTCCTTGTCGAAGAAGCGAGAGCGATAGCGGGCCTCGACTTCCTTGATCCGCTTGGGCCCGCCCTCTATGTCGACGGGGCCATACCCGACATTGGGCTCGACCTTGGAGCGGTTGGCGGAAACCTTCTGCGAGGTGCCGTCCTCGAAGAAGAGTTCGACATAATCGAGCGTGATGTCGCGGTCGTGGGTGACCACGCGGAACTTGCTGAAGCCCCTCTTGTGCTGACGCACAGGCGTGCGCTCGGTGTCGAACCCGACGAAGCCGGCGGTCTGTCCCGAGGTGAGGCGAACCCAACCGTCGTTGAACAGCTCGGATTCCTCGTCGATCCACTTCTCTGAGACCTCGCCCCAGATTTCCACGTTGGCAAAGGCAGTGATGCCCTCGCGCTTCTTGTAGGTGATGTCGATTGTATCGATGAACCGATCACCCTTCAGGCTTATGGCCTGCGTGCGATTCCCGGCAGGGATCAGGCCTGCGTAAGGCAGATCGAGCGGGTCACCCTTTGCGAACGTGACCTTGAGGTCGACCAGCTCGATGTCGTGGCCGAACACGCACAAGCGGATCTTGTCGAATTTGCCAGCCTGACCACCAATCTTGAGACGGTCGCGGTCGTTGCCGAAGCCGACATTTGCGCGGCGCAGAAGAAGGCTGCCTTCACCGACGCAGCGGGTCTCTGAAACGGCCTTCGAGTACTTGATCGGCACCTTCTCGACGGCTGGCGGCGCCGGCGGTGCAGCCGGAGCCGTGCCCGGTGCGGGTTGCGGTTCGGGCTTGCGCGGCTTGGCCGGAGCGGCAACTGCGTTGCGCGGTCGTTCCTCGCGAGCGGCGCGACTGTCCTGGAGTCCGTAGACGACGAGGTGCGCGGAACGGCGAGAGTTTGCGACCTCCTTGTAGGTCACGACGATCTTGTCGACGAACTTGTTGGCCCGGCCGGGATCGATCGGTCTGGTCCGCTCGCCCCGGCGCAGGTTGATCGTGCGGTTCTCATTATGCACGCTGCCGTCCGAATAGTGGATCTTGACGTTGTCGATCAGGATGTCGGAACCGTTGTTGTAGAGGCGCAGCTCACCGAAAGAGCCGGGCACGCGAGACGTGTTGATGGTGACGCTGCCGGCGCTGAGGTCCGCCTCGGTGTCGGCCATGCGGACGAGATTCGGCCGCTGTGCGTTTGCATCGGTTCGACCGATGACGGTGGTGAACAAGATTGCCGCGAGCGCGGCCGCAAGCCACCTGAAAACCATGATGAACTCCCCTCGGGTTGGGATACGCTTGACCCGCTATTTCTAGAGCAAGTCTGGGATAGTAAGAATGTGGCTTGGTTCTCTGCACTGAGATGGCATGGGTTGGAGATGCAATTCGGCAACAGGTCGGGTGCTGGCGGCACAGCGTGCGGCGCCGCGATGGCGGTGCGCTGTTGCGTTGCGGCAAGTGGCGGCGGATCGCGTAGTCACCTGCATTCCCTGAAACTCAAAGATAGGTGTGCAGGTGATGAGCAAGCCTGAAAGGGTCTCCGCAGATACGGTCATCAACGTCCTGAAGCAACGCTTTCCAGGCCGCGTTGAAACAGGACATGAAATTCGCAGGCAGCATGCCAACACGGTCACGTGGCTGGATAATCAGCCGCCCGATGTGGTTGTGTTCGCCGAGGCCACGCAGGAGGCGGCTGATGTCGTCAGTATCGCAGCTGCGTACAACACCCCGGTTATCGCATTCGGCGGTGGCAGTTCCCTGGAGGGCCAGGTCAACGCGCCTCACGGTGGGATTTCGCTCGACTTGTCGCGGATGACGCGGATTTTGGCCGTGCATGCCGACGATCTCGATGCCACGGTGGAAGCTGGCGTCACCCGTGTACAGCTCAACCAGTATCTCCGAGATACCGGTCTGTTCTTCCCGGTCGATCCCGGGGCGGAATCCGCAACGCTGGGCGGCATGGCCGCGACGCGGGCATCAGGCACGAATGCGGTGCGCTATGGCACGATGCGCGAGAACGTCGTCTCGGTGACGGCGGTGCTGGCTGACGGCAGCGTTGTCAAGACGGGCGGCCGGGCGCGCAAGTCGGCTGCCGGGTATGACTTGACACGGATGCTTGTGGGCTCGGAGGGCACGCTTGGCATCATTACGGAGTTAACGGTGCGCCTTTATGGCCAGCCTGAGAAGACGGTGGTCGCGGTCTGCGCGTTCGCAAGCGTTGCGGCTGCGGCGACGGCGACCATGCAGGCCATGCAACTCGGCGGTCTGGGGCTTGCCCGCATCGAGCTTCTCGACAAGCTGCAGATCGAAGCGGTCAATGCCTATTCCAAGCTCAGCCTGGAGCCCGCACCCACGCTGTTCGTTGAGTTCCATGGCACGGCTTCGGGGCTCGCTCAGCAGGTGGAGACGTTTCAAGAAATCGCGATGGAGAACGGTGCCCGTACGTTGGAGATGGCGGCAGACGAGGATGAGCGGCGGCGGCTGTGGAAGGCTCGGCACGACGCCTACTGGGCCACGAAGGCTACCTGGCCTGGGCGACAGACACTGGCGACGGACGTGTGCGTTCCGATATCGAGGCTGGCCGAGTGCATATCGGAGACCGAAGCGGATATCGCGCGGCTGGGCTTGATATCGCCGATCGTTGGTCATGTGGGCGACGGCAACTTCCACGCCACGCCGCTCATCGACCCGAACAACGCTGAAGAACGAGCGGCATTGGAGGAATTTCTCGGGAGGCTGGCGGTACGGGCGATCGCCATGGAGGGGACGTGCACAGGCGAGCACGGCATCGGACAGGGCAAGATGGCCTACCTCGAAAAGGAATTCGGGGCAGCCGGTGTCGCGACAATGCGCGCGATCAAGAAGGCGCTCGATCCAAACGGCATACTCAACCCCGGCAAGATCATCGGCTAGACCGCCATGCCAGGGTCCGAACCTCACGTCTTTGATTGCGGATTCTAGAACATTGGCCAGCCGGTCGCCTGCCGCAATTCGGCCGTTTCACTGACCGGCGCTCGTCGCTGAAAGCCTGACGGAGAACAGCTCGGCCAATCGAGTTCCCATGTGGTTGTCGAGCGCCTAATCATCGTCTCATTCTTGTACCGCCTACCGATTTGGCGCATTTGCATGCAACATGCCGGCAGCACTCTTCGGCGTTTTTCACCGATTCTGCAGAATATTTTAGATTTCGTACAATTGTCGCGTTTCGCCTAAGTCTTTTGCAGCCTGACCTGCGTAGCATCTCGACCCAAGAGCAGTAAGCTGTACAAGGATTGGTCTTATGAGCGACTTCGTGGGGACGGCGGGAGACGACATCCTGGTCGGAACGAGCGGCAATGACGTGATGAACGGCGGCGCGGGCAAGGATCGCCTCAATGGTGGCGATGGCGACGACATCATCAACGGCGGCGACGGCAACGACTACGTCTACGGAGATGCCGGCAACGACACGCTCTATGGCGGCACTGGCAACGATACGCTCGTCGGCGACGCGGGAGACGATGTGATCTATGGCGAAGATGGCAACGACGGGGTCTTCGGCGGCGGCGGCAACGACATCATCTTTGGCGGAAACGGCGTCGATACGATCTATGGCGACGGCGGCAACGATTTTATCGATGGCGGCAACGACAACGACAAGCTGTATGGCGGCTCGGGTAACGATACGCTATTCGGCGGAATGGGCGACGACATCCTGGACGGCGGCGCCGGCAACGATACGCTCATCTACGAGTCTGGCACCGGTTCGGACGTCCTTGTCGGAGGACTTGGTATCGACACCGTCGAGCTGAAGGTCGCTGAGGCAGACCTTGCCGATCTTACGGGCGACCTGGCCGACTTTGCCGATTGGCTCGATGCGCAATATGCTGCCGCAGGCGGCGACGTCAACGTGCTCGCGGGACAGGCGGCATCCGGCAGCTTCACGTTCGCTTCGCTTGGCCTCACCGTCTCGTCGATCGAGAAATTGGACCTGTATGTCGACGGTACCGGAGTGGATTGGAGAAATCTGCTTCATGTAAATGCGGCACCGGTGGCGGCAGCCGAGCAGTCAATCACAGTGGATGAGGATCATTCCGTTTCGGGAATGGTCGGCGCGACCGATGCCGACGGAGATGCGATGGCGCACGAGATCTCATCCGGGCCGGCGAACGGCACCGTGACGATCAATCAATTAACCGGCGAATTCGTCTATACGCCGGCTGAAAACTTCTCCGGTGCCGACAGCTTCGAAGTGACGATCACCGACGCGAACGGCGCATCCGTCAAGCAGGTCGTGAACGTGACCGTCAACGGCGTCGCGGATACCCCGACCGTCAGCGCGTCCAACGTGATGGTGTCCATCGGCGGCGCTGTCATCGAGGGGACCGGTGGGAACGACGTGCTGCATGGCACTGCAGGTTCCGATGTGATCATTGGTGGTGCAGGCGACGACATCCTCTATTCCGAGAGTGCGGGCGCGGACGGTTACACGCAGGAACTCCACATCCAGGCTGCGCTTGGAGATCTCGACGGATCGGAGAATCTGATGGTAGAGATCGCGGGTGTACCCGCGGGAGCCGTGCTTTCAGCCGGACGGGAGGTCAGCCCCGGCGTATGGATGGTCGGCGCCGGTGATCTTGCCGGCCTGAAGCTCAGCATCGGTTCGCCGTCGAACTTTTCACTGAGTGTGACCGCGATCGCAACCGAGCAGAACGGTTCGACGAGTTCCTCATGCTGCACCGTTGAAGTCTGTTGCGAGGGTGCAGATGGCACGGGCGGTGTGGACATCCTGCGCGGCGGTGCCGGCAACGACCAGATGTACGGCGGCGCCGGTTTCGACTTCATCGACTACAGCACGACGGGCAACGGAGTGCATGTCTCGATGTCCGCCGGCATCGCGGAAGGCGACGGACACGATACCTTCAAGGGGATCGAGGGCGTAATCGGCTCGGCTTTCTCCGACGAGATTATCGGCGACTCCGGCGACAATGTCATCATGGCAGGTGCGGGCAAGGATGCTGTCGATGGCGGTGCCGGCAACGATACGATTTACGACGGCACCGGGGCCGACAAGATCGACGGTGGCTCTGGCAACGACGTCATCGTCGCCGCAGCTGACGGTGACAGCGATAAGTTCTCCGGTGGCTCCGGCTTCGACATCGTTGACTATTCGGAGGCGAAAACGAGCATTAAAGTCGACCTCAACAACGGTCAGGTGAGCGGCGCTGTCGGCAACGACAAGCTCTACGATATCGAAGGTGTCATAGGCGGGTCGGGCGACGATCAACTGCTCGGAAGCAAAGGCGATGATCATCTCAATGGCGGCGCGGGCAATGACGTCATTCATGGCGGGCGCGGATATGACGTGCTGACCGGCGGCGAGGGCAGCGATACATTCGTGTTCGAGCGCGGTGACGTGCTGACGGGGTCGAACTATTACGGCTTCGATACGATCACCGACTTCGGCGCGGGCGACAAGCTCGATTTCTCCGACTTCGGCTCCAAGAAGAGTGCGTTCGACGTTCTGCACGAGGTACATCTGACCGAGAACATGGAGGGAACCATGATCTCGCTCGATTTTGGTGGCCACAGCGGATACGTCGACGTGGTCTTCCTGGAAGGGGTTCATGGTATCGATATCCACGATCTCATCAGCGGCGGGCACTTCGTCGTTTAGGATTTGGTAAGGACTGGAGTGCGCGATTCTGACGTGGGTGAGCGGCGGACTGCCGCTCACCCCTTTTTGCATCTGCGCCATGCAGCGGAAGCGGGAAACGTTCGGCGTTAGGTGTTCATTCAGCCCGATCTGGTAACCATGACGGTCTTGGCCGACTGGTCATCTGCGGGGGTGCGCAGCTGCTCTCGCGCGCAGCCTTCGATTCATAGAAGTCTGTCAAAGTCGAGGTGGAGTGGGATGCGTACGTCGCGGAGGATGCTGAAGCAGGCACGCAGAGCCTTGCTCAAGGCGTTCGTGTTCAGCGGCTTCATCAACGTCCTGATGATGACGACGCCTCTCTTCACCCTTCAGGTCTTCGAGACTGTCGTTCCGCTGGGCTCAATCGAAACGCTCGTCATCCTAACGACGATTACAGGTGTGGCGCTCGTTACGCTGGCGGGGCTCGAAATCGTTAGGGACCTGATACTTGCGCGGGCCGGTGGCTGGCTCGATCAGGAAATGGGCGAGTTCATCCTGGAAAACGGCCTGAAGGCCGGGCATGCAGGCAGCGAGCTCAGGCAGGATGTGCGCGCGCTCGAGACATTGCGAGGCTTCGTCTCAAGTCCAGCGGTCATGCCCTTCTTCGACGGACCCTGGGTGCCGATCTTTCTCGTCGCTCTTGCGCTTTTGCATCCCCTTATCGGTCTGCTTGGGATCGCATCTGTCGCAGCCTTGTTCGTCGTCGCGCTGCTTCAGGCGGCGCTGACGGAGCGGTTACAGCGCGAATCTCTCGAGGTGCGCGAGCGGTCGAGCCAGTGGTGGGGGCTTGCCATTTCGAACGCCAGTCTCGCGGCAGCGCTCGGACTTGCAGAAGGCGTGGCGCGACGTTGGCGGATATCCAATCGCAGCCAGATTACCGGCAATTATTCCGTTCTCAAGCGAACGAGTTTCGTGAAGGCACTCGGACGCCTCGTGCGCGTAGGCGCGCAAGTGGCAATCTATGCGCTTGGCGCCTGGCTCGTCATCGGAGACCAGGTCAGCCCGGGTGTTCTAGTCGCATCAGCGATTCTCCTGGCGCGTGCGTTGGCTCCTATGGAGCAGCTCGTCGGTACAATCAAGCCGGCGATCGGGGCATGGCGAGCCTACCAGAGGCTCAAGGCCATGCCCGACAGCGTGCGCCCGGTGAGCATCGCCGAAAGCGATAGCTCGCTCTTCGGACGTATCAGCGTAAAGGATGCAACGGTTTATCTGCCTGGCCGCAAGGTTCCGGCACTGCGCGGTGTGAAACTCGATATCGAGCCTGGAGACTGTGTCGCGCTTGTGGGGCCCAACGGTTCGGGCAAATCCACGTTCGCAGCGTTGATTGCGGGTGCCATCGCTCCGACTACGGGCAGCGTCGATCTCGACGGAGTGCCCGTATACCGCTGGCAACGCGGCGGCGGCGAGCCACGGGTGGGCTACATGGCGGACGATCCAATGCTGGCCGAGGGGACCGTGCACGAAAATATCGTGCGCTTCTCGGATAAAAGCCTGATGACCGCTTCACGTGCCGGACTTGACGCTGGCGTGCACCAGAAGCTTCAGGAGCTTCCCAACGGATACGAAACGGAGGTCGGACCCGGGGGGAGGGCGCTGTCGCTCAGCGAGCGGAGGGCCGTCTCTCTGGCGCGGGCAGTCGTGTCGACGCCACGGATTGTCGTACTGGACGAACCCGAAGCCGGCCTCGACGGTGCGGGTATGCGCGACCTGGTGTGTGCGCTTGAAAAACAGAAGGCCGATGGTGTGTCGCTCGTCATCGCCACGCAGGATCCACGACTTCTGAACCTAGTGGACAAAGTGGTGATTCTTGCTGGCGGGACTATCCAGAGTGTAACCACGCCAACGGAGATGCGGACGCGAGGCCGTGGCACCGACATGGCGCGTATGTCGAAGGAGGAATTCGACAAAGATGGTTCGCGCCTTCCGGTTGCGGCCATTGCCGGAGGCCGCGGATGACCTACGAACCGATGACGAAAGACTGCGGGCATGAGCGAGCGGTACCGCCGCTCGACATTCGTACCCCTGTGAGAATTGGTGTTCTTATCGTTCTGATGTTCTTTGGTATCGGTGTCGGCGCAGCAGCCGTTGCGCCGATCGACAAAGGCATTGGAATGCCGGGCACGATCATCGTGGAGAGCCGCGTCAAGCAGGTCCAGCACGAACAGGGCGGCACGGTGGCGAGCGTGCATGTTTCCGAAGGTCAGCGTGTTGCGGCCGGCGATCTCATCGCCACCATGGACATCAAGGGGCTGTCGGAGCAGCTGCGGGCACTGACCGCGCAATCGGAAGCAGCGGGCCGTCAGCTCGCCCTGGCGCGCCAGGAGGCCGGCACGATGCGCGACCTCTATCAGCGCCAACTTTCTTCACGCTCCCGTTTGCTGACGCTCGAGCGCCAGGTCGCCGAAATCGAGAAAGAGATCGCAGCGCTGCACTCACGCATCGAAATCGTGCGGCGCGATCTTTCGCGCGCAGAGATCCGTGCGCCTGAGGCAGGGCGAATTCTGTCGCTTGCCGTGAAGGGTACGGGCGGGGTGATACAGGCCGGCGCGACGGTTGCCGAGCTCGTGCCTGACGACGACCGTCTGGTCATCGAAGGCCGGCTCAACCCGAACCAGATCGAAAACGTCCGGCCTGGCATGGCCGCCAAGGTGTGGCTGACGGCGTTGAGTTGGCGCGAACAGCGCCCGCTTGCCGCCAAGCTGGCGTGGATTTCGCCTGACAGCATCGAGGACCGGCGCACAGGAGCGCCCTATTTCGCAGCGCGGGTGGAACTTGAGGACAGCCGTGCGGCGATTGAAGAAAGGACCAGGCTCCAGCCAGGTATGCGCAGCGAGATTCTGCTTATGACAGGAGAGCGCACCTTGCTCGATCAGCTGATCGATCCGCTGATGCGCAACATCAACCGGGCCTTCCGCGGCTAGGTCCAGAACGATCCCAGAGGAGTCCCATGGCTAAGAAAACTTCGGCGGACCAGATCGTACAATATGGCGCGGGCCTGGCAGCCATGGTGCTCGTCGGCTATCTCGGCATCTCGTACAAATACTTCAATGAAGTGCCGACCGGCTGCATGGAGGGCTATCCGCAGGCGGTGCGGTTCGGATTGCAGAGCGGCGATGGCCTGCCACTGTCGATGATCGAGCTGCAGGCACAGGCCGGTCGCGAGGAACAAGGCCTTATGCAAAACGCGCGTATCGTCAACGTCAATGATGCTCCAATAGCGCGCGTTCTCGAGGTCAAGCTCGGCCGCGCGGATTCGTCTGACCCAGAATCGGCCGTCGGGATTCACTTTCCGTGGCGTCCTGACGGCACTCACGAAGCGCACTCAGGCTGTCTGCGCTATTCCGTCTATCTACCCGAAAACTTCGACTTCTCGACTGCCGGTATGTTGCCGGGCATGTTTGGAGGTACGACGCCCGAGCGGTTGGACCTGACGAGCGACGATGCCTTTGCGCTCCGCACGCGCTGGGGTCGCGACGGCGACACGCAGATCTTCGTGCAGTCGAAGGCGGCTGCCGAAAACGGCCGCCAGGTCGTTAACCTGCCGGGCAGCGTGCGCCTGCAGCGCGGACGCTGGGTTACATTGGAGCAGGAGCTGGTGCTCAACACTTCGGGTGCCAGCAACGGCGCAGTACAGGTCTGGCTCGACGGCAAGAAGGTCGTTGAAAAGAAGGGGCTCAAGCTGCGCGAGGGCGACGCTCCCGGCATCGAAGGTGTGGCTGCGACCGTGGGTTTCGCGGGCAAGCCGCAGGACGTTCCGGCCAGCGACGAGGCGCGCCTGCAGATTACGCCCATCGACTTTGGCTGGCGCTGATTTCGTCTGGATCGCGTTCATGTCGCATGGACGCATGAACACGGTCCAAGTCTTTCAATTGAGCATGTTCTTCTCGCTGAACCGCTGCACACTTCAGCTGACCATGCGCTAGAGCAGGTCAGTATTAGATTGAATCAGGGCTGACCATCGTGGCCTGCTCTGTCTCTTTGTTTGAGAGACTGATTCACGCCTTCGATGGAAGCATGGCTGCTTCCATCTCAGACGATCAGGCTCCAGGAGGTCGTGGCCGGGACGAGCATGGTGCAATTCACCTTGATGCGTGTCGCAATCTTTCGGATCCGCTCGCCACGCTTCCGGTTTTTGACTTCTTGCAAGCCGTTACTGCAAAGCCGCTGCCCACTTTTGCGCGACATCCATTACATTCGCAGCAGCGTCCCTTCTCGCTGTTCAGATCCCATTTACTCTTTGGAAACGCTGTTTTGCAGATTTCTTGCATAATGAGCCGCCGGCGCGGTATTATGCTTAGCGTCGTGGAGCCGTCCCTTCCCCCCTATAGGCACACGGCAAGATGCCCGCGGTCCGTCCCCCCGGCCGCGGGCTTTTCGTTTTGAGATTCGACGAGACGCATCTCAAGACGCTTCGGAGGGGCGCCAGCCGGCTTGGCGTGCGTCCTCCTCACTGCAGAACCAGCGCTCGCCACGTGACGCACGAATTCGGATGCTGTCGTAGCCCTGCATCCACGGCATCACGTAAAACTTGTCGCGCGACGACACACGGCCTTTGATTGGGCAAGACTGAGGGGCCTTTTCACGTGCTGCTTTCCAGGCGGCGGCACGGAATTCATCAGGGCGTTGCGCTTCTCCCTTCCAGATGCCGCGGTGGTTATTGCGGGCCTCGTTCTCGAGGCTTGCGTGACGCGCGAAAAAGCCAGTTTCGGCGAAGACGTGGCCATCGCGGACGAGCGCGGCGGCAAGATCCGTGTCGCCCTTCTTGCAGTCACCGCGCGCGATGGCGTCGGTGCCACCGCGATTGCTGAGTGTACAGTCGATGCGAGAGCCGCTCAGGTACTTTGCTAGTGCAGCGCGGGCTGCATCGCCGCAGCCCCAGGGTTGGCCGTTGGTGCCGACGCACATCTGACCCGATTCGGGAGCCTCGATGTGGTTGAGCTTGATGAGTGTACGGCCAATGCGCAGCGTGTCGCCTGTGGTGGCGCGGGCTCGGCCATGGATATTGTCTCCAAGTTCCGGGCGTGCGGGTGTTGGAGTTTCTGCCATTCGGGTGATGGCGGCCGTCGAGGGAAGCGGCTGGAAGCCGTCGGGCCTGATAAGGCTGCCGATGCCGAGGACGACGAGTGCGGCGAAGCCACCCCAGGCGACAATCGGGCGGAGCAATTTCATCGAGATCGGGGCGGGCGTCGGGGTTGCGGCTGAATTCACCTTGTTAGGCGCTGGCCGGTGGGTGACGTCGTTGCGCTGGCGTTCTGCGACAAGCGCCGGCCCCAGCGTCAGCAGGGCAAGCAGAGCGGCGAACACGGCGCGTGTATCAAAGCCGACGGCCCAGATGCGGTAGGCCACCGCGATGCATGCGGCTACACCGACTGCACCGACGATCGTACGCGTGCGCCGGTCGGACAGGCGGGCGAGGAGCGGGGAGATCATCGCGCCCAAAAGTTGTGCGGAACGTGCCGCCAGAATGCGAGCCCCAGCGACGCCAGAGGTCCGAGCCACGGCCAGAAATCTCCGCACCGCAAACCAGAGTCGCTGCATCACACTCGCCGTGATGCCGATCCCCGAAGTACCGATTTCCTGGCCCAACTCGCCGGCGCGGCGAAGCCCCTCTGCGGCCGCGCCCTTGGCTTCGTTGAGACCGTGGGCAGCAGCTGCACCGGCGTCCTTGAGGCCATGTACCGCAGCGGCGGCCGCGTCATCAACCTTCTGCCGCCGCTTGGCACGCCGCAACAGGATGGTGGTGCGGACGTAGTCGTGCCACTCGAAGCCGTCGCGCTTCCTGCGCCATCCCAGCATTGCAGTTCCTCGCGTGCTCTTCCAAATCGTGTGTCCGCCGGTCCAAAGGGCGGCGAGCGTGCTCACGCATTACCCGTCATTGCAAATCAGGCAACACTGCGAGCTGTTTCCGCTCGCGGTTCGCCGGGGACTGCCGCGCTGCCCATGGAGTGGCCGACCACACACACCCGCAGGCACCGCGACGGCCGCGGCCGCCCGGTTCCACGGAGGGCATCTTGTGCTAGGTTGACGCCCGTTACCAGCAGGGTGCGGGGATGGAAGCGGCCTGAATTGCCGTTTGCCCACAACCAACCAGGTGGTCGATCAGAGCATAACCTGATCAAGAGCGAAAAGAACAAGGAACGGCGGCCATGACGATCGGTTTTCGAGGACAGAAGCGCATTTCGCGTCGTGCGGCGGGGACTGCGATGGCGCTGGCCCTGGCGACAGCTACAGGCGCATCCGCGGGCAAGGACATCGGTCCTGCGGGGGGATGTGACACATTCTCCAAGGGAACATCGGCATGGAGTGATTGCGTCGGTCCGGCAGCGCAGCAACTTTCCGATGCGGATCTTTTCTACGCTGGTTACTGGATGGCGCGGCTGGGGCGCTACGATCAGGCGATTGCCTATCTCAGCGCCACCAAGGCGCCTGATGCGCGGACGCTGACCTATCTGGGATTTGCGACGCGCAAGGCGGGCAATGTCGGCAATGCATTTGCCTATTACGAAAAGGCTTTGGCGCTTGATCCCGACTATGTGGTGGCGCGGGCCTACCTCGGCGAAGCCTTCGTAACGGTCGGCAACGCGCAGGCGGCGCGCCACCAGCTCGCCGAGATTGCAAAGCGCTGCGGTGCAACCTGTGCCGCCTACGACGAGCTTGCGCGGCATCTGGCCCGCAGCGAAGAGGCGCGCGGTTGAAGCCGGGTCAATTTTTGAAAAGGTGCTCAACGAACAGTAGCATTCTGCGCCGCGGTCCATATGCGGATCGTACCGTCCGCGCCAGCCGTGGCGATGCGCGTACCGTCCGGGGAGAACTGGGCGGCCTTCACTTCGCCGCGATGGCCCGCGTACGCACGAATGGCGCGACGTCGCTCGACGTCCCACAGGCGCACCGTGCCGTCGCTTCCTGCCGAAACGAGGTGCTGGCTATCGGGAGCGAAGGCGATCTGATTGATGGCGGCGTTGTGGCCGGAAAATCGCCTTCGCAGGGAGCGCGACGATGTGGACCACACGCGAATGCTGCCATCGAGGCTGGCCGCCGCGATAAGTCTCCCGTCGGGTGAAATTGCAACCGACGTGATGAAATCGCGCGCGCCTCGATAGGTGCGAACGAGATCGAGCGTCGACAGGTTCCAGAGCTTCACGGTCTTATCGGCGCCACCGGAAGCAACGAGCGCGCCGGCAGGAGCAAAGGCAAGGGCCTGCACGGCGTTTTCATGTCCGTCGAAGACATGCAGCGGTGCCGATTCTTGCGTTGCGTCCCAGAGCGTCACCTTCCAATCGTGCGTTGCGGTGAGGAAGTGTGTGTTGTCTCCGGCGAAGGCTAGCGACCAGACGTCCGCCTCGTTGCGCCTATAGCTCGAGCGCTTGCGGCCTGTCGACGTGTCCCACAGCGTTACCTCGCCGTCGGCGTGTCCGGTCAGGGCACTGTCGCCGTCGATGGCGAGGGCGGTGGCGGGACCGGAATCGAGCGGAATGGTGCGTATCAGCGAGAGGTTTTTTTCGGACCAGATTTTGAGCGTTCCGTCGGCGCCGGTGCTGAAAATGCGCCTGCCGTCAGCGCTGTAGCGCAGGAGCGTGGCGCCGCCGTCGTGAGCGGAGACGGATTCGATCTCGGGTGAAACCGGCTCCAGTGCCGCGGGAGGCTGTGCGGCGGAGGTTGGCTGAGCCGTTGAGGCCGTCTGAGCCCTGCGCTTCGTGTCGGACGGGATCGCAGCGGTCTGGATGTTGCGCATCTTGCCGATGACGTCAGGCAAGCGGTTCTGCAGCATGACGGCTGCGGTCGCGACGCAAGCACCAATGGCAAGCTTGGCAAGCAACGGACGCAGACGCGGACCGGATTTCGGCTTGACTGGCTTTGGCGTGGAATCGCGGGCGAAGAGCTTGGGTACGCGGCGCGGCGGTGCCGGCACGATCTCACCCTTCTGCGGTGGCGCACTCTGTCTGCCCTTGTCGGGTGTCTTGCCGGGATCGTCGAGCGACTTCGCAGCGGCGTTGGCGGCGGGCTTTTGTGCTGCTTTCGCCTGTTTTGCAGCAGGTGGCTTCTTGAGGTTGAGTGGCGTTGGCTTTTCGTCCGGGG
Source organism: Hyphomicrobiaceae bacterium (assembly GCA_050246945.1). GTDB lineage: Bacteria > Pseudomonadota > Alphaproteobacteria > Rhizobiales > Hyphomicrobiaceae > JAEUMD01. Next base: position 275,712 of record JBFWVC010000004.1, read on the forward strand.
CAAGGGCAACGGTGGCGCCAGCAGCGGCGGCCAGGGCGGCGCTGTCCGCTGCGGGCCGGGCGGCCGCCTTGTTCCGCTGTTTCGGCTTTTCCTGGGCGCGGCCTTTCGGCGCCGCGGCGGATGAAGCAGCGGCGGCGTTGCCGGCTTTGGCCTCCACCTTGGCGCCGATGGCCGGGGCAACGGCTCCAGGCGCAGCATTTCCGGCGCTGTCGCTACCGGCTTTGATGCCGCCCAACCGATCGAGAAAATCAAGCAGGCCGCCTTGCGGGCCTGGCATATCGGGTGGGGGCGGATTGGCTGGGGGCGGGCGATGAGGTACGCCAGCGTCCAGCTTCTGACCATGAAGCGCCACCTCATCCTCGCGGTTCTGGTCGAGCGCTTTCGAAAGCCAGCCCTGACGCGACGGCTCGGGTGCCAGCAGTTCGCCACGCCATGCGGCGACCAATTGCGGGCGGTCCTTGATCTCGAGCGACAGGGCGCGATCGATGGCATTCAAGAAGCTTGGTCGATACGAACTCAGCGCCGTATCGCGTGCCGGAACGATTTCATCGTGCACCATGCGTGAGGGTGCATCAGGCGGACGCCTACCGGTGACGGCGTGATAAAGCGTGGCGCCCAACGCGTATATGTCTGTCCAGGGGCCCTGCTGGCGGCTCGTCTCGGCGTACTGCTCGTAGGGGCTGTATCCGGGTTTCACGAGAGCAGAGACGGTCTTGGAATGGGCGGCGATCTCGCCGCGCGCCGAGCCGAAGTCGATCAGAACCGGCGTGCCACTCTTCCTGACGATGATATTGTCGGGGGCGATGTCGCGGTGCAGAAAGTCTGCCTTGTGAATGATCTCGAGCGCGTCCAGCAGCGGAGCGACAATCTCGTCCAGTTCCTTCTGGCGCGGGGCCCGCTTCAGCTCCTTAAGCCACGTCTTCAGGCTTTTTCCCTCCTCCCATTGCAGTACCATGTATCCGGTGTTATTGGCGCGGAAGTAGCGGTAGACACGGACGATGTTGGGATGGTCGAAGCGGGCGAGCGTCTGCGCTTCCTCGATAAACCGGTCAAGGCCCCAGCGGTAATCCTTCGAGCAGTCCTTGGAACGCGGCACGGCCTCACGGCTGGCATTGCGTGCGGCGAAGTCGGAGGGGAAGTACTCCTTGATCGTGACGGCGCGTTCGAGAGCGATTTCATCTGCGAGATAAGTGATGCCGAATCCGCCCGCGCCGAGTACGCGCTCGATGCGGTAATCGCCAACTAGCTCAGTTCCAGCCGGTAACGCGATAAGATTCGTCATGTTTCTCGTCGGTAGCGCCCGCAATTACGAGGTGCGAGCGCGGCCCCGCTCTAAGACGAGACATCGATTCGTGCCGCCCTCGCCGCTTTTGGCCCACAAATGTGGCATCGTCACGGGCGATGAACCCAGGATGAACAAATCTTCTCTTTGCCCGATGTTGGCCACGGTGTTGCCGCCAACGCGCCGCACGGTGAACGACACAAGCAAGGGCGATTCGGGGAGCGCGAGCGGTGGCGCGAACGGGGGACATGGAGCACTCGGACGGTGTGCGCCGTCAATGTCATATGCGCGTTTCCGACGATGTCGAGCTTCGTCAGACGTCGCTGCATTCGGCGACTAAAGTGCGGTTACCGCGTTCGTTGCTTGTCGTTGCCGTTGCAGGTCTGGTGCTGTCGCACGTGTCGCATGCCCAGGCAGCAGGTCTCGACCCGCAAACCTGGGACCTTTCCGTCATTCCTGACGCCATGAGCTGGACAGGAGGGCAACTCGTCGAAGCGGCTCGCGCCTTTCATGCCCGTGCTCCGGCGCTATTTCTTGGCATGCTGAGCGTTGCACTGTTTCTTCCTCTCGCCGTTTTGACATTCGGCGTGCGCGCGGCGGTGGCGGCGCGACGTTGCCCGACCGTGCCCGAGGTTGAAGGCGCCAGCGAAAGAACCGCGTTGGTGACCGGGTTCTCACGACCGCGACGGGCCTGTCTGGAGGGTATGGAGCTTGGCGGGTCCGGTACATTCGAGATCCGCCACTCGCTCTCGCGCATCGGGCGTGCCGACGACAATGAGGTCGTTATCAACAACGCCGATCTGGAGCCCTATCACGCCGCGATCGAGCGTACGCCGGAATGTGACATCTATCTGTGTGATCTGACCCGCGGGGGACGTCGCGCGGCCCGCGTCAACGGCCGGCGATCGCCGCGCCAAAGGCTTTGCGATGGCGACGTGATCACACTTGGGCGTGTGACGCTGACCTACCGTACGTCCGCGCTTTGACGAGGATTTGTAATTCGCGAGTTCGAGCGGCGCTGCCGCCAATTGAGATCATTTCAAGAGGAGAGATCGCCGATGCCGGAGAACGCGAAGACGCCGCAGGCAAGTCCGCGTGGGTATGGATTGTTCGGATCGTTGAAAGACGCGTTGGCGGCGGCGAGCCGCGAGGACCAACAGACGGAGGCACTCAAGGATCTGGCTGGGCCTGCCGAGCGCCAATCTCATCCAGTACCGGCCATCAAGGTGGTGCAGAGTCCGCCGGCGCTGCCGGTCGAGGCTCGAGAGGCAAAGGGCGTAGCGAAGCAGATGGAGGACAACATGGCGTCAGGTGCGGCGACCAAGGAGGAAGAGCTGGACAGCGTTGCTTCTGTCCCCAGTGCCGAGGAAGCGGCGCGTGCCGTGCGCAGCAGCGTGACGCTCAAGCCGCAGGAACGCCACGTCGAATTCAACGATCCGCCGACGACGCGGGTGGTCCGCAAGCCGGCTGACTCGAAGGTCAGGGATGCGCGGGAGGGTTCGGGAGCAAAGGAGGCACGCGACGCCGCCGAGCCGCCGCGCACGCAGCTGGTGCGCGGCCGGCAAAAGCTCGTGCGCAACGACTTCACGCAGGATCCGGTTGTTGCTTGGCTGGTGGTGGTCGGCGGGCCAGGGCTCGGCGCCTATCGTCCGGTTTTCGAGGGCAATAACACAATCGGTCGCGCAAAGACGCAGCGCATTCCGGTCGACTTTGGCGACGATGCGATTTCCTCGGAGGAGCAGGCATATATCCGCTACGATTCTACCGATCGGAGCTTCCTGTTCGTGCCCAATCTGGCGAAGACGAATGTCGTATCCGTCAACGAAAAGCGGCCAACCGGGGCGGTAGAGCTGGCGCACATGGATGTGATAACTGTGGGACGTACCCAGCTCGTGTTCGTGCCATTCTGCGGACCCGATTTCGACTGGGCGGAGCTCGCAGAAGTAAAGGACTGATGTCGGACTACGAATTTGCTCGCGCCTCGACGCAAGGGGCGCGCAACTATCAGGAGGACACCGCGGCGGTATGGCCGGGAGAGAAGGGAGAGCCCTTCGCACCCGTGCAGCCGGCCACGGAGAGCCATGACGGCAGCATCGTTGCGGTTCTCGCCGACGGCATGGGCGGTCATGCCGGTGGGGCCCTGGCCAGCCGAATGGTGTGCGAGCATTTCCTGGATGCGTGTGTGTCGTGCAATGGACCTGTGCCGAGGCGGCTCATCGAAGCATTGCGCGTCGCCAATTCGGCCGTTGCGCGGAAAGTCGCGGAGAATCCCATGCTTTCAGGCATGGGATCGACGCTTATCGGCGCGCGGTTCGGGTCCGACGGTGTGGAGTGGGTCAGCGTCGGCGACAGTCCGCTGCTGCTCTATCGCGCAGGCGAGATCGCGCTGCTCAACGAGGATCATTCGCTGGCGCCTGAGCTCGACCGGCTCGTTGCGGCCGGGCGAATGACGCAAGAGGAGGCGCGTCACGATCCGCGCCGGCACATGCTGCGCTCAGCTGTGACAGGCGACGAGATCGACATGGTGGATGTCTCGCGACGTCCGCTCAAGCTGGAGCCCGGCGACTATGTCATTCTTGCAAGCGATGGTTTGCACACGCTGGAGATAGCCGAGATTGCGCGACTCATTTCGGCCTACGGCGGTGAAGGCGCTCATGCAGTCGCCGAGGCGCTGATCCGCGAGGTGGAACTTCTACGCGAGCCGCACCAGGACAACGCGACCGTGATCGCCGTCCGATTGAAGCCGAAAGGTTAGCCTGTGCTCCGCGCTAGGCTCCAGACTCAATCATGCCCACCAGATTATGATTGCTGCGATTACGGCTGCGGCGTGGAAGTTGCGGGCGAGCTTGTCGTAACGGGTTGCGACACGCCGCCAGTCCTTGAGGCGGCAAAAGG